>NZ_VANV01000094.1 GCF_022496765.1 Acidaminobacter sp. JC074 | reverse complement strand
ATCAGCTGAATCCTTAAATTCTATGGTTCTTACAACTTGTGCTTCACTAGAAGTTTCACCTTTTACAACTGGTCTTAAGTTTGAATCTTTTGGTTCTAATACTGTTGTTGGTAAGTTTTCTAAATCACTTACAAACACGGTTAAATTCACGTTTTCAATTTCACTTACTAAGTCATCATTTGCTACTTTTAATGACTTGATAGCTGGATCAATTACTGTCACTAATCTTGTAACTGGATTAGCCTGTAACTTGACTTTAGAATCACCAGTATAAACATAAACTGAATCTTCATATGTGTAAGTGATATCAAATGAACCTGATACTTCTAATGACACAGTATCCACTGTAACAGCATTTTTTTCTACTGGATCATCGTGCTCTTTTGCCTTTGCACCTGGATCTGTATAGTTCCCAGAAGCTTTTTTAACTAACTCACTTGCCTGACCATTTAATGTGATGACCGGCTTGTTTCTTAATACATAGGTTACTGTATATGTTTCATAAACTTTATCAGCTGAATCCTTAAATTCTATGGTTCTTACAACTTGTGCTTCACTAGAAGTTTCACCTTTTACAACTGGTCTTAAGTTTGAATCTTTTGGTTCTAATACTGTTGTTGGTAAGTTTTCTAAATCACTTACAAACACGGTTAAATTC
>NZ_VANV01000089.1 GCF_022496765.1 Acidaminobacter sp. JC074 | reverse complement strand
TATACTTTTCATTACAAAACCAATAAACCTGAAAAAGATGGATTATTTTGTGAAAGAATTTTTGGTCCTATAAAAAGTGGAATTTGTGCTTGTGGAAATTATMGAGTAATCGGAGATGAGAAAGAAGACCCRAAATTTTGTGAACAATGCGGAGTTGAATTTGTTGATTCTCGAATACGACGATATCAAATGGGCTACATYAAACTGGCATGCCCAGTAACCCATGTGTGGTATTTAAARCGYCTTCCTAGTTATATTGCGAATMTTTTAGATAAACCTCTYAAAGAATTAGAAGGCCTGGTATATTGCGATGTGTGATTTKATCGAAATTTTGATTTTACAGATTMGGAATGAGAAACTGTCATCCCATTCAATCCAATTGGGATGCMCTGGACCTGACATGTCTCTTGGGAGKAGGAACATGAAGCTCAGAAGAAGAAGAATGGGTGTATTTAATACTTCCACATACAAAAAAAGGGGGGATTGATCTATGGTCGCTCTCGTAACAAMGAAATMAATTGTACCTCGTAAAAAGACTTGTTTCTTTTGCTTTTGTGGAATTATTCCTTATCTTTTAGAAAGAAGTTAGGTTTTTCTTAAAACAAATAGAAAATATGTTAGGGTTACAGAAGTCTATCCATCGTATATAGGCTTTAAAGGCATCATGATACAACCATCGAGGTTAAGTTAAGA
>NZ_VANV01000010.1 GCF_022496765.1 Acidaminobacter sp. JC074 | reverse complement strand
GACATATCTTTCATACACTGCTTTATTGCATGAATGTAAGTATGCGCTTGTAAATAACCACATCTATAATGATCTTTAAACTTATCATAAAACTGGTTCTGTGTAAGATAATTTTTTTGATGGTATTCATACAAAGTCATATTATAGAACTTGCCCATATGAATACTGGTTTGATAAATTGTTTCATCAAATCTAGACTCAATTTCTACATGAAATGAATAAGCTAACTTCAACGACTTTGTTCTCTTTTTCTTTACATGTTTTGTTCCCATTATTTACCTCCTCTTAACTATGATTATACATCATAACCTCCAAAAGAGCAAACGTTCGTTCGGTGATGTTTTATTACACATAGTATGCGTTTTCAAAGTTGATTTTATATCAACAAGAATAATTGTAATATCTTTCCATCACGATAACGATGAGTATTTGCAAGGCATACAATCATGTTTAGAAATTTTAGATCAATACAATCGTAGAGTAGAAAGCAGGCTTTGATATTATCTCCGCCAGCTCCCCCTCATCAAACCGTACGTGAAGTTTTCCTTCATACGGCTTTCCGAAGTTCTTCTTCCATCTGCTTTACGGTTTAAAACACAACCATACGCTTGAGTCCTAATGAATATATAAGCTTCTTGACTTCATAGTAGTCATTAAGCTTCCTTCTTTTCCTTTTTATGTTATACCAAAGTATCAATCGATGTTTGATAAAGTTATCAATTTTCATTAATACTCTCGTCGATGACAGACCGTAGTAATTACGCCACCCAACAATTTTAAGGTTTAAGGTCCTAATCATAGTTTCAATGTCATTATAGGTTGTTGCTTTGTTGGTAATATCTCGAATAACATCTTTAATTCTATTGTGCTTCTTTTTAGATATCCATCTTTCTATAGCATAGTATTCTCTAGCTGACTTAGTAATTTGCTTAGTCTTTCTATGATGATAACCGAGAAAATCGAAACCTTCTTTGCCACCCCATAAATTTATAACTTTAGTCTTTTCTGAACTCAATTCCAAGCAAAGCCGTCTCATTATTTCTTGTACAACATAATAACTATGGTCTACGTTTTTCTTATTCTTGCAGATGATTACAAAATCATCTGCAAAACGAACTAGTACACCCAGATGTTTATAGTGTTTTTCCCACACCTGATCCATGTAGTTCAAGTATAGATTCGAAAGGAGCGGCGAAATGGATGAGCCTTGAGGACTACCGATTTCGCTCTCTACTAAATCACCCTTAATCATTACACCAGCTTTTAGCCACTTCCTTATCATTTTAAGGACTCTTCTATCACTAATCCTTTGCTCCATTAGGAGCATTAGTTTGTCATGATTGATGTTATTAAAGTAACCTTTTATATCAGCATCTAGGACATAATTTCCCTTGTTATTACATGCTTTTCTGATTACTTCTAAAGCTTGATGTTGATTTCGTTTAGGTCTAAAACCATATGAGCAGTCTAAGAAATCTGCATCGAATATTGGTTCTAGTACTGTCTTCATAGCAGTTTGTACTATCCTGTCTTTCACAGTTGGAATACCTAATGGTCTTGTGGCATCTTTACCTTTTGGGATTTCTACATGTCTTACAGACGGAGGATTATATGTACCCTCCATTAGTTTAACATGCAATTCCTCTAATACCTTGTCGACACCAATTGCTTCAATGTCTTCAATGGTCTGCTTATCAATACCAGCACTTCCTTTGTTACTCTTAACCTTCTTCCATGATTCTTTAAGTATATCTATTCTATAGATTTTATCATAAAGTGCATGAAACTTTCTTTTACCATTTACCTTGGCAGATTGGTATAGCTTTCTCTGAAGTTTTCGAACTTTTTCTTTGGTGTTATTAGTCTTTATGACATTCACTCACTCTTACCTCCTTCAAAAGCACAAACTAAGCAGGGAACCTTTCCTAAATAAGGTTATGTTGTCCTTATTATTATCGGTACTATGTTCCCCTCCGACTCCCTTTCTGCAAACTTCCATTTCACATGCCGCTTATAGGTCGTTTCTTTACACATTAGTGTGCAGAGGAGGGTCTCTCCAGTTCCGTCCACTCACTTTCTATACATGCCGATTCCCATACCCCGGAAACTTCTTCATCAAAGGCTCCAAGTTCTGCTTTGATTTCTTTCGATTTCGCCCATAAGGAAGAGGCTCATCAGTTTCTTTGGTCCCTTTCGGGTTTTATAACAGGGCTGCAGAATTCACTTTAAGTTACGGCCTGCATATTTGCTAGCCCTACTTGAGGTACTATTTCATGACGCTTCAAGCATAAGATTTCGCCTATACTTGGTCATATAGCTACTCTGCTCCTTGGCGATTACAGAGACCGGACTTTCACCGGTTAGCGTGCGGACAGCTTAACTGGACACGCTCCTAAGCAATAAAAAAAGGACTCCTTATAGAGCCCTTCTTGAGTCAAGTATTTAAAAACCAATGATAACAGCCACAATTACAAATACAGATGCAAATACAGCTAAAACGCCCTGGAACTTGATTTGGAACTTAAACCAGTTTGTCCATTCAACTCTTGCAACACCCAGTACACCCATCAAACTCGCTGATGTTGGTACAATGATATTTGTAAAACCATCACCTAATTGGAAAGCCAGTACTGCAACTTGCTTAGTAACGCCAACCAGTTCAGCTAGCGGCGCCATCAATGGCATGGTAAGGGCAGCCTGTCCAGAGCCAGATACAACAAAGAAGTTGAATATAGATTGGAATACATACATAAACCATGCTGACAGAACGTTTGGCAAACTATCAAGTACACCCGCCATGCCATTAAGAATAGTATTCATAACCGAAGGCGTAGAAGCACCAGTACCACCTAATACTAAAACTATACCCTTTGCTAGACCTACGACCATTGCTGCACCTAGTAAGTCTTTGGCACCATTTCTAAATGAAATAGCAATATCGTTAACACCCATATCTTCTAACTTAAATATAACACCGATAATTCCGGCAACTAAACCTAAAGTAAAGAATACTGTTGCAATTTCTGGTAAATAGTAACCTGATTCATTAACACCAAGAACAATCCATACAATAGCAAGTGCTAGTGCTATTAAGACAAGGCCATGTCCTAGCTTGAACTTCATGTTTTCGACAGTTTTGCCTTCAAACTCATTTCTAAAGTAAGCATCTGTCTTGTAAGAGACTGATTTTGTTGGATCTTTTTTGATTATATTTGCATACCATAGTGTAAAAGCGATACCAAGTGCAGTAAAGAACAAGAACATAAATATTCTAAATCCTGAACCGGATTGTAAAGGCACACCCGCAATACCTTGGGCAATTGACACAGAAAATGGATTCATCCAAGATGTCGCAAAACCAATTTGCGTAGCCACATATGTGATTAAAATACCCGTAATAGCATCATAACCTAAGGCTACCATTAAAGGAACTAAAATCATTGTAAATGGTATAGCCTCTTCTCCCATACCGAAGATAGCACCACCAAGTGAAAATAAGAAGAACATGACTGGAATCAAGATCCATTCAACGTTTTGGAATCTATCAATCAAGCGCAGTATTCCTGCATCAACAGCTCCAGTTTTCATTACGATGCCAAATGCACCACCAACAATGAGGATAAACATAAATACGCCAACTGCAGATCCCCATTTATCACCTGAAACAAAGCCTTCGAATGCAAAGTTTAAAAAGCCAACACCACCCCATTTTTCAAAGAGCTTGATTTTAGACTTGCTACCATCTGTTTGATAATCACCATACTTTTGAAGTACTGTGACATCATCGATTTCTAATGATTGTGCTTTGGATTTTTTTATAGAACCAATTTCTTCTTCACCTAGAAATACGTAAGTCTTATCACCAGAAGCATCTAGTGTGTAAGTGTTGTCACCGACAGTGAACTCGCCAACATCACCATCAGGAACATCAACCAATACTTGGTCTTGACTTGTCACTGCTTGATAAGATATATCAAATGTTCCATTTGGAATGATATAAGTTAATAAAGCTGCTATCACCACAATAAAAAATATAATGACGTACGTGTCTGGCATACGCCATGTTTTGTTTTTAACGCTCATTTTTCCCCCTTAATATATTCTATCTGCCTACATGACTATATATTGCAAATTACATGCCAAGTCATTTTATATGCAACTTAGCCATATAAGACTTTTATTGGGCCTATAATGGTTATTTTTTAACCATTATATTTCTAATGCCCCATTATAAGACCAATACCCTTTTCGGTAATTAAAGTCCCTCTTTTACCCTTGCTCATAACAATTAAATCCTTGTTCATAAGCTTTCTTAATTTCGTTCTCATCTGATACTGAGTCATTTCATAATCAGTGCCTGATGTATCATTTGAAAGTTTTTCACGACCACACGGTATATCGTTGTCGTTGTAGTACTTGATTCTTTTAAGAATAAACAAGTTGACACCACTTACAGGCTCAACTAAAGCTTGATTTGAAAGACTCTCAGTTTTGGCCAATTGAAAAAAATCTTCATCTGGGAAGTATGTCATAGTTATGGTATTACCATCTCTGATGGCCATCATATAATCAATGGTGTTTTTCAGTTCTCTTATGTTACCATACCAATTGTATTGATAGAGCTTGTTTAGAACAGCTTCCTCTATAATTACCGTCTCATTAGATATTTCAGACAATAAATAATTTATCAAAACAGGTATATCAGATTTTCTTTCTCTTAAAGGCGGCAGCTTGATATAGCCCATCTTCAAACGATGATAAAGATCTTCTCTAAAGTCTTTATTTGAAACCATTTCATATAAATTCTTATTTGTTGCCGCTACTACTCTGACATCTATAGGTTTTATTTCACTACCACCCATGCGCATGATTTCTTTTTCTTGTAAAACTCGTAACAATCTTGCCTGTAGCTTAAGAGAAACATCGCCTATTTCATCCAAGAAGATGGTGCCACCGTGGGCTTGTTCAAACAAACCGGCCTTACCACCTTTTTTAGCACCTGTAAAAGCCCCTTCCTCATAACCAAATAGCTCTGATTCAATAAGATCATCTGGTAAAGCAGAAAAGTTCACAGCTAGAAATGGACCGTCTTTTCTTGATGAAGCATTGTGTATGGCAGAAGCAAACAACTCTTTACCAGAGCCACTTTCTCCATAAATCAGCATGGTCAACTCTGATTTCGATAACTTCTCAGCTATATTTTTTACATGCATAATGGACTCAGAATAACCGATGATATCTTTAAATTCATGCTTGGCAAAGTAGCCCTTTCTTACCATTTCTCTTTTTAGTCTATCTGATTCACTGATGGTATCCTTGACGGATTTAAACTTGGCAACTGTAGAATGGTTGTTAAGCGTCATTTTCGAAACAGCATACTCAACCCTGTTGACCAGGTATATTTTTTCTTCATAATCACTTGTATCCATTAAATAATCTAGTAAGTCATGATTATAGAGAATGTCTTTAATATTTCTGCCAATGTGAAAAGGCAGATTAGTCTTAATGATTTTTTTGAAGTTCTCATTTGAGACACTAACGGTACCATAGTCATCAAAAACTAGAAGCCCATCACTTAAACCATCAATAACCGTTTCTAGATGCTTATTTAAAACAACAATCTTATGCTTGGATTCAGCCAACCTTTTTGAGATTCTAGTCGTCTTTTCTAAATACCTCTTTGAAAATTGACCTGCTTTTTCTTCAATTAGATCAAGCTTAGCAAGTATTTTAGTAATGGTTGTAAAATCCATGATTCTAGGACCTATATCTAAAATCTCTTCTACATGCTCGGGTACTAGATCTATTTCACCAGGCGTAATAGCTATGCTCGCCGACGTATCATAAGTCTCCATATCCGGATAAAAAGGTATAAAGTCTAAATGATTAATACCGATTTCTCTTAAGTGTCCGATCATTTCAAAAACGATTTCAGGCAGTTCGTTTACAAACAGGACCTTGGTTTTATCTGGTATCTCAACTATTTTGTCAAGATAGTCATTGTTAATGGTACGGTTGGCAATGATGAAATTGTTGACGTCATTTATTAAACCATCTATCTTTAGTTCATCATAAATAAACTTGGAAGAAAGTATAATCAAGTCTCCTTCTAGACAATCAATCTCGTCCTCGTCTATGGCATAACCTCTAAGAGAAAAGGAATCATCCAAATAATCTCTTACTTGATTAACAAGCGTTTCTTTTGTCCTCTTAGAACCAGCAACCAGTGTGATACTTTTCATGAAACCTCCTATTCGAAGGTCCCTTTTACAAGCACCTCCTTATCTTTAACCATGAGTCTACCTTTGGCAATAACATGGTTTATTTCTAATGTCTTTTGATCAACGATGACAATATCTGCATCGTAGTCTTTCCTTACGCGCCCCTTTGACTTAAGATTTAACTTATGTGCAGGATTTTCTGTAATTACTTTGATAGCAAGTTCTAGCGGAAGTCCTTCGACTTGCACGGCTTGTCTAACAGAATCATACAAACTCGACAATTTACCAATAGTCAGCCCAACAAGTCTGTTGTTTTCATCAAACTCCGGTAAAGAACCTTGACCATCTGAGGTAAATGTAATTCGGTCAATTGCCACATTTTCTTCAAGCGCTATTCTTAGAGCCTTTGGACTAGAAACTTCTCCTTGCTCAAGAAAGTAATCAGTTGTAGAGGTTGTAAAATCAATGTGACCGCCAGCTTTAGCATAACTTATCCCCTCTAGAAAGAGTGATTTATTTCTGTTTACATGCGTTGGTAAAAAATTATCTAGACTTAAATCACTGACTTCAGTAACTTGATGTAATAAGTCAAACTCTTCTTTTGAATCCCCTAGGTGTATGTTGACAATACCTGCTTTTCCACTTAACATGCCAGCCACACTGGCATCAGCTGTAAGCTTGCAAAGTTCTTCTAAACTAGGTACTGAAGAACGATGATCTGAAAGTGCAATTTCACCAACCCCGATAACTTTTTCAATTAAGATGATGTCATCTCTAATTGAGTCCATCAGTGTTTTTACCGGCACCTCATAAGAGCCAGTATAGACATAAGTAGAAATACCTTCTTCTTCTAGAGCATATGCCTTTGCCAGGAGTGCCTTCATAGATCTGGTTGTACCATCAGTCCCTATACAACCTACAACCGTTGTAACCCCTGCAGTTGTTATATCAGACAATTGAATTTCAGGCGTTCTGGTCTTAAAAGAACCTTCTCCACCCCCACCCATAATATGGACATGACTGTCAATAAAACCAGGTAGAATATTCTTTTGAGAACAATCTAGGACTTCTACATCCAGCCCCTCTAAGTCTATCTTGTCTTCAATAGCAACGATTTTATTTCCTGCTAATAAAATATCTTTAACGCCAATTTTCTCAGGAGAATATACATAACCATTTTTTAATAATATCATTTCTTTTCCTCCAATCATTGTTTTCGCAAGAACGATACCAATGATTTTACTGAATAACAAGCCTAATGGTTCTATAATAGTTATATCTACTAACCATTTACCACCATTTAAGCACCATTAAACTTCATTTCCTATTTGATTATCAAATTCTTATCATCAACTTATACATTGACTTTAGATATAAATCCTTAAATCAATCTCATACTTTCATAATCATTCCCCCTTTTACAGACAATATAGCAAGCCACATGCCACAAAGAAACATAAAAAAAAGAAGGGTATTGGTCACCAATACACCTCCATCATCACAATAAATAGCCATTACAATTATCTTCTCTTGCTGAGCTCTCTTTTTATATCTTCTAAACTTACACCTTCATTTTCCATCAAAACTAAACTATGATACAAGAGATCCGATAGTTCATAGACAAGTTCTTCCTTGTTTTTTGACATAGCCGCTATAATAACTTCACTTGATTCTTCGCCAACTTTCTTTAAGATTTTTTCTAAGCCTTTATCAAACAAGTAGTTGGTATAAGAACCTTCTTTGGGATTGACCTTTCTGTCTTTAATGACATCAAAAACATCACTTACTACATCCGTTGCCTTTGTACCGAGTAAATCATTAAAGAAACAAGACGTGTTTCCGGTATGACAGGCTGGCCCCTTTTGAATGACTTGAGCTAGTAAAGCGTCACCATCACAGTCATAAGTAAGGCAAATCAGTTCTTGAGTATTGCCTGACGTTTCCCCCTTCTTCCAAAGCTGATTTCTTGACCTGCTGTAGTAGTAAAGCGCATTTTCATCCAATGTTTTTTTATAAGCCTCTTCATTCATATATGAAAGAATCAAGACTTCTTTTGTATTGTAGTCCTGTGTGATAACAGGAATTAATCCATTTTCAAATTTAACCATTATAACCTTCTTACTTCTATATTGTTTTTATACATATACTCTTTTAACTCACTGATTTTAATTGCCTTATTATGAAAAACTGATGCAGCCAATATGCCATCGGCTAATTGAGCCCCCTCAACAAAGTGGTCCATAATGCCAGCACCACCAGAGGCGATGATGGGTACATTAACAGCACCAGAGATTAACTCTAATAGCTTTAAATCATAGCCATTTTTCATCCCATCCTCATCTATGCTGTTAATCACAAGTTCACCCGCTCCTAATGCGACTGCTTCTTTAGCCCACTCAATGGCATCAAGGCCAGTATTTTCTCTACCACCTTTAACAAAGACTCTGTATACACCATCAACCAACTTGGCATCTATAGAAACCACAACACATTGGTTGCCGTATTTTCTAGCTCCCTCTGCAATCAGGTCCGGGCTTTTAACTGCACTTGAATTGATAGACACCTTATCTGCACCTGATTTTAGAATCCTATCAAAATCTTCAATGGTGTTGACACCACCACCCACGCAAAATGGTATGTTGATTTCATCTGCTACTTGCTTGACAAACTTAAGAGAAGTTTCTCTGTTTTCATGAGATGCAGTGATATCATAAAAAACCAACTCATCAGCACCTTCAGCCGAGTAAAAGGCTGCCATATCTGTAGGAGATGCCACATCTTTGATGTTCTGAAACTTTTGTCCCTTGACGACACGACCGTCTCTGACATCCAAACAAGGTATGATTCTTTTAGCTAACATAAAGCCTCCTCTAATGTAAACTTGTTTTCATATAAAGCTTTACCTACGATGACGCCATCCAGTCCGATCTTTTTTAAACGTTTTAAGTCATCTAAACAAGATATGCCACCTGACGCAATAATCTCAATATCAACACTTGCTAGTACGCTTTCATACATAGAGAAGTTAGGACCAGTCAAAGTACCATCTTTAGATATGTCTGTATATACCACTCTTTTAACACCGATTTCTTCAAGTTTCTTGATGAAGTCGTCCGCATTGAGTTCAGTATCACTCAACCATCCGCCTATTGAAACCTTGCCATTTCTAGCATCTACGCCTACTGTTACTTGGTCTGGATACTTTTTTACCAGTTCTTCTAAGAAGACTTGATCTGTAACAGCAGCTGTACCAATGATGACTTGATTCACACCAAGATCTAAATATTTTCTTGCCTGTTCAAGATTCCTTATGCCTCCTCCAATTTGAATAAAGCAGTCAGACGCACTTCTTATTTCAGCTATTTTTTCTCTATTGTCTACATCACCTCTTGCACCATTTAAGTCCACAAGGTGTAAAAAATCACTGCCTGATGAAAGCCATTTATTAGCAGCTTCTAAAGGTGTGCCGTAAACAGTGACATTATCGTAATCCCCCTTATAAAGCCTAACAGCCTTGCCTCCTAAGATATCAATTGCTGGATATATAATCATCTTCTAACTCCTTTATTAAAACAAGCATGTCTTGACCAATGTCTCCACTCTTTTCAGGATGGAACTGAAAACCCAATACATTGTCTTTTTTTACAATCGCAGGTACCTTCACATCATATTCTGTATAAGCGACTACTTCTGAAAAATCTGACTTAGCATAATAGGAGTGAACAAAATAGACATAACTACTATCAAAGCGTTCATCTTTAGATGTCAGTGTGTTCCACCCCATCTGAGGTACTTTGACCTCTTCTTCATCAAATGGAACAATGTCACCTGGTATAAAACCAAGTCCCTTATAATAACCGCCTTCATAAGACGAATCATATAGAAGCTGCATGCCTAAACAGATGCCTACAAGAGGTTTACCTGCAGAAACATGTTTGTCTAAGACCTCTACAAGATTTTTCTCCTTAAGTTTTTTCATGGCATCTTCATAAGCACCTACTCCTGGAAGTATCAATAAGTCCGATGCTTGAATGACAGATAAGTCATTTGAGAAATTAACATCCATAGAAGCTCTAGAGAACCAGTTCATCAAAGATCTTATGTTGCCCAAACCATAATCTATTATTGTAATCATAGAACCCCCTTCGTTGACGGTAAGACATCACTTGTTACTTTAACGGCTTCTTTAAGCGCCCTACCAAAACCTTTAAAAAGTGCTTCCGCCTTGTGGTGGTCGTTTTCACCATATAAAACAGACATATGAAGAGTAAGACCTAAAGTATTAGAAAGACTCTTAAAGAACTCTTTTATGTTTTGAACATCTAGACCACCCAAATCAAATCTTTGATAATCACATTCATATACCAAGTAAGGTCTGCCAGATATATCAAGAACCACCCTTGCAAGTGTTTCATCCATAGGCAGATAAACACTCCCATACCTTTCTATGCCTTTTTTATCACCAAGGGCTTCTGAAATACAGTCTCCTAAAAGCAGACCAATATCTTCGGCAGTATGGTGGCCATCTACTTCTAGATCACCTTTACAAGATACGTTCAAATCTATCTTAGAGTGAAAGGAAAAAAGTGTTAACATATGGTCTAAAAAACCAATGCCTGTTTCAATATCACACGCGCCTGTGCCATCTAAATTTAACTCTATATCTATAGCAGTCTCTTTGGTAGATCTCTGCTTTTTAATTGATCTCAACTAAAGCCTCCTTCAACGCCTTTACAAAACTTTCATTTTCCTCCTTTTTACCGATGGTTACTCTAAATCTACCGGCTCCAAAGAATCTGACTAAAACCCCTTTTTTAAGAAGTGCTTCATACAAATCATCTTGTCCTTTGAAGTAAATAAAGTTGGCAGAGGACTTGTAGGCCTTTATATCCAGCTGATCTAAAGTTCTTTCCATGATTTCTCTTTCAAGGATAATAGCTCTAACATTCTCAGCCATGGTTTCCTTATTATCTAAAGCATAAAGGGCTGCTTGTTGAGAAAGAGCATTTAAGTTATAAGGTGCCTTAACCTTTAATACACTTGAAACTATGTTTTCCGATGCAATCATATAACCTACTCTGGCACCTGCTAGTCCCCAAGCTTTTGAAAAAGTTCTTAAGATCACTAAATTATCATAGGTATCCAATCTATTAAGCATGGACCCCTCAGAGAACTCTATATAAGCTTCATCTACAACTACTAGACCGTCATACATTTTTAAGAGTCTTTCTATGTCACATTTGCTGATTAAGTAACCTGTCGGATTATTAGGATTACAGATCATAATCATCTTAGGCTGTTCGTAGATAGCCGTTCTAATCAGCTCATCCATATCCATGACATAATCATTAGAAACGGTTATGTAGTCGGCTTCATAAATGGTAGAGAAAACCTTGTACATGGAAAAAGAATTTTCAAAGCCAAGCACTTTGTCACCTTTTTCAATAAATGTTCTAAATAATAATTCAATCATCTCAGAAGAGCCATTACCAATCACCAACTCACTTGGAAAAACTTTTAGATAATCTGCTAGTTTATTCTTTAACTCACTTGCCCTGTCATCAGGGTACCTGTTGAGTGATTTAAATATGTTGACATCCATGTTGTAAGCACTTTCATTTGCATCTAATCGGATGACATTTTTATATGTCATGACTTCATAAGGCACTAAACTCTCTATATTCATTTTAGTTTTCATCTTAACCTCCAAATCTAATCTTAATCGCATTAGAGTGACCAAAGAGTCCTTCATCATCAGCGATGTTTACAATATCATCTTTAACATTTTCAAGACCTTCTTTTGTATAGTGAATCAAAGACATCTTCTTAATAAAATCATCTATACCTAGAGGTGATGAAAACATGGCTGTACCACTTGTTGGTAAGGTATGATTGGGGCCAGCTATGTAGTCGCCTAATGGTTCAGGTGAATAAGCACCTACAAATACTGCACCGGCATTCTTTATACCGCCAAGCATCTTTTCTGAATTTTCAGTCAAAATTTCTAAATGTTCAGGCGCGATTTTATTGGCCAAATCAATCATTTCCTCGTAAGAATCAACAATCAGAATGGCTGATTCATTATTCAGGGATTCCTTTATAATCTCTTTTCTCGGCGACTGATTCATCTGACTATCTAGTTCTTTTAGGATCTCATCAACCCGTTCATCTCCTTTTATGATTGTAATGGCTGCCGCTTTTTCATCATGTTCTGCTTGAGAAATCATATCGGCCGCTATATATTTTGGATTTGAAGTCTGGTCTGCCATAATCAAAATCTCGCTAGGACCTGCTATCATGTCAATACCTACAATGCCTGAAACCATCCCCTTGGCAGTAGCCACATATGCGTTACCCGGTCCAACAATCTTGTTTACAGGTTCAATGGATTCTGTACCATAAGTCAGGGCTGCGACTGCCTGAGCACCACCTATAGCATATATCTTATCTACCCCAGCAAGTTTTGCTGCTACTAGAACGGAATCTTTTACTTTCCCGTCTTTCATAGGAGGCGTCACCATAACTACTTGATCTACCCCAGCCAGTTTGGCAGGTAGAGCATTCATTAAAACCGTTGACGGGTAAGCAGCTTTACCACCTGGGACATAGATGCCAACTCTCTCAAGCGGTCTGATGATTTCTCCTAAGCGACCACCTGGTATCTCTAAATATTGCGACGCTCTTAATTGAATCTTATGATAAGCTTGAATATTGTCTCTCGCGACTTTTAAACTCCTTAGTAGCGGTGGATCAATCCTGTCAAAGGCATCAAGGATGGCTTGATTGGATACTTCTAATGCATCTAGCTTAACGCCATCAAACCTTTCAGTAAAATCGTATAAGGACTGATCCCCTTCCTTTTTGACTGTATTTAAGATACTTAAGACTTGCTGATTTAAATCTAAATCGACACGGCGACTTTTTAAGTCTGACAAGTAATTTTCAATATCACTCTTTATAACTCTCATTACGCCTCCTTAAGCTGTTCAACCCATTTGATAAGTGTTGGTTGATGAAATCTATAAGATATGGAGTTACAAATCAATCTTGCAGATACCTCGTGCATATCTTCTACAACGACTAGGTTATTGGCTTTGAGTGTATTGCCAGTTTCTACTATATCAACGATGCAATCAGCCAGTCCTACTAAAGGTGCTAATTCTACTGAACCATTCAGGGGAATGATTTCAATCTCCTTGTTCATATCTTCAAAATACTTCTTTGCTACATTTGGATATTTCGTTGCTACTCTTACCTTGTCAAGCGACATAATATCTTCAGCATCCTTCATAGTTGCAATAGAAAACTTGCACTTGCCAAAATCCAGATCAGCTAGTTCATAAACTGTTTCCTGTCTTTCCATGATGACATCACTACCAACAACGCCTAAGTCGCAAACGCCGTTTTCTACATAAGTGACCACATCACTTGGCTTTAATAAAATATATTCAATGTTATTTTCCATGTCTTTAAAAACAAGTTTTCTTGATTTTAAATCTATTACCTCATTAAGGTCTAATTTCTTGAAGCTCTCAATAGCAGCTTCACATAATCTTCCTTTAGCTAGTCCTACTCTTAACATGATATTCTCCTTAAATCATCAAACTCTAGTGAAAAACCAACAGCTGGCATTTCCTTATTAAACATTCTAGATAACTTATCGTATCTGCCACCCCTGATCAGTGGTCTGTTCATGCCCTTATAATATCCCTTGAATATGACACCATCGTAATACTCAAACTTAGATAAAAGACTTAAATCGAAACTGACTCTCTCTTTTAGTTGACTTTGTAAGTAAGTCATTTCAGACAAGGCAATCTTCATATCTGCATTCATATAGCCAGATGATAACTCGTCTGCATCAAAGGTCTTTACAGATACCAGATACCTCAGCTTATCTTTGATTTCTTCTTCTATGTCTACTGACAAGAGTAGTTCATTTAACTGTTGTGGTTGCTTATTATATATGATCTCCTTAATGGTTCTTTTGACTTCTATGTCTAAGATACCTTTAAGCAATCCTTCTAAATACTTGGTGTGACCTATAACAATGATGGTTTGACCTAAAGGTCTTAGGATATCTTTAGCTATATGAATCATTTCCAAATCAGCTTCTATTGACATATTGCCAATATATTCAGCTCCCATTTGCCTTTTTTCTAAGATGCTAGATTCACCATTTTCAAATACTACAGAATCATAAAACAACTTCATCGGGCTACCATCGTACTTATCTGCAATTGATTTCACAATGTTAAAGGTGATGTCAGGTCTTAGTATTTCTATATTACCTAAGTTGTTAATGACCTTAACTGTTTTCTCTTTAGGTGTTCTACCTGAAAACTTAATAAAATCATCGTAATCTTCAAAGTATGACGTCTCCGTCATCAGATAACCGTTATTTCTTAGTAGGTCAAGTACGCGTTCTCTCACTTGATTTCTTGCTCTTAAACTTTCTAAATAATCCATTGTTCCCTCCAAAATATTTTTCTACAAAAAACTAAAAGACGTCACGCATTCTACGTGACGTCTCTATCGTCATCATAGATGCAAGCCAGCAAAAGCAGAGCTTGCATCTATGAAAATTAATTCATAATACAAACTCTGAATCTATGATGATGATGAAGTTTATTAATATTTAAAATAAATAATCTCATAATGTGTCTCCTCACAGGTTCGATTTTTAAGAAGTATAACATGCATAAAAATGCATGTCAACGACTTTTTATTATTTTCTTACAAAATATTTTGTAAGTTCAGGTCCAGTTTTAAAAACATTACCTGTTGATTCACATGCACCTTCATGGTAATTGAGTGCATGTCTATCTTTAGAATCTCTTGAGTCATAAATCATATAAGGGACTGGATTAGAGGTGTGCGTTCTTAATCTAACAGGCGTCGGGTGATCTGGTAAAATCATCATCTTGTAGTCTTCGCCTTTTTTGTTCAGTTCATCTATTAAGAACTTAACCACCTTCTTATCAATGATTTCAATAGCTTCAATTTTTTCATCTAAATTACCTTGATGACTACATTCATCAGTTGCCTCTAAGTGTAAATATACGTAATCAACCTTTTCTAAAGCCTCTAGAGTTGCTCTTGCTTTACCTTCAAAGTTGGTATGAATCGTACCTGTTGCCCCTTCAACTTCAATGGCAT
This sequence comes from Acidaminobacter sp. JC074, assembly GCF_022496765.1. Classification (GTDB taxonomy): domain Bacteria; phylum Bacillota; class Clostridia; order Peptostreptococcales; family Acidaminobacteraceae; genus JABXKX01. Next base: position 187,810 of record NZ_VANV01000010.1, on the reverse strand, counting down.
CCATTTCAGCACATCTACCAATTCCCTTGATTAAATCAACTGCAGAAATTGTCACACCTTCAACACCATAAAGTTCTTTAAAGGCATCTAACTTAGGTTTTCTACCCTCACCCCATATCCACATCATATTGGCTGGATTTAAACCTCTTTTTACACGATCTAAGTTTATTGGATGATCTTTTAGGATTTCATAAGACTTTTTTTCAAACTCCCATATCCAATCTGCACCCTCTGGAACATACGATTTTAAAGTTTGCTCTAAAAAGTCATGCGGCGGTACAAGTTTCAAGTCCAGATGTCCCTTATGCCATACAACAATGTTTCTATAGCTGGTGCCATCATAAAACTTTCTCATATCATCTTCTAAGTGTTCACGTAGACTTTTCATCAAGAGACTTGCTTCTTCTGAGGTGATATCACTTGAAGAGTGGTCAATCATCACCTTGTCTTCAAACTGCTCGTCCTCTGATACAGTTACCAAATTACATCTGAAAATGACATCATCTGCTAACATTGGGACACCAATGTTGGCAGCTTCAAGTGGTGATCTACCTGTATGATACTTATCTGGTGCATAACCCATAATAGATAGGTTAGCAACATCACTCCCTGGTGGCATGCCTTCAGGTACAGTATGAACCATTCCCAGTTCAGAGGCCTTGGCTAAGGCATTGATATTTTTTATGTCTGCATATTCTAAAGGTGTTTTGTTATTCAGTTTTTCTATGACTTCATCAGCCATACCATCTATGAGTACAACAATATATTTCATAATCTACCTCAAAATCGTCTCTACAGTGTTTTTAATTGATACCTTACTGATTACATGTGGATGTAAAACAAGGTCTTCAGCTAGGTATTTGATTGGCTCTGGTACTTCCAAACCAGTTTTTTCTGCTAATACATGAATCAGTTCAAAGTCATCATCTAAAAGCAAATCATCTGAAATGCTTTTTAATACATCTCTTGTGAATTTATAAGGACTGGCAGTTGATGCAATCATAGCAGGCTTGTCATCAGAAGTATCCTCTAGATATCTGTCATAAACAACTTGAGCCACAGCAGTATGTGTGTCCATCAAGTAAGCTTCTTTTTCATAAACTTCTTTTATCTTTAAAACCGTTTCTCTTTCAGTGGCAAAACTTGCATAGAAATCTTTCATCTTTTCTTTGCCAGATGGACTTATTGTATAAGATCCTTGATTTTTTAGCTTGTTCATTAATACAGGTACATCCTCACCTATAAATGCTAGGTACCTTTCTAAGTTAGAAGAAATCAAAATGTCCATAGATGGTGAATTGGTCACCTTAAACTTTCTATCTAAATCATAAGTGCCACTCTTAATAAAGTCTGTTAATACGGCATTTTCGTTGGATGCACATATAAGCTTATCAATCGGAAGCCCCATTTCCTTAGCATATCTAGAGGCTAATATATTACCGAAGTTGCCTGTTGGCACAACCACATTCATAAAATCGCCCAAGTTTAACATACCTTTTCTAACATGGTCTAAATAGCCATGTACATAGTAAACAATCTGAGGTACCAAACGACCGATGTTGATGGAGTTGGCTGAAGAAAACTGGTAGCCTTTTTCTTTTAGATCAGCCTTTAAAGCGTCATCTAGAAAAATAGATTTTACTGCTGACTGAGCATCATCAAAATTCCCCTTGATACCAAATACATAAGTATTGTCACCTTTTTGTGAAACCATTTGATGTTTCTGAATCTCACTGATACCCTCTGAAGGATAAAAAACAACAATCTTGGTACCATCAACGTCACAGAAGCCTTCTAGAGCAGCCTTGCCTGTATCTCCGGATGTTGCTGTTAAAATGACAATCTCATCTTCAACGCCTAATTTTTTTGATGCCTTTTTCATTAAGTGTGGCAGGATGGATAAGGCCATATCTTTAAATGCCAGTGTTCTGCCATGATAAAGCTCTAAGACACTTCTACCCTCTAAATACTTTACAGGCACCACTTCATCTACAAACTTTTCATCATAAGCCTTGTAAACTGCACAGTTTACTTCTGCATCTGAATAATCTGTCAAATACATTTTCAAGACATAGGACGCCAGTTCCTGATAGTTCATCTTCAAACATTTATCCAAATCTAATTTTGGAAATGACTCAGGAATGTAAAGACCACCATCTGGTGCAATACCATTAACGATTGCACTTGCACTTGAAACCTTCTCTTCATAACCTCTTGTACTCTTGTATAACATAAACGCCTCCTGTCCGTGTATCAAAGACACTTGTTTGCTTTTTCAACTAAAATTTATTTATTGTAACATAGAGCCGAAAAGCATGCAAGCATTAATTTAAGAAAACGTTTTACAAAAAAAGAAGGCCAATCTCCATGAGATTAGCACATTACTTTCTTGGTCACATTATATCTTTAAGCCATTTTTATAGACGCTTGGCGACTGAATCGTTTTAATATTTTTAATTGGATCTTCTTCTAAAACAAGGAAATCTGCCACTTTTCCAGCCTCTAAGGTGCCATGTGTATGATCAACACCTAGTAGCATGGCTGCATTTTTAGTTGCAGATAATATGGCGTCCATTTCAGTCATCCCGGCCTTAACCATCAGCTCTAACTCAAAAGCACTTGAACTAGCATGTTTGTTAAATGGCGTCCCAACATCTGTACCCATAGCAATTTTTACACCTGACTTATAAGACAGCTTAAAGCTTGCTTGATGCTTTTTAAAGACAGACTTTGACTTATCAACGGCATACTTCGGAATACCACCTTCTTCACCATGTTTAATGATAAAGTGGACAGCAGATAAAGTTGGTACAAAATAAGTGCCTGCATCTATTGCCATATCTACTGCTTCTTGGTCTAAGATAGTAGCATGCTCTACTGAATCAATACCTGCTAAGATGGAATTCTTAACCCCCTGCATAGAATGACAGTGGGTACAAATTTTTCTACCTGCCTTATGTGCTTCTTCTCTTGCTGCAATCAGTTCATCTACATTAAACTGATAGGCATTGACATCAACACCTGGTGTTAATACACCCCCTGATGAAATAACCTTAATCAGATCAGCGCCTGCCTTTAACTGTTCTCTTACAGCCTTTCTTACTTCGTCAGGACCATCACACTCTCTACCTACAGTCCATCCATGTCCACCTGTCATGGTAACGATTTTACCTGCGCAAAGCATATCTGGACCCTTGATGGAACCATCTTTTAAATACTTTTTTAAATGAAGCTGGATATTGTTGACACCACCCACATCACGGATATAGGTTACGCCACCTTTAAGGATATCCTCTAGATTTTTTACTGCATGCATGACGATGTCAGTATCATTCATTTTTTCCATAGCACCCATCATATCAGCAACTGGTGGAAAGCAAATGTGGGTATGACAATCTATTAAGCCTGGCATGATGTAATCTGCTTGAATCATGTCACCATCATACGAATCTAGAAATTCTAAGATCTTACCATCTTCTACATGCATGATTTTATTTTCAATGCTTGTGCCATTACCAACTATTAGCTTTTTAAACTTGTAATAACTCATGATCCCTCCTAAAAATACTTCTGTATGGTTTCATAAACAATGGCAGCTGTAAGTCCCCATAATGTACCGTGTTTGGTTCTATAAACATACACTTCTCTTAGACTGTCGTTCCATGTATGATGGTATCTTTCAGGCAAGTCCAGTTCTTTAACTGGAAAATACTCAATCAAATTACCCGCTTCATCTACTTCTGAAGAATAAGACCTTACCTTTATGCCATATGTTTCTGGTTCATTATCAATAAAGTACTGTACAGGCATTGTAAATACATAGGCAACTTCATCCATGTTGATGTTTAAATCATCCAAAGAATCCACCTCTATCAGCCCTAAAAAGTTTTCTATATAAACGTGTCCAACAAATGAATCTATCTGCTTGATAACTTTTATCTGATCTGATGAAATACCAAGTTCTTCACAGGTTTCTCTAACAGCTGTATCCTTAAAGTTCTTATCAATACCTTCGTCAAATTGGCCGCCTGGAAAAGAAATTTCAGATCCTTGTCGTATATTTTTTGCACGCTTTTGAAAGAGAAAATGATAGTCCCCTTCTAGCTTTATAAGGGCTACAAGAACTGCAAAGTTACCCAGTCTATTTCTCCCAATGATGTCATGTTTGTCGTCTAGTCTATCTACAAATGCTTCAAAATCTTTCTGATTCATTAATCTACAATAAACTTATACACGGTCTTTTGAGTATAAGTATCTCCTTTTTTTAAAATACTGCTGTTAAAGCCTTTATGATGGATACCATCTGGTTCAGCTTGGAACTCTATGGCTAAACCTAAATGTTTCGCATGGTCAAGTATTGGAAAATTATAAGAATACATAACCACACATGCTTGATCTGATGTAACGACCATCTTACGGCCATTAGAAGCAGATAACTCTAAAGCACCTTTTACTAGCCAAGGATGGTCATAACCGCCACCTCTAATCAATTGCTCATGATCTGAAAACAGATCACGGCCTATGGTCTTTTTCTTTCTAAAATCAAATGGTGTATGACTGACATCCATAAGTTTCCCTGTAGGTATGGATGTTTTATCAATTTCTATTAGGTAATCACTGTCTAGCTTTAACTCCATATCTAAAATATTTTTTAACGGTTGTAAGTTAAAATAAGAATGGTTGGTCATATTCAGTAGAGTATCCCTATCACTTACACCCTTGTAATCAATAGAAAGCGAATCACCTTCTAATGTATAAATAACCTCAACATCCAAATTACCTGGAAAACCTTCTTCACCATGTGGTGAATGATAGGTCAGTCTTAAAACATTGTCTTCTTGGTGTCCTATAAAATACTTCTTATCAAATCCATTTAAACCACCATGGAGGCCATTGCCTCTATCAACTGTTTCCATGGTAAATTCCTCACCATTTAAATCATACTTGCCTTTACAAATACGACCAGCTGTACGACCAATAATGGCACCAAAATAGGCATCATTTTCTTTATAATCTTCTATATCTTTAAAACCATGAATGATATTCTCTATCAAACCATTTCTATCAGGCATTTTAATTTCATGAATGATACCACCTAGGTTTAAAATCGTCACTTCTAAAAAGTCATTCTTTAACGTATATTTTTTTAACATGTCTACTCCTCAAACACTTGAAACTCTAGCTTAATTCCATTAGGGTCATTCAAAAAGAAATGATAGATTTTAAAATAATCGTTATAAGTTGGCGGATCACCACCTAAGATCTTAGCCATCTCATCTACCGCTTGTCTAGAATCATAAACAAATGTAATACAAGTTTGATCAGACACTTTACTAGGAAAATGATTACAAAATCCTAACTTTCCAAAACCTGCATCAAATATCAAACATTTTCCTTGATCCTTATAGAGCTTTAAGCCCATCTTTGTATAAAAGGTCCTTGTCTTTTCTAAATCTTCCACTCTGTAAAAATTAATTAAATCACAATGCATTTCATCACCCCACTCCCTATTAGTATACATCTAAATAGATGAAAATGGGATACTGTCACCAATAAAAAAGTCATCTAAATATAGACAACTTTCATCTTGATACACTCATTTCATGCAGTTCTTGTAAATCACAGTAAGGTATCATTTTACTTTCATTGTACATCTTAGCTTCGTACATGGCCATATCGGCACATCTATAAATCTCCTCAAGGTTATCAGCATCATCTGGATAAACCGAAAGGCCTACCGAAACCGAAAACTCTCCGTTTAACTTACTGCTAAACCTCTCATTCATAACCTGAGTTACACTATTTATCCTATCTGATAAAGCTTCTTGTAACTTGAGTTCATGATTTGGTAGTATAATTAAAAACTCATCTCCCCCCATTCTACAGAAGGTGTCACTCGGTCTTATGACTTTCTTGGCTTCGTCAGAAAACTCCTTAAGTACAGTGTCTCCAAACGAATGGCCATGAGAATCATTGATGTTTTTAAACTTATCAATGTCTAATAAGACTAAGGAAAATCGTCTGTCATAACGAAGCGATTCATCAAATACTTCCCCAAGCTTGATACTGTAATACCTTCTATTGTAAGCCCCTGTCACTTCGTCAATTACCGAATGTTCAAAGAGTTCTTTTTTAGCCTTATCTTCCTTCCTAACATATCTGTGTAGATAACAAGCAGACACAACAACAGCCATTTGAAAAGCCATGACAGAGTTATAATGATATTCACGGAACTGATACAAAATAAAAATTGCCACCATGCCAGTCAGATAAAAAAACAATGTAAAGGCCAAGCCCAACAATTTATATTTAATGATCAAAAAGTATGATAGAAAAACAAGTCCAATCATACTAATAAGCTTGTAGTTAAAATCAACTTCCATATTTATAAATATGGAAACAATCGAAATATATATAATTGCAATTAAAACAAATTCTGTCTTTTTAAACTTTAAGTCAAGTTTCACAATCACATCCACCAATCACTATTATTATCAACCAAATCCCATGTACTATATATGCCCAATTTAGACAAATCCAATCATATTCATCAAAGTTAGTGAATACTAATGTATTTAATTCAACCTTGCAGGCGGACAATACCATAGTGTAAAATTGTCTTAGGAGGTAATCATGACAAGAAAAGAAGTAATAGAATATTTTTTAAGTAAGCCTTTTTCTGTAGAAACATACCCTTTTGATGACGTAACGGCAGTTTTCAAAGTAGGAGGTAAAATGTTTGGACTTATCAGTGTTCATGAAGCAGATAGAGTGAGTATCAATCTAAAGAACACACCCGATCAAAACATCCTCATGCGTGAAATATATGAGGAAGTTATTCCTGCTTATCATCAGAATAAAACACATTGGAACACCGTTTATATCGATAGAACATTAGACGTTTCTACCATCCATAAAATGATTGATGATTCCTATGACATTGTTTATAAGAAACTGACAAAAAAGTTAAGACAAGAACTCGAAAGTTAATAATACTCTAGACGCAAAAATAACCCTAGATAAGGGTTATTTTATATGTCTCCATAAAATTCTTTTAAATCAAGCCGTCTTATAACTTGATGATACATGGCTGTAAATAGCGTTACTTGGAAGATTGCCATCAAAGCTTTCACAAATGGTATGACAATATAAACAGCTAGCTGACCTTTTAACCAAGTGTCAAGTAGTAAGTTCATGCCATAGTTTATAAGGACTAAACTTGTAACAGTAATAAATATTTTGAGGAAGTTTCCTTTAGTCAAAGATAGACTTTCTTTAACACCCTCTAAACCATCCAGATTTTCAATTACTACGCCATGTACTGAAAAAATAATTTTCACACATAAGATACCAAGCACTACAGCTGTTATCAAAGTCGCTGCAGTCTGGGATTCTGTGATGGCATACATAAGAACCATAGCTATTGCTGTTGGAAGAACAAGGGCCGCAGAGCAAATGATCCCCAGAAATACAATCTGAATAATCTTCGAAAAACATACCTTCATTATATGTACCGGTTGAATAGACGCCCCCTTCATGACATTTGAAGTAGTCTTGATTATTAGGAGCACAAAAAAAACCTTGACTGAATCAACTAAAAGCTGGCTTACCATCACCCCCCCAAAGAAAGACATGAAACCACTTTCTGTTAGAGCCATTTCTAAAAGCAAACTGAGTCCAAGAGTTGGTACTAAAAACAAAAGAAGCGTCTTCCAACTTTTCATGATGTTTCTCGCTGATTGACTTATAGCTTTTAGTATCTTAATTTTTCCCTTATATCTTTTTATCATTCATTCCCCCATAGTATTTTAAATCTACTTATGTACTTTATACAAAATTATATAATTTTATTATAAACTAAACATAGTTAAATTTATTCGCATATACATGAAAATGTTTATTTAGGTCGTAAACATGCAGAAAGCCTCCCTTTAAAACAATTGATGATTCAAAGGCTCTAGTTTATAATAAACTAAAGAATAATTTAAGAAAAGAGTAAAAAGATGGAATTTAGAAGATTACATAATAATGAATTAAATCAGTGGTTTAAATTGTGTCATACAGCTTTTAATGTAGCAGAAACTTATTTTAGAAGACACTTTTACAGCGATCCTAAAAGGAATACAGATGGCATTTTTGTTGCTGTTGACAACAAGGAACTGGTTGGAACAGTTAGGGTGTTCGAAAGAGAAATCTACTATCATGGTCAACCGGTAAAGATGGGTGGTGTTGGAGAAGTTTGTACACTCGCTAGCCACTACAGACAAGGTATTGCAAAAACACTTCTAACCATGGCCATCGATTATATGACAAGCAATGATTTCAAAGTATCTGTACTTGGTTCAGGTGCAGACAAACTCTATGAAGCTTTGGGTTATAAAAGTCGTGAAAGGCTCTACAAACTACTTGAATTAAAAGCCAAAGACAATGATTATTGTTTTGAGTCTATAGAACACGATGATTATAGCCGTCTTGCTAAGCTCTATCATAAGGTATCGGTAAAGCTAGATGGACCAATGGTTAGAAGTCTTGAGTATTTTCAGACTTGGTTCAAAGAAGAGTCTTCTAATTATGAAAGCTTTAAAATCATGAAAGATCAAGCTCTGCTTGGTTATTTGGTCTATAGTATAAAAGATGACATCAACCTACATGAGCTTATACTAGAAGATATAAATATGTCTGATGAAGTTCTAGAACACTTGTTGTTTCACTTATCATCAGATAAACCTATTCATATACCAGCCATTTATCCAAGTAAACATAAAGTCATTGAAAATATAAACTACAAACACTGGATGTATTTGAATCTAACTCATAAAGATTATACTGACTTAAATAACCATGTCATATGGAAGATCGATCACTATTAAAATATAATCTTTCCCATGTTAGAAACTCAACCATAATAGTCTATTTTTCTTGATTTATTTCGATTTCCGTAATAAACTAATTTTATAGATTAAGGAGTACAGTAATGAAATTGAAAAATGTTGAGATTTTCCTTCAGAGAAAATATGATAAATCATTTAAGTTTACAGACAACAGAGATAAAGTTAAGCCTTACACTAAATTAACCAAGCCTCTGAAACAATCGAAATTAGCATTAATCACATCGTCGGGTCTTTATAAGAAAGAAGAACAAGCTTTTGATACAGAAGCTTTATTAGGAGATACTACCTTTAGAATCATCCGCAAAACAGATGATTTAAACACACTTGATATCGCCCATACACATTATGATCATAAGTTCATTAGAGAAGACATTAATACAGTATATCCAATGAAACATTTAGAGAAGCTGGTTAATGAAAACTTTTTAGGACAAGTAGCAGACAATCACTACTCATTCTGTGGATTCATTTTAGATACCGAAAACTTAATTAATGAAACTGCTAAGGGCATCTTAGAAGAGCTTAAAAAGGACAATGTTGACATAGTCCTTTTAGCACCGGTTTGACCTGTATGTAATCAATCAGTTGGATTGATCGCAAGGTATTTAGAAGAAAACGGCATCCCTACAGTGACTTTAAACATGTTTAAAGAACTTGGTGAATACAATCAACCACCACGCATCATTTTTACAGACCATGACTTTGGTGCACCATTTGGTAAACCACATGATGATGAAGAACAATTTTCACTGGTTAGAAAATGTCTTACTAAATTTCAAGATTAGAAGCTGGGTTAAACTCCGCTTCTTTTTTATGGAACTTTTTTGATTTATCTACGTCAAAGTAACATAAGAAAGAGAGGAAAGAAAATGAAAAAACTCATAAACATTTTTATGGTGATTGCTATTATTCTATTTGGAGTAGGCTGTAGCTCAAGTAACAACTCAGAGGATCCTATAATTCAAGATCAAGACTTCACACTTAACTTAATTGTTGTTAACTATGATGAAGATAGTAAGACAATCGAAGCAGCTGAAACGGATAATCCAGAAGAAGTATCATACGTTATATCATTTGAAGACCAACTTCAACTTAATTCAGGCGATCAAATAGCTGTTGTTGCAGATGTCATTATGGAATCTTATCCAGCCCAAGTCAACGCTAAGTCTGTTGCAGTCACAAGTCCAGCTCAGGAACCTTCTACATGCATTGAAGCTAAACCTGCGTCATTTGAGCTTGTAGATAGAATGAACTTGCCAGAGGGTCTAAAGGTAGATGAAAATCATAAAGAAAGCGGCTATGACTTTATAGAAAAAGATGATGCCAATTTCTTAATCCTCTATATGGGCGAAAGAAACACAGGTGGTTATGGTATCCGTGTGACTGATATTCTAAAAGTAGCAGACGAATACTTGGTCTTAGTAGAAGAAAAATCACCAGCTCCTGGTGATATAGTTACAATGGCCTTTACTTATCCATATACAGTTGTTAAACTTGATAAAGAAATTACTGAAGATATGATTAAAATTGAAAGATCTCAATACTAAGAAAAAGAGCTGTATCACACTGATACGGCTCTTAATTCGTTCTTATATTGTATTGTTCTATCTTCTTGTAAAGACTGACCCTACTGATATTCAAAATTTTTGCTGCCTGGTTCTTGTTAAAGCCAACATCATTTAAGCAAGACTCTATAAGTTCTTTTTCAAGGGCTTCTACTCTCTTTTTAAGGTTGTAACTTGAAATACTTGATAGCTTATCAGAAGATACAATCAATTTTCTTTTGCTTTGCATATGTTCTGGCAAGTGTTCAGGCCTTATGATAGAATCCAAATCTAAAAGATTAATCGCACGTTCTATCACATTTTCTAACTCTCTTATATTACCCGGCCAGTCATAGGCTACAAAACTACTTAAGACTTGATCAGAAATGCCATTTACATGAATGCCTAATCTGTTGGCGATAGAGTAACACAGTTCTTTTGATAGTGCAGGAATGTCCTCAGCTCTTTCTCTTAATGGCGGTAGCATTAAGTTCATAACATTCAACCTGTAAAACAAGTCTTGCCTAAACTCCTTATTCTGAACCATTATATAAAGGTCCTTATTGGTTGAAGCCATGATTCTGACATCTACCTTAACTGTACCTTCACCACCAATCCTCTCTACTTCTTTCTCCTGAAGGACTCTTAAGAGTTTGGCCTGCATATCAAGAGGCATATCACCAATCTCGTCTAGAAGGAGTGTGCCACCATCAGCCATTTGAACTTTACCAAGCTTGCCACCTCTTTTAGCACCAGTGAAAGCCCCCTCCTCATAGCCAAACAATTCAGATTCTAAGAGTTCAGAAGGAATGGCTGCACAGTTTATTTTGATAAAAGGCTTGTTCCTTCTTAAAGAGGCATTATGAATGGCATGTACAAAGACCTCTTTACCGGTACCAGATTCACCGGTAATTAAAACATTGGAATCCGTATTGGCAGCGCGCCCTGCAAGACGTTTGACTTTTGAAATCTTGTCTGACTCTCCAATCAGACTATCAAATGTGTATTTGCCTGTTCTTGCTTTCTCTGGATTGATAAGCTGCATCTCATCTTCGAGAACACTAGATTTTTTGCTTAAGTGTTTAAGCTCGCTGATATCATTAAACATAACACGACCAATTGCACCAATAACCTTGCCATCTTTTTTAACGGGTATTCTCATGGCGATCATTCTTCTACCGCCAATTCTTTGAATATCACCGATTTCACTTTCACCCGTTTCAAGTATGATATGTAATCTTGTATTTTCAATGACTTCCCAAACAAACTTGCCTTCTGGATTATCGACACCAAGATGGCGCTTATAAGACTCACTCATCATAGTGATTTTTGCATTTTCATCTATTAGAACAACTTGTTCTGAACAAGTATCTAAGATGGTGTCTAACGTTTCTATATACATCTTATCTTCTTCGGACTGCTTATGAAGATCAACAATTCTTGTCATATCATGAAAGATCGCAATAGCACCTTCGATTTTACCATTCTGTATTACTGGCAGTCTGTCTACAAAGAAATGCCTGTCTCTATAAGAGAAGCGTACATTTATCTCTTCACTACCTGTTTCTACAACGCGGATCAGCTCTGTATTTTCGATTACTTCGTCTATTCGTTTGGATATATAAAACTCTTTTTTTAATTCTAAGAGTGCTTCAGCACGTTGGTTGACACTGACAATCATGCCTTTTGTGTCAATGATAATACATGCATCATTCATTCTGCTTAAAACAATTCTAAGATACTCATTACAGAGATTCATACTTGCCTCTTTCTAGTTATTTTTTTAACAATCTATAGTCATTCTAATACAATTCTACTACTGCGTCAAATATCAACTTAAAATCTTGTCTTTTAAAGCATTAAACAACTTTACATATGTGAAAACACCTTGACGTATCAAGGTGTTTTTCTATGGTTATTAAACTGTTCTGATAAGCGTCTCTTCGAGTACACTTTCTCTTTGACACTCCTTAGGTGTTATACAAACACCTTCAGCTGTACCAACTAAAATTGGGGGATTCAACACATTTGCTGCTGATGCTGCTAAATCCTTGTCTCTCGCAAGTTCGATTATCTTATAAGCTTCAAACTTCATAACACGAGATGTATTACCTACCTTTTCTATCCAGCCATGGTATTCCATGAAATCACCAGCATAAGTAGGTGCTAAAAAGTCAACTTGGTTGTATGTTCTAAACAAACCTTCGTCACCATCTAATCTGATTAAGAGTTCAGTTGCAACATCACCAAAGAAATCAAGCATTTTAGAACCATTTACAAGCTCTCCAGCATAGTGTGCATCTTCCATACTAAGACGTACTTTTATGATTACTTTTTCTCCTACCATTTTGCCTCCTACTTAATTAGTGTCTTTAATTCTTCAATCAAATGTGGTAAAACCTTGTTTACGTCACCAACAATACCAAAGTCTGCTATATCAAATATAGGTGCTTCTGCATCCTTATTAATTGCAATGATATAATCAGATTCTTCCATACCCGCAACATGCTGAATAGCGCCTGATATACCACAAGCCATATATACATCAGGTCTTACAGTTGTACCTGTTTGTCCAACCTGTCTTGAATGATCAAACCAACCCGAGTCAATAACTGCTCTAGATGCAGAAATTGTACCACCCAACATATCTGCTACATCATGTAACGTATCAAAATTAGTCTTCGATCCAACACCACGACCACCAGATACTAAGATAGTTGCATCTGCTATATTTACTTCTTCTTTTTCTTCTTTAACGACTTCAAGAATCTTTACTCTTGAGATGGCATCTGTAAATGTAACATCAACTCTTCTGATTGAGCCAATTCTTGAAGTATCTTCTTCTAACATGGTCATAACGCCAGGACGAACAGTAGACATTTGAGGTCTATGGTCTGGACAAATGATTGTTGCCATGATGTTACCGCCAAAAGCTGGTCTTGTCATAAGAAGTTCTTTTTCTTCGCCGACTTCTAATCTTGTACAGTCAGCTGTTAAACCCGTATTTAATCTAGAAGATACTCTAGGACCTAAGTCTCTACCAATTGATGTTGCACCAATTAATACGATTTCTGGCTTAGTTTCTTCTAAAACAGCCGTTAGAGCCTGAGTATATGCTTCTGTTGTATAAAGCTCTAAAGCTTTATCATCGACATAGATAACCTCATCAGCACCAAAGTGGATCAACTTGTCACACTTTGCATCAATGCCATGTCCTAACACAACAGCAGTTACTTTTACGCCAATTTCATCTGCTATGTCTCTACCTTTACCTATCAATTCAAACGATACTTTTGAAATCTCACTTTCACGTTGTTCACAAAATACCGTAACACCTGAATAATCTTTTAAATTCATCATATCCCCCTAGATTACATATTTTTCTTTCAACTTAAGTGCGATTAGCTTACCAGCTTCTTGAGGTGATACATCATGTTTCTCACCAGCTGATTTAGCACCCTTAGTAAATGACTTTTTAACTTTCGTTGGTGATCCCTTTAGACCAATCTTAGTGATATCTACTTCGATGTCTTCTAAAGTCCACATCTCAACTTCTTTTTCGTTGTAAGCATCCATAATGCCACCTACACGCATGTATCTAGGCTTGTTCATTTCTGAAAGTGTTGTAATTAAACAAGGCATTTCCACTTGAATCATATGGTATGAATCTTCAAATTGTCTCTTTAAAATAACTGAGTTGTCTTTTTTCTCAAGACCAGCAACATATGATACCTGTGGTAGATCTAAGTGATCTGCAATTTGAGGACCAACCTGAGCTGTATCTCCATCAATGGCTTGTCTACCAGCAATTACTAGGTCATAGTCCATTTTTCTAATTGCAGCAGCAATTGTTGTAGATGTTGCAAGTGTATCTGCACCTGCAAAGGCTCTATCTGTTAATAAAATTGCCTTGTCAGCACCCATTGCAAGGGCTTCTCTTAAAGCCACATCCGCTTGTGGTGGGCCCATTGTAATAACTGTAATATGTGCATCATGCTTGTCTTTAATAGCAAGTGCCGCTTCTAAACCAGCTTTATCATCTGGATTGATAATACTAGGTACACCATCTCTTATAAGCGTACCAGTCTCAGGATTTAATCTTACCTCTGTTGTATCTGGTACCTGTTTGATACAAACAATAATATTCATCTATATGCCTCCTACTTTAGTAAACTCGCTGCAATAACCATCTTTTGTACTTCTGAAGTACCTTCATAGATTTCCGTAATCTTAGCATCACGCATCATTCTTTCAACTGGATATTCTCTTGTATAACCATATCCACCATGTAACTGAACAGCTTTAGTCGTTACTTCCATAGCTGTATCTGCAGCAAATAACTTAGCCATAGCAGCTTCTTTTGTATATTTTTTCTTTTGATCTTTATAGTAAGCAGCCTTATAAACTAACATTCTAGCAGCTTCTACTTTTGTATCCATACCAGCCAGTTCAAATTGAGTGTTTTGGAATTTAGCAATCGCTCTGCCAAATTGCTTTCTCTCTTTTGTGTATCTAACTGTTTCATCTAAAGCACCTTGAGCTAAACCTAAGGCTTGGGCAGCGATACCGATTCTACCACCATCTAGAGTCTTCATAGCGATGCTGAAACCTCTACCTTCTTTACCTAACATGTTTTCTTTTGGTACAATACAGTTTTCGAAGATTAACTCACAAGTAGCAGAACCTCTGATACCCATTTTCTTCTCTTTTTTACCGATAGAAAATCCTTCAAAGCCTTTTTCAACGATAAATGCTGAAATACCTTTTAAGCCCTTTGAACGGTCAGTCATGGCAAAGATGATGTATACATCTGCATAACCTGCATTGGTAATGAAGATCTTAGAACCGTTAAGAATGTAGTTGTCACCGTCTAATACAGCAATTGTTTGCTGACCTGCAGCATCTGTACCAGCATTAGGCTCAGTCAATCCAAATGCGCCGATTTTTTCACCGCTTGCAAGACCTGGTAAGTACTTTTCCTTTTGTCCTGGTGTACCATTTTCTAAAATTGGCGCCACACATAGTGACGTATGAGCTGATACGATTACTGCTGTTGTACCACAATGTTTTGCAAGCTCTTCAACTGCCATAGCATAAGCTAAGTTATCAGCCCCTGCGCCACCATATTCTTTTGGTACAGGAATACCCATCATACCGATTTCAGCCATCTTTTTAACTGTTTCAATTGGAAAGCGCTCTTCCTCATCTACCTCTGCTGCTAAAGGTTTAACTTCATTTTCAGCAAATGATTGATAAAGGTCCTTTAAAAGTGCATGTTCCTTCTTTAAAGTAAACTCCATTATTATCCTCTCTTTCTAATATGCAAAAAAGCCTTGTTTTGTTTTTCTACCAAGTAGATTACCTCTTACCATCTTCTTTAAAAGCGGATGTGGTCTATATTTGTTATCACCTGTCTCACTATAAAGCGTCTCCATTATTGCCAAGTTAACATCATTACCAATTAGATCAGCTAAAGCTAGTGGGCCAAGTGGATGGTTTGCACCTAATTTCATAGCATTGTCAATGTCTTCTGCACTGGCAACACCTTCTGCTAAAATACCAACAGCCTCATTGATCATAGGAATTAAGATTCTATTTACAACAAAACCTGGTGCTTCTTCTACAACAACTGGTGTTTTACCTACTTTTTCACTTAATTCTAAAATTGTTGATTTGGTCTCATCACTAGTGGCAATACCATTGATAACTTCTACAAGCTTCATCATTGGTACTGGATTAAAGAAATGCATACCAATAATCTGATTTGGTCTCTTAGTTGCTGATGCAATTTCAGTAATAGAAAGTGATGATGTGTTGGTTGCAAGTATCGCCTCTGGCTTTGTTACTTCATCAAGTTCAGCAAATATTTTTTTCTTAATTTCCATATTTTCAATGGCTGCTTCAACCACAAGATCTGCATCTTTTAAGCTGTTGATGTCTGTAGATAATGAAATTCTTGAAAGTATTTCATTTTTCTTATCTTCAGTCATCTTTTCTTTTTTAACAAGTCTGCTTAAGCTCTTATCGATGCTTAGTTGACCTTTCTCTAAATAAGACTCTTCTAAATCACGAATTACAACTTCATAACCTGATTGAGCAAATGTTTGTGCAATACCAGCACCCATTGTACCTGCTCCTAAAACACCTATTTTCATACTTCCTCCTACTTATTTTTAAAGTCCGCTTTTCTTCTATCTAAAAATGCCTTCATACCTTCTTTTTGATCTTGAGTTGAAAAACACATACCAAAGTATAATTTTTCTATGTTGTTTGCAGATTCAAAGTCTAAATCTACACCTTCATTCATGGCTGCTTTTGCAAATCTTACAGCGACTTGACCATTCTTTATTATTCGTTTTGCAAACTCTTCTGCTGCTTCCATAAGAAGTTCGGCTTCTACCACTTTGTTAACAAGTCCAATTCTATCAGCTTCTACAGCATCAATCATGTCCCCTGTTAAAATCATCTCTTTTGCTCGTCCTCTTCCGACTATTCTAGGCAGTCTTTGTGTGCCTGCAAAACCAGGTGTAATACCTAGTGCTACTTCTGGTTGACCAAACTTTGCCTTTTCTGATGCAAGTCTGATATCGCAGGCTAAAGCCAACTCACAGCCACCACCTAGTGCAAAACCATTAACAGCGGCAATCACTGGTTTAGACATTGTTTCTATTTGTCTAAATACTTTAGAGCCATATGCACCAAAATCCTTACCTTCCTGAGCCGACATGATAACCATTTCTGAGATGTCTGCTCCTGCAACAAAAGCCTTACCGGCACCTGTTAAAATAAGAACATCAACATCCTCATTTTTATCTAATTCATTCATAACAACTTCTAGTTCTTTTAGCACTTCACTGTTTAGTGCATTGACTGGTGCATGGTTCAGTGTAACCACAGCAATTCTTTCATTGATTTCTACTTGTAAATTATTAAATTTCATCGTATCAACTCCTTGCACATCTATATAGCAATACCCGTGCCAATTGTTAATCTATTATCAATTTTTTCTCAGACTTGCTGTTTTCAAAGCATCCAGAATCTTGTATTCAGCAAAACCTTCAAATAATTTGACCAAAAACAATAAAAAAAGTGTACATAATATATACACTTTCGTTAAAAATTTATCAAACTCGCTATTTAACACACTTTGAGTTATGTGTACATTTTCTTTACATGTAAGGAAAAGATACAAAAAAAGTCTAGGGCTAACCTAGACAATTAATCTTTCCTATTATAAGTATCCATTTGTTCACGGTAGTTTCTTTGAACATCTGTGAGACCATCATGTATATCCGGTCCTTGCATATGGTTGACCGCTTCTTCTTTGTCAACCTTTAGGCCAGTCTTGCATACAGGGCATGACTTGATGTATACAGTCTTATAAGGAATGACTGGTATGAAGAAAAGAGAAAACCAAGATCTTATCTTCTTATATTCCCACGGTCTTACATTACCGCAGTTTTGACACCTAATCTTTTCACTGGTGCCAAGTTCCTTTACAGTTTGTTTACCAAAACCAAAGATGAAAAACATACCCTCTCCTTACTCAAGTATTTCTGCTTGTACATTTCTTATAGCAGCTTGTCCACTATTTTCCTTAATAACTCTCCATGAACCCATAAGAGCAAACACCACACCTAAACCAGTATTACTCATAAAAGCAGTACCAAATGAAGAATTATTTAACAGTACATAAATTGTCACTCTTATACTATCTAATAGACCAATATTCCCCGTTCCTTGTGAACTTAAATCTTCAGCAATTCTAAATGTAGAAGTCGTAAAACTAGCCAATATTACCATAACAACCGTTATACTTATTAAGATAGAAGCCTTTGATTTACCTTGTTTACCACCAAAACGATTGTAACCATAATTAGCACTTAAACCAATTACCATACCAAGCAGACTGATGATCCAACCAAATAAGCCAGCAAGAATCCACGGTATAGTACCTAAAGCTCCAAAAATAAGCCCACCAAAAATACCTGACACATAATTGCCTTCTGGCATTTCTTCTTTTTCATTCACCTTGTTCAAAAGATATTCATAACATGTATTATGAGCCCTCAGTATTCGGTTGTTGATTTTTATGATGTTTGTTTCACTATCTAAATTGGTTTCTTTACAGAGTTCGCATTCATAATATGCAGGTATCAGATGTTCATTTAATACATCTACAATATCACTGATATAATTTCCTACTTCCTCTGATGATAAGCCATCTAGACCAAAAGTAAGCATTATAGATGCCTTTTTAATAAGACAGTCATTGATTGTTTCGTCTTCAGCTATAAGCGAAAGCTTCTCACCTACACCAGCAGGCATAATTTCATCTCTTAGGCCAGTTCGTATTTCTACCAAAACTTCATCTAAATCACTTTTAAGTATTATTAAGTAGTCACCTATTTCTTTATAAAAAAGTCCCAAACCTCTAAAGTCATTTTCTGTTGCAAGTGTTTTAACATATGTATCCAACATTAATACCGCCTTTCAATATGTATCTATAATCCCATATTTAATCATATGCTAACAAGAAGGTCATTAAGAATGAAGTTGTATCTACTTGATTATTAGAATGTGACATGGGTAGCTTATTAATACCAGTCTAATCGTTGAAAAGAGGTTGTTATGAAAATCACTAAAGAGTATATGGACAGTATTATGACCATGTTCAACAGTAGAGACATTAAAGGACTTGGGGAAGTGATACATCCTGATATCATCATAAGAAATCTTGATAGCAATTCTATCTTGGTTCAAGGCAAGAAAGACGTTATCAAGTTTTACGACGATGCTTTTAGAAATGGTTGTTCTAAAAGCACAATCGTAGGCATGATGACATTAGAAGATAAGGTTGTCTTTACAGAACATATGAAAGAACCTGACGGTTCAGAACACGACGAATTCAACATGATGGCATTCGAAAATGGGCTTATTAAAAGGATTTGGTTCTTAGAAGAATAGTGTTAAAGATTAGACTGAAAAAGCCATCTAAGATGGCTTTTTAACTTTCATATGCACTTAAGATATCCAAAGCGGTCTTTAGAAAATCATACGAACCCGATAAATCGTACTTTGCCAACTTCTTACTACATTTGTACTTAAAGTCACAAGATGGATAATCATTCTTATTGATTATATCCATCAACTTCTGAGCAAGCTTATGGCCTTCTTTCGCATTTTTCACATCAATCTCAATATTTAAGCTCATTCTAATAGTAGATTTACTTTCCATGTCGAAGGGGTCTTCAAACTCTTCAGGCCTTTGACCCATATACGACATCAGAACTTCCTTTGACACTTTCCAAGACCCGCCAAGCTTTTGTCCTCTTAAAACACCGTCTCTCAGATATCTTCTTACAGTTTTTTCGTGTACACTTAAGATCTTTGCCACTTCTTTTGGCGTATAAAAATCTCTCATTCTCATCCCCTCCTAGTAATAACATAGAACAAAAGAGAATATAATGCAACAATTGTTATGCAAAAAGAAGAATACATCGCGCATTCTTCCTAAAGTGCTTGAGCCCAACTTAAAAGGCGTTTCCTATTTTCTTCTTGAGAACCTTTATTAGTAAGTATATCCATAGAACCTAAAAGATGATTGTCCGACAGTACTTCTTCTAATTGCTCTTTTACCTTGCCAGGACCACCTTGGTGGGTATATAAAAAGGCTACCTTTTTACCATTGATATCTTCTCTTTCAAAGAAAGTCCTAAGAGGTGGTGCAAATGTTCCCGCCCAGACTGGTGTTGCAAACACAAGCATTTCATAATCTGCAGGCCTAAAGTTATAAGCAACAAGTTCAGGCTTCTTTTTCATCACAGCTTGATAACCACCCCATACAAATTTCGTAAAGCCCTTTGATGACTTTTCATTCACAGGTTTTAACTCTAAAACATCTGCTTGCAAGTGATTGGCGAGTAAATCCGCATAATACTTTGTGTTACCTTCATAAGAATAATAAACGACCAATTTTTTCATATAAAATCCTCCTACATCCATAGTACCGCAAAAAAAGAAAAGAATCTGCCAGTAGACAGATTCTTAATATCTTTTTATGCAGCAAATCTAGTAATATAGAAAGATACGTCGTTTGAGATATCTTTAATTCTATCAGTTACTGGTGCCTTTTCGAAACCTTTTTCATTCATATAGTCGATAAGAACTTCATCCATAGCGCCAAATTCAGCTACTACAGTTTTACCAACAAACATCTTATAACCATCACCACCATAAGACAAGAAGTCATTTGTAGCAATTGTGTATGTCTTAGCTTCATCAACTAATGCATCACCAACCATAAGCTTAGTTACTCTTGAACCAGCATCTTTTGTTGCATCAAACTCTACAGTCATACCAGCGATATGAGGGAAAGCACCTTTAGCTTCTGGATAATCAGTGATACCATTTTCGATAGCAGCAATTATATCAGCACCTGTGATTTCTAATACTCTTACTGTGTTACCAAAAGGTAATACTGTTAATACTTCACCTTTAGTAACTTCGCCTGCATCGATTGATGTTCTGATACCGCCACCATTAGTAAGAGCTACGTCAGCACCAGAAATATCTAATAATGCTTCAGCAATCATATTACCAAGGTTAGTTTCACCAGTTCTTACATCTGCTCTTTCACCATCTAATTGATAAGGCGCAGTTGCAACTACTTCTTTTTCTATAGGTGCATTGATTTCTTCAATGTCTTCTAATAATGCTTCCATTTCAGCATCAGGTGTTAACATCATAGCTTCTTTTTTGGTAAACATGTAAGCTACTTTATCAACTACTACACCATCTTTGATAGCCAATTTAGCAATACCTAAGTTCTTTGTCTTGTCCTCAGCTTGTACGATTAATGTATCATTAACCATAATCCCTTCAGGATATTCAGTATGAGAATGACCATCAACAAGAACATCAATGCCATCAACGGCTTTAATAACAGATTCAGAAGTATATTCACCTTCATTTCCAAGATGAGCAACAGCAATGATAATATCAACTTTATCTTCTAACATTGCAACAGCACTCGCTGCCGCTTCTTTAGGATCAACAATCGTTAAACCTTTTGTGTTGTTTGGATGAGACTTATAAACAGTTTCAGGTGTAGCTAAACCGAAGATACCTACAGTATAGCCGTCCATTTCTTTAATGATGTAAGGTGTTAAGAATACTTCACCTGCGCTTGTTTCAACATTAGCTGCTAATATAGGTGTATCAATCATAGCTTCTAATTCTAATAATCTATCAGCACCGTAATCAAACTCATGGTTACCAGCAGCCATTGCATCATAACCTAATAAATCCATAATTTTAGTACCAGTTTCACCCTTAGAGAGTGTTACTAGGTTGTGACCTTGCAAAGCATCACCACCATCTAACAACAATGTGTTATCAGATAGTGCCATCATCATATCGATTTTAGTTTTAAGAAGTGCAGCACCCATACCATCATACTTACCATAGTTAAAGAAACCATGCATATCGTTTGTATGAAGAATAGTTAACTCATCCACTTCATCGATGATGCCTTCTTGCATTAATTCATAAACGTTAATCGCTTTTACGTTTGGTGTTCTACCATCTTCTGATCTTGGAATTAAAATATCACCATCAACAATCATCTTCATGATTTCATCTTTAAGTGGATGGTTAAGATCAGCATTTACGATTGACCAGTTATTATCTACAGAAGGTTCTGCTACGCCACCTTTTTCTTCATCAATGTACTTAATAATTAAGTCTCTGATTCTACCAGCGTCTTGCATTTCTTCGTATGAATCATAAATCTTGTCTGCTTCAGTTACCCAACCATTGTTCATTAAAGTACCGAATCTATAGTTGTTAACTGCTAAAGTATATGTTGCTGCCGGGTCGATTGCTTCACCATCAAACTTAGGGTTAACAATTCTCTCACCTTCAGGTTTAGAAATATCAATACCATAAGTCATACCAGCGAACATATCATAGTTGTAACCTCTAATGCTAGGGTTAAATGATACTGTTACATCACCATGCATATAAGTGTTGTAGTATGAAGCTGACCACTCCATATAATCTAATAAGTTAGCACCTGTAATATTTACAGCTGTCAAAGTATTAGGATACTTGTAAATGTTAGCAACATCTTTCTTCTTGAAGTCACCAGCAACTAAGTTCATATCAGTCTTAAATGCTGCTGCAGAAGAAATTTGAGCGCCTGTGTAGAATAATTGTACATCATTGATTAAGTCAATTAATGCAGTATCTTCAATTTGAGTTGTAGGCATAGTTGTTACACTTGCTTCACCTGTAATGTAATCTACATTAGCAACATAATCTTCTGTTACTGTACCAACAACGATGTTAGCATCTGCCATTGATTCAGTGTGAACATTTGCAAACTTATCTAAGATACCTTGATCTTCAGTAACTGTATAAGTTTCCATATTTTCAGTAGCTACTTTAGCTACATCATAACCATCTTCATCCTTAACGATGTATAAATCAGCTTTCGCTAAAGCCCAACCATATTTACCAGGCTCGATTAATTTAACACCATTCACTTCATTTTGGTACTTAGAGTGAGCATGTCCACCAAAGATTACATCAAATTGTGGGTATGCTGCAGCTATATCTTCGATACCTGGCATGCCTTTGTAAGCATCAGGACCTAAGTGATAAGCACCAACTAATACATCGTATTTACCTTCTAATTCTTTAATAACTTTACCAGTTTCTTCAGTAATATCAGTAAATTCTAAACCAGCAAAGTGACTTGGAGCAGAAGCTTCCCAAATTGGTACATGTGGAGGGATCATACCTACGATAGCTACCCTTACACCATCAACGTCCATGATTGTATAACCATCAACAAATCTTGTGTCAGTACCTTCATTGTAGATATTTGCAGATAATACTTCACCTTCAAATGCCGCAATATTTCTTTCTAAGAACGACTTTTCAAAGTTGAACTCATGATTACCTAATGCCCAAATATCAAAGTCCATCTCATTCATTGCTTGAACCATTGGATGAACTGGTAAATCATTGAATAATTCAGCTGAGTTATCCTGAACAGTATCACCTACGTCCATTAAGATAACATTTTCTTCGTTAGCACGAACTTCTTTAACTAAAGTTTGAATCTTAGCTAAACCAGCATCCTTATCAACAGCATCAATAGCATACTCATAAGCATAGATTCTACCATGCATATCAGCAGTACCTAATACTGTGATTTTTTTCATTTCTCCTTCTGGAATCTTAATAGTATCTCCAGCGTAAATCATATTTGGATCTTCGATGTCATTATAAACAGCTAGATCTTCATATGTTCTACCATACTTCTGAGCGATTTTCCAAAGAACGTCACCTTCTTCGATAACATAAGTGTCTTCAGCAAATGCTGCAAGTGGAAGTGATGACATTAACATCACAAGCACTAGAAACAAACTCAGTTTCCTATACTTCATCATTTTCCCTCCTCTAATATGTAAAACAAATGACCAATACCCTCTATGAATATCGGTTGAGACTCAATTGCCCCTACAGGGATACATTTACCCAAACTAACCCCTATAAATCAATTTTATCACTACAAAGTTTAATATAAAGACTATTTCCAAATTATTCTGAAATTTTGTTATAAAACAACAAAAGGCACTTAAAAGCGCCTTATAAAAACTTATACATTTCAACTTGACTTATAGAGTCTTCTACAAAACCAATGTTTGTTAAAAAACCTTCTAAGCCTCCTTGTGATGAAAAACTGATTCTGACAGGTTTTTCTTCTATGGCATTTACAAGCATTTTACCATAACCATTCAAACGGTAATGCTTCTTCACGTGTAAATAAGCTATTTTAGGTCCCATATGAACCATCATGGCTACAATCTCATCATGGAGCTTGATGTATTTAACTTCAGGTGATAAACCTTCTAAATACCAGATCTCATTTTGCCAGTTTACACGGCCTTCAACTTGGTCTTTATAATCCTTATAATCAATAAAATCACCTTCAACAACTTGTCCCGCCTGTGACTTGTGTTTTTTTCGAGTGTAATACTTGAGCTGATAAATAACCCGATAATCACTGGCCAAGTAAAAATTCAAGGCTTTTTCATTTTTGGTGATACATTCTAAGAATAACTGTTTACAGCCAAGTTCAACAGCAAGCTTTTCATGTCTTTTCATTAAGTCAAGCGCAATGCCTCTGCCCCTGTAGTCTGGTACAACACACATGGCCCCGCACCTTAATGTTAGAATACCTTCAAAAGTCTTGCAACCGCCAAGTATCAAAGCTACTGGTTTTTCATCTTCATAGGCTATGAATGAAAATATCAGACGATTGCCTTCTGGACCGAAGAAATGGGATTTAAAGTCTTCCTGACTGATTTCCTTTTGAATGATATAATCTGAAAACCCTTCTTTAAAAGCTTGATAAACATGGTCAAAGTTCACTTCATTACAACATTTTATTTCCATGATCATTCCTTTCTCTACAGAAAAATTATACCACAAAAAAAACGATGCTAAGCATCGCTTTATAGTTTATCAATTTCAGATAAGAGCATTCTTTCAAACGAAGCACCAAACTCTAAGTTTGTTTTTGGATAAAGTTCTATACGACCTTCATCAGCAAGACTTACCAGGGTCTTATCAATTGGCAGTTCCGCAAGTAATGGTATATCGTGTTTATCTAAAACTTGTTTGACTTTACTTTCACCGAACAGATAATGTTTTTCATCACACTTGTCACACATGAAATAAGACATATTTTCTACTAAGCCGACAATTGGTGTCTCAAGCTTATTGGCCATAACAATAGATTTATTGACGATTAACTGTACCAGGTCTTGAGGTGTTGAAACAACCACCAAACCATCTACTTTTATTTGTTGCATTACTGTCAAGGTTACATCTGATGTCCCTGGTGGTAAGTCAATTACCAAGTAATCTAAGTCACCCCATACAACATCATCATGGAATTGTTGTACTGTAGAACCAAGGATCGGTCCTCTCCAAATAACAGGATCGTCCTCATTATCTAGAAGTAAGTTAAGCGACATAATCTTTATACCCGTTACACTTTCTGCTGTCGACAAGCCATCTTCAGTTTGGAAAACCTTTTGCTTGTTTACACCAAATAACTTTGGAATAGATGGGCCTGTAATATCTGCATCTAAAACACCAACCGAATGACCAGCATTCTTTAATGTTGTAGCTACTAGGCCAGTAACTGTTGATTTACCAACACCACCCTTACCAGACATAACTGCAATAATTTTCTTTATTTTATTTTTCTTTCTAAAGTCAAAATTCACTACTTGATCCATAGCGCCTCCTTTGTTTATATGGCATATGCCACCATATTCAGTATACGCTCTTTAAATTTCTTGTCAAGAATTTCAAGATAAATATTTAAAAAGAATTAATCCCATCCAGCCTATTTGAATCTAGTAACCATAATTGGTATGATGATTTGGGAGGATAAAATTATGTTAACAAAAGTAAAAGCTGTTTTGTCAAAAGCAGACACTTCAAATGAAGGAAAATTTATAAGCCATTTAGGCAATGAGTTGATCAAATGGTTAGAGTTAGAAAAGACTCTATCAGAGGACTTTTTTAAAGAAAATGACTTTGAAACACTTAGAGCACACAACAAATCACTCTATTTAGAGCTATTAGAGGAAAACTATAAAAACTCTTATGCAAATCCAGATTATGCAGTCTCTATATTTGGTCCAGACAAAGGAAAATTCATAACAGGGCTTTATACAGATTTCAGAAATTGTATCCAAAAGGCCTACAAACACGATACAAATGGCTTAGGATCTTATGTAAGTCTTTATGAAGAGATATCTGATAAGCTTTCTAGCGGCTCTTTAGATGAACTGGTAGAAATATATAGATCATTTAAGCTATCAAGATTACATAGCGAATTTACAAACCAAGTAAAAACACAGTCTGATCCAGTTAAGTCATTTGCGACACAAGTTATATCAAGCTCAGACCTTACTGATCTGAGATATCTATTTAAGTTTGGCCTTTATATTACAGACAATGAAATCAAAACTGCAGAGTTCTTATCTACTTATGATAGTGACGAACTTAAAAAGCTTATGGTCATGACAGCCAAGGCCTATGTAAAAGGTTTTGAGACAGATGGTAAAGATGTCACCCTAAGAAACAATGTTCAAATTAAGTACAATGTCGGTCAAGAAAGAATGATTCAAGTACTGATAGAAGCCTTCAAAGATGAAAACTTAACAGGCTTTTATGGTGGACTTATTTCTACTCCAGCTAATAAGCAGTACCAGTATGACCATCGTTTTGATGATGGTATCTACTTAAATGAAACATTTGCTGAAAAGAATATTCAAACTGTTTCTAAAGTTTTAGAGGAACAGAAAGATATTACTTATGATTACTCAGGCATCATGTATTTTGACAAGTTTGGTGAAACACCATTCTCACCTGCTTCTAAATCATCTTCAATTCAATACAGTGACGTACAGAACAAGTTGTCTCAGGAGATGAGAAATAAAAACAGGTCTAAATCAGATGAGTACTATAAAGGGACTGAAACAAGTTTTTGCATCATAGCCTTCCCAGTGCCTGAAATTGGTCAAAACTTTGAAGAGATATATGCTGACACATGTAAGATCAATCAATTATCAAGTGAAGAATATCTTCCAATACAACAGCATATTATTGATGCCTTAGACAAATCTGACTATGTGCATATTAAAGGGATTCAAGGCAATGAAACGGATATAAAGGTTATGCATAAGAAATTATCATCACCAGAGAAAGAGTCGAACTACTACAATTGTGGTGCCGATGTTAATATTCCAGTCGGTGAAGTCTTTACGTCACCAGTACTAAAGGGCACAAACGGCATGCTTCATCTAGACGTTGTTTTCTTAGACGAGTTAAAGTATGTTGATCTTAAACTGACTTTCCAAGATGGTTATGTAAAAGACTACTCTTGTAAGAACTTTGCTAGTGAAGAAGAAAACAAGAAGTACATTGAAGAAAACTTACTTTTTCCTCATAAAACGCTGCCTCTTGGTGAGTTTGCAATAGGTACCAATACACTGGCTTATGTAATCGCTGAAAAGTACGACATTGTAGATATTCTACCAATTCTTATTGTAGAAAAGATGGGACCTCACTTTGCCATTGGTGATACATGTTATACCTATGCAGAGGACATCGACGTATACAATCCAGATGGTAAATGTATTGTGGCTAGAGACAATGAAAAGTCTATCCTTAGAAAAGAGGACTTATCAAAGGCCTATACCAATGTTCATACCGACATTACACTGCCATATGACTCCATTGGTCACATCACGGGTATGACTGAATCAGGTGAGAAATATGAAATCATCAAAAATGGTCGTTTTGTATTAGCAGGTACAGAAAAGCTCAATGAGCCATTTAATTAAATAAACTAAAAAACCACTATCCCTTAAAGATAGTGGTTTATTTATTAAGATTAAGCTATTTGAAATTACTTCCAGTTAGCATCTAAGATCGCTCTTGACCAAGGCCATAAAGCATTTGTGTTGAAGTTTTCTAAATCAGAAATGTATAAGTCATAGTAATTGTTTGAGTAAACAGGGATTACTGGAACTTCTGCATTGATAGTTCTGATATACTCTCTCCATAATTCTCTATATTCGTCAGCACCTGTAATTGGATGTGCATTTTCGATATCGTTTAATAATTGATCCCACTCTGCAGCAGTGTAAGTGTTACCACCTGAGAATCTTGAACCATTAGTTGATGGTTGACCCCAAGGCTTGATCTTATCAGTAGCGTAGTCGCCTTTTGGATTAGACTTGATTGTGTAGTTAGTACCACCAACGAAAGCATGGTATTGTCTTTCTTCAGTTTGGTCACCAGTCCAGTGCCCGTACATTACTGGCCAGTCAAGACCGTGTAAAGATACGTTGAAACCTAATTTAGAAATGTAATCATCATTCCATACTAAGTTGTAAGTATCAGACCAGAAAGCAGTGTAAGTGATCTTAATTTCTAAAGGCTCACCTTTCCACATGTAGTTGTCACCATCTTTAGTTAAGTTAGCGTACTCACCTTCAGTCTTATTAGCAGCAGCGTCTAATAATTCGTGTGCTTTAGCAATGTTTGCTTCTTCGTCAAATCTACCATCAGTATCTAAGATATCATAGTTGATTAATGAATTTTCAAATCTTGAGTTTTCTGCAGTACCTAACATAGACATTTCGTCATCATCAAACATCATCCATTGGTTCTTTGAGTAAGGACCTTGAGATGAGATACCGTATTCACCTAAGAATAACTCGATAACTTTTGGTCTGTTAAAAACGTATGCGAAAGCTTGACGTACTTCAGTTAAAGCAAATGCTTCGTAGTCAGAGTGAAGGATCATAGTACCACCACCATGTCTGAAGTAGTTGTTAGTTGTTAAGAAATCAGCATCCATAGCAGCTTCGATCTTCTCAGCTTCACCAACACCTTTTAATAAGTCAACTTCACCTTGTAATAACTGGTCTAACTCAGTTTCAGATGGTGTAACTTTAACAATGATTTCTTTGATTGCAGGCTTCTTGCCAATGTAATCTTCGAAAGCAGTTAATCTTACGTACTCAGACTCATGGAATTCAGAGAATACGTATGGACCGTTACCGATTGGAGCTGAGATGTTAGTCTTAACCCATTCTTGAACGTTTTGACCAGCAGCTTCTGCGCCAGCTTTGATTGTATCTTCTGGTAAAATCCAAGTTTCATAGAATACAGTTGCATCTGTTGTATAGATAACTTTCTTTAACTTGAAAGTGATTGTTCTTTCTTCTTCGTTAGTAGTAATGCTTTCTACATAGTCAGCCATAGATGATGAACCACCTGTAGCAGCTAAAGCTTCAGTATCCATGTAGAATTCGAAAGTAAACTTAATATCGCTTACAGTTAACTCTTCACCATTGTGGAAAGTTTGACCTTCTACAATTTTGAAAGTCCACTCTGTTAAGTCTTCTGATACAGTTTTTTCTTCAACCATTGGTGAGTCAATAACTTCACCAGCAGCGTTATCAGTCATAAGACCGAAGCCCCAAACTAATTTTCTGATGTCGTTGTCATAAGATGAATTTGTCCATCCTGAGTAGAAATCGCCATTGAAGTCTGATGTACCAGCAACAAATGGTCTAACGTTTTCTTCATTAGTAGTAGTAGTTTCACCGTTATCAGAAGTTGCATTACCTGCATTATCTGTTGCGTTGTTACCACCACAAGCTACTAATGAAAAAACTAACATTACTGCTAACAGTAAAGTAATAAACTTTTTCATAATTACCCTCCTAAAAATGTTTCATGTTTTTTAACATTGAAAAAAATAATAGGAGTAGCTCCGAGCTAATAGATATCAAAGACATACTCCATAATTATTTGTTTTTATTGCTAACATTCTAACAATACTTTTACCTAAGTTTTATTCATTCCAGAGCCTAAAAGGTCAGTTTTTAAGCAGGGAGTGTTGGAACATGGAGTACTTAGTTCTCCACTTTCTGTTAGGAATCTAACAATACTTTTTTTTATCTTTTCTAAGTGTTATTTATTCCAGAGCCTAAAAGGTCAGTTTTTAAGCAGGGAGTGTTGGAAATTTGGAGTACTTAGATCTCCATTATAACCAGAACAGAGTTTTTCTCCTTTGAATCCAGTCCATCTTACCAAAGTCCAACACGATTAACCATATTTGACTTTTCCCTTCTGGCAAGCTGAAAACCTTTTCCAAATGCAATCCAAACTCTAAATGTTTAGTAATTGCTGTTCCGTGATATAGATTAGCAAGTCAAAGTCTTATAGTCAAACGCCAATTATTTACAATTGTCAACTTGTTAACAAAATAGTCCATGCAATTAATAAAATTGTTTAAAAAATCGTGAAAAATCGGCCTCATTTACAATTTTGTAATTTGTAATAGGGTATTTCAAGCCATTGTAAACTAAAATTCATTTTACCAAGGTCTTCACTTCACAAATCACTTCCTAATATATTAACTTTTATGAGAATTGTTAAGACATAATAACAATACATTTAAACTCAAAAAAAAACAGATATGGGCTCATATCTGCTTATTTACTATATAATTAGCCTTCCATAGACTGATAGGCTTTTACTTTCATGGCTTCAATTTCTTTGAGTTTGGCATACAAAGAGTGTTCATATGCTATGGCTTCTGCCATTTCAAGATAAAGGACCGTCGATGCATAGGATTCTAACTTCATATATAAGGAAGCAAACTCGTACAAGGAATCGATCTGAAGTTGAACAGCAGTAATCCTTTTGTCTCCCTCTATAAACTCAACAGCCTTGTTAAAATACTGTTTGGCTTCTTCATAGACTTTCTTTTGTACAAGATACTTGCCTCTGTACAAATGGTGATAGGCTATATAATAGCCTGGATAAAAAGCTCCTTCTAACTTGGGTATGGTTTCTTCTAAAAGACCCAGGTAGTCGTCCACCAAACTTAAATCATTGTTTCTAAAACACACTTCTATCAAACATGAGTAAACTATGGTCATACGTCCCCAATCATCTACAAGCTTGGCTGTTGATAAAACGGAATCATAATAGGCCATGATCTCTTTAAAAGAAGATTTTTTATCATTCCTATAGTATCTTGAAATAGAACGTAGTAAACCTTGAGTGACAACCTTATGCTTTTTAGATATTGCCATTATTCTATGATAGTAGGCATCAACTTCTTCTTCAGCACCTAAAAACTCGTATAGCACTTGAATCATACTTAAGTTTTCAATTATAAAATCAATATTAACATCTACTTCATCTTCATTGATTTCATCTTCAATAGCCTTAAAACACGTCATGGCTTTATCAAATAGACCACGGTTGTAATAAACAATGGCTTCTGCTCTTTTTATTTTTAGTAGAAGCTTATGTTCGCTTCTAGAATATCTAGTCTTTTCATTTAAATATCTCTTTGCATATTCTAAAGTATTTTCCCAGTCTAAGAGTTTGGCATAAGCTTCTACATGCCATACTTTTAAATGAAGCACATCTAAACAATCTAAAAGGCGTTCATTTTCAATAAGTGATGGTATCAAGGCTATAAAACCATCATAATCACCACTCATAAATACTCTTCTAGCAGACTTAAAACGTCCATTTATTTCATCTATTATATCATCACCTATTAAAGCCTGATCTTCTATTAAAACATAGTCCGGTACATTTAATACCTTTGCGATGTGCTGGATGGCTCTTATTGAAGGATCCGTTACACCTCTTTCTATTTGACTGATGTAATTCCGACTGAAAACATCCCCTGCTAAAGCAGTTTGACTGTAACCTTTTTCTATACGAAGTTTTTTTATTTTTTGACCAATATCCATGATGCCTCCAAAGCTTACTTAGTCTGTTCACAACATTCTATCATACCAATCTAAATTCGTACACTTATCTTTCTTCTAATATAAAAGAAGTCACAAAATCATGACTTCTAAACTTATCTATTTAATTCCTAAAATCATTTAACCAGTCTTCAAACTCCGGAGCAATTTTAATGAGCTTGTCTTCAAAGTCTTCAGATGACATTTTACCATCTTTAAATGTATCTAAAACATTTTTAATAAAGAGTATGCCATACCTTTTATAGATTTCATCTACTTTTTCATTAAACATACCTTGAAACCATGTATAATCTCCAGGTGCTTCTGAGGCCATTGTTGAATATGCCTCGTTAAACTCATCTAAAGTCATGTACTTTAGTTGTCGCTTTGCATCGAGTGTTACCTGATTAATGGTCATCCAGATTTCAGCGTGCTTTGGACTCTTTTCAACCATAAAACAATAGGCAAAGTAAGTTGCCATAAACTCAGAAAACCAATGACAAAGTTTATCAAGACCCAATTCACAACAATAAGTATGACCTATTTCATGAAAGCCTATCAATGTTACAAATGAGTTGGCGTAATCATTGATGTACTTTTCTTCTAAGGGGTGGTGGATAGAATAGTAGTCTTCTTTTATTAAATCAACAATTATCCCCTCTTCAGAAGGCATATTGATGTACCATTCTTTTTCACTGCCAAATAAAAAGGGCATGCCGTATGGTTTTTCAAACAACTTTTTATAGTCTGTTTTATTCACAAGTATAACAGTCAAAGTAGGTTTGACATTAAATAAATACTCATAGTAATTGCTCATTTCCTCAAGAAGCTCTATGACATCTTTGGCTGACGATTCAGCATCATCACTATAATGTATCTTAATATTGTTCTCTTGATAATTCAGTTTAGTTAAATATTCCATAGGTCCCTCCACAGAAATGTTAACATGTCATGTCAACATCACGGCAAGGGGTTTATTGGCTATAAACAAAGAAAACTGCGCACCCTACTGCACAGTTTCAAAATACTTATTCTCAAAATCATTAACTGCCATTGGCTTGTCATAATAATAACCTTGACCTAAATCACAATCATTGATAACCAGGTATTCAGCTTGTTCTGGCACTTCAATACCTTCTGCTACAATTTCTAAATCAAGTGAATGCGCCAAGTAAATAACTGAATTGATGATCTTATTTTCTTTCTCAGCTTCTTCAACAGAAATCCTTTTAATAAACTCCTTGTCAATCTTTAATACTTGAATTGGGAACATTTGAAGATAAGTTAAAGAAGAATAACCTGTCCCAAAATCATCAAGTGCTAAAACGATACCAAGATCTCTGATTTCATTTAGTATTTCAATGGCCTTGTTTAGATTTTCCATCACTGCTGTTTCTGTGATTTCCACTTGAATATATGAGGCATCTAAGTCATACCTGTCTAAGACTTCTTTCATGTCCTTTAGCAAGGTTGGATTATAGAGTCTTTTACCCGATAGGTTGACAGACATTTTAAACTCTCTTACCCCTCTGTCTAACCACTGTTTACACTGTTTACAAGCCGATTCAAAAACCCATTTGCCAATCTCATTGATCTGGCCTGACTCTTCACAGATATCTATGAAATGATAAGGTGTCAAGAAGCCTTTTAGAGGGTGCTCCCATCTGATAAGTGCTTCCATGCCTTTTAACTTACCTGTTCTTAAGTCAACTATAGGCTGATAATAAAGGACAAACTCATTTTGTGTGATACCATATCTGATCTGAGTCACCATTTCAATATAATGTTCTGTTTTCTTGCTTATTTTTTCATCATAAAGATAATGCTGGTCACGACCATTTTCCTTGGCAATAAACATAGCTGAGTCTGCATTTTTTATGATTGTCTCTAAGTTGTCACCATGGTCTGGATAAAGGGCAACCCCTATACTTGCAGTTATGATAAACTCATACCTGTCAAACTTCCAGGTCGTGGAGATATGTTTTCTAATCTGCTGGACCTTCTTATGTAAATCTGTGATACTACCATCGTAAGGCATAATCAATATAAACTCATCACCACTGATTCTAGATAAGATGTCTTTTTCGCTGGCTACAGCCTGAAGTTTCTCAGCAATTTGAGACAAAACCAGATTCCCCTTATCATGTCCAAGCGTATCATTTACATGTTTGATATTATCTATGTCTATGTATAAAACAACTTGCTTATGAAGGCTGTTGGACTGAAGCATATTGTCAAATGCGATAGACAGTCCTACCCAGTTTAAAAGACCCGTCATACGGTCATAGTGAGAAAGCTCAAAAATCTCATCTTCTTTCTCAATCAGTTCCTCTTGCATAGCAGCTAAATTGGCATAGCCTTCATGGATTTCGTCCGTTGCCTGTTTTAAGAGTCTGATACGGTAGTAAATCAAGGTATAAATATAAGCACCTGTCAGTAGCACATAAAACCAGCCTTTGGCCAGCTGAATCACCCTTATCAGCTCCGGATCCTTGACCAGCATATTAAGGAGGCTATCTGAAAATAGTATCCACAGGCATCCTAATAAAAGGTACCAAAATGTGATATACAAGGCCTCTCTTCTTGGTCTTATATCTACAGACTTACTCGTTAAGGACTCCATATATTCTGATATATATTCATTATTATTACTTGTATTCATGATGCTCTCCATTTTTCTCGATACTTACTACGTTGTTTTTTCCTCTGTTCTTTGCTTCGTATAATGCTAAATCTGCTTTTCTTATAATATCTCTTGCATCATCATGTCGATTGTCAAAATCTGCAACACCAACACTGGTGGTTACTACTATATTATGATATAGTACCGTGCCCTCTAGTTCAAGTCGAATTTTCTCAGCAATTGAAGAAGCCACCACAATATCCGTTTCTATGGTCACAATTAAAAACTCATCGCCACCCCATCTAGAAACCACATCAGACTCTCTTACATTGGCTTTTAAGATGCCAGCAACGCTCTTTAAGACTTCATCTCCCGTCTGATGACCGTACTCATCATTGATTTCCTTGAAGTAATCAATATCCAGTAATATAACAGAAAAACTCTTGTTGTATCTTCTGGATCTTTTTACCTCAGAATCGATGACATCGTCAATTTTTCTACGATTATAGAGCTGGGTTAATTCATCTGTGATGGCATCCTTGTAGTAAGCTTCAATTGTTTTTTCAGCTTTTTGATGTTCTATTTGGGCTTCTAAAAGACGAACTTCTCTTTCCTTAATTTCCTTGGTCATCATATAGATACCTTTATTTAAGTCATCAATTTCTTTAATACCCGATTCGGAAAGGGACGAATATTCACCTTTAACAGCATAATCCTTGGTCTGTCTAATGATATACTCTAGTGGTATTGATACCCGATCTGAAACAACCTTTATTCTATGTCTGTATAGATTAAGTAGAAAAGCAAACAATAAAATCATACAAATTATGATGATCAAAAGGTTCTTAAGGACTTCATCATAAATTGTAGTCAACTTCTTATCAACATAGTCTTTTTCCGACAAGCCAATCAGTTGCCAATTGGTCTGTTCTATGGTCCCCTTATGAATAACATAATTAAAGTTATCTGATACTGGTTTTGATTCTATAACAGCTATCATGTTTTCCTTAATAGCAGATGGTGCCATTGAATAGACATTGAACTCAGAGGGTTTTACAATATTAGATGTTACAATACCATAGTTTTCTTCATGTGCTTCTTTAAGCCCTACTACAATCTCTGCTTTTTCATTCATAGCGATAATTTCACCTGAGCTATCAACCAATAGGACAGCTACATCTCCCAGTGCATTACCAGACATAGAATGTTCAACTAATTTCTTTAAGGTTACATCGATGCCAACCACACCTTCTAAAAAATCATCTCTATAAATAGGATACAAACACGATATGATCCAACCTTGTCCTGCTGGATCTAAATACGGCAGCGTCCAGACAGTTTCTCTATTAGGATTATGATCTTTATCTGCTAAATAATAGAATTGATAAGTCTGGATATCCTGGAAAGGACCAAAGACTGTCGCTACATCCTCAAGAAATGGGTAGATACGATTCATATTATCAAAAGTATTAAAATAAGACTGTACAATCAACTCATTTTCATCAACAATATGTTTCATAACAGGACCAGTCCATTCTGTTTTCAATGCCTTTTCAACAGCATAATCTGTTAGTGGTGTTATGGCAGAATAATATAAAGATGATCCGCCATCGTTTTCAGTCTTATAAAAGACACCATTTTCATGAATATCAAATAAAGCTTTAAAGTGGACATAATCATACTTATCATATTGATTAAACACGTCAGAATAAGCTTGTCCCAGTAATCTGGTTTGACTGGCAAGATCATCAAAATGAAAGCTCATTTGCCTGATCTCATTCTTTATTTCGTCATTGATATTTTCTTTTACTTCTGTTTCAAACAAGTCAAATGTTTCTTGAAAAACACCATAATAAAGCACACCATAAAGCATAACAGCGAATCCTAAAATTAAAATAGCTGAAAGTATGGTGTACCTGTATATGAAATCTCTTAAAACATCTTTAAACTTAGTTTGAATTTTCATTTAATCACCTTTAAGTATTTTTACCCAATTCGGTTCAAAAAATGCATAAAAAGTTTCAAACGAAACTTTAATTATGCCAATCTAAAAGACGTCTTTCACCTTCTAAGGACCTGACTTTAGAAAGTTCTTGAGATATCTCAAGTGTTCCCTTGTAGTTTCCATTATTATCATAGATAGGTATGTAGTAAATATAGATCATTAAACCTTTCATTTGAATCCAAAATTCTGCCTTATCCTTGGTCTTGTTCTTAAAAGCTTCTAAAATATCTTCTACAACATGAACACTTTCTGGTGGGTGACAATTTCTAACATTACGACCAATCACACTCTTTGACCTTGGAAAAATGCGTTCCTTGGAATCATTAAAATAAGCCACCTGATCACTTTCATCAACAAATGTAAAGTCTATAGGTAATGCATTTAAAATATTGATTAAAACTTCTAGCGACAATGAACCGGTCTCTGTCTGAATGATCTTACTTAATGCATCAAAATTCATACTGGTCTTCCTTTCTCTTCTTTCAGGAACCTCAACATATGAAAAACCATACTCAAAGCTGGCATCATACATACCTTCAAAAGATGGTCCATCTATATGATTCATCATGACTGGAAACAATATCAACTCCTGCTTCTTAACTGCTCCATGTAGCAGGAAGTAGAGTTTTCCTACATCTTTTATCCATGACTCCGAATGCTTGAGCATTTTAATAGACCTTCTGATGTCATCATGTAGAGACCACATAATTTTAAGGCCATCAAAGTGATCTGCCTTTTTTTCCATATATGAAAAGATGATATTCTCAATTTTCTCCATGTGTGGATTGTAAAGAAGAAGACTGTCAACAAACTCATCTATAAGAGTATCAGCAGGCTTCTTAGAGGCATATAAATGTACCTTAAAATCATCTAAGATGTTAGTTAAACCTTTATTTTCTGCAATTAAAATCTGAATAAAATCGGGATACTGTCCTTTATAAGCATGACTCGACAAGGATTCATAAAAGACATTGATTAGCTTATCAACAAATGTCAACATGTCCTTAGGGGTCAGGCCGAGTTTCAGTTGTTCATTTTCTACCATTATAAGTTCTTCTGGTGTAATGGATTTTATATCACTTAAATACCTATCATACAGGGTCTTGCCATCTTCTTTATTATAAACACCCCTACAGTATTCAACCAATCTTTCTAGTCTAGTCATAGCCACCTCCTTCTTTATTATATCAGAAGGTGCAAAAAAAAAGAAAACGCACATTATGTGCGTAAGTTTAAATTTCTTTTGGTTGGATACCTCTCATCCAGTAAACGAATGGTGTATCTATTAATGACGTTGCAATTTTAATAACATATGAGAACCAGAAGATTTCCATTACAACCGGGAATGGGAACACGCCTAAAAATGCAATAAATGTAAAAATAGCCGTATCAATCGCCTGACTCACTAAAGTTGAACCATTGTTTCTTATCCATAACTGGTTTGGTGAACCAAATTTAGATTTGATCTTATCAAACAAGTAAACATCCAAAGTCTGACTGATCAAGTACGCAATCAATGAACCTGCTGTAATTCTAATTTGAATTGAAAACAGTGTCTCAAGTGCACCTTGTGCAAAGTCAAACTCATTTGGTGCAAATCTTAAGGCAAGTTGCGTGATAATTGTAAATGACACCATCATGACAAAACCAATCAGAACTGCTCGCTGGGCGTGCTTTCGACCATACTTTTCATTGATCAAGTCTGTCGCTAAGAATATTGATCCATAAATGATATTACCTAAAGTGGCACTGATGCCAAACATATCTACACTTTTTACTACCTGTAGATTGGCAGCTACAATACCAAAACCAATCCATACATAAAGGCCAGTTAAACCAAACATCTTATAAGTTAAAACCAATAAGCCAAACTGAACCAAACAAAAAATTAACCATAGTAACTCGTTACTCATTTTCTCCTCCTACTCCAAAATCCGTATTATGCCAAAGTACCTCAATTTGAGGATTTTCTTCTAGATAAGCATAGTTTTCTTCAAACCACCTGATCAAATCAGGATCACTCTTTACATCAGTGGTATTATCAACATATACATTGACACACCCTCTTTCGAAGTGTTCTTCTAGTAAAGCAATGTCTTTTTTGATCATTTCTTTGGTCTGACCTTTTATACCTACCATAAGACATATGGAAGAAAAGTAAGATGCAATCTCCTCAGGCGCTGCTTGAAAACCCTTGTTTAAAAACTTTCTAAAGTTGTTATCAAAGGACTCAACACCACATTTGAAGATAATTTTTGCATTAAAAAAGTCCCGAATCTCATCCAACCGATTACGATACATATAGTGACTCTCAAAATACACTGTTTCAATACTTTTTTCTTCAACAATGTCTCTAATGTCTTTAAGAGTCTCGGTTGGCAGCTCGAAACAACTACCTGAATTAATAATTTCTAATTGATTTAACTCACCAGATACTTGTTTAAGTATCTCTTTATTTAACTCGATGATATGGTCTATATCATCAGAATTATCATGAATGTAATCACAAAATGTACACCTTCCCCATTTGCACTTAGAAGATTTCAAAAGTACAATTTCACGAGGATTCTTTTTGTCAATTACACTATATCTTTCGATAGAC
Source organism: Acidaminobacter sp. JC074 (assembly GCF_022496765.1). Taxonomy (GTDB): domain Bacteria; phylum Bacillota; class Clostridia; order Peptostreptococcales; family Acidaminobacteraceae; genus JABXKX01. Next base: position 148,762 of record NZ_VANV01000010.1, on the reverse strand, counting down.
ATAAGCATCAACTCCTTGTTTTTTATAGTGGGTACCAAGTAAACACTCTTAAAGACGAATTCTATTATAACACAAAGAAAATCAATGTAAAGAAAAAAGACGCTATTTGCGTCTTAAAACGTAATCTTTAAAATCTTTAATGAAATGATCCTCATCACTTGTTCTAATCCCTTGATGGTCAAAAATGAACATCAGAATCATAAGTCCAATAAATATATTGATGTAAACATCTTTTAAATCAAATGTAAACTGTCCCTGTAAATAGATATAATCTAAAGAACCGTCCCAGAAGATTTTATCAACAAAAGAACATACACCACCCGCCAGTAAAAAGGCAAAAGCCGTTGATACAGGTTTAGAGTTATAGCCTTTATGATCAATAAACATATAAACTAAAAATACCATTGTCATGATAAAAGCGACCATAATGACATGAGGCCATTTAGCCACGCCTAGTTGAAAAAGTGAATTGATCCAAGAATAATCTCTGTTAAACATCGGCTTAAAATATAACAAGTTTTCAATTATTACATCATTGTTGTGTAAAAAGTTGCTGTTGATAATAATCTTAATGATTTGCTCCACAGCGATTAACAATGCTGTAAAAATAAAAAATACTGATTTCTTCATGTCACCATCCTATTCATTTAAATACTCTTCTAAAATTAAACCTTTTTCCATTATATATTGACTGGCTTTTACATCACCAATGTATCTATAATGCCATGGTTCATATATGTATCCCGTTTCTTCTTCTCTGCCCTTTAGATATCTAAGGATAAAGCCGTACTTATAAGCATTTTCCATCATCCAGTCGAAAGCTGGGTCATTTTCAAAAGTCTGATCTAGACCATAATTCATAGCAGCTGATGTGATATCAATAGCAAGACCGGTCTGGTGCTCACTTTCACCTGGAATGGCCACCACTGTTTCAGCCTCTTCAAAACCATTGCTTGCCACTCTTCTTGAGAAAATGCCTTCCTGATAATCATAAGATCTATAAGCAGATGCAAGTACAATATGAATACCATCGGCTTCAGCATCTTTAAACATCTGTTCAACAATTGATGCTACCTCATCAGGCAGTTCCATATACTTGTTCTTATCAACATCCACTTCCCTTAGACCGTCTGGTACATAAGATGCTGGCAAATAATAATGTTTGTTTAACAAGACCATTGGCGTGCCAATGCCTGGTGCAAGTTTTTCTTTTCTCACTTGCTCCATAGCATCTTTTGTAAGTGTATCAAAAGGACCTTCTACAAGATTATAGTCACGTTGAAACTCATGGAGCTTTTTTTCAGTGCCTGGCCCATATGCCCCGTCTCTTGCTGTATAATAGCCTGCTATTTTTAAGCTTTCTTGAAGCCAATAAACATCATCTTGTACCATATCAATCACCTCATTCTCAATGATTTCCTCTGATTCTGTTTCTTCTATTTGTGTTTCCTCAACACGCTCTTCTTCTTCAAAATCCACTATGATGGTGTTGTCATCTGGTAATGAAACATTCATATCATTTATTGCTGCATTATTTTGACAGCCTACTAAAAGCAGGCTACAAAGTAGTATTAATTTTTTCATCTAAGTCACCTCTAACTTCTCAATTATAACATAATTAAAGGCAAAAAAAACTAAAAATAAATAAAACTCACCAGCAGAGTGGTGAGTTAAAAAACATTATTTCAAAACCTTTTTAAGTTTGTCTATACAGGCGTCTAAAGCTTCTTTATCAATAACTAAAGGTGGTGCCAATCTGATTGTATGCTCATGCGTTTCTTTGCACAACATACCTTCAGCCATCAAGGCTTCACAGAATGGTCTCGCAGGTTTATCCAGTTCTATACCTACAAATAGGCCCTTTCCTCTTACCTCTTTAATATGCGGCGACTCAATCTTCTTTAACTCTTTTAATAGGTAGTCACCCAAAAGAGCTGAGTTTTCAACTAAGTTTTCATCCTTTAGGACATCTAGAGCTGCCATAGCAACAGCACATCCCAGTGGATTACCGCCAAAGGTTGAACCATGATCACCTGGGTTAAAAACATCCATAACTTCCTTAGATGAAAGCATGGCTGATACCGGATATAGACCACCACTTAGGGCTTTACCAACTGTTACGACATCCGGCTTGATGTTTTCATGCTCAAAGGCAAATAACTTACCTGTTCTGCCAAATCCAGTTTGAATTTCATCACAAACCATCAAAACATTATTTTCTTTAGTTATCTCTCTTACTCCCTTTAAGTAACCTTGAGGCGGTACAATAATCCCTCCCTCACCTTGAATAGGCTCTAAAAGGACAGCAACTGTATTGTCTGTTATAGCAGCCTCAAGGGCTTCTAAATCACCAAAAGGTACAGTTTTAAAACCAGGTGTAAATGGGCCAAAACCATCTCTGTATTGATCTTCTGTAGAAAATGAGATAGTAGAAATAGTTCTACCTGCAAAGTTGTTGTTACAAGCAATAATTTCTGCTGATTCAACACCCTTTACTTGATAACCCCATTTTCTTACAGCCTTTAAAGCAGTTTCTACAGCCTCTGCACCTGTATTCATTGGCAATACTTTTTCGAAGCCCGTAAACTCACAGATTTTTTTTACGTACGGACCCATCTTGTCATTATGAAAAGCTCTTGATGTCAAAGGCATTTTCCCAGCCTGATCAACAAGGGCCTGAACAATCTTAGGATGTTTATGGCCCTGGTTTACAGCTGAATAAGCTGCCAACATATCCATATACTTGTTACCTTCCACATCTGTTACCCAGATACCTTCCCCTTCTGCTATTACAATTGGAATCGGATGATAATTGTGGGCACTCCACTTTTCTACTTCTTGAATCATTTCTTTTGTTCTTGACATCTTTTAACCCCCTTTTGTTCGCCATGCATAAACATGCTTCCCCGTAAATAATTATGTATTTCAATGAGTTTAACATAATCAAAGTCATCTGTCTATATTTTTTCAAAATCATCTGAAAACTCATCATGATTGCCACTATAACCATACAATAAATTATGCTAGGTCCTCTTTTAACCCATTCTCTACATATGCCTTAAAGAGACTACTTGATACAATTAAAATGAAAAGAGGTGATTTTATGAACGTATACGAGTTAAATGATACATGTCATGCAAGGCTAAGACTTTAAGTTTCGCATGACGTTAAATCTTGAAGTGTAGCTTTGCAACTTAAATTAGAATCTAAATTTAAGGAGAAGGTGCATGAAAAGAATAAATTATAAAGATCCAATTATAAAAACATACAAGTTAATAAAAGACGGTAAAGACATCAGTCGTTTTGCAGTCGAAGGGTTATGGGCATACGAAAAATTGATTGCTTCTAACACCTTAGTTGAAACACTGATCTAATGCTCTGAAAGAGCATCAGATCAACGAGTAACAGAACTTATGAAGATCAGCAAGGATGTCTATGAGGTCAGTAAAAAGACCATGGAAAGATTGACTTCTAAAGAAGGTCAAACTGATTTGGTCATGATTTGCAAGAAAATCAAAGTAACAAGCAGTCTAAAGAAAATTCTTGTTCTTGACGGTTTAGAAAGTCCGGGTAATATCGGGACCATTTTTAGGTCCTGTGACGGTGCGGGCTTTGATGGCATATTCATCGTTAACCAAAGGGCTAGAATCAACCAATATAAAGTTGTAAAGGCATCTATGGGCGGTTATTTTAACATTCCCCACAGGTCCTTTGATTCTGTTAAGAATTTAGCTGACTACCTTATGATTCATAACTATAAGATCATTCTTGCCAATCCAAGTGACAAAAGTCAAAAAAACAAGCCTGAAAAGCTTGCTCTTGTTGTTGGAAACGAACGATATGGTCTTTCTAAGGAATGGTTTGACTACCACCACCAAACAATTTCAATCCCCATGAAGGGCTTTTGCGATTCTTTAAATGTCGGTGTGGCTGCATCCATTCTTATGTATGAAATTATTAAAGGCGTTCAATGAACGCCTATAGTTTTATAATCACATCTTCTATATCTACCGGTGAATGATTCATTGAAACACCCTTGCCATTTTCTATAACCACAATGTTTTCAACTCGCATGCCAAATTTACCAGCTATGTATATGCCAGGTTCAATTGAAAAAGCCATACCTTCTTCTAATACCAATTCATTGTTAGGCTTGATATAAGGTGCTTCATGCACGCTAAAGCCAATACCATGACCTGTTCTATTTAAAAAGCAATCTCTATAACCTTCACCATCAATGATGTCTCTAGCCACCTTATCAATAGAACCAGCTGTTACACCTGATAAAGCAGCATCTTGAGCTGTAAAAGTCGAACGTTTGCAGATTTCATAAACACGACGTTGTTCTTCACTTGGCTCACCTACAAAGAAAGTTCTTGATGTATCAGAACACATGTTGTTAAAGCGACAACCACAGTCTACAACAACATTGTCGCCAACTTGAATTTTGGATGTGCCTGCATTGTAATGCGGCATAGATGAGTTCTTACCAGTTGCTACTATTGGTGAGAAAGAAATATCGTCTGCACCCTTTTCTTTATAAAGCCTCTTAATTTCTTCAATGACTTCGTACTCATATAAGCCCGGTTTAATAAAGTTCTTAATATCTCTCATGACTTCATCGGCTATCTGACCTGCTTTTTTCATATTCTGGATTTCTTCATTTGACTTAACGATTCTAAATGCTTCCATCATTGGATGTGCATTGACAAAGGTCGCTTCTAAAAGTTCTTGAAAATCAAGGACATCAATCCCTCTGATAGTTTCATTAACACCAATTCGACCACCGATTAAACCAAAGTCTTCAAATGATTTTTTTACAGTATCCAAAAAACCTTCACCATCTGCCCACTTATAGAAGACGGCATCTTCTGGATATTTAACCTTTGCCTCTTCATAATTTAAGAGTGGCGATATCTGAAAATAACGTTTATCAGAAAGGACTACCAAACAGTTTAATCTTTCATCTGCATGTGCATGATAATCTACTAAAAACTCCATATCAGATGATGGTGCAATCATCACAGCATCCAGCTTTTTTTCCTTCATTAGCTCAAATAATTTATCAAACTTCTTCTCGTTAAACATATTACTTTCCCCCTTAAGGTCATTGTACAATTAAAAACGCAATTCGTCTATATTATTTAAGTATAAACTCAAATTATGCTTTATGTTTAAAAACACCATAAAAATGACTGTATTTTTCATGTACATTTAACCAGGACTTGATACATATTAAACTATGACTTGAAAGTTCCTTCTTTAAATGATCTTCTGTCACAAAACACCTGTCTAGAGGACCAATTACAGCTGTCTCCCCTTCATTGTTGGCAATTGCAGAAGAAATATAGAAGTAGCCGTCAGCTTTTAAGAGTCTTTTGACATTTGAATAAAATTTATGTCTATCCTCATCAAACAAACAGTGCAAACAGTTGCCATCAACAATCAAATCAAAAGTTTGATTCATAAGCAAATCTTCTTCCGTTACACTTGAGCAAATGAAATCAACACTTCCATCCGTTTTTTCTCTAGACCATGCCACTGCAGTCTCAGAAATCTCAACACCCGTTACTTGATAACCTCTTTTATTAAACCATATAGATACATCACCTGCACCAGATCCCATTTCAAGGACCTTACCAGATGTGATCTGTAGGTAATCAAGAAGCCTGTTTAAGTTTCTATCAAGACTGTCAAGCCTCTCCTGATGCTTTTTACCACCCCAGCCTCCATGACCAGCTTCTTTTAGTTCTCTGTATATTTTCTCATGTGGATTCATATCATTCCCCCTCAATTAACGGTATCATTAATAAGCAATCGAAAACAGTCTTGACTTTTTAATGATCATTTGAGTCCTAGAAAAAAACTGACTTCATAAGAAATCAGTTACTTTTTAACCAAAGGAATCCATACTTCACAGACATAGTCTGCACTTTTCTGGTCACCTTCAAAATAAACCTCTATATCTGGTGCATCAGCATATTCATAGCCAGAAGTCGGTAACCACTCTGTTACAATCCTTTTTTGTAAGTCTTGGATAGAGTTAGGAAGCGGACCTACACATTCAAATATTCCCCAAGTACATGATGGTACTGTAAACTCAGAAAACTTACTAGGCTTTTCCAAGCTAGAAGCTGAAGCGATGTAATAGTCAAAGTCTTTGCCATTCATGCACGTTGAAACACCCAGGAGTGCTTTAGGCTCCATATCATTCAGCTTAAGTATTTTAGGAATCTTTCCTGTTATCATAGTCTTTTGCCAGAACTTCGGTACCTCTTTAAAGTTCTCTTCAAGATTCATCTCGTAATGTTTGCTGACACCAACAACTCTAAATGCATCTTTGCTTTCAATTTTGTAGTTCATTTTTTCCTCTCCTTTTATATGCAGTGTTAAACTCATTGGAGGAAAGGCAGTTAATTGAATCCCTTTCTTTCTTGCCTTTGAAGGTGCAATACCATGTACACTCTTAAAAGCTCGATTAAAGGCCGTTGGGGATTCATAACCGTATTTTAAAGCTATATCAATTATCTTTATATCTGTCGTCTGCAGATCAAAACTTGCTACGGTCATCTTCCTATTTCGAATATACTGAGAAAGCGGCATGCCAACAATATAAGAAAACATCCTGTTAAAGTGAAACACTGAACAAGAAGCTATCTGAGACAAGTGCTCAGGACTGATATCATTCTCTAAATTTTCATCAATATATCCTAAGGCCTTGTTAAAACGATCCAACCACTCCATATGATCCTCCTTTAAATACAGTGTAAATAATTTCACTTATTGTTTCCTCTTATTAATGGTGCAAAAAAAGAGAGGTTAATCAATGATTAACCTACTGAATCTTTATCAAATGTTTGTTGCTACATACACCTCTACCGACTTTTGAAAGCGGATAGTAAACATCATCTATTTTTACTTTAACAATATCAGCTGTAAAATCATTGTTGGTACCTTCACTTGAAGCATTTGATAACAAGCTTGAGCCAACACCATATGAATCTACAGGTGCACCCGCTTCTTCAAAGTACTTGATTTTCTTAACGTTAAAGCCACCCGTTACTGTAATCTTAATACCTCTACAGTAGTCTTTGGCAAGCTGCTTGTACTTAACTTTGTCTGCTTCATCCATTCTTTCTATTAAAGTATGGTAGTAAGTATCCATAGCTGATCTTAAGTTTCTTACAAGTCTTAAGTTAACGCCATTGTCTTGTTTCTTATCATAAAGTGGATCGATAGATGCATCCATCATATTACCACTTGTGTCTGGACGAACACCATAAAGCACATACTTTAAAGCTTCTTCTTCCTGGCCTGATTTCATTAAATCAAAGTATCTTTCCCACATAGCGTCAATGACTTCATAAGTTGTCTTGATACAATCATTATGAAAGTCTACTAAGGCAATTCTAGGTGTATCTGTACCAATTGTCTCAGCAAAAGCAAGCATCGTCATGGCCGTGTTACCATAGAAACATGCAATAGATGCATGAGAAATAGTTCCTTTTGCCCTATCTGAACCCCACCAGTCATTTTGCTCACCTGTCGAGAAAAATGGACTCAGTGAATGTCTATGTTCTAAGTTGAATCTTTCAAGTGCTACTTGATAAGCATAACCACCAACTGCCTGAATCTTATAATGGTCAAATCTAGCTGGAAAAAAGAGCACCGGTTTACCATTGGCAGCCTCTAATACATTATAGGTATTTGTCGCTATTCTTGTCGGTAAACTCAAGACACCAAGAATTGGTGTTTCAAGGTGACCAAAGTCTCTGTATCTACCTCTTACTATGAGTACAGGGTCTACATTGAGAGGATCACCGTCATAATGGGCCAAAGTACCATCATGAACCGCTTCAATTTCTAATTGATCAAAGGTATTGATGAACTTGTCACCTTCATAATAACCAGTTGCCACTTCAAGGATTGCAAGGGCTTCATCAACGCCTGCCACTACTGAAAAAGGCTTTCTTCTAGTAAAGAACTGCATTTCTACATAGACATCACCATTGACTTGATCAGATACATCTACTACCTTGTCTAAATCATGTGAGTAGTTACCGAACTCTATTTTATTGTTTGCACGCATTTTTAATACACGAATGGTATTGTTGAAATATTCATCAGAATACCAACCATCTCTTAATTTTGTAATAATATCGTCTGTCATCTTAAAAGTATCCACAGACAGTCTTTTCTTGTTGTACCAGGTCATACTATTCTCCTTAATAAGATACCATTATCTTTCATCATCTTTAAAGACATTAAATGCATAAAGTCGCCAGGATGATGGATGGCACTTATATCATATGTGTCGATTGCATTTTCTACAACGACGATTTGATGTTTCTTGTTTATTCTATTAAAATGAGTTTTTAAAGACAAAGCAAAATGCATGACACATAAATCACTGCAGCAGCCAGTGATTATAAACTCTTCTTTATCACTCTTTTCTAGCCAACTTCTAAACTCTGGTTCTAAAAAGCCATTGGTAGAGTTCTTAAAAATCACCTGACCTTTTTCACTGTATTTCTTAAGTTCATCTACAACTTCTACTTCTGATGTACCATGCATGCAGTGAGCTGGAAACACCTTAAACTCCTCTGCATGATCAGGATGATGATCACATAAGAAAATATGGTCACAAGGATAAGTCTCTAAGACTTTAAGGTTGTTTTTTATAATGCCTTCCACCCTATCAGAATAAAGTGCACCCGCTTTTGCAAAACCATTGATCATATCTACTACGATAACAGCAGTTTTCGATAAGTCCCATTCAAGCGAAGACAAGGGTTCACTTGGTGACATCATTGAATCTATAACCAACTTACTCTCTTCGTATAGCTTATATTTATCCATATTTCCTCTTTTCTATACAATAACCATTCTAGACCTCTTAAGTGTAGAAATCAATATTTAATTTATAAATCTTTTTTCGAAAGATAAAGCTTTAAAAATTTCATTGGCCTCTTCTTTTTTCCCCATTTCTTTATATACCATAGCCTTGACGAAAATTGGCAAATGCTCTTTATACATTACAAACAAATCAAGATAATCCATCTTGGATCTAATCATGTAGATAAAGACAAACTCCAAAACAAAATAGTCCTTGTAGTCACCTTTTGTCACTTTTCTTAAAACAGCCTTATGTTCATCCGATATAGGTCTATCCAGTTCAAACAAGGCTAGGATTTCATATAAGAGTACATTGTCGTATCCTTGATCATAAGATGCCTTATTAGAAAAATACTTACCAAGTTGACCATACTTGAGAACTTGTTCATAAGCCTTCAGCTCATTATAAATGGTCATCATACCTTGACAGGCAATACTTAAATTATAGTATTTCTCTGCAATTTCGAAATAGCGATAAGCTTCCTCCATGTAACTTAAGGCCATTTCCAAGTCCCCCATCTCCCTATACATCATAGATAGATTATTTGAAAGCTTACCAATTAGAAGAGGTGACCTAGCATGCGCTCTTAAGTCAAAGGCTTTAACTAAAGTTTCATAGGACTTCTGTTCTCCTTTAATTGATTCTATTGTACCCAATTGATAGTAGTATTCAAACCAGATGCTCTCATCTTTTAAAGATTCAGCACACTTAGAAACCTTGTCTAAATAAGAAAGTGCAAGTGGGTATTTCTTGTTCTTCCAATTGGCATTAGCAAGCACCAAATAAGCCCTACACTTTGTCTTTTCATCTAGTCTGTCGTTGAAGGCATGCAGAAATATCTGTTCAACCATCTCGAAATTATCATATGGTGATAGTTTTTCCAGAAGTTCTTCTTCAATAAGTGTGTGAATAAGGCCAGTATCTCTGTCCTCTAAAAGATCATCTTTATGACAATTAAGGGCGTGACTTAAGGCTTCTAAATTATGATACTTAACAAAAAAGACCTTGCCAGTTACCCAGCGAGATATGGTCTTTTCACTGACACCGACTTTATGAGCAAGTAAAGACTGTTTCATCCCTGTATATTCAATTTTTTCTTTTAATTTATTTTTATCTATTTTATATGTTTCCATCCCATGTCCATTCATGTCCATTGCTTTTTTATTATAACACATATAGAATTAAATTACGGAGGAGGACATTATGGAAAACTTAAAAGAATTTCAAAAGAAACAAGCCATTGATTGTTTTAACAAAACATGGGACTATATCGATATGACAGATCGCAGCGCGGAAGACGACTTGAACATGATTCATACAGCACATGCTTCTAGATTTTTATGGGGTCAAGTAGGTGAACCACTTAACTTCGAAAGAGGTGAATGGCAAATCTCAAAAGTTTACTTCTTACTTGGAAAAGGTGAGCAAGCACTTTATCATGCCAATGCTTGTTTAAAGATTTGTATAGATAATGACATCAAAGATTTCGATTTAGTATTTGCTTATGAAGCTATGGCTAATGCTTATAAACTTCTTGGTGATAGCAAATGGGAAGATTACAAAAAGAAAGCTTATGATGGCCTGCCATTTATCGAAGATGAAGGCAACCGTTCATACGCGGCATCTGAATTAGATAAAATATAAGACTGTGATTGCTCACAGTCTCTTTTTTATTGATCATTTAGATCATACTTCTTCACTTGTCTTGTGGTTGCCGCTCTGATTTCATCGTAGTAGTCATGGTCCATATCAAGATCAATAAAGTCAGTGTCTCCACCTTCAACCGTTCTACCAGATAATCGATTGAGCATATATACAACATCTTTTCTTAAAACATTATCTTCAGGATTAAAGTTCATATCTTCTAGCTTGAATATCTCTGTATCAACAAACTTTCTAATTGCATAAACCGCCCAGTGGTTGTCATCTAAATCATTGATAGATTGACTATAGAAACTTACGTAAGGCTTGTTTGCATAATAAACATAATTTGCAAAGACTGCAGCCAGTTCTGATTTCGTAACCCTTTGATCCGGTCTAAAAGTACCATCTTCATAACCACTGATAATACCTAGCTCAGAAAGTTTAGCCACATGATGATTTGACCAGTGATCCTCTAAATCGTTAAAAGCTACAGGATAGTCTTTTTCTTCTCCGCCAATTACTCTTGATAACATGGCTGCAAGTTCTGCACGGGTTATCGCTTGATTAGGTCTAAAACTCATATCATCATAGCCCTCAACAAAAGGCTCATAAAAGACAATCTTGCCTTGTGGTGTTTCTTCTTGAGGTGCTGGAGCATTTAAATCTAATACTCGTTCAGAAGAAAGGAGACCTTTAAAATCGTAAACCTTAAGCGTCAGCTCGTCAATCTTAGAAAAATCAGTTTCCAAGCTAAATGGTAACTCGGTATCCGTTTCTAGTAAAACACCATTACCATAAAACTCAACTTTTGAAATAGTAAAGTCTGTGATCTTAATATAAAAAGTTACAGCCTCCTGTTCTTTCATTTCATGAACAGGCATTTCTACATAAGTTTTGTCATAACTTTCTTCCATATTTCCAAGATAATAAGGATTGTCTATCAAAGTTTTATAAGTTTCTTGAATGACTTCATTTTCTGATAAAGCATAATTGGACCACCTGTTGCCGACAAGGTAGTTGTCATTGGCTTGATTTAAAGAAAAATAGTTAATGGCTTTCACTCTAGGATACTTAATCGGTAGCTGGGCATAAAACTTTTTAAGATTTGCATTTGCCCAAGTTGTCAAATCCATTTGGTTTGGAATTGAAAAATGAGCAATCCCAGTTTCACCAATCATAATTGGCTTTTTATCAGCATATAAATCATATACATAATCCAGTTTTGATAAGGGATTTGCAAGCATGTTGTTTGGACCCTCGGTGTTACCACTGTTATAAAAATCCGTATAGAAGTTGACGCCAACCCAGTCTACATATTCATCACCAGGATAATAATCTTCTATTCTAATGCCATTTGGATCTTCTACAGGCACATCATTCGGCGTCCAAACCATAACAACATTAGGGGCATATTGATCCATAATGTCATGAACAAGTTTAAACTTTTCTTTATAGAGCTCAGGATTACCATTCCAAGGTACCCAGTCACCATTCATTTCCCCTAAAAATCTTAAGAAGATTGGCATATCAAGTGCTTCCGCTTCTTTTGCCCACTGAATAATCCAGTCATTTTCAACAACACTGTCTAAACCAGACATGGCATTCATAGCCACATGAAAGCCAGCACCTTGATCTTTCATCTTTTCAGCCAACTTAAGGTCAATGGCATATTCTTTTGAACCATAAGAAATATATTGATTCCAGTTTTGATAGAGAATGTACATGGCATGGTCACCATAGACATCCTTTGTAAGAGAAAAATCCTGACCTATTTTTTTATCATTTTCTGAGTAAATGCCCAGATAAACACCTGACTCAGGTTCATACTTCTCTAAAGCCTCTTTTTTTGTATCGACTTCTACGTAATACTCGAATACGGTTCTAATTTCATCAGCCCTCAGCATGTCTTCGGCACCCCAAGGTTTGTTTATAGCAAGCCAGTGTTCATTTTCTTTTTCATAATACTGAACAGCCAAATCATACTGCTTGACACTGTCATAGTAAAGCCCAACTTTCTTAGAAAAAATGGCTAAATTAGTATGATTGCCTTCATCTGCAACTTGCTCATCAAAATATGCAATAATGTCAAGCCATAAAGGTAAAGCCTTTGAAAGCTCACCTGCTTGTTCATACTCACCTGCTTCACTTATAATCGCCCAGATATTGTTACCAGCAAAAGATGTCACACTCAGCGCAAGTATCATAACCAGTATCAATACCACCTTAAAAGTCTTATGAAACATCAGGACCTCCCTATCCTTCAAGAGTTTTTTTCCACATATTTATTCATACCCAATTTTGACCTTTTTAATTAACTTTAATCACATGACATTAAAACTTGGCAGGTAACAAAATCCACGATCATCTCTTACTAAACCTTGATTTTACTTATAATCTAGATTAAAATTTCTAATCATTTCAATCGGCACACGCTTTGGCATCCTTCTTTCAGTTCGTTTTAAAACATCTTTCTCATCCATTTGATGATGATCTGCAATCATTTTTCTAACGCCAGCTTCACACCTTTTACCTTGGCAGTTACCCATTCCAGCTCTAATGCGCCTTTTTACGCCATCTGTCGTTTTGATTTCTATAGGTCCCTCAAGACAAGCTTCTATCCTAGACTGTCCTTGTTGTTCACATAGGCAAATAACTTGATCATTAGGAATGCTGTAATAGCTATTTCTAATAGGATTGAAATCTGATTTTAGTGTTAGTTCATGTTTACTTAAGATCAAGTCTAGTACATAGTCAGCAATGGCTGGCGATGATGTAAGACCTGGCGAATCAATACCACCCACCGTAATGGCATGATCATGAACATATTTAATAAAAAAATCCTTATTGTGGCTCATGGCTCTAATGCCAGAAAATGTTGTGAGTGCTCTTTTTACATTAAAGGCGTCATATGTTTTCTCTGCCAGCTTTAAAATATTTTTCAATCTTTCTTCTGATGTATCTGTTGATACCTCATCCATCAAGTCCTCTGCATCAGGTCCTATCATAAGATTGCCATGTACAGTCTGAGTAACAAGAACCCCTTTGCCTTTTTCAGTCGGTGTTTGAAAAAGCACATGATTCAACTTATTTTGATCTTTTCCAAATAAAACATACTGGCCCCTTCTAGGGTGGATGGTCAGTTCATGATTGCCAAGCATATCATTAATTAATCCAGATCCAAGACCGGCTGCATTGATGATAAACTTACCTTTTAGACTGCCCTTGTTGGTTGTTACAACAAAGTGATCATTACAGCTAATTTCTTTAACTTCATGACCCAAGAATAGGTCAAGACCATTATCTAGGGCATTTTCAACGAGTGCGATGGTCATTTCATATGGAGAAGTAATACCAATAGAAGGTACATACATACCACATGTGACACCTTCAGCCAGATTTGGTTCTAAATCATATACCTCTTCTTTAGAAAGCATTCTAATATCTGTTTGACCAACTTTTATACTATTGTCCTGTTGCTTCTTTAAAATCTCTAAATCATCTTCACTAAAACCTAGTACGATCCCACCAATTCTCTTAAAGCCAAAGTTAAGCTCTTCATTCAGCTTATCAAACATGAGATTACCCTTGATGCATAGTTGTCCTTTCAAAGTACCATATTTACCGGCATAACCACCGTGGACAATACCACTGTTGGCTTTAGATGCACCTAAAGATACATCCTCTTCTTTTTCTATCAGAGCAAGCTTACAGTCGTAAGCACTCAATCTTCTTGCTATGGCAGCGCCAACGACACCAGCGCCAATAATTATAAAATCATACATAAAAACTCCCTTTCTCTTAGTTTATTGTATCATTCTCTGGGTATTTTTATAATAAGTTGGAGGTGTTTTATGGATCAAAGAAAAAGTAATCAATGGAGCATGGTCGGATTTGGTGGCTTATTACTAATTGGCTTCCTTTTTAGCGGCCTTAAATCACTTACAGATTTTATAACAAATTATCAATGGTTTAAATTTAACAGTTACATTCAAACATTTCTAGTAAAAGTAAAAACTGAAGTCTTAATAATTGTGCCTTTAACGTTGTTAATTGCAATAGGTTTATTTGTTTATCTTAAACAGTTAAAAAGACAGTATTATCATGCAGCCCATATATTTTATAATGCCAATGCAGACAAAAATATTCATAGAGCTATGATCGCCTTTACTAGTATCTTCGGTTTTTTTGTAAGTTTAATCATCAGCAACAGTATTTGGATTAAGCTGAGACTATTTTTAAGTCATGAAGTATTCGGAATAAAAGACCCAATCTTTAATAAAGATATAGGCTTTTATGTATTTAAATTACCGTTTTATGAACAAGTACTCGCAAGTTTGATTATGATCATGTTCTTGCTGGTATTTGTAACCATCATCTTTTTTATCATCATCATGACCATCAGGCATGCTGCTGAAAACAAATCTGCAGACATTCACTACATCAACCCACAACAAAGGTTAGCAGAAGTTTTAAGAAACGAAGTCACAAAAGCTGCAGTCAAGAGAGTCGCCTATCTTGGCCTCATTACCCTCTTGCTCTTCAGCTTTAGATATTACCTTAAAGGTTATGAGCTTATGTACTCAACAAGAGGGGTTGCCTATGGTGCATCTTATACAGATATCCATGTCACTTTAATCTTATACAGAGTCTTAAGCGTGGCAACACTAATTTCATCGGGCTTATTTGCATTTGCCCTGCTAAAAGGCAAAACCAAATTGGCGATTGCCGTGCCAGTGGTATTAGTATCTATTGGTATCATAGGTTCCATAACAGCCTTAATCGTCCAACAGCTTATTGTTGAACCAGATGAAATCAACAAGGAAAAAGAATATCTAGAATACAATATTGAGCATACCCAGCAGGCTTTTGGCCTCGAAGAAGTGAAAAAGGAAGATTTCCTTTTAGAACAAACCCTTACATGGGAAGATATATTAGAAAATGACAATACCATTAAAAACATCCGTATCAATGATGCAAGACCTTTGCAGCAGACATACAATCAAATTCAAGGTATTCGTCTGTATTACTCTTTCCAAGGCCTTGACTTAGACAGATATGTGATCGATGGCGAGTATCGTCAAGTCTTTATATCAGCCCGTGAACTCAACCAGGAAAACTTAAGTGAACAGGCTAAAACTTGGATTAACAAACACTTAAAGTATACCCATGGTTATGGTATCGTTATGTCACCAGTTAACGAAGTAACTGAAGAAGGTCAACCAAAACTCTTACTGAAAAACATACCACCGGTAAGTGAATCTAGCTTGGTTGTTAACCGTCCAGAAATCTACTTTGGTGAACTCCCTGATAGATATGTGGTAGTGAACACCAATGAAGATGAGTTCGATTATCCTTCAGGATCAGACAATAAAACAACGAGATATGAAGGTGACGCCGGTTTATCACTTAATGGTTTCAACAGACTCCTCTTCTCTATTAGAGAGTCCAGTATGAAATTATTTGTTTCATCTGTTGTTACAGATGAAAGTAAGATTATCTTATACAGAAATATTCAAGACAGAGTAAAGAAAATTGCACCGTTTTTAGAGTATGACCAAAATCCTTATATGGTTCTTAACCAAGAGGACGGTCACCTCTACTGGATCATCGACGCTTATACAACCAGTCGCTACTACCCATATTCACAGCTGACAACCTTTAAGAACAAACCTGTTAACTATATCAGAAACTCTGTTAAAGTTGTTGTTGATGCTTATGATGGTACCACTGACTTTTACATCATAGATGAAGACGATCCTATTACAAGTGCTTATGACGATATCTTTACAGACTTATTTAAGCCAATGGAGGATTTTCCTACAGGCTTAAAGGCACATATCAAATATCCTCAAGACTTCTTTAACCTTCAGTCTTCTGTTTACAGATCATATCATGTAGACAATCCTGAAGTATTCTATAACGGTGAAGATGTTTGGGATATTGCCAATGAGAAGTACATTGACCTTGATCAACCAATAGAATCAAACTATGTTATGTTTAAGTTGCCGGATTCAGAAACTGAAGAATTTGCCCTTATCGTTCCTTATACACCTAAAGAGAAAGCCAATATGACCTCTTTATTTGTAGCTAGAAATGATGGTGACAATTATGGTAAATTATATATATACAAGTTTCCAAAAGACAAGACCATTCAAGGTCCTATGATGATTGAGTCAAGAATTGATCAAGATTCAACCATTTCACCTCAATTTACACTTTGGGGTCAAGAAGGATCCAATGTCTTAAGAGGTAACATGATTGTTGTACCAGTAGAGGATTCACTTTTATACATTGAACCGATCTACTTAGAAGCCAACAATCCTAACTCATTACCTGAAATGAAACGTGTTATCGTCGCTTACAATGATACCATTGTCATGGAAGAAAACTTAGATACCGCCCTAAGGAAGGTATTTGATCAATCAACCTTTACAATTGACATTGATGCAAGTGAGTTATCACCAGAAGTTAAAAGACTCATCCAAGAACTGACCTTATTGTTTAATGATACAAAGTCTAACATGGAAGAAATTGAGTCGGTACTCAATCAATTAAATCAGATTTTAGAAGGAAATTAACATGTGTGGACGCGTCATTTTAACATTAAGTGCAAAGATGATCAGACAAATTTTAGCAGAAGAATACGACATTAATGATTTAAACATAGACGACTTTGTACCCAGATACAATCTAGGACCCAGTCAGGATATGTTAAGCATCATCAAACACAATGGGGACTACCGATCAGGTTACTTAAAATGGCGCTTTATTCCATCCTATGCAAAGAACCAGAACGACGGCTATAAGTATATCAATGCTAGAAGCGAAACGGTTCATGAAAAAGTCACTTACAGAGAAGCATTTTCTAAAAGAAGATGTCTTCTTATCTGTAATGGCTTTTATGAATGGAAACGATCTGAAGTAAAAAAGCCTTTTCTATTTCATAGAAAAGACTTTAATCTGATTACCCTAGCAGGTATATGGCAGCCGCAACATCTAGATGATGGCAGTAAAGAGTATGGCTTTTCTATCGTCACAACAGAGGCCAACGAAGTCATGGCACCCATTCACCATAGAATGCCAGTGATACTCGATGACAGGCATGCCAAGCTCTGGTTAGATCAATCCACTTCCTTTGAGGAACTTCAGCATCTTATGAAACCTATCCACAAAGACTATCTATCCTGCTATGAAGTCAGCGACTACGTCAACAATGTTAGAAATCAAGATGAAATCTGCATACAGAGCATACAATAAAACACACCTCATCAGTGTGTTTTTAGATTTCATCTATTATTTTATTAAGAGCCTTCCATTCCTTTTCATATTGGACCAATCGCTCTTTACCTATTTCTGTTAATCTATAATACTTCCTTTTTGGTCCTTTTGTAACTTCTCCTGTGTACACTTCAGTACTACCATCTTTGTTAAGTCTTCTTAAAACAGAATAAAAGGTACTCTCATCCACTTCTGGAAAATATGTTTTCATCATTTTAAGAATTTCATAACCATAACAATCTTTCTTTTTAATTATTTTAAGCATGCATAGATCTAAGACACCTTTTTTCAACTGAGCATTCATTTAATCACCTTCTTAGAAACCATAGATATAATGATACCTAAGATTAACGGAATCACAGAAGCCATAACTAAAAGATGAAAATTTCTCGGATCCAATCTATCTGTTAAATTTCTAAACAAATACAAGACAGAATACATCGATCCAACACAAATTGGAATATAGAGACCTTTATTAAGGTAAACGTAATATAGAATATAAAACAGATTCATATAAAATATAAATATTTGTAAAGGACCATTAAATAGCCATATCCATGGTTGCTCAGTTAGATGTGCAAAAATATAAGGATCAGACGAATATCGAAAAGCATTGTAAGACATAAACAATATAATAATTATATTTAAAATAGGTACGCTCCAGAATAGTCTACCAACCCTTCGATTATGTAAATCAAGTACCGACATCAATAAAATCGATGACACAAGAGGAAACACAATTGCTAAAATGTGTAAATCCATACTGCCTTCTACAGAATATAAAAACGAACCTCCCAAGATAAAACTAATCAAATAGGCAAATAATTTCCATAACCTTAGTCTTAGTAAGGAGAAAAGATTCTCCGATGTAATGTTTTGAAATGCCTTAACAGGTCTACCTAAGTTTGATATCACCTGTATATCCGATAAACCTTCTTCTTTAGACTCTTTGAAAATGCTTTTGTAATCTTCTACAATTTCATTGATCTCTTGTCTATCGTATAAGATATATAACAGTAGCTTCAGTTTTAACATATATCTCTTTTCCATACATCCTCCTCTCTACTGACTAATAATCACTAGCTATTTTCAGTATATCACCTACTGACTAATAATCAATAGACATACAAGAAAAAACTGCTCATTTTTGAACAGTCTTCATAGTTACTTTAAATATACCTTCATGGCTTGCAGGATAAAATCTGCCAAGCCTTTTTTTATTTTATCATAGTAAGTTGTGAATCTCTCATCATTGACATACATGGCAACAAGGCCTAAGTGGGCTTCTTTCGAGTAGTCTGTCCAGTAGGTCATCAGCCACTTTTTATGCATGTCACATGCTGTCATGGCAAGACTTCCTGATGGATCATTTTCTTCCATTGCCTTCACGAAAGTTTCATGCATCTGACTTGTCAGTCTTTCATGGTCATCCATCTCTTCTTTTGACATCTTTCTAAGCTTTTCATTAGCCATGTCCACCTTATGTCCATATAGGTCTCTAGCTGCTTTGCCGTATTTTTCTTCATTTTCTTCTATCATCTTTTCTTTTAGACCTTCAAATTTTTCTTGATCTGTCATAATATAGTCTCCTTTCTTATGCATCAATGTCTTATCGATGTTTTCTATCAAGTCAGATATACGAACTAGTTCCTCTTGAAGCTTTCTTCTATGTTCAAGTAAAGTTTCTTCCGGATTAAAATCTTTACTTAAAACCAATGTCTTTATCTCTGTAAGAGACAAACCCATGGCCTTATAAAACATAATCTGTTGTAAAAGGTCTACACAAGCTTCATCGTATAATCTGTAACCTGATTCACTATAAGAGGAAGGCTTTAACAAATTGATTTCATCATAATACCTCAGCGTACGTGTACTTATCTGGGCCAGGCTGGCTAACTTTTTTATGGTATACATCATCGTCCTCCTCAGTTAAGACTATAAGCCATGACGTAACGTGAAGGTCAACACTTTTCTAGAACAATCATTAATTCTGTCGCTAAATCAAAACCATGTTCGTCTAATCGCTTCTCTATGCTTATACCCAGTTCTTTCATTTGAGTGTAAGACTCATGGTCCTCAATTCTCTTTAAGGAGTTATAAATAGATGATTTTAAAAAGTCAAAGTCCTCTTGAGAAAAAACATGTTTGTCTTCAAAGACTACATCCCAAGCATCTATAAACTTCAAATCTTTATGTGATGTATAATCGATAATGGTCTTTTTATCAAAGGTATCATTATGTACATTACCAGTCATCCTATCTACCTTTGCCCAGAAATGATGCAAATGAACATGAGACATCTGCTTATCTGTTTGAAAGTCCTTATACATCTCTTGGATGATGATTTTACCACCTGGCTTAAGAAGATCTACCATCTTATTTATAATAATATATGGATCTTCAAAGTGATGTAAGGAGTTCGACAAACATACAATATCAAAGGACGCATCCATGTCCATCACATCTCTTACTTCAAAACTTACCCTTTCATCCTCATTCTTTTGATTAGCAGCTTCAATTGCCCTTTCCAGCGTATCGATTCCCAAAATTGACTTGTAGTGGTTACAAGTTTCTTTTATCATACTAACAAATTGTCCCGAACCCGTACCAATATCTAAAATACTTGCATCTCTAGTCCTATCTAATATCTCTTTTAATCTCTTCACTAATTTTCCTCCACCAACATCTCTTTTTTAGGTAACAACAAATAACATGCCAATAAGATGATAAAGCCTATCCAGCGACCAATGTTGCTCTGCCAATACGGAAATATTGCAGAAGTGGTATTGGCTATGGCATGGAATAAAATCATCCATACGATACTGCCATGTGTTCTTCTATAAAACCATGTGTAATAGAATGCATACAGGGTATTTTGAAGGACAAATTGATAAAAAGGTATATGACTTTGAACCGTTCCTTCCATAAAGAAAAGAGGTAAATGCCATAAAGACCATACCAGACCCAAGATTAAGGTGCCCCTATAGATATGTTTCTTGGTCAGCTCATTCTGTAGATAGCCACGCCAGCCAAACTCTTCTCCCAGTGGGCCACCAATAAAAATAATCGGGATGAACATGACGATGTTGCCCAAAGCTATGTTGGCAGTAAAATTTGTATCAATTCCCTTTGTCAAAAGAAAAGACATGAGTCCCTGAAGTGGGATGTAAGTAATCATAATCAAAGCGATCAGCCAATTGATTTTTAGCTTCAAACGCTTCTTATGCCAACCCTTATGATACTTGTTTAAAAATACAATTCCGACAACTGACGGCACCATATTTGCAAACATACTTATTAACATAAAGGGTTCAGCCACATCCATATGCTGATTTAAAACTGCAGGTAACCATAAAAGCCATGTGAGAACAAGTGTTACAATAATAAATAAATGTGATCTTTTCATATGCACTCCTTTAATACAATTTTAAACCAAATATCAGAAAATTTGAAATATAATAAATTTTCTTAATATCTATAGGCTATTGACATAAGATTTAATAACGATTAAGATGATTGTGTTAATTAATTTAATACTAGTAAATATTTTCGAGTTTTTAGACCTAAGGTTTTAGCTATGGTTTAAAAATCGATGGGTTTAATTAGAAATGGTTAAGCCTTCCGTGTTTGAAAAGAAAGTATAAATAAGCCTAGTTATGACTATGCCTTTTTCGAATACGGACGTTTTACGTCTATTTTTTTTGGAGAGGAGAATTATGAACGGAATTTATCAGGTAAGAAAACCTAAAAACGAACCAGTCAGAACCTATGAAGCGGGTTCTCTAGACCGCCACTTACTAGAAGAAGCTTTAGAAGAGCTAAAAAACGACTTTCTTGACATACCACTTATTATAGGTGGTAAAGAAATCCGAACAGGCTCAACAAAAGCTTGCATCTTACCCCATGATCATCAAACCAGCATCGGTCACTATCACCAGGCTGGTCAAGAGGAAGTTGCCATGGCCATTGAAGCTGCCTTAGAAGCCAAGGCATCATGGGAAAAGATGCCCTTTCAACACAAGGCTTCCATATTTCTAAAAGCTGCAGAGCTACTTTCTACTACATGGCGATATAAAATGAATGCTGCTACCATGCTTGTACAGAGTAAAAATCCTCATCAAGCTGAAATTGATGTGGTATGTGAGTTGATTGACTTCTTTAAGTTTAACGTCCACTTCATGGAAAATATCTTAAGAGATCAAGCCTTATCAACAAAAGAAACTTGGAACAGAGTTGAATATACTGGATTAGACGGTTTTATCTATGCAGTCTCACCATTTAACTTTACATCTATAGGTGGTAACCTGGCTTGTGCCCCTGCTCTTTGTGGCAATGTTGTTTTATGGAAGCCTGCTTCTACAGCTGTATACTCCAATTACATGATCATGAAGCTATTAGAGGAAGCTGGCATGCCAAAAGGTGTGATCAACTTTGTACCTGGTCCATCTCAAAGTATTACAGATGCCGTTCTTGATCATCCCGAGTTTTCAGGTTTTCATTATACAGGTTCTACATCTGTTTTCTCAAACATCTGGTTGGAGATTGCTAAAAAATTACCCACTTACAGATCATACCCAAGAATAGTTGGAGAAACGGGTGGTAAAAACTTTGTATTTGCTCATCATTCAGCTGACATTGATACACTGGTAGTTGCCCTAGTAAGAGGTGCATTTGAGTATCAAGGACAAAAATGTTCTGCAGCAGCAAGAACCTATATTCCTGAGTCCATATGGCCTCAAGTAAAAGACAAATTACTGAAGATGACATCTCAGCTCACTTATGGTCCAATTGACGACTTCAAACACTTTGTGAATGCTGTTATTGATAAGAGGTCTTTTGACAGAATCAAAGGCTATATAGAAAAAGCGCAAACATCCAGTGATTCAGAACTTTTATTTGGCGGTTCATGTGATGACAAAGTTGGTTATTTTGTAGAACCGACGATCATCCAGTCATTTACACCCGATTCTGCAACCATGGTTCAAGAAATATTCGGACCAGTCCTAACCGTGTATGTTTATAAAGATGAGGACTTTATCCAAACACTGAACCTATGTGAGTCAAGCTCCCCTTATGCCTTAACAGGAGCTATTTTCGCAAAAGATAGAGATGTGCTTTTAACCATGGAAAACCATTTAAAGAAGGCAGCTGGCAACCTATACATCAATGATAAACCGACTGGTGCAGTTGTAGGGCAGCAGCCATTTGGCGGTTCACGTGCCTCCGGTACCAACGACAAGGCTGGATCAAAGCAAAACCTTATGCGCTGGATCAATACCAGAGTGGTCAAAGAAAACTTCTCATCACCAACGACATATGAGTATCCATTTATGTCAGAGTAATAAAATCTTCTATTTTCTTATAAAAAAACTTCCAAGCACACACTTGGAAGTTTCATTTTTATACTTTGAATCTATTGATGATTTCATGAAGCTTAATCGTAACTTCATTCACATGCTCAGACTGTTCAGAAATACTCTTCATCAACTCTGCCTGAGTCGCCATAGTAGCAGAAATTTCTTCACTGCTTGCAGCATTTTCTTCAGTAATTGCTGATATACCTTCAATGGCATTAAGTACAACTGCCTTATTTTCATCTACGTTTCTAATGCTTTCAATCAAGTCCTGTAAATCATAGAAGGTTGAATCGATAGCCTTTTGGATACCTTCAAAAGACTCACCTACATCTTTTACAAAGGTATCAGAAGCAGTAACTGCATCTTTTGAAGACGACATATTGTCCATGGTCAAATCAATTTCTTTCGTAATTTCACCGACAATTTCTTCAATTTCACTCGTTGAATGTGATGTTTGTTCTGCAAGCTTTCTGATTTCTTCTGCAACAACTGCAAAACCTCTACCCGCTTCACCCGCTCTAGCTGCCTCTATAGCTGCATTTAAAGCAAGTAAGTTGGTTTGTTCTGCAATCGCCTGAATGGTTGACGTGATTTCTGTAATCTGTGATGACGTTTTTGACAACATAGCAACATTATCGTTCAAACGATCTGTTGATGACTTGGTTACTTCAAACTGTTCAGTTAATTGACCAACAATCACAACACCATTTTTATTCTTTTCATTCACTTCCTTAACACTTTCAGAAATAGAATCTGATTTCGTTACACTGGCTTTGATGTCTTCAGCAAGCATATGCATCTTTTCAGCAGCAACTTGTGCTTCACCCGCTTGTTCAGTAGCACCATTGGCAAACTCGTCTACAGTTGTGTTAACCGCTTCAGTACCCTGCAAGCCATCTTGGACAATAGAATGTAACTGTGTCGATGTTTGGTCTAGAAGACTGGCATCATTTTGAAGTATGCTGATGATATTTCTAATATTACCTCTTAAATCTAAAACAGCTTTGGCCATAACACCCGTTTCATCTTTTACCTTTAAGATGTCTTCATCTCTAGAATCATGGCTGATATCTAAATCAGATGTCTTATTGACTAATTTGGTTAACTTCTTAATCGGCTTAGTGATGGTTAAGCCAAATAATTGCGATAAAACAACAGCAACTAATACAACAATTACAGTAACTACAAACATTGTTATCAAAGAGTTTCTCATAAGCTTACCAGCTTCTTCTTTTTCATACTCTATGATTTCTTCAATATCACTTACATAATTGCCTGTACCAATCATCCAACCATACGGCTCATAAAGATAGATATATCCTCTTTTTCTTGAGGCCTCTTCTTCATTTGGCTTTGGAAAATAATAATCCAGATAACCAGCGCCATCCGCCTTGACAATAGCTGCGAACTCTTCAATGATTTTGGTACCATTTTTATCCGTCAAGCCCATACGGTTGGTACCTTCTACGTCTTCACGTCCTAGTAGTACAACATTGGTACCATCTAGTGTGTCGGCCCAGAAATAACCACCGTCGCCGTACTTGGCAGATCTGATGATATCTGCTGATAATTTTTCAGCTTCTGATGCAGTCAACTGACCTGCCTTAGCTGAATTTTGGACTGCGTCTAGTGAACTAACAACAGCCTCTACTTCGTGTTTTATAGCGTTATCATAATCCAAATACAATTGATGTGACAACAAGTCAATCAACTGATCTGTGTTTCTACTTAATGAAAAGTAAAATACCCCCGATAAAACAAGTGCTAATATCAAAGTATTGATAATAACTGCTAGAAAAATTTTTGACCCTATTTTTCTCATAACTCCTCCCAAATCTAAACATATTTCTGCTTAAATATTATCTCTTATATAAAAGTATTTGTAAACATTTAAACGTAAAGTATTTACACCCAGAAAGTTTGTTGATAAAACTATTTTTTTATTTTAAGATCAAAAAAGATATGGTAGATACCAAGCCACCCAGTGATGTACCCCAAATCATATCTACGACAGTCACCGTAAGAGGCCAATCTTTTAATGTAGCCATATTGGTAAGGTCGTATGTTGTATAGGTAATCAAGCCAAAGAGAAGGCCATTTATAATCACTTTTTTAAGGGATTCGGCCTCAAGTCCTGGATTGATGACAAAATGAATCAGTCCAAAAATAAAAATTGCATAAAACAAGAGGGCTGCATACCAATTAGGAGGGCTTCTCATAATAAAGCCAATTTGATTTTGATAAAATTTTCTGGCAACAAGTACCAGCCAGATCATGTCAACACCAATAAAAACAAGAAATGTAATCAGATAAGTTTTCATAACTAATCCTTTCTAAACCAAGGGACAAAAATATTTGTCACTTCTGCATAAGCCCTAAAATCTTCTCTTTTCATATATTTCTTTTCCAGCATAGGTACGCCAGATACAAAGCGAATGGTAATGGTTATAGTCAGTGGTCCTAAGACAGTCCACCAAGTATTCGGTTGGAAACCAATTAAGTATATGCCCCACCATAATAAAGCTTCGCCAAAATAGTTGGGGTGCCTAGAATACTTATAAAGACCTGTTACCATCAATTTTCCTTTATTAGATTTATCAGATACAAACTTTTTAAGTTGATAATCTGCAAGGGCTTCAAAGTAAAAGCCGGTTAGCCAAACAATAAGTCCAAGTATCATGAGAGGATTATTAGAAGTCTTATTAAAGATGTTATTGATGGTATAAGATGTCGAAATCATTATCATTATGACCATTTGCAAAGCATACACATGGAAAAATGCTTTTACTCTTGGAAACTTATCTCCCCACTGCTTTCTAAAATTCTGATAACGAAAGTCCTCAGGTTTACCTATGTTCCTTTTACCAATATGGTAGCTGAGCCTTAAGCCCCAAATGCTTACCAGTAGAGTTGCAAGTAGGCCACTCATGGACTGACTCCCCCTAATGTAGGTATGCCATGCTAGGACTACAAAA
This sequence comes from Acidaminobacter sp. JC074, assembly GCF_022496765.1. Classification (GTDB taxonomy): domain Bacteria; phylum Bacillota; class Clostridia; order Peptostreptococcales; family Acidaminobacteraceae; genus JABXKX01. Next base: position 122,612 of record NZ_VANV01000010.1, on the reverse strand, counting down.
CCAAACCCCCACGCAATATCAACAATTGAATTGTTTTTAACCACTTGTCCAATAACAAATAATATAAAATAGTAAATACTTAAGACAAGAAGCATTTCATAAAATACATTCACGGTATCACTCCTTTATATAGGCAAGGGCAAGAGCACCTTTACCTGCACCGTTTGCAATGATTGCAGAAGACTTAACCACATAATCCACTTGAATACCAAGGGATTCTAATTGCCTTCTTAAATCATGAATTTCTGATGAGTCGTCCACATAACAAAGGGCTAATTTCTTTATCTTATGTCGGTGTTTGATCTTTTCTACGTGTAATATAAGTTTCTTGAGTGCTTTTTTACGATTAAGGCCGACAGTTTCAATCGAGCCCTTTCCATCTCTTAAAGTAACAATAGGCTTGATACCTATTCTTTTTACAAACGACCCCATCCTAACACTCAATCGACCAGAACGTATCATAGGATCTAATGAATCTACCTTCACAAGGATTTTAGCGTTTTCTATATCCTTAGATATATGACGTAAAATCTCACTTGTAGCCATGCCGTCTTTTAAGTAATCAATACACTGATGGACAAGAAGACCTTGGGCAACAGAGTTTTGCATGGTATCAATAACATGGACATTGTCTAGATCTTTAGCAAGTCTTTTCATCAATCCATACGTTCCACTTAAATCTCTTGAAACACACAATACAATAATTTCATCATAATAAGATTGAAGGTATTGATACAAGTTTTTTATCTGTTTTTCTGACGGCAAAGTTGATGTCGGCTTTAAATGAGCCAGACTTAAAACACGTTCATTTTCTATGGTTAATTTATCAAAATAAGATTCCTCCCCTATTAACAAGGAAAGGTGGATCATTTGAACTTGCTCCTCATCAAGGATGTCTAGAGGTATATCTGCAATTGAGTCAGTTACAATAACACGCTTGTACTTTCTATGGTGAACCATATCATACTGCAACTTCATATCGTCTACCTTCTGCTCTAAAATTGTCCCGGTTTTTGAAAGTATGTCAAAAACCCTAGATGGTTCATCTGTATGAATATGAACGCGTTTAGTATGGTCATTTCCAGCTACGATTAAAGAATCACCCAGATATCCTATCAGGTCTTTTAGATGTTCTTCCTTTGTTTTGATTAAAGCTTCCGTACAGTATCTATAATTGAAATCATCCTCATGAACAGCTTGTATTTCAGGAACGCTTTCTTCTTCCACTAGTACAAGTTCTCCCTTAAGGCCCTTGATGAAGCCCTTCAGAAACATTTGAAAGCCTCTTGCACCTGAATCTACAACAGAAGCCTTTTTAAGGACTTTTAGCTGTTCAGTTGTCTTTTCAACAGCATGAAGTACATGATGATAAGCATTCTCTAATGACTGTTCGAAACTATCAAAATCGTAGTCTCTTAATGCATCATGAAAGACACGCATGATGGTTAGTATGGTCCCTTCAACGGGGACTTCAACAGCATCATAAGCATAGTTCAGACCATTGAAGCTTGCGTCTAACAAATTCTTTTCATTCATTTCATCTTCATCAATCCCCTCTGAAAAACCTTGGAAATACTGAGCGAATATGATGCCGGAGTTGCCTCTAGCGCCTACAAGGGCCGCTTCAGCTACTGATTTTAAGGTCAACTTCAAGGTGGATTTTTCTTCTGAGTGTGTAATAATACTCTGCATAGTTGAATAGAGATTGCTACCAGTATCACCGTCTGCGACTGGAAAAACATTGATTTTATTAAGCTGTGTTTTATGATTCATAACCTCTTTGGCACCTGTAATGATGCCAGTAAATACCCTATCTTTTTTCATGAGCCACCTTCTTATTATGTCTATTCTATTTCTTGAACCTTTTCACCGTCTACAACATTGTTCTGTCCTCTGATAAGTACTCTTTTCACTTGATTAATTTCCCCTACTTCTATCCAGTCATCCTTTGATAGACCTGTTGTCACCCTCACTTTTTCTACAGAATCATCTTCTAAAAGATAAACATAAGATTCTGTGTTGCTTCTAACGATCGAGCTCGTAGGCACCATATAGGCCATATAAGTAGATACAATGTATTCAATCTCAGTATATTCACCAATTATATAATCATAGGAGTCTGCTGCTTCTATATGAATTTCAAACAACTTAGTTTGTGAATCCGGTATCTCGTTGATTTTAGAGATCAAGCCCTTATGTGGCTCGTCTCTATCGCCATCCACATAGATGGTAACCGAATCACCGATTTCCAGAAGTCTCTTTAAATCACTAGATATAAAGGTTTTTATAAAGACTTTAGATTTGTCTACCACTGAAATAGCTAGGCGATTTGAAAGACTTTCACCTTCACTGACATATATAGCTGCAACCGTGCCATCGATAGGACTTACCAAAGCCTTGTCATTTACAGACTCTTTTAGATTCTTAACCTGATTCCTATAGTTGGTATTGGCATCTAGATACTGTCTGTACAGGCTATTCATTTGGTTTTCAGACTGGTCATACTGTGATTTTGTAATAATACCAGCTGTGAACAACTTGTCTTGATTTTCAAAATCCAACTTAGATTGATCGTATTGTGATTTTAGATTATCTCTAATGGTTCTAAGCTGACTTTCACTCGCTAAATAAGATGCCGTAACATTATCATCTTCTAATAAAAGTAAAGTTTCATCACTTATAACCGGCTCACCAACAGATTTTAAGATCAAATCAACATCACCCGTTGCATAAATATCTATTTGATTGTTAGGAACAGCTTCCCCAATACTGATGTATGTTTTTTCAACTTGGTCATATTTCATATTAACGGCATGAACAGCTGTCAGGGATGGACTTTCTGTTTGTCTTGCTTCTGTTGAACAACCGGTTAATATTAAAAGTGTCATCATTATTATTACAATGTATTTCATGACTTAACCGCCTTTCTGTTTTTGCTAAACAACCTATAAATGGTTGGAATAAATATAAGTGTCAAAATGGTAGTTACCATCAAACCAAAGATCAAAGAGAAGCTGAACTGAGCATAGTAACTCTCCTTAAAAGCCAGTGGTAATACACCACTTATTGTTGTCAGTGTCGTTGCCAAAACTGGATTAAATCTGGTTTCACCAGCCTCTATGATGGCATCTATAATCGTATAACCTTGACTTTTTAATTGGTTGATATAATCAATTAGTACAATGGCATCATTTACAGCTATACCAATTAGAGCAACCAAACCCATAAAGGCATAAAATCCAAACTCATTACCTGTTATAATCAATCCCCATATGACCCCTATAAAAGCCATTGGAAGTGTTGTTAGGATAATGAAAGGTTGGCCTATAGACCTAAACTGCAGGGTTAAAATAATAAATACTAGAAATACAGCTACAATCATACTCTGAAACAAGTTGCCGAAATTCTGATCAATACCTTCTACATCACCTGAATACTTGATTTCAATACCATTTGGAATATCAATTGAAGATCTAAACTCACTTACCACATCATTGACGTTGTAACCTTCTTTTAGATCAGCCTCTATGGTAATTACTCGTTTACCATCTTTTCTTGTTATATTGGACAAACCGCTTTGTAGGCTAATATCAGAAAAACTCGAAAGCGTCAGCATATTACCGAGCGGTGTTGCTATAAAAAGATTTTCGACTTGAGAGATATCAGTGATTTGATTCAAATCTTTTCTTAAAATGACATCAATTTCTTGGCCATTTTCTCTAAGACTTGTAGCTTCAACTCCAGTTATTTCACCTCTCAGCTGATTGGTAATTTGAACTGGCGATATACCATAGTTAAGACCCTTATTTTCATTGATATCTATCAGTATTTCTGGCACACCAACAGATACGCTTGATTCAACGTTGTAGACACCAGGAATGCCTTTTAGATTTGTTGCAACTTCTTTTGAAAAGACATCTGCCCCTCTTAAATCATCGCTTAAGATTCTAATAACAATAGGTTTACCGACAGGAGGTCCCGTTACAACTGTTTGAATAGAAATAGTTGCACCAGGAATCTTCTTGGACAATTCTTCTACCTGGTTGAGAATATCAAAGCCCGATCGCTTGCTGGTGTCTAACTCAACAGAAATTCTGCTTGAATCTATTTCAGTACCACCAATGGTTGTTGAAAATTGTGTGACTTCTTCTATTTCTTTTAGGTAAGTTTCCAGTTGACCTGTTATGCTCCCTGTATCTTCTAAAGTTGTGCCACCAGGTGTGTCTATAAGTATGTTAAGTGATGTTGGTTCTCCTTTTGGGAAAAAAGAAATCTTCAAAAGTCCAGAAGTGATACTCATAATACTCAGACCCAATACAGAAAATCCAATAAATAGAACAAGTACAGTTCTTCTTTTCTTCTTAATAATCCATCCTATCAACTTGCTGTAGCTTCTGGTAAGTCTGGTCTCTTCTAAGCCTTTATCTGTTAAAAAAATCATCCTTAGAAGCATCAAGAGAGAAAACAAGCCGGTCATGATGTACGTAATCATTACATTGTCTATATCTCTAAATGCAAGATAACTTAGTAGAGTAACTAAACCAGTTCCTAGGACAATTCTTACAAACTTATTTAAATGTACCCTTTTTTTCATCTTAAGTATCTTAGAAGACAGACTTGGTGTGATCACAAGTGATACCAACAAAGATACGGATATGGTGATCATTATGGTCTTTGGTATCGTTGAGACAAAAGCGCCCAGTATACCTGGTAGAATGGCTAAAGGGAAAAATGCAGCCAATGTCGTTAAGGTTGCTGATGAAATCGGCAAACCAACTTGGTTAGTACCATAAAGTGCAGCTTCATTTGCAGTGAATCCTTTTTTCCTTAAGCGGTCTATGTTTTCCATGACAATAATGGAGTTGTCTACTAGTAAACCAAGAGCAACAATTAAACCCAATATTGCAAAGGTGTTAAAGGTAATATCAAATAAAGATAACAAACCTAAGGTACCTAGTAAAGAAAGTGGTATGGTAAGAGATACAATGATAGATTCCTTAAAACCTATGAATAAAAACAAAACAACAATAACAACCAAAAGGCCAGACCAAGCCGAATCTTGAATATTATCTAAATCACTTTGTACATTTTTAGATAGATCATTAGAAACATATACATTGACATCTATAGGCAAAACTTTTGTTGTCTCTAAAAGCTCTTTCACATCATCACTTGTACCGATGACATCACTGGCTACCTTTCTATTTACAGTAATGAAAAGTGACGGCAAAACTTCTTCACCTTTGATATAAGTTCTATTGTAAGTAGAGATCTCCTTAAGGCCATCAACAACGCTGGCAATATCTTTGATGTAGATGTTGTTTTTAATCAATGTATTTTCAATCTCATCAATGGCTGTATATCTTTCATCCACTCTTAAGTTGTATCTGACACCATTAAGTGATAACTCTCCTATAGGTGCTGAAAAGTTCTTACCCTGAAGAGCATTTTTCACATCGTTAAAGGTTATATTGTATTTCATCATCTGAAATTCATTCATAACCACTTCAATTTCTCTTTCCACATCTCCAGCAATCGAAACGGAATCCACACCTCTTACAGCCTCTATCTCATTTGCTAATTCCTCAGTAATCGCAGTCAGTTCTGACAGTGGATAATTCCCTACAACACTGATATTCATAAGCGGTATTTCTGATGTTGTAAATATCAAAGTTTTTGGATCTGAGACCCCATCTGAAAAAGAGATTTCTCTTAAGGCATTATCAATTTCAATTTTTTTCTGATTGATATCAACGCCTTCATTGAAACTAATAGAAACAATGGACAAGCCGAAACTAGACTCAGACTCAAGACTTTCTATGTCATCAAAATCCTTCACTTTGTTTTCTATTTTCTCTGTTACCAAACTCTCTACATCCTCAGGACTAGCTCCAAGGAAGAAAGTTTGAACAGTAATAGATGGAAAAACAATCTCAGGTAATGATTCTTTTGGTAAATTTAAGAGTCCAGATATACCTATGGCCGTGATTAGTAGTATCACTAAAATCGTTAATTGAAACTGACCAATAAAGAGACCAGCTGTCTTTCCAAAGATATTTATTTTTGCTTTTCTTTCATCTATATCTTTTTTATCCATTTAAAGCCTCCAAACATGCTTCATAAGTGGCAAATGTATCTATGCCAGTAAGTTCAAGCTTCTTAGCACCAGAACCTACAATGCAAATCTTAATCTTATCTAGACCACTGATCCTGTCCATTAATCTGTCTAACCACAGTTCGTTTGTAATAGAGAGAATCAAGTAGTCATAGCTGCCTTCTTTTATATAAGAAGTTAAATCATCTTTAGGAACCGCTTCACCTATATATTTTGTTTTGAAGCCATCTTCCTTTAGAAGTGACATAAGCATTTGTAGACCAAATGTATGTTTTTCACCGGGTGCCACCATGCCTATGATGCTCTTGTCATTTTGGAGACTGGATTTGCCTTCAAGTTGACCAATCATCTTTGCAATTTCATAACTTGTTTCATGTTCTTGGGAAATGGTGATTTCACCAACTTCCCACAACCACCCAAGTTTAGTAAGTGCGTATCTAAAGAGCTTGAAGTATACAGTTTTTAAGTCCGTCTGATTAAGTAGTCTAAGCGCAATCGATTTAGCCTTGTCTATATCATCAACAAGTAAATAATCTAGAAACTTATCAGATAAACCTACGATATCAGTTCCTGTTAAATCATTACCCACTAAGTCATCTAATGTCACATCAAAGTAGCTTGCAAGTGCTATAAGTGTCTCTAAATTTGGAGAACGTGTATCTTTTTCATAATTTGCTATTGTTGATTGCTTCATATTCAAAGCTCTTGACAGCTCACTTTGACTTATATGCTTTAATATTCTTAATTCCTTAATTCTTTTTCCAATCATTTGACCACCTCTTAATCTATACCTACCCAGTATAATTAAATCTAAACACAAAATGTGATAATAATTATTTCAAAACGAAATACCTCAAAAAAAACATCCCGAAGGATGTTAATCTTTAGTGACTTCTAAGTAATCATATACTTCATGATCTCTTATTGGTTTGGAGTATAAATACCCCTGAGCATAGTCAATATTCATTTTTAGCATAAGCATTTCCATATGTTTATCTTCAATACCTTCTGCTATAACCTTTAAATCAATGATATGGGCAAACTCAACAATACCTCTTAATAGCTGATAAACCGCTTGGTCTTTAGATGCTTCTACGATTAGCAATCTGTCAATTTTCAAATGAGTGACATTTATTTTGGTCAGTTGATTAAGTGATGAATAACCTGACCCAAAATCATCAATGGATAAGCCGATGCCCAACATCCTAAGTTTATCTATTCTTTGTCTAATGGTAACAGATGAATCCGATGCAACGGATTCTGTAAGTTCAATGTTTAAAAACTCACTTGGGAAGTGGTACTTTTCTAGAGTCCTTACAACTTGATCAACAAAGCCTTCCTGGTGAAGTTCCAGCAATGAAACGTTGACATTCATCTCATAAAATCTACCTGTCTCTTTATTGAGTTCTGCACCAAATCGAATGGCTTCATCTAAGACAAACTGGCCTATGGAGTTGATGAGCAAAGTTTTTTCAGCCAGTGGTATAAATACTTCTGGTGAAACAAAACCCAGTTGTGAATTTTCCCATCTACATAGTGCTTCAAAGCCATAAACCTTTTTACTCTTAAAGTCTATGAGTGGTTGATAAGACAAATACAACTCATCATTGGTTATGGCACTTAACAGTTGGTTTTCTAATATGACACGATTTAACATATCATCTCTTAGGTCTGTCGAGAAAATAAGATAATGGTTTTTAGACAGAGATTTGGCTTCATGCACAGCAATATCAGCATTCGAAAGCAGATCCTCATAGTTTTTCCCATCATAAGGGTACTGGCTGATACCTATGGTGCCTGTTATAGTAAACTCAAGTTCATTGTAATAAATAGGTTTACTAATGGTCTCTAATAATTTCAAAGCCATTTGACTGAGTTTTTCTTCTGACACATGTTTGGTCAATATGGCAAATTCATCCCCTGATATTCTTGAGGAAAAGTGATTCTTTACACAACAATCCTTGATTCTCTTACTGATAATCTGTAAGACAACATCACCATAATTATGGCCATAGGTATCGTTGATGTATTTAAAGTTGTCCAAATCCATGTACATCATGGCGAAATCTTCTTCATCTCTAATGTAACGTTTGGTCTCTTCTTCAAACCTCACCCTATTTGGCAGGCCAGTTAAATGGTCTGTATAGGCAAGCTCAGAAACCTTGTCGTACTGCTTTTGAAGTTCTTTTTCCGATTCAATCAATTCATTAGATAGTGTGATCAGTTCTTCATTTTGTTGATTCACATGTTCAGCAAGTGTGTTATAACCAGTGATCAATGTGTTGATTTCATCATTGGTATTAAGCTCTAAAGCAATCATCATATCTGATGTTTCAGAAACCTTCATGGTCTCTTCTAATCTTTTGATTGGCTTGATGATTCTACGAGTAATCAAATAAGTTAAAATGGAACTTAGGAAAAAAGCAATTAATAAAAGAACAGATACCATCCTTGTTGAAAAACTGACGCTCCTTGACACATCACTATGAGGTAAAAAGGAGATCAATCTCATATTGGACTGATTGATTCGTCTTAAATAATAAGTTCCCTTATTTGTAGCCGCAATGCCTGTAATTAAATCCATCTCTAAAAACTCAGGATCATTAATAACGTCAAGTGGTCTGTCGATTAAATCCAAGTTTGAATCGGCAATGATCCTATTGTCTTCACTTACAAGTAGACTATAACCGGTCTCTCCAATCTGAGACGCACTTAAAATATTTGGAATTTCATTTAGATTTATATCAACACCTATAACGCCATCTATATCCTGAAATTGAATGTACATGGCACTTGTTATAACCAGTTCTTTAGTCGCCATATCTACATAGGGCTGACTCCAATGTATCTGTCTAGATTCATAAGCAGCCTTGTAATAATCACGTGTTCTCGGATCAAAATCTATTGGAATTTTTGCCTCTGGCTTTAGTATAAAGGAACCATCATTATAAATTACAAATGCATTACGAATAGACCCCTTAATTTCAGTTAGTTGAAAGAGGTCTCTATCGATTTCCATATCCCCTCTAGAAACATCATAATAATGATTTTCTAAAAACTGAAGACTTTCAATGGCATCATTAAATACAACACCCAAGTTCTTTTGTAGCAGGACAGCTGTTTGAATAGAAATCTGCTCTTCATTTCTAGAAACCGCTTCTCTTATAAAGTAAGACATGGTTAATTGCATGATAATAAAGACCATGAGTAGGACACCTGTTAAGCCGAGTTGTATTTTTCTGAATAAAGTCCATTTAAATTTCATATAACACCCATTCTGTCAAGTAATATCAATAATATACTGGTACGTTTTATATCAAGTGAGCCACCACCATCAAAGTCTACCTTTAAGTTAGGACTTTCAAGGGCATTGCTGCTGCCTTCTATAAATCTAACAGGTAGATCAAGCTTTTGATCCACACTACCTTCAAATTTATTTGTATGAACCATTATATTAGGATTAGGCATGCCTGCGCCAGCTTGGTCTTTAAAGGATACTGACTTAATATATATGCCATCTTTATCTGCTAGTAGAACTGATTCAATGTTCGTTAAACTGACTGAGTGATACTGCTTTAAAATTATCTCCTTAGGCCTATTAAGCGTAAGCATATCTACACCATCTGATTCAATGTAGACCACTTTAACAGGCATCAAAAGAACCACAATTAAGACACTAATCATCCACTTCAAAATTCATCTCCTTGTAATACTTTTTAGCACCTGGATGTAAAGGTATAGCAATACCGTCTAATGCTGTATTCAAAGATTCACCTCTCAAGCTCTTATGACTGTTTCTCAAATCCTCATGGGACTGATAAAACCCCTTTAAAGACTCATATACAATCTCTTCGTCTACAGATTCATGACATACCCATAAAGCTCTAGTAGAAAGTGTGATAATATCTTTTTCTTGGCCTAGATAGGTTTTAGCAGGTATGATTTCTCTTGTATAAAATGAGAAGTCTTCAATGATGCTTTGTAAAGTTTCTTCATCAATGCCAAGGAGTCTAATATCAATCTTACTGCTGATTAGCGTCACACTAGAAGTTGGAATACCACTCGTAAGAAATACTGCGTCTATTTCACCATTTACAAGCATATCGAAGGATTCACTGAAAGTAAGATTATGACTGTGAATGTCCTTTAACTCTATATCATGTGCTTTTAAAATATTAACTGCATCAAAATAATTACCACTATCAATCTTACCAAGACTGATGTGTTCACCTCTTAAATCTTCAAAAGATTCAATTTCTGCATCCGCCCTTACAACAACTTGGATGACTTCAGAATAAAGGCTGGCAACAGCATAGATTTCTTCTACTGGTGCTTCAAAAGTGTCTATGCCTTCTCTTGCCCAATTGGCTACATTACTTTGAACAAGAGCCATTTCGATTTCACCCTCATGTATCAAGTTCGTGTTGGAAACCGATGCATTGCCTGTATAAGCATTTACAAGCACATTATCAACATTATCACTGATAAGTTCTGCTATGGTAGACCCCAGTGGATAGTAAACACCACCAACACCGCCGGTTGCAAAATCCAGCTCTATGACCTGATTAGAGCAGCCAAATAAAAAAATGAGTATAATCAATAATATCAATCGTTTCATAAAAAACCTCCGATTACTGATTTTATACCCATTTTACTTATTTTGATTCATAAATAATGAGACGATTTCATTTAAACCATCATTCATATCAATCTTCTTTTCATAGCCAAGTTTGTGGTCTGTCATTCTGTAAGACGTATCATGTCCAGGACGATCTGTTATAAACTCAATTTCTCCCTTATAGACAAATCCTTGCTTTTTAAATGCCTTGATGATGGTTTTAACCATGTCCAAATTGGTCAGTCGGCTTTTACCTGAAATATTATAGATTTCATGTGGCCTTCCCTCTTCAAGGACTTTTCTTATTGCCTTTACATGGTCTTTAACATGTAGCCAGCACCTTTCTTGTAGACCATCACCATAAAGCCCAATGGGGCGATGGTGAAAAATATTATCCAAAGTTTTTGGTATCAACTTCTCCTTGTGTTGAGAAAAACCATAATTATTAGAAGAACGCGTGATGATGCTTGGAAAATCATAAGTATTTTCATAAGCCTTAATCAAATGTTCCGCAGCTGCCTTTGATGCTGCATAAGGATTTTTAGGATTAAGAGGAGTAGTTTCATCAAAATCCTCACCTCCACTAGGACCATAAACCTCATCCGTAGAAATCTGTATAAATAAGCCCTTCTTATGCCAGTGTTTTCTACATACATCCATTAAAACTTGTACACCGAAAACATTGGTCATAATAAATTGACTGGCATCTTCTATACTTTTATCTACATGACTTTCTGCAGCGAAATTAACGACTATATCGAAGTCATATGTGTTGAATAAAATGTCTAAGCCGGCTTTATCACAGATGTCTCCTTCAACAAATGTCATATGGGACTCATCTTTTATTCTGTCTAGGTCGCTGGCATAGGTTAACTTGTCCAGTACCACAATATCATGTTCTTTCATTTCCTTAACGAAATAAGAACCTATAAATCCAGCTCCACCCGTTACTAAAATTTTACTCATTGTAGGCCTTTACTTTCTTAATAATCTTATCTATGTCTTCATCTGTCAAATGGGTATGAACCGGCAACCTTACAAGATGATCTGCCAAGTTTGTCCCCGTCATAAGGCCGTGGCTTCCATACTTTTTTCCAGCACAGGATCTATGTAGGGGTTCATAATGACTGAAGCACTCTATGTCATTTGACAACATATAATCTATAAAATCAGAACGATTTTTTACAAGCAAATAAAACAAGTGGCCATTATGATCGGTCCTTTTATAGCCATCTAAAGAAGATTGATAGCTTTTTACAATCCCTCTTCTTATCTCTGTAACCTTATCAAGATCCTTTAAACTTTCTGATAAATAGGCCATCCTGAGAATATCCATCTCGTAAGACGATCCTAGAGCCTGCCATGTATAATTGGCTACTTGACCTTTTCTAAAAGCCGTCTTATCAGTCCCTTCATGAATGATATTATCTACTTTTACTGCAAAAGTCGAATCGTTGACTACCAACATACCACCCTCATAAGCGTGGATGTTTTTTGTTTCATGAAAAGAAAAGCAAGCCATGTGGCCAAATGTACCTAAAGCTTTTTCCTTGTAATAAGAACCAAGAGCCTGAGCTGCATCCTCTATCAAATATATATTATTTTTCTTACATATATCAGATAAGTCAAACATGTCACAAGATGCACCTCCATAGTGGACAGGCACGACAGCCTTCGTTTTAGGTGTTATCAATGCCTCAACTTGGTCTAGTTTGATATTCATATCTTCATCTACATCGCAAAAAACTATTTTAGCCCCTCTTAGAGCAAAAGCATTTGCTGTAGAAACAAAGGTATATGAAGGCATGATGACTTCATCTCCTTCTTTAATATCAAGTGCCAAAGCTGCGATTTCTAGTGCTGCAGTACATGTATGAACAAGATGAAATTCATCGAAATGTGGCAAATGAGACGAGATCATTTCCTTATAAACCTCTTTTGTTTTTAAAGGGAAGCTCATGTCATACTCCCTTATCTGGTTAAATTTTATCATATCTTACCTCTTATCCATTGTACTACAAAAAAGGAAAAGCTCGTATAAATACGAGCTTATAAATCAAGAACCATCTTGTCCTGTTACTGGTGCAGCGTCATCAGTCGTAGCGGCTTCGCCACCATTAGCTTCCCACTCTAACCATGCACCATCGTAAATCTTCATGTTTGTAAAACCTGCTTCTTCTAAAAGTGCCATTGTTTGTGTCGCTCTAAAAGAAGATTTACAGTATAAAACAATTTCATCATCTTTCTCAAAGCCCTTGTCTTTATAGAATAAGTACATGTCTCTTGCAGACATAAAAGTACCATCACTATAAAGGTTGTTGCTATGAGGATACAATATTGAACCTAGGATATTACCTGCATCGTACTCAGCTGGTGAACGAACATCAATGATTTTTACATTGGTGTTTTCATCTTGAGTGATTGCTTCAAGTGCTTCAAAGTCAATGATTAATGACTCATCTGCATCCTTAGCTACATACTCAGCTGGCTCTAAAACAGTTTCACTTGTACTTGCTGTTAGTCCTAAATTACCAAGTGCTTCAAAACCGCCATTAACAACTTTTACGTCTTCATGACCATAAAGCTTCATTGTCCACCAAATTCTAAAAGCATTTACTCCACCGTTATCATCATAGATGTAAACAGTAGAATCATTCGTAATACCTTTTTTACTTAAAACTCTTTGAACTTTAGCTTTTGGAGCAACTGTAGCAGGTACTGGTTTATCCACCAATAGCTCACTAGGATCTATACAAATTGCATCTTTCAGATGAAGTGTATTGTATGCTTCTTCGCCTCTGGCATCAACAACAATTACACTGCCATCTAAATATACCTGACCTACTTCTTCTGCTTCGATTACATTCATTGCATCATCAAATGATGTATCATTACAAGCCATTAAACCAATGACCATCAGAAGTACTAAGACCAAGCTTAAGCTTCTAAATTTCATTTCTAAACCTCCATAACGTATTGTGTGAGATTGTTAAAAGGTTTATTATTCTGTTACAACTGGGTAACCTTGGTTAGACCAGCCAAGAGGTGCATTGGAACCTACACCCATACCACCCTTAAGTGATACAGCGTCATATCCTAATAATCTTAATGCTGCAACTGTTTGACCTGCAGTTTGACCTGAGTAACAGTAAACAACAACTGTTTTATCTGTTGGTAACATGTTAAATGATTCAGCCATTTCATTTGAGAATGGTAATAAAGTTGCACCTTCAATGTGACCTTCATCATAAACATCTTCTTGTCTGATTGAAAGGATATAGATAGAGTCATCTTTGTTGTCTACCATTTCCTTTAAATTAGCTTCTGATACCATGTAGTTTTGGTAAGTTGTACCTTTAACTTCTGCTAAACCAGCATAGTAAGCATCCATAGCTTCTTGGATAGTAGGATCAATATCTAATCCTAAAGCTTCGATTTCTACTGCCTCTGTAGAAGTTACATCAGCAATACCATCAACTTTAGAAATACCAAAGTTCCAACCTAAGTTAACGCTTCTAGCATTGATACCAGCCATGTTTAATGTCGCTACAGCTTGACCAGCTGTTTGACCAGAATAACAATAAATAAAAACTTCTTTATCCTGTGGAATATTTAATAAGTTATCACTCATCATTGAGTTGAAGTTGATGTTTACAGCACCTTGGATATGACCTTTTGCATAATCATCAGCAGATCTCATATCGATGATGAACATATCATCGCCATTCGCTACTTTTTCTACGAAGTCAGCTTGACCAATTTTATAAATGTGGTCTGGCATGTTCTTGAAGTAGTCCATAGCTGCTCTAGTCGTTGGAGATTCAACAACAAAACCTTTGTTTGTCCAACCTAATGGTGCGTTAGCACCAACACCCATACCACCTTTTAGTGATACAGCATCGTAGCCTAATAATCTTAAAGCTGCAACAGTTTGACCAGCTGTTTGTCCTGAGTAACAGTAAACAACAACTTTTTCATCCTTAGGAATCATGTCAAAGCCTTCTTGCATGCCTTTTCCATATGGTAATAATTCAGCTCCAGGAATGTGAGCTTTATCATAAGCGTCTTGTTGACGAATTGATAATAAGTAATAAGATGCACCTTCGTCCATCATCTTCTTGAAGTTGTCTTCAGAAACGATGTTAGCACCAAAGTCTGTACCTTTAGCAGTTGCCAAGTCAGCATAATACTTATCAACAGCTGCTTGAATTTCAGGATCAATATCGTTACCTAATGCTACTAATTCAGTTGGCTCAGTTGTAGTAATATCTGCAACACCATCAACTTTAGAAATACCAAAGTTCCAACCTAAATTAACACTTCTTGCATTAATGCCTGCAACGTTTAATGTCGCAACAGCTTGACCAGCAGTTTGACCTGAATAACAGTAAATAAATACTGGTTTATCCTGTGGGATATCTGCTAATGAATCACTCATGTTTGTGTTGAATAAAATATTAACAGCACCTTCAATGTGACCTTTTGCATAATCATCTGCAGATCTCATATCGATTACAAACATGTCTTCACCATTCTTAACCATTTCTACAAACTCAACTTGGCTGATTTTGTAAATATGATCTGGTAAATTAGCAAAGTAGTTATTAACTGCAGCTTCTAATGCACCTGCTTCAGCTTCAGTTTCAGTTTCAGTTTCTGTAGCTGTTTCAGTAGCCGTTTCTGTTTCAGTTGCAGCTGAATTATTCTCTTCATTTTCTACGACAAAACCAGCGTTGTTTTCACTGTTGTCTGAACAAGCAACAAATGAGAATACCAAGACGAATACCAGTAAAAAACTGAGAATTCTCTTATTCAATTTCATATGACCCTCCTATTAACTTTTGAGTAACCTACATCAGTTGTGAGATTGTTGTAAGTTATACATTGTTAAAAATTAAACAACGTTCTAATATTATTATAACTTATGACAAAGTGATTTAGCTATCAGATTTACTTATACTTCATATTGGTTTTCGTTAACAAGTACCTTAAAAACCGCTTAAAATGCGTTATAATAGGGATAGAACACATCATGAAAGGATATAATTCACACAATGAAAAATAATATCAAAAAGTATATTAGAAAATATGATATATATATTTTTTTAACAATCTTTTTTATCATCAACCTGGTCTTCTTAACCAAATTCCCATTTATCCATTCAGATGAATCATGGCTGAGCGGTTTTTCAAGACAAGTTATGGAAGTTGGCTTTAAAACATCTGAAACATTCTTCATTGAATATCCCAGAGCTGTTCATGGCTTAAGAAGTGTGTTTACAGGCTTACAGATAATCTTTATCAACTTATTTGGTTATTCTGTTTTTTCCGTCAGACTTTTATCACTGACAGCTTCTACAGTTTCACTCTATTTTTTACATAAGATACTAGACAAAAGAGGCATCAGAGAATTTGAAAACATACTGATGCTTGTAATTGTTGCCTGTCATATTCAATTTGTATATGTCTCTCACATAGCAAGACAGGAAAGTATCATCATGATGGTTATGGTCATCACTTACTATTTGAACATAGAAAAGGCAAAACCGATTTTAACAGGCTGCCTTATTGGCTTAGCTGTCGGCGTCCATCCAAACAGCCTACTAATTGCCCTTGGTATAGGACTTGTTTACCTCTATAAAATATATATAAGAGAAACCCGTTTTCGTGATTTAGTCAAACTCATTGTCACTACAGGTCTATTCGCGCTCATGTTTGTCATATTCAGTTTTTTACTAAATCCAAACTTTATCGCAGATTATATGGCCTTTGGCGAAAGTCTTGGTGTCGTAAACTTTGAATATTCAAGATTAAGTGGCTTCTATCTCTACTATGTCAAATTATTTAAGGAAATAGGTGGTACCTATCAGCTTTATAATATTAAGCCTGATATCATCTTAATGGTCATAAGTCTCCTGCCAGGAATTTATGCCGTCCTTAAAAAGAAAGACTTTGCCTCATCATTTTTAATGGTTCTTGCCATCAACATTGGTCTTATGATTATAGGCAGGTACAATCAAACGGCTGTTATATTTGTCCTCTTGTTCAACGGACTCTTTTATTTACAGCTGATTCATTCATTTAAGTACAAATACGTTCTTCTAGCATTTGTCTTAATTCTAACTGTGAACAACTCATGGTCAGACATTAAGATAAAAAATGATGATTATGGGCTTTTGAAAGATCATCTTCAACTTGAAGGTAAAGTCCTTGGCAATCTGAACCTTGACTATCATTTAGACAATGGTCAGCTCATCGATTATAGGAACTTATGGTATATTGAAGACTTTGAAGCTTATATAGAAAAGCATGATATAGATTACATCATCCTTCCAGAAGAAATGTCCTATATAAAAAAGACATCCCCAAAGTGGGATATCTTATACGGACCACTGCCTTACTACGATAGCATGGTCAAATATCTTGAAACATGTAAACTCGTGGACTCCTTTGAATCCAAGACCTATGGTATGAGGATCGCAAGATACGTCAATACTTATCCATGGAAGATAGACATATACAAAGTGCCTAGTCAAAACTAGGCACTAAATCCATCTTTCGATGGTTCTTTTTTCTACTTGCTCAAATACTACTTTTTCCACAATTAAGCTGATAAGGATAACTGCCACAATACCAGCGAATACACCTGCCATATTACCAAAAATACGGTACATAAAGATGTACCAACCTATACCAGTAGACTCTCCAATAACAGAAAAGATCATTTCAGCACTGATAAAGCCTCTCCAGCCTCTCGACCAGCCAATCTTTAAACCTGACAGTATGCCTGGCATCATACCTGGAACATAAACCTTTGTCACCTTCTTTAGCCTACCTACTCTAAAGACTTTTAAAAGAAAAGCATAATCACTGTGAATCTGTTTGTATGAAGACTTGATATTGATGTATAAAGGCCATAGAACAGCATGGGTCACAATGATTAATATGGCATCTGGTCCTGGGCCAATCCACATAAATATCAAAGGCAAAAGTGCAACACCTGGTATGGGATGACAAACTGTAACGAGCATTTGAATGCAATCATCAACTTTTTCATGCCTGCCCATAAAAATCATCAGTCCACTTACCATCAATGATATGATTATCGCCTTAAAGATGACTAAGATAGAGTTGTACACAGCCAGTCCTATGGCAGGTAAATCTGTTAGAAAAGTCTTGAGAATTTCTATACTAGACGGCAGTTTACCACTGTAAGCCAATACTTCCCACAAAACAATGATCATAAATACAAAGAGCACCTTATGCTTTTTTACCATATCAGTTCTTCTTCTGTATATTCATTTTTTATGTAGTCATTTCTGTACATAAAATCAACAAATGTTTCTATACCTTTTATATCCTTCTCATAAACAATACCGAAATCATAAATATATGATCTGAGTACTTCCCTGTCTAGATTATAAAGCGGCGTCAATGTATCTAAGGTTTCCTCTGGATTTTCTTTAATGAAATCAATGGATTTATTAATTGCATTTGATAAAGCCTGATAGGCCATGTCATCTTCTTTTAGACTTTTATTTGTAACGCCTACGATAAAGGTAAACTGACCACCAAAACAAGCTTCACCTGAAATGATTTCATGCATGCCTGCTTCTGCTTCTTGGAAGACATATGGCGGAGAAGTAAAGTGATAATCTACTTCATTACCGTTTATAAGCACCTGCATACCGTCAGGATGTTTCATGGTCACCAGTTGATTATCAAACACAGTTGCATCAGCAAAGCTTCTTTCTGCTGCCATTGATAATAGTATGTGTTGTATTGAACCTGGTTGCGGTAAAGCGATTCGACCATCTTTAATGGTTTCCAAAGTACCTTCTTCACGTCCCATTAAAGAAAGTGGCGCTCTTGATAAACCTGTAAAAAGTCCCCACTCCATACCGGCGTCCGTACCGATGATATAAGGTGGAATACCTAAAAATGCTGCATCTAGAGCATCGGCTGTCATGGCTTCACGTATAGCCATGGTATTGCCTAACTTAGCCCACTGAATCTCATAGTCGGGTAATGCTTCTTCTAGATAACCTTTTGCCATCATAATTTGTACCGGTGCATAAGCAAGGCCATACTGCTCTGCTATTACAATTTTCTTTTCCTCTTTGTTACATGCAACTAAGGAAACCAACATGACTAATATAATTAGAATTTTTTTCATCGATAAAATCTCTTTCCTCTAATAACTAAATTTCTTTCTTCATCCAATATTTCTAATAGGTCATAGGCCTTGGATATGTTTTCAGTAAGCCTTTCTTCATCAGGACCAGTTATAACCATATAACCAGCTCTTTGTGAAGCATTTTGTGTTGTAGAAATCACATCACCAATCTTATAATTGACACCTATGTCCATTATATAATCCTCTTGTTTTAATGCGTCTATTTTAATGTCACTGATCTTTCCTGGTTTACAAAAGAACAACTGTGTTGAAAAGACTTGATTGTTTCTTTCTACTTTTACAGGATGCCTGATACCTAAAACTTGGTCGATCTGATGTTTTAGAATGTCAAAGCCAGTTACAAAGGGAATGGTCATATCTTCATAAGCACCACCAATTCTACAAGCAATTTCATTGGCCATAATGCCCTCTTGTCCAATTAAAAACTGAAAATAAATAGGGCCATTTTCAATTTCAAAAGCTTTGCAGATTTTTCTAGTCAAGCTTTCTAAGTCATCAAGATAAGCCTGATGAATGGTCGGGTATTCATGAGATAAACAAACACCAATATGTTCATCTGATGAAAAAGTCACTCTGTCTGTAATGGTTAAAACATATACCATTCCATCACGTACCCAGCCAGATACTGTAACTTCTTGGTTCTCATAGAACTTTTCCAAAAGGATTTCATCTTGTCTTGAATATGAAAGAGTCTGACCTATTAAGTCTCTGACTTCTTTTTTTGATCTAACTTTATAGATACCTCTTTGCCCCTGTGAATCTAATGGTTTCATCACATAAGGTGGATCAAAGGGGATATCGATAAAGTCCTTCTTTAAAAATACTTGTTCTACTGTAGGAATATCATGTTTGATAAAAATTTCTTTCATCAACTTCTTATTGGTCACCCACAGGGCTTGTTCTGATGATAAGGAGCTCTTTAGTCCAAGTGCTTCTGATACCAAGGCTGCTGTTAAGACTGGCTGATCCGTCCCTGTTGTCATAATTGCATCAATGTCATATTTTTTAGCACCTTCAAGTGTTTCTTCATAAGAAAAGGTATCTGCCATTACAGCATAATCCGATAGCTTCTTACCAGGTGAAGATTCAAGATAATCGCTGGCAACAACTTGATGCCCCATCTCTTTAATCCTACGTATGGCGTTCAACTGCAGGCTGCCTGCGCCTAACATCATTATTCTTTTCATATTCTGTCCTCTTAGGTTTCATAAAGTCTGGGAAATAACCGTAATAGAAGTTTAATCGCAAAAATAACCATACAAGCTTTTTAAAGTTATAACCAGATTGACCATATAATCTTTTGTTTTTTACTATATGGACCTGACCAATTTTTTTAGTATGTTTGAGCATAATGCCACTTAAATAGATGTATTTATAAGGACACTCCAAAGCTTTTTTATTGAGTGCTTGAGTAAATATCCTAAATGAACTGACTCTTTTTTTTCCAAGGTGTTTGTATCTTGTCTTAAAGAAGTAAGCGGTTAGTTTAGAGCCCACTTGCCTGTAATTCACCATTTCTTCTTGACTGATGCCATATACTAGGTCATATCCCTTTTCAATTTCCTCTAATAACCTTGAGATGTCTTTTGGATTATGTTGCAAGTCATCGTCCATGGTAAGAATATAATCACCTTTTGCAATTTTCATGCCTTCAAAGATCGCCCCTTGTTGACCATGATTAAATGGCAGTTCAAGCACCCGTACAGGTCCTGTTAAGCCATCTAGTACTTTCTGGCTTGAGTCACTTGAACAATCATTGACAAAAATAATTTCATAGGAAATATTGAGGGCTTGATCTATGGTTTTATTCAGTTTTTCCAGTGAAGCAGCACTGTTATATACAGGTATAATGATAGAAAGCATCATATCTCCTCCATAGACAAACATATAGTCTTAAGTTACAATGGGTACAAAGGCGGTGAACAATGGAAAAAATTAATTGCTTCGGCGAAATATGTCCAGTACCTTTAGTGAGACTCCAGCAACAACTTAAGAAAATGGAATCCGGCCAGTCAATTATGTTGGTGGTTGATCATTCATGTGTTGTGGAATCCATTGATGATTATTATTCAGATTCTGCAAATAGCATCACCATTGATGAGGTCATCAATGGCGTTTGGGAAATAACAGTTGTTAAAGCTTAACAAAACTCACTCGTACCACTCTTAACAAAATATTCAATAATAGGTTGTAAAGACTCTGCATGTGCGGCGTCTTTTTTTGATGATAAATACATATCATAATCCAATGAGAAATCTGTAAGTTCTACCAACTTAAACTCATTTTCATAAACTTCTTTTTTAATAGACATATAGGGTAAAAAGCTTAATCCCAGGTTATTACTTAATGAAGATTTAGCTGCTCCAATAGAATCGACTTCAAACATGACATTTAAGTCATCAAAACTTAAATCGATATCCTTCATTTTCTTTCTTAAAAATTTGTTAATTGGATACGAATCATCTAATGTAATAAACTCATATTTCATCAACTCCTTGATTGAAATCTTATCAGGAATGTTATTTTTTGAACAAGCCGCCAACACTATTTTTTCTTTACCAATGTAAGAGTAGTTTAAACGATCATCATTTGGTTCTTCACTTACAAATGCAATGTCTGTCAGTTCGTTATTAAGGTCATTGAAAGACTCCTCACTGGATTTGGAATGAACTTCAAATTTATAATTCGGAAACTTTTTCTTAATCTTATATAGAATACATGGTAAAGAATAATTGATAAAAGATGGATAGCCATTAATTCTTACACTGTCAAGCTTATGCATCCTCATTAAAAGTTCATCTTCCATTTTCTCGTAAATTCTAAGCATGGTGCCTGAATACTTATAAACAATCTTTCCCATATCCGTCGGATAAACCCCTTTATTGGATCTATTTAATAGCTTATATCCCAGTTCACTTTCTAACTTTTGTATGATTTGACTAAGGGCAGATTGTGATATATGGCTGTTTTGAGCTACCTTAGATATACTTTGTGCTTCAACTATTTCTTTAAAGTACTTCAACGTGCCTATGTTCATCTATTACCTCCAATTTATTAGGAAATTCTCCTCTATTACTATCATTATAAGACGAGTTTTTCTTTTTTGCTATAAGTTTTTCTAATATTGGTTTTCAAATATAGTTAATTATTTATCAAATATTGGTGGTATATTATAGGTGTGAGATTGTTAAGTTAGTGTCAAATTCTATCATGTAAGGAGTGATTTAATGGCAGAACAGAGTTCATTAGCCTCAAGAAGATCGTCTTCTAGAGCTAAAAGAAAGCCAAAGAAAAATCAAATTCCTGTCGGAGTATTAATGGTTGCAATCATTATTGCAATCGGTATTTACTTAGGTGCTCAAAGCGGTAAGCTTTTACTATTTTGGGTAACGGGTATTGCCTTTGGTGTTATACTCCAGAAAGGAAGATTTTGTTTCACCGCTTCTATGAGAGATCCTTATCTAACAGGAAGTACATCAATTACAAGAGCAGTACTTATAGCATTTGCAATTGCAACCTTAGGATTTGCAGCCATCAAATATGGCTACCAATCAATGGGTTTACCAATGCCTGGTATGAGTTATGTCGCTCCAGTTAGTTTAGGAACTATCTTTGGTGCATTCATCTTCGGTATCGGTATGGTAATCGCAGGTGGCTGTGCATCAGGTACTCTTATGAGAGTCGGCGAAGGTTTTCACATGCAGCTTCTTTCATTGTTATTTTTCATAATCGGCTCATTATGGGGCGCTCATGATTTCGGATGGTGGAAGTTAAATGTTATTTCAAAAGGTAAGCCAATATTCTTACCAGATGTATTCGGTTGGGCTGGTGCAATATTCATCCAATTACTAATCATTGGATTATTGTATGTAGCAGCTGAAAAATATGAAGAGAAAAGAAAAGCAAATTAAAGGAGAAAGAATATGAACGAAGTAGTAATTGATTGTTTAGGCGAAGCGTGTCCAGTACCTCTAGTAAAGGCTCAAAATAAATTAAAAGAAATGTCAGTTGGCGATATCTTAATCGTACAAATCGACCATTCATGTGCAATGAAGAACGTTCCAGAGTGGGCAAGAAATGACGGCCATAACGTGGAAGTTGAAGAAGTAGATGACGGCGAGTGGGAAGTAATCATCGAAAAATCAAAATAATCCTCAAATAAGGAGGTCAAACTTTGGAAAATAAAGTTGAAAATAAAGTAAAGTTTTTTGATCGTGTCAAGAAAAATGAGTACTACAAGAAATGGATCAAAAGCCCTCTTACTTACGTGGCAGCAGCAGTACTTTTAGCCATATTTCAAATTATAACACTGGCTGCTACTGGTAACCCATGGGGTGTTTCTGGTGTATTCGCTTATTGGGGCGCATGGTTAGTTGAACTTTTCGGTGGTTCAGTAGACAAATGGTACTACTTTGCATCACCGGGTGCACAATCTACTTTGGACGCAGGTTTCCTAGCGCATGCAGGAACATGGCGTAACCTTGGTATTATCTTTGGTGCACTTGCAGCTACCCTATTAGCTTCAGGTTTCAAGATTAAAAAGATCAAATCAAAAAAGCAAATTGTCGCAGCAATTTTAGGTGGTTTAGCTATGGGCTATGGTGCTAGAATTGCAGCAGGTTGTAATATAGGTGCACTATTTTCTGGTATTGCTTCATTATCTGTTTCAGGATGGGTGTTTGCAGTTGCCATGTTTGCAGGTGCAGTAGTCGGTAGTAAATTACTGGTTAAGTTCTTTATGTAAGGAGTAAGTATGGCTAGAGAGAAAAAAGTCGAGCATTATGACGTGGTTGTCATCGGTGGTGGTCCAGGTGGATTATCAGCTGCAATCTATGCCGGACGTGCTAGATTGAAAACAATTTTAATAGAAAAAGGTTTAGTAGGTGGATTGGCTACATATACAAATGAAATAGCAAACTACCCTGGTTTCCCAGATGAGCCTAAGGGTGAAACAATCACCAACTTAATGAAAAAACAAGCTGAAAACATGGGCGTTAAATTCAAACTAACAGCTGTTAAATCAGTTGACTTAATGGGCGAAGAAAAAGTTATTGAGACATTTAGAAATAAATACATCGCAAAAACTGTTATCATCGCTACAGGCGGTCGTCCTAGAATTACAGGTGCATTAAACGAAGACAAGTACTTGTTCGACAAAGGTATTTCTTTCTGTGCTACTTGCGATGCAGCAGCTAACACGGATAAGCATGTAGTTGTTATCGGTTCAGGTGATGCTGCAATTGAAGAAGGTATGTTCCTTACTAAGTTTGCAAGCAAGGTTACAGTATCTGTTATGCATGACGAAGGTATCATGGATTGTAATGAGATTGCCAAAGCTGCAGCTTTAGCTAATCCAAAAATGGAATTCGTTTGGAATACTGTTGTACATAGTTTCGAAGGTGAAAATCACCTTGATACAGTTGTACTTAAGAACGTTAAGACAGACGAGCTTATTCCAATTTCATGTGATAACTGTTTTGAGTTTATTGGTTACTTACCAAATACAGAGCTATTTGAAGGTCAAGTTGAGTTGACGAACAGAAAATACGTGCCTGTAGATGAGAAAAAAGAAACCAATATCCCTGGTGTATTTGCAGTTGGTGATGTTACTGACAAATGGTTACGTCAAATTGCGACTGCAGTTGGTGATGGCGCTATTGCTGGTACTGCTGCTGAAAAATACATCGCAGAAGAAGAAATCTTCAACGATAAGATCATGCAAAAAGAACATCCTGGTTTAATTTATTTATACAATGCTGTAGATAATGACTCTAGAGAATTCTTAGCAAGTATTGAAAATATTGAAAACCAATTTGAAAACTTAGTTGTTAATAGAGTGGATGTTTACAAATCAACAGGTATTGCTGAAAAGCTAAATGTTGAAACATTCCCATCAGTTGTTATTACAAAAGATGGTGATGTATTTAAGACAATCACTGAAATGTGTGCAGATACAATTTCTGATACAATTTCAAACTTATAATATTAAAGACACTGTTTGCACAGTGTCTTTTTTTTTGACTTGTATATTTGATTTTTCCAATTTACAAGATTCCTATTGCCTTGGACTTAAGTTAAATCTTTCAATATGTCGATGAGATGCCTATCAGTAGATCTCGCTTAGATCTAGTGATAGGTGTAGGTTAACCTATATTACAATTATTGATAAGCCGAATGGTATACCTAGTTGGTTGAATATTTCCAATGCTTCTGATGAAATCTCAACACCTGCATGGTCACAATCTGATGTATATGAGCAAAACACATCCAACTTATACTTTACCTTTAGTCCAATCAAGTAAGACTTATGTTCAACTAACAAATCCCACAACTCAATAAGTTGTTGATTAATATGTTTATCTTCTCCATGCTGAATCTTATAAATCCAAACATCATTTCGCCTATTACTTGAATTTATCAAATTAAGTTTTGCTGAAATTTCATCAGACTCTAAATCGTTACCCGAAATTCTAAGGGAAACTGAATACCTAAAATAAGGGATTGGATTCATATAGTCACCTTCCTTTAAATACTTTTTCTGTCAACTAAATATCACTTAATCATATATCTTAGAACAGTTATGATAATCCTTGTAATTTTCATAATATACAACTCATATTTTTACATTACATAAATGTTCAAACTCACACATATCAGAAGCCTCTTAATATGTTATTTCATTTTGACTATCATTGATATCCAGTGTCCAAATATATGGATATCCTTTTTTTAAACAATGTTTCAAATACTTGCCTTACATCATTATTTGGAAAATCAATCTTATCTAAATAATTTTCAATAGATTTTAACAAGTATAAATGGGTGTGAAAATATTACTATGAATACTTATTTCAATTCCAGAATCATCTGTTACTTCAATTATTCCATCTTTAATTGATAAGGTCGCTTTGTCGCTTTCAGTAACAATACTATAACAGCCATTTAGATTATAATATATTGATTGTTTCAGTCGTTCATTTAATAAGTCTAAGATACCAACCAATGCCTTCTTTAAATCAAGTAACTTATACATTTCTCCCCAGGTACCCTCAAATATTTCACTATTGCAACTGAATGTTACCCCCTTTTTATATACATAACGTGCGAAAGTATTATTCAGTGGTGATCTTATACCAATTTCAGTCATATCACTAGTCATTATTCCATTTTAAAGTTCTGAACAGAAACTCTCTGATGCTGTATCATTTAATACTGCAACTTCTTTTATCACTATCATATTTTTTTCTGTTTTCAGCCAAGCATAACCACAAAGATCATCTTCATCATATATACCATACGGATCCTTTTTCGATTGTTTTTTCTTCTATCATAGATCTAAGGTACTCAACACTTCTTAATTCCGAACCAAAGTTTTACTACTTGCTTGCGTAAACATAGTAATCATCTTTGATAAAAGATCATCATTAAATACATCGATTAATTTAGATGAGTATTCACTTTTACAATTCTTAAGTTTTTCCTTGTTAAGGTTAACATAATTATAGAAATAAGCTGGAACAGAATACTCAAATCCAAATTGTTGATAAAAATTTGGAATCCCAATAAGTCGGCACAAAAAAATATTGTCTTTCTTCATTGCTTCAAATGAATATTCCATAAGTTCTCTGCAATATCCTTTACTTCTAAAATTGGGATGAGTACCTACAATATCATATTCACCAACTTGGAACAGAGTCTCTCCTACCTTATGGTTTTTCTTCGTGAGAATTAACGAACTTACAATTTGATCATTTTCTTCTATATAAAAACAATCCTCTTCAACTTTAGAAAACGGATTACAAAACATTAGTTTCTCAAGTTCATCTTCAAGATGTTCATTATCAACAACGAGTTTATTGAATGCCAGATATCGCCCTTTATCCTTATGCTTTAAATGCTTTACTCTCATAATACTATTCCACCTCAATATAATTGGGATAACTAAAATCTGTATCTGTTCGATATGTTTCTAATTCATCATAGTTGGTAACATTTCAAGTCGTGAAACATATCCCTCATTACAATATTACTCTATAATTTACTTGCCTGAACATTAAAATAATTACACATCCCCGTAAATCAGAACGTCCCCTCATATACTAATATATTTCATAGCACTTCGTTATTGAAATTTTCCATCTGTCTAGTAAAGTTGTAGTAGCTAACTTGAATACTTTTTTGTTTCTATCACTTATGACGTGGGTAAATATATTTGGAAGAAAAAGGAGCAAAGATGAAAAGAAGCTTAAACTCAATTACAATAAAACTAATAGTTCTTGTCTTAATTGCTATCATGATAATGAGTTTCCCCCTTTATTTGATTACATCTAAATCACTGTTTAATGATTCTGAAGTTCGAATAAATGAATTAAATTCTAATAAGGTGTCACAAATGAAAGACATTTTAGAAAAAGAAATGATTCTAATAGAATCTGTAGTAAACAGTTATGGTGTGCAAATAGAGCTTTATTATGACGAAAAAAGAGAAAACAAAAGTATATTTGAAGATAGAATTATAAAACTGTTTACCAATTATCTAGAATCAAGTGATGCACCAAGTTACAGTATTTATGCATTTTTTAAGCCTAGTTCAGAAGATGATATTCTAGACATTTGGTTGACTTATCAAGAAGACACAATTATGCGTCATGAGCAAATTCCATATAGAAGATATATAGAGAAAGATAACATGTCATTCTTCTATGATGTTGAAAACAGCAACTTAGGTTATTGGATTCCTCCTTACAGAAATAGATATGATGAGTATATTACATCTTATGTAAGACCATTAATATATGAAGATCAGTTTATCGGAATTATTGGAATGTACTTAGATATGAATAAGGTGCGTCAGTTGATGAGTCCTCTTAATTATGATGATACAGCTTACTATTGGTGCTTTAATGATGAACAAGAGATTATTTATCACCCATTGAAAGCAGAAGGCGATCCTGCAAATCTTGACTATGACCATAATGAACCACCAAGTTATGTTGATTCGTTTGTAGATAATAAATCTTACAGACACTATATTAGTAACTCTCACAATGATTGGACATATGTTTATAGTGTGGAAAACGAAAGTATTTTGAAAGATGTCCGTACAAATATCAATCGTATTTTTATAACTTACTTCTTATTTATTGTATTTTTTTCAGGTCTTGTTATTGCAATTGTTAACAGATATGTATTAAAGATTAATGAAGTATCTCATGCATTGAAAAAAGCTCAGTTGGGCAACTATGCCGAAACAATTAAAGTCACTACAAATGATGAAGTCGGTATCCTATCACAATTAACCAATGATGTACTTGATAAAGTCGCAAATAGAGTAATCAAGCTTGAACATGTGGCATATTACAATACCCATACAGGACTTGCTAACCTAGAAAAACTTAAGTACGATTTGAAACTATATGGTAACAGAGAGATGGCTTTATATCTTTTGGATTTAGACAATTTCCGAGTGATAAATGATATCTTAGGTAAAAGGAAAAGTGATGCCTTCATAAAAGAAATCAGTAATAAATTAAGAGAAGCAGAGGATCACAACTTGTTTGTGTATCATACATCAGGTGATGAATTTGCATTCTTAGAATTTGACCCAAAACTAGATGAAATATCAACACATGCAGAATATATCATTAATCTCTTTAATCAAATTGCCTATAGCTCAAAGTATCATATAAACATTTCTTCATCTATCGGTATATCAAAATATCCTGATGATGTTGGTATGAGCATTGGTTTAATAGAATGTGCTCAAATTGCGCTCGAAACAGCTAAAAAGGAAGGTAGAAACAACTACAAAATGTTTTCTAGATTCATTCCTCGAAGCGAGTATGAACATTCAGGAATTTATGACGATCTTAGAAAATCAATCTTTAATGATGAGTTCATACTACATTATCAAAACATCTATAACAAAGAAAAGGTATGTGTCGCAAAAGAAGCACTTGTCAGATGGAATCATCCTGATGAAGGTCTGTTAATGCCAGCTGATTTCATAAGTCATATAGAAATGAGTGGTCTAGATACTGAGTTTGGTCAGAATATCCTAAAAAGGATATGTCATGACTATAAAACAATGAAAAGTGTTCAGAATGCTCCTAAAAAAATAAGTATGAATCTATCCCATAGACAACTCTTAAATCCATTGTTTATCTCTAATACACTAGCAATCATTAGAAATGAACAACTAACACCAGATTTCTTAACAATAGAAGTAACAGAAGATATCCTAAAATACGATATTGAAACTTCAAAGAAAAAACTAGAAGCATTAAAAGTATTAGGAATTACTGTTGAACTAGATGATTTCGGAAGAGGAGATGCATCCTTAAATACTCTAAGTAATCTGCCGATTAACAAAGTTAAGATTGACTGTTACTTAATTACTCAATTAATATCTAACAAAGATATTCAGAATCTAGTTAATGGATTGATACAATTATGTCATCAAATGGATTATATTGTTGTTGCTGAATGTGTTGAAAATGAAGCTACTTATAATCTACTTGTAAACATGGGATGCGATCAATTCCAAGGCTTCTACTTTGACAAACCAAAAGCCATTGAAGAAAGGTCTATGAATCCATAGACCTTTCAAATATCTTCACACTATTTTTTCCATGTTCTTTTACAAAGTATAAAGCTTGATCTGCTTCCTTTATAGAAGATTCAAAGTCATCTCTTAATTTACTGACACCAATGGATATGGTCAACTTCTTATCATTAAAGCTGGTTTCTTCTATTATTTTTCTTAGATGACAGGCTTTATTGTAACCTTCCTTTAAAGGTGTATCCTTTAAAACTACAAGAAACTCCTCGCCACCCCATCTGAGTACATTGTCATTGCTTCTTACATGGTCCTTAAGAGTTTTTGCAAGTGCAGTTAAAACCTTATCTCCACAGTCATGACCATATTTATCGTTAATTAGCTTAAAATCATCAATATCAATCATCAATATCGTACCTATTTTCACCTTTTCAGTTATATAATTGTAGAAGTAATGGCGATTGTATAAATTTGTTAAAGAATCGTGGTGAGCATTTATTCGTGTTACAGAGTAGAGTTTCCATATAGCT
The DNA here is from genome assembly GCF_022496765.1 of Acidaminobacter sp. JC074. GTDB lineage: Bacteria > Bacillota > Clostridia > Peptostreptococcales > Acidaminobacteraceae > JABXKX01. Next base: position 92,594 of record NZ_VANV01000010.1, on the reverse strand, counting down.
GACAAAAGAATAAGAGAAACTAGAATCATAGACAAGGAACCTCTAATCTGTTTATCTCTTTGATCTACCAAATCCATTAGAACGTCATCATTTTTATAGTGTATCAAGTAACCTAAAACTCTATCGGTGTAATCCCTTACTTCAAATGGCATAGCCCATACAAGTTTATCATCGAACTTTTCATATACAAATGCATCAACTCCAAATACCCCAGTTTGAATGTTTTCAATTACTTGATTATTTATAAGGAGGAATTCACCTTTATTCAATAACACTTTTTCCTCAAGATTCTCGTTAGAGAAGCTATTATCTAAGTACCAATCATTAAATCGAATATCAGTCGTATAATCTCTCGAGATACTCATAAAAGTTTTACTATCAACCTCATCTTTATTGACCATAAACACACTTGTTAAATCATAAGTATCGATAACTGGTTTTAGCATACTTTTTAAGGAATAAGAGTATTCAATTGAACCTAAAAGTTCATTATCCTCTATAATCGGAAAGACATATCTATACCCGTTTGAAAATCTTCCTTCTTCCATGCCTTTTACAAGGACTCTTGATTCTAATGCATCTACAACAGTTCGCCTTATCTCAGTTAAATCATCACCGTAAACAGAAGGATTATGGACTCGCAAAAAACTTTCAGCATCTCTTAAGTGAATTTGATACTGTCTAATGCCAAGTTCTTTATAAACATCAAATTTTGGTTTATGTATTTGAAAGAGTTGATTTCTTAATTGGTCTTTATAGGCATCATTAGCATCATAAACTTGCCTTAAAAGTGATGATGTCTCACAATTCATTTCCATAACAAATAAAGCCTTAACAACATTTTCCTTGTTTTCAATAGAAACGTTACTAAGCCCCTCTATACCAGCTACAGTATCCAAAATATAATTTTCCAAATACGCTTCTTTTGTTAGTACAAGTTCTGCAAACTGAATGAAAACCATTATTCCAACAATAACTAATACAAAAGAAAAAAGGTATCTTTTGAATAAATGAATGAACTTTCTCATAGACTCACCTATTCGTTTAATACCCAATTAACATATAATATCTCAGTTTTTAAGCTTTTTTATCAACTTTATCCTTATAAAGCAAGCCATCTGCCAGTGCGATAATCTCATTTAATGTCTTATCTTTACTATCTGCAACCCCTATCCCTGCTGCCAATCTCAAATCCTCATAAGCTTCAAAGTAGACTTTGAAAGCTTCTTCTAAATCAATGAGGCGGTCTTTTAAGGCTTGTTTTTGAGTATCTTGAACCAATACCAAGAACTCATCGCCTCCATATCTAACGCAGATATCATTCGGAAAATTCTCTTTAATAATTGCAGCTATTTCAGCCAATACTTGGTCACCTCTCAGATGACCATAAACATCATTGACTTTCTTAAAATGATTGATATCTATAAGAACAAGAGAAAAGATGGTATGTCCTTTAAGGGCACGCTCATATTCAAGCTTAGCAAAGTCGTCAAAGTATCTCTTGTTATAAAGGCCTGTCAAAACATCTCTTGTTGATTTATCATAAAGTTCTTTGTTATACCTATTGTATTGGTGCATGATAAAAACCATTGTCAACATAATAGCTAAGGTAACAACTACATAATTGATTCTATAAACAGGATCTGTATAAACATAAAAAAGTTCTGGTTGACTGATCTCAAGTCTAAAAAGTATCAAAGACTCCATAATTACGAAAAATGGAAAAAAATACTCCCAAGGTCTTACACATACCACAGTCAAAATGAAAACAACCAAAATCATAAGATAAGGCATAGCACTCTGTGTACCAGGAGTTGTTGGATAAGAAAAGGGTATATAAATAAAAGTGAAAAAAAATAAGAAGATAAGTCTGGCTAGGCCTCTAAACTTGTCTTTATTAGTTAAAAAGTATATTAGGCCACACACAAGAGCAATGAAGATGCCTGTTAAGATATTAATCATTGGTCTTTTGTTGATTGCATTAATGACAGTAAAAAGCAGCCCCAAGATGACGCAAATTAAGGCATAGCTTCTAAAAAGTCTATGCCTAATATCATTATTTAGTTCTAGTGTATTTCCAGGATGTACCTTCATACAATCACGCTCACTTAATTGCTACAATTACGTCTCTATTAATGGCTTGAGAAACCCTGTGATGGAATCCTAAATAAATTTCATCATCTATAACTGTAAAGCCGGCTTGCTCTAACTTTTCTTTCAACTCGTCTCTTGTATTGGTATAAGTGTTCCAAGATAGCGCCAATGCCCCACCTTTTTTTACAAGCTGATACCAGGCCTTGAAAGATGCATCTAAAAGCTCATCAACAGACCTAGAATGGCCTTCATCATGCTTTGACATATGTTGTACACCATATGGTAAATCGCCAACTAGAACGTCCATAGACTGTTTCTTGAAGTATAGATTAGACTGGGTCGTATCACCTCTCAAGACTTTTATGGTCTTGCCTGTTTTCTTCTTTACTTCTTCTTTTGATGTACCTATATAAGCTTCGAATGTCTCACCAAGCACCAACTTGTTTTGAATGGCCTTGCCTCTTACAACTTGATGTTTGTACTTTCCTTCCTTTAAATATCTTTGAAAATATTGACCCAGTTCACTGACTGACCTTTTATCGAGCTCAGCACCATAAGCATGGTGGCCCCTAATCATGGCTTCAAATAAAGTCGTACCTCTACCACAAACAGGATCAAAGACATTGATGACCTCTTTGGCGTAATACTTAGAAGTATAAATGGCTAAGTTCAGCATCATACGGGTAAACATTTCATTGGTCTTGCCATTGTACTTAAGTCTATTGCTCAAGTCCTCACCAAAGTATCTTTCAGGTACTTTTTTAACAGGCATAAAGCTTTCATCTACCACTTTAAAATAAGTATAATAAAATGATAAATTTTCAATATGACCAAACAGATCTTGATCAATGGCTTCTTCTGTTTCAATAAACATATAGTGAGCCGGACCAATCTCTTCTACTTTTATATCACTGTAATCAACACCAATTGCCTTTAGGACAATTGATGCTTCATATATACACATTTTTTTCATTTCCTCAAAATAAGGAATATTAGCGTTGGGTTTTAATAGTATTGCATGTTTCATTAACTCTACCTCCGAGAGAATTTTACCATATGATTTAAAATCTTGAAAGCTAATATCTAAACTTCTTGTCTTGGTATGGTAATTTTAAACAATACACCTTGACCGACTTTCGATTCTGTCACTATTTTCCCTTTAAGTTTTTGAATAACCAAGTTGTTGACTATGTTCAAACCTAAACCTGTACCACCTTCATGTCGTTTAGTGGTATAGAAAGGTTCAAAAATTTTATCTAGTTCTTCAACTTCTATACCAACACCATCGTCCTGATAGCTGATATGATAGGCTTCATCATCCTGATCAAGATAGATATCAATATGGCCCCTAGTCAGACCATCAAATCCATGTTTTAAGGAGTTCATCAAAAGATTGGTGATGATCTGATAAAAGGTACCTGGATAAGAATTAAGGATAATTTGCTCCTTTGAGTGTACGTCGATGTCTATATTGGCCCTATCAAACTTTGAACCAAAGCTGTTGAGTATCTCATGAACATAATCGTTGAGTTCAAACTGTCTCTTGTTCTCAACCGACTGATCCACAGCAACCAACTTAAAACTTTGCACCAAATCTGCAGCTTGTTTCATAGATCGTGAAAGCATCTTACCGATTTCACTCATAAGCTCCACATAATCATCAATCTGTTTTCTAGTCAGCTTACCATCATCAAGAAGCAGTTTAATCTTTTCTGTTCTGTCTGTTAAACTCGATGATAAGGTGACACCAATACCAACTGGTGTGTTGATTTCATGCGCTACACCGGCTACTAAAGACCCCAGTAAAGCCATTTTTTCTGACTCTATCAGTTGGTTTTGAGTATCCTGTAAGGTTCTGATAGAAACCTCCAATTTCTTTGTTCTCTCTCTGACCATATCTTCTAAGTGTTCTTCATGAGCAATCAGATTTCTTACGGCGTTCTTCAGCTCAAGGGTACGATTTTGAAGTTTTTCCTCTGTCTCTTTTTTGCTGGTAATATCTGTTGCTATACCTAAATAACCTACACCATTTCCATTACCGTCTTCCACTCTAGTAACAACAAGATTACAGACAATATGAGAGCCATCTTTTTTAATAAATGTCCATTCTCTTTCATCATAACCGGTCTCATCAACTTCAGTGATAAATGCATAAAAATCAGCAACTTCTTTATTGTACTTCTCAGAAAGCTCTTCACACCTGGTATTTATCTCTGACCTCAAATGCAGACTCAGTACTGAAAGTTTATTAACAGCTTCTTCATGACTATAGCCTAGTAAGTTTTCAGCACCAATGTTGAAGGAAGTAATAAGCCCCTTTAGGTCTGTTGTGATAATGGCCATCTTAGTTGCAGAATCCAGTATGCCCTGAAGCCTTGCATGGGTATCTAATATATCCTTTCTTGAATTATGAATGTTCTCAATCATATTGTTCATAGAATCTGTTAACTTCATAACCTCCGTCGAACCCTGAACATCTATTTTTTCTGGTAGGTATTCATAATTGATATGAGATATCTTTTCTATAAGTATTCTTAGTGGCCTAGTGACACTTGCCCCAATCAAATAGGCAATTAAGCCACTGATGAGGGATACCACGAGAGTGGTCACAACAACAATATTAATGATTCTTCTGATTGGACGCCTTGTGATATCCTCATAAAACGTTGAAACTATATACCAATCAAGGGGTTTGAAATAAGATACATAAGCCTTCTTATCATAAATGTAGTTGCCCTTGTCTTCAGGATGATCCCATGTATAAGATAAGTACTCATCTTCAATATCAGAAACTGCCATCATGCTTCTCATCAAGTGCTCATCTTCTTCACTGTCTACGACAAAGGCATTGGGATGAATAAGAATATCCATATCTGAGTTAAAAATAAAAAAGTAGCCTTCTTCGGTTAGCATCGAGTCAGATATACTTTTAAGCTCCTCAACGGCATAATCTAGTAAGTTCATTGTTTGAATGTCTATTTCTTCTTTACTATAGCTGGTACCAATCACCCAGTCGAACATATCAAGCGAGCGGACATATGCCACCTTCTCAACTTGTGTATCTGTGTACCAATAATATTCTATATAACCCTCACCATGTTCTTTAACAAGATCATTGGCATGCATAAATAAATTTTCATTTGTCTTAACAACAGACTTATAAGAAAAGTGATCCAAGCTTGTGTTACTAAGACTTGGATTTTCTGGATAGGCAATCATGGTAGGCACGTCATCAGTTAGTTCATGTATCCAAAAATAAGACTTATCATCATTGTATCTGGCTTTTGCTACAATAGATAAAATCGATGCTTTAACCTCATCTTCTGTATAAAGCCCTTCCTCATAATCCTTGTATACCAATCTTAATTCTGCTTCTACTACATCTGTTGCACTTTTTAACTCATGCTTCTTACTCTCTTTTAACATGGCTTCAAAGCTAACTATGTTGTTGTACTGGGTTGTAATATAATTTTTTGTAAAGACCACATTCTTTTTGGCATTGGACTCAAGAATGTTCTCCAACTCACCAGTTGCAGTATTAGAAAAAATAGTTGTTAATATTAAAATGGTTAATATAATTGCGAAAATAGTTGCGCCAATAAATCTGGATTTAAGTGATTTGAACATAAATAGACTCCTTTGTCCATTTATACCCAGACACGAAAAAAAAAAGCATAAAAATTATGCTTTAATCAAACAAAAATCGTTTTGGATTTTCTTCAGAAATTCTTTTAAATTCAGGACCAAATGCCTGTCTGAATCCTTGAATATAATTGTCCAGAGGGGTGTCAAATAATATCAACATATAGTAGTCACTACCATACATGACCCTGTCTTTAATATGTTCTGGTAGAGGCTCATATATTTTTTCATATATTTCCTCCATATAAAGGTCCTTTTTCTCGTAATTATACAAACAAGACAAATCTGTATAGACATTTGGAAACTCTTTCATCAAATCTATGATTTCAGGTGCATAAAAACCTGTTTGATTGCCCTTTAAGAATTTACACATTTGAATGATGCCACCAAAATGAGCCATATTAAGCTTTAAATTTGGATACTTTGTGAGTACTTTTCTCCAAATGTTTGGATGGTTGAGTAAAAGCAGTCTTTCCTGTGTTAACTCCGAAAATGACATACTGGTAAAGTTATTTCTATAATCAACAATACCATCCTTATAGGCATGATGAGATGGAATGGCTTTACCTGATGGACCATAATAAATATCACCTTCTACAAGGCTCTTATCTAGCATATGAGAAAAACCTTCTAATGATGCATGTATAGTAATTGGAATCTGGTGTTTTTCACAGTAGCCATAAACCGATTCCCCACTAGAATCATCATATAATATGGGGTGAGTCGGCGAATAGCCTAAAGAGGTATAAAGTTTAAGCCCTGTAAAAGGCTTGTCTCTACCTATATACTTTTTTATCTCACCCAGTATCCCTTGATCAAACTCATCATTTCGTCTAGGATCTATGGAAAAGAAGGGATAAACTCTATCCGGTCTTTCTTTTTTTAGTCTGGTTAAATCTTTTATCTGTTCTTCATAGGCATTCTTAAAAACATCCACCCCAATAACAGACCGATCATAATAATCAATTTTATCTTCAATGGACTTGGCCAAATCATCCATCCACTCAATCAAACCTTTTTCTCTTTGTTTTTCAGACATGGATTTCATTGAGTTTAACAAGGATTTTTTTTGATCTAAGACCTTGTCTTTAGGTGCTATAAAGGTATAAGAAAAATCTAGCATCAAAGGCACTGCAATAAAATCTTGACCATAAGCTTCTTTCATTGTTTCATACATTTCAAGTGGTGTTTTTTCTATGGCATGATTTGCAAATTCAAAGACTTGGTCTCTGTACTTTTGAAGCTCTTTTGGTCCAATGGTCGAAGCAGGTTTAGACAGTTTCTCTAAACTGGTCATATAGGACTCAAGCTTTGATAAAGATTGGGTTAAAATATTCTTGGTAAAGAAATGACAGTGTGCATCAATTAACATCATCCACCTCCTCCTTATATTTTAAGCTAAAAAAAAGAAAATAGGAACTCATCCTATATTTTCTTAACAAATTCTGATTTAAGTTTCATAGCACCAAAACCATCAATTTTACAATCAATGTCATGGTCACCTTCAACCAATCTGATATTCTTTACTCTGGTGCCTCTTTTTAAAACCGATGATGCACCTTTTACTTTTAAATCCTTAATCACTGTGACTGTATCACCATCTGCAAGTACATTCCCATTAGAATCTTTAATCACTTTCTCATCAGATGATTCACTGCCAGGCACCCATTCGTAAGCACATTCTGGACAGACAATCATTGCGCCATCTTCATAGGTATACTCTGATTGGCATTTTGGACAACTTGGTAACTCATTCATATTTCTTTCCTCCACTATATCATCAATGTCAATTAAACACTGGTAACCACCAGACATTAATATACGCTTACAAAAGGCCAAAGTCAACACTTTTAGCCATATTTTCATTAGAAAGACCTTGCATAAATACAAGGTCATAAAAGGTTTAGTCTATTTGATTCATATAATCATAAATAGCCATATTAGTCGCATACCATACAGAGTCATGGCCGCTTAAAGCCTCTGCGATTTTTTCAAAATGATCCCAGTTATCATCTAAGTCAAACTCATAAGAATGCCCCCATATATATAGAAGATCAAGATCATCAGAATCTTTATTTAGAAAATCATCTATTATGGAAAATATGTTTTTATCGTTATGATGGCATGTGGGATGCCACCTATAAAAATCGACAGGCAATCCAAAGTTTCTGGTATCCTCTACTGTTCTGCCATAAACAATACCATTTTTTTTCATGTTTTTTATCACAAGGTCATTATAGGTACCAAATGGATAGGCCATTCCTTTAATGACACGTCCTGTTAAGTCTTCAAGACCTTTTCTGTCCAGACCAAGTTCCTTATCAAGTCTATCCTCATCTAGTTCAACTAAAGAGGGATGTGTCAGACTGTGACAGGCTATTTCATGTCCACCATATAGATCATTGACCACATGATTGTCGATTCGCCTGATGATATGGCCTCTGTCTTCCCACTGGCCACCACCCAACAAACCATAATTCAAATTAAAGGTCGCCTTAAGCTTGTACTTATTTAAAATCTCAACAAATCTTTTGTCTTGTAAAATACCATCGTCATAAGAAAAAGTGACTGCCTTTTTCTTTTTACCGGGAAAATATCTCATCTCAACCTCATCACTAATCTTCTATCGGAATCCAAATCTCACAGGCATACAAACTAGAACTCGTATCACCGTCAGGATATATTTCAAGTTCTGGTAACTCTTTATGGACATACAAAGTCCTGACAAAAAAATCATCTAGAATGTCTTGCCAAACACTTTGAATGGATTCAGGCAGCTTTCCAACGACTTCAAATACCGCCCATGTACACTCAGGAATTTCCAGACTGTCTATCCCCTCAATGGCTTCATTAGCCTCTACACCAATCATATAGTCAAACTGAAGACCTACTTTGCAGTTGTTATAACGAACGCCAATCAAGCCTAATGGACCTATGTGATCTGTAATGCTTTTAGATGCATGCATCTTAGTGAAGTCATCCCAAAATCTTGGTATTTGAATACAATCACTGTCCGTTGAAATCCTTCTTGAAAGACCCTGGAGTCTCATTGAAGGTTTAGTCTCTATCCTGTAGTTCATAAGATCCCCTCTTCTAGAATATCACTAAGAAAGAGAAAAAAAAAGATAAGTAGTTGATACTTATCCAATAATTGACTTTAAGGTCACCTCTATAAAAATATTAAAGTGCTCTTCTTTTTTGTTGACTTTGGATGTTAGCATAGCGCCTTCAAAAGCTGCAAACAATGCTTTTGCTTTAATAGCTGCCTGGTCAATGCCATTATTTCTTAGAATATCAGAAACCCATGTGATGACAAGTTCGTACCATTCACTCAGTTTTTCTCTAAACACTTCTTTGTCATCAGAAAGCTCTAGGATAAGATTACCGACAGGGCAGCCTCGTCTTAACTCTAACTGACGCAGTCTGTTAAAGAAGATGTTAAAAAAATCTTCAAGCCCCTGTAAACTGTCTTCAACACCTGCTATACAAGACTTGGTATCTTCAATGTAAAACTGAATAATCTCCAGGCCAAGTGCTTCTTTGCTTTTAAAAAAATGATAGAAAGAACCTTTGGGTATTTGGAGTTCATCCAATATGCTTTTTATACCTACATGATGGTAGCCATTTTCATGTATTTGTCTGGCTGCTGTCATCAAAATAGTTTCTCTTTTATTCATACTTATCACCTCAGTGAGTTCATTATAGAGAAAATTTAAGCAAGCGTCAAACTAAAAATCCATAATATCTACATGACCAAATCCTAAAGAGTTATCTGTGATCTTTACTTGTTCAAGTTCAATTCTATACAAGCCCATCATAGATGGATCGCCAGGTAAATCTGTTAGAAACGGATATTTAGTAAGCAGTAAGCCCATTGCCTTCCTCGCTTGTTCAGGCTCATTAATTTCATAGGCCTTGCCTAAACCTCTGACATACTTAATCTGAGACAAGGCTTCTATAGAATCTGCAGATTTATCAATAACAATATAAACTCTATTGTCTTGACTCAGTTCCTTAACCTTATTGGTTGCCTTAAATGTTGTAAAATAGATGTGACTTAAATTTTCTGGATCATATGTAAAATCAACCGACCTAACATTAACAAAACCTTCTAAATCCATGGTGCCTAGTCTTAATAACTCATGATTGTCATATACTTTTCTTAACTTTTCTTTCATTGTTACCTCCCTTAATTAAGCTTAGTATACGACCGGTCTACTCGTTTGTCAAGAAAAAAAAGAAATGATCAATTCATTTCTTCTAAAGCTTCTTTATTCATAATCAGTATTTGCTTGGTACCAATCAACTTTATAACACCCAGTTCCTGAAAGAGTTTTAACTTTCTAGTCATGGTTTCTCTAGCTATACCTGCATAAGAACCCATTTCTTCTCTGTTAATAGATAACTTTAAGAGAGTCCCTTCCGGTGTCTTATGCCCAAAATCTCTTTCTAGATTTATAAGTAAGCCTGCTACCTTTGCATCCACACTATTGGTGCCAAGTCTTTCAACAAGACTTTCAACCTTGATGATTCTCTCATAGGCTTTCTCTAAAACCTTTAGAGTAATATCAGGATTCTTTAATAATATAGAGTTAAAGGCATCCTTTGAAACCATAGAGATATCGGTATCTTCAATGGCTTCAGCTGTAAAATCAAATCGGTCTTCTTTTAACAAGTTAAAAGCACCAATAAAATCACTGTCTGATAGAATATATAAGATTTGCTCTTTACCATCTACAGTGTACTTTCTTATTTTCATTTTCCCCTTACAAACGATGTAGAGATGATTGGCTTTTTCACCTTGGGCAAAAATAGTATCACCACGTTTGTAGCTATAAGTCACTGCTTCTGAAGCTATGAGGGCCATTTCCTCTTCGCTAAGACTAGAAAACAAAGATATTTGGCTGATGCAAAACTTATGTTCACACAGCTTACAATCTCTATTTCCCTGAATACATTTCGGCATAGTTCCCCACTTTCTAAACCGCAATAGTCTTTTGATGCACCAAGAGATTCATAATGTAATCCTGATACATTTCAGCTTGAGTCTTATCCATTTCAGGCAAGTCACCTAAAGGATATTCTAAACCAAGCTGAGAATACTTATCAACTCCTAACTTATGATAAGGCAATATCTCAAACTTTTCAACGTTTTTAATACAATGATGAACAGAACTTAATAACTGATTCATAGATTGATAATTATCTGTAAATCCTGGAACCATAACATGACGAATCCATATTTTATTTTTATAGTCTTTTAGGGCATCCATAAACGGCTTTGTAAACTTCATAGATACGCCAGTGATGTCTTTATACTCACTTGAATCAAAGTGTTTAATATCTAAAAGTATCAAATCCACATGTTTTAGAATGTCTTTGTAGTACTGGGCTTGACCAACCCCAGATGTGTCTAGGGCTACATGGATGTTTTCTTTTTTCAGAGCTTTGATGGCTTCAAGAACAAACTCCCCTTGCATCAAAGCTTCCCCACCTGAAAAAGTAACACCACCAGTTTTTTTATAATAAGGCTTATAACGTTTAGCAAAAGAGACGATTTCCTCTACTGAATATTCTTTGCCACCTTGACCCCATGTATCTGGGTTATGACAATATTTGCACCTTAATGGACACCCTTGAAGAAAAAATACCGTTCTGATGCCTGGTCCATCAAACATGCCCATGGTTTCAATTGAATGAACGCGTCCCTTTAACATAAACTTCTCCTATGCACTCTTGTGGAATGTTCTTAACATAACTTCTCTTTTTTGCTCATCCGTTAATCGGTTGAAGTGAACAGCATAACCCGATACACGAATGGTTAAAGTCGGATACTTATCTGGATTAGCCATAGCATCTTCTAACAGTTCACGACTTAACACATTAACATTTAAATGGAAAGCGCCTTGTGAAAAATAGCCGTCCATAATATTTACTAGATTTTCAATTTTATCACTTGATTCTTTACCAAGAGCACTTGGTACGATTGAGAATGTATTTGAAATACCATCTTGGCAGATCGATTCATAAGGTAGTTTTGCTACCGAGTTAAGTGATGCCAAAGCACCCATTTCATCACGACCATGCATTGGGTTGGCACCTGGTGCAAATGGCTCACCTACTTTTCTACCATCTGGCGTTGAACCTGTTTTCTTACCATATACAACATTTGATGTAATCGTCAGTACTGATAAAGTATGCTCAGCATTTCTATAAGTTGGATGTTTCTTTAGCGCCTCGCTAAACTTTGTAACCAAGTCCACTGCGATTTGATCCACACGATCATCATCGTTACCATACTTAGGAAAATCACCCGTAATATCAAAATCAACTGTTACCCCCGCTTCATTTCTAATTGGCTTAACACTTGCGTATTTAATTGCACTTAATGAATCCGCAACCAGTGATACACCCGCAACACCAAAGGCCATAGTTCTTAAAACATCTGTGTTATGTAGCGCCATTTGACCAGCTTCATAAGCGTACTTATCATGCATATAGTGAATGGTATTCATTGTCTCTACATAAAGCTTAGCCAGCTTTTCTAATACGATGTCATATTGAGTCATTACTTCATCGTAGTTAAGCACTTCAGAAGTATTGGTCTTGATGCAGTCAAATACCTTTAGTGGATTACCTGACTTGTCCATTTTCAACTCGTCGTGGCCGCCATTAATTGCGTAAAGTAGACCTTTTGCAAGATTTGTTCTAGCCCCAAAGAACTGCATCTGCTTACCAACTGCCATAGCAGATACACAACACGCGATACCATAATCATCACCATAAAGTGGTCTCATTAAGTCATCGTTTTCGTATTGGATAGCACCCGTATGCATAGACATATCTGCACAATACTTCTTAAAGTTTTCAGGTAGCTTATCTGCCCATAAAACTGTCATATTTGGTTCTGGTGCTGGACTTAATGTCTTTAATGTGTGTAGGAATCTATAAGCAGTTTTCGTCACATGGTGTCTACCATCAAGACCGATACCACCAATAGCTTCTGTTACCCAGTTTGGATCACCTGCAAATAAATCGTTGTACTCTGGTGTTCTTAAATGTCTTACCATTCTCAACTTGATAACAAGTTGATCAATTAATTCCTGAGCAGTCTTCTCAGTTAAAATACCTGCTTCTAAATCTCTTTCAATGTATATATCTAAAAATGCCGTTGATCTACCTAATGACATGGCAGCACCATTGTTTTCTTTAACTGCCGCTAAATAACCAAAGTAGAAAAACTGTACAGCCTCTTTTGCATCAGCTGCTGGTTTTGAAATATCAAAACCATATGATTTTGCCATCTCTTTCATATCATTAAGTGCCCTGATTTGACTTGAAACTTCTTCTCTTAAACGAATAATTGACTCATCAAATCCATCAATAGACGCTAGATCACTTTTCTTTTCTTCTATTAATCTGTCGATACCATAAAGTGCTATTCTTCTGTAGTCGCCAATAATTCTTCCACGACCATATGCATCTGGTAAACCAGTTAGAAGACCAGCTGATCTAGCTGTTTTCATTTCATCTGTATAAGCATCAAACACACCTTCATTATGTGTCTTTCTAAACTCTTTAAATTGTTCTTTCATGAAATGGTCCATTTCATAACCATAAGCCTTCAATGAGTTTTCAACCATTCTGAAACCACCGTATGGGTTCATGATTCTCTTTAAAGGTGCGTCAGTTTGGTAACCAACGATAACTTCATTGTCCTTGTCTAAATAACCTGGCTTGAAGTTATTGATGCCAGAAAAGCAAGATGTTTCAATATCGATAATGCCTTTCTTTATTTCCTCATGAATCAACGCTTCTGCTTCATCCCATAATACTTGAGTCTTTTCTGTTTTTCCTTCTAAAAATGATGCATCACCATCATATGGTTTATAATTAACTTGAATAAAATCTCTAACATCAATGGCTTCTTGCCATTTTCCCTTATTAAACTTATCCCACATAGTAACCTCTCCTTCTTGATTTCAAGGCAAGTATAAATCATCATCTCAAAAAAAAATGTGATTGAAGTCACTTTTTTAAAAAACTTATCATTAAAAAAACTTAATGATTATAAGTTTCAGTAATAGATGTAATAGTCTGAATCTTTGAATGATAAGTTTTCATTCAGGGTATAAGGAAAATAGAATGAAAGTGAGCCATTATGAAAAGACATACAAAAAGGATACTTTTAAGTTTCTTCATAGCCTTGTTTATATTTTCATTATTTGCCCTTGTCGCTTTTTTTGAAAGCAGAAACAATCTTGAAGAAGAAAAAAATAAAATAAAAAGCAGAGAAGAAATCTTGGTTTCTAGAATCAACACGGCCCTTAACTACAGTATCGGTGGTGCTGAAGGGGTTGTATCTTTTATAAAGACCTATCCTAATCTTAACCAAGAGGACTTTAGTAATTATGTATCTAAGGTGTTAGATCCCAACAACAACATTGTCAGCCACCTAGTAGCCATCAAAGATACAACCATCGCCTTTTCTCATCCCCTTGAAGGTAATGAATCCGGTATTGGTGTGGATTTAGCCACCATCGAAGGCCAAAAAGAACAGATCCTCAAGGTTAAAAATGAGAATATCAGCATGTTGGTGGGTCCTATTGAGCTGGTAGAAGGTGGTGTTCACTTGATCAACAGGATGCCTGTCTTTTTATCAAGTGAGGATAAAAATGTCTATTGGGGACAGCTTTCTGTTATCATACGTTATCAAGCCCTTTTAGACAGTGCTGGAATCGAGGGACTTGCTGATCAGCATTTTATTGAAATAAGACAAGTCAATAATATAGATGATAGCGAAAGTATCATCTACAGTAATCATAGAGACTTTACACCAAATGTTATTGCAACCACCGTACAGGTACCAAATGGACATTGGGTCATCTCCATTGAACCCAAAGAAGGCCTCAACAAGAAGTCAGTCTTCTTTTACACCATTTTAATTGTCGGCGCTATTTTTTCTTTGGCTCTCGGTGCCATCATCAACTATATTATGAAGGTCAACCACAACCTAAATAAAATCGTTGACATCAGGACTGAGCATATTCAAAACATCAACTTACAGCTGGAATCATCTTTAGAAAAACTAAAGTCTACACAAAAACAGTTGATTGAAAAAGAAAAGCTCGCTTCTTTAGGCGAACTTGTAGCAGGTGTGGCACACGAAATCAACACACCCATTGGTGTCAGTATTACCACCAACTCTTATCTTGAAAATGTCATCGATTCAACGACCAAGAAACTAGACACTAGTCAGCTGAGAAAAAGTGATTTGGTAAAGAATCTTAAACTTATGAAAGATTCATCTGTCATAATATCAGATAATCTTAAACGCTCATCAACACTGGTGAATAATTTTAAGCTTCTGGCTGCTGATAAAAACATTGAAAAGACAAAGAAAATAAAACTCAAAAGTTTTATAGACTATATATCACATTCCATTTTACAGTCTTATAATCTTAAAAACATTGAAATCACATGCGAAATGGATCCTGAACTAGAAATTACAACCATACCGGGTGGTCTTGCCCAGGTGATGACCAATCTGATCAACAACTCCATCACCCATGGTTTTTACGACAAAACTGGTCAAATAGAAATCATCTCTTCCTTTGATGAAAACAATATTTACTTGGATTATCTAGACAATGGCTGCGGTATCTCTAGTGAAAACGCAGATAAGGTCTTTCAACCGTTTTTTACTACAAAACGTGCCATTGGTTCTACAGGACTAGGTTTACACATTGTCTACAATACCATTCATCAGCAACTGGGTGGTCACATTGAACTTGTTTTAGACGAAAAAAAAGGTGTGCATTTTAAGATTACACTGCCTAATCACTAGGGGCTCATGCCCCTATTTCATTTGTTCTGTAAAGACTTTAACAACCATTAACTCAAGCGTTTCATCATCTTGATTCCTTACATTCATCTTTGTCTTAAAAGGTATTTGAAGGATGGTCCCCTTTTGGTATTTATGATTGTCCTGGTCATCTAATTGAATGGATAAAGTCCCTCTCATAACAATCATTTGCACATAGGCATTGGCAAAATGCTCTGGTAGGCCTTCACCCTTGTTAAAGATCATATGAATCACATTGACGTCCTCTTCCATTATTAATTTTTCTACAACTTTTTCATTCCCTAAATTATATTGATGTACTTTCTCTATCATAGTGCCTCCTTTTTTCTATATTTTATCCCAAGAGCCTTTTTCTAATCGGTAACTTAAGTTACACGAGCTATCTCGTCTACTTATGCTGTATAAGTAAAAGCCTTATTCTTGAGTAAGCCTGCTTTTTCATGTGTATAAATAAAATAGCTTTGTTCTACAATTATCTATACTTTTATAGTATTATTAAATAGAAAGTAGGTGAACATATGAAAACAATTAAAGGAAAAATGCTCAGCATCTATGCCATGGTCTTTTTGGCACTATTAGCAACTGTTATAGGGGCTTTTGTTGCTGTAGATACTCAAAGACAACATCTAGTACTCACTGAACTGCTCTCTAAGCAAAAACTTTTAGTAGAACGTGTGACATTTTCAACCATTAATACTGGCGAAATTGCACTTGCAAATCCAGAGCGTTTTAATGAAAAGCTGAGTGAAAATACAGATGCCATTACAGAATACTCTGGCGCAGTAGATTTTATGTTACAAGCCTTTGAGGATAAGGAATATCCCTTAGACGGAAGAATTGTCAGGCTTAAATTTAGAGATGAATTCCTAGTCGTCTTTGATGATGCACTCAATACCTCAAAACTTGAGTGGCAGGAAGCCAAACAAACAATAGACTGGCTTTTAAGGGCTGAAAACTTGCAGGATATAGATAAGTACCAAGAAGAGCTTGATCATTTTGAAGAACTTAATCTTCAACTGATTAGAAACTCAGATTACTTAACAAAGATTTGTCGGGATGAAGCGTCTAGAAAACGTGTACAGAGTAACATCATTCAGATAAGCTCTATTTCTATTGCTGTACTCATATTCTTCTTTATGATGTATATGATGCAAAGAGATTTTAAACAACCACTTGATGAAATTCAAACAGTTTTTAAAGATATGGGTAGAGGTCAATTCAAGAGACGCTTACATAGAAATAGAGAAGATGAGTTTAAAGAGCTATTTGATGGCTTTAACCATCTGGCTGATTCCTTGTCTACCATTAGAGATATCGAGAGTAAAATCTTAGCTGAAGATTCTATTTATAAGATTATGACTTATGTAAAAGAATCCTTTAAACCATTTGCTGCTTATGACAACATGACAATTGTCTATAAAAGCAGTGCCAATGTTATTTCTAAACTCAGCATAACAGATGATCAATTAGACGAAGAACATGTTGACCAGTTACATACATATACTAGTATAGAAAAACTGAGTGACAATTTGATTGTTGTGCCAATTTCAATTAACGATGCTTATTTAGGTTATGCTCAGTTGGAAAACAAAGCGGGCTTTGACGATTCATCTCTAAGCTTTTTAGAGACACTATCTTCAACCATCTCATTTGCCTTTTATAAGTCACTCTTATTTAGAGACCTATTGGCAATTGTTACAGATGGACTTGCTGATTTAGCTGAATCAAGAGATCCTGAAACAAGGCTTCACCTCATTAGAATGTCATCATATGCACAAATCATTGCAAATGAGCTAAAATCTAATGATAAGTATAAAGATCTTATCGATAATGATTTTATGACCAACATCAAATTGACTGCACCTATGCATGATATCGGTAAAATATCAGTACCGGACCATATACTTCTTAAGCCTGGTAAGCTCACTGATGAGGAGTTTGAAATCATGAAAACTCATGCTTATGAAGGTTCGGTGGTCCTTAGAAAGATACATGACAGATTTGAACAATATAACTTAGACTACTTTGAAATGGCTGCAGAAATAGCCTTATGTCACCAAGAAAAATTTGATGGCCGTGGCTATCCGAATGCAATAAGCGGTCAGGATATTCCACTATCAGCAAGAATTTCTGCTTTGGCAGATGTCTTTGATGCGCTTACTTCTAAAAGACCTTATAAAGATGCTTTCTCACTTGAGAAATCTTATAAGATTATTTTAGAATCTAAAGGCAGTCACTTCGATCCAGATGTCGTTGATGCATTCTTCAGTGCAAGAGAAACCATTGAACAAGTCTATAGCAAATACAAAGAAACCTAGGTGAAGCTGAGCTTCACCTTTTAACTTTTTCATATATATTTTGCACAATATCATATTTATAGACTTTCTACTTTTAATTCTTACTCTGAATCAAGTATACTTTGTTTAGGAGATATATTATGGATAGAAAAATAGACGATTTTCATTTACTGGAATTTGATACTGTCATTGATGTAGACCATCTTGTGACTGTACATTATTTCGAGTACTCTAAAAACTATATATTTGAAGGTGAAAAACACAACTTTTGGGAGTTTCTTTACGTTGACAAGGGCCAGGTTCAAGTCATGGCAGATGATCGAAGGTTTATTTTAAAACAAGGAGAAATTATTTTTCATAAACCCAATGAATGGCATACTGTTCGTGCAGATGGCAAAGTTGCGCCAAACCTAGTCGTCATCGCCTTCAACTGTCTTTCTGATGCTATGAGTCATTTGGAGAATAAGGTTATCACCTTAGAAAACCCTTTAAAGGTCCATTTAGGAACAATAGTAAAAGAAGCCAAACATGCCTACTCTTCCAATCTTGCTGATCCTAGTTTGAAGAAGTATCAAAGAAGAGAAAAAGGTAAGTTCGGTTCAGAGCAGTTGATTAAACTCTATTTGGAACTTTTGTTAATCGAACTTATCAGAAATGAAAATAACTTGAAGCTGGTCACTAGGACTTCTCCAGATATTAGAGAGTATGTTCAAGAAGAAAAGGTCAACATTATCATTAATTTTCTTAAAGACAATCTTCATAAGAGTCTTTCACTTGATGACATAAGCAGGCAGACACTACTTTCTAAATCATCACTTCAAAAGCTTTTCAAGGAAAATATGAATGTCAGTATTATGGAGTACTTCAAGCATCTTAAAATCAAAGAAGCCAAGGTTCTTATTAGAGAAAACAACCATAACTTTACTGAGATTTCAGCCATTTTAGGTTACAACTCTATTCATTATTTTTCTAGAATCTTTAAAAACGTTACAGGCATGACCCTGTCTGAATATGCAAACTCTGTAAAGAGTTTGATAGATAACAACCACTAAAAAAAGTAAGCAATGCTTACTTTTTCTCATTTTCATTATAGGCAAATCGCCATGCATCTTCACACATTTGATTAAGGTCATACTTGGCATGCCAGTCAAGCAGTCTATTAGCTTTCTCAACACAGGCATAACAAGAAGCGATGTCACCTGGTCTTCTAGATGTAATCTTATAGTTTACTGACCTCTCAGAGGCCTTTTCATAAGCTTTAACTACCTGTAAAACTGAATAACCATTGCCAGTGCCGAGATTTATGGCCTCTGCACCAGCGTTATTTCTCACATAATCAAGGGCCTTAAGATGACCTCGTGCTAGGTCAACAACATGGATATAGTCTCTAACACCTGTACCATCAAGCGTCTTGTAATCATCTCCAAAAACACACAGACAATCCAGCTCGCCTGTAGCCACCTTGGATACATAAGGTAAGAGATTATTGGGAATATCATTTGGATCTTCACCAATCAAACCACTTTTATGGGCACCAATTGGATTGAAATATCTTAAAAGCGTTATGGACCACTCTGGGTCTGCTGTATAAACGTCTCTTAAAATATCTTCAATCATTCGTTTGCTTGCACCATAAGGATTGGTTGTTGATAAATCATAGTCTTCTCTAAAAGGCACTTGTGGATTATTGCCATAAACGGTAGCTGAAGATGAGAAAACCATCTTCTTACACCCGTATTTTTTCATGACCTTTAATACTTCTAAAGTACCGGTAATGTTATTGTCATAATAGTAAATAGGTTTATTAACAGACTCACCCACTGCCTTCAAACCAGCAAAATGTATAACTGCTTCTACAGCATGATTTGAAAATATTTTTTCAAGTATGTCAGGGTCTCTAATATCTCCTTGGTAAAATGCCGGTCTTTTTTCTGTAATTGAATGGATTTTATCAAGTACCTGAAGTTTGGAATTAGATAGGTTATCTAAGATGATGAGTTCTTCATTCTTTTCGACCATTTCAACAACTGTATGACTGCCTATATAACCTAAGCCACCTGTAACTAATATCATAGATCACCTAAACCATTTCATCATAGAATGACTTGATATCAACAGACTTGCCACTTAATCTTGAATGTTCTGCAGCAAAAGCCATGACATGACTTTCAACAGAGACATCTGCAGATGTTAGAGCCTTTCCTTCTTGTCCCTTTAAAAGACTGACAAAGTCATTCATAATACCTGTATCACCACCATTATGACCGCCTGTTAAAACTTCAGGTTCGATAAGTGTATAGTCTTCATTACCAAAAAGACGTACTTCAATTTGGTTTTTCGTGTCTATGCCTCTGATTTCTCCCTTAGTCCCCATTATCTTCAAAGTTCTATTTTGCTCTTCAGTAAAAGCACTTAAGTTAAATGTAGCTGTGATGCCCTTTTCAAACTCCATGATCGTTACCTGATGATCACAGACATTGTTGTCACACTTATAAGCGCATCTGCCGTATGGACCATTTTCTAAAGCCTCAGTTAAGGCCACTTCTGTTTGAATATCTGTTACAACTGTTGTTGGCCATGTCCCAAGTCTTTTATAATAGAGCTTCTTGGCACTGTAAGGACATGTTTCTTCAACACCACATGATAAACATCTATCAGACGCACCTTCAGGTTGATTGTCTGCTTTAAAATGGCTTAGACTGCCAAAAGATGATATTTTCTTACAACGCTGACCCACCAGCCATAAAACGATGTCCATATCATGACAAGACTTGGCTAAAATGATTGGACTAGATTCATCAGAGTTTCTCCAATTGCCTCTTACAAAACTGTGGGCCATATGGTAATAAGCGATGTTTTCATTATGTTGAACACTCATGACTTCACCAATGACACCCTCTTCAATAAGGGATTTTATCTTGGCAAAGAAAGGTGTATATCTTAAGACATGACAAATCATAAATGTATTGTCGAACTTCTTGGCAAGCTCTCCTAGTTGAACCGTTTCTTTTAAATCATTTGACATGGGCTTTTCTAAAAGAACATCATAACCTTTTTCAAGAGCCAACTTAGTCGGTTCGAAGTGCATATCATCTTGAGTTGCTATGATGATGCCATCTGCTAGTTTATCTACTGCTAATAACTCTTCCCATGAACTAAATACATTTTCTGGTGAGATATGATGCTGGTTGACAAAATCTTCTCTTTTTAATGGATTTGGCTCTGCAACAGCAACGAACTCAACAGTGTCCTTATGGCTATGACCATATGCACCATACCTGTCTTTGCCTCTATCTCCTGCACCTATTACTGCAATTTTTACTTTTGACATTTTGCCTCCTAACCCTTGCTGCCTGTATGGCTTAAGCCTTCTATAAACTGCTTTTGGAAAATAATAAATATAACGATCATTGGTAATACTGCAAGTACTGAACCTGCCATATTAAGTGGATAATTGACAAAGTGCTCGCCCTTTAAAGATGCAAGACCTGCAGATAAAGTCATCTTATCTACCGAAGTGTTAACAATTAAAGGCCACATCAATTGGTTCCATGAATCCAGAATACAGGTGATGGCAAGAGCCGTAAGACCTGGCTTTACGATTGGCATCATGATTCTAGAATATATTTGGAAGTGATTACAGCCATCCAGTATTGCCGCTTCCTCTAGTTCTTTAGGTATCTGCATAAAAAACTGCTTCATCAAGAAGGTACCGAATGCAGAGAATAAACCTGGAAGAACCAAAGCTGTGATTGTATTGGTTAATTTTAACTTAGCGATTATCATGAACTGTGGTAAAAGAAATGTTTGCCCTGGTATCATAAGAATCGATAACATGACGACAAATATAATATTCTTAAATGGAAATTCCAACCTTGCAAAAGCATAACCTGCCATTGAACAAAAGATAATCTGGCCAATGGTTCTTATAAATGTATATAAGAAGGTGTTGATATAGAATTTCATAAATGGCAGTGTCTGTTGTACATCTGCATAGTTTGACCACTGGGCCTTTTCTGGGAAAATGGTTGGTGGCACCATGGTTGACTCTCCTAAGGTTTTAAGAGAAGTCAAAACCATCCAGATAAAAGGTGTAATGGTAATCAATAAACCAGCTATTAAAAAGACATGCGTATAGGTCTTATAGCGGTTGTTTTTTGCTTTTTTGAAAATCGATTGCTTCTTTACGCCTACTTCCATATCCCCTCCTAATAGTTTACCCATTTCTTTTGTAGCTTAAGCTGTACAACTGTCACAAGCATAATAATGACAAAGATAACAATTGAAATAGCTGCTGCATAACCCTTGTCATGCCACTCGAATGCATACTTATAGAATAAGTAAACAATTGACTTTGTTTCATCAATGGCCAGACTGGATGTACCGATCATCAAGAAGATCAAATCAAACACCTGGAAGGCCTTTATCAAAGACATGATCATAACAAAGAATATCGAAGGTGATAAGAGCGGCAGTGTAATCTTGAAAAATTGATGAACCGGTGTTGCACCATCTATGGATGCGGCTTCGTAATATGACTTCGGTATGCCTTGTAGTCCAGCTAAAAGGATGATCATATTGAAACCGACGCCCATCCAAACTGATACGATAACCAAGGCAATCATGGCAAATCTAGGATCTGCAATCCAAGATGGACCATCTATGCCAAAGCTTCCTAATAAAATATTAATAAGACCGTGACTACCATTAAACAACCATTTCCATACCATTGCAATGGCAGCTGGCATGGTAACAGCTGGTAGGAAGTAAAGGGTTCTATAGATACCAATGCCCTTTATTTTAGAATTTAAAAGTACTGCAAGTACTATTGAAATAAATATTGTCAGTGGTACTGATAGTACAACATATTTAAAGGTATTAGATAATGTTTTAGCAACTTCTGGATCAGAAAATATTCTCACATAGTTATCAAATCCTATAAAGTTCCAGTTTCCAAATGATCCTAAGTTGGTAAAAGAATAAAATACATTTTGAAAAAATGCCCCTACATAAAAAATTGCAAGACCTAATACAGTTGGCAGAATAAGCAAGTATGCCCACATATGCTCTGACTTTAATCGCTTTTTACGAGGTTTCTTATTTGTGACTACAGTATCTACCATACTGATAAGCCTCCTTCTTTATGAAGTGTGGCTCATAAGAGCCACACAATATTACTTACCTAATAATTCATTCATTTTAGTATCAATCTCTTTAGCACCATCTTCTACAGAAATTTGGCCATTCCAAATCTGCTTTAAAATATCGCCTTGTGCGTCTGCCCACATACTAGATTCTGCAGATGGATACATTTTTGCATATGGTAACATATCTACATAAGCCTGTAGGTTGATATCAGGATAAGAGTTTACCCAGAGCTCTAATGAATCTGCATGTGATGGAATAACAACACCAGACTTCGCCCAGATATCACTGGCTTCCTTACTAGCTAAAAATTCTACCAACTTCCAAGCTTCTTCAGGGTGTTTGGTATCTGCAGCCACTGCGTTGATTAAACCGTGAATAACTGCACCCTTATCCTTAATTGTTGGTAGCATTACAAGATCAAGCTTGTCCTTTACCATTTCATTTTCCATGAAAGGTTTTACATTCCACGATGCTCCAAATAACATGGCAACTTTTCCTGAAGTAAACATATCGTTTTCAGAAGTATCTGTTAACTGCTCAATTGTAGGTGATACACCACTATCTAACATATCCATCCAAACTTGTATACCTTTAACGGTTTCAGCTTGGCCATATCCAGAAGATTTTCTATCATCTGATAAGACATAACCACCTGCAGCTGCAATTGTGTTGTATAAACCAGTCTGATTGTCTCCTGTAACAGCAGCAGTACCATATATACCATTGTCTGCATCCGTAAGCTTTTCAGCGGCTGCCATCATATCATCCCAAGTCCAGTCGTTGCTTGGATAATCCAGTCCAGCATTGTCAAATAACTCCTTGTTGTACCAAAGTGCTGTCGTATCCCAGTCTTTAGCGATACCATATAACTGATCATTATAGGTATATAAATCTAATAAACCTTGTGGGTACTTTGATAAATCAATATCAGATGATTTGATTCTTTGGTCTAAAGACATCAACATGCCATTTTTAGCGTAGTTGATAAATCTAGGACCATTCATCCAAAAGACATCCGGCATAGAAGAAGCTGTTGCAGCTGTTTCCATTTTAGTCCAGTACTGCTTATAAGGTGTTAACTGAACATTGACCTTAATATCTGGATTTTTTTCTTCAAAGACCTTTATTATCTCTTGCATGACTGGTTCTTGATCCTTGTTCCAAAGTGCAAACTCAAGTGTTACTGGCCCTTGATCTTTCGCCTCTTCTTTAGCACAGC
The DNA here is from genome assembly GCF_022496765.1 of Acidaminobacter sp. JC074. Lineage (GTDB taxonomy): Bacteria > Bacillota > Clostridia > Peptostreptococcales > Acidaminobacteraceae > JABXKX01. The sequence goes on along the minus strand of NZ_VANV01000010.1, from coordinate 68,329 downwards.
CTACAAACATGCCCGCTAACATCAGTAAGACAATTGTTATTGCTATCATTTTTTTAAACATTTTTCATCCCCCTTAAATGTTTTATTTGCAACATTCAGACACAACTGATTGCATTGCCTCTAAACGCTCCTCCATAACTTCAACAAATCTAAATTGGTTCTTTGCTCTGATTAGATTATGTTTTTCCTTATGCACCTTAAAGTAGACATCGCCTTCTAGGTAGTCCGTTATAAACCTAATGCCACACTCTAAGGTCATCAAGATAGCTGCCATAGGCAGTAGTTCTATTTCTCTACTTGTAAAGTCATCTTTCAAGACAGATAGAAAGCCTTTAGAAAAAGCCTCAAATCTTTCCATGTTGAAATCTAACTTATCTAAATCTTCCTCATCTTCAGCAACTGTAGAACCACATGACCTAATAGCATCACCAAAATCATATAGCGCACTACCTGGCATAACGGTATCTAAATCAATAACGCACAAGCCTTTGTGGGTCTCTACATCCATGAGTACATTGTTTAACTTGGTATCATTGTGGGTGACTCTAAGCGGTATTGCCTTAGAAGCCAAGCCATCTGTAATCAAACTTAAAATGCCAACTCTCTCTCTTACAAATTTGATTTCATCTAAACATGACTGATTGAGTCCTTCAGGGTTGTCTTTTACAATTTTCTCAAACTTCTCATATCTGATTGGTGTATGATGAAAATCCTTAATGGTCTCACCCAGTCGATCTGCCGGAAAATCTTTTAAGAGCTTTTGAAACTCACCAAAGGCTTTTCCTGCTTCATACAAGAGGTCTACATTTTCTGTGAAAGTATAACCAATAGAATCTTTTACAAAGATATATGCTCTAAAGAATTCACCCAATTCACTTTTAAAATAGGCCTGATTATCTAAAGTCCTAACAAGTGTTAAAACTTGATAGTCATCTTGCATTTCATCTTTAACAATGTCTGATAAATAAGATGTCACAACTTCAATGTTTTCCATTAGAACTTCAGTCTCTGTAAATATGGTATGGTTAACTCTTTGAAGTATGTAGATATTTTCATTTTCAAACTCATCCAAATAAGTTACCTTGTATGTATCATTGATATGTCCGTCGCCATAAGCCACAGCAGATTTGAAGTGACCTTCAAAACTGAACTTACTACATATCTCCTTTATATCTGTTCTCAAACTTATCCCTCCCAAAGATTTCTTGGATATACACCCTTTTCTACCAAACTCTCAATTGAGCCTTGTACAAAAGGTTTATCTGCTGCATAAGTAACACCAAACCACTTTTCATCCGTTTTAATCACATCTACTTGAATTTTATTTTCTTTTATCATTGCATCTACAACATAAGGTAAAAAATATTCACATTTAAGAGGATTCATAGACATGTTCTTAACTAAGAAGTCTTTTAAACCAAGGTTTATTTCATCTAAAAGTCTTTCTGTGAAACCCCAAAGATTCATAGAAACAATGGATGAATCATCTATGTCATAAGTGACGTTTTCTTCTACATAAACCGTACCCTTGCTTGCTTTTTCTATACGTGTTCTTTCAACGATAGTCATTAACTTGCCTTTTTCAACTTGACATACGCCTCTTGCAACCGATCCATTTTCAGTTAGAGTATTTTTTAACTCATAACCGATGAGTGAAAAGTTGTCATGATCAGATAGGTGATTAAACACTTTTACATAAGCATCTCTGCCATAGAAGTCATCTGCATTGATGACTGCAAACGGGCCCTTAATAAGATTTCTTGCTGCGTAAATCGCATGGGCTGTTCCCCAAGGTTTTACTCTGCCTTCTGGTATATCTACAGGTACATCATCTAAAGCTTGAACAACATACTCAATATCTATTTTTCCCTTAAGCTTTCTACCAACTATATCTTTAAAATCATCCTCTATCGATTGACTGATGATAAAAATAACTTTTTCAAATCCGGCTTGTATGGCATCATAAATGGAATACTCGATAATCCATTCACCACAGGGTCCTACTGGATCCATTTGTTTTAAACCGCCATATCTGCTGCCTATACCAGCAGCCATTACTACTAAACATGGTTTCATTTGGTCACCTCTCTTGTAAAAAATAATACAGGAAGATTTCATTTATGGCTTTGCACAATCGAGCCAAAAAATTGTACAAAAAAAGTATCACTGAGGATACTTTTCATAAATTCTTATTAATTTGGCCTTTAAAAGTTGTTCTGTAGAGGATTGAAACCTCTTACTTAATTGCCTTACTTTCTTTTCTTCTAAATCATTGTCAAAAGCCATTGTTACATATGCTTTTTCTTGATCTTTAAGGTCAACTTTCATGTTTACTGGATAGAGTTTGGTCATGGCCTGACAAAGTTGAACAAGAGGATGTTCTCTTGAATCCTGGTGCATGCTTGACTCATATATATGTTTTACAATAGGCACATTTGTGCCTAGCTTCATCTCTTTAATTTCAAAGGAAATTTTTTCAACCACTGATTTCACCAACCTTCCTTTTAGGCATAAGATAAGGTAGAGACACACTTAATATGATCAAAATACCACCTGTAACCACATGCATGGTAATGGCCTCTTTTAAAAGCATCCATGCAAAAATAACAGCAAAGAATGGTTCTAAAGTAAATATTAAAGTCACCGTTGAAGAAGACAACTTGCCTTGAATGATGTTTAAGAAATAGAAAAATGCACCTGTCAAAACCAGTGACAAAAATGCCAAGGTCAACCACTCAGAGCCAGTAAAATCAAAGTTAGGTGTCTCGAAAGCAAACATAAAGATACTCGAAAAAACGCCTACTGTAGTCAACTGGACTGCAGTAAATACATCTGTATCATACTTCTTTACATTGTGTTCTATGGATACTGTATAAACAGCAAAAATAATGGTTCCTATTAAGGTGATAAAATCACCCCTATTCAAACTCGAAAAATCATTCAATGTAATCAAAGCCAGACCTAAAATAGCTATGATGGTCTGAAACCAAGTTAATCTATCTGTTTTAACTCTTGTTCTAATATAAACAACAGCTGGAATAAAAATCACAGTTGAGCCAACGATAAAAGCGTTTTTAGCAACACTTGTATACTTAAGGCCTTCCATATGACAATAATACATAGCGAATAATAAAAATCCAGATGTCACAGCTGCTTTTATAAGTGATTTATTAGGATTAAACCTTTTGGTTACCATTAGTAATAACATCAACGACAGACCGCCTCCAATGAATCGAATGGTTAAAAAATTAAAAACCCCTAAGTTAGCAAGCAAGGGTTTTGTTAGACCAAAAGAAAGTCCCCACATAGCAACAACTGCTATTAAAAATGCTTCATATTTTATATTCTTCATACAACCACCTCAAGACTATTATATAGCCTAAGCTCAAGAAAAACCTTTTCTATAAATACAAAAAAAAGCCTATTGCTTTTCAAAAATTACAATAGGTTAAACTTTTCTCTATTCATATTGAGTTCATGTAGATGAACAGCCATGGCTAAACTCTCATACTGCATGCCTTCTAGTCTTTCTAGGTTTAGAAGATCTTTGATCTTTCTCACTCGATACCTTATGGTATTTTGATGCTGATACAAGATATCAGATGCCTTTTTTATATCACCGTCACCATTGATGTAGGCAATGGCTGTTTCTAATAAACCCGATTGGTATTTTTCATCGTAAGACTCAAGTGTTTGGATCATCTTTCTATAATAATCGGAAACAACTGGTTGATCCAGTAAAGGCAATAAAACTTGGAAAACACCAATATCGCCATAATGGACTTTTGATTTATCTTTATAACAAGCAAACTTTAAAGATGTAAGGGCTTGATTGAGTGCATATCCTAACTGAGTTAAATCATTCATCACATCAGAAAAACCCATGGTATAGTTTTGATTTAACTTTAAAAGTTCAAGTATGGGTTCTAACTTTATTTCATCTGTATGTTTACTGACAATTAAGAGATAGCCATCTTTCCAAGGAAACAAAGCATGTTCCTTATCTAAAAGTTTTTGACAAGACCTAATATCCAGCCTCAATTGAGACTTTGCCTTAGGCTTAATCATGCAAACAAGATGATGTTCCTTAAAGGACCTGTTAAGTTCATAAGCTTCAAACCTTACATTATGAGGTGCTAAGGTATTGGACATGATTTTATCTAAAATATCCACTTGCTTTTGCAGGTACTTGTGTGTATTTACAAGCCCGTCTATATCTAAAATAAGTTCTTCTATATATGTGTCATCAAACAAGAACAATGGGTAGTTGTGTTTATTGGCTATTTGTATGGCATCTTCAGGTATTTCATTAAAGATCTTGGTTTTTATTGCAAAACAAGATGTCTGCGCTTGAATCAAAGCCTCAACAAATCCTGCTATTTTTTCAGGTTGATCTTTTATCATAGGTAAGTTTGAAAAAATCATTTCACCCTTGTAAGCGAGTGTCCTCATTTCCTCAGCTGTTTCATGGTCTATAAAACCGCCTTTTGAAACCATTCTTTCTAGGCCACCAGCTCCAGCAACAAGGCGAAATGAGTTGAATCTTTTTAGTTTAAGTACTTCATGTATTGTTATCATTTAGACCCCCTACCCACATGATACCACATCATGATTTATCCTTCACTCAGATTCTAAAAAAAAGTCACCTATTTCTAAGTGACTCTATTTCTTCCGTTCGATTTAGATTGATAAAGTTTATCGTCTGCATCCTTTACCAAATCTTTAATAGCCATATGGTTGGAGATACTTGAAACACCAATACTGCAAGTTACCTGGCCAACATCCACAAACTTTAATGAAGCGATATAAGACCTTATCTTTTCAGCAACTTGACGTGCTTCGTTCAGGTCGGTGTTTGGGCATATGACTAAAAACTCCTCACCACCCCACCTGCCTACTATATCTACAGCCCTTGTCACATTCATAAGTACATTGGCAATACGTTTAAGAATCCTGTCTCCTACCAAATGACCATGAACATCGTTGACTAGTTTAAACCTGTCTACATCCATTATCATGATAGAAAAGTCTTCCTGATACCTGATAAAACGGTCGTACTCGTTTAATAGGGCTTCGTCTAAGCTTCTTCTATTAGTAAGGCCAGTCAAACCATCTGTAACAGACATGTGCTTGAGCTTTTGATTTAAGAGCTCTAGCTCTTTGTTTTTTTCAATTAGGTCTTTGGTTCTTTCAGACACAAGCGCTTCTAATTGATTGTAGTGGATGGCATTTTGGAGTGAAACCGCTATTTGAGAAGATAATATGGACAAGAACTCTGTCCTCTCTTTAGAGAAGACTTCCTCTACCATGTCATTTTCGAGAATGACCATACCATTCACTTCATTTTGCACAATCAATGGATAAACTAAAAGTGACTGTATATTGTTTTTTACCAAGTAATCATCATTTTTAAATAAGTCATCATGGGCAACCTGACCCAGTCTGACAATCTTTTTACTCTTCAACACATAGTTTATAACCTTGGTTGGTAAGGTGACATCCCCATCCGAGCTCATTTTATAGTCAAAGTCCGTATCAATTGAAGCTACCCGCGTCTCATTTTCATAAGATATCAAAATAGCCTTTGTTGCACCTGCATTTTCTAGAAGTACATACAAGGTGTTTTTCATCAGTGATGCCAAGTTGATTTCCTTGGCTATAAACTGATTGAGTTTTAAAATAGACTGCATATCCATTCGACTGGATATGTCTGAAGAAACACTGTTGTTAATGGTGGTTACATTGGACTTAAATCCTTCGGTATGAATGAGTTTTTTGGCCTTAGCAACTGCTCCCCACCTGTTGTAGGCCTTATAGGCTGTATTTAAGTAATAAGACGACAGCTCAAAGTGTTCAATGCTTTGATAGTATTCAGAGAGTCTTTCTCTATAGATAGCTTCATCATTGATGTACCGGTATGAAACAACTTCCTTTAGAGCCGCCTCATAATCATTGATGGCTGTTTCGTCACCGACAACCGCTTTTCTTTCAGCTGATAAAATGAGCAGTCTATGCCTGAAGTTCAAATGCGTCTTTAGGCCGCTTAACTTGTTTATACATTCATCAACAGCTTCTAAATTATCTGGCGCACTGCCAAACAATTTTAACCTTATTAAAGCCATATACTCATAATAAAGGTAGACATGGATCAAGCCGGTGCCACCTTCAAGACATGCACCTAAAGCCTTTGCATGTGTAAAAGCCAGTTCATAATTTTTAAATATATAGGCAATATACATTTTCGAAAAATGGTAGACCAATAAACCTGTCACATGGTGATTCTTTTCCATATCAGCAACTAGGATACTTTCATCAAATATATCCTTAAAAGCAAGGGACTCATCGTCTAGGTCTATGAGCTTGTTAATGGCTTCCTGATAGATATATTGGAACAAACATACATTGCCTTGATTCATTTGTAAAAGTGAAGAAGTGTATATTTCAAATCGATCCCTTAGCTTGAAAAGCTGCCTACCAGCTATAAATGATAGGTTACAATAGGCATGGCCCGAGTAGCCTGCATAGGCATAATCTCCATACTCTACACCCAAGTTATAGCCTTCTTCTAACAGTTCCAAACTCTTGTTAAAATGTGTAGAAAGATACATGATATGCTGGCCCACAACCATATTGACTTTTGGTATTTCAAACGGCACCTTAAGCTTCTTTACAAGATCTAAAGCCAGCTGACCATAGGCAACACCTTCTTTAATCATGCCCATGGAACCTGAAACAATGGTACCAAAGAAACTGTAACCAAAAGCACTTTCTGGACAGTTACCATAATCTAAAGAAATCTCTAACATCTTGATAATCACCAAAAGGAGAATTTGTGGTGCTAAGTTAAAAAGAAGTGGAATCATACCAGCTAGCAAGGTCATTTCCTTCATCTTGGACTTGTTTTTCATTAGTGGCAGATATAAGAGTGACTCAATTGACCGGTTATCCAATTTTTTCATAAGGCCAGCCATGGCATCTTGATAATCTTTCATGGTGACATCTATTGAAAGTTTTATACCAAAATCATTAAGTGCTTGTATGGTCGTATGGACGCCCTTGTCCTGCATTTGACGATCCAGATAAGAGTTGATTTCTAGGGTATAGACATCCACCAAATCATACGGAGACTCAACTACCTTTTTAGCTAGTAGAATGGTTTTATCGAGTTTTTCAAAATCACCTACTTGATAATAAAGTTTAACCAAATTATTTAAAATTACAATCTTCTTGGAATACTGTACAAAAACTTTTTCAAGCATATATTCATAATAGAAAATTGCATTAGCATACATCATTTGATTCATTGCCTTGTCAGACGCACTTAAAAGAACATCTTTTAACTCAGTAAAATCTGGTTTAATGCCCTGTTTCATTGCAACTGATAAATGACTTGCCACCGTCATCACATCACCTAGTGACTTTGAATGTAAGAGCTTTGCTATTTTTATGTGGACTGGCACCTTATCTCCAAGCTGATAGGCAGCAAAATGAATTTGATCATGGGTATAAACATAAATATAACGACTCAGAGAGACAATCATATCTTCTTGTTCTAAAAAGTCTAACTGCCTCATAAGTTCATCTTCAGAGACAACCAAAAGATTAGCCAGAACACGTATATCAAACTCATAACCAATACAAGCAGAGGCAAAGAGAATTTGCTGTTTAAACAAATCAAAGCTAAGCATTTTCTCTTTCAAAAGCTCCGCTACATTTTCACTGACACTGACTTTTTTGACACAGGACAAATCATAATGCCAAGTGTCCTCATAATAGATACACTTTTCCTCATACATCCTGTATAAAAGCTGTTTGATGTAAAAAGGATTACCTACAGACTTTCTATATACTGCATCTACAATGCCATCTTTGCTGTGAGAAAAGGCATCAAGTAATATTTCGTTTATATGTTTGTAGTCCAGTCTACCTAATTCAATTGCTTCATAAGTAGATAACTTTTCCATAAATAGCTGCAATATATGAGACTTATCAATATCCTCCTGTCGGTAAGCACCAACAAGCATCATATACTTGATCTCATCAGACGACAAAATTTCTTCTAAAATTATGCGACTTGAATAGTCCATCCATTGCAAGTCATCTAAAAAAATGACAACAGGATGTTCTTTATGACTAATACTCTTAAAAAATTGGACCAAACCTGCAATGTATCTGTTACGATTCTCATCGAAGTTATCTGAAAAAGTTTGTTCTTCTTCTTCTAATAAAAGGCCAAGTTCAGGCACAAGTGAAAGTAAAACACTGATATTTGACTTATTAAAATGTTTCTTCCAAGCTTCAATGTATTCATCTTTTTCCATCAGAAGAACATTTAGATACTCCAACATAATTGACCTGATGACATGGTAGGAATCCTGAGAAGCCTGGGTAAACTTGCCACTTAAAAAATAACCCTTGTCTAAGGACACAGTATGATAAAGTTCCTTAATAAATGTTGTTTTACCGATACCTGATTTTCCAGATACAAACACCATCTTCTTACCGGCTTGTCTGCATGCCTGCCAATAAGCTTTCAGTTTTGACAAGTCATTGTCTCTACCGTAAACCTTATCAGGTAGTATCAAGGTTTCAAAGCGGTCAAAGGAAGCTAGAGCAAAGTCAGCTGACCTATAATTGTCTAAATCATATAAGATACCATTTAAAGATTGGTATCTTTCGTTGACATTTTTAGAAAGCATTTTATCAACTATATCAGATAAGTTCTTTGGAAAATACTCTATCTTTTCTGCAAGTGGTTGAGGTTTTATGGCCAAATGCGCATGAATCAAAGATAAATAATCCTCTTGTACAAAAGGTCTTTCAGAGGCAAATAACTCATATAATGTAATGCCAAGAGAATAAATATCACTTCTATAGTCTATGGTTCTATTCATTCTTCCTGTTTGCTCAGGTGATACATAAGGCAGTGTCCCCTGCAGATGTTTGGGTTGAGCAAAAGAGACCTTTTGACTGTTGGATCTAATAGAAAGGTTAAAGTCAATGATTACCGCTTTTTTAGATATACCATTCCAAATAATATTAGATGGATTGATATCTTTATGAATCAAATGATAAGCATGAATAACCGACAAGGCTTCTATTATCTTTTTAGCGATTTCTACTTTTTCCTTAAGGTGCAAGTGCCCTCTCTGAATCAAGTTACTGAGGTTTTCACCCTCGACAAACTCAGTTATTAAGGCGAGTTCCGCCCCTTGTTTGAATTCAACTAAGTTGATGACTCTGTCATCATCAAAGTTGGATATATTCTTATACTCTCTTAATAGCAACTCCTCAGCATGATGGTTGCTATAGGTATCTAATGTTTTATATGCTACGTATCTGTCATAATTCAGATCAAATGCCTTATAAACAACAATCCCATTACTCGTCTGTATTTCCTCTATTTCCCTGTATCTGTTTTCGTTTAACATAATTCACCTCAATAGACCATATACCCCTAAAAAAACAAAATAAAAAAGAGATTTGAATAATTTCAAATCTCTTTCAGTTAACTATTTCCATAGTTGGATATTTTCTTTTATCATTTGAATTTCAAGCTCGTTCATTTTCATTTCATAGTCAGAAAAGGTTTCTGGTTCAGAAGCAAATCCATAACTAGAAAATGTTATAAGAGTCGTTAAGACTAGAGCTACAAATGACCATAAACCGAATGTTTTCAATACTTTATCCATATGCGCCTCCTTTTTGACACCTGTAAGATAATATAACAATCTTCTCGGCTTGTCAACAAGTGCATGGCAAGTCATTTAGGAAAACATTATCCTTTTAAATTTTTTACAAAATCCTGACCGAAAGTAACAACTTCCTTCTCTTGTTCACTGGTCATATTCCAGTTGATACCTAAAGGTTCACCTATGGTTTCAAAGCCAGCGTCTTCTAACATACCTTTTAGAACTTTAGGTGATTCACCAGACCAACCGAAGCAACCAAATGCTGTTGCTTTTTTATTCTTAAACTTAAGTTCATGCATATAGTGTAAAAAGCCTACGAGTGATCTTAATACACTGTTAGATACAGTTGGAGAACCTACAACTATGGCTTTGGATTTAAAGACTTCTAAAGCCAGGTCATTATCATCAGTTTTAGATATATTATAAAGCTTAACCTCAACCTCAGAATCTTCTAGCTGAATACCTTCTGCGATTTTTTCAGCCATACGTTTGGTGCCATTCCACATGGTGTCATAAATAATGGTTATTTGATTTTCTTGATAAGCTTCACACCAGTCCTGGTACTTTGAAACAATTTGAAGTGGATTATCACGCCAGATGATACCGTGTGATGTTGCAATGATATCAATTGCCAAGTTCATACCTATGATTTCATCAAGTTTTCTCTTTAAAATCATAGAAAAAGGATTGAGTATATTGGCATAGTATTTCATGGCCTCAGTATACAAATCACATTGGTCCACAAGGTCATTAAATAGATACTCGCTGGCATAGTGCTGACCAAAGGCATCATTAGAGAACAAAATATTATCGCCTGTCATATAGGTTGCCATAGAGTCTGGCCAGTGAAGCATACGCATCTCAACGAAAACAAGCTGCTTGCCATTACCAATATCCAGTGTATCACCTGTCTTTACCACATTTAAGTTCCATTCTTGATGGTATTGACCATTAAGAGATCCAATGGCATTCTTTGAACAGTAGATTGGTGTGTCTGGAATTTTTTCCATCAATCTCTGAAGGGCACCTGAATGATCATTTTCCCCATGATTGATGACAATATAATCAATGGCATTTAAATCTATTTCGCTTTCAAGATTTTTAACAAACTCGTCTGCAAAAGGAGACCATACCGTATCAATTAGTACAGTTTTCTCTTCTTGAATCAAGTATGAATTGTAGCTTGAACCATTGTGTGTTGACAACTCTTCTCCATGAAACTTCCTTAGTTCCCAGTCGATTTTACCTACCCAGTGTACATTTCCTTTAATATGTTTTTTCATCGCATCCTCCATTATATATAAAAACCAACTTATATATACCCAGACTTGAAACGAAAAATCATTATTCCATATAAAGATATGGATCTACTGGAATATCATTGATCATAATTTCAAAATGCAAGTGAGGTCCAGTTGAATTACCTGTAGAACCAACTAAGGCAACCTGCTCATATTGAGAAACAACCTGTCCGACTACCACAAGTATTTTGCTGTTATGACCATATCTTGTTTTAAAGCCATTGCCATGATCAATCTCTACCAAGTAGCCGTAAGATCCCCACCAGCCTGCATATGTAACAGTACCACCATCGGATGCCCTTATACTGGTACCAGTATTGGCTGCCATATCAATACCTCTGTGCTGGGCATTCCAGCGGGGACCAAATTCTGATGTCAAGACATAGTTCTCAAGAGGGCTAATAAAAGTACCTAAAGCACCTTTTTCAGGAAGGGCTTTCGTTCCAGATGCAATTATTGCATTTACTGGACTTACCATGATGCTTTCATCGACAATTTCGCGCCCAACTTCCTTGCCATCTAATTTTTCAACTTCAGCTGTCACTTTCACAGAACCATTAGAGCCATAGGAAATGGTCTTATAAGTGCCCACATAAAGACTGTCATCGTTTTGATAAGTATAACCTTTTTCAATCACTTCATCATAGGTGATTGTTTCTACAGTCCTTATGGTCATCTCTGGTTCTGGCACTGTGACTATCAGCTCTTCTCCTATTTGAACATAAGCATCACGACCTTCTAAGTCTGGATTCATCTCATAAAGTGACTTTAAAGACATTTCATGATCCTGAGCAATTGTTCCAGGTACATCACCTGCTTGAACTTCATACATTTTAGGTTTCTCAGTTTTCTTTGTAATCTCATCAATGGCTTGTTCAACTGGCAGAACGTCTTCCCTGTCGGTTAAATCCACTGATGCAGTCATAGGTTCTATAATTTCAACGCTTTTGACAGATTGGTCCTGTAAAAGATAAGAAACTTCTATCTTACCATCTCTTATAGCCACAACGGCTTCTACATCCTTGTCCAAAAGTGTTTCAATGGATGACTTGATAACCTGGCAAGCTTCTTCTTCACTGCCTAAGATCCATGATCTTTCACCTATACTGAGCTCTATGACCTCTTCTATATTCTCCAGTAGAAGTGTCTCATATTTATCTTCGATCTTACTTAGGAGTTTTTCCATTTCAAGTGTCTGTACATCCTCTAAAATAGGGGTTTGTTCAAGCTCAAGCCTTATGTCTTCGTCCGTGTTATTTTCTATCCATGATTCATCTACTTTACCCACACTATAGCCAATGCTTTCTCCATTTAGACTCACTTCATATGCTTGAATCTCTGTTTTTGCTTCCTGAGAGCTGCAAGCTGTTAACCCTAGTGTTAGTGCAATTATTACCAGTCCATTTCTTCTAAAAAAAGCCATATTTCCTCCTAACTCACCAAACCAATATAACATGCTTATGTGTCAGTAAAGTGACAGGAACTATCTGAACATTCGCAAAATATTAAATAAATGTCCTTTTTATTCATTTCGATTGTCTAAATGCTTTTTTTCTGTCAAAATTAAATGGGGAAAAGAAAGGAGCAAAAATGACTGAAAGATTAAAAAGAAACCAAGTACCAGAAAAAATGACTTGGGATACCGACGCATTATTTAAATCAAATGAAGCTTTTTATCAGACATTGAAAGAAGCTGAGGAGGATACAGAAAAGCTTTTGGCTTATAAGGGTAAGCTTTTAGAGAGTCCTGAAATACTTTATCAAGGCATTGTTGACTTAGAAAAGTTGATTGTTAAACTAAGTGCCTTAGGTACCTTTACAGGCTTAAAACAAAGTGTAGATGCCACAGACACATCTAATCAAGAATTGGCAATGACATTTTCAAGTGCTGCAACTAAAATACAAGCTGACATTACCTTCTTTGATAATGAAATCTCATCTATCGGCAAAGACAAATATGATACATTCTTTAAAGAAGAACCTAAATTAGAAACATACAGACCTTTTATTGAGGAACTCTATGAAAAAAGTAAGTATAAGTTATCAGATGATGCAGAAGAGCTTTTAGCTGCTTTAGGCGAAGTAACTGAAGCACCTTTTACAACATATTCAATTTCTAAGGCTGCTGATATGCAGTTTGATGATATCAAGGATTCGAAAGGCAAGATCCTTCCAAATTCATTTGCCTTATTTGAAGGCAAGTACGAATTCAGTGATGATCCTGTACTTAGAAAAAATGCTTATGAATCATTTAACAAGACACTTGAGCAATACAAGAATACATATGCTTCTGTATATGCAACAGAAGTTAAAAAGCAAGTAACCCTATCTAAACTACGTGGTTATGAATCTGTAACAGATATGCTTTTAGAGGAGCAAAAGGTTACAAAAGAAATGTATCATCGTCAAATCGATGTCATCTACAATGAACTTGCACCTCATATGAGAAAGTTTGCAGACTTACTAAAAAAAGAACTCAACTTAGATAAGGTCAACTTCTATGACTTAAAAGCACCAATGGATACATCATACAATCCATCTGCAACTTTTGATGAAGCTAAAGAAGTCGTTCTTAAATCTCTTGAGATTATGGGTGAGGAATACCTTTCTATCATGAATCGTGCTTTTGACGAAAGATGGATAGACTATGCAGATAACATTGGTAAACGTACGGGTGCTTTCTGTGCATCACCTTATGCAGCTCATCCATATGTCTTTATGACCTTCCAAGACAATATGAGAGATGCCTTTACTTTAACACACGAACTGGGTCATGCAGGTCACTTCTACTTGGCTAATAAAGAACAAGTTTTCTTAAATACAAGACCATCTAGATACACTGTAGAGGCACCTTCAACCATGAACGAAATGTTACTCGGCAGGTATCTGCTTGCTAATAACGACGACAAGCAACTTAAGAAATGGGTTATTCTTCAGTTTATGGGTACCTACTATCATAATTTTGTAACCCACTTACTAGAAGCTGCCTACCAAAGAAAGGTTTATGACTTCGCTGAAGCTGGCACGCCGCTTACAGCAAAACTATTATGCGATACCAAGCTAGAAGTTATCAGAGGCTTCTGGGGAGATTCTGTAGAAGTCGATGACCATGCAGGTATGACATGGATGAGACAGCCTCACTACTATATGGGCCTATACCCTTATACCTATTCAGCAGGTCTTACAGCTTCTACGGCTGTATCAGAAATGATTTTTGAAGAAGGCCAAGCCGCTATTGACAGATGGCTAGAAATGCTTAGAACTGGTGGTAAACTTAAGCCACTTGATCTTTTAAAAGTCGCAGGAATGGATTTATCTAGTGATGCGCCTGTTCAAAAGGCTGTTGCCTATGTTGGCAGCCTAATTGATCAACTTATTGAATTATGTGATTAAAATAGAGAGTCCTATATGGACTCTCTTACTATATTCTTACCATTTGCTTTAGCCAAGTACATAAGCTCATCAACTCGACCTAAAAGTGTCTTAAAGCTGTCATCATGTCTTTTGCTTGTGACACCAATACTGATGGTCACCTTATTGGTTTTAAGTATATCCGCTTGTGACACCTTGATTCTAATTCTTTCTGCCAAACTAACAACGTGGTCATAATGGTGGTCTTCTAAAAGAATTAGAAACTCTTCTCCACCCCATCTAGAAAACTTAGCTCTTGTCGGAAGTTCTTCTTTTACAATCTGGCAGATGGCAACCAAAACATCATCACCTACTGCGTGACCATAAACATCATTGATCAACTTAAAATCATCAACATCCCACATGATTACCGAAAGCTTGTTAGTAAAATTACTTCTCATATATTCAGAAAGCACACGTCTATTTAAAGTATCGGTTAGGAAGTCATACTCTGCATGATAGGATGCCTTTTCAAGAGCTGACTTTAAGGCTGATTCATCTCTTCCAATGATGTATTCATACATGTATAAGGCAAGTACAACTGCTATAAAGCCAATAACGATATTAGAATGGTTAAAAAAGCTGGCTATAGAAGCATTGTAATACCTAAAATCAGGCGTAAATACATGACCATAAGAAGCCACTTCTAAGTAAAAATAGACCAGAAGATTTGATATTGCATATATAAACCTTTGGGCTGTTTTATCTCTGCTAAAATATACAAAAGGAAAAACAGAAAAAGTAATAAAGAACTTTTGAAAGCCATAATCCGGACCTAAATAAAAATAGGTCACATAAAAGACCGATATCATACTGAAGATTAATAAGATGTGAATGCTGTATTTGGTTGTGCCTTTCTTATTTAAAAACCAAGCTGACACGATAATCAAAGCACATAGGTTTCTGACCCAAGACATTTCAAATGCCAGATCCCGTGCAAAGAAATAGAACATAATATCATAAATAAGTATGTTAAAGGCCGCAACAAAAATAGAACCATTCAAAACTTTCAGTCTAGCTTCATCACTGAGTTTCATATTTTCGACTATGCCTGCACCAAGAATGTAGTTTAATATCCTCATAAGCCTCCAAACTGTATACTATCATTATACAGAGTGTTAGGTACCACTACAATTTGTCATAAAATTAATTTTCCAAATTAATGTTCCAAAAAGCCTTTATCATAGGAATTTCTAAATTATTTTTCTTTGTAGCTAGATAAATCTTTCTGGGTATGGTTTCCTTAAGAGTTATGATGTCAAAATCGGTTTCATACTTTAAAAGAGATGATTCTGGAAGCAGGGCTATCCCCAAACCTTTCTCAATAAAAGCAAGTATGGTTTGATTGGTCTTAACAATATATCTTGTATTAGGCTTCACATTGTACTTCTTAAAAATTCTACTCATGTATGGGTTTGGATAGTGCTCAGAGATAATAAAAGGATACTCTTCGATAACCTTAATAGACACTTCTTTGGGTAACTTATACTTCTTAGGAGCAATCAGTTTGACTCTGTCAGTAAATAAAAAGATACGCTCATGCTCTTCTAAGAATTCTTCTATCAAAAGACCAATATCAATAATGCCATCTTCAAGCCATTTCTGTATTTCATAATAGTGACCTTCTTTGATGAAAATCTGTATATTGGGATATTCCATAGCATATCTTTTAATAAGATCAGGTAAAAGTAAGGCTGAAGCAGAAGTAAAACTGCCTATGATTAACTTACCTGTCTGAAGATTGTTGTAGGTGTTTACTAGATTCTCTAACCTCCTATTCTGACTTAAAACAGCCAAAATTTCTGGTCTGACCCTTTCTCCAAATCTAGACAATTCAACACCTTGTTTGTGTCTGATAAACAAGTCGCCACCAAACTCCTCTTCTAAGGTTTTTATAGATTTACTGACTGCAGCTTGACTCATATTTAATAGCACGGATGCTTTTGAAAAGCTCATGGTTTCTGACACGACTTTAAAGACTTCATACTTGACTAAACTCATAGAACCTCCATAACTTTTAGTTATACATATCATAATTATAATTCGTTTTAGTTATTTAAACAAGTAGGTTACAATGACCCTAGGAGGACATGATTATGAAATCACTTAAAAGACGTATCCTTGAAACAATGTTGGCAATGCTTATTACTTCTACTGGTATTGTTATGATGATGAAGGCAGAACTCGGTTTAAATCCTTGGTGGACATTAACAACTGGCGTAAGTGAACTTACAGGTCTATCACTGGGCTTGGTTGTTCAGTGTGCTGGTTTTCTACTTATCATTGTTGCCCTATTTCTAGGCGTTAAACCAGGCATAACTACTGTTCTGGATATGTTTCTTATAGGACTATATATAGATATACTCAATAAAATAGTACCAAGTTTACCAAACAATCTCATACTTCAATTATTAGCCTGCATCATGGGTGTTATAGTATTTTCACTAGGTGTAAGTTTGACTGTCAGCATAGGGCTTGGTGCAGGTCCAAAAGATTCATTTACCTTTGCAGTAATGAAGAAAACTCATACCAGTGTTGGCAAAATGAAACTTGTCGTTGAATCGTCAACTTTTATCATAGGTCTCTTACTGGGTGGCCCATTTGGTATAGGAACCATCGTAGCAACCGTTCTGACTGGACATATGCAATCATATTTCTATAAGAAGCTAAATTACAATCCAGAAGCAATTATATAAACAAGAAAAACTCTCACTTGTAATATAGGGTAAAACTTAATTAATATATGTAGGTGAAATTGATATTTACGTGATGTATTGCATATTTTTTAGGGCGGATACCCTGAAGGGTAGTCCCCACGCAAGACGAGAACAAGTTTTTTTGCTTTCCACTTTATCTTACAGCTGAGCTTCTAGTATTTCAGATTCAGACCTGTGTTCCATCTTCGAGAGAACTCAGCTTTGGTGAAATCCTGAAGCTTATCTGCAAAGATGCCACTCAGGCAACTTTTGCAAAATCCTAAAACCTCACCCCTTTTCTTCATAATTACAGAACTTCTCTTAAGTAGTTTAAGAGCATTAGCTCATTCACATGCAGCTATACTACAAGCTTATGAGCTGTATCAGCAAGAGCCATTACTCCATCTGCAGTAATGGCTTTTGATTTAAACGGGGCAAATTGCCCCGTAAAAAGATATAGATTTGAATTAGTGACGTTCATGTCTAAGACGTTCATAACCTGAACTATAGAGAGCCTCATAACTAATAAAATTGCCTAGGTAAAAACTAGGCAATTTAAAGGAAAATGTTTTGCTTATAAACTCACTTGAATATTTAAATAAACTTGCTAATGAAGTACATCGCAATAGGACTGAGACAAGTTATGATAACATACATTTTTGCTTGTAAAGCCGTATTCTCAATCGATTGAGAATATATTAGATATAAAGATAATATTATGTTTTGCATTAATGCAAAGATCAATACATCAACATAATTAAAGTAAATTTTACCAATTTGGTGTTGCTTAAATATTACTACACAGGCATAACCAAAATAAGTGGCCCACATTACTCCAACTATGTTTAACCGTTTTTCCTCAATGATTCGTTTATAAATTATAAGCGACGATACAATAGCTACGATGCTAATAATAACCATAATTCCCTATTCTTCCTTTACCATTCCGAAGTATAATAAACATTTGTAGCAGCATAAGAGTCGTGACTTGGGTTCCAGTACCATATTTGGACATACTTATAGTATCTTGGAATATCATCATTTTCATATTTCCATCTTGAAAAATATGCGTACGGTTGAGGATTATATCTTAAAAATGCATACATTAACCCTACTACACCACCAACTACTATACCTGTATATGGATTTGTTAACAAAACTTTTAAGATTAATCCTGTTGCATATCCTACAGTTCCACTTTCAACCGCATTGAGGACTTTTTCAGTAAATCTTACGTCACCATCTACAATGGATATTAATTGATTGTAATCGCCAGAAGAACCATAGATAGGATTTTCTGAGTATGTAGTTCCTCCACTCTTTGAAGTAACTTCTTTTGTATCCATATTGAAAGTTGCAATCACTTCATTATCTTCATTATAAACTTTAGAGGATTTTTCATCAAATGTCGCTTTTTCTTTTACACCTTTTTCATTAGACATAGTAATCACTCTTTGTCCCTTTTCGTTTTGAATTTCATAGGTATAAAGTTCATTCTCAATCTCGTATACTAACGTACCATATATTACGCCATTTACTTCGTATGACGTATTTTTTACTAGTTCAACATTTGGTGTATCAATGAGCGGCTTTTGATCTGCATGTGCATAAATAACCGTGTTTTACATAATTAATGTTAGAATTAAAATAAAAGAAATTATTTTTTTCATTATTTTCTCCTTCTCATATCATTTTTTAATAGGTTGTTGCAAAATACGCTACAACACTTGTAAATACTCTATTCCCGTCTATTGAAATAGCATATTTTTCTCCAATTTGGGTATAAATATATTACAAACCTGTGCATAACTCCAACATAATGCACATACCACAGAAAGGAGAAAAATAATGCTAAATCTCGCTAATCAAATTACTATTTTTGAGCTTGATAAAGAAATAAATGAACTGACATTATCTCACGAATTTGTCCTGTTCGATTTATTTGAGTCCTTTATCGATCTCAAGAGTTTAATTCCTCTGTCTTTTTATCAAGACTACTATCACCATCTAGGTAGAGAGCGTACATTTCCACTTGAAGGTATGATTAAAGCTATACTTATCGCTGATTTAATTGGTATCTCTTCGACTACTCTTTTGCTTCACTTTATTCGTATGTCTCATGAGTTCAGAGACTTTTTAAGATTTCCTAGAACACCCCATAAATCTAGATTTACACGTTTTAAACTGCAGTTTTATGATCATATTAATGATATGTTTCATCATCTTGTTGATTATACTGATATATATGCTCATTCTACTGATAAAAAATTAGCTAATATTCTGGTTACTGATATAACTGGATTTGAGCTCTATGTTAAGGAAAACAATCCTAAATTCTACCAACAGCTTCTCAAGGCATCCAAGACCTTTGCAAAAGTATATCCAAATGAGAAATTTGACCCTGAAAAACACGCCCAAAGTAGAATGCCTAAAACAAGTGCTGCCAATCCTGATGCAAAATTCACATACCTAAATGGTCATTTTGGTTACTATAGAAAATCAATTATTTCAACTAACGGTTTTGGATTAATCCGAGACATTAACTTTATTAATTCAAACAACGACTTAGTAGAAGATCTCTCGCCAAAAGAAATCAAAGATTTATACGATTCTAAATCACTCATACCAAGTCTAGAAACTTATTTTCATTTACATCCAACACATAATTACGACTACTTTCTTGGTGATTCCGCATTTGATGCAGATGATAATTATGCCTATCTACACAATCGAAAAATTATGCCTATAATACCACTTAATCCAAGAAACTCTTCTAATTTGCCACAACCAAGTATTTCTAATGGTTTACCAATGTGCCCTTATAATCCTGAACTTCCCATGAAATTTACAGGTTTTATATATGCTAGTAACAGAGCCGATAGAGCACAATATATTTGTCCCAAAAGAACCAAAAAGATGATTAAAGGTGTCAATCACATCTTTCTTGATTGTGATAATCCATGTACTGATGCTCCTCATGGTAGAATCAAAAACATCACCATTAACCATAACTATCGTTTTTACTCTGCTATGAGTAGAGATAGCGAGGAATGGATTGAACTATATAAAATCCGTACCGTTAGCGAAAGAACAATTCACCAGTTAAAATCATTCATTAATCTTAATGATTCTAAAGTTAGAAACACTATGACACTTCAGGCGAATGTGTTATTAGCCGGTATAGCTCAACTTGTAGCATTTCTTATTCTCTATCATAGTAAGCTTGCCAAAGGACCACTTGCCATAAGAACTTTAATCTCATAATCTAAAAGGATCAAACTGCATCCTTCTTATTTTAATGTCTTTTTTTATGTTTATAGCTTGGTAATCTTATAATTTGCCTGTGGATAACTAGCAATTATTTTATGCAACTCTTATATATCATTTTTTAAATTAGTTTTCATTTTTTAGGTTTTGCCTATATCCAATCTGTGAGTTAATCCAAAATATCCTCCTTCACTATATAAAACAGTTTAATATCACATTTTGTTACACCATTTTGATTTATTTTATCAGAAATTTTAAAATGTGTTATGTGTGATTACAAATATATGCTGTTCAGAATACATAGAAGTTGGATATATAGATTGTACTAGGCATCTAAGATCGCTTAAATTTACTCGTGATCATAGATAAACTTGAATCTCAAGAATCTTTGAAATCTTTACTTAAAATTTTGATTTAAGCAAGTACTGCTTTGAGGATAATAATGATTAAAATTTAGTTTAATTAGTGAATGAATAAGGACTTCCTTAAATTCGGAGTTTTTTTAGTCTATGTCTCTAACTGCAATCACATAATTATAGAGATATCTTAAATCACCTTGTGGCCCCAAATAAGAAGGATAGTCACTTGCATTTCCTGATTTAGGGTCACTTCTTACTGCACCAGCCCCATGAACATCTAAAAGTTCACCACGCATCATGCCCTGAGCTTTACCAAATGCGACATAAGAAGCACTCGATGCTGTATTCATACCATCTTGGTGGGTGGTACTTGACCAATAATACCCATAGTTTTTTTGCCCCTCCGGATCCATAATTTGTGTTAATGTAAACATACCGTCGATAGCAGGTGACCCTGAAGTCTCAACACTTTTTGTGTAATCCACAATACTTTGCAGTTCCTTAATATTCGGTAGTCTCCAGTCCTCATGACCTGCGAGTTTTAGAGATTCCGCATATTCTAAGGCCTCTTCCCAATCTCTTGTAATCCCATCATCACTTATTTGCCACATAAGGCCGGTAGACAAATCACTGACACTACCATCGCCATTGTTAATCAATTGATTTTGACCATATGATTCATTGCCCCTAACCAAACGGACATACATGAGTTTGTCACTCTTAAGTCTAGGATCATATTTAGGATAACCCTTGATACGTCCATCTATGAAGTTTACACCAAATGCTGTATCATCATTTTGCATGGTCTTTCCTACATACTCAGTACCTGACCAGGTTTGAGCATCTATGTCTCTTTCGCCAATACTTGTATCACCTAGCGGTTGATCAAAATAATCAGTATCAATATAGAGCTCTTTAGCCACTTCCCCACCGGACATACCCGTAAAGAGGATCAGTGAAAAGAGTTCCTTTATAGATGGTAAGCGCCAGTCAGAATAGCCACCCAACTTGCTTTCATTTGCATATATAAGGGCTTGATCAAAGGACATTTTTTCGTCCATGGTCTGTTGCCACATAAGACCTGTAACCGTGTCTAATACGGTGCCATCACCATTGTCTATATAAGATGGCTGATTGCCTTCATAATGGCCGTCTTGTCCATAAAAACTGGAATCTTCCGAAAGCCAAGAAACCTTACTTACGTCTGTAAAAAGTCTTTCTAATCCAGTATCTACAAGAGGATAAGTTAAACTAGAGATATAAACATCACGGGTAGAGTCATTCCATGTAACAACTGCACCTGTTGCTTCTGCAACAAAAGCTAGAGGCACCATGGTCCTGCTGTCTTTGATATAAGCTGGTGAATCGAGCATTACCATAGTGTCATTTACATAGGCAATAGAAGAATCGATTGTCAGTTCAATTGTAAGTCCTTCTTTACTTGCCGTCACCTTTCTTAAGATGCCATCCCACTCAACTGTCATTTCAAGCTTGTCAAAAATAAGCTTTAAGGGCACCATGGTTCTTTGATTTTTTATTTCTGGAACCACATCAAATTCTACTTCTTGTCCATCGATGAATACTTCAATGACATCCGAACTCATGCCTAGTAAACTGATAGATAATACGACGCTTAACAATAAAACACATAATTTTTTCATAGTTCTGTCCTCCATACATACACTATATGCCCCAAATGTATGAAAAGTATGTGAGTTTTATTACAAAAAAAATAAGTCCCCATATAATATGAGGACATCATTCCTATTCAATAGGCTTTAGTTTTGCAGTAAAGTGTCTTAATACAGGTGCTTGCCATGTAATTTCATAACCTTTGATTTCACTTGCTCTTTCCTTAATATTCTTAAGTGCTTCAGCAATAACATCAAAGTGTGCCTGTGTATAAACTCTTCTTGGAATCGCAAGTCTAGTAAATTCCATTTCTGATTCTAACTGCTCACCTGTCTCAGGATCTAAGTCAAGTAAGTAAGAACCAATATCACATGCTCTAATACCTGCTTCTAGGTATAACTCACATGCTAGGGCCTGACCTGGGAATTGGTAGTATGGAATATGAGGTAACAATGCTTTAGCATCTAAGAATACTGCGTGACCACCAACTGGGTATTGGAATGGAACGCCTAACTCTTTTAATCTACCACCTAAGTATTCAATTTGACCAACTCTGTATTTTAAGTAGTCTTTGTCAAGACCTTCATATAAACCAATAGATAAAGCTTCTAAGTCTCTACCTGCTAAACCACCATAAGTTACGAAACCTTCGTAAGGGATTGTTAAACCTTTTACCTTGATGTATAATTCTTCAGAGTCTTTAACACCAATTAAACCACCCATGTTTACAATAGCATCTTTTTTAGCCGACATAGTAAAGGCTTCAGCATATGAGAACATTTCTCTTACGATATCGATGATTTCTTTATCTTGATAACCTTCTTCACGCTCTCTGATGAAGTGAGCATTTTCAGCATATCTTGCAGCATCAATAATCATAGGGATACCATGCTTATCAGCAATAGCCTTAGTTGTTCTTAAGTTTTCCATAGATACAGGTTGACCACCAGCAGAGTTGTTAGTGATCGTCATGATGATAACACCGATTTGATCTGCACCAACTTCATTGATGTAAGCTTCTAATCTTTTAGTATCCATGTTGCCTTTAAATGGTAAGTATGTAGAAGTATCTTTAGCTTCTGGCACAACAATATCAATTGCCTTAGCACCTAATAAACCTACATGACCTCTAGTTGTGTCAAAGTGCATGTTAGAAACACATTTTTGACCCTTTTTTAAATAACTTGGTAATAATACTTGCTCAGCAGCTCTACCCTGGTGAACTGGTTGACCAAACTCATAACCGAAGATATCTTTAACAGCCTTCATTAATTTTCTATAGCCTCTTGCACCTGCATAAGACTCGTCACCAGCCATCATACCAGCCCATTGAGTATCACTCATAGCACCAGTACCTGAATCTGTTAAACAATCAATATAAACATCATCTGAATCCAAACCAAACACATTGTAGTTAGCTGCCTTTAGTTTTTCTTCTCTTTCTTCTCTTGTTGTCATCTTTAACGGTTCAACCATTTTAATCTTAAAAGGTTCCGCTACATATTTAACCATATTACTGCCTCCTCTTAATAATTTAATATAATCCATCTACATTTAGGCTATCATTAAAGCAATGCGCCGTATAGTGTCTTTAATTTGACTTTAATCCGAATATCTTTTAGGATAATATCAGGAGGTCATTATGAAGATTGGTATAGTAGGACACGAAGATAACATCGAACGTATACAAGAAGTCTTGAAAAAAAAGTTTAACTTTATAGAAGGTCATCCCATCAAGATGCATAACATGAGTCAGATCAACACGACCATCAGTTACATCAAGGAGCACTTTGAAGATTTTGAGGGTATCATATTTACTGGTAAGTTCCCATATGAAATCATCAACCATAATATGCACTCTAAATTACCATGGGTTTATCTTGAAAACGATGAGAGTCAACTACAAAGAATCCTTTTAGAAGCAACGCTTAAAAAATACCTTAATGTAAAAAACATCACCATAGATTCTTATGATATAGCAACTGTTAATGAAATCTACAGGGGTTTTGGTTTTTCACCTGACGATTTCACCCTCTATACATCCAATATCAACACATTGTCCAATCACCTTATTAAAAACCTCTATGATTTTCATAAAAAGCAACACATCTTAAGTCAGACAACTGCCATCACAGGTATTTCTACTGTTTATAAGATGCTACAAGAAGACCATGTACCTTCTATGCTTTTAACACCTAATAGGGTGTCTATTGTCAATAAAATTCATGCCCTGCTAGAAAAAATAAAAACGCAGACCATGAGCATCAATCAAATTGTCGTTATATCTGTGGAACATGATCTAGGTAATGACTATGATTTAGATTTAGAAAATGACTACGGTATTATGCTGATGAAGACTAAGATTACTGAGGAAATCTACAAGTTTGCCCAATCGATACAAGCGGCTGTTGTAGAAAATGAAAAATCCTATATGCTCTTTACTACAAGAAAGATACTTGAGTATGAGACCAAAAACCTTAGAGAACTTCCCATACTTAATAAGGTCAAAAGAAGAACCAATCATACCATTTCCATGGGAATCGGCTTTGGTATGACAGCTAGAGAGGCAAAGTCAAATGCCTATTTAGGTAAAAACAAGGCCATAAAGATGGGAGGTAATCAATGTTTTGTGGTCTATGATAAAAATAAAATGGACAGAGTTACTCCTCTTGATCAAAAAGAAGATAGGATGTCAGACTACAACTTCAAAAGCATCTCAGAAGCAACAGGTATCAGCGTTAATAATATTTATCAACTGAAGTCCATCATGGATCTCTATAAAAAAGATACCTTTACCAGTCAGGAACTATCTAAGGAGTTCGGTAATTCACTAAGAAGCATGAACAGAATCATCGAAAAGCTTGAACTTGCAGGCTACATTGAAGTTGTGGGTAAGAGAATCATAGGTAAAGCTGGCAGACCCAGTCGTGTACTAAAACTGCTCATCTAAAAAACTTCTCTTTCGAGAAGCTTTATACGTTTTTATTAAATCTATAGCCAGCACCATAAATTGTATCAATATATTTGGGATCAGAAGGATTTTTTTCAATTTTCTTTCTGATCTTTTGAATATGGACAGCAACTGTGGCATTCTCACCAAAATCCTCTTCTCCCCATATGCGGTCATATAGTTGAGATTTAGAAAAAACATGGTCAGGATTTTTCATCAAGAATACCAACAGATCAAATTCTTTGGTCGTCATCACCACTTCTTGATTATTGACATAAACCCTTCTTGAATCTGGGTCTACTTCAATACCACCCACATTAAATACATCTGTCTTATCGGTTATTGATGTCTTTTTATAGAGTCTTTCATAACGATTAATATGTGTTTTCACTCGAACCAATAATTCTGCTGGACTAAAGGGTTTTGTCATATAATCATCTGCACCACTATTTAGGCCTCTTATTTTATCGATATCCTCATTCTTAGCAGATATGATTAATAGCGGAATTTCTTTCTTTTCTCTTATTGATTTTACTATCTCAAATCCGGTTAAACCAGGTAACATTAAATCTACAATAATAAGGTCATAGTCATTTTCTAAGGCAATATCTAAACCTTTTAAGCCATCAGCTTCTAAGGTTACTTCATAACCATTTAAATTCAGGTAATCCCTTTCAAGTTCAGCTATGTCTTTATCATCTTCAATTATCAAAATCTTGTCCATGATTAACTCCTTCTTCTTTAATGATTGGAATCAATAATACAAATTCCGCTCCACCTTCTTCATGGTTGCTTGCACTAACTTGTCCATTATGTGAGGTAAGAAGCTCCTTTGTTATGGCAAGTCCTAATCCAGTGCTTTCTAAACTCTTTGTTCTTTCAGAATCAACTCTATAAAATCTATCAAATATATAAGGCAACTTTTCAGGAGGAATCCCCTTACCATTATCACGAATCCTCAGTTGAACATAATCCTCATCGTTTTCCATCAGAACCTTTACATATACTTGACCTTCCTCTTTAGCATATTTAACCGAGTTGTCCATAATGTTCAGAATGGCTCTATAAAGCAACTTATTATCTACACATATACTTGTATCTTCTTCAATTTCATTAAAATACTCAAACACTCTTTCCTTATCTTCAAAGCTGATTGAAAACTCCTCCATCATATCTTCAAAGTATAAGTTAGCCTGGACATTTTTAAAATCAAATTTTACTTGATCAATATCTAATTTGGAATAAAGAAACAAATCATCAATAAGATTGTTCATATAATCAGTGTTTTTTTCCATAATCCTAATATACCTTAATAATGTTTCAGGATTGTTGATCAATCTTTCATCCATAATTTCTAAATAACCTTTTATACTTGTCATCGGTGTCTTTAAATCATGTGAAATATTTGCAATAAGCATTTTTCTATTTTCTTCGTATTCGTCTTTTACTTGTTCTGATTTCTCGAGCTGGTCAACCATATGATTAAAGGCATGAATAAGCCCCCTCATATCAGATTGCCTGCGTAAATGAAATAAATCATCCATGGATATCCTGGTCGAATAGTCACCTCTTCCAATACTTCCAAAACCTTCTTTCAACTTCATCAACGGCACAAGTAATCGATTGGCTATGTGTCTAAAAAATAAACTCTGAATCACAATAAAAGCTAGGCATAAAGAAAAGATTAAAAGAAAATAACCTTCTAGACTTAGCTTGTAGAATAAATAAATCACAAATAAACTAAAAGCAATCCCTACGATTGGCATTCTTCTAGAGAACTTGTTGTATCTATGAAACTCCTCATGGTGATGCCAAAAGTGTTTATCATTGAAGTCATGGTCAAAGAAAACAACTTTCTCTTTTTTTCTCATTTTACTCTCCTCATTTACTTATAATGTGACATGATGCACATAAGCCCTTTACAATGATATTCATACTGTCTATTTCAAACTCAAAGTAGTCATTTACATCTGAAAACAAAGCATAAAGAGGTATCTTCTGCACACCTATTATTTGACCACAGGATTTACAGACCATATAACACTTTAAAACACCTTCATTTTTCAGTTCATACCTACTGTGTGTGTCGTCTAGATTTAGCTTACTAAGAATTCCTAATTCCGTCAACAAGCTTAAAGTTCGATAGATGGTTGCTATGCCAATTTTTTCATGACTGTCATTAATTAACTTATAAAAATCCTCTGCTGTCAACTGAGAATCATTGTATCGTAAAAAAATATCTGTAATCGACTTTCTTGCAAATGTTAACTTATAACCAGCATCTACTATTTGCTCTTCTAACTCATTTAAGGAAAGTTTCATTTTTTCTCCTAACAGTAAATGGGCTCACATAAGTAAGCCCTATCATCTACTCTTCCATGCTTGTAAAGGCATTTACCACTAGATCATGACTTTGATCTTCAAGGTCTAAATATGAACCTGTAAAGGAAATCTCCATATTTCTAATAACATGACCTTGACTTATAAAACCTGTGATGGTAACTCTACCAGATTCAAATGTCTTAAAATCTTGCATGGCTTTCATCTGTCTTTGATGCATTCTATGACTCATCATCTCAGTTTCATAATCTTTAATATCTAAGTCTAATCTGAATTTTTTCTTATCATCAACTGCTTCTAGCTCTAGTTTATTAAGTAAATCTAAAAGCATTGATAACTTTTTAAGTGGCTCTCTACACCCCACTGCTTGACACTCATCATGATTTCTAAAGTGATGGCCTCTAAAATGATGACCTCGATGCATTTCTTTTTCAAAATCTCCCTCTGATTCAAACTCATTTTTTACTTTCACACCATCATGGTCATATACCATTTTAGATTTGACAAATGACTTTCCGCCATTGAGGTCTTTTTTAAACTCATTCTCAGTTTCGAAAATATTTTCTCCATCTTTTAAAACATCACATTTGAAAGTACCTTCTATTTGTTCTCTTTTTCTCATTACTTGTACAATATCGTATACTGTTTTTATCTTATTCATTTTCTTCTCCTTTGTATTATCTTCTTCCGATACATACACTATAAACAAGAAACTTAAATCTGATACAAAGCAAATTTAAAAATTTCATAAACTCTCAAAATGAAAAAGAACCTCCTTAGAAGTCCTTGTTGACAAAGTAATTGTATTCTTATAAACTTACAATAGTTAGGTACCAAAATATTACTCGTTAGTAAGTGAATGAATGAGCTTATTGGTCAAGTCAATAAAGAGCGCTTCTTCTTCTTTACTTAATATGTCCTTAAAGATATCATACTGGTCATGTTTGTGTCTAAAAAGATGTTCATGTCCTTTATCAGTCAGATAAAAGCAGTGTCTTCTCTTGTCATTTTGGTCTTTTTCTCTTCTTATCAGGTCATCTGATTCCAGATTTGAAAGCATCTCAGAAAGTGAAGCAGGCTTTATGTTCATCATAGATGCAAGCTCTGAAGCAAGTATGCCTTCTTTAGAACGAATAAACTTCATGAGTCTGATATATCTTGAAGACGATCTTGGCGTGGTATGTTTAATTTTTTTTGGGTATCTTGATAATATTCTAATGGCTTCATTAACCGATGTGATTTCTTTCATAGTCGCTCCTTTTAAAGTCATTATAAAATCTACTATTGCTTAAGTCAAATAGATGGGAGTATAAGATTGGACAAACAACTTCAACTTGAAATAAAAAAAGACAGGCAAATATGGAAGTTCTGTGCTTATGGCTTTTTAAAAAATCTACAGTTCTTCGAACCTTATTTATTCATCTATCTTTTAGGTAAAGGTATGAACTTATTCGACATAGGTATACTCTTTGGTATATCGCAACTGATTACCTATATATTTGAAATACCTTCAGGCATTATAGCAGACTTGATAGGCAAGAAAAAAGAGTTGTCTATGTGTTTTGTTTTCTATATCATCTCCTTTATCCTCTTTTTCTTTGTAAAAGACTTTAAGCTAGCTGTTCTTGCCATGGTCTTTTTCGGACTTGGTGAAGCCTTTAGATCAGGTACACATAAGGCTATGATTTATAAGTACCTTGAACTTAAGGGTTGGGAAAAACACAAGGTTTATGTTTACGGAAGAACAAGATCTTACTCTTTAAAGGGATCGGCAATCTCTTCAATACTTGCCATCATCTTAATTCTTAATATACCAAGTTCAAACTATATATTTTTAATTACAGTTATTCCATATATATTGGATTTACTTTTGATCCTATCCTATCCTAGTGAACTCGATAGACCCGATAGTAAAAAGACCGGTTCAGTTTATAGGATGATAAAAGATCACCTTCTAGGTATTTTCAAGAAGCCAGAACTTAGAAGAATCCTTCTTAACTCAGCATCATTTGATGGCTTTATTTCTATCTGTAAGGATTACATACAGCCCATACTTGAGGCTATTATCCTGGCTTCCGGCTTAGTGGTCATCTCCTCTATGTCAGCGGATGATAATCTTAAGATCATTCTTGGTTTGGTATACTTTGTGATCAACATCTTAGGCTCTGCAGGTTCAAAGAGAATCTATAAAGCTAGCAAGTATCTCAGTTCCGATAAATTGATGAACTTATTTTATCTTGCTCTCATAATTTGTTTCTTTATCATGGCCATCTCAATCAAGTTCCAGTGGACCCTACTCATCATACTGGCATTTATCATCTTAAGACTTTCAAGAGACATGAGAAAGCCTATTTTTGTAGACCATTGTGACCACTTTATGGACAAGTCAGAAAGAGCGACTGTACTGAGTATAGATTCTCAACTTAAGGCATTTATCATCATCATATTATCGCCTGCTCTAGGTTTTATAGCAGAAAATTACGGCATGGACAATGCCATGTTTATCATTGGTATCATCCTTTCGGTTTTATATGCTTTTGTAAGAATCAATCACAAGAAAGCACAAATGTAACCTTTTACTTTTTCAATCGTCTATAGGATGTAGATGTAATTGAAAGAAGGAGAAAATATGAAAATTAAAATTGATGGTAAAGACATTCAAGTTGAGGATGCCAATAAAAATATTGTAGAAATTGCAGATGAGCATGGCATCACCATAACTGCACCTTGTTTTAGAAACAAAAAAAGAAGTGGGTGTTGTAAGGCATGTTTGATTGAAGTGGATGGTCAGAAAAAATATGCTTGTGGTACAAAACCTGAAGAAGGCATGGAAATTGTTTATCAAAGAGAGGATTTAAGCGCTGTTAGAAAAGAACGTTTAAAACTTTATGCGGATAACATTAAAAATGGTAACTCCAGCTCTAACACTTGTGGCGTCAGCCCCGTCCAAATAAAAACTTTATAAATTAAAGCCCAACAAATGTTGGGCTTTAGCAGTTTTTACAATCTATTTTACTTGTATAATCAATGATATTACCATAAAGGTCGGTTTCAAAATCACAGCAGT
This sequence comes from Acidaminobacter sp. JC074, assembly GCF_022496765.1. Taxonomy (GTDB): domain Bacteria; phylum Bacillota; class Clostridia; order Peptostreptococcales; family Acidaminobacteraceae; genus JABXKX01. Next base: position 37,614 of record NZ_VANV01000010.1, on the reverse strand, counting down.
CTAAGAGTTTCTTCTTAAATAAATCTCTTGCCCTTTTCAGTCTCACCTTAGAAGCAGATACGCTGATACCCAGCTCATCTGATATTTCTTTATGTTTCATACCATGATCCTCATACATTCTATAAACATCTTGATATTTGTCTGGGATATCATAAAGCATTTTCTTTAAACATCCTGCTATTTCATCATTCATATTATCAGGATCTTCTTCCATCACAATGTCAGGTAATGATTCAGGTGCCAGAGAGATTTCTTTTTTCTTTTTATAGAAATCAATGATTGAATTTCTTGTAATCTGATACAGCCATGGTTTTAGGGCTTCCTTGTTTTCTAGCGACTCAAAACCCTTGTAGACTTTCAAGAAAACGATCTGCAAAATATCTTCTGCATCATGTTCATTTCCTACTTTAGACTGAATATAGTATAAAAGTTTTTCATTAAAGACCATCCAAATCTCATCAAACTGCGACATAATATCTCCTTAGATTAAATCGAATCCTAAAGGCATATATTCGATTGGTAAAGCTTCTTCACTTAGAAACTCAAAAGAATCATCTCTTAAAATTGGTAAAAATACATCAAATGGAATAGCATCAAATTCACAAGCATAGTTACTCGCACCAAACCAAGACTTGCTATTCAAATTAAGGCCTCTTGCAAACTTGGTATGATTTGAACAATCGTGAATCAAAATATCCCACGCTTCATCTTCTGCAAGCTTCATCAACTTGAGTGTCAGTTTTCTTGACCATACAGGTGATATATAACCATGTCTAGCAATATACATATTTTCACCAAAGTAATTGTAAATGTTGTTTTCATTTAAATGCAGTTCAGCACAGTTCATAAAATCAAGACCTGTGGATAATATCTGTTCTTTCTTTTCAATAAAAGTCTCATAAAGTTCAGGTGTCATTGGTGTTTCTATACCAACATACTTGATATATTTCTTAGCGAGTGCGATATTTTCTATTACCTCGTCAGAACAATCCGATGCGCCTAGATTGAATCTGATTTCATCAAGTCCTGCTTGACCAAGTGCTTTTAAAGAAGCTTCTGTAGCTAAAGTTCCATTGGTGTACATATGTTGATGAATACCTTGATCATTGAACTTTTTTATGACAGAGTAGTATTTTTCTATCTCCATAAAAGGCTCTAAATAAACATACGAAACACCTGTTGGCTTTTCGTGGATTGATAATAAAAGATCAATGTCTTTTTCATACATCTTTGTACCACCGATTTCCCACATACCTTCGCCTATCGGTGGACTGTCATCTAGTTGACCATAGTTGTAGCAAAATTTACATTCAAGGTTACATTTATTTGTCTTTCTCACGGCACTTAAACCAGTCCCTATTAAACAAGACCTGCAGCCTTTAGGAAAGTCACTTTCTTTACCTACATAGTAACTTCTATTTTCTAAGGTTTTTAAAGTCTTAATTTCAGACATCAACTTTTCATATCTTGCATTAACTGCCTCTTCAATTTGAGCGAAGGTTGCATAGACGATTTCCTCATGCATAGATGACAACATTTCATCTTCCGGTAATTCTGCAAAAAACTCAAACCACATCAAAGCATCTTTTTTTGATATTTTCATTTTTCCTCCAAATTCTTACTCTTTTAAGTATTATAACGAATCCTTCATCGAATCACAAATCATAACAGTCTCTATCATACAGAAAAACAAACGCCTATACAAGAAAAAGTTCTGATTTCTCAGAACTTTAGACCTAATAGCCTACTGATTTCTCTTTTAGGTTTATCGATGAACTCACCTGAGTTGATTTTATAGTCATCAATGAGAATTTCAAGTTGTCTCTTCCTAGCTTCTATAGCCAGGTCATACCTGCCTTGACTCTCATATATCTGAGAAAGAGATAACAAGCCATCAACAATTCTTGGAGCTTCTTGAAGACTCATAGACATCTCATAATCTTCAATCGCCTGATCAAACATAGCAAGTTTTTTATAACGATCACCTCTAGAACAAAATGCTTGCCAGACAGGATGTCTTTCTAATGTATCCCCCCAAAGTGACAATGCCTCATCTTTACGACCTCTTGCCAGCATAATATCACCTTTATACAAGCCAAGCATGTAATCGTCTTCACTAAGCTTATCAACATAAGGCTCTGCTTCTATGTATCTACCATCAGCGAACATGTTTTCAATCAATGTAATCATGGCTCTTCTATCTTGAGGATTCTTTTTAATAAAGGACATGTAGAACTCTATTATGTCAAAGTGGTTATCATAATGATCATCACCACAAACCGCATGACCTGCATCCCACAAAGCTATGTGATGAGATTTATTTTCAGGTTCTAAATCAAGAGCACATTTAGCATACTCATAAGCAGTTTCATTTAGGCTCGAAGCCCTATGATTGTATAGATGAGCTAAGTCACCATAGGCCCTTGCTGAATCCTTGGTATCTAACCTTTCTAACAGAAAACTTTCTGCATAATTAAAGTCCTCATCACTTAAGTCTCTTTCATGGTCAAGCATGTTTTCGATTCTGTCATAGTGAGATTTCTCAGGAATCATAAATAAATCATCAATTTTTATGCCAAAATAAACTGAAATATCAGGTAGTAACCCAATATCAGGTGTTGTTATACCATTTTCCCACTTAGAAACAGATTGGGGTGAAACACCTAAATGGTCAGCCAATATGTCTTGTGTTATATTCTTTTCTTTTCTTAATCTTTTAATTTGTCTTCCTATATTCATCATACACTCCTTTTAAATTCATCAGCTGATAAATAAAGTATATAGCGAGATTTCAAACATAACAATAACCTAACCAGCAACAAAAGTCACCTATCAGGTGACTTAGAGTGTTTTTAAGAGTACGGTATGAGAGCCATTATAAGACAAAGACTTATAGCCTAACTTCAGATAAAGCGAAGCCAGGTCAGTGTAAACAAGGATTTCGGTGTAGCCCATCTCCCTCGCTTTTTCTTCTGCATATGAAATCAAATTACTGGCTACATGTTTGCCTCTAAACGCCCTGTCTACATATAGAGCATTGATCCATAAGGCCATTTGGTCCTTATCAGGATGTTGATAAGCAGTAAAAGAAAGACCACCAATCAAATCACCTTCTTCTAGTGCAAGAATTGGATATGGAAGTTCGAGTCCATTTTTTGTTTCTTCAAACGCATCTACATGGTCCCATACCTTTAAAAACATCTTATACAGTTGCTTGAGATAAGGAGACTTCAAATCACTTTGTCTTATTTCCATCTTTTCTCCTCAAATAAAGTTAAAGGCGCTGAATCATCAGCACCCTTTTATTTCACACTTCTTAGTGGACTTCCACAACACTTCTTAAACTTCTTGCCACTGCCACAAGGACATGGCTCATTTCGACCGACTTTTTTAGGTCTTATTCCACTTAGCTCGCTCGGCGTATAACCATGGTTAGACCACATTCTAGTATTGTTATTAAAGGCTTGATAAAGCATGGCAAATCGGTGAAATTCTTGATCAGAGTTAAATACATAACCCATTTCTTCTAGTTCTTCAACTGCACCATTCATCCCCATATACTCACATATATAGCCTAAACTAATCATGAAGTTTTCGACCTTTATGTCATCACTTGTAACATGTCTTCTGATGAAATCTTCCATGGCCTTATACTCATATGTTTCTTCCACATAACCTGTACTTGCATACCTGATAAAAACATCGTAAGAAGGTAAATAGTATGGTTTTCCATTATCAGCAATTTGTCTACCGATTTCTTCATCTTCTTCTGAATAAAACTGGGCATAAAAGTATTCACCATCAAAGTAATAAGGATGCATTTTAACAAACTGGCCTATAAAAAGGACATCCAAAACTTCTTCATCAAGTAGTGGTTGAGTGACTTCTTCCATATGAATCATATAAAAAGACTTTAGTCTGTCATAAGCTATCGACCCATATAAATTCATAGCAGCTCTCGTATAATCCGTCACAGATTGCTGTGCTGCTCTAATATCATTTAACATTTCCTTATCAAGACTTAAGAAAATCTCTTTCATCTCGTCACTCATTATAAAATGATAGTCGTCATCAATCTTATATAGTTGCACGAAACCTATATCCAACAAGAACTTTGCTGCTGAATAGATGATATTACCTACTACAGCTCCATCATTTTCTATTAATAATTCAATTAAATCCAACTCTTGATCTGTAAAGTTGATGTAGATAGAAGCCAGCATGCTCTCATCTTGATAGTTTGCTATCATTCTTTTACAGATTTCTGTTTTGTTAAGACTCTTAGGGATTTCCATTTCTAAAATGTCAGCAATCTCTAACAAGTCATTTTTTTTGTACTTCATCAGGTTGTCTTGAATACCTCTTACAATCGGCCCCTTTAATGCTATGGAACTGTATAAAGGGTCAAACAGATTTTCAGAAACCATTAAATCATTTAAATTCATCTTTCACCTCTCACAATTTATGTTATCAGGTTTTTAAAATAAAAACAAACTATCTTCTGAATCAACAGAAGATAGTCTTTTTTTCTTATCTTTCCCACTTTAAAGTGCCATTTATGTATGTTTTTTCTATTCTTCCCTCTAAGGTAAGTGGTAAACCACCAAGTACAATAAAGTCTGCATCTTTTCCAGCTTCTAATGATCCTACTCTATGGTCTACATTTAAAGCCTTTGCAGGATTAATGGTAATGGCTCTTAAAGTTGTATCCATATCCAAACCGTGTTTATGAACAACTGCAGCATAATGTAAGAAATATCTAATATTCAAGAAGGGATGATCCGACATCAAAGATACCCTTGCACCTGCTTCATGTAAAATAGATGCATTTTTATCCGAGTAGTTATCAGCTTCCACCTTTCCACTTGATGATAAACCAGGTCCTAACATAACAGTTGATTTTCTAGGTCCTAGATAATCAGCTATCAAATGACCATCTGTACAGTGTTCGATAGAATAATCAATACCAAACTCTTCACACAATCTTGTCACAGAAACAATATCATCATGTCTATGAGCATGAACCCTAAATGGTATTTCTTTATTGATAACTTTTAAGCCAGATTCATAATTTAAATTGACTTTAAAATCCTCACCCGCTTGATTCTTTTTCTCTTTATAGTCTAGGACCTCATTAAAGTAATTTCTTATTTTTGAGGCAACCCCCATCCTGGTGATGGTACCATGATTTTGATTTTGACCATGAGTTCTCTTGACATTTTCACCTGTCGCACCTTTTAAACCAGAACATGGGTTGATAAGCATTTCCTCTAATGAATCGCCAGAAGTCTTAACTACACAACAAAGACCACCAATAGCATTTGAAGAACCCGGCAATACCTGTGCACATGTCACACCACCTTCAATGGCTGTTTGAAAGCTCATCTGTTTTGGATTAATGGAGTCCATGATATGTACATGGCCTGATACAACTGCAGACCATTCATTACCATCATAACCAGCCTGACCTTCACCATCACCCCAAACACCCAAATGGGTATGAGGATCAATTAAACCTGGCATAATCATCTTGTGACTTAAGTCAACGACTTCTATATTTTTATCAACTTCTGTAGAAATCTCAACAATTTTACCATCCTTAATAAGTAGGTATGCCTGATCTATATATTCGTTTCCAATTGTATATATTCGTTTTGCCTTATAAGCTATCATTTGAAATCACCGCCTTTATATACAAACTCACCGTCTATCATGGTTGCCAAGACCTTTGAATTAAGTTCTAGTGGATGACCATCCCATATGACTAGGTCTGCATCCTTACCTGCTTCTAAAGAACCCACTTTAGCCTCTATGCCTAAAAAAGCGGCTGGTCCTAACGTCATTGCATTTATAGCTGAAGAGACATCTAAGCCATTTTGTACCATAATACTGGCTTGTAAAGAAGCGTATCTACCGTTAATAGACGGATGACACGTTGTCAGTGATCCTGTAAGCATATCATTTCCTGTAATATGTCTATACCGGTCTCTACCTATGGTTTCTTTTGCACTGGCATAATCCATAATAGGACCAAGTGCATATTCGATTTTCTCTTCGTTTAAGAGTTCTTTTACTTGATCGTAATCAGAAAGACCTACAAGTTTAAGTTTTAAGTCATGCTTTTTTGCAAATCTTATGGCTGAATGTATATCGTCTAATCTTTCGCACGACACCACAAATGGCACCTGACCTTCTATTAATCCTTTATGGTCATGACCAGCTTTAGCATCCATAACAAATTGGTTTAAAAGAGACATGATGCCCATTCTTGTTAAAGGCATTTTTTTCTTATTAAGAAAATGTGCTTTTACCACACCACCCAGTGATGCCTTTAAACCAATATCAGTCTGGATGATGGCTTCATCTACAATTTTACCTTTACATTTAATAGCTGCACCATAGCCACCAATGACACAGTTGCCACCTGGGAAAACCCCTACGCTAGTAATACCACTTCTTCTAAAATCGTCAAAACTCTTATCAAGCATATTGATGCCATCTATGACATGGCATTTATCTTGGATTGGCTCATAATCTTCATTTTCATCTGATCCTGCCCAACCCACACCATGCTCTTTGAGTCCTATATGACAGTGTGGTTCAATAAGTCCTGGTGTCACATACAAACCTTTAACATCGATCACTTGGTCTTCTGAAGCCACTTCTAATTTTTCTGCTACTTTAATAATCGATTCATTTTCAACATATATATGTATCTTGATAAAGCCTTCTTTATCACCAACATATGCATGACAATTCTTTAATACTATCATAGCCACCTCTAATTCTCTTATGTATCTTCCTAACAAATTCATTATATCACTTAATTTTTAAAATATACCACCAATATTTCTGTATCCTAAAATTTAGCTACTATAATCAAATTTTAATTCAAATAAGAACTCAGTACATCGAGTGCTTCGTTACTTATGAAAAACAAGTTTTCAAACCAATAAAAAAGGATAAACTGGTCAACCAATTTATCCTTGTCTATTTATCTATAAACACCAACTGGTGATAGGTAAATAACATACTCGTCATCACCATCTACAGAAATAAGTTCATCCATTTTCTTTTGATCATAAGCACCTATAGCGCATGTACCTAAATTATCTAACGCCTCACATGCTAGGTATAGGTTTTGACATAAATGACCTGCGTCTAATAACATGACCTTATGGGCTCTATCCATATATCGCCACTCACCCCTATAAGGGATACAAGTCCAAATGAAAGTTACTGCAGCTTTTTTTACCCAAATCTGTCCAGCACATGCAGCAGCTAGTCTGTCATTTAATTGATCCAGTTCATTTAAATAAATCAAAGCATGTTCTAAAGGTAAGTATCTGTAAATACCTTCTTTAAGACCTTGGATGTTTTGAATGGTCAAGTAAGTTTCAAAGGTCTGTCTATTACCACCACTTGGATATGCTCTTAGGTAAGTATTTTCAAGTGTCTTTGTTACACCTGAATTGGTGTAAAGAAGATAGGATAATGTGTCTATAGAAATGGCCTCACCTGTATACTTTCTTCTAGACCTTCTATCCATAATGATATTAGAAAATGACTTTTCTTCAACCGATATGTCTTCCATTTTAGGCAGTGCTATCAAATCATATCCTCCATGTGATTTAAACATATCAGGCATTTTGTAACCTTTTTGTTGGTCTGATTTGGTCGAAAGTTCTACGCCCCAATCAAAGGCTTTCATAAACTGTCTATTATCTTTCATAAGTCCCCCTTTAAGTCTTGTTATTTTATTATAACACAAAGAAATAGATATCTTAGATGCCTATTCATGATTCATTTCTTTATTAGATTCTAAAAATCCTATCAGACCTACTAAGGCTGCAAATAAAATACCAGCTACAGGCCATACAATCCATGTAACACCCCAGTTCATAGTAAACAAACTCCAACCAATATAAATAGCTGTAACAAGAGGCCAATAGAATGTCGCAAACTGTTCAATACGTCTGGTCTCTTTTTTCTTATTCGGTGCATATTCCCCCTGGCTTAACAAGCAATTGTAGGCACTGTTTTCTATAGATGCAGGTACTAAGATATAAACACCTATTCCAACAACTATCAGCATAAGACACAACATGGATAAGATCACCAAACCATTTTGTCCTAACATAGCAGAGATCATTAAGGGCATGAAACTCATAATTATCAAACCAACACCAATTGAAATCTTTTGACTATATACATTTCGAAATGCTTTGGCTTTTTCTTTAAATATGCTATCCACACCATAAGAAAGCTCAAATGTTTCTTCTTCAATTTTTATTATATCAGTTTTCAGTTGACTCGATCTGATAAAAATGCTGACACCTATAACGATCATTAATAGTAATGAAGTCATACCAATTATCAAGGCCATATTTTCAGTAATTCCCAAAATACCTTGGCTAGCTAGTCCTAAAAAGAACATGAGCGGAATAATTGAATAGATACATATTAAAGCGCCTCTAGCATTCAAGCGGTTCATCTCCAACTTTGTTTCCACATAGTCATTTGCTTCTTCTAAAGTTACTTTCCATACATCTGGTTCATAATCTTTCTGAACCCCCTGTACATCTTCAATGTCATCTTTTAATAAATAATCTGTAGATACACCAAATATTTCTGCCATGAGTAATATCTTATTCAGATCAGGAATGCTTGATGCATTTTCCCATTTAGAAACCGATTGTCTAGAAACATTCATCTTATCTGCTAGCTCTTCTTGAGACCAAGAAGATTGTTTTCTAAGTTTAATAATTTTATCTGCTAATATCATTTTGTTCTCCTTTCAACTTTTGTAAGTCGAGCATAGCATTTGAGTCAGTAGCAGACTACCAATCAGGCTTTCTAATTTGTCAACCACCAGTTGCATATGTGTATTTGCAGTACTTTCACCACTATATTTTTTTATAAGTTTTTTTGTTTTCTAATACCATCATACCACAAAAGATCAGTTTGACATGCATAAAACTGATTGGCTAAATCAATCTTTTTCTGAAATATACCTTATTTTCATCTCTTTCAACTTCTTCATACCCCAGCTTTATATAATAATTTATGTTGTCTTTCAGTTTTATGTGAGTTGCCAAATGCAGATCATCATAAGCTTTATCTGAAGCTGTTTTTTCAGCAAAATCCATTAAGATTCTTCCGTAACCTTTGCCTTTAAAGTCAGGATCGAGAGCGATGTTGTTAATATATGCCTTCTCATCAAAGTACATAAACAAACCACCTATTATCCTTCCTTCAACCTCAATTACCCAACAAGGATAAAGCTTGATTTCTTCTTTGTAATCTGCAAATAAAGGTGGCAAGTTAAGTGCCCTATCATATATAGAATAGGCGTTTTTCATTAAGATACCTAACAAGTCACCATCATCAATGTCTGCTTTTCTTATTTTATATTTGTCCATAGTCATCTCCATTTCTATTAAATCATTCTCTTAATTCTTACCCAAAATCGATCTAGCATATAGATATTTTCATCGAAATTTCACTAGGTCAAAAACTTTTTTCAAGCGGGACAAATTTGTCCTATTGGCATTACTATCTTCAAGGCAGCCTCAAAAATAAGCCTAAATTATTTCTCAAATGAGGGTTCACATTTGTCCCAGACTAATGTAGAATGTGTATTGTTTGAACTGGGACGAAATTTACCCACCAAGGAGGAGCAATGAAAAAATATTTAGGAATCAACGGTTTAGGAAGAATCGGAAAACTTGTTTTATGGAATCAATTAATCATCAAACACTTTGATGGCTTTGTTATCAGTTTAGGTAGAACTGCAGGTACATCTGTTAAGGATTTACTTAACTTCATACTGAGTGATTCAACTTACGGCAGTTTAGATAGATTCATGTATGGCTACAGTGGCAAATCACTTAATGTAAAAATAATTGATGAAGATAAGTTTGAATTTGAAATCGATGGTATGCCTATCATTTTCCTCACTAAAGAGAGAAATCCAAAAGACATCGATTGGTCTCAACATGGTGTTGATGTTGTTGTAGATTGTACAGGTGTCTTCTTAGATCCTACAATGGATAAAGACGCTGGCAGAGGCAGTGTAAGAGGCCATTTAGAAACAGCTAAAAAAGTTGTCGTATCTGCACCATTTAAAATTAAAGGCAAAGAACTGGAGTTACCAGAAGATGCAACCATGCTTGTTTATGGTATCAACCATGAAAACTATGACAATGATAAGCACAAGATCATCTCAGCAGCTTCTTGTACAACAACTGCTCTTTCACATATGATGAAGCCGCTTCTTGACCATATTGAAACATCAAGAATTTTAACCGCTTCAATGTCAACTATACATGCAGCAACAAATAATCAAAATCTCTTAGATGCACTTCCAGCACAGGGTGCTAGTGATTTAAGAAAGAATCGTTCTGCACTTAACAACATTATTCTAACATCTACAGGTGCAGCCAAAGCCTTAGAGTTCATTTTACCTGAAATCAAGTCGATTGGTTTTATGGCGGACTCTGTTAGAATCCCAACGAATACAGTTTCATTGGTATCTTTGAACCTAACTTTTAGATCAAAATTAGAAGCATCTGGTGAACCAAAGCTTACTCAAGAATACATCAATGATATCTATAAAAAAGCTGCTATGAATGGTCAAAAGGGATACCTAGTTTTCTCGGATGAGCAAAATGTATCTTCTGACCTAAGAGGCTTCAAAGCTTCAGCAGTCATTGAAGGCTCTGAAACCAGAACAAAGACTGGCTTTTTACCACTACCAAGCAACTTTGTTTATGAAATGGGTGCTGCTGGCGACATGCAATTACCTGTTACTCACGCCAAGATATTCGGCTGGTATGACAATGAATTTGGTTCTTATGTAAACTCATTATCTAATATCATCGTTCACGTAGATAAAGAGTTATAAGATAGATTAACATTCGTTTAATCGCTACATATTTCTATTTATTAAGAAAGAGACTGATTTTTTTTCAGTCTCTTTCGCTTTCAATTCTTAAAATACTTATGGTGTATATCTCATCTATGGGAATTTTAATGCCATCTTTTAAATGAACCTGCCTTGTATAGATATCAATCTTATCTACCAGGCCAATTTTTCTAATGTAGCGTCCGCCCTCTTTAAGAGCATCTGCTTCAAAATAAACAAGGTCTACAGAAACGTCATCAGGCATGTGCATATCGATCTCTCTAAGCTTTTCATCCACCAAAGACTTTCCGGTCTCATCAAGTTCTCTTCTTTTCTCAGTATGACGTGCCGCTTCTTTTACAGCTGTATTATGACCTACGACTGCTGAGAAGGGAGCAAACTGAGCAGCCCTATCCTTAATTGGCATTTGAGGTCTTTTCTTAGAGACATGTCTGGGAAGATGTAAAATATCATCGTATTTATCTGATGTCTTTTTCATGATTCCTCCTATGCTTTATGACCACCAATTTGATTGTTACGTTCTTTAATGGTTGCACCCTCTTTTAAGTTCATACCTTTTAAAACAGCATTTTTACCAAATTTCTTTTTTATGTTAATGAGCGTTTTTTGAAGTTCTTTTTCTTTTTTCAACATCGACTCTTCAGCTTTTTCATCAGCCTCTTTTCTCTCATAGTCTGTAAACAAATCTAGTTGTTCATGGACAGGTTCATCTTTAACAGACTTTTCATCCATAATATGACCCGCTACAATATTCACTCGACGTACCAGTAAGTCAGGATTGACAATTTCATCATATAAAGACATAACCGCTTCTAGAATAAGGCTTGTAGATGAAGTCATCTTTTTTAGATTAACCGTGCCATGGGCATGTTTAGGAACTTTTCTGCCATAATAATCTGTTTTAACATCACCTTTATAGGCTTTCGATATTTTAGGGTCAGACAAGTTTCTTATATCATAACCTACCGTCAAGACCATCTGATCTGTCACAAGCCCCTTATCTACAAGATCTAGGACCAACACATCTGTCATTTCTTGTACAATAATTCTCGCTTTATCAAATGTATAAGGTGAATGAAGTACTTGACCAGCTCCTGTAGATTTGCTGACAGGTTTATAAGCTTTAACATCTTCTAATGTACAAGGCTCATACCCCCATGCATGGTCTATTAGGAGTTCTGCATTGACACCAAACAAGCTGTACAAGAGGTCTTCATTATGGTAATCCATATCACCACCAAGTGAACATCTTGCAATGTCTCCCATGGTAAATAAGTGGTGTTTTTCTAGTTTTTTAGCATAACCTCTTCCTACACGCCAAAAATCTGTGATAGGTCTATGGTTCCATAAGAGCTCTCTATAAGACATCTCGTCTAGCTCTGCTATTCTTACACCATCTTCGTCACCTGGTATATGTTTAGCAACGATGTCCATGGCAATCTTACAAAGAAATAGATTGGTGCCTATGCCGGCAGTTGCAGTAACACCGACAGTTTCAAGAACGTCTTTAATGATCATCTTTGCAAACTCTCTTGGTGTCACTTTTAACGAGTCTAGATAATCTGTTACATCCATAAACACTTCATCAATGGAATAAACATGTATATCCTCATCTGAAACGTACTTAAGATAGACATTATATATACGTGTACTGTAATCCATATATAAGGCCATACGAGGTGGCGCAGCAATATAATCAAGTGCCAGCTCAGGTGATTGATCCAGCTCATCTGCAAAGACAGATTTAGATACAAATCTCCTACCCGGAGCATATCTCATTCGGTTTGCATTGACCTCTTTGACCTTCTGAACAACTTCAAAGAGTCTTGCCCGGCCTGATATACCATACTTCTTTAAAGAAGGTGATACTGCCAGGCAGATTGTCTTTTCTGTTCTAGAAGCATCTGCAACAACCAAGTTGGTATTTAAGGGATCTAATCCCCTTTCCATACACTCCACTGAAGCATAAAATGACTTAAGATCAATTGCTATATATATTCGATTTTTTTGAGTCATTTTTCCACCTCAGTTCTCAACATTTTGCATTCTTATCATACGCTAATATACCCATCGATTCAATAACAGTCACATTAAATTTTATAGAAAAAGACTAGCTATTAGCCAGTCCTAGTAAAGATTCTATAAATTTTCCAACACATTATTTGTTACGTCTTCTGGGATCCACTTAATAAGGGCAGTCTGACCATTTGATATGTCATGGACATGATTGATCCACTTCGCTTCTTGATTTGCCTTAGAGAGCATCAGCTTATTTGTTGTCTCCGTTGCATAGAGGCTTGAGTTGATCAACCACCACTTGCTGTATAGACCTGCTCTCTTTAGATCTTCTAAAAGTCTTTTAGCTTCATAAACTGGAGTGGTTTCTGCTAAAGTTAGTATTAGAACCTCTGTATGAGAGTCATCTCTAAGTCTTGGCAGTAGATTCATAACCGATTCAGGTACCTGTCCATTTGAGCGTTCAATTTCTTTATGGTAACTTTGTGTTGAATCTAAAAGTAAAAGTGTATGACCTGTTGGTGCAGTGTCAATAACAACCACCTCATCATTTGATCTTTCTACTAGTTCAGCAAAAGCTCTAAATACTGCTATTTCTTGAGTACATGGCGACTTAAGATCCTCTTCAATATAGTCTCTATCTTCCTTAGATGTATCAAGAGGTAAAGCACTGAGCACTTCTTTCTTGTACTTACTTAACTCCTCATTTTCATCAATAAAACTGATAGAGATGTTCTCAACTTCATCTGTTACCATATTTAAGTGGGCAGCCGGATCTGTCGTTGTTAAATGAACTTTCTTCCCCTTTTGGGCTAGACCTCTAGCAATAGCTGCTGCCATAGTAGTTTTACCAACACCACCCTTGCCCATTGTGAAGATAACTTTTTTATCTTTTACATGTAAATCTTCTATGACATGTGATAAGTTAAAACAGTCAGCAATGTCTTCTTTTGATGCAAGTGGCATGTCGTAATCTGATTGAAAAAAGTTTCTTAAATGATTGATGCCTACAATATTAAAAGGTTTAAGAGCAATGGATTTTGTATCCAGTGACTTTAACATTTCAGGCATCTCCTTAAGCGCTTTTTGCTGTTTGTCATATATGGCATTTGATAAAGGATCGTCCCCCTCTGTCGCCAAGCCATTAACAATGAGAAGCTGATTGTTAACACCAATGTCACTCAATTCTTTAGAAGCTCTTTCAGCTTCCTTCATTGGTGAATAGTCTGGTCTTGTAACCAACATCAAAGTGGTTTTCTGACCATCAGCCAATGTATCCACAGCATTTCTATAGACTTCCTTCTTATCTTCTAGACCTGAAAGTTGACCCAAACACGATGCCCCTGTTGTATTTTCACTGATAAAATCTGTCCAAGCAGACGGTAACTGCAACATCCTTAAGGTATGACCTGTTGGTGCTGTATCAAAAACAATATGGTCAAATGTTTCAGTCACTTTTTCATCTGTTAAAAAGTGGGTAAACTCATTAAAAGCTGCAATTTCAACTGTACAAGAACCCGATAACTGTTCTTCCATGTTCTGAATAACTACCTCTGGCAGTTTTCCCCTGAAAGGCCCAACAACAGACTCTCTGTATTCAGCAGCTGCTGATTCCGGTTCAAAGTTGGCCACAGTTAAATTAGCTACCTCTTTTATCTCTATACCTTTATTGTCTAAATTTGTTTTAAAGACATCCTGAAGGTTAGAAGCTGGATCCGTACTAACTAGTATAACCTTTTTACCTTGGTCTGCTAGGGCTACTGAAACTGCACAAGCGGTAGACGTCTTACCAACACCACCCTTACCTGTAAAGAAGATATACTTTGTTAGAGGTAGATTATGAATATCAAGCTCTGACATTTTATAAACCATTACTGCCTCCAAGGTCGTTCATTTGAAATACTGGTGCTTTAATCTCAATCTCTAATAAAGCCAATATCTCTTCATTAGATAAGTAACCACCGGTCTTTACCACCTCATCATTTAACATGATCAACGGTAGTGCATCCATCCCCTGGCTATTTAAAAGTTCATTGACCTTAGACTCTGTTACAAAGATCATGGGATTGTCAGTTAGATTGTATCTTTCAATCTTACCACCATTTGCCTTAACTTGATTTACAAGTGTTGTTATTCTTAAAAGTTCAGGATCTACACTGGGACCACATACGCCTGTTGCACAGCACATAGCTGGCTCATATATCTTTAATACTTTCATTTATGCCTCTTTCTAGTCACAATTGACACATTCAAATACATAGTTATCAGACTTCTGGAAAAGAATATTTAAAACGTCCTTGGTACGATCGCATCCTTCATCATTCAATGAATAGTATGTCCACTTACCATCTTTCCGACTTGATACTAAATTACTTTCTACTAACAGTTTCATGTGATGGGACAAGGTTGATTGAACAATGTTCAGTTCTTCTAATAAGGTACACCCACATTTTTCTCCTGTTTGGAGAATCTCAAGAATGTTTAATCTATTTTGATCTCCTAATGCTTTAAATACTTTTACTCTATCCATTTTCTTCTCCTTATATCGACAACCGTCGATATGACTATCATAAGGGTCATATCGATACTTGTCAATACGTTATACAAAAAAACAACACCAAAATGGTGTTGTTTAATAAAAACCTCTATTTATAACAAAGAATATCTCCTAGGTCTAGGACTAATTGATTCTTGTATTTAGAATTCTAAGCAGAATCAAACCAATGACTGTTGTTATACCAGCTAAGAGAAATGCTGGTGTAAAAGAATTGGTCATATCCAGTAATTTGGATCCCATCAGACTGGTTAATGCACCAATACCAAAGGCTGAAAATACAAGGCCATAATTCATGCCAAGATATTTTGTACCAAAGCCAGCTGATACAAGCACTGGAAATAATGCAAAAGTAGTGGCATAACCAATACCTAAAAGTAGTGAACATATTACAAGTGACCAGTAATTGACTGCTACCCATGGTAGAAGTAAAAATACTGTTGCCTGAATCACATAAACAATTGTCATAACCCGCATGGTACCAACTTTATCAGACAGCATACCTACAATAGGTCTACCAAAACCATTGGTAAGAGCATATGCTGATATGGCTGTTGCTGCAACTGTCGGTGCCAGCTTCAACTGAATTTCACCATAAGCAGGAATCAAACCAATCGCTGTTAAGCCGCCACCAATAACCATGGCAAGCGCTAACCATAATAGGTAAAATACTGGTGTTTTAATAAAGTCACTTGGCATAACATCCTCAACTTTTTTAATCTCATGTGTATTACCATCTTTTTTAACACTGTTTACATGGTAGCCCTCAGGAGGATTTCTCATCATTCTTGCGCCAATTAAGGCAACGATTGTTACAAACACAGAAAGTATTAAAAATGTACCATCTACATCAACACTCTTAATCATAACTTTCTTAAAAGGTGAGAATACCACAGCTGCTAAACCAAAGCCCATAACACCTGTAGACACAGCAAAACCAGGTCTGTCAGCATACCACTTTCTTGCTGTCGGTGCGATACATGAATAAGTTAAGCCACATGCTATACCTACAATAAAACCATATGAAAATACAAGCCAGGCAGGATGAGGAAACCACTTTAGTAGGCCCGAAAGTGCATAGCCTACAAAAAATTGAATAGCCCCCCATGTAGCCACTTTTCTTGGACCAATCCTATCTTGAATCCATCCAGCCGGCACCATGGTAATGGCAAATACAATAATCAGAACTGTAAAAGGCAGTACAGCTTGTGTATTGGTCCACCCCCAATCTTGAACCAAAGGTACAACAAAAGATCCCCAAGCGTAGCTCATACCACCCATTAAAGATAATAAAAAGCCTGCTAAAAGTATGGTCCAACGATTATGTGTTTGGTCTACCTCAACACCTTTACTAAGATGATCATTTTGATAATTATCCACTCTACCGCCTCCTTTCTATGATTAATAAACATATATCTTCTGTCAAAATATTATAGCTATTTATCCTTATTATTTCATACTTACCCCATCCTGATTGTAATAAGCAAAACTTATATTGACCCATGCTCAAAACTTGTCTTTTCAGGCATTTAAACTAGATTAAACGATTATATTTTTTATTTTGAGGTATGTATATAATAGGTCATAATACTTGGAGGGGCACATGAAAAAAAAGTCTAGCATTTTACTTATTGTCATCATATTGTTTACAATAACTGTTTTTTCCTATGCCTACAAAACGGATACAAAAGGTGAAGTCATCATTGTTGCAGCTGACATCAACTATCCACCATATGAATATGAAGAAAATGATCAAGCTGTTGGATTTAATATTGATCTTATGAAAGCTGTCGCTAAAGAAATGAACCTTAATATTGAAATTCAAACTGGTGTATGGAAAGATATAAGACATGGGCTTGTTAATGGAGACATTGATATTTTATCTGGTATGTTCTCTTCACCAGAGAGAGACAAGGAAGTTGACTTTACAACTACACATGTCATTGTCTCCCATTCTATTTTTGTTAGAGATGATTCAAATATAAAAACACTTGAAGATGCAAAAGATAAAACCATACTGGTTCAAAACCATGATTTGATGCATGATTATCTAATTGAAAACAAGATTACCAATGATATCATCCCATTAGATACACAAGAAAATGCTCTTTTGTCTCTTGAAAATGGTGTGGGGGACTTAGCCCTACTAAATAAATATCAAACATATTATTTAATGAAAAAGAATGATATTACAAGTGTTAAAGCCGTTGGTGATGATCTTCAACAAAGAAAACTCTGTTTTGCAGTTAAAGAAGGCAACCAGGACCTGCAAGCCCTTTTAAATGAAGGTTTAGCCATTATTAAATCAACCGGACAATATGACCAAATCTATGATGTGTGGTTTGGCATATATGAAAAACAGCAGAACTTACTAACCCTCTATAGATTTTTTCTTTTCATAGGTCTCCCGCTTCTACTTATTATATTCGCCTCTTGGCTATGGACATGGACCTTACGACGAGAAGTTGCTAGAAAGACAAATGAGTTGCAGGCAATCAACTTAGAACTTGAAGATTCTATTTCAAGAATACACAGGACTCAGAATCAATTGATTCAGAATGAAAAGATGGCAGCACTCGGTAGGATGGTTGCTGGTATAACCCACGAGATATCTACACCGCTTGGTATCATACGAACGGCTATCTCTACAGCAGAACACCGAACCAAAGAGCTTAACGACTCTTTTACTCAAAACACATTGTCAAAATCTCAGCTTACAAAGTTTATCTCCGGTGATCAGGAACTGCTTCATATTATCATGAAAAATCTTCTGATAACCATCGATCACTTAGAAAGCTTTAAGGTTGTTGCAGTTGATCAAATGCACGAAAAACCCAGAACACTTATGATTGGTACTTATCTTGAAGAAGTCCTTCTCAATCTAAAGCCTAGGCTTAAAAAGACCAAACATAATGTTGTTTTAAAATATGATGAGAATTACACCATCTATACTTATCCCGGTGCCATCTCACAAATTATTACAAACTTTGTGACCAACTCATTAAAATATGGCCTATACGACATTGAATCAGGCAATATTAAAATCAGACTTTCTAAAGAGGCAGACAATTTCGTTTTAATATACTCTGATGATGGTCATGGTATACCTAGTGAGGATTTAGATCAGATATTTGAGCCATTTTTTACAACAGGCTTAGATAAGGGGGGATCTGGTATTGGTTTAAACATTGTCTACAATCTTGTTACACAAACCCTTAATGGCACCATAGAATGTGAATCAGAAATAGATAAGGGTGTTACTTTTAAAATTACTTTTCCAATAACTACTCAGTAGTTATTTTTTTACAAAAAAACGCCTATTTCTAGACGTTATATACTCTTGCCTCTTTGTAGACCTGCTATGCCTGTTCTCACAATTTCTTGTATACCAAAAGGTTCAACAAGTTCTAGAAAGGCATCCATTTTGTTCTTGTCACCTGTCAGCTCTAAAACCAAATTATCAGTGGCCACATCAATGATGTTTGCCCTAAAGATATTGGCTACTTCCATGATATCTGATCTTGCACCTTCAGAATTGACTCTTATCATCATCAGTTCTCTGCATACTGATTTTTCAGGTTTTAACTCAATAATTTTTATGACCTCAATAAGCTTGTTTAACTGCTTTTTAATCTGCTCCAAGGTATTTCTATCCCCGAAAACAGTTATGGTCATCCTTGAGATTGTTTCATCATCTGTTGTGCCAACAGTCAAGCTTTCAATATTATAAGCCCTTCTACTAAAAAGACCAGCTATTCTACTTAAGACACCTGAACTGTTTTCAACCAATACCGATATAATATGTCTATCCATAATCACCTCTACAATGTGGCGTACTCAGGACTAACCATACATTCTACGATACATGGTTCATCATCCTTAAGTAGAGCCTCTACAACGTTTTCTATTTCATCATCAGATTCAATCCTATAACCTTTGATACCATATGCTTTCCCTAGTTGAACAAAGTCAACTTCAAAGTCTAAATGAACGCCAAAGGCCCTGTTTTTACCATATATATTATCCTGAAGTTCTCTTACCATACCAAGTCTCGAGTTCTTAAAGATGATCAGTTTGACACCAAGCTTTTGCTCTGATAAAACTGCAAGCTCACCTAAGCACATTTGGATGCCCCCATCACCGATTGTACAAATTACTTGTTTTTCTGGACAAGAAAGTTTGGCGCCTAATGAGGCTGGAAGTGAATACCCCATTGTACCTAAACCACCAGAAGTCATAAACTTTCGATCCTTGATTACCTCAATATTTCGAGTGGTCCAAAACTGATTTTGACCAACATCAGCAACAACTACAGAGGAATCAGAAAGCTGGTCAGATAGGTGTTTCATAAAACGTTTTGGCGAAACCAAACCCATATTATCATCTGTATCGATTAGATTATCAAACCTTCTTTTCTCTATAGACTTTAACCACTCACTGGTGTCTAGTTGAAGACCTTTTGCATTAAAGGCATCTAAGATATTCTTTGCATCACCTACAACAGGTATGGTGGCAGAAAGGTTTTTACTGATTTCTGCAGGGTCTACATCCACATGTATAATGACTACATCTGAGTTTAGTTCATCCAGTTTATGCATGGCTCTATTAGACATTCTAGCACCAAATATTAAAATAACATCGGCTGATAAGAAGAGATCATTAGCAAGCAAGTTACCATGACTGCCTACTAGACCGCAATATAATTCAGAAGCATGATCGAATGCACCAAGTCCCATTAGAGAACAGACAACAGGCAATCTGTTGCTTTCTGCAAATGTTCTAAGTTCCTCTTTAGCATCAGAAGAGACCACACCACCTCCTGCAAATATCAAAGGGCGTTCAGCGTTTTTTAACTTGTTAAGTGAACGTTTTATCTGTCCTTTATGGCCTACCGTTGTAGGCTTATAACCCTGAATGTCTATTGCATAATCCGGTTCATATGTAACCTTCTCACTAAAAACATCCGATGGAATGTCTATTAATACAGGACCCGGTCTACCAGAAGATGCAATATGAAAGGCTTCATTAAGAACCTTTGATATATCCTCCCCTCTTCTTAACAAGTAACTATGTTTTGTAAATGGTTGAGTTGCTCCAGTAATATCTGCCTCTTGAAAAGCATCGGTACCTATTAAGTCTGAATGTACCTGACCTGTGATGATAACAATTGGAATGGAATCCATATAAGCTGTGGCAATACCTGTTATCAGATTCGTCGCACCTGGACCTGAAGTTGCTATACAGACACCTACACTAGATGACTCTCTTGCATAGCCACTGGCGTAGTGGACGGCAGATTGCTCATTTCTTACCAGGACATGTTTAATGTCTGACTTTCTTAATTCATCATACAAGGCAATAACCGCACCGCCAGGGTAACCAAATACCGTTGTAATCTTCTCTTTTTCTAAATGTTTTACGATAGCATTTGCAACCTTCATAATTCCCTCCAATAAAATGTATTTCTCCCAGTTTAATATTTCTATTTTTCATTGTCAAAACAATTTGAAATTTCAGTCAAGTTTGTTTAAGCCTTCAAAAGAAATTCAAGTATTACCTTTATTCAAAAAAATAAAAACTCCATCCAACATAGGACGAAGTTACTTCGCGGTACCACCTAATTTCAAAAATTGCTTGCTCTCTGCCCAGTACGGGATTACTCCGATACCAGCTCCCTGTTAACGGTGGGATGCCGTTGTAACCTACTATTATTTCAGCACACGATTCAGAGACTACCTTCAACAACATTTTCACGAAGATTTCCACCAACCATCTTCTCTCTAGGCATAAAATGTAACTTACTCCTTCTCATCAATATCTTTAATATGAATTTTTATACATATTAGCAAATAAAAAAACGTATGTCAAGCATAATATCAACAATAATTTTCGGACCTTGTTTCATCATCTATTTTATTCATATCACTTGAAGGGCCATATTTCTGTTATTATAAACATAATATTACCAAAAAAAAGTCCTGAAAAAATCAGAACTTCAGACCATCTATTTTAGCTTGAGTCCAATATAAAGCAGGGATTCATCCTCATCTATACCAGCTCCAGGATGTGAATCTCTTGGAATAAGCTCAAAATCAAATCTATTGTCATAATCTATATTGTTGTCATGTAAATATTTATAGGCCTTTTGAAAAATTTTTGGACCATGAGTTGGAAATCTACTTTCAAATTTTATGTATTCTCCTTCTTCTAAGACCATAGAAACCATACCTTCAGGCATGTCATCAAAGTAGCTACTAGGTATCATGGCATAATACTTAAAAGTTTTATTCTCAGTCGTCATTTCCCTATAATCTTCATAGCCTATAAAGAACATATCTTCATCTAATTTCAAGCCTTCACTTACAGCATCTAACCTTGCCCATAAACCTTTAAAATCAGCTTGTCCAATCTTTCTTAAGTCTACAAGCAACTCATAACCATAAAACTCTGTTTTTTCTAAAAAGAATCTTTCATTTTTCACAGCTTAACTCCAATCATAATAGATTTAACATCCAATAAGTGCTTTAAAGCTTTATCCTAGGTTTACATTAATTATAACCAAGAGGCTTAAGATCTTCTCGACGTTTTTGACCATCTAGAGTTTTTCTATGATTTTCATGATCCATCTGGAGGCTTCAAGCTCGTTTTTTCTTGCTATTTCCAGATAAGTAATAAGAGTCTTTCTAACAGATGACTTCTTTAAATTCAGGGCTACTTTTTCTCCACTTAAACCACCTAATAACTCATTAATTTTTATACATGACTGGACCACTTGTCGTAAGTGGTCTTTGCACCGATCACACTCAACAGATATTTCGAGATGAACTTTACCAAGCCAACCTATATAACCAGCACCATAAGATCTACCATCCCATATCATAGATATTGCATCTCTGAAAGCCAGTACTTTTCTTGTTAAATCAGCGTATGGCATCCCATCATAAAATGCCTTCTCATCTGAGAGCGACTCAATAATTGCAAAATATGCTGCTTGGCCCCTGTAAAAGCTCCCTCTTTCATTAATCAAAAGTTCTTCACTCGTCAGTATTTCTAAGGCATTTTCAAACATTTTCTTAACCGTAAAACCTACTGAATGCCTGTCACCTATCGACATTAATGCCGCAGTATTTTCCCACCATTTATCACATTCAAAATAGCCGGATGAATCGACTTTTATGTCTTTTCTAAACTCCAAATGTTCTTGTACCAGACTCCAACCGTACAATGTTTGTCCATTGTCTTTATAGCCTGTGATGACAGTCGCATCTGGCGGTCCGACAAGGCCGAGTGCAATAAGTGGATAGCCTTTGTCTATACTAGATCGAATCATTTTGATAAAGTCTTCTTTGCTCCCACTCTCTTTATCTATAATCTTAAAATCTCTGCCAACAATTTCAAAAGCCATTTTAAATGACTTATAAGGATCATCGAAAATGTTTCTTTCATCTACGGCTCTCAAATCCCATATATCCTTGTTCCAAGTTAGTCTAAATGATGCTCCTGTTGCAGCCATTATATGAGAATAGTAGGTTCTTTGTCCTAAATAGTCAAGTATAGACTGTAAACACATAGGAAAAGGCGTAAACTGTAAAAAACCATCACTTTTTCTCCCATAATAGACCCTTGAGACGCCATACAAGATACAGGCATCATGTTTCTGATCTGACATTTTTATATCTAAGCCAGATGTGGGTTTACCTTTAAAGATAATCGAAGGTGCATAAATGCCCATACAGATATGTTTGATACCAATTTCAAAAAGAGAGTCCTTAAAGTCAGAAGGTCTGATACCAGTCTCACGTTTAAAAGCTCTAGTGAAGGTATCATAGGAACCAAGATTGTACGCATAGGCAATATCTAATAGACTTCTGTCCGTTTCTTTAATTTCTTTGGCACAATAGGCAATCTTTCTAGTCAAGATATATTTAGACAAGGAAATGCCTGTCTCTTGTTTAAAAAAGCCTCTTATGTGTCTATATGAATAGTTTAAAGTACCTTCAAGGTCGGTAAAATCGATTTTCTCTTTTACTCTTTTTTCTACATAAGATAAAATCGCCTCAAGCTCGTATGTATATGCCACGCATCCTCCCGTTATATCTATCAATATCACTCTTAACCATTGTAACATAAGGCATTTGAAAAAAAACAAAAGTTCCTAGAGTTAGAATCACTAGGAACTTGAAATGTTTCTTGTACTAATAGGCACCACTTGAATATGTCACTTCATAAGAATGTGAGTATACTTCGAAAACAATCCCAAAAGGATCTTCTACATAACACATTCTATAAGGCTTTTCACCTGGATAGTACTCTCTAATAGGCATACGCTGTTTGCCGCCTTTTTCAACGATTTTATTTACAAGTCCTTCTATATCAGGATCTTGCACACAGAAGTGAAATAATCCTGTAGGAACATGATCAAAAACTGGTCTTATTTTATCATTTTGCTTAAACTCAAATAGTTCAACGCCAATACCATCCGAGGTTACCATGTGGGCAATTTTAAAATCCTCATAACCTTCACCAAATACATCTTGGCACATAATGCCTATAGGTGTATCTACCTCTTCCTCAACTCTCGAGGGCTTCATGACCACATACCATCCCATAACTTCTTCGTAAAATTCTACTGCTTGTTCTAGGTTTGGTACTGACAAACCAATATGTGAAAAACTTCTTGGATAACTCATAACTCTCTCCTTTTATAATATTCATCTAGATTGATGTTATGAGTATATCAAAGTGAATTTCATCTGAGAATCACTTACTTTTTTGTAGGTAGGTTATTCATTAACGACTATGCTGTTACTCTTTCCATATGCTTTGCCTAAATCACATAAGCTATCTACAATAACTTTAAGTTCCTTGTAAGCATCATTTAAGCTATACTCCACATGCAGAGGTTTTTCGCAGACAACAGTTCTGTGAATCAAACCGCTAATTTCCATTTCACGCAACTGAGTTGTCAACATTTTTTCTGTAATGTCTGGTATACCCTTTTGCAATAAAGAATAACGATTATCACCATGTACAATATGCCATAGGATTCTAAGTTTCCATTTGCCACCGACTAAATCCATTGCTAAAAGTAATGCGCAAGAGTATTCTTCTTTTATCTTAGCCATAAAGACTCCTTTATTTTACAGACAGTTTATTTGTAAGGACTATAAACTCCTTTTTCACATCTTCCATCCTTCGAAAGGATAAATCATAATCCAACTTTAACTCTAAATCGTTTAGATCTGGTATGTTTAAAAGAAGATTCATTTCATAAGAAAGCATGGCATCGTCAATGCGTTTGACTTTTTCATAATCAGAATCACTTAAGTCCTCTAGGCCAAAGGCTTCATAAATCATCTCCTGTAAGTTTTTTTCTATTCTTTGATAGTCAGTCAAGTGTTTTTTAACTGGTCTTGTGATGTCTGATAAATAAGCCTCAGAGGCATCGTGTAATAAACAGGCCAGTTGTATTCTCTTGCTGTGTCCCCTGGCTCTTGCTTCATAAGCACAATTAATCGAATGCTGACCAACACTGTAGAAGTGTGAGTAATGCCCATTTCCTCTACATATCATAGAGAGTGCATGTGAGATATCCTCTAGTACAATCTCTTCTTTTCTTGGATCTAAGGGCCAAAATTTCCTCTTAGTGTAAGTGTTGATATAAGTACCTATTCTCATAAAATCCTCCTAATAAAAAACTGATTACCTATAATTTTAATAAAAACTATATCGTAATCAGAAATTAGGTTTCTGGTAGAGACTCCCAAACCGAACAAATGGGATTATACGAAATTCTTCGTCACAATACTACTACAAGCTTGGAAATTTGTCAAAATCAACATTTTGTTAAAATTATAACAATTTACTTCAAAATCCTATAACTGAGCTAGTGACTTTGCTATAATCATCTTAATAAGTAGAATATAAAAAGGCGAGTAAAACAATCAAAATCATATGTTCTGAGTAGAAAGGAGTAGACTTAAATGAAGGCAAATGTAGACACCGTAAAAAGATTATCAGCACAAATCATCAAAGATTTACTTTTATTAATGAAGACTTACCATCCTTTTTCCAACAGAGTCACCATATGCTTGAACGACTACCTTCATGCATATAAAATCGAACCTGATGACTACAATGATATCCTAGCACGCACCAGTAAAGAAATCGCTTCGCACCGTATTTCAAAAGACAAGAGTGATGCTCATTCTACTATAAGCGTATTTCCTCATGTATCTTCTTCTAAAAAAAATGATAGGCTATTATTAGAAGTCAAGTTCAATCCCCTTGTATTTGATACCCACTATCAAACTGCTAATAGATAACTAAAAATGCCATCTATTTATCAGGATGGCATTATATTTTACTGTAAACTACAGCTTCTATGCACCTCATGTATCGTCAGATTCAGTTTCTTCTATTTCATCTGTCTTATGAGCATTTTCTATATCACTTGTCCAACCCGCTTGACCATCTTCTAAAATAAACAACCTTTCAGCTGAAATACCTTTTTCTATAAGATATTGGTAGGTTCTTTCAGCACCAATACGTCCCATTGGACAGACTATGACTATATCATCCTCTGTAGCTTCAAGCATATCTAACTGCTCTTCTAGCTTAGCCTTGTCCTGGTCACTTTTTACTGGAAAGGCATAAGTGGCAATTGCACCATCAATATGATGTGCATTAAACTCCTCTTCTACTTGAATATCCAAAATCACAAGAGGTGATTCCTGATCAAGTGTATCTTTTAACTTGTCTTGACTATAATACTTGTATTCAAGTCCTGCATCTTCAGGCTGGCATCCGATAAATATAACCAGTACTATCATAAAGACCATACTCAATTTTTTTACTTGGTTCATCCATAACCCCCATTGTCATACATCATTACATAACGAACACCTACATTATATCACCTATCTCATGAAATAGAAGGCCTTAATAAGGATTCCTTACAAGATAGTATTTTATAAATACATATAGATTACATTAACCTGCCATGCTTTCTTGTATGACCTTTATTTCATCTCTGATGCCTTGAAAATCTCCTGGAGAAAAAAGCCCCTCAATGACTATAGGTGCTTTTATGCTTTTTACTTTTTCAAGTACCTCTATTTGTCCGCTTTCTACAATAGGCATTCTTCCCAAGTCGTCAACAAAACCACTCACATGAATGGCCTTAACTTCTTTACTGTAATCACTTAAATAATAATCGATGTAATTTTCAAACCTTATGGCCTTGTTAATATCTAGGACACTTTTAAGGTCATGGTCAATAATGGCTTGGTTGAAATTTTCCCATTTGGCATGATTGGGATTTTTAACATAATAAGCCATCGTTAAGTTTTTAAAACACGACCAATCACTTATACAGTCAAAGTGAAAGATAACTGCTTCTACACAAGCCATGGTGCCTATCTTTTCGAGATTCTTAAATACTTCTTTGGTCATCTTATTGTCTTTGTATGTGATACCACACCAAGGTGCATGGATCATCACATGATCAAAGTGTGATAATTTCTTACATAAATCTGGTGATCTGGCAAACTGTTTGAGCATTTTCATAGTAGAAAAAGCTATTACAATTCTTGTAAATCCTAAGTCCTCACAGATCTTTAGTTTTCTAACAGGCCCAATGTCCCATAAGCAAAATGCAGCAGTAGAAATAGCAATATCATCTTTTATCATCATAGCTCCTTTTTCATCATACTCTTATTATGCTCGAGTCAATCATGGCTTGTCTAATTGAAACTTTCAATACAGCTTTGATCAGAATTGATATTTCCAATACTAGATGCCTCAATGAACTGAGATATATGTTATAATTAATCTCAATGATAGATTATGGAGGCTTTTATGAGGTATGAAGGAAGTGTCTACCGTCCACCTAGCGAGGCGCGTAGTTATATATTACAAGTGACCATAGGATGTTCACACAACAAATGTACATTCTGCGATATGTACAAAGACAAGCAATTTAGAGTAAGAGATTTAAATGATATATTTGAAGATTTGGATATGGCTAAACAATCTTATGGATCTCTTAAAAGAATCTTTTTAGCTGATGGCAATGCATTGGTCTTAAGCATGGACAAACTGATAATACTGCTTGACAGGATAAATGAATCCTTTCCTGAGCTAGAAAGAATTTCTGTCTATGCAGCACCAAAAGACATCTTAAATAAATCTTTAGACGATCTAAAAATCTTAAAAGAGAGAAAACTGACCATGGCCTATCTAGGAATAGAATCCGGTGATGATGTCATTTTGAAGGACATATGTAAAGGTGTAAGCAAAAAAGAAATGATCGAAGCTGGTCAGAAAATTGTTGCCTCAGGCATAATACTTTCAACCATGATTATTTCTGGTCTTGGCGGCAAGGAACGTACAAGAGAGCATGCACTTGAATCTGCTATGGTGGTCAATGCCATCAACCCCCATTACTTATCGCTCTTAACTTTAATGGTCAACAAAGAAGGTGCCTTTTACAATAGAATCATAAAGGGCAACTTGACCCTACTGCAGCCTCAAGAAGTGATGGTGGAAGCAAAACTATTTATAGAAAACCTAGACCTTAAGTCATGTACTTTTAGAAGCAATCATGCATCTAACTATGTGGCTCTAAAAGGCAAGTTACCAGAAGAAAAAGATCTCCTTCTTAAAACCATCGATCAAATCTTAAATGATGAAGAAATGTTTTACTCAGAAGGAACTAGAATGTTGTAAATAACAAGCATTCATAAAAGCAGATCTACCTAAGTGAGATCTGTTTTTTGTGTTATGAATTAAGAATAAAACATGCCTTAACTTCTTTCAAATCACCTTTCACGGCCGAGTAAAGAAACATTTATGGGGTAATACTAGTATAAGAGGTGAAATTATGGATAATCAATATTACATCGATATAGAAGTTTATCAAACGATCATAGCCAATCTAAAAGTCTGGTTTCTAAATAATCCTTTGGCCATCATTTTAGATTACAACTCTGACCTTATCTACATCAACACAAATACACCCTATAAATGTGATTACAAGATTAGTGAACACTGTGATTTTTTCAGTACAAGAAGAACTTTAACCTTATGGGAAGATGTCATTCATTATCAAAACATAGAAACCCGATTAATATATATTCCCGTTAATGACAGTTCAGGTAACCGCTTATGTACCATCTACCTCGGCATGCCAACAACTGATTTTACAGAAGCTGAATGGGCCATCAAGACTGGTGTTATTGATGCCTGCCTAAAATATCCCCATGATGTTGTATTTGTTAAAGACACGGACTTAAGATATAAGTTTGTTAACTTGGCCTTTTGCAAACTTTTAAATGTCCATTATAAACACATCGTGGGAAAAACATACTCAGAAGTCATCAAATCCAAAAGTTTGTTTCCTTTGGAAAAAGAACTCATGGCTATCAATAAAAATGAAACGGTCACCTTCAACGAGCAGATAATGGATGCCTTTATTTTTTATGATTATGAAATGAAGATCATGCCTATTAGCTACCGAGATTCAAATGTTGTAGGGATTACTTGTCTTGTAAAAATTATCGATATAGAAAGGGAAAGTGAAGATGTCTTACCAATACTGCCTGCAAGAATTCAGAGCATTCTAGACGATGTTGGTGTCTTCTATTATGAGTTTAGTAACTTCACCAATCAGACCCATACCCTATCTAAAAAGATCCTCAATAGATTCAATATACCTATGACTGACGATGGTTATATGGCCATTGAAGAGATCATTTACGAGGAAGATTTAGACCTTTGGCAATCTAACACTAAAAAGCTTCTTGCTGGTGAAATAGATGCTTACAGCATCCAGTTGCGCTTAAGAAAAGAAAAAGGTGTCTACCACTGGTTTCAAAACCGAATGAAAACCATCAGTAAAACCAAGAAAGGTAAACCGATTCTAAGTGTTGGTGTTTTTACAAGCATTCATGATTTTGTTACTGCAAAAGAGCAAGCTGAAGAAGCAACACAATCAAAGGCAATTTTTTTAGCCAACACCTCTCATGAGATTAGGACACCTTTAAACGGTATCCTAGGTTTCAGTGAGCTCTTAAAAAAGACGCCTCTCAACTTAAGACAAGAAAACTACTTAGGAAACATTTTACAGGCAACCAAAAGCCTGTTGGTTGTTATAAATGACATACTTGATCTTTCAAATGTAGAGGCCGGTAATTTAGAACTAAATGTCATCAATTGCAGCTTAAAAAACGTCTTAAACAACATTAACAACATCTTCAAAATTGAAGCTAGAAAACGAAAAGTCAAGTATAAGATGACCCTTCAAAAAGGATTACCTGATTATGTTCAAATGGACTGCTTAAGGGTCAACCAAATTCTAATGAACTTATTAAGTACTGCCTTTGATAATGTCTTAGAAGGCCATGTAACAGTTTCAGTGTCTTATAGCAAAGAAAACATCCTTATTAAAATAGGTGATAATGGTCAAGCCTTAGGCGATGAGTTCATTTCAGGCCTCTTTTCATCACAAAATAATATCAATGATTCGAAAACACGTGTCTATGGTAAACTCGGAGTAGGCTTATCTATTTCCAAACAATTGGCTGAACTTATGAAAGGCAGTCTAACTTACTCAAATGCCAACAGCAATCTTTTTATTTTGTCATTACCATATAAAGTGGCTGATGTAAAAAACATCATCAAGAATTATTCAAGTACTGCGTCCGAACTTAAGTTAAGAAGCCGTAACAAAATCCTATTGGTCGAAGATTTAAAGATGAATCAAGAAGTCATTACTGAAAACCTTAATAATCTTGGTTTTGAAATAGATATTGTTGAAAATGGACTTGATTGTATAGAGGCAATAAAAAAACATACCTACGACCTGATACTGATGGACATTCAAATGCCAAAGATGAATGGACTTGAAGCTGTTCAAATAATAAGAAATGAGTTAAAGATGGAAGAACTGCCTGTCATCGGCCTGACTGCAGATGCTATGAAAGACACTCAAGATGAAATGAAAAGCTCAGGTTTTACTGATTATTTGATCAAGCCTTTTGAAGTAAAGGCACTTCACCAAATGCTTGTTGAATATTTAAAGCCTACAATAGATGAAAGGAAAACTGTTTCTATCAACCATGTGGACATAAAAAGTCTATCCCATTACTTAAATGTCAATGAAGCCGTTGAGCGCTGGGGTGGCAACCTTCATCTATATGAGAAATTGCTCATAGACTTTGCGTCTGATTATGACAAAGGCATAGATATTAGAAACTTAAACAATCAAGATGAATTGATTCGGTGCTTTTTGAATTTAAAAGGCCTAACAGCCAATATTGGTGCCGGTGTTATCAGCGAATTGGCTGATCATGTCCTTAAAGAGATAAAAGCTCAAAATCTTACTATCCATCAAATCGAAAACATGGATGATTACCTGCAACTAGAAGAGGAGTTCCAAACACTTATCAACACAATTAAAAATGCACAAGTAATTGATTCATAAAAAAAGGAGCTCAGCTCCTTTTCTATTCATCGTTGTAAAATGTGATTCAGTTTTCTTATCATTAATATGAGAAATTACTCCCATCATTGATCATTTGAATCGGTGCTTTGATTGGTACTTTAACCATGTCTGGGAATACACCAACTGCACCATGATTTTCTACCCATCTGTACTCTGTAGTTCTTTGTTTTCTAATATAATCTCTTACGATTGGTGCTTGATAGATATCTGGGAATATTTCAACACTGCCCATGCTTTTCTTCCAAACGAATCCAGGTCCACGAGCTGCTTCAGCCACTGAAAATCTAACATAGTCTTTACAAGCACCACAAGCAGATCTTACTTCAAGTTTAATTGTTTGCTCTCCATAATTTTTTGCGTCTTTATCCATTGTAACAATCGCACTCTTACCATTTGGAGTAAGAGTAAGTAAATCGTTATCTTCCAAAATGAAATGAACTTCGCTACTTTCTAGGCCTGTAACATATGCTGTAACTTTAACTTCATCTCCTGGATTAATATCTACAAAATAAGCACTTAATTTAATACCAACGCCCGGTGAATCATCAAAAACATCATCTAGTGCGATTGAAACACCATATAAAGGCAATAAGATAATTGATAGAACAAGAACTAGACATAAAACTTTTTTACTCATAAAATCACTCCCCTGATTATTCAATCGAATCACATTATGTACAGTCTTATGATACCCTGTTACAAACACCAACCCTATTTTGTGTCTTTTTTTTAACATTTAATCTATAGGTATAACTCACTGATTATTCATCGAATATTCCGACTTTTTTAATCAAAACTTATATTTACAGTAAAATAATTGAAGTATAGATTCTTAATATTGTTACTATTTCGAAATATTCTAATTATGTAGTTACAAACTCAAACTCTCTAAAACATCAAATCCAAATCCATGTTACGATTCAGTAATCATTATTACAAAATAGTAACATTTAAAGACACAAAAATAAATCCATATCTACTTGGCATGATATTCTTACACAAGTTCATATGGATCTTAATTTTATCTGTATTCTTTCTAACATTTATAGTCCTACCTAGTCATGTATTATTCCATACTTTAAAACTATTTCCAGTTTGCATCTAAAATAGCTCTTGTCCAAGACCATAATGCATTGGTCTCAAAGTTTTCTAGATTAGAATCATATACGTCACTGTATCTATTAGAGTAAACCGGAATGATTGGTACCTCATTATTAATTACAACTACGAACTCTCTCCAAAGAGCTTTATAAGCCTCAAGACCATCAATTGGATGACAGTTTTCAATGGCTATCAACAATTCTTCCCATTCTTCTTTGGTATATGAAGAGCCGCCTGTAAATCTTGATGAGTTATCTGAAGGGTGACCCCATTCTTTTATATTCATAACTGAATAAGATTCTCTGGGATTGGATTTCACACCATAGCCCATGCCTCCAACAAAAGCATGATACTGTCTTTCATCTTCGGTATCTCCAGTCCAGTGACTGTACATAGCCGGCCAATCAAGACCATACAAGGTAACCTTGAAGCCTAGTTTAGAAATATAGTTTTCATTCCAAACCAAATTGTATATATCAGACCAAAAGCTAGTATATATAACTTTTATTTCCAAGTCTTCACCCTTCCACTTATAAGTATCATCTACTTTAGTTAAATGAATGTATTGTCCATGAGTTTTAGAAACAGCCAAGTCAAGGAGCTCATGTGCTTTTTCTATGTTTGCACTTTCATCGAACTCTCCCTTAGCATCCAGTATATCGTAATTGATCAAGCTGCTTTCAAATCTGCCAACCCCATCAGTACCTAACATATCCATTTCATCATCGTCGTACATCATCCAATGATTTTTTGAGTAAGGCCCCTGAGATGCAAGACCTTGATTCTCTAAGAAAAGTTCGATTATTTTGGTCCTGTTTAAGACATAGGCAAATGCTTGTCTAACTTCTGTTAGTTGAAAGGCCTCAAAATCAGAATGAAGTATCATAGTGCCGCCACCATGTCTATAATAGATGTTTTGAGTCAAGCGCCCATCTTTATTGTCTTCATCTTTTAGATAACTAGACCTGTCGAGCAAATCAACTTTGCCAAGTACCAGTTGATCAAAAGCAGTTTCTACTGGTACTACTTTCACGATGATCTCTTGTATTGCAGGTGGTCTATCAATATAATCTGGATTAACTCTTAACCTTACAAATTCCGATTCCTTATACTCTACAAATATATAAGGCCCGTAACCTATAGGGCTTGATATATTTGATTTAACCCATTGTTGACTTGTTTGACCAGTCGCTTTTGCGCCTTCTAAAATTGTATCTTCAGGTAAAATCCACACTTCATAAAAGATTGAATAATCCATCGTAAACATAACCTTTTTCAATCTAAAAGTTATGGTATTCTTATCTTCATCAATTTCAATACTTTCTATATACTCTCCTAATAAAGATGAAGCGCCAGCCTCATTTAGAGCTTCAGTGTTCATGTAAAACTCATAAGTAAACTTAACATCACTCACGGTTAAAGCTTCGCCATTATGAAAACTCACTCCTGGAACAATTGTAAATGTCCATTCAAATAAGTCATCTGTAACATCCAGGTTTTCTACTAAGGGCGAACTTATCAATTCCCCTCTTGAGTTATCAGTCATCAAGCCAAATCCCCATACAAGACTAATGATATCATTATCATACGATGAGTTTGTCCATCCTTTGTAAAAGTCACCATTAAAATCTGTACAGCCCACCACAAATGGTCTCATGTTTATTTCAGGCTCATCTTCTATCAACTCTTCTGTTGATTCGACTACAAGCTCTGTCTCACTTGTGATATTATTCTCTAAAGCACGCTCAATATCTCCACTGCAAGCAATTAATAAGGTCATTAATGCAAGAAGTGTTAGTAAAATCAATATTCGTTTCATAACTTACCTCCCAATGCATACTGCTTGAGTGATTTAAAGAATAAACAATTCGCCCTTTGTTCATCCAACATCTGTTACTCAAAACTCAAGCTATTATTCTGTCATTATAAACAAACATTTAATAGGGTAAACTTCTAAAAAAGATTTAACACCTCCAAATCTACAAGCTCCCTTTCTTATCCATCTCAACACAAATTTTTACAACTGAATAAGAATCAAGACTTCTTTCAAACTCATACTTCAAGAAATCTTTCATTAACAAACTACCCCGAAATCAGACTTTCAAAACGATTATAAGCAGATAGAAAACAGCATAAGCTACATATAAACTGACTCTGTCCATAAGCTAATGTAGCAAGATCGCATCCCTCACATGGGTTTCATCGCCTAATATTTTGGGTATATTTATTAACCAGAGAGGTGGATTCAAATGAAAACACATTATGATGTGCCTATTAATTATATGGATATAATCTTATTAGATTTAAAGTGGATGTTTGAGGAATTTGATGTTTATGCTTGTATCTATGAAGACGACCAGGTCATATTTAAAAGAGACTTTACCTTTTACCGAGGACAAGCATACAACTACAATCAATTGACTTTTTCATCTGAAGATAAGACACGCAACTTTCGAATGATCTATGAAGTACCCAACTCAGATAAAGAAGATCTTCATACTTGGATATTTCTCAATAAGATTATTGATACAATCTTTGAAAACATAAATGACGTCGTCTTTTTTAAAGACAAAGACTTAAGATACAAGTATGTCAATCAAGTCTTTCGTAAGGTTACTAATATCAGCGGCATGTGCATTGTCAACTTTCATCATTCAGATATTCTTGGTCCAAATTACATCTTCCCTATAGAAAAAGAAATCTATGTACTAAATACCAAGGAAGCTGTTGAGACAGAGATGAACTTCAACACTGGTTATAGAAGTCTTTCATATACTGAAACAATAGAATCCATACTTGACGATACGGGGCAAGTCATTGGCATTTATGCCATCGTTAAAAGTCTTGATATCAAGCATAATGCAGATATAAAATTGCATGTAAAAAGAGAAATTGAAGAGGTCTTAGATGACCTTGGTGTCTACTATTTTGAGTCCATTGGCAGCAATGACTATATCCTACGATTGATGGATCCCATGTTAGAGAAACTTGGTTATGCCAAAGAGGAAATCCCTATACTTAAGACATCGGTCTTTCATTATGTTCATGAAGATGACCTTAAAGTATTTGCTGCAAATTACCTTAAACGTATGAAAACGACACAAGGCGACATCACCTATACTCAAGACTTAAGAGTCAAGGCAAAAGATGGTACTTATAGGTGGTTTAGATACCATGAAAAGAAATTCTATCCTGAAAGACCAGAATTTTTAGCAGGAATTTTTGTAGATATTCATGATGTTATAGAATCTAAAGAAAATGCCATTCGGTCTGCCAAGGATAAGGCCATGTTCCTTGCTTCTATGTCACATGAAATAAGAACACCTTTGAATGCTATCCTTGGCTTTAGTGAACTACTCAATCAAATAGACCTTGATGATAAAGAAAATGAATATGCCTTTAAAATAAGAAATGCAAGCATCACCCTCATCGAACTGATCAATAATGTACTTGATTTTTCAAAAATAGAAGCTGGCAAACTCGAAACACATGTCATCCCCTTTAACATACATCAGAGCTTGGGCTTGCTTTACAATCTATTTGAATCCAAAGCATC
Source organism: Acidaminobacter sp. JC074 (assembly GCF_022496765.1). Classification (GTDB taxonomy): domain Bacteria; phylum Bacillota; class Clostridia; order Peptostreptococcales; family Acidaminobacteraceae; genus JABXKX01. The sequence continues at coordinate 1,955 of NZ_VANV01000010.1, read as the reverse complement.
ATCAAAGGGTCTTCAACTTCACTTTCATATAGATGAGGATGTAGAAGAAAGCTTTATGGGTGACGAATTACGAATCAATCAAATACTTACCAACTTACTAAACAATGCCATCAAGTTTACAGAAGAAGGCTATGTTAAGTTAGAAGTCAACAAAGACGATAATCATATGCTCTTTTCAATTATAGATACAGGCATTGGTATGTCTAATAGAAAAATTGAAAAAATTTTTACTCTTTATGAGCAAGCAGAAACATCTACAAGTCAAAAGTACGGTGGCACTGGCTTAGGTCTTTCAATTTCTAGGCAGTTGGCATACCTTTTAGGAGGAGATATCAAAGTAAAAAGTAGCCTAAGAAAAGGATCTACCTTTACTTTCTCATGTCCCATTTATAAAACGATCAACAAAGTGACCAGCAAACCTGTACATGATATAAAGGATTTCTCCAACGTATATCAGGGCTGTAGATTGCTAATTGTTGACGATGTCGACGATAACCGACAAGTCATCGCTGATATTTTGTCACCTTTAGGATTTGACATACTTTTTGCTGAAAATGGATTTGAAGCTGTTCAGCTTTTAAAACTTGATTTTTCAATCAACTTGATTATTATGGACCTTCAAATGCCGGTCATGGACGGTTTCGAAGCCACAAAAGAAATCAGACACTTTTTTACAGGAGACCAACTGCCTATCATCGCTTTAACAGCTGATACAAACCTATCTACCCTAAGAAGAACCTTAGAATATGATATGCAAGGCCATTTGCTAAAGCCTGTATTTCCTAAGAAGCTGATTCAATCAGTGGTTGAGGCTCTTCCTAGATCCAGCTTCCTTCTTGATGATAGTCATGAAGACCATGAGACTGAACAAATATTAGATGATTTATCAGAAATCCTAGATGTAGAGGAAGCTTTAGATCGTTTCGCTAACAATACAGGTTTGTACTTAGATTTAATCAGTGACTATATAGAACAATTTGAAAAAATACCACCAAGCTTTGATTCAGCCAATGAGAAAATTCGCTTTTACCATAACTTAAAAGGTGCCAGCGGTAATTTAGGTGCAAGTGAAATTCAAAACATGACCAAAGAAATAGAGAATTTCATTGCATCAGGTAAAGATATCAGCTCACTTAAGACTAGTTTATCTACCGCTTTGGAAGATCTTTCAAAAGAAATCAGAGCCATTATCACACCATATAAGCATAAGACTAAAAGACACTTTCGTCCTCTTTCAGAAAGCCTTGATAAACTTATTCTAACACTTAAAGATTCTCTGATAGAACATGCTATCTATAGTAAGGATATTCTTATAAACAATGAAGATGAGTTAATAAATAAATTTGGAAAGAAACGATATGAAAGACTTGTTAACTTGGTATCTGATTATGAATTTGCCAGAGCATTATCAATCTATGAGGAGGTATTTGATGCAAGATAAAAAAATAATACTCATTGTTGATGATGTAAAAATGAATATCGATCTCTTAGATAACCTTTTAAGTAAGGACTTTAAGTTGCATGCTGCACTAAACGGACGCGACGCCATAAAAATCGCTAAGCTGATACAACCTCAATTGATACTCCTAGATGTCAACATGCCAGACTTAGATGGTTATACAGTGGCTGCTGAACTAAAAAAAGCTAAGCAGACAAAAGCCATTCCAATCATCATGGTAACTGCTAATAATAGTAGCGAAGATGAATTGGCATGTTTAATAAGTGGTGCAACAGATTTCATTTCAAAACCGATTAATAGAGATCTTTTGCTTCTAAAGATTATAAAATACATTTAAAAAATTACTTTGTAAACGGTTAATCATGCGTACCTTTTTAAAAAATAGTATAACTGATATTCTTGATAATAAGTAATAGTAAGCTCGAAAAACTGTTTAGAGTTTTTTGAGTAACTCAAGTTTATCGAGGAGGTACTTTTTATGAATGTACGAAGAGCC
>NZ_VANV01000086.1 GCF_022496765.1 Acidaminobacter sp. JC074 | reverse complement strand
AAATAAAAGATTATTTTTGTAACTCTAATACAGCTTAGATACATTTACTAGAAAAAAAAAAAATAGTATAGATATAATMTATSTATATGGCGAAAATKCAAAATTMTTAATTTCAATTGATCCCTCGTTACTGAGAAGTAATAGGTAGGGATGACAGGATTTGAACCCGTGACATTTTGTACCCAAAACAAACGCGCTACCAAGCTGCGCTACATCCCTTCTAATTWGTCTACAGTGTCATTGTATAGAATTCYTATCTTGTTTTCCACATMCTTATTTCTTMCATYGRGATACACYTTCCATTTATTCTTTTTGGTCTCATATAACATATAATAATAGTAAAAAACCKTATATACATAKRAAATACGAAACCYACCGGAARTAAAAGAAAATAAAAACAAAAATTTTCGGGAATACTTAATAAGAAAGAAATTCTTTTTTCTTTTATTTTCATTTTAAGCAAAAGAAAATCCTTTCAACTGGATCATTGTAYATTTCAATTCGAATTAGAGATTGCGYGCACAACTACAGKTGTYCCKTAACGACATATGCATTTGATCATATATGKATTACCATTATTTATTACAATAAACTAACGAAGGAGGTTTTTGAATGCGAGATTTCAAAACATATCTCTCTGTGGCACCGGTACTAAGTACTCTATGGTTCGGKTCTTTAGCAGGTCTATTGATCGAGATTAATCGTTTTTTTCCGGATGCGCTGACATTCCC
>NZ_VANV01000085.1 GCF_022496765.1 Acidaminobacter sp. JC074 | reverse complement strand
AGGCCTTTTATTTGGTAGGGAAYATCGATGAAGCTACCKCGAAGGCTATGAAATTAGAAATGGAGAGCAATTTGAAGAAATGACCTTAAATCTTTGTGTACTGACCCCTAATCGAATTGTTTGGGAYTCCGAMGTGAAAGAAATAATTTTATCCACTAATAGTGGCCAAATTGGCGTATTACCAAATCACGCCCCYATTGCCACAGCTGTAGATATAGGTATTTTAAGAATACGGCTTAACGATCAATGGTTAACAATGGCTCTGATGGGCGGTTTTGCTAGAATAGGCAATAATGAGATCACTGKTTTAGTAAATGATGCGGAGAAGGGTAGTGACATTGATCCACAAGAAGCKCAGCAAAYTCTTGAAATAGCAGAAGCTAATTTGAAGAAAGCTGAGGGTAAAAGACAACTAATTGAGGCAAATCTAGCTCTCAGACGAGCTAGGACGCGAGTCGAAGCGATCAATGTTATTTCGTAAGAGGTCTAGTCGGTACATCGGTACATTGGAAKAATCAAAAGAAGTTTTGTTTATCCACCCTATGAATTAAATTGAAGTTTATTCTGTCGATTGAATATAATCAACTACACTCAATTACACTCAATCAGCATCAAATTTGAATGCAATGAAAAAAAAAATAGAAAAAATATCACAATAAAATAAAAAACTTATTAGATACCCGAGTCAATGGTATCTAATAAGTTCTACCTACTATTGGATTTGAACCAAT
>NZ_VANV01000084.1 GCF_022496765.1 Acidaminobacter sp. JC074 | reverse complement strand
AATCAAAACTACCCGCTCAGCGGGTAGTTTGCTCAGCCCTATAAGGGCATGGGACACGCTAGAGCCTTAAGGCTCTCTGAATAGTCCGCCAACCGCTTACGCTCACATGCAACTGCTAAAGCAGTTTCTTATATGAGTCTTACTTCTTTTTTGATTTTTCACCTGTAAATGGATCAATGTATTCCATTAAGCTTATTTGATCAGCTGCAATATCGTCTTGTAGCTGATTTTTTACATACTCTCTAATTTGCTTTTCATTCCGACCGACTGTATCAACATAGTAACCTCGGCACCAGAAGTGTCTGTTGCCGAACTTATACTTCAAATTGGCATGTCTATCAAAAATCATTAACGAACTTTTTCCTTTCAAATATCCCATAAAACTTGAAACACTTAACTTTGGTGGTATTTCTACTACAATATGGATGTGATCTGGACATGCTGTCGCTTCAAGAATATTTACTCCTTTTTGCGCACATAATTTCCTTATTATTTTGCCTACATCACTTTTTATTTTCCCGTAAATCACTTGTCTTCTATACTTTGGTGCAAACACTATGTGATATTTACAATTCCATTTTGTATGTGATAAACTATTCATATCCATATTCGGATCCTCCTTATGATTCATTTATTCTGGTTGGCGAACCATCTTAATCGTATCATAAGGAGGTAAAAACACCGCTCATAGCTAAAGCTTTTTAGAACCACTGGTCGAACCAGTGGTTTTCTTTTTACAATAA
>NZ_VANV01000082.1 GCF_022496765.1 Acidaminobacter sp. JC074 | reverse complement strand
ATTAACGATTCAATCAAATGATATTGAGCATGTTTCCCATCTCTTCTCGAGAAACAAGCGGGCTTTTTCTTTACAAAATTGTGCTCAATTTGATATGTGGCAATTCCGACAAGATCTCTTCGTTAGTTGGGGGAAGAATCTGCACGAATTGGCTTTTTTGAGGAACGTATCGAGAGAGAATTGGATTTGGTTAGACAATGTGTGGTTGGTAAAAAAGGATCGGTTTTTTAGCAAGGTACGGAATGTATCGTCAAATATTCAATCTGATTCCACAAAATCTAGTTTCGTTCAATTAAGGGATTCTAACCAATTGAAAGGATCTTCGGATCAATCCAGAGATCATTTGGATTCCATGAGTAATGAGGATTCAGAATATCACACATTGATCAATCAAAGAGAGATTCAACAACTAAAAGAAAGATCGATTCTTTGGGATCCTTCCTTTCTTCAAACGGAACGAACAGAGATAGAATCAGACCGATTTCCGAAATGCCTGTCTGGATATTCCTCAATGGCCCGGCTATTCACGGAACGTGAGAAGCAGATGATTAATCATCTGCTTCCGGAAGAAATAGAAGAATTTCTTGGGAATCCTACAAGATCCATTTGTTCTTTTTTCTCTGACAGATGGTCAGAGCTTCATCTGGGTTCGAATCCTACTGAAAAGTCCACTCGAGATCAGAAATTGTTGAAGAAACAACAAGATCTTTCTTTTGTCCCTTCCAGGCGATCGGAAAATAAAGAAATGGTTAATATATTCA
>NZ_VANV01000079.1 GCF_022496765.1 Acidaminobacter sp. JC074 | reverse complement strand
TTATAAATTGGTCTATTTTTATAGTATATCTTTTTAAGGAATTCATTATATTTTTTTTCTTTTCTATTCACTCGGATCTCTTTCGTTTGATCGATTTTGTCCGTATCCTCCTTTTCTTCCGAAAAAAGGGAAGGAGAAGKATCTTCTTCGGTGGATCCCTCTTGTTCCKGTTTAGTCCTCTTCGTTTCGTAAGTTGTTTCTATTTCTACATCTCTTTCTTCCGTTTTTGRGGTTTCTTTCAGTTTCTTAGTAAGAATGGGTGACGGKATTCTGCCTAAATAGTAKACACAGGTAATAAATAAGAGAATACTAAAGATYCTAGCCATAGAATTTCTCAATTCTGACACAAGGTACTTATTAGATCGAATAAGTACATTTGATCTAATAGAAYGATTTTGMCGTATCCAGACTAATACCAATCCAAGCCATTTCATGAATAAAATGTGACCAATTAACCAACCAACAAAACTACTTGTTACAAATAACATCTTGTTGTTGCATCGAAACATATAAATGTTSACTAATCTGGCTAACATTGAACTTGGTAAAAWGAAATGGTTGAATAATTGAAAAATRAGATTATTCAGGAATAMACATTGAATGCTGARATTACGCATTGAATTTCTGGTAGTAGATCCATAATCAAAAAAGTTTTTGTGATTGTTCCAGAAGAAATGAAACAAAAGATAGGGTAGAGCTAGGACAGTTATTGTATGAGGTCTACCCAATGCTAGATGCAGAGGCGCATAATATATTGATATGAACATCATGAGCTGTCCCGTAATAAAAGCAGTTGTTGCTGATACCTTCTTCTCGGTTCCTTCTTCCATAACCTGAGCTCGGAGAAGAAAGAGATAAGAGGGC
>NZ_VANV01000009.1 GCF_022496765.1 Acidaminobacter sp. JC074 | reverse complement strand
TGGATAATAAGACTTATGTGGATGCGATTATCAGTTACAAACTAGATCCTACAGAGACTGAGTTTGAAACTAACTATCAAAAGCTTTATTTTAAGTTTAAAGACAAGCAATTAATCATTGGTGAGTAGTTTTATTATCAAAATTAAATATAAAATTTTGGTAAAGTTTTATAAAAAACGAACTTCTCTTAACCCTTGTTATTACTGGGTTGAGGGGAGTTTTTTTATATGGTATACTAGTATCAGTAGCTGTGATTAGTATGAGGTACTAAAAAAAGGCTTGATTTTTGAGATTTTGTTGTTATACTTTATATTAGTAGCAGGTACTAAAATATAGTACTAAAGGATGGTAAGAATATGCCTAGAATGGTTAAGAAAGAAAGACTTGTTAGGTTAAGTGAGGAGATTGAAAAGAATCCTTTCTTAAGAGATGAAGAACTTAGTGAGATGTTTGATGTTTCTATCCAGACAATCCGTTTAGATAGAATGAGTTTAAATATTCCTGAGTTAAGAGAACGTATGAAGTCCGTTGCTACAGAAATGCACGACAAGGTTAAAACCTTAAGTCGTGGTGAAATCGTTGGTGAACTTATCGATTTACAGTTGAATCAAAGTGGTATCTCATTTTTAGAAACTGATAAAGACATGGTATTTACTAAGACGCAAATTGTTAAAGGTCATTATATCTTTGCCTTAGCAGAATCACTAGCAATGGCAGTTATAGATGCACCCGTAGCAATTACAGGTGTTGCCAACATCAAGTACAATGTACCGGTGTTTGCAGAACAGCGTTTGATTGCAAAGGCTAATGTAACACGTATTCGTGATAACAAAGAATACTATGTACATGTAATGGTCAATGTAGGGGACAACCAAGTTTTTAGAAGTAAATTTATTCTGACAGCAATAGATGTAGAAGGAGCAAAGAATGAGAATAGCAATTGATGCAATGGGTGGCGATCATGCCCCTGTTGAAACTGTAAAGGGTGCCGTAGAAGCTTTAAAAGAGATTTCTGGTACAATGGTACTTCTTGGTAACGAAGATGCGATTAAGGCTGAACTGGCTAAGTATACATATGATGAATCAAGGATTGAAATCATTCCAACGACAGAAGTTGTTGAGAACGAGGACAAACCAGTTATCGCAATTAAGCGTAAAAAAGATTCTTCAATGGTAGTTGGCTTTGATAAAGTTAGAAAAGGCGAGATTGACGCATTGATCTCAGCAGGCAATACAGGTGCATTATTAGCTGGTGGATTACTTCGAGTAGGAAGAATCAAAGGTGTAGACAGACCGGCTTTAACAACAGTATTCCCTACATTTAGTGGTATGTTTGTTATGGCGGATGTTGGTGCTAATGCAGAATGTAAAGCAAGAAACTTATTAGAATTCGGTATTATGGGTTCTATATATGCAAAAGATGTTTTGGGTATTGATAATCCTAAGGTAGGTCTTATCAATATTGGTACTGAAGAAGGTAAAGGTACACCAGTAATCAACGAAGCATATCAGCTTTTAAAAGAGTCTGATTTAAACTTCATTGGTAACGTAGAAGCAAGAGACATTCCTGAAAGAAAAGCAGACGTTTTAGTTTGTGATGGTTTCACGGGAAATGTTGTTCTTAAACTTACAGAAGGTGTTGCTAAATCTTTCATGGGTGAATTAAAAAGTATTTTCTTATCTAATACATTAACTAAGATTGCAGCAGGTCTTGTTAAAGGCAAGTTGTCAGACTTAAAGGTTAAGATGGATTATACGGAGTATGGTGGTGCACCTCTTTTAGGTGTTAAAGCACCAATCGTAAAAGCTCATGGTTCCTCAAATGCCAAAGCATTTAAGAATGCAATTAAGTATGCTGAGAAATACGTCTCAAATAATATTATAGAAAAAATCTCCTCTCAAGTACAAACGGAGGATGATGAATAGGAGTTGTCTATATGAGTATTAGAGCAGGTTTCTTAGGAACTGGTAGTTGCTTACCGGAAAAGGAAGTAACAAACTTTGACTTAGAAAAGATAGTAGATACAAATGACGAATGGATTAGAACTAGAACAGGGATCTCATCTAGAAGAATAGCAGATGATCAAACAGCGACATCTGACTTAGCCTATGGCGCTTCGTTAAAGGCTATGGAAGCCGCTGGTGTGACTGCTGAAGAACTAGATATGATTATTGTTGCTACAATAACACCTGATAATTCTTTTCCTTCGACAGCTTGTACACTTCAGGATAAATTAGGCGCAGTGAATGCAAGTGCTTTTGATGTAAGTGCTGCATGTTCAGGTTTTGTATATGCATCGACAGTTGCTATGCAGTTTGTTGAATCTGGTGCTGCTAAAAACATCTTAGTTGTAGGTGCAGAGACATTATCAAAGATATTAGATTTTACTGATAGAAATACTTGTGTATTATTTGGTGATGGTGCTGGTGCTGCTATTATTGGTCCAGTTGAATCTGGCGGAATCGTTGCTATGGAATTAGGCGCAAAGGGTTCTGGTGGTAAGTTCTTATCACAACCAGCTGGTGGTTCAAGAATGCCTGCTACTAAAGAAACTGTAGACAACAGATTACACTACATCAAAATGGATGGTAGTGAAGTCTTTAAATTTGCTGTAAGAATTATGGCTTCTTCTTCACAGAAGGTAATTGAAAAGGCTGGATGGAACATGGATGAATTAGATTATCTTGTACCACACCAGGCTAATATCAGAATTATCAATTCTGCTGGTAAAAAATTAAAGTTACCTGCTGACCGTGTTCACGTGAACTTAGATAAGTTTGGTAACACATCGGCCGGATCTGTTCCAATCGCTTTAGATGAGGCGGTAAGATCAGGTAAGATTAAAAAAGGTGACAAAGTTGTATTAGTTGCATTCGGTGGTGGTTTAACTTGGGGTGCACTGGCAGTAGAATTTTAGGAGGAAGCATGAGTAAAATAGCATTTGTATTCCCAGGCCAAGGTGCTCAATACGTTGGTATGGGTGAAGAATTAGCAAAAGAATATCCAGTAGCTTCAGAAGTCTTTAATCAGGCCTCTGAGGCAATTGGTTACGATATGAAAGAACTATGTTTTAATAGCTCAGCAGAGGAATTAAAACTAACTGAAAAAACACAACCTTCTATTTTAACGGCATCAATTGCTGTATACAAGGTTATGTTAGAAAAAGGTATTAAGCCTGAAGCTGTTGCTGGACTTAGCCTTGGCGAATATTCAGCCTTAGTTGCATCAGGTGTACTTGATTTATCAGATGCAGTTAAAGTGGTTCGTCAAAGAGGTAAGTACATGCAAGAAGAAGTACCAGTAGGTGTTGGTGGTATGGCTGCAATCCTTGGTTTAGATGGTGCTTTAGTAGAAGAGGCATGTGCTGAAACTGAAGGTGTTGTAGAGCCTGCAAACTACAATTGTCCTGGACAACTTGTAATTGCTGGTGAATTAGCTGCTGTTGAAAAAGCTTCGGAAAAGTGTAGAGAAAAAGGTGCTAAAAAAGCAGTTATGCTGCCTGTATCAGCGCCATTCCATACTTCAATGTTAAAGGGTGCTGGTGAAAAACTTGCCGTAGAATTTGAAGGTGTATCTTTTGGTCCTATGACGTATCCGGTAGTTGCAAATGTTACTGCTGATTATGTAGAAAATTCTGATGCTGTTAAAGGCTTGTTGATTGATCAGGTTTCATCTCCAGTAAAATGGGAAATGTCAATCAGAAAACTTGTGGAAGATGGATTTGATACATTCGTTGAAATAGGTCCTGGTAAGGCATTATCAAAGTTTATAAAGAAAATTTCTAGGGAAGTAACCATCTTAAATGTTGAAGATGTGGCTTCATTGGAAAAGACACTTGCTAAATTGGAGGCTTAATATGTTAGAAAATAAAGTTGCAGTTGTAACTGGTGGTTCTAGAGGTATTGGTAAGGCAATCGCTTTAAAGCTTGCATCTGAAGGTGCTAATATTGTTGTTAACTATACTTCAAACTCTACGGCTGCTGATGAAGTAGTTAAAGAAGTTGAAGCACTAGGTGTTAAAGGTATCGCAGTCAAAGCTAACGTTTCAGTAGCTTCTGATATAGAAAATTTAATTAAAGAGACAGAAAGTCAATTAGGTAAGATTGATATTTTAGTCAATAACGCTGGTATTACAAGAGATGGTCTTTTAATAAGAATGAAAGAAGAAGACTTTGATCAAGTAATTGATGTCAACTTGAAAGGTGTTTTCTTAGCAACTAAATTAATTGGTAAGAAAATGCTAAAGCAAAGAGCAGGTGCTATTGTTAATATCACATCTGTAGTTGGTTTAATGGGCAATGCTGGTCAAGCAAACTATGCGGCTTCTAAAGCTGGTGTCATTGGTTTTACAAAGTCAGTTGCTAGAGAGTTTGCTTCAAGAGGCATTCGTGTCAATGCTGTTGCCCCTGGTTTTATTGAATCAGATATGACAGCAAAATTAGATGAAAAAGTTGTAGAAAACTACATGACAGCAATTCCACTTGCAAGATTTGGTTCTGCAGCAGATGTAGCAAACACAGTTTCATTCCTTGTAGGAGATCAGTCTGCATATATTACTGGTCAAACTTTACAAGTGGATGGTGGTATGTATATTTAACCCTTAGGGTTTTGTATAAAATAATATTTATAAGGAAAAGGTGAAAAGTATGTTTGAGAAGGTTAAAGAAATTATTATTGATCAATTAGGTTTAGAAGATGATGTTAAGATTGAAAGAACAACTTCAATGATGAAAGATTTAGAAGCAGACTCTTTAGATGCTGTTGAAATCATCATGGCTTTTGAAGATGAATTTGATATTGAAATTCCAGACGAAGAAGCTGAGAAGTTTGATAACATCGGTGACATCGTAGACTACATTGAATCAAAAGTAGCTTAATCAAAATCTTAAAGGCTTGATATTTTCAAGCCTTAACTTTTAGCAATTATAATTTTAAATTATTTAAATATATTTTGGAGGATAACATGAAAAGAAGAGTTGTCGTAACAGGTATTGGTGCAGTGACACCAATCGGTCACGGAAAAGATGCATTCTTTAATGGTTTAAAAACAGGTAAAAACGGCGCTAGTATGATTGATGCCTTTGATACGACTGACTACACAACACAGGTAGCTTGTCAAATCAGGGACTTCGATCCTAGTGAGTATATCAATAAAAAAGAAGCAAAGCGTATGGACAGATTTGCGCACTTTGCTATTGCAGCTGCACAAATGGCTCATACAGATTCAAAAATGGATTTTGAAAAGACTGATATGACACGTGTTGGTGTTATTATGGGGTCTGGTATTGGTGGTATCCAAACTTTAGAAGAACAACATAAGAAGTTGGTTGCCAAAGGCCCTAAGAGAGTGAGTCCTTTCTTAATTCCAATGATGATTACAAACATGGCTTCAGGTATGGTTTCTATGGATTTAGGTGCTCAAGGTCCTAATACAACTGTTGTTACAGCTTGTGCTTCTGGTACACATGCAATTGGTGATGCTTTTAAAGTGATTCAGCGTGGTGATGCAGATGTTATGTTTACAGGTGGTGCAGAAGCATCAATATGTGAACTGGGTATGTCGGGCTTCTGTACAATGAAGGCTATGTCAACAAGAAATGATGATCCGCTGACTGCTTCTAGACCATTTGATGAAGGCCGTGACGGTTTTGTAATGGGTGAGGGTGCTGGTGTATTGGTACTTGAATCATTAGACCATGCAAAAGCACGTGGTGCTGAAATTTATGCAGAAGTAGTGGGTTATGGTGCAACAGCAGATGCTTACCATATTACAAGTCCTGCACCAGGTGGTGAAGGTGCTGCTAGATGTATGAAGATGGCCATGAATGATGCTGGTATCGAGCCAACTGCAATTGATTATATCAATGCACATGGTACTTCAACGCCATACAATGACAAGTTTGAGACTATGGCTATTAAGTCAGCTTTAGGTGACCATGCTTATAATATCAATGTGTCGTCAACTAAGTCAATGACAGGTCACTTATTAGGTGCATCTGGTGCAATTGAGGCAATCGCTTCTGTTATGGCTGTACATGATGACTTTGTACCACCAACAATCAACTTACACAATCAAGACCCAGAGCTTGATTTAAACTACACACCTAATACAGGTGTAGAAAAAGTTGTTAATTACGCTTTATCTAACTCGTTAGGTTTTGGCGGCCATAATGGTACATTAATTGTTAGAAAGTTTGAAGAGTAATACTTTTCAGCTTCACTTATAAACATTGTACGACGAAGACTCCTAGGAGTCTTTTCGTGCTTTTTGTAAAAAGTACATAAAGAAAATTTGTGTTAATTTCCCGACTTATAACTCGAACTATGAAATAGACTCTATTTGTAGTCGGAATTGTCTGAACTCGACATGATTTTGACTTGTTTCAGTATATTTTTTATGTTTGTCAAGAAAAAAAGCGTTCTTGACAGAAAAAATTGTAATGAAAACATTATCCTAATTTGTAGTAAAGATATATTGGGATTTTATTTAATATGTAGTATGATATAAAATAGAGTTTACTCTAAAACATTATCTACATATTAAAGGGGAGAAAACATGAAAAGTACAAAGAGAATTAGTGTTGTTCTTGTATTGACGATGTTATTCACACTGTTTGCAGGTTTACCTGCTACTGCGGTTGCTGAAGAGACTACAGTTACTACAACTGCAACAACAACAACAACTGAAGAAGTTGTTGAAGCAAACACAATTGACATTATTACTTTCAACGACTTCCACGGTAACGTGGCAGAAGATACGAGAGACTGGGGTAAGAACCTTGGTATGTCAAAAATGGTTGGTAAAGCTAACGAGTTAAAAGCGGCAAATCCTAATACGATTTTCATCGCTGGTGGTGACAACTACCAAGGTACTGCAACTTCTAACTTAACACATGGTGCACCAGTAACTGATATGATGAAGGCTATGGGCGTTGTTGCGTCTGCAGTTGGTAACCATGAGTTTGACTGGGGTAGAGAGTGGATTACTAAATGGGCTGAAGAAGGTAACTTTACTTACTTAGCTTCAAACATTTATGATACTGCTACAAATGAGCCTGTAGAATGGGCTAAGCCTTATATGGTTATTGAACAAGGTGGTATTAAGATTGGTTTAATCGGTCTTGCTCACCAAGATACTTTAACTTTAACTAAAGCTGAGCATGTTTCAGGATTAGAGTTTAGAGATCCTATCGTTGCTGCTCAAGAGTGGATTGACTTCTTACAAGCTGGTAAGGCTGAAGAAGGTACACCAGACGTAATCATTGCTGTAACTCACTTAGATTCTAAGCAAGATTCAGAAACAAAAGTAATCACTGGTACTGCTGCTGAGGTAGCTGAAGGTGTAACTGGCTTAGATGCAATTATTTCTGCACACAGCCATAAGACTGTTGCTGGTAATGTAAATGAAGTAGCAATTGTACAAGCTTATAAGTATGGTAGATCTTTAGGTAAATTAGCAATTGAGTTAAATGAAGATGGTACGGTTAAAGATGTAGTAGCTACAGTGGATAACACTTACAAGACTAAGTCAGATATCATTCCTGATGCTGCGACTCAAGAAGTATTCGCTTCTTACGAAGAAAAAGTTGGTCCTGTATTAAACGAAAAAGTTGGAACTGCTACTGCAGAATTTGATCATGAATTACCAAACGTAACTCAATTAGGTCTATGGACTTGTGAAGTAATGGCAGAAAAAGCTGGTACAGACATTGCTGTTCAAAACGGTGGTGGTTTAAGAAGATCACTCTACGCTGGTGATATCACTATGGGTGACATGTATGAAATCATGCCATATGACAACCAGTTAATTAAGATGGACCTTCCAGGTAAAGATTTAAAAGCTGTTATCGAAAACGGTTTATTAAACCCAGATGTACGTGATGGTTCATTCTCTGGTTTAAAAGCAGTTTATGATCCTAAAGCAGAGTTTGGTTCTAGACTTGTTTCTTTAACTTTATTAGATGGTACACCAATTGAAGATGATAAACTATATAGCGTAGCTACAAATGATTTCATCTTTACAGGTGGTGACAAGTATAACTTTACAAATGCTCAAAATGACGTGGATACTTTCATTCCAATTAGAGATGTAATGGTAGATGCTATCAAGGCAACTGGTTCTATTTCACCTAAGACTGTTGATGTATTAACAGAAAAAACTGTTGATTTAGAAATGTATACAGTTGTAGCTGGCGATGTTCTTTGGAAGATTGCTAGAGATAACAAAACAACAATTCAAGTTATTGTTGATATCAATCAAATTTTAGATCCAAACTTCATTTTAGTTGGACAACAATTAAAATTACCTGTAGAATAATGTTGAGATAGCCTCCTTATGGAGGCTTTTCTTTTGGAAGTTTTAGGAGGATTTAAGGAGAGTCATAATGAAGAAATTACTTATGATTTTAATGATTTTACTTTTGGTAACAGGTAGTGTGTTTGCTACAGATGCAGAAGAAGCTGACAAGCTAGACCAAGAGTTAGAAGATTATTATGAAGATAGTATGAGACCCGAATATACAGCTGTTAAGGCGAGGATTATTGAAATCACATTAGACGAAACCAAAGAGGAACGGCCAGACGTACCTTTGCAATCAGACAGGCGTTACCAGCATATTAAAATAGAGTTGATAACAGGAAGCCATACAGGTGAGGTTTATACAGTACAAAATATTATAGAAATGATAAACCCATATAAGTTAATTTTTGAACCTGAAGATAAAATGCTCCTGCGTATGTTTGAAGATGAAGATGGCCAGATTTATTCTCTCCAAATTGTAGAGAAGGTAAGAGAACAGTATGTCTATGCTGCAGTACTTGGTTTCTTAATTCTCTTAACAGTTATTGGTGGAAAAAACGGTATCAAATCTGTACTGAGCTTAATATTTACAGGTGGTATTATTGTATTAGTATTGGTACCTATGATCTTAAATGGGTACAATCCGATTTTATCTTCTACTTTTATATGCATTGTAACAACAGTTGTAACCTTATTACTGATTGTAGGAAGAAATAAAAAGACCTTGTCAGCGATTTTAGGGACTGTTATAGGGTTGATGATTGCTGGGTTTGTTGTTTTTGTTATTGGTAATGGTGCTCAGTTAACAGGATTGAGTGGAGATGAGGCTCAAATGCTTGCTTATGTGCCACAAAAGTCATTCTTAGACTTTAAGGGTATATTATATGCTGGTATTTTAATAGGTGCTTTAGGTGCTATAATGGACGTTACTGTTTCGGTTGCATCTTCTATGTATGAAATTGAAAGTGTACATCCGGAAATTACAACTAAAGAACTCATTAAGTCTGGATTAAATGTCGGTCGAGATATTATGGGGTCAATGTCAAATACATTGATACTTGCTTATACAGGTGGTGCGCTTCATCTAATGCTTTTATTCAATGCATTTAACATGTCCTTTACAGAAATTATCAATATGGATATGATTGCATCTGAAGTAATTAGAGCTGTTGCAGGAAGTACTGGTCTTATTATGGCGATTCCGCTGACCGCTATTATTTCTGGTTTTAATAGAGTCAAAAAAGTTTAAAAGGATCTTTCGATCCTTTTTTAGTAGACATTTATTATATACTCAACAAAAGTATTCTTTTCGTAATCAGCCATATCGGCCAGCTCGCCTTCGGTGGTTACACTAAAGTTCTCCGTTAAATAGTCAGCCATTTCGCTTTGATCAATCTCCTCATTAAAAGGTATAAGTGCTTGGTACAAGTTTAAAAATTGAGGATTGTCTAGGTCAATAACCTCTTCAAAAATTTCGTTTAATATTTCTAAATTTAATTCTTCCATGTCTTAACTCCTTATGATAATTTTGTGCAAGTAAAATTATAATAAATAATTCTTTGCTTGTAAATAATATTTGAAAAAATTCATTTTTTCTATATATGTGTTATAATAATTTTCGGAGGTGTTGATATGAAAACAAATAAAAACAGATTGGTTATGCAATCACTTCAAGGAAAGATTCATCATCCACTTGGTGGAAATTATAGAATAACTCATGAGGGAGATCCTCGCATTTTACCAGCTACAGGCGGTATTACATACAATGTAAAGGTTGGAGATCCAGCATTTGGTTGGGCTGGAGACCATGTAGAGCCAGGTGTTTCTATTCGTAATGAAAATGCCAGTGAAAATGCTGCCCTCAATACATTTGCATGTGTTGGAAACACAGCGAAAGTTGTATCTGGAGATGCCAAAGGGGCGAAAGGCTATGTTATTGGTGTTCATGGTGGTATCGACCATGTCATGATCTCATTTTCGCAAGAGGATTTAGAAAACATGGCCATTGACGATAAAATTTTAATTAAGGGTCATGGACAGGGCATGCAGCTTCTGGATTATCCTGAAGTTAATGTGATGAGTATCGATCCTGAGCTTTTCGAGAAAATGAACATACAAGAGGTAGATGGTCAGCTAATCGTTGATGTTGTAGCAGAAGTGCCAGCTTACCTAATGGGTTCAGGCATAGGTTCTCCTAGTGCTTATACAGGTGATTACGACATTATGACTGCTGATACAGATGCCATTAAGGAATTTGGTCTAGACAAATTATGTTTTGGTGATATTGTTCTTCTTAGAGACTGTGACAACTCTTTTGGTAGAGGTTATCTAAAAGGTGCTGTGAGTATTGGTGTCATCATGCACAGTGACTGTGTTAAAATGGGCCATGGTCCAGGTGTATCGGTTATTATGACGACGAAGAAGCCGCTTATAAAAGGTCAGATGAATCCTCAAGCCAATATAGGTAAGTACTTAGAAAAAGCCTAATTTACATGTGTTTATGAATCCTTCACTCAGGTGGAGGATTTCTTATCCTTAGGATTAAAAAAATAAATCCTAAAAAAGTCTTATATAGGGCATGAACGCTTTATTTTTAAGGTCAAAAATTATATAATTATATTTGAATTACTCAATTAGATAGGTCATAAAATTTATGATTTTTCTAATTTAGTAATTCTTCGAAAGGAGAGTGTATGAAAAAACTAAATGAGTTAGAAAATCTTCTGGGTTACCAATTTAAGAACCCAGACCACTTGAGGCTTGCCCTTACCCATAGTTCTTATGCCAATGAGTTAAGAGATAGAAAAGCAGAATACAATGAAAGACTGGAGTTTTTAGGTGATTCTGTACTGGGTGTTATTATCAGTGAATATGTTTACAAGAAAAATCCTGATTTTAAAGAAGGTGAGCTGACCAAAACAAGATCAAAAATCGTATGTGAGGCGACACTTGCTGAAGTGGCTTCAGAAATAGAACTTGGTGAATACATGCTGTTTGGTAAAGGTGAAGCCTTGACCGGTGGCCGTACCAGAAGATCTATTTTAGCGGATGCCTTTGAAGCCCTGATTGCAGCGCTTTATTTAGATGGTGGCTTTGAAGTTGTAAGACCCATCATTTTTGACTTGATGGCAGAAAAAATCGACTTGGTTGAAAGAGGCCTGATCGTTGATGATTATAAGACCCACTTACAAGAGATTGTTCAAATGAAAAAGGACAACAGAATCAAGTATGAACTCTTAGAAGAAAAAGGACCGGACCATAGAAAGCTATTCAGAACAGCTGTAAAAATAAACGCTGCTGTTATCGGAATTGGTGAAGGTAGGTCTAAAAAGGAATCCGAGCAAGAAGCTGCTAAGATGGCTTTAAGGAGTGGTAAAATTGAAGCACTTTAATATTCCTATATTTGTCCCACATGAAGGATGTCCTCATGATTGTGTCTTTTGCAATCAAAAATCTATCACAGGTGTAAAGGAATCATTTGATATAGGTCGTGTAAAAAAGACCATTGATGATCATTTGGAGAGTATCCATAAGACCTATGATGAATGTCGTGTGGAAGTTGCCTTCTTTGGTGGTTCTTTTACAGGTATTGAAGTATCCAAGCAAGAAGCTTATCTTAACTTAACAAAAGCGTATTTAGATGCAGGTCTAATTGATGGTGTCAGGCTGTCGACTAGGCCTGATTATATTGATAAGACTGTTTTGGACAGACTGGATTATTATGGTGTTACAACCATAGAATTAGGTGTTCAGTCCTTGGTGGAAGATGTATTAGAATCAGCAAACCGAGGACATGATATCGCTTGTGTGGATAAGGCCTGTGCATTGATTAAGAAAAGAAAATTTAAGTTAGGCCTTCAGATGATGATTGGCCTGCCAGGGGATACATTAGAAAAGTCTCTTGTTACAATGGAAAAAATCATATCTCTTAAGCCAGATATGGTCAGGATATATCCAACCATCGTCATAGAAAATACCGACTTAGCAGTTCTCTATAAAAAAGGTTTTTATAAACCTTTAACTTTAGATCAAGCCGTCAACTGGTGTGCAGTCCTTTATAAGCATTTTACCCACTATGGTATACCTGTCATACGTATGGGATTGCAGGCCAGCGAGTCTTTAAGTGAAAGTCTTGCAGGGCCATATCATCCTTCCTTTAGACAGTTGGTTGAAAGCAAACTCTATTACGATGTTTTAGATGGTGTTCTAAAGCCTGGAAGGGTATCTGTTTATGTTCATCCAAAGGAAATTTCTTTTCTCGTAGGACAAAAGAGAGACAATTTAAATCGTTTAGAAAAAAAGTATGGTATAAAAAAGATTTCTGTTTATCCAAAAGACATGGACTCTAATGAGTTTGAAGTGCACATGAATGGTCAAGTCTTTAAAGTCCCTAAAATGACTGTTAAATAGGGTCGTTTTATGAGATAATATTAAGGATGTGTATTAAGGTAGGTGTATAGTGTATTTAAAGCGTTTAGAAATGAGAGGATTTAAATCCTTTGCAGATAAAACTCACATAGACTTTGACAATGGCGTTACTTGTATAGTAGGGCCTAATGGTTCTGGTAAGTCTAATATCACAGATGCTGTTAGGTGGGTGCTAGGTGAACAGAAAGTAAAAACACTTCGTGGTAATAAAATGGAAGATATCATTTTCAATGGTACAAAACATCGTAAAAAGCTTGGGATGGCTGAAGTTACGCTTGTTTTTGATAACTCTGAAAGGTTTTTTGCTTTAGACTACAATGAAGTAAAAGTTTGTCGTAGAGTTTACCGTTCGGGTGAAAGTGAGTATCTTATAAATGATACCAACTGTCGATTAAAAGATGTCCGTGATTTATTTATGGATACTGGTATCGGTACAGATGGTTATTCTATTATTGGTCAGGGACGTATTGAAAGGGTATTATCTAATAATCCTGATGAAAGACGTCAGTTGTTTGAAGAAGCTGCTGGTATTGTAAAATATAAGACTCGTAAAAGAGAAACAGAAAGAAAACTAGACAATACAGAGCAAAATCTGATTCGTATTGAAGATATATTCAGTGAACTGGCTGGCCGTGTGGAACCACTTAGAATTGAGAGTGAAAAAGCCAAACGTCACTTGGTTTTAAATGACCGATTATCAGAGCTTGAACTCAATTTGTTTATTAATGAAATTGAAAGTGTTGATAAAAAGATTAAAAAAGAAGCTGCGAATATATCAGAAGCTTCTGAAACCCTTGAAAAGAAGAATGCTTCTCAAAAGGGGCTTTTAGAAAAGCGTGATGGTTTCTTTAAATCCATTGAAGAGACTAACGAAAAACTGACCCATCTTCAAAATTCATTCTATGAAGACAAGAATGTCATCGCAGGTATTGATGGTGACATGAATGTAGTTAAGGCAAAAATGGATGCCAATTTGGCAGAAGATGAGCGTTTGAAGCATGTTTTAAAGGAAAACCAAGATAAGCTTGTCGTTTTAAAAGAAGACAAGAAAAAAGCCATTGATGAGAAGAATACCTTGATGGGGAACATCGAGGGAATCAAGAATGAGATATCTACAAAACAGCATAAGTTTGAAGAGGTCTCAGGCAACTTGTTCGATGCAGAAAATGCCAGTGAATCTCATAGACAGGCCATTGTGTCTAAAATGAATGAAGCTGAAAAAAATAAGAGTGAAATCAATTCTTACCATACCATTTTGGAAAACCATATGGCAAGAAGGGAAGTTCTTAATAAGGAAATTCAAGAAACCGACCAGTTAATTGAGGATGCCAAGCAAAAGGAAAAAGAGCATGATCATCAGTTATCAAGCTTAAAGACATCTGAAGATGAACTTGTAAAAAAGATTTCTACAACCAAGTCTCAATTAGAGGGATTTGAGAAAGAACTTCAAAACAACAATGTCAGGATCAATGACAATCGTAAAAAACTAACGGAATATACAACAGAATCCACTTTACTTAAGCAGATGGAAAAAGACCATGCCGGTTATGATCACTCGGTTAAGAAAGCCCTTCAATTAGTTGATAAGAACGACAAATTAAAGGCTGGTATGAATGGTGTTGTGGCGTCTTTGATGTCTATTCCTAAAAAGTATGAGACTGCTTTAGAAGTTGCTCTGGGTAAGTCCATTCAGAACCTTGTCGTAGAAAGACCTGATGATGCCAAAAGCATGATTGCTGAATTAAAGCGTACACGAGGTGGTCGTGTAACCTTTATTCCATTAAGTACAATCAGAGCCAAGGGTGATCAGGAAAAGAACTTAAAGGCTTTAAATAATATCAAGGGTTATATCGGTAAGGCCAATGAGCTTTTTGACTACGATCCAAAATATGATGTCCTTTTTGACTACTTGGTAGGTCGTACCGTCATTGTTGAGGATGTAGATACAGCAACTGAAGCTTTAAAGATAAAGGATCTCAAGTACAAGGTAGTCACATTAGAAGGGGACGTTTTTATCCCTGGTGGTACCATTACTGGTGGTTCTTACAAATCTAAATCTTCTGGTATCTTAAGCCGTAAACGTAAGATTGAAGAACTCGATGAAAAGATTGTTTCGATTGAAGCAGTTATCAAAGAACTTTCTGATGTGATTCAAAAGTTAAGAGACGATCAAAAAGAGCTTAAATATGAGCTAGAGCAAAACAATAAGATCAGTGAAGAACTTCGTATGCAGATTGCCCGTAAGGAAAATGACATACAAGTTGTTAAAGATGAACTTAACAGGTTGATAGCCTTATCAAGTAAGAGGAAAAGTGAACATATCGTCATTGAAAATGATATCAAATCTGTTCATGATTCCATTACTTTAAAAGAAGATAGAATCAAGCTTTTAGAAGCTGAAAGTAAGGCTTTAGAAGAAACTATCAGTAAGGAAACAGAGATTCTTGAGTCTCTAAAGCATGAAATGCAGTCTTTAAGAGAAAACTTAACAGAGATCCGTGTTAAGAATGCATCTTTACTAGAGACTTTAAAGAATGCCGAACTTTCTATCGAAAGAATAGAAGGCACCCATAATGAATTGCTCAAGCAATCAGATGAGGGTCAAAAGCTTTTAAATGAAGGTGTCATGAAGCTAAATGCATATAAGGATGAGTTGAATCTACTTGATGCTAAGAAAGAAGACATCATCAAGGCGTCTTCTACTAAACATATTGAGATTGAGAAGTTACAAAAATCTGTCGAGTCTAGTGAAAAGTCCATTCATGAGATCAATACAAACAACAAGGCTATCTTTGATGAAATAGAAGAAATCAAGAATACCCTTCATAAGTATGAAATCAAGAAGGCCAAGTTTGATGTACATCGTGAGGATATCGCTGAAAGATTATTTGAACGTTATGAAATGACGCCTGAGGATGCTATCAAGTGTAAAAAAGACATTGATATGTCAGGTGCCAATAAAGAAATAAAAGAGATCAAAAGGGAATTAAAGATCATTGGTGATGTTAATGTTCATGCCATTGAAGAATATGAAGAAGTTTACGAACGTTATCATTTCTTGAAGGAACAACATGATGACCTTGTAGAAGCTAGAAATGCCTTGAAGAGACTGATAAGAGAACTTGAAAAGGAAATGAAAGAGAACTTCTTAACGTGCTTTGAGGTGGTTAAAGTTCACTTTGCTGAAATCTTTGAATCTCTGTTTGTAGGTGGAACTGCAGAACTTGCATTAATGGATCCTGAAAATGTATTGGAATCAGATATTGCAATCAATGTTCAACCGCCAGGTAAGAAGCTACAGAATATTTCCTTACTTTCAGGTGGTGAAAAGGCTCTTACAGCCATTGCATTATTGTTTGCCATCTTAAAGACTAAACCTGCTCCTTTCTGCATCCTAGATGAGATAGAGGCAGCACTTGATGACGTTAATGTTTACAGATTTGCAGATTTCTTAAAAGAGTTTACGAGAAATTCTCAGTTTGTAATCATTACCCATAGAAAAGGCACCATGGAAATTGCCGATAACTTGTTTGGTGTAACCATGCAGGAATTCGGTGTGTCAAAAATGATTTCTGTTAAATTAGAAGATGCAATTTTAGAGTAAGCGGAGGACAAAATGTTTAAGAAATTGTTTGGTAAGAAAAAGAAAGAAGATGAAATCATCGATCAAGAACTTGAGCTTTCAGGTGAGGAAGTTCAGGAAGACGATATCATAATAGACGAAACACCAGAAGAGGCTTTTGAAGAAGCTGTCGAGGAATCAGTAGTAGAAGAAGTCGAAGAAGTTTCAGAGGCATCTGCTGAGGTAATAGAGCCTGTAGAAGAAGTGGTAGAAACTGAAGAATTCGTTGAACAAGTTATAGAAAAGCCTAAGAAGAAATCTTTCTTTGCTAAGCTTCAAGAAGGTCTTATGAAAACTCAAAAGAACTTCACTGATAAGATTGATAACTTAATCAACAACTATGGCAAGATTGATGATGAGCTTTTAGAGGAAATCGAAGAAATCTTGGTTATGGCCGATGTTGGTATGTCTACGACAATGGATATCATTGAAAAACTTCGTGAAGAGTTGACTGCTAGAAAGATCACGGATTCTAAAGACGTTAAGCCTGTTCTAAAAGATGTTCTTGTAGAAATGATGACACATGAAGAGCCGGGTCTTAGAGTAGACAACCCACCATCAATTGTCTTTGTTATTGGTGTAAATGGTGCAGGTAAGACAACTTCTATAGGTAAAATTACAAATTTACTTAAAAATGATGGTAAGAATGTACTTTTGGCTGCTGCAGATACATTTAGAGCAGCTGCAATCGATCAATTAAAGGTATGGGGTGACAGATCATCTGTAGATGTCATTGCTCAATCAGAAGGTTCTGATCCAGCGGCAGTGGTTTATGATGCGGTTCATGCTGCAAGATCTAGAAAGTCTGATGTTTTAATTGTAGATACGGCAGGTAGACTTCATAACAAGAAGAACTTAATGATGGAACTTGAGAAAGTGTTTAAGGTAGTAGAAAGAGAATACCAAAATGCTGAAAAGGAAGTTTTACTTGTATTAGATGGTACAACTGGACAAAATGCTATTCAGCAAGCTAAGTTGTTTAAGGAAGTAACACCTATCAGTGGCATTGTATTAACAAAATTAGATGGTTCTGCTAAAGGTGGTGCTGTTATTTCAGTCAATCATGAGCTGAATATTCCAGTTAAATTAATCGGTGTAGGTGAGGGGATTGACGACCTTCAAAGGTTTGATCCACGTGCATTTGCGGATGCTTTATTAGGTGAATAAAATTTAATAAAATATATCGTATAAAAGTCTTGACTTTATGTCAGGACTCTTATATAATTCTTCTGTAAAGTAAATAACCTTTACAGCAAGGAGATAAAATGTTATCGAAGAAGATGATGGTTGCTGAGTTATTCGCTTTCTATGGTGAATTGTTAACAGACAAGCAAAAAGATATATTAACCTTATACTGTTTAGATGATTACTCTCTTGGTGAAATCGCTGAGGATTTATCAATAAGCCGACAAGGTGTACACGATACAGTAAAACGTGCAACCAAAACGCTTGAAGATTACGAATCAAAATTAGGATTGATGGATAAGTTTAATAAGAACAATCTACTTTTAAATGATATCCAGTTAAAAATGATGAATTTATCTCAAATAGTGGATGGCGATTCTGAAGTCCTTCGTAAAGAAGTTAAAAATGTCATTGGAATTGTGACCCGCGACATCGATGAGATGATAGAATAGAGGGCAATATGGCTTTTGAAAGTTTAGCAGAAAAACTTCAGGGCACCTTTAAGATGCTGAGAGGCAAAGGTAAACTGAATGAAAAAGATATAAAGGCTGCCATGAGAGAGATCAAGCTAGCACTTCTTGAAGCAGATGTTAACTTTATGATCGTTAAGAAGTTCATAAAGACGGTTTCTGAGAGAGCTGTTGGCGAAGATGTAATGAAAAGTCTGACACCTGGTCAGATGGTAGTTAAGATAGTAAATGAAGAGTTAACTAAGTTAATGGGTGAAAAAGTTGAGAAACTTGAGCTTTCATCTCAACCGCCGACAATTATCATGCTTTGTGGTTTGCAGGGTGCTGGTAAGACAACCATGGCTGGTAAGTTAGGTAACTTCTTAAAGAAACAAGGTAAAAAACCATTATTGGCTGCTTGTGATATTTACAGACCTGCTGCTATCAAGCAGTTACAAGTGGTTGGTGGACAATTAGATATTCCTGTATTTGCTATGGGTCAAGAAGATCCTAGAAAGATTGCAAAGGAAGCTTTAAGAGAAGCACAGATCAAAGGTTTTGATGTACTGATTGTCGATACAGCTGGTCGTTTGCACATTGATGAAGCTTTAATGGATGAGTTAGAAGATGTAAAGGGCATTATTAAGCCGCATGAAATTCTTTTAACAATTGATGCCATGACAGGTCAGGATGCTGTTAATGTCGCTGAAACATTCAACGAGAAGTTAGATGTAACAGGTGTTATCTTAACAAAGCTTGACGGTGACTCACGTGGTGGTGCTGCCTTATCTGTAAGATCCGTTACAGGCAAGCCAATCAAGTTTGTCGGTGTTGGTGAAAAACTAACAGACCTTGAAGAGTTCCATCCAGATAGAATGGCTTCAAGAATACTAGGTATGGGTGATGTTTTATCATTAATTGAAAAAGCAGAGCAAAACCTAGATGAAGAAAAAATGAAAAAGTTAGAAGCGAAAATGAGAAAAAATGAGTTTGACTTAGAGGATTTCTTAGACCAGCTTCAACAAATGAAAAATATGGGGCCTATTGGCGACCTATTAAAAATGATTCCTGGTGTGAACAATAAAGCACTTAAGAATATAGATATCGATGAGAAGGAATTTTTAAGACTTGAGGCCATCATTCAATCAATGACGCCGAAGGAAAGACAAAATCCTGAAATCATCAATGCGAGCAGAAGAAAAAGAATTGCTGCAGGTTCTGGTGTAACAGTCAATGCTGTTAACAAACTGCTTAAGCAACATGCTCAAACAAAGAAGATGATGAAGCAATTCAACAATCCTGCATTCGCAAAGAAAATGAAAAAAGGTGGCATGGGGTTACCATTTTAAACGGTTAGTATTAGTATAATTACTATAAAAATTTTATATACCTAGGAGGTAGAATTATGGCAGTAAAGATTAGAATGAAGAGAATGGGTGCAAAGAAGAAGCCTTTTTATAGACTAGTAGTTGCAGATTCTCGTTCACCAAGAGATGGTAGAATTATCGAGCAAGTTGGTTACTACAACCCAATGAACGAAGAAAAGACTTTAAAAGTTGACGCTGAGAAGGTTCAAAAGTGGTTATCAAATGGTGCTCAACCAACTGAGACAGTAAAGAGATTATTAAAGGCTGAAGGTATTATCGAGAAGTAATAATAACTAGGAGGTGTCCGAATGGGTGAACTGGTTAAATTAATTGCTCAATCGTTGGTAGATCAACCTGAAGCAGTTTCTGTTAGTGAAGTTGAAGGCGCTCAATCAATTATTGTTGAGTTAAGAGTGAGTCCTGATGATATGGGAAAAGTAATCGGCAAGCAAGGTCGTATTGCTAAAGCTATCAGAACAGTTGTTAAGGCAGCTGCAACAAAATCTAACAAAAGAGTAACTGTAGAGATTATTCAAGACTAAATACACTGCATAGCAGTGTATTTTTTTTGCTATTTGGAGATGTTTTACAAAGGACCTATATTTTCTGTTTCGTAGATCGCTTGAAATCGTATGCTAGAAGGCATGATTTATGTAAAATAAGCTTACACAAAAGCTCGCTCAGCTAAGTATTCATGTATTTTCAGTATAAATAGTATAAGTATAAAATACTCAAAAAAATACATTTTGATTTTGCATGAATATTAGGCGTGTGATTAATTATGCAAGATTGTGAAATAAAATACTAAGTTTTTTCGTTTCGAAAAGTTTACATGTCTTGTGAATTGTTGGAAAAATGCGCCCAAAACCGGTCTGTAGCTGCAGGAAAACCTTTGCATAAACATAAAATTGAGAAAAAAATAACCCAATTTGGTCTATTGTGTTTAAATACTAAAAAATTCTGAACTTTATAAATTTTTAACAAATTTTCATCTAAATCGTATTTTTATGTATTTTTTTGTGACGCTTATAATATAATAAAGATGAATTTATTAAAGGGGGGAATTATTTTGAATCAAAATCAAAAGAAACAAGCAACATTGTGGCACGCACTGGTACCAATTATTTTCCTTATGGTTACATTAACTTATGTAATCAGAAATGACGGTGAAGTGCATATTCCATTATTCTTATCTGCAATCGTAGCTGCAGTATTCGCTATGGTCGTACTTAAGTTTTCATGGGTAGAGTTAGAAGAAGGTATTGTAGACGTTATTAAAATGTCTATGGGCGCAATCATTATCTTAATGATCATCGGTATGGTAGTAGGTACTTGGATTGCCTCTGGTATCGTTCCAACTATGATTTACTACGGTCTTAAAGTATTATCACCTAGTATTTTCTTAGTAGCTACACTGATCATGTGTTCTATCGTATCGTTAGCGACTGGTTCTTCTTGGACGACTGCTGCTACTGTCGGTGTTGCATTAATGGGTGTTGGTGTTGGTCTTGACATGAATCCTGCAGTAGTTGCTGGTGCAATCATCTCAGGTGCATACTTTGGTGACAAGATGTCTCCATTATCTGACACTACAAACTTAGCTCCAGCAGTTTCTGGTGCTACATTATTTGATCATATCAAGCATATGATTTACACAACTGGTCCATCTTATGTGATCGCATTAATCGTTTTCGGTATCATGGGTCTTTCTGCTTCAGGTAATGCAGATACTCACAGTATCAACGAAATGTTAACAGTTTTAGAAGCTAACTTCTCAATCAATCCATTATTATTATTAATTCCAGTAATCGTAATCGGTGCTGTAGTTATGAAAGTACCAGCTATCCCGGGCTTATTCGGTGGAGCTTTACTTGGTGGTTTAGCTATGATCTTCTTCCAAGATGGTTATAACTTATTGAGCATGTTTGACGTTATGCAAAATGGTGTATCTTATGCTACTGGTTCTGACGTTATTGACTCACTACTTAGCCGTGGTGGTTTACAATCAATGATGTGGACTATTTCACTTATCTTATGTGCATTAACATTTGGTGGTGTTATGGAAAAGACTGGTATGTTAAGAGCTTTAGCTGATGGTATTTTATCTTTACTTAAAGGTAGAGGTGGTCTTGTATTATCTACAGTATTAACTGCTGTATTTATGAACTTAGTTGCTGGTGACCAATACTTAGCTATCGTTATTCCAGGTAGAATGTACAAAGAATCTTATGACAAACTTGGCTTACATCCTAAGAACTTATCAAGAGCTCTAGAGGATTCAGCTACATTAACATCTCCACTTATTCCTTGGAACACATGTGGTGCTTACATGTACGGTTCATTAGGTTTAGAGTCATTAGGCGTTGGTATCTTCGGTTACCAAATCTACTGTATCCTTAACTTAATCAACCCAATCTTATCTGTAATCTACGGTTACACAGGATTCTCAATGCATAAAGCTGAAGCAACTGAAGAAGCTGCATAATACAATTAAGCCAGATTTTTATCTGGCTTTTCATATTTTTTGATTGACTTTTTTTTGCGTCTGGTGTAACATACACATAAGTAAAGACTGTGAAGAGATGAGTAGCATAATAAAGCTTTAAGAGAGCATCTGGTTGGTGAAAAGATGCAGTGAAATTATGTGAATAAGGCCTTGGAGTTTCTTGTAAAGCAAGACGGGTACTCCCGTTATAGAGTAGAGTATGATAGTACTTGTTAAGGTTCATGCAGTGATGTATGAATAAATTGAGGTGGTAACGCGAAGTAACTCTCGTCCTCAAGACAATGGTCTTGGGCACGGGAGTTTTTATATTGTACACGTGCTCAATCGAGAAAGGAGAACGTAAATGAGTAATCAAGAAAATCAAGTAGTAAGAAAATTAACTGAGCAAGAACAAATCAGAGTTGATAAGATTGAATGGTTAAGATCTAAAGGTGTTGATCCATTTGGACATAAGTTTGCACCAACACATTATTCAGTTGCTTTACAAGAAAAGTATGCTGAAACGACTAAAGAAGAATTAGAAGAGATGGCTGTAGCTGTAAAGGTTGCAGGTAGAATTATGACAAAGCGTGGTAAGGGTAAAGCAGGTTTTATGCATATCCAAGATAACGACGGTCAAATTCAGATCTATCTTCGTCAAGATAAGTTATCAGAAGTGGAATTTGAGTTATTCCAAAAGTGTGATATCGGTGACATCGTAGGTATTGTTGGTACTGTATTTAAAACTAAGACTGGTGAAGTTAGTGTTAAAGCAACTGAATATCACCACTTAACAAAAGCACTTAAGCCGCTTCCAGAAAAATTCCATGGTTTAACTGATGATGAAACAAGACTTCGTAAGAGATACTTAGACATCATCATGGATAGAGATGTAAAGGAAATCTTTTTAAAGAAGCAAAAGTTCTGGGCTACTATTAGAAATTACATGATCGACCATGATTTCTTAGAAGTAGAAACACCAATTCTTGAAACTTCTTCAGGTGGTGCTGCAGCTACACCATTTGCAACACACCACAATGCACTAGACATCGATGTATTCTTAAGAATTTCTATGGGTGAGTTATGGCAAAAGAAATTACTAGTTGCTGGTTATGAAAAGACTTTTGAAATTGGTAGACAGTTTAGAAACGAAGGTATGAGTCCTGAGCATTTACAAGACTACACTCAAATGGAGTTTTACTGGGCTTATGCAGATATTGATGATGGTATGGAGTTTACAAAAGACTTATATAGAAAGATTACACATGCTGTAATGGGTTCTTCTAAGTTTACAACTCGTGGATTTGACATCGATATGGATGCTGAGTGGAAAATCTATGATTTCGAAACAATCATCGAAGAAACAACTGGCGTTAACGTATTTACTGCAACTAAAGAAGAAGTAGAGAAGAGATTAGATGATTACCATGTAGAGTTTGATCCTAACTTAGGCTACTGGAGACTGATTGACGTGCTTTGGAAGGTTGTAAGAAAAGACTTATCTGGTCCTGGTTTCTTAGTAGGTCAACCAGTTCAGTTAAACCCACTACCAAAGAGAATGCCTGGTGATGATAGAAAAGTTGCTCAAATGCAAATTATCCTTGCTGGTTCTGAAATGGGTAACGGTTATACAGAGCTTAACGATCCATTAGATCTTGAAAGCAGATTCAAAGAGCAAAGAGAAATGGGTGAAGCAGGTGATGAAGAAGCACATGAGCATGATGAAACATTCATTGAAGCATTAAGATATGGTATGCCACCAGCTTATGGCTTTGGAGTATCAGAGAGATTATTCTCAGTCATGATGGATAAGCCAATCAGAGAATGTGTTGCATTCCCATTAATGAGACCAAGATCATAAATTTATTATTTAGGCCTTACTATTCAATTAGTAAGGTCTTTTTATAGCGTGCAGAAATGTTTAGCAAGTATATGCAAGAAATGAATGAATTTTATACTGTCAAATAAAGAACACCTAATCCAAATGGACTAGGTGTTCTTATGATAGCTGAATATGTTTAAACTTTTTAAGTTAAAGTCTAATTAACTAAGCACTTGCGGCAGTTTTGACATCTGTCCCATTGTTTAGATAAGTCAGAGATTGAACGTCTTGCAAAAACACAGGGGATATTTCTATCTTTTGTTACTTTTTTAACACGTTCAGTTAAGCGATGTTCTAAGAAATCATACAAACATATTACCATACCGATATCTTCTGGTATGTCCATCTTTCTCATACCTTTTTTTCTGCCGTCCCAGTGAATGATTTCTTCAATGCCTTGTTTATGTAAAAATTCTGGTATATTACCTAGTTTATCTGCACCTATTATTAATGCCGCCATATAATCCTCCTTTGATAACGATTCTCATTTACATAATAATATCATAATTCCTAGTAAAATGGAAGGGATTAAATAATTTTAGTTTCTTGTTTTGATTAGAAGAATGATTTATAATTAAAGAGGGTGGAAAATGGTAGGTATGACGAAATTACAGAAAAAAATTCTTGATGATTTATATAGGCGTGATATACTGAATGAGGAAATTCATTTTTCTGCTGAATCCTATGATTTAGAAGAAGTTGATAAGATTATGAGAACACGTGAGTTGGTTTATATTTTAGACCAAATGAGCGCTATGAAAGTAATTGATGCTGATGACTTTTATCTGGAATCTGGTATGGTTTCCTTTGAATATATGAATAAGGCTGTAGAAATTATAGAAGACCGTGTCAAAATCAGTAAACTGGGTATTAACTATGTAGAAATGAAAAAAATGAAAGGTTTCACGAGGGCTTATAATGCTCTAAAGTTGTGGCTGAATAAGCAATTTCTTGACAGACCTTTCAAATATTTGATTTCTCATTTGATTGCATTTGTCTTAGGAGCCTTGGCATTCTATGGAATCACCCAATTTATGTAAGGAGCTATCATGAGTTATAAGAATATCAGTGCGGCAGTAATGGAGCAACTTGGTATTGAGGAAGATGAAGATCCGCTAGAGGTTGCACCTGCAATAGTATCAGACGAAATTCTTGATTTAAAGTCAAAGTTAAAAGAAAAAGATGAAATCATTCTTAGGTTAGAGACCTTGATTAAGACCTTAAACAAGCGTGTTGATCACTTAGAAGAGATGTATTATGAGTTAAAAAGTATAAAGAGGTGAGTCATGAAGATTTTATCCAACAAGGCGAAATGCTTGCTTTGTGGTGATGTTATAACAAGCACAAATGAAAAAGATTATGTTTACTGTCAGTGCAAAGCCCTTGCAGTATCTGGCGGTCAGGTGGCCATTTTGAGACTGGGTCATCACAATCATTTTGTGGAGTTAAGTGAAAAAGATTATAGCTAATGTTACAGAATTATTACACCACGTTAAGGGCTTGTAATAAAAATAAGCATGCTTTATACTTAAGTTGTAAGTTATTAAAGTATGTATTTAAGAAAGGAGGTTACGAAATGAACAGAACTATCAGTAGAATGACAATTGAAGTATTAACAAAAGTATATAACGGATTTGGCGTCACAATGTTAAATTCTGTAAATCATAGCGTAACCGACGGGATAAGATAACTATGTCTATATTACCGTAGGTGCGTACCTGCGGTTTTTTTATATCAAATTTTTTGAAAAACGCAGGTGAATCCTGTGTTTTTTTGTATTCTTACATAAAAACATGTCTTACATAGAAGTCGTCTATGTAAAAACTTTTTTAAACTGATTTAGGACATGCAATATACTTTTGTTTGAGATAAAATCAGAAAGCTGACATTCAATTTATATGCACAAGGAGTTATATTATGAAACGCTTTAAAATTATGTTTGAGTACATGAAAGGTAATGTACTTAAATACATAGGCGCCATCGTAGCAATTTTATTAGCAGTAACAGCATCGTTGATTGTACCACTTGTCGTTCGTACGACGATTGACTCGGTTATTGGAACAGATCCAATAGACAATGCCAACATGATAGGGAGATTTTTTCTGTATTTCGGTTCCAAAGAAGAATTGATTCAGATGTTATGGCTACCAGGCATATTAGTGGTTACTTTAACAATTGCAAGAGGTGTCTTTTTATACTTTAAAGGTAAATGGTCTGCTCAGGCATCTGAAACCATTGCCAAAAACTTAAGAGACCGACTATATGGTCACTTGCAGGAATTATCATATGAATACCATGTATCTGCAGAAACAGGTGACTTGATCCAAAGATGTACCTCAGATGTAGATATGATTAGAAGGTTCTTAGGAACTCAAATGGTTGAAATATTCAGAGCAATCTTTATGATTATTACAATTGCATTTATAGTATTAAATTTAGATATGAATCTAGGACTTATATCACTAGCAGTAGTGCCAGTCATATTCTTCTATTCATACTTCTTCTTTAAACGTATCCAAAGAACCTTTAAAGTAGTTGATGAGGCAGAAGGTGCGATGTCTACAACCATTCAAGAAAACCTAACAGGTGTTAGAGTTGTAAGAGCTTTTGGTAGACAGGCTTATGAGATTGATAAGTTTGAAGAAAAAAATGCCCATATGAGAGATTCAGTCCTTAGACTGCTAGAGCTATTTGCTCAGTACTGGTCTTCATCAGATATCATCTGCTTGTCCCAATCTGCACTTGTCCTATGTATCGGTACAGTTTGGACAGTTCAAGGGAAAATCACATTGGGTACACTATTTGCATTTACATCTTACGTAGGTATGCTTTTGTGGCCTGTAAGACAGTTAGGAAGAATCCTGACAGATATGTCTAAGGCATTTGTTGCCATAGATAGAACGCAAGAAATTTTACAAGTGCCTTCTGAAATGACTACTTCAGGAGACAACTTTAGTCCAATTAAAGGTTCTATCGAGTTTGATCATGTAAGTTTCGAATATGAAGAGGGACGTAAGATCTTAGATGATATTTCATTTAAGGTAAATAAAGGTGAAACTTTAGCCATCTTAGGTCCAACTGGATCAGGTAAATCAACTCTGGTTCACTTAATGGCGAGACTTTATGATGTGGACAAGGGTAGTATCAAAATCGATGGTATCGATGTAAAAGATTATAATAAGAAACATTTACGTGAACATGTTGGTTTGATTTTACAAGAACCATTCCTGTTTGCTAAAAATATTCGTGATAATATAAAAATTGCCAAGGCTGATGCTGACCATCACCATGTAGAAAATGCTGCTAAGACAGCTGTTATTCACGATAAGATTGTGGAGTTTAATGAGGGGTATGAGACCCTGGTAGGTGAAAGAGGTGTTTCTCTATCAGGTGGTCAAAAGCAAAGAATGGCCATTGCAAGACGTATCATAACAGATGCACCAGTTGTTATATTTGATGACTCGCTAAGTGCCGTTGATACAGAAACTGATTCGGCAATTAGACATCGTTTAAAGCACACTGATAAGGCTTTAACGACAATCATCATTTCACATAGAGTATCAACATTATCTGAGGCTGATAGAATTATGATCCTAGAAGACGGAAAGATTACAGACTTAGATACACATGATGCTTTAATTAAAAAAGAAGGTTTATATAAGCGTATATGGGAAATTCAAAATGCTTATAAAGAAGAAGACATCATATAGGGGGTGAAGTATGAATACACATGAAGAAAAAGAATTTAGCTCAAATTATGACTTTGCCATCTGGAAAAACTTATTACAGTATTTAAAACCTTTCAGAAAGAACTTTATTGTCTTGGCAGTTTTTATGATGATCCTAGCAGGGACGGATGTTTTGATTCCTTACCTTGCCAAGTTTGCCATTGATCATTTTATTGGTAACAATACCTTAGATGGCTTTGGTTACTTTGTCATGGTCTATGCAATGGCTGTATTGACTATTTCAGGTGTTGTCTACCTGTTTATTAAAGAAGCAGGTAAGATAGAGGCTGGCGTGACTTACTCATTAAGAAAAAAAGGCTTCAAGAAGCTACAAGAATTATCATTTTCTTATTTTGATAAAACAGCTGTAGGTTGGCTGATGGCAAGGATGACATCAGATACCAATAGAATCGGTGAGATTCTAGCATGGGGTCTAGTAGACTTTATGTGGGGTATCTCTATGATGACCATGATTGCAGTCGTTATGTTTGTTGTTGATGTAAAGCTTGCGCTTATTACATTGACAGTTGTACCGTTTTTAGCGATCGTCAGCATCTTTTTTCAAAAAAAGATTTTAAGAGTATCTAGAAAAGTTAGAAAGATAAACTCTAAGATTACAGGTGCTTTTAACGAAGGTATTACAGGTGCAAAGACGACTAAAACACTTGTTAGAGAAGATGAGAATTTAACTGAATTTCAAGAAATTACTTACGATATGAAAAAGAAATCCGTTAGATCTGCTATTATATCTTCTATGTACATGCCGATAGTTATCTCTATGGGTAGTGTAGGTATGGCACTGGCACTTGGCTTTGGTGGTAACGGTGTTATTATGAAGACCATTTCATATGGTACACTGGTACTCTTTGTTAACTACACTGTACAGTTTTACGAGCCGATCAGAGAAATGGCAAGAATATTTGCAGAGCTTCAAGTAGCGCAAGCCTCTGCAGAACGATTACTGTCTATGATAGATACAGAATCAGATATTATAGATGGCGATGAAATCATTAAGAAATACGGAGATTCAGTGGACTCAAAACGTCACAACTGGGAGCCTATTCATGGTGATATAGATTTTAAGGATGTAACTTTCTACTATAAAGAAGATGAAGTCATCTTAGAGAACTTTAATTTAAACATCAAGTCAGGACAAACCATTGCTCTTGTTGGTGAAACAGGATCAGGTAAATCAACAATTGTCAACTTGGCCTGTAGATTCTATGAACCTGTAAAGGGTGATATCCTCATTGATGGTATTGATTATAGACAGCGTTCTCAATTGTGGCTGCATTCCAATATTGGTTATGTTTTGCAAACACCGCACCTCTTTTCAGGTACCATTAGAGACAATATAGCTTATGGTATGTTAGAGGCATCGGAACTTGATATCATAAGAGCTGCAAAGCTTGTTAACGCTCATGACTTTATTATGAAGTTTGAAAATGGTTATGATACTGAAGTGGGTGAAGGTGGTGCTAAGTTATCTACTGGTGAAAAACAACTGATTTCATTTGCCAGAGCCATCTTAGCAAATCCTAAGCTATTCATATTAGATGAAGCGACATCTTCTGTTGATACAGAAACAGAGTTAATTGTACAAGAGGCGATTCAAAAGGTTCTTACCGGAAGAACAAGTTTTATTATTGCACATCGCTTGTCAACGATTCGCTCAGCTGATAGAATATTAGTAATAGAAAAAGGAAAAATCATCGAAGATGGTACACATGATGAGTTGATGAATAACGAAGGTCATTACTTCAATCTGTACACCAATCAGTTTATCGATGAAAAAGAAATTGAAGTTATTAACAAGTAAAAAAGGGTAAGGCCCTTTATAAATAGATGACGGTAATCTTAAAAACTATAAGTTATGATTCTGTGGCAGGAAGAGATGTTTAAGTGTTGGTCGATGATGCTAAAGTCGGCTGTAAACAGGACATCGTCTGGACAAGGTGAAATCCAGATTAGCGAAAGGTTTTTAAGAGAACGTTGTTAGGACGAAAGTGAATACAAGAAAAGGAGTTAAATTCATGAATAATAGATTACGTAAATCAAACAAAAAGGTCAATAACCAAGCAAAGGTCTATAGAAGGCGGTAGTTTATACGCGCTAGGTAACTACTCGCCACACTAGATTTTTGCTCATACGAAATCTAGGAGTGATATTTTGAAAACAATAAGAGCTTACGACGGAACAAATTTTCAAGAGGTTAGCGGTTTACTAGCTACAATGATGAAAGAACATACATTTAAAAATGTAAATGATAAATCTAAGGAGAAATTCTTAGGGATCTTCAACTATGTTGATTCAAAAGATCCAAAAATGATTATGGAATTAGAAAGAACCCTTGCAATGTCTGATATTTGGATTGCATATGACTGTGATGAAATAGTGGGTGTTGTTAGAGGTTCAAAAGATAATATTTTAAACCTGTTTGTACTTGAAGAACATACTCGAAATGGTATTGGACGAGAACTTGTAAAACTATTTGAGGATAAGTGCAAAATGGAAGGTTTTCCATATGTAAGATTGTCTTCAACAGTGGAAGCTGTAGGATTTTATGAATCTCTTGGCTACAAGAAGACAACCGGTTTAAGAATGGCAAGATATTCAGGCAAGAGAGGCTATGAGTATCAGCCTATGATGAAACCATTATTTTAACAACCTAACTTGTTTAGGTTGTTTTTTATTTTCATTTTGTATTAAAATCTGTTAAAATATAGAGTACGTGGGAGAAGAGTGATGCAATTAAGATTAGAGAGAATCAATATAAATATGCATAGTAAAATGCTGATTATAGCAATCGTTGACGCATTAATTGCACAGTTTTATTTTGATTCCTTACCATTTGAATTTAAGTTTTCAATATCTGTAGCAGTGCTACCTATTTATTACTATTTTGATAGAACTTTAAATCCAATTAAAACAGGTTTTTATGTCATGGGGGTCGGTCTTCTATTTAGAACCTTAACCCAATACAATATATATGGTTCCTTTGAAGCGGCCTTTTGGTCTGATTTTCCTTTTGTATATTTTGATATACTCTATGGTGTTATCTTTTATTTTTTATACACCAAATCAGATTCTAAGTCCATTTCACACTGGGCCCTAGTAGCAGTCTTTGGTGATTGGGCAGGTAATACAGTAGAAGCCATCGCCAGATACGGTCCGTCCTTTATCTATACATCTAACTCAACTATGATTTTCTTCCTGGTTGCGCTTATTCGTGTGGTTATCAGTATTGGCATTGTCATGTTTTTAAATTACTATTCGAGATTGATTAGAAAAGATGAACATGAGATACGTTATAAGCAGCTTCTGATGCTGACATCTGAACTAAAAAGTGAAGCCTACTTTATTCAGAAGAATATGGACTATATTGAATATGTCATGGGGGATGCTTACTCACTTTATTCTGAACTTGAAGATATGAGTGATGAGGACATAAAAAAAATAGCCTTAAAAATTGCAACAGACATACATGAGATAAAAAAGAATTATTCGAGAGTTGTGGATGGTCTTGGTAAGATTACCGATGGTGAGGAAACAGCTAGTATCATGAGGTTAACTGAGTTGATTAGAATACTAAGGTTTTCTATTACAAGGTATCTAGAGGACAACAATTCTGATATTCAGTTTATAACCAGTGTACACACAAGTCGTTATGTTAAAGAGCATTACTTGATTATGTCTGTTCTAAGAAACTTGGTTAACAATGCCATAGAGGAGCTGATGAAAAACAACTCTTATGGGACGGTTAAGCTTAAGTTTCATGAACAGGGTAAGTACTTTGTTTTTACCATTTCAGATAATGGTGTTGGTATTGATGAAAAAGATATTGAGTTTATATTTGAAACAGGTTTCTCCACAAAATTTGATGAAGAAACAGGCGATATATGCAGAGGTGTTGGATTAGCACTTGTCAAAGAAATTGTAGAAAATAGATTAAATGG
Source organism: Acidaminobacter sp. JC074 (assembly GCF_022496765.1). GTDB lineage: Bacteria > Bacillota > Clostridia > Peptostreptococcales > Acidaminobacteraceae > JABXKX01. The sequence goes on along the minus strand of NZ_VANV01000009.1, from coordinate 364,409 downwards.
TCGAATAGAAGTGAAGTCTATAAAAAATGTTGGGACAGATTTCTTCGTTTATATCGACAAGGAATTAGCAGGGGGGTAATATGAGATTTGTTATAGTGGATGATGACCATAAGATCATAAGAATTATGGAAAGCATTATTCAGTCTTCTTCACTTGGCGAAGTAGTTGGTGTTTGTCATGAGGGACGTAAAGCGGTTCAAATGGTGTCTGATTTAGAACCAGACATTGTTTTAATAGACCTACTGATGCCAGAGGTAGATGGTATAGCTATCGTCAGTGCTTTGCAATCTTTAAGCAAGGTACCAAAATGTATCATGATTTCTCAAGTAACCAATAAGAATATGATATCTAAGGCTTATGAATCTGGGATTGAGTTCTTTATCAATAAGCCGATCAACAGAAACGAAGTGGCCAAGGTTATTGAAAAGGTAACAGAAAAAATCGACTTGGAAACCAAGTTTGAAATCATGGGCAATATGTTTAGAAAGAACGAAAAACGTGTTGAAAAACCTAAAGATGATCCAATGAGGGCCATTAAGCTTATATTCTCAAAGCTTGGTATAATGGGTGAAAAAGGAACAGAAGATATATTGGCTATATGCAATTACATGATTGAAAACAAGCAATCAACTTTTGACTTTAAAGTAAAAGATATTTGTAAAGAGTTATCTGATAATCCTAAAGCTATGGAGCAAAGGCTGAGAAGAGCTATCAATAAGGGACTTATTAACCTTGCCAATATCGGTATAGAAGATTATATGAATGAGATTTTCTTAGCCTATTCCAACTCACTTTATGATTTTCAAAATGTTAAGGCTGAAATGGATTACATCAGAGGTAAAAGGTCTTCTGGTGGCAAGATATCTATCAGAAGGTTTATAGAGAACATTATTTTGTTAAAGTAGGTATTTATGTTATTTAAATCAGAACGATTAACATATCGATTATGGACTGAAGATGATCTTGAAGCTGGTCTAGCCTTATGGGGCAATCCTGAGGTTATGAAGTTTATTGAGCCTGTACTTGACATAGAACAAGTAAAACGGTCCATTAAAAGAGGTTTACAGCATTATGAGACCTATGGCACTCAGTTGTTTGCCATGGTCTTAGAGGGGAAAATCATCGGTTGTTGTGGTTTTTCCTTCGAAGAAGAGGGTGTTTTTGAGTTTGGCATTCATATCATGCCTGATTATCACAATCAGGGTTATGGTTATGAAGCGGGCAGAGCAGCGCTTGAGTTTTTAAGTGAAAAGGGTGACTACAAAGTTATTGCTGCATGTCTGCCAGAGAACATGGCATCAAGGCAGTTACTTTTAAAGCTCGGCTTTAAGTATCATAATGAAATCTGGTTTGATGATACGAATCGATATGAATCATATTTTGAACTTAATTAACAAAAAGAAACTCTTGTTAAGAAAATGAAATAAATATCAGATGGTTTTTAAATTTTTGTGGTTTTTTGTGAGAATATCGTGTATACTTTAGTTAATAGATGTCAAAGACATTCTAATGATACTTTTATCTAAGTTAAACCCTAAGACAAAAACCTAAGTTCCCCTTAGGTTTTTGTTATTTTTTGTTTTTGAATTGTTAAGAAAATAAGATAGTCAATGAACAAGACTGTTATCGAATGTATGTTTGTGTTAGAATAGAGCATAAGAAGGAGAATTTTATGCTGGAATATATAAAAGGATATGTAGAACATGTAGATGAAGACTACATAGTAGTCGAGTCTAATGAAATAGGATATAAAGTGATGACTTCATTAACGACCATTGCTGAGCTGCAACATCACAGTGAAAAGATCTGTATTTTTACTGAGTTGATTGTAAGAGAAGATTCAATGACCCTTTGTGGTTTTTCATCAAAAAATGAGCTTAAAATGTTCAAACTCTTAACATCCGTATCGGGTGTTGGTACAAAAGTTGGCTTGGCCATCTTATCATCAATCCCTTATACTAGTTTGTATACCATTTTGATATCGGGAGATGTAAAGGTGTTAACCACAGCCAATGGAGTTGGCAAGAAGACGGCGGAGAGAATCATCTTGGAGTTAAAAGACAAGGTCAAAAAAGTCATGCATATATCTGTTGATCATGGTGAAGTGATTCAAGAAACTTTAGACATTGATCATACAAGTTTTGAGGATGCAAAAGCGGCTTTACTTGCACTTGGCTATTCCCATAACGAAATTAACTCGGCAGTTTCAGGTATTGATGCTAGTAACTTGTCAACAGAGGATATCATTAAGCTAGCCCTTAAAAACCTCATGAATAGATAGGAAGTAAAATGAATCGATTTGATGGATTTGACAATTTAGAACATGACCGATTTGTCACACCGAATCTGAAGGAAAATGAGTATCTTATTGACAAGACACTTAGACCTCAGACTTTGGATGATTATATTGGTCAGGAAAAACAAAAAGAAAAACTTAAAATTTTTATACAGGCTGCACAAATGAGAGGTGAGCCACTTGATCATGTTTTACTTTATGGTCCGCCGGGACTTGGTAAAACAACTTTATCCAATATCATCGCAAATGAAATGAATGTAAATATCAAGGTAACATCAGGCCCTGCTATAGAAAGACCTGGGGATTTGGCTGCTATTCTTAACAGTCTTCAAGAAAATGATGTTTTATTCATTGATGAAATACATCGTTTAAACAGACATGTTGAAGAAGTCCTTTATCCAGCGATGGAAGATTTTACTTTGGATATCATGATTGGTAAAGGACCGGGCGCAAGGTCAGTGCGTGTAGATCTGCCAAAGTTTACTCTAATCGGTGCGACTACAAGAGCAGGCCAGTTAACCTCTCCATTAAGAGATCGTTTTGGTGTTATGTGTAAGTTAGAGCTTTATACAACCAAGGAGTTGTCTAGCATCGTAAGACGTTCTGCTCGTATTATGAGTGTGGACATCAATCCAGGTGCGACAACAGAGATTTCTAGAAGATCAAGAGGGACACCTAGAATTGTGAATCGTCTTTTAAAACGTGTAAGAGATTATGCACAAGTGGTAGGTGATGGTGTGATTACAGATGATATCGCAACCAGAGCACTTGACTTATTAGAAGTTGATAAGTTAGGGCTTGATGGGGTGGATCGCCGTATTGTCCTTACAATTATGGATAAGTTCGGTGGAGGACCTGTAGGCCTTGATACATTGGCAGCTTCAACAGGTGAGGAAAAAATCACCATAGAGGATGTTTACGAACCCTATTTGTTGCAACTTGGTTTTATCAACAGGACACCACGTGGTAGAGTCTTAACAAGGCATGCATACGAGCATTTTAACAGACTTTATCTTCTAGAGGAGTAGCTATGAGAAAAATCTCTTTAATTCTTGTTTTATCGTTGATTCTTTCACTTGTTTTTTCTATAATGGGATTTGCTGAAGTAAAAGATGAAACTATCATAAAAATTGGTTTACAGTATACTTCCCTTGATTCAAATGATCAAAAGGCACCGGTTACCATTAAGGGACAAGTACCCTTTGAAATTGGTCAACTTGTAGATGGTGCTTATCAAAGTTTGTGTCAAACGGATATAAGTCAATTTGCTTTTGTAAAAGATGACGGCTATCATGCTGTCATGGGACCTTATGCGAGTTATGAACTTGCCAAGGCAGATACCAAGAAACTTAATGGCGGTTTTGTTGTTTTAAAAGACTTGTTTTATGTTTATGGTATTTCTACCAATCAAAGTACAGCGAACAGTCAAGCTCAGTCTGTAGGTGGGACTGTGGCTTTACCCAATCCAAACTTGGTTGTCTTAAAAGATAGTCAAATTTTGTTTGGTTTAGACACGACAAATGATTATGTTGTAGCGCCTATGAATGCTGAGTTAAAGGATGCCTTCTCGTATTTCGGTGACATGCCATATCGAGGCGGTTTTGGAGCTAAAAGACTCAGTACCAATGATGTCTCTGTTATTAACTATGTCTACATGGATGAGTACCTGTATGGTGTTGTACCGAGAGAGATGGATAAGTCATGGCCGATTGAAGCTTTAAAAGCTCAGGCTATTGTTGCAAGAAATTTTGCTGTAGCAAACTTTAACAAATTTAGTCATTATGGCTTTAACTTAGACAATACGACTTTATCACAGGTTTATGGTGGTTATAAGTATGAAGGTCCTGTATCCAATCAGGCAGTTGATGAAACAAGTGGTTTGGTCTTAAAATATGAAGATACACTTGTGAATGCTTTTTATCATTCTAACAGTGGTGGTTATACTGAAAACAGTGAAAATGTATTTTCGTCACCGCAGGATTATACCAAAGGCATCTATGATCCCTTTTCATTGGGTGCGCCGAACGATTCATGGACACTTGAATATTCCAAGTCTTTTATAGAAAACACTTTAAAAAGTAAGGGTTATAATCTTGGTTCCTTAAAGAACTTCTTTATTTCAGAGTACACAGACAATAACCGAGTTTATGAGGCTACATTTGTTGGTAGCAATGAGACAGTACTTTTACCAAAGCAAGACATTAGAAAAGTATTTGGTTATAATGAAATGAAGTCTACCTTGATTAAGGTTGTGCCAGATAATGCGATAGTTGTCACAGATGGACAAAGTTTTCAAGAAAAATCACCAAGTAACTTGACAGTTATCTCTGGAGATGGTAAAACATATACGCTGGATTCTAACATAAATGTCTTTAGTGGCAAGTCCACTTCACAGGTTACATCTCAAGCAACCAGCTACACCATCCATGGAAAAGGATGGGGACACGGTCTTGGAATGAGTCAGTGGGGCGCAAAGAATATGGCTGAACAAGGTTTAAATTTTGAAGATATTTTGACCTTTTATTATACAGGAACACATATAGAATAGAGGAATTATGAGAACGAAAGATTTTTATTTTGATTTGCCTGATGAGCAAATCGCTCAAACACCTCTGGAAAAGAGAGATCAATCAAAGCTGATGTATCTAAACAAAGTAAGTGGTGCTATTGAGCACCACATTTTTGCGGATGTATTGGATCTTTTAAATCCAGGTGATTGTTTGGTACTTAATAATACTAGGGTATTGCCTGCAAGGATATTTGGTGTTAAAGAAACAGGTGCTACAGTTGAATTTTTACTTTTAAAACAAACAGAAAAAGATGTTTGGGAATGCCTTGTTAAACCAGGTAAAAAAGCGAAAATTGGTTCAAGCTTTACTTTTGGTCAAGGCTTGATGACAGGTGAAGTCGTTGACATTACGGATGAAGGTTCAAGAATGGTTAAGTTTTTCTATGAAGGTGTTTTTGAAAATGTTCTAGAAGAAGTTGGTACCATGCCATTACCGCCTTATATCACTGAGACCCTAGATGACCAGGAACGTTATCAAACAGTTTATTCTAAGCATAATGGTTCTGCAGCAGCACCAACTGCTGGTCTTCACTTTACGGAAGACTTAATGAATAAGATCAAAGAAAAAGGTATTCATATTGCCTACGTGACTTTGCATGTGGGCCTTGGTACATTTAGACCGGTTAAGGTGGATGATGTACTAGAACATAAAATGCATTCCGAGTTTTATATGATGGATGACGAAAATGCAGACATTATTTTAAATGCAAAGAAAAATGGTGGTAGAATCATATCTGTGGGTACTACTTCAACGAGAACTTTAGAAAGCGTTATGCAGCAGCATGGTACTTTAAAAGAATGTTCTGGTTGGACGGAAATTTTCATATACCCAGGTTATGACTTCAAGATTATAGATGGTTTGATTACGAATTTTCATTTACCAGAGTCTACATTAATTATGTTAGTAAGTGCCTTTTCTGATAGAGAAAAAGTATTACATGCTTATGAGACTGCAGTTAAAGAAAAATATAGATTCTTTAGCTTTGGTGATGCTATGATATTATTATAGGAGGCTATGATGGCAATACGTTATGAATTAATAAAGGAGTGTAAGCAATCAGGTGCTAGACTTGGTAGATTACACACACCAAGAGGTATCATCAATACACCGATTTTTATGCCTGTAGGTACAGCGGCAACGGTTAAGGCGATGACACCGGAAGAGTTAAAAGATATGAATGCAGAGATTATTCTGTCAAATACTTATCACTTATATTTAAGACCGGGACATGAGTTGATTGAAAAGGCTGGTGGCCTTCATAAATTTATGAACTGGGACAGACCTATCTTAACAGATTCTGGTGGTTTCCAAGTCTTTTCTTTAGGTGACTTAAGAAAGATTACTGAAGAGGGTGTAGAATTTAGATCTCACATTGATGGTTCTAAACATTTCTTATCTCCTGAAAAAGCAACTGAAATTCAAAATGCCCTAGGTTCTGATATCATGATGGCTTTTGATGAGTGTGCGCCATACCCAGCGGATTATGACTATGTAAAGAAGTCTCTTGAAAGAACAACACGTTGGGCGAAGAGATGTAAAGATGCACATAAGAACCCTGACAGACAGGCTTTATTCGGTATTGTTCAAGGTGGTATGTACAAGGACCTTCGTGAGCAAAGTGTTAAAGAACTTTTAGAACTGGATTTTCCAGGCTATTCAGTTGGTGGCCTAAGTGTTGGTGAACCAAAAGACTTGATGAATGAAGTACTAGACTATACAGTACCACTGCTTCCAAAAGACAAACCGAGATATTTAATGGGTGTTGGTAGCCCAGATGCGCTTATAGATGGTGTTATTCGCGGTATCGATATGTTTGACTGCGTACTACCAACTAGAATTGCTAGAAATGGTACAGCTATGACGTCTCAGGGTAAGGTGGTTATCAAAAATGCCAAGCATATTGAAGACTTTACACCGCTAGATCCAGATTGTGATTGCTACACATGTAGAAATTATACCAAAGCTTATTTAAGACATTTATTTAAGTCAGGTGAGATTTTATCATCAAGATTATTAACAACACACAACCTTTACTTCTTAATTAATTTGATGAAAGATGTAAGACAGGCTATTATGGATGATAGACTTCTTGACTTTAGGGAAGAGTTCTTCCAAAGATACTATGGTAAGTAGTTTATAAACATTTAATGTTTGAGACTTTTCTTTTAGAATTTTCATATTGTTCTAATCAGGCTTTTTTGGTACTATTAACATAGTAATAAATCTTTATTAGATTTGGGAATTATAAAGGAGGCTTCATAAATGGGTTTAAATTTTGCATTATTCACAGCTGCACAAGGTAGCATCTTAAGTATGTTACCAACAATCGTAATATTTGGTGCATTGTTATACTTTATGATTATTAGACCTCAAAAGAAAAGACAAGAGAATGCTCAGAACTTATTGAACTCTTTAAAAGTAGGCGATAAGGTTCAAACCATAGGTGGTTTCATTGGTGAAATTATTCTGATGGAAGATGATGAGTATGTTATTCTTTCGGAGGAATCAAAAGTTAGAATCAAGAAAAATGCTGTGGCAATTCGTGTCAATCCAACTACTGAAACAGAAGAAGTAACGTCTGTTGAAGATGATAACGATAATGATAACGATGATGATTTCAAAATAGATGATTTTGAGATTTAAAATACTCGCAGATTAATCTGCGAGTTGTTTTTTTTCGCTTTAATTATCGACTGGCTTATGATATAATTTTATGTGGCTTAAAAGTAGGGAGGTGTAGTATGAAACACATTAAGACATTAAACAAAGGTACATTGAAGGAAACTGCTTCTCATGCAGGATGTGGCGAGTGCCAAACTTCATGCCAATCAGCATGTAAGACTTCTTGTACAGTAGCTAACCAAGAATGTGAAAATAAATAAGAAATTCTAGCTAATAGTAGTACTTGTACTATTAGCTCGTTTTTTGTTTAAATTCTTGTAGAATGGAAAAGGTGAAATATGATACATAAGTTTGAGAAAAATGGGGTTTATGTTGTACTAGATGTAAACAGTGGTGCTGTGCATGTTGTGGATGAAATGATTTTTGATATATTGGATCATTTTCCTGAGAATCAAGCATCAGAGACTGCAGAGCTTCTAGCTAACAAATACGACAAAGAAGAAGTTATATCAGCCATAGGTGAATTACAGTATTTGATTGACCATGAACAACTTTTTTCTGAGGATGGCTACATTGAGAATCTGGAATTCCAAAACAGAAAACCAGTGATTAAGGCAATGTGTTTACACATCGCTCATGACTGTAACATCCGTTGTAAATACTGCTTTGCTTCGCAAGGTGACTTTGAAGGCGATAGAAGTCTTATGAGTCTAGAAGTAGGGAAGAAAGCACTTAAGTTTTTAGTTGATAATTCAGGTAACAGAAGAAATCTAGAAGTTGATTTCTTTGGTGGTGAACCGCTAATGAACTTTGAAGTGGTTAAAGAATTGGTTAAGTATGGTCGTTCGTTGGAAGAAGAGCACAACAAGCTTTTCAGATTTACAATTACAACGAATGGTGTTTTATTAGATGATGATAAAATTTATTATATCAATGAGCATATGGACAATGTCGTACTCAGTATTGACGGTACTAGAGAAGTTAACGATTTAATGAGATACACAGTTAACGGTGGTGGTACTTACGATATCATAGTACCTAAGTTCAAGAAGCTTGTTGAAAAGCGTGGTAACAAGAACTACTATGTTAGAGGGACTTTCACAAGATTCAACACCAACTTTGCAAAAGATGTCATTCATATGGCTGACTTAGGTTTTAAGTCTACTTCTGTAGAGCCGGTTGTTGCTGAAGGTCACCACGACTATGCACTTCGTGAAGAAGATTTAGAGACTATTTATGAACAATATGATCTATTGGCTGAAGAGTTGGTTTCAAGAAGAGGTAAAGAAAATGATTTTTCATTCTTCCACTTCATTGTAGATCTATCTCAAGGACCATGTGTGGTTAAACGTCTAACGGGTTGTGGTGCTGGGTCTGAGTATGTGGCAATTACACCAGATGGAGATATCTATCCTTGTCATCAGTTTGTTGGCAATGAAGATTTCAGAATCGGTAGTGTTGTAGAAGGTACTTATAACAACCACTTAAGCACAGAATTTAAGAATGCACATGTCTACAACAAAGAGAAGTGTAAGACGTGTTGGGCTAAATTCTACTGTTCTGGTGGCTGTCACGCCAATGCATTCAATTTTAATAATGACATTAACATTCCATATGACTTAGGTTGTGATATGGAAAAGAAAAGACTTGAAGCGTCACTTTACATTCAAGCGAAGTTAATGGAGGAATAAATGATTATTAAATACGAGAACTATTTACCAGAAATTCATGAATCTTGCTTTGTAGCAGAATCGTCTTCTGTTATTGGTAAAGTAACATTAGGTGAGGATTCAAGCATATGGTATGGGGCTGTTTTACGTGGCGATGTTGAAAACATCAAAATAGGTCAGCGTACCAATGTACAAGATAATGTAACTATCCATGTAGCCAAAGGTTTTAAGACGACTATTGGTGATGATGTTACAATTGGACATAATGCTATTGTTCATGGTTGTACGGTAGGCAATCGTGTTTTAATAGGGATGGGTGCCATTGTTTTAGATGGGGCCATCATAGAAGATGATGTTATCATTGGTGCAGGTGCTTTAATTCCACCTGGCAAGGTAATAACATCTAAATCTTTAGTTGTTGGATCACCAGGAAAAGTTGTGAAAACACTAGGTGATGAAGCTATACAAGGTCTTTTGGATTCTGCAAAAGGTTATGTAAAAGAAGCGAACTCACATAAAAAATAATTAATATTGGAGGGAACAACATGAAGTCTAGAAAGCTAGTATCGTTGATCTTAATTATTGCAATTGTAGGATTAATGGTATATACTGCATTCTTTGGAATCGGTACAGAAACTGTAGGTGTATCTTCAGTAGCAGATTCAATGAAACTTGGTCTTGATATTCAAGGTGGAGTTGTACTTGAATACGAGGCGATTGTAGATCCATCATGGACCGAAGAACGTATCCGCACAGAGTTAGACGGAACAAAAGCTGTAATGAGTACACGTATTGACAGTAAAGGTTTAATGGAGCCTAAGATTACTGTTAACTACGACAAAAGAAGAATCCGTGTAGAAATGCCGGGTGTTTCAGATGTAAATGAAGCTGCGAAATTTATTGGTACAACTGCAAAGTTAACTTTTCATAAGGTAGCTGAAGGTGAACTGATTGATCAAGCAGAAGTAGATGCAGGTAATGTACTTGTTGGTTCTTTTGATGCCGTTGAAATCATGGATGGTTCATCAATTAAGAACTCTGGTAGCAGATTCTTAAATACAGAAACTGGTGCAATAGGTTATGTTGTTGATTTAGAAATGGATAGCGCTGGTGCTAAGGCATTTGAAGAAACGACTCTTGAATATGTTCAAAGAGAATCTGGTTTTGGTATTATTGCTATTGCTGTAGATGGTGTTGTTATTTCAGCGCCGATCGCTGATTCTGTATTAAGTACAGGTCAAGTATATATCCGTGGTAACATGACTCAGTCTGAGGCAATTGATTTATCTTTACAGATCAAATCAGGTGCTTTACCACTTGAATTAGAAGAAGTTCAATCATCATTAATTGGTCCAACTCTTGGACAAGATGCATTGGATTCTGCAATTAATGCAGCTAAAATAGGTTTCATTCTTGTAGTAATATTTATGTTATTCTACTACAGAGTACCAGGTTTAGTAGCATCGTTTGCACTTATCTTATATTCTACAATTATTCTTTTCACAATGGTTGGTCTTCAAGCGACTTTAACACTTCCAGGTGTAGCTGGTATTGTACTTGGTGTGGGTATGGCCGTTGATGCGAATGTCGTGATTTTTGAGAGATTAAAAGAAGAACTTAGAAATGGCAAGACAGTTAGAGCGTCAATTAAGTCAGGCTTTAAGCGTGCGATGAGAACAATCATGGATGCGAATATTACTACTTTAATTGCAGCTGTTGTACTTTACAGTTTTGGTGAAGGTCCAATCAAAGGCTTTGCTACTACTTTAGGTATAGGTATTGTTGCTTCAATGTTTACAGCAGTTATCTTTACGAGAACTGTGCTTGTAAATATCGATGCATTAGGCTGGGTTAAGAATAGAAAATACTTTGGTGCATAGGAGGGAATATGGATATTTTAAAGCATTATAAAATTTGGTTTGCCATTTCTCTATGTGTTATCCTAGTTGGAATCGGCATGTTTGCTATAAATGGTTTAAATGAAGGTATCGATTTTCAAGGTGGTACACAAATTCAGTACAACTTAAATGAAACATTTGATACAAAAGATATTGAAGAAGGTCTTGATGGCGTTAACAAAGATTTAAACTCTGCAGTTATTAAGACTGGTATTGATGAGACAAGAGACCAAGAGGTTATCATCAGAACGACAACTTCTTTATCAGTTGATGATAGAGCTGAAATTGAAACAATGATCAAATCACTTTACCCAAATGCTGAGCATAGATCAACAGATCAATACAGTGCTAGTGTTGGTAATGAGATTAAGACACGTGCCTTATGGGCTGTAATCATTGCAGCTGCAGGTATGCTTGTTTACATCACTTTCAGATTTGAAATTGTGTTTGGTGTAGCGGCAATTTTAGCCTTGTTACATGACGTTGCAATCTTATTATCAGTTTATGCGATCTTCCAAGTACCTGTTAACTCAGCATTTATTGCAGCGGTATTAACAGTTGTTGGTTACTCAATAAACGATACGATTGTTGTATTTGATAGAATCAGAGAGAACGTTAAATTTGAAAAGCGTCCTGACTACTTTGAAATTGCAAACAAGTCATTAAAGCAGACGATTGTTCGTTCAATCAACACATCAGTTACAACACTACTGGTTATTGGTTCGCTTTATGTTTTAGGTGTTGATTCTATCAAAGAGTTAGCATTCCCATTAATGGCAGGTGTATTAGCTGGTACTTATTCTTCGATCTTTATTGCAAGTCCACTTTGGGCATTATGGAAGAGATCAAGAGCTGATAAACAACAACACTATAAGAGTGTTCAATAGAAATCTTGCTTAGAGCTGTGGCTCTAAGCTTTTCTTTTCTTTACATGAAGTAAAAATTAAACTATCATAAAAAGGGGAAGAGAAGAAGGTAAAATAAAAGTATGAGTTTACATAGTAAAAAATGGACAATAGAAAAAAATAAAGAGGTAAACCTTGATACCAAGGTTCATCCAATCATCAAGCAAATACTCGTTAACAGAGGTTATGATACTGAAAAAGATGTAGAGGATTTTTTAAATCCATCTATAGACTTATTGTATGATCCTTTTTTGATGAAGGACATGAAAAAGGCCATTGATAGAATTCGTGACGCCATGGACAATGAAGAATCCATATGGATTTATGGAGATTATGATGTAGATGGCATTACATCTATTTCAGTTCTTTTGATATGTTTTGATTTATTAGGTGTACCTGTTAATTACTATATTCCAAATAGGTTAGAAGAAGGTTATGGTCTTTCTGAATATGGTCTTAATAAAATCATCGAACAGGGTGGTGACTTGATTATCAGTGTTGATTGCGGTATCACATCAGTAGATGAAGTGGCCTTTGTTAACAAGATGAAAAAGGACATCATTATTTCAGACCACCACAATTGTCAGGAAGAAATTCCTGATGCTTATGCGGTCTTAAACCCTAAGCAGAGTGATTGTAACTATCCATTTGATATGCTGGCTGGTGTTGGCATTGCCATGAAAATTGTGCAAGGTCTGTTAAGAGACCGTTTTGTAAATCATTACGATTTGTTTATGGATGTCGTTGCTCTAGGTACTGTTGCAGATATTGCTCCTATTGTAGATGAAAACAGGTCGATTACAAAGGTCGGTTTAGATGTTATATCTAATACAAAAAACCTTGGTTTAAAAGCCCTTTTGGAAGTTTCTGAGCTTTTAGATAAAGAGATTAACACTGGACATATTGGTTTTAATCTAGGACCAAAGATCAATGCCGCAGGTAGAATAGGCAAGCCAGGTCTTGGTGTGGAGCTTCTAACAAGTAAGAATGAAGATGAAGCACTTCGTCTAGCCAAAGCCTTAAATGAGTTAAACATCGAGAGACAAGCCATAGAAAAAGAAATCGTAGAATCCATTGATGACTTGATTGAAGCACAAGTGGATTTGGAAAAAGAAAAGATCATTGTTGTTTCTGGTGTTGCCTGGCATACAGGTGTTATTGGCATTGTTGCTTCTAGAATAACTGAGAAATACCACAGACCATCCGTCATCCTATCCATAGAAGATGGTGTGGCTAAGGGGTCTGCCAGAAGTGTTGGAGACATCTCAATATTTGATGCCTTGAATGCTTGTAAACACCTTTTTATAGGTTTTGGTGGCCATAAGCAGGCTGCAGGTCTTTCTCTACATGAAAACGATGTTGACCAGCTAAGATTTGAAATAAATGAATACGCAAGAAAGCACATTACAGAAGAGGACCTAGTGCCTCGTGTTAAAATAGATTCTATTGTTCATAGTAATGAGATTACTTATGAAACATTAGATGCCCTAAATGAGTTAGAGCCTCATGGTCTTGGTAATCCCAAACCGTCATTTGTATACAATGGTTTAACTGTAGATAGTGTAAGGATGCTTGGTCAGGAAAAAGATCACCTTAAACTTATCCTACATGATGGTAAGAGAACTTTTGATGCCATTGGCTTTAGAATGGCAGAGGAGTTTAAAGACCTAAGGTCTACGGATCAATTGGATATGGTAATGACTTTGTCTAAAAATGTCTTCAGAGGCATTGAAACCATCCAATTTATGATCAAAGATATCAGACGTCTACAGCCTGACTATTATAAGGGCTCAGAAATTGGTAAATTATTTACAAAGACATTGGCACGTGCTTTATTTTATAATGGACTAGATGGTCCTAAGAGGCCATCGTATGCTTTTACTGATTTTGATACAACAAGTTCTTCAAGACTTGATTATTGTACTTCAAGTGGTGGTAGAAGATTAGTATTGGTACAATCTTTTTATTCTTTTATAGAATTGTATTTTAGATTAGATGACTTGGATGTGAGTTCTCAAGATATAAGGATCCACTTTAACGATATTTCTGAGAAATCATCTGTGGACATTGTGGTTAATCCAATCTTTAAAAATATAGATTTTAAAAATTATGATGAGGTTGTTGTCTATGACTTACTTTACAGTGAAGCATGGGCAGGCTTACTAGAGAACTACAGTCAATCGAGAATTAAGTATATGACCCAGCCTTATGTGGATGAAAAATCCCAAGCAGAGTTATTATACACAGCCATACCCCATCGTTTGGACTTGGTTGATATATATAAGGCTTTGTTGTCTGAAGAAGGTAAGTTAACCATTGATTTAGAAGATTTTTCGAAAATGCTTCATATGGATGTGATCAAGTGTGAGTTGTCTCTCAGGATATTATCTTACTTGAATTTGATTAAGCTCGTTGAATCAGATGCTTATCACATTGAAGTTTTACCTAGACCTAAAGAAAGGTTGAATCTGGAATCTTCAGATATATTCCAGAAGGTCTCATCAATACGAGATGAATTTTTCGATTATATAAAGATTTACAAGGAAATCATTAAATGATTACAGGAGGAAGTATGGATTTAAAAAGTAAAATAAGAACGGTAGAGAATTTTCCTAAAGAAGGTATCAGTTTTAAGGACATCACAACTTTACTGCAAGAGCCAGAGGCATTTAAGTTTGCAATTGCAGAACTTGTGAAAATTGCTGATGAGTATGATTATGATGTTATCATTGGACCTGAAGCTAGAGGATTCATCTTCAGTGCACCTATGGCTTATGAAGCAGGAAAGCCAATGGTTCTTGTTAGAAAACCAGGTAAATTACCTTCTGAAACAGTTAAGCACGAATATGAATTAGAGTATGGCACAGATGCTTTAGAAATTCATAAAGATGCCATTAAAAAAGGTGACAAGGTCTTGATCGTGGATGATTTACTTGCAACAGGTGGTACAACTAAAGCCGTTGCAGAGCTTGTAGAAAAGTTAGGCGCAGAAGTTTCAGCAGTTCTTTTTCTAATCGAATTATCATTCTTAGATGGTAGAGAAACATTAAAAGATTACACAGTTAGAAACGTAATAGAATACTAATCAAATGCCCGCTATTGTAGCGGGCTTTTTTAACTCTAATATAGCCTTTTATGTGTTGTTTAGGGAAGTGTTTTGTTATATAATAACTATATTAATCATTTAGTAGTTAGAAGGTGTAGTATGGAAATTAATGAGTATATTGAAAAAATTCAATCCATTAATAAAAATGTTAATATAGAAAAATTAAAGAAGGCATATGTTTACTCAAAGAAGGCCCATGAAGGCCAGTTGAGAAAATCGGGAGAACCGTTTTTTATTCATCCCCTTGCTGTTTCTTTAATTGTTGCAGAATTAGAAGTAGATTCAGACACAATTGTAGCTTGTTTATTACATGATACAATAGAAGATACGGATGCAGATTTCGAAGAGATTGAAGAAGAATTTGGTCACTCGGTTGCCCAGTTGGTAGACGGTGTGACAAAGCTTACAAAAATGCATTATGAGACAAAAAAAGAAATACAAGTTGAAAACCTGAGAAAGATGTTTTTAGCCATGGCCAAAGACATCAGAGTTATACTCATCAAGCTTGTAGACCGTCTTCATAATATGAGAACTTTAAAGTACCAATCTGAAGCCAAGAAGCAGGAAAAAGCACTTGAGACTTTAGAAATTTATGTACCAATTGCACATAGACTGGGTATTTTTAAGATCAAGGGTGAGCTTGAAGATTTATGTTTGCTTTATTTAGAACCAGAAGTATATTATGATTTATCATCAAAAATGAATAAAAAGTTATCTGAAAGAAAGTCTTACATTGATTCTGTAATCGCTCAGATTTCTGAATCTTTAGATGAAACCCATATGTCCTATGACATATATGGTAGACCGAAAAACTTTTATTCTATATACAAGAAAATTAAATATCAAAATAAAGAGTTTTCAGAGATATATGATATTACAGCTATTAGGATCCTAGTTGATACGGTTAAGGATTGTTATGCGGCGCTTGGTGTGGTCCATACTATGTGGAAACCACTTCCTGGCAGGTTTAAGGATTATATTGCTATGCCAAAGCCTAATATGTACCGTTCGCTTCATACAACCGTTATGGGCAATGAAGGGGAACCCTTTGAGGTACAGATTAGAACGCATGAAATGCACCGAGTATCAGAATATGGTATTGCTGCCCACTTCTCTTATAAAGAGAAAAAAGGCGTGTCTGATATCGATGAAAAACTTGTTTGGTTAAGACAAATGATGGAATGGCAAGGTGACATTGATAATCCTGAAGAATTTATGTCTTCTTTAAAGATTGATGTTTTAGACCACCAGGTATATGTCTTTACGCCACAATCAAGTGTAATAGAACTACCAGATGGTTCAACGCCAGTAGACTTTGCCTATAAGATCCATACAGAAGTCGGCAACAAATGTGTCGGTGCTAAAGTCAATGGTCGTATTGTCCCATTATCATATAAATTAAGCACGGGTGAGATTGTTGAAATTATGACTCAAAAGAACTCAAACGGTCCATCAAGAGACTGGTTGACTTTTGTAAAGTCTACCCAAGCTAAGAATAAAATCAAACACTGGTTTAAGAAAGAACGTCGCGAAGAAAACATTGAAAAAGGTCGCGAAATGCTTGAAAGAGAAATCAGAAAAGCTGGTTTTAAACCAAATGAGTTGATGCAGAACAAGTGGTTAGATCCTTTAATGGCAAGACTGAGTGTTTATTCTTTAGATGATTTATATGCTACCATCGGTTATGGTGGTATTATGATGAATCAGGTGCTTCCTAAGTTAAAAGAAGCTTATAGAAAAGAACACCAAAAGGAACAAGAACCAGAAGATATTACAAGCATTGAAATTAAAAAAGAAGAAACGAGAGAACAAGAGCGCAACAGGAAACGTGCGGGTCAATCAGTTGTTGTTAAAGGTTTAGATGACGTTTTAACTCGATTTGCAAAATGTTGTACGCCTGTTCCTGGTGATGACATCATCGGATACATTACAAGAGGTAGGGGGGTAACCATCCACCGCGCTGACTGTAAGAACTTTGAAAATACCGATGAGATGAAAAACAGATTTATTGAAGTGGCTTGGCATGTAGCTGAGACAGCAACATTTACAACTGAAATTCAAGTAATAGCACCAGATAGAAAGGGTCTTCTTTCTGAGGTTACATCTATTATTACCGCCATCAATTTAGTGGTTACAGGTGTCAGTGCCAAGCTTTTAAAATCAGGTGTTGCAGTTATAAATTTAAGTATTGAAGTAACAGATATAAATAAACTAAATAGCTTGTTGAGTAAGTTAAAGACTTTAGAAGATATTATAGAAGTAAAAAGAGTAACATCATAAGCTGGCAGATGCCAGCTTTTTATAGGAGGAAAAAATGAGAGCTGTTGTACAAAGAGTCAAGCATTCAAGTGTGATTGTTGACGAAGAGGTAGTAGGTAAAATCGGACCTGGATTTATGGTGCTTTTAGGTGTTGAAAAAGGAGACACTGAAAAAGACATGACTTATATAGCGGACAAACTTCTAGGGCTTAGGATTTTTGAAGATGAAGAAGAAAAAATGAATTTATCCATTCAAGATGTAAATGGTGAGATGCTTATTGTTTCTCAGTTCACTTTATTGGCTGACTGTAGAAAAGGTAGAAGACCTTCCTTTAGTGAAGCAGCTAGACCGGATGAAGCCAATGATCTTTATATGAAGTTGGTTTCTTATGTTAAAGAGTCTGTTAATGTTGAGACAGGTGTTTTCCAGGCGGATATGCAAGTGGATATTTGTAACGATGGTCCTGTAACTGTTATGTTAGATAGTAAAAAGAGGTTTTAATTATGATAGAAAGAATAGTAGTTGGAAAGTTTGCTGTAAATTGTTTTTTTGTAATGTGTGATGAAACAAAAGAAGCAGTTATAATTGATCCTGGTGCACAGGCAAATGTGATAGACAGACAAGTTAAAAAACATGAGGCAAAAGTGAAGTATATTGTTTTAACACATGGTCACGGCGATCACATAGGGGCTGTAGAAGAACTAAAGGCCTTATATAATGTGCCTGTCATTGCTTCAGAAGATGAAGATGATATGTTACAAAATCCTGATTTTAATGAATCTTCAAGGATTTGTGACCATGCCATCAGTTTTACAGCAGACCAGTACGTTAGAGATGAAGATGAATTGACTTTTGGTAACAAGACCATGAAGTTTATTATGACGCCTGGCCATACAAAAGGTGGGATGTGTATCCATATTGATGATCACTTATTTACAGGTGATACACTCTTTAACCGTTCTGTAGGTAGAACTGACTTGTATGGTGGCAGTCATCAGACCCTTATCAGTTCCATTGCATTTAAGTTGTTAAGACTTGATGATGAAACCAAGGTATATCCAGGACATGGCGCTATGTCCACTATAGGCTTTGAAAGAGAACACAATCCATTTATGTAGGTGAAAAATGAAAGTTAAGATAAATCACGAGTTTCATTATGAAGTTGAACATTTATTAAAAACTTTTGTCGACAAAGTTGATTTTGTAGATGATGATGAGGAACTGCTAAACACAATAATTGAAGAAGAAGATGCTTTTAGGGTGGAGGCGACAATTAAGGAGATAACTTATTCGGAGCTTTCTGCAAAAGATAAGAGAGCAGTCAAAAGGTCTAATTCAAGAGTGCTTTATGATTTGATGAGCAAGATCACTGGTAAAGTCAATCACTATGGTACTTTGGTTGGCGTCAGACCGGTCAAGCTCGTTCATGAAATGCTAGAGAAGCAGATGAGCGATCAAGAAATATCTGAAAAGCTTTACATGAATCACAGAATATCTGAAAAGAAGCGAGCACTCTTATTAGAAATCGGTAAAAGAGAAGCACCATATTTAGCAGATGTTTATGATGATTCATTGGTCAGTCTTTATATTTGTATTCCATTTTGTCCAACAAGATGTTTGTACTGCTCTTTTCCTTCAAATGATATGAGAAAAAAGGGTAGTCTTGTTGAAAGTTATTTAGAGTGTTTACACAAAGAAATCGACCATGCCTACGAAAATCTGATCAAATATGGTAAGAAAGTTGACTGTATTTATATTGGTGGTGGTACGCCTAGTATTTTAAGAGATGATCAATTTGAGACGCTTTTATCTAAGTTAGATAAGTATTTTGATACATCAAGTCTTAAGGAGTTTACAATAGAAGCGGGTAGACCGGATACCATAACTGCAGATAAGTTACAGGTCTTTAAAGACCATCATGTATCAAGAATCTGTATCAATCCACAGACAATGAATCAAAAAACACTTGGCTTGATTGGAAGAGACCATTCTGTAGATTCAATCAATTCTGTTTATGAGGTGGCGTCTGGCTTTGATTTTAGGTCCATCAATATGGATTTGATTCTTGGTTTACCAGATGAAGATTTAGAAGATGTTAAAAAGACAATTGATTCAGTACTCGACTTATCGCCAACCAACATTACGATTCATACGCTAGCTGTTAAGACAAGTTCTAGGTTAAAAGAAACCTTAGACAAGTATAATATGACTCAGAGTGAACTCGTTGAAGCCATGCTTGAGTATACTGAAGAAACAGTAAGAAAAGCAGGTTATGTACCTTATTATATGTACAGACAAAAGAACATGGTTGGCAACTTCGAAAATGTGGGTTACTGTAAACCTGGCTATGAATCTCTTTATAACATCAGAATCATAGAAGAAAAGCATAATATTCTGGCTTTAGGCGCTGGTGCAGTCTCTAAGAGGTGTTTTCCCAGAGAAGACAGATTTCAGCGTATAGCCAATATAAAAGGCATAGAGGCTTATATTGAAAGAATAGATGATGTTATTAAAAAGGGTCATACTTTCTTTGAAATGTAAGAACTTTAAGTCAAAGAAATTAGTTTACAAAAGTATAAGATTGTATTATACTATTTCTATATGAATATGAGGTACTCAAGAGGAGTATACAACAGGAATTCTTAAGCGAACTGGGTATGGTGAAAGCCAGTGTATGAGGGTTGTAGAAAGACACTTGAATCGTGTACCTATTTTGAAAGTGGGTTTAACCAATTAGGGTGGCACCGCGGGAGTAATCTCGTCCCTTGTCTTGTACAAGTGACGAGTTTTTTTGTTACTTGTAATCGTAAATGTTAAAGGACGAATGTCCTGAACTTAATTAGATTTGTAGGAGGCATTATGGCTGAATTATTGAATGGTTTAAAAAGAACACATTATGCCGGCTTATTAAGAGAAGAACACATCGATCAAAAGGTTGTGTTAATGGGCTGGGTTCAAAAAAGAAGAAATCTTGGTGGTTTATTATTCGTAGACTTAAGAGACCGTGAAGGTATTGCACAGGTAGTATTTGATACGGCAGTATCAGAAGAGGCTTTTAACAAGGCGGATGCTATCAGAGGCGAGTATGTAATCGCTGTAGAAGGTAGAGTTAAGTTAAGACAAAGTATAAATGAAGATATTCCTTCTGGTAAGGTAGAAGTATTTGCTGAAAATATCAAGGTACTTTCAGAATCTGAAGTACCGCCAATTCACATCAACGATGAAGATGGGGCTGGTGAGCAATTAAGATTAAAGTATAGATACTTAGACTTAAGAAAGCCTAAGATGTTTAGAAACTTAAGATTCAGATCAACAGTAGCGTCTGTATTTAGAAACTTCTTTGATGGTGAAGGTTTCTTAGAAGTTGAAACACCATTTTTAAACAAACCGACACCAGAGGGAGCAAGAGACTATTTAGTACCTTCAAGAGTTAACCCTAACAAGTTCTATGCTTTACCTCAATCACCTCAGCTATTTAAGCAGATGTTAATGGTATCAGGTGTAGACAGATATTATCAAATTGTTAAGTGTTTCAGAGATGAAGACTTAAGAGCTGACAGACAGCCTGAGTTCACACAGGTGGATGTTGAGATGTCTTTTGTTGAAGAGCAAGATGTCATGGCAATCAACGAAAAGTTAATGCAAAAGATTTTTAAGGAAACAATTGGCGTTGATCTTCCAGTACCATTTATGAGAATGCCTTATAAAGAAGCCATGGAAAGATTCGGTTCAGATAAGCCAGACTTAAGATTTGGTTATGAGTTAAAAGCCCTTAATGATGTCGTTGAAAACTGTGGTTTTGGTGTGTTTGCAGATACAGTTAAGGCTGGCAAAGATGTAAGAGCCATCAACATCAATGAAGGTGCTGGTGAGTTTTCAAAGAAGGGTATGAAAAACCTTGAGAAGTTAGCAAAAACTTATGGTGCTAAAGGTTTGGCATGGATGAAGTTAACTGAAGAAGGCCTTGATTCTCCAATTGCTAAGTTCTTAACAGAAGATGATGTAAAAGCTATTACAGAAAGAATGGAAGCCAAAGCTGGCGACTTAATCTTATTTGTAGCAGATGAGCCATCTGTTGTATATGCCACTCTAGGCGCATTAAGATGTGAGATTGCTAAGAAATTAGATAAGATTGAAGAAGGCGACTATAAGATTCTTTGGATCAATGAATTCCCATTATTCGAGTATTCAGAAGATGATGATCGTTATGTTGCTAAACATCACCCATTTACTTCACCTTTAGATGAGGATATGGACATGATTGAATCTGATCCTGCTAACTGTAGAGCAAAAGCTTACGATATGGTTCTAAATGGTTCTGAAATCGGTGGTGGTTCTATTAGAATCCACAACACTGACTTACAAGCAAGAATGTTCAAGGCGCTTGGTTTTTCTGATGAAGAAGCACAAGCTAAGTTCGGTTTCTTACTAGATGCCTTTAAATATGGTGTACCACCACACGGCGGTATTGCATATGGTTTAGATAGAGTGGTTATGGAACTGCTTCATATCGACAATATCAGAGACGTTATTGCATTCCCTAAAACACAACAGGCAACATGTCTTTTAACAGATGCGCCAGCACCTGCTGAAGATGCACAATTAGAAGAGTTGTTCTTAAACTTAGTAACACCAGTTAAGGATGAAGAATAAGAGAAGTTGGCTTTATGCCAACTTTTTTGTGTGCGCGTGGCAGCGCATTATTCTAATGGGTGAAAGTCCCTAATGCACCGAGACAAGCGGAAGCATATAGTTGAGCATTACTGCATCTTCGTGAGGAGTTGTGGGGAGGTCTGTAAGACAAAATTCAGCACAGAATCACTATTAATATCCCATGCTAGCTGGCTAAGAGCGGATGACCTTGTACAAAGTGGGTAGTCCTATACTGTCGAGAACACTCTAAGTAAGTTATGAGGGCTGCGGCTGAAGGAAAGAATAATGACGTGACCCATGGAGATCTCATTGACTCCTTTAAGGTAATGTGGACCAACGGCGGTATGCCGAAGCAAACATGATGGTCAGTGAGAAGTCAGAGCACTATATATTAGTAACAAAGTCTAGGCGAAGAAGTCTGGCGACAGATGGAGATGTGGTACCTAGATGACCTATGCTAAGATGTATAGGACTAAAGACGACCCAAAAGGCGTCTATTAGATGCGAAGGATAGTGTCCGCAGAAGATTGAAAACACAGATATGACTGATAAAATGAGCAAGCAGAAGCTGGTGAGGGAGAAAAGACCGCAGAGCCAGGGTGGAACATCAGGGTACACCGTTTGCTATAAGGAGACTATAAGAGGACGTTAAAGAAACGGTACATTATAAGTTGACTTGATACATAAACATTAGACAGAATCAGAGATTGTTTTCAACGAGTAGGAGTAAAGAAAAACTAAAGGACGGTGGTAAATGTAGTGTATGAAAAGGTACACGCAATGTCTAATTTAAAAGAAGCCTTTCAAGCAGTAAAGAGAAGTCGTGGAGCTGCTGGAGTGGACAATGTGACGATAGCTGATTATAAGCATGATTTGGATGGCAATCTAGAAGCTCTTCAAACTAAGTTAATAAAACAAACATACGTCCCAAGACCGGTAAGGCGAGTATATATAGACAAACAAGATGGTAGTAAAAGACCGCTTGGGATACCAACCGTGGAAGACCGTATAGTACAACAAGCATTACGTCAGGTGATAGAACCGGTATTTGAAAATAAGTTTCTAGACTGCAGTTATGGGTTTAGACCAAATAGGAACTGTCATCAAGCAGTAGAAGATGTAAATAAGAACTTAAAGCGCAAATACAGATATGTAATTGATGCAGACCTGAAATCATACTTTGATATGATAAACCACGATTTACTTCTGGACGAGATAGCTTTAGAGATTGAGGACAACGATATACTTTCCTTAATAACTAAAACATTGAAATCTGGGATATTAGACTATGGTTGTTATCAAGAGACTGTACGGGGCGCGACTCAAGGCTCGAATACAAGTCCATTATATGGAAATGTTTTCCTGCATCCGATGGATAAGTTATTAACAGAGAGAGGACATAAAGTTGTACGTTATGCAGATGACTTTGTGATACTCCATACATCAAGAAAAGGCGCAGAACGAGTACTAAAATCGTTAACGAAGTTCTTAAAGGACAAGTATAAGTTAATACTTCATCCCGAAAAGACGAAGATAATTGATACATTTGAAGAGCAGTTTACATTTCTAGGCTTTGTATTCAACAAAGGTTTCTTAGGAATAGACAAGATACGTGTGAAAGCCTTTAAAGAAAAAATTAAGGCATTAACGAGTCGAAATCAAACTGTAAATATGATGTATTCTCTCAAATACAAATTTAACTCAATAATTCGAGGATGGGGAAACTATTATGGTAAAGGCAATGTGAAGAGTTTATTTAAAGAGCTGATGAGTTGGATTAAACGACGGCTTAGAGGCATGCAAATGCGAAGCTGGAAAACGCCGAAGAAATTTAACAAGGCGTTACGCAAGGCTGGATGGAAAGGTGAAATAGACTCAATAGCAATTAGAGGTTGGAGAAACACTAAAACAATTCAATCACACATAGCTATGTCAAACAAATGGTTTAAAGAACAAAGTTTGGTCGATTTAGTGGACATTTATGATGAATTCCACCCCCAAAGGGGATAACAGCGGAGGAGCCGGATGCGATGACCCGCACGTCCGGATCTGTGAGAGGCGTATAAAGAGATTTATACGCCTACTCTATTGTTTTTGTCAAATATTTGGTATATATCTAAGAGAGGTGACTGAATATGACGAAGACAATAAAGATACTTGGCATATCTACTTCCATGAGTAAAAAATCAAGATCACGTAAGTTTTTAAATGATCTTAATTTAGATAAACATAAGACGATTGACTACAAGCAGTTAGATCTTATTGATAAAGATTACAGTTCTTTATCCTGCAGTGCTTGTGAAAGCTGTGCAGACAATGAAGTTTGCATCAACAAGATGAATAACATTGTATTAAGAGCCTTTCATGAGGCTGATATCATTATCATTGCAGCACCTATATACTATGGTTCTTTGACTGGCAAGACCAAGTCGCTGATGGAGTGTTTGTATCCTTTTAGAGATCAGCAATTAAAGGGGAAAGAGGTCATAGTGGTTGTTTCTTCAGCTAAGGAAGGACAAGAGGGGATTGCTGTTATGGAGCTTTTACCATGGTGTTATAAACATCGTATGTTGCTTGTTCAAATAGAAAGTATTCATGACAATACCAGTCAGGAAGAGCTTGGAGGTATTGTTGATCGAATTAATCAATCGATCCTGGATTATGATATTAAAAAGGAGATTGATATTGATTTTCAAAATTTAAACTACTTAGGAAAAAGAGTGGGAATTCCCATTTACTATGATGTAGAGAAGAAAAAAGAATAAAACAAAAACTAATAAACCCAAGAGTGAGAAGCTCTTGGGTTTATTAGTTTGGTTGAAATGATAAAGAGATATTAGATAAAGAGATTGAACTATGTTCAATTCCCTTCTAAACATAATTAGTTGGTCATTTAAGACCTAAAAAAAATCTTCTTTCGGGAGCTGGCTGCCATCTCATAAGAGGAAGGCCCTTTAGCTTTGCGTCCATGCCTTTCAGCATGTTTGCCTTTTCGTTGAAAATCTCAACTGTTTTATTAATTTAATAATATAATAACAGATTATTCGACACTTGGCAAGTGATTTGTACAAAAAAAGTATAAAAAGATTTCAGGAAGACATTTAAAGAATATCTTCCCATTTCATATACTTGTTGAGTGTTTCTACAAACTTCTCTAAACCTGCTTGATCATCTTGGTCAAAACGATTCAAAATAGGTGCGTCTATGTCTAATACACCAATCAATTGATCGTCTTTGATAATAGGCACAACAATCTCAGAGTTAGATGCAGAGTCGCATGCTATATGACCAGGAAAGTCATGGACGTTTTTAATCAATTGTGTTGTTCTAGTCTCTGCAGCTGTACCGCATACACCTTTACTTATTTCAATGTTGACACATGCAGGTTTACCTTGGAAAGGTCCTAAGATGAGCTTGTCTTTTCTATATAAATAGAAACCAGCCCAGTTGATATCATCAAGTAGTAGCCAAAGTAGGGCAGAAGCATTAGATAAATTAGCCAGCCAATCATCTTCTGATCCTATAAGTCCTGTTAACTTGATGTTCATATACTTATAAAGTTGCTTTTTAGTTTCAAAATCAATTTTATCTATCTGCTTCATATTTATCTCCTAACTTAATGCTGTCATAGCCTCTCTGTATCTAAAGTCATCACCTGTGATGTGTTTAAAGATCCAAGTGGCAACTGTCTTAAGAAGTTTCAGTGCAAATGCCCCTTGATCTTCATCAATTGTCTCTAAATCATAGGCTTCTAATTTCTCTACAAATAATTGATGTTGGACTTTATGATCTTCTAAATCCTTATAATTTACTTTTTCCATCAATTTTTCTTCGTCATTAAAGTGATATCTTGTATAATCAATCAGTTCGTTAAACATAGCTGTTAACTCATCGTAGATATCCTCATCACCGTGGTTTGAAACCAAATCAGACATAGCCTGACCCATTTCAAATAGTCTCTTATGTTGGGCATCAATTTCTTTTACACCAACAGAATAATCTTCTTTCCAATCAAACATATTATCCCTCCTATGGTCTATAATAAAGATAGATGATAGGAAATGCAATTAATTTTTTTGATTTTATGGAACTTTAATTTCACATTTGCGTCCATATAATATAGGGGAAAAGATTGGAGGTTGTTATGAAAAAAATTTTATCTTTACTTTTAGTAGCAGTAAGTGTATTTGGTCTTGTAGCTTGTGGGTCCAGTGATGATGCCGGCATGGCTAATTCAGCTGATTACAACTACGCAGTTGAAACAGAAGAGGCTGTGTATGAAACGGAAGCTTCTATGGATGATTTTGGTGGCACCAACTATACACTATCAGAATCAAAATCTGAAGCACCATCCGAGCCCATGGCCGATAGGATGATCATCAAGTCGGCTTCAATGGAACTTCAAACCTTGGAATATGACTTGGCTGTTCAAAGACTCAATGACAAGATTGTTGGTGTTGGTGGCTATATAGAATCATCCAATGTAAGAGGCAAAGACATTGAAGACTCTTGGTCAACTAGGTCAGCTCATTTTACATTAAGAATTCCTGCCAAGCAGTTTGAACAGTTTATGAGTGATATGACCACTGTGGGAACGGTTATTCAATCAAACACATACGGTGAAGATGTCACTGCACAAGTATTTGATCATGAAGCTCACAAGAAGACTTTAGAAGTACAAGAAGAACGCCTTTTAAATATCCTAAGTAAGGCTGAAAAGATTGAAGATATCATCACACTTGAAAGAGAACTTTCTAATATAAGATATCAGATTGAAAACCTAACAGGTACCCTTAAAAGACTTGAGAACTTGGTTTCATATTCTACTTTAAGTGTTTCTATCTATGAGGTACATGAAATTGTAGAAAAAGAAGAAACGCCTAAAACATTAGGTGAGAGAATTGCTGCTAAGTTCAATGATTCATTAGAAGAAATTACTGATTTCTTTGAAGGTTTTGCAGTATGGGCTATCGGTTCTATTCCACTTCTTGTTATCTACGTGCCACTTTTATTTATCTTGATTCTTGTAGGTAAAAAGATTTATAGAAAGGTCTTTCCAAAAGAAGTTCATGTTCAAGCACCTGAAGAGAAAAAGTAATACAATATTATACCTAAATCGTGTATAATAACTTTGAGGAGGGTGTTCATGAAAATTAAATTATATGGTTCAAAACATTGACCAGGCTGTCCTGGTGTAAAAGAGGCTCTTTTACAAAAAAATGTTGAGTTTGATTATGTGGAAATTACAGATAGTATGAAAAATCTAAAGGAGTTCTTGAAAATCAGAGACAACAGCGATGATTTCAATATTGTTAGACGTGTTCATGCAGTAGGGATTCCAATGATATTGATTGATGGTAAAGTACATCTTAACATAACAGATGAATTAATTGAAGAAATAGCGAAAGGTCACTTATAGTGGTCTTTTTTCTTTGTAAATTATAAATTATTAGCCACTAATATTAAAGAGTGCTAAAATTTCTTGACAGAGATAAATGGTAGTTCTATAATTATACTTGGATATAAGAGATACAAGAATTATTAAAGGAGTGATTTAAATGGAAAAAGGCAATCTTTCAATACATAGTGAGAATATATTTCCTATAATTAAGAAATGGTTATATTCAGATCATGATATCTTCATTAGAGAATTGATATCAAATGCATCAGATGCAATTACAAAGTACAAGTCATTGGTATCACTAGGCGAAATTAAGTCAGATGAAACTGAATATAAAATCGATGTTGTTTTAAATCAAGGTGAAAAGACTTTGACATTTATAGATAATGGTATTGGTATGACAGCTGATGAAATTAAGCAATATATCAATCAAATTGCATTTTCTGGTGCTGAAGACTTTATTGAGAAATACAAGGACAAGGCAGACCAAGATCAAATTATCGGTCACTTTGGTCTAGGATTTTACTCAGCTTTTATGGTAGCGGAAAAGGTAGAAATCAACACATTATCTTATCAAGAAGGTGCGACATCTGCTAAGTGGCACTGTGATGGCGGTACTGAGTTTGAGTTAGAAGAAGGTACAAGAAAGACTCGTGGTACTGAAATCAAGTTGTTCTTAGGTGAAGATGGTGTAGATTTCGAGAATGAGTTTACAGTTAAAAGAACCATTGAAAAATACTGCTCTTTTATGCCATATGAGATTTTCTTTACAGTTGAAGATAAAGAAGCTCAAAAGGATGAAGAAGGCAATGATATTGTAGAAGAAATTGTAGCATTAAATGATACGACACCTCTTTATGCAAAGAAACCATCTGAATGTACAGATGAAGAGTACAAGGCCTTCTACTCAAAAACATTTATGGATTTCAAAGAGCCATTATTCTGGATTCATTTAAATATGGATTATCCATTTAACTTAAAGGGTATTTTATACTTCCCTAAGTTAGGTACTAACTTTGATACTTTAGAAGGTCAAATCAAGTTATACAACAACCAAGTCTTTGTTGCGGATAATTTAAAAGAAGTTATTCCTGAGTTCCTAATGCTTTTAAAAGGTGTGATTGATTGTCCAGATCTTCCACTGAATGTATCTAGATCGATGCTACAAAACGATGGTTTTGTCAAAAAGATTTCTGACTACATTTCTAAGAAGGTAGCAGATAAGTTAACAGGCTTATTCAAAACTGAACGTGATGCTTACGAAAAATACTGGGATGATATTCAGCCATTCATTAAGTATGGTGCCATTAAAGAAAAGAAATTCAACGACAAGGTTAAAGACGTCCTTTTATTTAAGCTGACAGATGACCAGTATGTAACAGCAGAAGAGTATCTTCAAAGACATGAAGGTAAATTAGACAAAGAAATTTATTATACAACAGATACTTTACAGCAAACTCAATACATCCAAAACCTACAAGAGCATGGTGTAGAAGTGGCTATCTTAGACCATCCAATTGATTCAGCCTTTATTTCTCATATGGAAGCGGCGGCTGAGGATGTGAAATACAAGAGAGTTGACTCTGGTATTTCTGACATGCTAAAGGAAGAGGATGATACAGACCATAAAGATGTAGAAGAAAAGCTTGTAGAACTCTTTAAGAAGTCTACTGGACAAGAATCTATTAAAATTAAGATTGAGTCATTAAAGAATGAAGATCTAGCAGGTATGATCATTTTAACTGAAGAATCACGTCGTATGCAAGACATGATGAAGCAGTATGGTGGCATGGGTATGGATGCTTCTATGTTCCCTAGTGATGAGACTTTAGTTTTAAATAAGAAAAACCCACTTGTATCATACACTATTGATCACTTAGAAGGTGATGAAGAGACGCTTAATCTTGTAACTGAGCAGATCTATGACTTGGCTGTATTAAGTCATCGTCCTTTAACTGCAGAAGGTATGACAAAGTTTGTTAAACGTTCAAATGACATTTTAAAAAGAGCGATTATAAAGTAAAAATACTTATTCTAAAAGATGCACTCAGGTGCATCTTTTGTGTTATCATAGTATCGGAGGTGGTTGTTTGATAAGAAGGGCTATAATAGAGGATTTTTTAGAGATCTACAATATGGATTTTAAATATATCAAAAGCTTTGAACCAGAGGACCTGAGTAGGTGGCTTGATGCCAAAGAACATATCTTAAAAGGTTATGAGGATAACTTAGACAGTATGTTTGTATTTGAAGAAGAAAGTATCTTGGGTTTTGCCTACTGGAGTATACATGAAGATATGCCGTGTGTATTTTCTATTTACGTCGATGAATCATCTAGAGGCAGAGGTATTGGTCAAAAGCTGATGTTATCTTTAGAAGAAAGTGTACAAATTCATGGTTATGATAGGATGACTTTATCTACTAGACTTATCAATCCTGCACAGCACCTCTTTGACAAGATGGCTTATAAGAGACTTGCTATAAAAGACGACTGGATACAATATGAAAAGAGGTTGAAATGAAGAAGTATAATTTAGCAAACTTACCGACACGTATTGAAAAAATGAAGTTCAATTTTAATGGCATCAATGTGTATATCAAAAGAGACGACCAAACCGGTTTTGAGTTGTCTGGTAATAAAGTAAGAAAACTGGAGTATTCTTTTGCAGAGGCAAAGGCTCTAGGTGCTGATACAGTTATCACCTGTGGTGGCATTCAGTCAAATCATTGCAGAGCAACAGCCATAGCCGCAGTAAAACTTGGTTTTGAGGTTCACCTAGTCTTAAAAGAAAATGAAGTACCAGGCAGTGGTAACTATTTCTTAAATAAAATGATAGGCGCAAAAATACATTTAATCAGCCTAGAAGACTATAAAAATAGACATCAAATTATGGCTGATATGAAAAAGGATTTAGATGCTTCAGGTAAGCATACATATCTTATTCCTGAAGGTGCTTCAAATGGCATTGGAAACCTTGGCTATGAACATGCTTTTTCAGAAATTGAAAACCAGGAAAATGAGCTAGGGATAGAGTTTGATTATATTGTGTCTGCCTTTGGTTCTGGTTCGACTTATACTGGTCTTTTGATGGGGATTAAAAAGCATGGTAGAGACATAAAAAATGTCGGTTATAACATTTACAATCCAAATGTTGATGGATTTGATATGGTTAAGAGTCTTTTGAATGAGTCAAAGCCTTATACGATGCTTCCAGAGATTACACCTAAAGATGTAGATATTAGGACAGACTATGTTGGTAGAGGCTATGCCTTAAGTAGAGATGAGGAAATAGATTTTATCTTGGATATGGCAAGAAATGAAGGCATTCTTCTGGATTCAGTTTATACAGGTAAAGCCATGTATGGTCTAATGACGGACATAAAAAATGGAAAATACAAAGATAATGCCAACATATTATTTATTCATACAGGTGGTGTCTTTGGTAATTTCTCTAAAATGGATTTGTTTATAAAATAGCTTCGGCTATTTTTTTTCTTGATATTTTTTTAAATTATGATAAAATGAATATAGTTTCGGAAACGTTTCCGGAAACGTTGTCATAATTACTATAAAGAGTTTCATTAGGAGATAAAATGAAATCAGTAAATATTAAAGACATAGCAAAAGCAGCTGGTGTTGGTGTCAGTACAGTTTCAAGGGTGCTTAACAATCAGCCTGATGTAAAAGACTCTACTAAAGAAAGAGTTTTAAAGGTTATTGAGGAACTGAATTATGTTCCCAACAACAGTGCAAGAAATCTTAAGAGAAATAAAACAAACCATATAGGTATTTTTATCATAGGTGAATATTCAAACTTTTTCTCAAAGGTTGTAGAAGCCATTGAAGAAAAAATCTCTAATGAGAAACATGCACTGGTTTTACATTTTCATAAGGAACACATTAAAACAGTGGAAGTTGCTGTTGAGTTTGCACTTGAGAAAAGACTTGCAGGTCTGATCATACTTGGTGGTAGTTTATTACCAGAAGACGAAGGCTATATCAAACAACTTGATATACCAGTAGTATTTGGTTCGACAGTTATTCATGAAGCATGTGATAGGGATTTATATTCCAGTGTGACCATTGATAACTTTAAGTCTTCTTATGAGGGTGTTGTAAAACTTATAAGTTCTGGTCATAAATCTATTGGCCTTATATCATCTGAAGATGGTAAGGACAATGTCGCTGAAAGAAGACAGCTGGCTTATGAACAAGCCTTAAAGGATCATGCACTTATTTCATCAAATGAATTGATTGCAATGGGAGACTATTCTATGCAGTCAGGCTATGATGCCATGAAAGAACTTCTTAAAACTGACCTTACAGCAGTGTTTGCAATTTCAGACTTAATGGCCATAGGTGCTGTAAAAGCTGTATTTGATGCTGGTAAATCAGTTCCTGATGATATATC
The DNA here is from genome assembly GCF_022496765.1 of Acidaminobacter sp. JC074. Classification (GTDB taxonomy): domain Bacteria; phylum Bacillota; class Clostridia; order Peptostreptococcales; family Acidaminobacteraceae; genus JABXKX01. The sequence goes on along the minus strand of NZ_VANV01000009.1, from coordinate 332,616 downwards.
TGTTGTAGGCTTTGATGGTCTTGAAATTTCAAAGTTCATGCACCCTAGTTTATCAACAGTTGAACAGCCTTATGATGAAATGGGTTCCAATATAGCTTCTATTGTCTTATCTGAGTTTAAAGATAAAGATGTAAAGAGTCATATAGTCTTAGAGACCACATTTTATAAGGGACAAACAATTAAAGAGAGAGGTGGACAATGAAGTATTTAAATATCGGTACGCCATTTGAAACGGATAGTATCGTAGATTTTGAAAATATAAGACCAGTAGAATCGCTAAGTGACTTGCTTGATGGTACTGGTTTATCATGTGACGTAAAAGATGTAACGACACTTACATATAAATTCGATTCAAATGACAAGGTTTATGGTCTAGGAGAAAATCTTAGGGGCATCAACAAAAGAGGTGGCATCTATGAGTCGTTTTGTACAGATGATCCAAACCATACACCAGACAAAAGAGCTTTATACGGGGCACATAACTTCTTTATTGTTGATGGTAAAAAATCATTTGGTGTTTACATTGACTTTCCAACTTATATAGAGTTTGACTTTGGATTCAGTCATAAAGATGAATTGAAAGTTTCTATTGAAGGAAAAGATCTTAGACTTTATATCATTGAAGGTGATAAGAAAACAATTGTGTCTAAGTTTTTAAAGGCAATTGGACCATCATTTTTACCACCAAAGTGGGCATTTGGTTTTCAACAATCTCGTTGGTCATACCCAGACAATAAGGCCATCAGAGAAATTGCAGATAAATTTATAGAATCGGATATCCCATGTGACACCATCTACATGGACATTGATTATATGAAGGATTTTAAAAACTTTACAATAGATGAAGAAAGATTTCCTAACTTCGAATCATTTGTAAAAGATCTTAAAGATGATGGGTTTAGACTAATCCCAATCATTGATGCAGGCTGCAAAATTGAAGACGGTTACAAGACGCATGAAGAAGGTGTCAAAAACAGATACTACTGTGAGGATTCTGAAGGTAAACCTTTTGTTGGTGCTGTATGGCCTGGTCTTGTACATTTTCCTGATTTTATTAATCCAGAAGCAAGAAAGTGGTTTGGTGACCAATATGATTTCTTAATTGACAAGGGCATTGAAGGTTTCTGGAACGATATGAACGAGCCGGCTATATTCTATTCTGCTAAGAAACTTGAAGAAGCCATCGAGTATGCATCCAATCAAAAAGGTAAGAACTTAGGTATTTATGATTTCTTTAAATTGAAAGATCAGTTTATGTGGTTATCTAATAATAAAGAAGATTATCAATCTTTCTATCACAGAGTAGATGGTAACACTTATAACCACTATGATTTACACAACCTGTTTGGTTACAACATGACACGCGCTGCTGGTGAAGCCTTTGAAAGAAATCATCCTGAAAAAAGAATCTTACTTTTCTCAAGAGCTTCTTACATCGGTATGCACCGTTATGGTGGTATTTGGACGGGTGATAACCATGCATGGTGGGAACACTTAACACAAAACATTAAGATGATGCCTTCGTTAAATATGTGCGGCTTCTTATACTCAGGTGCTGATATAGGTGGATTTGGGGGCAATGCAAGTGGTGAGCTTGCAACGCGTTGGTCTCAGTTTGCAGTCTATACACCACTTTTTAGAAATCATGCATGCATGGGTTCAAGACACCAAGAGCCATTCTCTTTTGAAGATGATACGACTCAAGTGACACGTGACATTATTAGATACAGATATGCTTTCATTACTTACTTATATTCTGAGTTTATGAAGGCAAGAACTAACAATACTTTACTTTTTAGACCTTTATCATTTGACTTTGAAGATGAACATTGTCATCAAGTAGAAGACCAGTTGATGTATGGTTCTGGTATTATGCTTGCACCAGTTCATCAGGCAAATGCAAAAGGAAGATATGTCTATTTACCTGAAAAAATGCTTGAGTATAAGATCAAGTCTAATGATAATTATGCTCTAGAGCTTAGAGAATCTGGTCATCAGTATGTTCAGGTTCAGACAAAAGAATGGTTAAACTATTTAAGACAGGGTACGCTATTAATACTTAATGAAGTTAAAAACAAGGTTGAAGATATTTCTGTTGAGACTTTGGATTTAATTGGCTTTGTTGATAAAGATGCTTCTTACCAAGTGTATTCAGATGACGGTATTTCTAGAGACGCTGAAGCTAGTTATTTTGATATTCATGTTAAATATGATGGTCAAATCCATCTATCACATACAGGCGATATTGGTTGTAAAGAGATTTCATATGATATTGTAACAACTGATAATAAACGACATAAAGGAGTGTATCATGTTTAATAGATCTAGTGGTATCTTGATGCATATCACATCATTACCTAATAAGCAGGGTATTGGTACCTTTGGTAAAGAGGCCTATGATTTTGTAGATTTCTTAAAGAAATCAGGACAATCATATTGGCAGCTTCTACCGATTGGTCCAACGGGTTATGGAGATTCCCCATATCAATCTCTTTCAACATTTGCAGGTAATATCCTCTTAATTGATTTAGAAGTATTAAAGGAAAAAGGTCTTTTAACAGAAGAAGATTTTTCTGGTAGAGATTTTGGCAATCAAACTGATGTGGTTGATTTTACAAAGGTTAACAATGAAAAGACTGCTCTACTTAGACTTGCATATTCCAGAGCTGAAAAATCTTATAAAAGAGAAATGGACACTTTTGTTGAAGAACACAAGTCATGGTTAATTGACTACACTTTATTTATGGCACTTAAGCATGACAATGATTTAAGATCATGGCAGGAGTGGCCAAAGGCATTAAGAACAAGACAAGCTGACGCTATAGAAGCAGCTAAGGTTCAGCATGAGTCTGAAATGAAGTTTTGGACTTTTGTTCAATACATCTTTTTCAAGCAGTGGCATGAACTTAAAGTTTACGCCAACAAAAATGGTGTAGAGATGATTGGTGATATTCCAATCTATGTGGCAGAAGATTCTTCAGATGTTTGGTCAAACCCTGAATTATTCCTATTAGATGAAGACAACAGACCTGTATGTGTATCAGGTTGTCCACCAGATGCCTTTTCTGCAACAGGCCAATTATGGGGCAACCCAATTTATAATTGGGACCTGATGGATCAACAAGGTTATAAGTGGTGGATTGAAAGAATCCGCGCAACTTATGAGTTATTTGATGTTGTAAGAATCGACCACTTTAGAGGCTTTGAAAGCTACTGGTCAATTCCTGGCGGTGCTGAAACTGCTGTCAACGGTGAGTGGGTCAAAGGCCCTGAAATGAAGCTGTTTGATGCAATTAAAGAAGAACTGGGCGAGTTAAAAGTTATCGCTGAAGACTTAGGTTTCTTGACTCAAGAGGTTGCTGACTTTAAAGATGCATCTGGTTATCCAGGCATGAAAGTACTTGAGTTTGCATTTGACTCAAAAGAAGAGAGTGATTATTTACCACATAATTATGAAACAAATTGTTTTGTGTACACAGGTACTCATGACAACGATACAGTACAAGGGTGGTTTATTAATACAGATCAAGGAGACATAGATAAGGCCATTGATTATCTTAAGCTGACTAAAGAAGAAGGTTATCACTGGGGCTTTATCAGAGGTGCTTGGTCATCTGTTGGTGTAGTAGCTGTTGCTCAAATGCAGGACTTCTTAGGTCTTGACGATAAGGCAAGAATGAACATACCATCAACTATCGGCGGTAACTGGGAATGGCGCATGGCACCAGGTCAGTTAACGGACGAACTTGCAAAGAAGATATATGATATGACGAAATTATATGGAAGGTTGTGCTAATATGAATTTTGACAAAAATAAGTTTATTGCATCAGTAAAGGATGCCACGAGAATGAAGTATGCTAAGTCTTTTGATTCAGCATTAGAGTATGAAAAGTTTAATGCAGTTTCAATGACATTAATGGAAATGTTATCTGAAGACTGGAACAAAACAAAAGAGTCTTACGGTAAGAAGAAGCAAGCATCTTACTTATCTGCTGAGTACTTAATGGGTAGAGCTTTAGGTAATAACTTAATCTCATTAGGTTTATACACAGAAGTTGAAGAAACTCTAAAAGAGTTAGGTATCTCATTAAATGCTGTAGAAGAAGCAGAAGAAGATGCAGGTCTTGGTAATGGTGGTCTTGGTAGACTGGCTGCATGTTTCATGGATTCAGCTGCAACAGAAGACTTACCTTTAACAGGTTATGGTATCCGTTACGATTATGGTATCTTTAAGCAAAAGTTTGAAGATGGTCGTCAGGTAGAGCAAGTGGACAACTGGTTAAAATATGGCGATCCATGGTCTGTAAGAAGATTAGAAGATGCTGTCATGGTTGAGTTTGCTGATGAGACAATTCAGGCTATTCCATATGATACACCAATCGTTGGGTACGGTACAAACAACATCAACACACTTAGACTTTGGAAAGCAGAATCTGTGGATGCCTTTGACTTTAAATTATTTAATGATCAAGACTACACTGCTTCAGTAGAGAAGAAAAACTCAGCAGAGGATATTTCTAGAGTATTATATCCAAATGACTCAGAGCAAGCTGGTAAGCTTTTAAGACTTAAGCAACAGTACTTCTTTGTTTCTGCATCTTTACAAGATATGATCAAAGACTTTAAGAAGAAGTCAAATGACTTCAATGAGTTCCCAGAATACTATGCTATCCAGTTAAACGATACACATCCAGCTGTAGCAGTACCTGAGATGATGAGACTTTTAATGGATAATGAAGGATTAGCGTGGGATCAAGCTTGGTCAATTGTAAGAAGAACTTTTGCTTATACAAACCACACAATCTTAGCAGAGGCATTAGAGCAGTGGTGGAATGGTTTCTACAAGGAGATTTTACCTAGAATCTATGAGATCCTAGTAAGAATTGATGAGCAGTTTGTTGCTGAACTTGAAGGCAAGGGTTATGATGCTGATAAAATTGAATCAATGAGAATTATCTCAAATGATATGATTAAAATGGCATGGTTATCAATCTATGGTTCATATGCTGTTAATGGTGTTGCTTACCTTCATACAGAGTTATTAAAGCATGAAGAGTTAAATGACTGGTATCAGTTATATCCGAATAAGTTCCAAAATAAAACGAATGGTATCACTCAAAGAAGATGGATGGCACTTGCAAACAAGGAGTTATCTGCTTATGTAACTGAATTATTAGGTACAGATGAGTGGGTTAACAACTTAGAAAAAATTAAAGAGTTAGAAAAGTATGCAGATGATGAAGCTGTGCTTGAGAAATTCATGGCTATCAAGCTTCAAAAGAAAGTTCAACTTGCTGAATACATCAAAGAACATGAAGGTGTAGAAATTGATCCTGATTCTATATTTGATATTCAAGTTAAGAGACTTCATGAGTACAAGCGTCAATTATTAAATGCATTCCATATTTTAGACTTATACCATAAAATCAAAAAAGATCCTTCAATGGATATTGTTAAGAGAACTTTCATCTTTGGTGCAAAGGCTGCGCCTGGTTACATCAGAGCCAAGTCAATTATTAAGTTTATCAATGATATTGCTGACTTAGTAAACAATGATGAAGATGTAGCAGGTAGAATCAAGGTTGTATTTGTTCAAAACTACAGAGTTTCTTACGGTGAGAGAATCTTCTCAGCAGCAGACTTATCAGAGCAAATTTCTATGGCTGGTAAAGAGGCATCGGGTACTGGTAACATGAAGTTCATGTTAAATGGTACACCAACAATTGGTACACTTGACGGTGCAAATGTAGAGATTGTTGAAGAAGCTGGTGAAGAAAACAACTTTATCTTCGGTCTAACAGTAGAAGATGTAAACAAGCTTAAGGGTAACTATGATCCTAAGGTACCTTACATGACAGTACCTGGTTTAAAAGAAGTTGTGGATGCATTAATCGATGTAACATTTGACTACACTGGTGATGAAGATATGCAAGAGCTTTACACATCTTTATTAAAGGGTGCTTCATGGCATGCTGCTGATAACTACTTTGTATTTGAAGACTTTGCAGCTTACAGAGATGCTCAAATGAAAGTTGATGCAGCTTATAGAGATAAGAAAGCTTGGGCGAGAAAATGTTGGATGAACATGTGTAATGCGTCTAAGTTCTCAAGTGATAGAACAATTAGAGAATATGCAAAAGACATCTGGAACATAGAAAAGAACAGAATCTAGGGGGCCAGATGAAAAGATTACTTGCAAGTTTATTAATCCTACTGCAATGCTTTTTATTAATACCAATGCAAGCGGTTGCGGAAGAGAATACGACAGTCGTTATTCATTATCAAGAAACAGAGGATAACGATAAAGACTGGAATCTATGGATTTGGCCTGCAGGTGGCGAGGGTAGTGCAAATGACTTTACCGAAGAAGATAACTTCGGTAAAGTTTGTACTGTTACGCTTCCTGGTAAACATGAAAAGGTTGGATTTATAGTAAGAACAGATTCATGGGAAAAAGATACACCAAACGACCGTTTTATAGACCAATTTGACGGTGGCGTTGGTGAGATATGGGTTTATGGTGGTAGAGAAGAATTCTTTTACGAAAATCCAGAGGGCGCAGATGAAATCACAGATGAATCTGTAGAACTTATGATCAATTATCATAACTATGATGAGAATTATGCAAACACTTCACTAAGGGTTTATTTTTTTGATGAAGTTGGGCAAACGATTTCATTAGATGGCCAATCTGATTTTGGACCGAATGTTTCTCTAAGAGTCGAAGAGACAAAAGGAAAGGCTGGCATTCTAGTTGATGTTCTAGAAAACGACCAAGTCTTAGCTACATATGAAGTAAAGAAAATCAAAGATGGTCAGGCTGAAATCTTTTTAGTAGAGAACAATGAACGTGTTTTCTATTCAGAAGAAGATGCTGTTTATATGCCTAAAATTACAAAGGCAAGACTCAATGATACCAAGACAATTGAGTTAGAAACAAATATGTTCTTTAAGGGACCTATTGAAGTTTATGTCAACGGTGAGCTTGTGACGAGTCAGACTTCAATTGAAATGTCGGGTGATTTTTACCAGTCTTCTGGTAACATTATTCTGGACCAAGCTGTTAAGTATACAGATGAAATAGAATTATCTATTCCTAGGTTTGAGACTTCTGAAGTTCAACTTGGCCAGATTTATGACACACTTGAGTTTAATTCGACTTACAATTATGAAGGTGACTTAGGGCCAATCTACTCAAAGACATCTACAACTTTTAAAGTATGGGCACCAACTGCTAAGGATGTAAACTTGACATTCTTTACAGATGTAGATACGCCAGCTGAAAGCTATGAAATGACCATGTCTGAAAAAGGGGTATGGGAAACAAGAGTTGAGGGAGACCTTCATAACCAACTCTATGCTTATGATGTCAGTTTATTCGGTGATTATGAGTATGTGGTCGATCCTTATGCAAAGGGTGTATCAGTTAATGGATTAAGATCTGCTGTTATTGATCTTGACTCAACGGATCCAGAGAACTGGCAAGCGGACTACACAGCTGATTTTTCTAGTATAACGGATGCCATTATGTATGAAATCCATGTAAGAGACTTATCTATGCATGGACAGTCAGGCATTGAGAATAAAGGTCTTTTCTTAGGCTTTACTGAAACAAATACACAAACAAAGAATGGTTTTACAACAGGTTTAGACTATATAGCTGATTTAGGTGTGACTCATATTCAATTTATGCCAATATATGATTATGGATCGATCAATGAAGCTAAAAACGATTATTCATTTAACTGGGGTTATGACCCTGTTAACTACAATGCACTTGAGGGTTCATATTCGACAGATGCTTTTACACCAGATGTTAGAATAGGTGAGTTCAAACAAGCTGTACAAGCTATTCATGACAAAGGTTTAAAGGTAACCATGGATGTTGTTTACAACCATGTATATTCTGTAGATGCTATGGCTTTTGAAAAGCTGGTGCCAGGTTACTATTTTAGAAAAGAAGGTGAAAACTTCGCTAATGGCTCTGGTTGCGGTAATGAAACAGCTTCAGAGAGATTCATGATGAGAAAGTTTATGGTCGATTCAGTGACATACTTAGCTGATGAATATAACTTGGATGGTTTTAGATTTGACCTAATGGGTCTGCATGATGTAGAAACTATGAATCAAATCAGACAAGCCCTTGATCCTTCTATTACAGTCATAGGAGAAGGTTGGAACATGGGTTCAGTTCTTGATGAAGCTTCTAAAGCCAATCAAAATCAAGCCCACTTAATGCCTGGCATCGCTCATTTCAATGATACCATTCGAGATGGTCTTAAAGGGTCAGTATTCGATTCACTTGATCAAGGTTTTATCAATGGAAAAGAAGGCATGGAAGCCACTGTTTTTACTGGTATTGTAGGTGGTGTATACTATGAGGATTTAAAGACTTGGGGAGACATTGAACCTGGACAGTCTGTAACCTATGTAGAAGCACATGATAACAACACCTTGTTTGATAAGTTAAAGCTTTCAAATCCTGAAGCTATGCCTAATGAGATTAAAGACATGCATCTTTTAGCAGATACCATTATTTTAACTTCTCAAGGGGTGCCTTTTATACATGCAGGACAGGAGTTTTTAAGAACCAAACTAGGGGATGAAAACTCTTATAAATCAAGTGATATTGTCAATCGTTTGGATTGGTCTAGAAGAGAGAAGTACGACGATGTTGTAAGTTACTTCACGACACTCATTGAAATGAGAAAAGCACACCCTGCATTTAGACTGGCTACTAAAGAAGAGATTCAAGAATCTATTAAGCCTATTCAGTTAGACAATCAAGTCATTGCATACGAAATCAACTATGCAGATGATGCATGGGATAATATTATTGTGATTCATAATGCAGGTAAAAGTGATCAAAGCTTTGATTTAAATGGTGACTATCAAGTGGTTGTTAAAGACGGTCAGGCAAATCTTGAGGGTATTGAACAAGTGGCGGCTTCTGTAAAAGTACCTGCCATGAGCTCGATGGTACTTTATAGAATTGGTGATTTAGAAGAGGAAATGCCTCAGGCTGACTCTAATACAGTAAATACTTTAATCGTAGGGATTGTAGTAATACTTGCATTGGCAACTATCCTTATCATCATTAGAAAGCGCAAATAGCGCTTTCTTTTATGCATAAAATGGCCTAAATAATGGAGCCGCTTGACACAGGTGCAAATACGTTTTATAATTTTATTATGCAAACGGTTGCAGGAAAAGCAATCATTGGTGCATGAAATTATAGGGCGGTATTATGAGAGTAACAATAAAAGAGGTTGCAAAGTTAGCAGGTGTATCACCATCTACTGTATCAAGGGTATTGACTGATCATCCAAAAATCAGTCAGGCTACAAAAGATAGAGTATGGAAAGCGATGAAAAAGTTAGACTATCATCCAAACGTAACAGCTAGAAAGCTTGCAACCAATGCAACAAAAACAATTGGACTATTATTACCTAATGATGTGAAGCTACTTGCTGAAAACCCGTTTTTTATTCAAGTGCTGACAGGTGTGACAACATATGCACAGTCAAAGGGTTATTATATCATGTTAACAAATGCTGAAACACGTGAGGGTGAAGTAGAAGCTTTAAATCACTTGTTCAGATCCAACTTGATTGATGGTGTCATCATGACTGTTGTAAGAGAAGAGGATCCTTGTATTGAGTTCTTAAGAGAAAACAATCATCCTTATGCAGTCATCGGTAGACCAAATGACACGGATTCTACTTTATGGGTGGATAACGATAACTTCCAGGCCATGTATGAGATGGTTAACTATTTAATCAAAGAGGGTAATCAAAAGATTGCATTTATTGGTGGTTCTAAGGAGTTGACGGTAACAAAAAATAGACGTGCTGGTTATGAAATGGCACTGAAAAATCGTGGTTTGCATTTAGATGAAAACATGGTTAAGGGTGTTAAGTTCTCTGAAGCGGGCGGTTATGAAGCGACAAAAGACTTGCTAGAAGAAAATGATGTAGATGCCATTGCAACAACAGATGACTTGATTGCAGTAGGTGCACTTAAGGCACTTAAGGATTTAAATAAAGAGGGGATAACTGTCACAGGTTTTAACAATACACCAATTGGCAATTACCAAACACCGCCACTTTTAACTGTGGAAATCAATGCAGTAGAACTTGGCCATTACTCGGCAAAGCTTCTAATAGATAAGTTAAACAATTTAGAGTCAGCAATGAACTCATACATAGTAGATACTAAGTTAATCAAAGAAAGTTAAAGAATGTGCTCAGCACATTCTTTTTATCTTATTTTAGTAAAAATTCTATTGCAGCTGGAAATCTCTTAGACCAGTCTTTTTCATTGTGGATACCACCTTTATCGATGACAAGCATTAGGTTTTCATCAGCAACTTTTTCTCTTAAAATATCATAGATCTTTTGAGTGCCAGTTAGATAAAGATCATCAAAATCGTCTCTCTTGTCATTACTGCTTTCATTGGTACCGATATCGAGATACCATTTTGTAACAAGCTCGTTTTGATAATCTTTCAAGGCCATTAACAAGTCTTTTTCAGCGAACCATGCAGCTGTCGAAAAAGCACCAACTCTTGAAAATATTTCAGGATATTTCATACCAGCATATAAGGAGATAAGACCACCCATTGACGAGCCTATTATGGATGTAGATGTTCGGTCTTTTTTTGTTTTGTATTTATTGTCGATGTAGGGCTTTAAAACTTTTACTAAGAAATCTACATAATCATCACCTAGTCCGCCGACATCTTCATGAATACCTTGAAGGAGTTCGTCTTCCTTAATGGTCGTGTTGACCCAAGGGGAATATTCATCTAGACGATTATGTCTGCCTTCAAAGTTGTCTATGCCTACAACGATATGGCCTTGTCCATGCATCTTGTAATAATTGTTCATATGGGTATGAACGTCCCATATAGCCCCGTAAGAAGATGTTTCAACATCATAGAGGTTTTGTGCATCATGCATGTAGATGACAGGAAATAAGAGGTCCTCCTCGTAATTAGGCGGTAGGTATATCCTTAGGGTTCTTTCCGTTTTTAAATAAGGTATTGTAATCTTTTCAATAATTATCTGATGCATTTATTCCTCCATTAAGACTAAAGACGACATGGCTTCTAATATAAGTTCTCCTGTCATATCTTGACCTGTGAAATAATTCTTGTAAGGACCTGATATTTGAATGGTCTGTTCATAAGCAGAAATATTAAATGCTGTAATCATAGACCTTTCAAAGTTTGAGTATTTGATAACGATATAGTCTTTTGATACGTCTAGTATTTCCACATCTTTTAGATCACGTGTTTCATTTCTTAAACCTATTAATGACTGGTAATAGTCATAGATCTCATTTTCTTCAAAAACCATCATTTTTCTATTTTCAGGATCGTCTTTGCCATCAAGGCCTACTTCAGTACCATAGTAGATAATCGGGATGGATGGGTAGGTCATAACAAATGTTAAGCCTTGTTTTAAGAATAAGTCGCCATTCTTAGAAGATTGACTGATAAGTCTTTTAACATCATGGTTGTCTAAGAATATAGAAGACATAGTTGGGTCATCAAATTTTTCCTGATTATTAAGGGCGATCTTCAGCTTATTAGCATCGCCGTATAGTTTAAAGGTATCTTTGATACCATCATACATGCTGTAATTGGTCACACTGTCAAAACCAACTTCATTGTATGAAGACAAAAGAGTAGGGCTTGATGCAAAAACTTCACCTAGTAAAAAGAAATCTGGATACTTATCTTTTATGATATAAGCGAACTCGTTCCAGAACTCATTAGGAACATGTTTAACAGTATCTAACCTAAGGCCATCGACGCCTGTTTGATCAATCCAGTACAAAACATTCTTATAGAAATAATCCTTTACCTGAGGATTTTCGGTATTCAAATCAGGTAAACCTGCCAAGTTGTAGTTGAGAAGTTGGTCTTTGTCATTAAAGTTGGTGATGGTGCCCTTACCATGGAACCAGTCTTTCTTTTCTGGGTCTTCTAACCATGGATGATTATAACCTGTGTGGTTGACCACATAGTCTAAAATAACTTTAATGTCTCTAGAGTGGGCTTCATCTACAAGTTTTTTAAGGGTTGCCATATCACCTAGGTGAGGGTCAACGGCCTCAAAGTCTTCAGTCCAGTAACCATGATAACCAAAAGGTTCATTGTCATTTACTGGGGTTAACCAAATGGCAGTAGCCCCTTGTTCTTTTATGTAGTCAAGCTTTTTAATAACCCCCTCTAAGTCTCCACCTAGAAAGTATTTAAGCTGAGTTTTGTCATCACTAAAATCGTCAAAATTGTTGTTGGAAGGATCGCCATCATAGAATCTGTCTACCATGATGAAGTAAATCAAATCCTCTGGACTAAAGTTAGAAGAAGTGTAAGGTACCTCATATTCGTAAAGAGATGTTTCTTCTTCTGTTTCTTCAACAACTCTTTGCTCAGTTATTGTTTCGTTTTCAGATTGCATGTCATTAACTGCTTGATTATCCTGACAAGAAAAGAGTGTCAGGCTTATAAATAGTGGTATCAATAATTTTTTCATATACGCCTCCTATATTTATTATACTGGTTTTGAAGGTTTATGCAAGCGGTTGCATATAAATTAACCATTAAATACAGAAGTGGCAAGCTTAGTATATAAGATAGAAAAAGTATCCAGTAGGCATTAGACTCTACAAGGGAGCCTGCCAGACTGTATAAATACAAATGTGCTATATAAAAGAATAATGGTTCCTTGCCAATAATAAGAACGGACTTTATGTAGATGCTGTATTTATCAATTACAAACATCATAAAAAAGTTTATGGCTAGTGTGATGCCTATAAAGCCAATAGAGGGTGGATATTTTACAATGATAAAAATTTCCTTCATATTTGCCTTATCTAGACTAAAAAGAATGAATACGATAAATGAAATTAGCGATAGTTTTAAATATGGTATTTGCTTCAGTGAAGCTACAAATACACCGAGAATGCCTATACCCAACCATGTAGTTAAGGTGTATAAGATATAAAAATCACCATATAGACCTGGCTTTAAAAGCAGACCAGTAAGTAAATGATGACTTTCTGGTATATACTGGCCCATAAGAATCAGTAGTGGTCCTATGATAAAGCCATATTTTTTTATAAGTGGCATGAATAGGGTGATGAGAATCATAGATAGTCCTAATATAGTTATGACACCTATATAAATATAGTCAATTTGCCATATAAAATTAATAAAAGTTACTTGTAAGAAGATTAAGAAAAAGCCTCTTAAAATGAGTTTATAGGCTTTCTTCTTTTGATAAGCATGATACAAAGAATATCCTAGAACAAAGAAAAATCCAGGTGCACACAAATGTGTGATCCATCTGACCATAAAGGCAAGACTAGATGGATAGGGCGTGATAAAATCATAGCCTTCATAAAAATGTGTATCTATAATAAAATAAGATGCATGATCAAGGGCCATTAAGATCATAATGATACCTCTAAACATATCAATTGTTTTATTTCGCATAAGACCACCTCATTCAATGAATACCCTTTTGAAATATATTTATTAAGGTATAAAGAAATCTTAAAAGATATTTTCATTGTATTAAGAATAATGGACTTAGTTGAACTGATTATTTCTTGTGTTATATTTGTTACAGGAGGATTGAAATGAAAAAAATAATTACACTAATTTTATGTTTTGTTCTGGTATTGGTTGGGTGTCAGTCTAATGAAGCCAATAATCAGGCTATTAATAATGAAATATCTGTTGAAGATACGAAAGAGGCTGTTTTACCTTTAGAGTATGGTGACTATGAAGGCTATATGTGGGAAGTCTCAAAGGGAGATGCCACAGTTTATATGTTTGGCTCCATACATATGGCAGATGAATCACTTTATCCTATGTCCGAAAAAGTAGAGAAGGCCTTTTATGAGGCGGATGTACTTGGCGTTGAAGCGGATATTTCAGATGGTAAAGCAGTTGAGGCGACACTACCCCTGATGCTTTATAAGGGCGAGGAAACAGTTTACGATCACTTGTCACCTGAAGGTATAGAGAAGTTTGAGTCTATATGCAAAGAAGCTGGCGTCAATCCTTTGATGCTTCAGAGATTTAAAGTTTGGGCCTTAGGTTCTAACTTACTGGCACTTCAGTTAAGTGAATCGCCTTATTCTGCCCTAGAAGGCGTTGACATGTATTTTCTTCAAAAGGCAAATGAGATGGAAAAAGAAATTGCCGCTTTAGAAGGTTTGGAATATCAGATTAACCTTATCAATGATTTTACAGATGCAGAACAGGAGTCAGCTTTTTTACTTGGATTAGGTACAACTGAAGAGACTGTTCAAGATTTTAATACCATGTATGAACTTTATCTAGCAGCGGATGATGAAAAAATGACAGAGTATTTATTTACAGGTGAGGGTGGCTTTTCTGATGATGTGGAAGATAAGATGCTTCATGATAGAAATATCTTAATGACAGAAAAGATAGAATCATATCTTGAAACAGACAAGACATACTTTGTCGTTGTGGGCCTTGCCCACTACTTGGGTGAAGATTCAGTTATAAAAATGCTAAATGATAAGGGCTATGACGTTAAAAGAAAGTGATATTACTTTCTTTTTATTTTACATTCATATACAATATATTCGAGGTGAGTGAATGGAAAAAAATCAAGTAAAAGAAATCCTTGAGGTTTCTATTGCTGCAGGCAAGATTATGTTAGAACATGGCGCTGAAACCATGCGTGTAGAGAATACCATACAAAGAATTTGCTGCAGTAGAGGTTTAGATGTAGAAATCTTTACGATTCCTACAGGTATATTCTTATCATGCGATTATAATGGGGAATTATATTCATATGTAAAAAGAACCAAGTCCCATACAATTGACTTGGAGATAATCTCGAAGATCAATAGTTTTTCGAGAAGTTTTGTAAATTCGGACATGACCATAGAAGAGGCCAATCAAGCCTTAAAAGATATATTAAATACGCCACACTTTAAGCCGATTATTGTGAGTTTGTTTGGAGGACTTGCCGGTGGATTTTTTACACTGACGTTTGGTGGTAACATGCTTGAAGCATTTTCAGCATTTGTAACATCCTTTACTGTTGTTTCCGTTGTAAGGTTTTTAGGCAGGTACATTGGTTCATTTGTTAGAAATGCCATAGGCGGTATGGTCAATACTTTAGTGGCTTTTATCTTGATTTTAAGCTTTCATAATATAGGCATACAACTCGAACTTTCCAATATCGTTATCGGGTCCTTGATGCCTTTAGTACCAGGTGTTGCCATTACCAATGCCTTTAGAGATTCCATTACTGGAGATTTTGTGTCTGGCGTTTCTAAACTGACAGAGGCTGTATTAGCAGCCATTGCAATTGCCCTTGGTGTGGGTGTTGTTCTTCATATCAAGGTAATAGTAACAGGGAGTGTTATATGATTCATTTTATTTATGCTTTTTTTGCATCAGTGGGTTTTGCTGTTTTGTTTAATAGTCCAAGAAAAGAAGTGCTTTATGCAGGCATCACTGGTGGTTTTGGCTGGTACTTTTATGAACTCTTAAAAGATATGGGCATATCGGTCATCTTTGCTTCTTTTGTAGGGGCACTAGTAGTAGGTATCTTATCAGAACTCTTAGCAAGATACAGAAAAATGCCGGCAACAGTATTTGTTATACCGGGTATTATTCCTTTGGTACCAGGTTATGGTTTGTATTTCTCAATGTTAAGCATCATTGAATCCAACTACGATGAAGCCATGAGAGTAGGTGTAGAAACCATTATGGTGGCAGTGATCATTGCTTCTGCAATTATCTTATCTACAACATTTGGTAATCTAATAAGAAAGCCATTTAACTTTGAAAAATAAGATGAGTCCTTATCTATTGATAGGGGCTATTTTGTTTCATTACAAAGTATTTTATTATATAATTATTGTACGAAATTAAGGAGATTGACATGAAAGCACTTATATTAGGCACAGCAGGTTTACAGATTAACATTCCAATAGATTCATTTCCTTTTGAATATAAATCTATTGTTTTTATGGATGACAAGGTCTCTATGGATGTGGCAGGCGTCGGTTACAGTCATTGTAGAATTCTAGGAAAGTTAGAAGATGAAATCACTTTTTTAACTGGCATCGGTAACGACCCTTATGCCTGCGTGATTGAAAAAGCCATAGAAGACAGTGGTGCATCACTTATGATTGATAGAAAAGACAAGGCATCTTTGGTATCAGTTATTTTATATGACAATGAAGGTAGACGAACGATTCTTAGAGAAGGTAGGATGGATTATAAGTACAAGATGAAACCATCTGCCTATGAAAAGCTAGAAGACGATTATGATGTTGCACTTTTTTCGATGGCAGGTTTCTCAAAAGACTTGTTGCCTATAATCAAAGAAAAGGGTATTCCTATAGCCTGTGATATACAGGATGTCCATAATCTGGACAATGAATACGGTAAAGATTTTATGGCTTATGCTGACATCATCTTCTTTTCTAATGATAATTATGAAGATGATTTAGACAGTCTATTAATGACTATATATAAAAAGTACAAATACAGCATTATTGGTGTTGGACTTGGTTCAAAAGGGTGTGCCTTATGTGTGGATGGAAAGATCTCTTATTATGGGGCTGTAAAGACAGAGGTTGTAAACACTGTTGGCGCAGGTGATGCCTTGTTTGCTAGTTTTGTTCATTGTTACTTTAACGGTGACAGTCCGGATGTAGCCATAAAGAAGGCACAAGTGTTTGCTGCTGAAAAGATCAAATATACAACAGCTTCAAAGGGATTCATGAACAAAACAGAATTAGAAACAAGATACAAAACAAGTTTTTAGGAGGAATCGTGAAAAAGTTTATATTATTACTAGTTGTCTTACTTTCATTTAATGCATTTATAGTTTCTGCTGAAGAAAATGATCTTGATGTGAAAATAGCCACAGATGAATTATATATCAATGGGACGAAAATAGATAACACCAAAGAAGCTTATCCTTTTATAGTTTATAAGGATATTACATATTTTCCTCTAACATGGGACTATGCAAGAGCCATGGGGCTTGAATCAAATTGGACACCTGAGAATGGCTTGGTTATTAAAAAGGCTGATAAAAATGATGGTGTTAAGCTATCGCCAACTTCAAGTAATGATGCGACTCGTACATATAAGGCCAGTCTTGCAAGCTCGTCCATTCAGGTCAATGGGAGCAAAATAAACAATACAAGTGAAGAATATCCACTTCTTTTATTTAGAGACATAACTTATTTTCCTATGACATGGCGTTTTATGGTAGATGAGTTTGGTGCTAAGTATCAATGGACAAAGGAAAGCGGATTGGCAATCGATGTATCTTCAGAAGATAATGCAGATACTCAGGAGCAGAAAAAAATGACACTGAAGCTTATAGACAAATCTGCTTTTGATGACTTTTTCAGTAAATCATTCATAAGTAATTATTTAGTAGTAGGCTTACAGGAGCCAGCAGAGTATACTTTTAATTATGGTGTTACTGGTGCTAGAAATCTATTCAATTGGCTGAATAAAAGAGAATATGCAAGCTTCAACTCAATATTAATTAACAATGATGACTATGGATTTGGTTTAAATGGACCTGAAAAAGCAGCCTTACAAACTATACTGCCGGAACTCTATACAATCAATGATAATGGTATTTACTTTATAGGATTAGAAAATAGAAAGATTGTTTATATCAAATGTGATAAAAATGATTATAAAAAATACATAGACTATCTTTATACAGATCAGGCATCAGATGTAATCGCTTATTCATTCGATATTGAAAGGTCACTAGAAGGTGAACTTGTTGTAGAGGACACATCACAGGATAGTGACAGACTTCAACAAACGTCTATGACTTTAGATGAACTACTAGAAAATAATCCGACATTGGAAGCAGATGGTCAAACCAAAGCGGTTTATTTTGAAGCGGATCCAGAAAAAGGCTTCAACTTTCCATATGTGATTTTTATACCATCAGACAGATACAAAGATGAAAACCTTAACAATAAGAAGTATTTATTACTTGAAGGTCATAATTTCGGTGGCGTTTCAAATGATATGGATGTTCATATCTACAATGCTCTTGTTAGAGGACAAAATTCTCATGTAGCCACTTTGGTTCAAGAAAGGCTCCACATCCCAAGAATGATGCCGATAGTTCCAAAATTTGCACTTAAAAACAATGCCAATATGCCTGAGTATGCTCATAATCATGCCTTAGATTCAACGGTTATGTTTATAGAAGACAACATTGACCATATGGAATCATTAGATGCTGATGGCTATCTTTCTAAAGCAGACATGATGAAGCTTTATGATATAGAGGAGCAGATTCATGCCATGGTATTAGATGCACAGGCTAATCTGAGAGAAGCAGGTTATGTTTTAGAAGATAAGATCTTTACAGCTGGCTTTTCAGGTGCAGGAAACTTTTCTTCTAGATATACATCTATTTATCCTGAAACTGTTAAAGCTATGTATTCAGGTGGTATGTTTATTCCATTTGTGCCGGGAGAGACTTATGAGGGTCAGAAACTGATTTATCAGATTGGATCTTATGACCATGAATACCTATTTGGTAGACCCTTTGACTTGGAAGACTATAATGATGTAGCAAAAATAATGTACTTAGGTGGTAAGGATTCACATGATGCACTTCTTGGTACAGATACCTTTACCAAACAGCAAAGAGAGCTGGCTATGAAGTTGTATGGCTATGATGTAAAATCTCGTTGGCAAAATGCTCAAAGGGTTTTTTATGAGCTTGGTGGTCAGGGGCAGTTTATTACCAATGTAAACGCAAGACATAACGCTGGTGATTCAGACCTAGAGCATGTGGTGCAGTTCTTTAAGAACAACTCTAACTCTGATAAGCCTGTTTATGAGAAAACATCATCTTATAATGACTTGATTATTATCAATAATCTAGAAGAAGCCAAGAAGAATATTTCAAATGATTCTGGCGAATCGTTTACTGATGTAGACATTGAAGTTATATGGAAAACACTTGATGAAATTAGAGTACCCAAATCCACTGACTACCAAGTGGAAAGTGCTTATGAACTTGAGTTTATAGGTAAAACCAGTGGAAAGTCTGGTGACAAGTGGTATAAGGTTGAGACCAAGTATGCTAATGTATATTTTTATGATGAGGCTATTAGGCTTTCTTATATTAAAAATGATGTGGATGATATGATTGAGTATATTCTAGACTTTCATGAAAAGACATGGGATGGTAAAAAAGCGAAACTTTATTTTCTAGATGAAAAAGAAGAACTCATAAATGATCGAAATTATAGGGGATCTGGTTTTAATCATACGACTGAGGCCATAACTTTTTCAGCGGATATGGTAAATATCCAAGGTAACAACTATGAAGATCCTAGAGCCACTGTTTTACATGAGTTGGCCCACTGGATAGAGATACCTCCGAACTTTGATTCAGATGGTGGTTGGTTTGAAGAGTCTATGGCATACTACTTGGCTTACAACTTTGAGTACAAGAAAATCGATCCTAAGTATTATCCTGATGAAACGAGTAGAGTTATTTTTGATTATTTTGAATCTGATGGTGCATATGACTTAAAAGTTATGATGGATTCGTATTCTGTAATAGGTAAGATAAAAGATACAGATCCAGTCCTTGTATATACAGATTTAAGAACACTTGAAAATCTAAATCATAACTCATACCGTTTGGCTTGTGTTCAAAATGGTAGAATTTTAGAAGCTTCTGCTATAGAATATCTTGTCAATGTTTATGGAAAAGAAAAGATACTTGAAGTCTATAAAAGGATTCATACAAGCTCATATAATTTTAAAGATGTGTTTGAAGATGTCTATGATAAGAGCTTAGCTGAAATCTCTGCTGAATGGAGAAAATACACGGGCTTAGACAAATATTACGTTGAACCAAACTAACTTAAATGAAGAGATGTTTATAAAAGCATCACTTCATAAATAAGGTGTTATAAATATTAAGACAAGGGGGATATATGAAGGTTTCAGGCATTAATATCAGTTCAAAACAGGCTAAAGCCTTAGCAGAATTTTACACTAGTATAGGTGTGGGTGTTTTTGTCGATGGTGATACCTATGACGGATGGACTTTAGGCGAAAAAGAAACAGATGACAGAATCTCTATATGGGTGTGGGATGAAAATAAATGGGGACCTTCTAATTCTGGTTTTGTAACCATCGTTTTATCTACAGATGATATAGATGGTGAATATGAAAAACTGAAGAAAGTCATACCGAACATTGAACCACCTTTTAGAGCTGCTTGGGGTGGCATGGAATTAAAGATTCAAGATCCTGACGGGAATAAGATTTTGATATTATAAGATAGAAAGAGGATTACTATGAGAGCACCTTACCAAGTGTTGGTTATTCCTTTTTTAAAAAAGGATAACGACTATAGTTTTGCAATTTTTTCTAGAGCGGATATGGATTGCTTCCAGTGGATTGCAGGCGGTGGAGAAGACTTTGATGCTTCTATTTTGGACGCTGCTAAAAGAGAATGTCTAGAAGAAGCAGGGATTTCGGATAAACATGATTTTCTTCGCTTGGACACTGTGACTTCTATACCAGTATCCATATTTGGGGAGTTTCCATGGGGAGACCATGTTTATGTCATACCAGAATATGCTTTTGGCGTAGAGTTAAAAGATGAAAACTTATTTCTTTCAAAAGAACACAAATCCTATAAGTGGGTTTCCTATCAAGAAGCTATTGACTTGCTTAAGTATGACAGCAACAGAACAGCACTGTGGGAACTCATGACAAGAGTATCTAAAAATAAGGAGCATAATGACGAGTAGAGTTGAAGAGTTGATAATAGAAATTGGTGATCAGATTATAGAAGATGGTCAGACAATCTTAATGAATCTAGGCGGAGTTTCCAATGAGGTCCAAGTCTGCTTAGAAGAATATAAGACAAAGCTTTCATCTGATCTTATAGATAAGATAATAGCTTATCTTATGAGCCAAGAGATCAAGCTTTATCAAGATGAATGTGATGAAAATGGTGTCATTACAGAATCCAGAGAAGTGTGGTCTAAAATATATGAAAGTGTTCTAGTGGAAATGTCAGATGACCATATATTTACCTTGAAACTGATCTATAGTCAAGAGATGATGGAACTTCTTATTTAGCTATATAAAACAAGGTGAGATTTTGTATATAAGCAATTATAAATAAAATAAGATGTATGTGTTGAATCGTTTCACATGCTGTGCTATAATGAGCGAGAATTGATTAAAAGTTAACAATAAGCGATTAAGGTGCCTTGAAAAAGGGTAATAGGGAATGAGGTTCAATGCCTCAGCAGCCACCGCTACTGTATATAGGGATGAAATCTAAATGTCACTGAGAAATTGGGAAGACTAGAGAGTAAGTTGATCTATAAGCCAGGAAACCTGCCTTGATTTGTAATCAGCTTCGGTGGGGAGCCATAGATAAAATATAATATACGATATATGTCTATCAAAGCTGATTTTAAAAATCAGCTTTTTTTATGTTTTTGGAGTAAATATGAAACTAGGATTGGTACAGTTTAAGCAGTGCATGGATATAAATGATAATTTATCAAATATATTGCAATTACAAGAAGACGTGGATGTTCTTGTTTTTCCTGAAAGTGCCTTAACAGGTTATCGGTCAGATTGTGATAATTCCATCACACTAGATCATTCATCCATTAGAGCCCTGCAAGAAAAGAACATGCATTATTTATTAGGTGCAAATATAGATGGTCATATATCTTATTTGCACATAAGTGATCAAATAGACCTTTATCATAAAAGTCACTTAGGCTTAAAAGAAAAAAAGTTGTTCAAACCTGGTAATGAACTAAAAGTTTTTGATGTTAAAGGTGTAAAAGTAGGTGTAGCTTTATGTATTGAAAGTCATATACCTGATATTTCACAGACCCTTAGGCTGATGGGAGCAGAAGTCATTATCATGCCATTTGCATCGCCACATGTGTGTGGTGATAGATATGATTTATGGTCAAAGTATTTACCTGCAAGGGCTTATGACAACAGTGTTTATGTGATCGCCTTAAATCTTACAGGTGATAAGTTCTCAGGTGGTATTTTAGCCTATGATTATCTAGGTAATGAAATTTTAGGTCATTTTGATAGAGTGCCATGTACGAGAGTTTTAGAAATAGATATAGACGCTTTGAGAGAACGAAGAAAAAAACACAAAGTTAATTATATAAATAGAAGAAGGCCAGAACTGTATAGAAAGGATGATCATGAATTATATTAAAAATCCAATGATGATAGAGGAAAAAAGCTTTGACATCATAGGTGAAGAGGGCAAAGAATTACTAAAGGATTTCACTAAAGAAGAGTTGATGATTGTAAAAAGAATCATTCATACAACAGCAGACTTTGAATATGCAAAGTTAACTGAGATTCATCCAAAAGCCATTGAAGCTGCAAAAAAAGCATTACGAAATGGACACCATATCTATGCAGATACGTCTATGATCATGATGGGCGTTAACAGAAGAAAACTAAAAGAGTTTGATGTTTCTGTTTTAAACTATGTTCATGATGAAGATGTCTATGAAACTGCTGAGAAAGAAGGCATTACAAGATCAATGGCAGGCATAAAGAAAGCCTGTAAAGATGACAAGGTTAAAATATTTGCAATAGGTAATGCACCAACAGCAATTTTTCAATTAAAAGAGCTTATTGAGGCAGGTTATCCTAAGCCTGATTTAATTATCGGTGTACCCGTGGGTTTTGTAGGTGCTGATGAATCTAAAGAAATTTTATCTGATATGGATGTGCCTTATATTAGGGTTAACGGTAGAAAGGGTGGCAGTCCCGTAGCGGTTGCTATAATCAATGCCATATTTAAAATGATATGAAAAAGTCCATCTATAAGAATGGGAAAAATCTAAGGTTTGGTTATACAACAGGCTCTTGCGCTGCTGCTGCTACTAAGGCTGCTGTAAAGATGCTTGTAAGTGGAAAACTCGTGGACGAAATTGACTTGATGACACCTAAGGGATGGCTTTTAAATCTTGATGTTATAGATATAGAAATGACACCTGACAAGGTGATCTGTGGTATTGTGAAAGACTCAGGCGATGATCCGGATATTACAAATGGGATGACTATATATGCTGAAGTTACTTATTCAGACCAGACCTCTTTAACAGGCGGTATTGGTGTGGGCATGGTGACTAAAAAAGGCTTATCTGTTCCTATTGGCGAGTACGCCATTAATCCTGTACCAAGGCAAATGATCTTTGATGCCATTGAAGAAGTTTGTGATGGTCTTCATGTGTCAGTAAAGGTTTTTATGCCAGAGGGTGTAGAGCTTGCTAAGAAAACATTTAATCCTAGACTTGGCATTGTAGGTGGTCTTTCAATTATTGGGACAACAGGTATTGTAGAACCGATGAGCGAAGAAGCCTTTAAAGATAGTTTAAATATAGAGCTTAAACAGATTCATGAAGATACACTTGTCATGGCGCCTGGTAACTATGGCAGAGATTATTGTGTGTCTAAGGGTGTTAATGAAGAACGAATTATCAAGACATCTAACTTTATCGGTTATATGTTTGAAAGAGCAGTAGAGCAAAAGAAGAAAAAAATCTTATTTGCAGGCCATATAGGTAAACTCATAAAAGTCGCAGGGGGTATCTTTCATACACACAGTCGTGTATCGGATGCTAGAATGGATCTTCTGACATCTTTTCTTGTTAGAATCAACGCACCTTATGAAGATTTACATTATGTCTTGGGTTGCAATACCACAGAAGAAGCGGTTAATTACATAGTAGATAAAAAGTTAACGAATGTTTTTCTCTTGATTGCAAATAGTATCAAGCAAAGGCTAGAATTGTTTACCTTTGATCAAATTGAAGTTGAAGTGATTGTATTTTCAATGGATCAAGGTTGGCTTTCTCAAACATCTGGAGCTGAAGAGTTATTGGAGGTGCTGAGTGAATAAAATTTGGGTGATCGGTTTAGGACCTGGCCATCCTGATTATATGCTACCAATAGCTAAGATTAAGTTGAGCCAGGCAGACAGAATCTATGGTGGTAAAAGACATCTAGAAGGTTTAGATGTAGAAGGTGATAAGGTAAAACTTTTGATACCTTTACAAGAAACCATTCAGGATATAAAAAAATATTATAAAGACAAACAAGTTGCTGTATTGGTATCAGGCGACACAGGTTTTTATAGCTTTCTTGAAACCCTTAAAAGAGACTTTAAATCAGATGAACTTGAGACCTATCCAGGAATTTCCTCTTTACAATACATGTTCTCTAGACTGAATATGTCTTATCAAGAAGCCTTTATAGGCAGTGTTCATGGTAGAAGGACCGATCTAGATCAGGTATTTAATAAGAATGTATGTGGTCTTTTAACGGATAAGATCATGACGCCAAGTGTTCTTGTGGATGAAGCTATAAAGCTAGGCAAGTCTGGATGGATTCATATAGGTGAAAATCTTTCTTATGAAGATGAAGTTATTGCGTCATATAGATTAGAAGATTACAAAGAAAGGACTCACAGCAGTTTGTGTGTGGTGGTGATGACATTTGATTAGAACAATTGGTATTAAAGACGATGAATTTATTCGTGGTGATGTACCTATGACCAAAGAAGAAGTTCGAGTTGTTACTATTTCAAAATTAGACCTATCAGATTCAGATATTGTACTAGACATCGGTGCTGGTACAGGCTCTCTGAGTATTGAAGCGGCAAGGATATGTAAAACCTACGCTTTAGAAAGAAAAGAAGCGGCACTAGATCTGATTAAGAAAAATAAAGACAAGTTTGGTGTCAGTCATCTTCAAGTAATTGATGCCTATGCGCCAGAGGGCTTACCAGATGATGCGGTTACTAAGGTCATCATTGGTGGCTCAGGTGGTAAGATGTATGACATCTTTGAAAGCATTGAAAAATATCCTATCAAGAAGGTAGTTGTAAACACCATTACTCTTGAAAATACAACTAAGGCTCTAGAGGCTATGAAGTCTAAAAATTATAAGAATATAGAAGTTGTTACAGTTAACATTTCCAAATCAAGGAGTGTCGGTGGTGTAACAATGATGATGGGACAAAATCCTATCAATATTATTACAGGAGAAAAGAATGAAAACTAAGTTATATGGAATCGGTGTTGGTCCTGGTGATCCAGAGTATTTAACACTGAAGGCAAAAAGAATCATGAACAGTGTGGATGTCCTGATTTGTCCTTCGAAATCAGAAGATGCAGAAAGCTTTGCCTATGAAATTGTTAAACCAAACATGGAAAATAAAGATGTGGAAGTTCTTAAAATGATTTTCCCTATGCATTATAAGACTCATGATCTTAAGAAAAAATGGGCTGAGAATGGCAAAGTGATTTCAGACCTCTTAAGTCAGGGTAAAACTTGCGGATTTATTACACTGGGTGATCCAACTGTCTATTCAACTTTTATCTACACACTGCCATACATTGATGATGCAGTTATGGATTTAGAGTTGATTCCAGGTATTACTTCATTTTGTGCAGTAGCCAGTGAAATCAAACAACCACTTATGGTATGGGAAGAGTCATTGAAAGTCATGCCTGTCAGAAAAAATTCCAAGGACCACTTGATTCAGGCCGTAGGTGAACATGACAACCTAGTCTTGATGAAACCTTCTTCAGATACTCAGGCAATTGTAGAAGCGATTAGACATCATGGTTTAGAAAATAACTTTATGTTGATTTCAAAAGTGGGTACTGAAGGTTCGCATATGATCAGAGATATTGAGGTACTTGAAAATACCAAGCTACCATATTTATCTACTATGATCATTAAAAAAGGAGGTTTCCGTGACTAATGTTTATTTTATAGGTGCAGGACCTGGAGATCCTGATTTAATCACTGTTAAAGGTAAACGCCTTGTTAAAGAAGCGGATATCATTATCTATGCTGGCTCTTTGGTACCTAAGGCGGTTATTGATGATCATAAGGAAGGTGCTGAAATTTACAACTCTGCTGGCATGTCACTTGATGAAGTGATTGATGTGATGAAGGCAGGTGTAAAAGAAGGCAAGATGATTGCTAGGGTACATACTGGGGATCCCAGTATATTTGGTGCCCACCGTGAGCAAATGGATATTTTAGAAGATTTAAATATTACATATGAAGTGATTCCTGGTGTGTCTTCCTTTGTAGCATCTGCAGCTGCTCTAAAAAAGGAATTTACTTTACCAAGTATCTCTCAAACCGTTATCTGTACAAGAATGGAAGGTAGAACGCCAGTACCGGAAAAAGAAAAGTTAAGACTTTTAGCTTCTCACCAGGCTTCAATGGCCATTTTCCTTTCAGTGGGTATGATTGACGGAGTCGTAGAAGAGCTTTTAACACACTATGATATAAAAACACCTGTTGCAGTTGTTCAAAGAGCCTCTTGGCCTGACCAGAAAATTGTTATAGGTACTTTAGAAACAATTTCTGACAAGGTCAAAGAAGCAGAGATTACAAAAACAGCCCAAATATTAGTTGGCCATTTCTTAGGTGATGAATATGAGTTTTCAAAACTCTATGATCCAAGCTTTACTCATGAATACAGAAAGGCTAAATGCTAATGTTAGCAGTGATTTCTTTAACAAAGGGTGGACTTGAACAAGCTGAAAAGTTAAAAGCCCTTAAAGCGTGTCATGTTTTTCATAAGCCAAAACCATTTAAAGAAGAAGTCCTAAGAATTTATAGAGACTATGATCAAATACTTTTTATTATGGCTACAGGAATCGTGGTAAGAACACTGGGTCCAGTACTTGGTCATAAGTCATCAGATCCTGCTGTTCTAGTTATGGATGAAAAAGGAAAGCATGTCATCAGTTTATTATCAGGCCATTTAGGTGGCGCCAATGCTTTAACACACGAAATAGCAGGCCTACTTAACTCAGTTCCAGTTATAACGACCTCATCCGATACCAACAATCTGCTGAGTGTCGATATGTTAGCTGAAAAAAATGGGTGGCTTTTAAGAGACTTTGAAGGTGCGAAAAAAGTGACGGCCTTATTGGTCGATGGCCATAAGATTCATACTCATAATTTTAAAGTAGATGAAAAAGCTTATGATGATCAAAATGGTGATGGTCTTGTTTATCTTGGTCATAAGGATATGACCTTTGACAAGCCAAATGTAAGACTGATTCCAAAGAATCTAGTATTAGGTATTGGTTGTAGAAAAAACACACCTTATCACATTCTAGAAGCCTTTATTATGGTAGTCTTACGTGAACATGGTTTTGAAAAAGAGGCTGTCTCAAAGATAACATCTGCATGGGTTAAAAAAGATGAAAACTGTTTAAATGTCCTTTCAGAGGCATGGCAAATAGATTTTGAAACATATGATAAAGATCAGCTTTTATCTGTAGAGACTTTGTTTGAAAGCTCTGAATTTGTGAAAGAAACCATAGGTGTTGGCTGTGTATCAGAACCGAGTGGATACCTAGGATCTGATAAAGGCTCGTGCTTATTACATAAAATAAAAAAGCAAGGTATGACCTTGTCAATATGGGAGAATACAAAATGTTATACGTTGTAGGAATTGGTCCAGGTAACAAGGGCGAGATGACTTTAAATGCCATTAAAGCCATTGAAGCGTCTGATGTTATTGTAGGTTATAAAACATACATTGACCTAATTGAAGATATGATAACTGATAAAGAAGTTGTCGTGAATGGTATGAGAGGCGAGGTAGAGCGTTGTAGCAAAGCTGTTGATTTGGCTAGTGAAGGCAAAAATGTTGCTGTCATTTCTTCAGGCGATCCAGGTGTTTATGCTATGAGTGGTCTTGTACTAGAAATCGTTTCATCAAGAAAACTAAAGTTAGAAGTAGAGATCATTCCAGGTATTACATCTGCAAATGGTGCTTCAGCATCCCTGGGTGCACCAATTATGCACGATCATGCTTATATCAGCTTAAGTGACTTATTGACAGATTATGACTTGATTAAGAAAAGACTTAAGCTTGCAGCAGAAGGTGATTTTGTCATTTGCCTCTTTAATCCAAAGTCTAAAGGCAGACCGACTCATATCAACGATGCAAGAGATATACTACTTGAGCATAAATCAGAAGATACTGTCGTGGGCATCGTTAAAAACGCCAAACGCCAAGGTGAAAAAGTAACCATTACGACTTTAGGCCAAATGTTAGACCATCCTATCGATATGACTACGATGGTTGTCATCGGTAACTCTAATACCTACAAGTATGAGGACTTTATGATTACACCTAGAGGATATACGGTTTGATAGCGGTTTTTTCAGGCACATCAGATGGTAGAAAAGTTGTAGAAAACTTATTGGAAAAAGATTATTCAGTGACTTGTTTTAATGCAACACCCTATGGTGGCGAGCTTTATCAGCCTCATAAAAACCTGACTGTCTATGATAAGAAAATGAACAAGGTAGAACTAGTGACGAAGTTAAAAAATGTTCATAAGGTTGTGGACTGTACCCATCCTTATGCACAAGTGATCTCTCAAAATCTGATTGATATTTGTAAAGATTTTGAGATTGATTATATGCGTTACGAACGACCAGATGATTTAGAGTCTGGCTATGATTCATATGAATCCATTGTTGATCAGCTATTAAAAACTTCAGGCAATATACTTTTAACAACAGGTTCAAACAATCTTGAATACTTTAATCAAGAAACACTTATAGAAAGGGTTTACTGTAGAGTTTTGCCAACTGTAAGTGTTATAAAAAAATGTCATGATCTTGGCTTTAGCCCAAAACAGATCATTGGCATGCAGGGTCCCTTTGATCAGGGATTAAACCAAGCGATATTTAAGTCTTTAGATATCAAACATCTAGTCACCAAATCGTCCGGTAAGGCCGGGGGTTTTAAAGAAAAGATGGATGCAGCTAAGGCTTTGAATATAAAAACATATGTCCTAAGTCGTCCAAATATTGATTATGGACTTACATATGACAACTTAGATAATTTATTGAGAGAATTTTAGGAGAAAAAAATGAAGAGACTATTTATATTTTTAATGATTGCCTTTATGCTAGTAGGCTGTGCCCAAGGCGGCGGTAACGAGGTAAACGAAGCAACAAACCAAGCTGTTGAAACAGAGGAAGTCGTTGAAGAGACTACGGAAGAAGTTGTAGAAACAGAAGAAGTAGCTAAAAGAATAACTACATTTGTTGATACTGCAGGTAGAGAGGTTGTTGTGGAATCTAAACCTCAAAGAGTTGTATGTCTATATGGTTCATTTGCTGATTTGTGGTATGAAGCAGGTGGTGAACTTGTTGGAATTATCGAGTCATCAAGATTACATGAGAAAGCTGTAGATCTTCCTAAGGTAGGTAAGATGTCTACGCCGAATATTGAGGCTATTTTAGCTTTGCAACCTGATTTAGTAATTATTCGTTCAGGATATGCAAAGCAAGAAGAGTTAATGCCAATTTTTGAGTCAAACAATATTGCAGTATATGAAGCGGATTACAATAATTTTGATGAAACGATGACTACGTTTGAAAACTTCTGTGGTATGAATGAAAACGAAGAATTATTTGTTGAGAAGTCTACACCTCTAGTTGAAGGTATCACTGCTTTAACAAGTGAAACAGAAGAGTTTTCATACTTATTATTATTTGCATCATCAAAGTCAATCTCTGCGAAAGATGACAATATTTCAGCTGATATTTTAAACAATATGGGTGGTAAAAATATTGCATCTGATTACCAAATTGCCAACGAAGAAACAAAGCAATTTTCTTTTGAAAAAATCTTAGAAATCGATCCAGATTATATTTTTGTTCAAACAATGGGTTCGGTTGAAGATGCACAAGCTAGACTTGAAATGGATGTTACATCTAATCCTGCATGGGCCTCATTAACAGCTGTAAAGGAAGAAAGATTTATCTACTTACCAAAGGAGTTGTTCTTATACAAGCCAAATATGAGATATTTAGAAGCATATGAGTACATTCAAGGCATTTTAGAAGGTAACTAATGGTTAAGGACCGTAGAATTTTAAAGTTATCCATTATATACGTAGTCTTTGCCTTCTCTTTGCTGATTGGTATCAGCATGGGTTCTTTAAAGATAGGTATTGTGGATGTCATCAAAGCTATTTTCTTTGAAACAGATACTTTAAACCATAACATTATTTACAATGTGAGGCTGCCAAGAAACTTGGCAGCAGCCTTTGTAGGTATCAACTTAGCTTTATCAGGTGTCACATTGCAAGGGGTTATGAACAACCCTCTAGCAGACCCAGGTATCATTGGTATATCTTCAGGTGCAGGACTTATGGCTTTTGTCATTATGATTTTGTTTCCTGATTATACATATCTTGTACCCATAGGTGCTTTTATTGGTGCGGTTTTAACCACATTTTTAATTTATACCCTAGCCTGGAAAAATGGTGTCAGTCCAGTTAGATTGATTTTATCCGGTGTAGCTGTATCGGCTTTTCTGGGAGCTGGGATAAATATACTTATGACTTTTTATCCAGAGAGGGTACAAGGCGGTCTTTCTTTTATGATCGGTGGTTTATCAGGTAAAACTTGGCCTGATCTAATTCTGATTTGGCCCTATACATTAGCCGCTGGTCTTTTGAGCTTGCTCTTATCGAATCAGATTAACTTGTTGCAACTTGGAGATGAAGTGGCGACTGGTTTAGGCTTAAATGTGGAAAGAATCAGAACGGTTTTTATTATTTTATCGGCCCTACTAGCTGCATCAGCGGTTTCTGTTGCAGGTTTACTTGGCTTTGTGGGCTTAATAGTCCCTCATATAGCAAGACTCATTATTGGATCGGATTATAGGTATCTGTATCCAGCGACAATTGGCCTAGGAGGTGCAGTTTTGGTTGGCTGTGATACCATTGCCAGAATGATGTTTGATCCAATAGAACTGCCTGTTGGTATTATTATGGCAGTGCTGGGTGCACCATTTTTCTTATATCTGTTAAGGGAGAAAAAATAATGTTGATTGAAGCTAACAAACTATCTATAGCCTATGATGGCAAAGAAGTGGTTCATCAAATAGATATGCATGTGAAAAAAGGTGAGATTCTGACGATTGTTGGACCGAACGGTTGTGGCAAATCAACGGTTCTTAAAGCCTTAACAAGATTAAAGAAACCAACAGCTGGATCCATCGCATTAGAGGGCAAGTCTATTTTGAAGATGAATACCAAACAAGTTGCCAAGAAGATGGCAGTTCTTCCGCAAATACGTCAGACACCTGAGGATTTTACAGTTGAAATGCTGATTCGTTATGGCAGATATCCACATGGTAATTTTACAGGCAAATTAAAGGAAGAAGATCTTAATGTCATCAGGTGGGCACTTACTAAAACAGGTATGACTCACCATAAAGATAAGAAGCTGACCCAATTGTCAGGTGGTGAAAGACAACGTGCATGGATCGCTATGGCTCTTGCCCAAAAGACAGAGATTATTGTTCTTGATGAACCAACAACCTTTTTAGACCTATCACATCAACTAGACGTATTGGAGTTAATCAGGGATTTAAATAAGAATGAACAAGTAACCATACTCATGGTCCTACATGATTTAAATCAGGCAATGAGATATTCTGATCGTATTTATATGATGAAACGTGGTCAAATTGTTGCAGCCGGTCAACCCAATGAAGTGATTGATCAGTTAAAACTTAAAGAAGTGTTTAGGGTGGATAGTGATTTTTATACTGATTTTAGAAATAACACGCCACACTTTATTCCGCATAAAATGAAAGTAGATGAAGATGCTCCAACATGTATTGTTAAAAGAGAAAAGAAAATTCATTAGTTATATGACGATCTGTTTGGTTCTGCTGATAATCTTAATTGTAACAACCGTTTCTTTGGGGGCATCTGAGATGTCTATGGCAGATGGCTATCAAGTTATTTTTAATAAGGTGTTTGGGCTTGAAAATGATGAAATCAAAGAATCCATTGTATGGGATATCCGTTTACCAAGAATCTTGTCAGGCTTTCTAATAGGGGCAGCCCTTTCTGTAGCAGGTGTTATTTTTCAATCTGTACTTAGAAATCCTTTAGCAGACCCTTATACTTTAGGAGTATCAACAGGTGCTGCCTTTGGTGCAGTACTCACCATATACATCAATATGGTTTACAGCCTTTTGATACCCATCATGCCAGTAGCCTTTATATTTGCAGGTTTGACCTTGGTAATCATTATGAAAATTGCAGGTAGGACCCTACATTCAACTAGACTTATACTGGCGGGTATTATCATCGGTTCCATTTTCTCAGCAGGCATCAGTCTTCTGAAATACTTGGCTGGAGAAGATGTTAGTGCTATGGTTTTCTGGTTGATGGGAAGATTATCAGCAAAATCTTGGATGGACGTCGTCATATTATTTCCGCTTGTAATGATCTCTATCATCATCTCCTATGCCATGTCAGATGATTTAGATGTTTTAACACTAGGCATCAATGAAGCCAGATCGATTGGCGTAGATGCTAACAAACGTGCCAGACAGTTTTTAATTATCGCAGCTGTTTTGACAGCAGTTTGTGTTTCGACTTCCGGTATCATTGGTTTTGTCGGTCTCATTGTACCGCATCTAATCAGGATGGGTTTTACTGCCAAGCATCGTTACCTGATGCCTTTATCAGCTTTACTAGGTGGACTTGTACTTGTACTCGCAGATTCAATCTCTAGGCTGATGTTCCAGGTAGAGATTCCAGTAGGCGTGATTACAACACTTATTGGTGGTCCATTCTTTATTTACATATACATGAATAAGAAGGGAGAAATTCTATGATAGAAATCAAGAATCTGTTCTTTTCTTATGGCAAAAAAACTATCTTTGAGTCATTAGATTTAGTGATTCCGGAAAGTCAGTTTGTTTCGATTATCGGTCCAAATGGATGTGGTAAATCTACGCTGCTCAAGCTATTGAGCAATGATTTAGATTATCAGAGGGGACAAATTCATATTGAGGGTAAAGCCCAGGGGGATTACTCAACAGGTGAATTTTCAAGACTCCTCTCTTTTAATAGACAAGATGTAAACGGGATTTTTCCTTTTACGTGTTTAGATTATGTTTTAATGGGGAGACGTCCCTATAAAACTCACTTTGAAGACTTCACAAAAGATGATTTAAACTTAGTAGAGAAGTTTTTAAAGATGACAGATACAGAAGATTTTATCCACGCTTCTTTAAATGAAGTCAGTGGAGGGGAACTTCAACGTATCAACTTAGCTAAGTGTTTGGTTCAAGATACACCTTATCTGCTTTTAGACGAGTCTTTTTCAGCCATGGATATTTATCATACTATAAAATCCTTAAACATGTTAAAAGGCTTATCTGATAAGAACATTATCTGTGTTATGCATGATTTAAATTTGGTTTATCAGTACAGCGATCATGTGATTTTACTTAAAGACGGTAAAGTCTATGCTGAAGGGATACCTAAAGAGGTGTTGACGGAAGATGCTATAAAAGCAGTTTATGGCATCAGTATGGAGTATATTGAGAATAAAGGTTATATTATTAGAGGTGAATAAGATGAAGAAAACTATGATTTTAGGTTTAATTGCTTTATTAGTATTATCAATGATGGTTGCATGTGGACCAGATGCAAACAAGCAGGCAATGCTTGTGGTATCATTTGGTACTTCTTATGCTGATACAAGAGAAGCGACTTTAGATGCAACACAAAAGGTGTTTGAAGAGAAGTTTGGTTCTTACGATTTATACAGAGCTTTTACAGCACAAACAATTATTGATATTTTAGAAGAACGTGATGGCATCGATGTTTACAATGTGCGTGAAGCATTTGAAGAACTTAAAAAGCAAAATTATGGCACTGTAGTTGTACAATCTCTACATGTTATGAATGGTGCTGAGTACGATGATATGATGGCTGTTATTGATGAGTTTAGAGATGACTTTAACGAGATTAAGGTTGGTAAAGCATTATTAACTTCTCATGAAGATTATGAAAACACAATTGCAGCATTAGCGACTAATTTCCCAGAAATGAAGGATAATGAAGCGGTTGTATTTATGGGTCACGGTACTCACCATGAAGCCAATGCTGTTTATGCATCTTTAGAGTATGCATTCCATGTAGATGGTTATGACAATGTCTTTGTTGGTACTGTAGAAGGCTTCCCAACTTTTGAAAATGTTGTCAGCCAATTAGAAGAAAAAGGTATTGAAAAAGTGACTTTAATGCCACTTATGATCGTTGCAGGTGACCATGCTGAAAATGACATGGGTGGTGACGAAGAAGATGCTTGGAAAGTAATGCTTAAAAAGCAAGGTTACGAAGTAGATGTTTATATGCATGGTATGGGTGAAAATCAAGGTATTAGAGATATCTTCATCAAGCACGCTGAAGACGCAATTGAAGGAGCACATTAATTGAAATTAAAACTTAAGACTTACTTGAGCATTGGATTGGTGGTATTAATTACTTTGTTTTTAGCACGACCTTTTATTGAAAAAGGCATCAACCATTTGCCAAGTGGTGATTACAGTATAGATTTTGTTGATGATTCTGGATATCGTATCCGCATGGAAAAACCTGCGGATACGATTATTTCACTTTATTCAGCTCATACAGAAAATCTATTTGCACTTGGACTTGATAGAGAAATTATTGGTGTTGGTACGTCAGATGTTTATCCTTATAAGGCACTTTCTAAAGAAGTCTATGACTACAAGTCCGATCCAGAAAAAGTAATAGCTGCAAGACCAGATGTGGTTTTGATAAGACCTTTTATTGAAAGGCACTCTCCTGATTTTGTTAAGAGTTTAAGAAGAACAGGCATTACAGTGGTCTCTTTATATCCTGATAACTATGACGAGTTTGATGATTACATCATGAAACTGGCATATTTGACAGGCAAAGAAAGCACTGCTAAAAGAGCATTAGAAGACTTTTATGCTGCACTTGAAGCTTATAAATCTGATGCTGATTTGATTGAAAATAAAGTTGGTGTTTATTTTGAGTCGTCAGATAGAGAATATAAGACAGTAACAAATGTTTCTATGCCAGCACATGCCATTGAGTTTGCAGGTGGTAAGAATATTGCGGCTGATGCTGTTCCGATTGAAGAAGGGTCTTCGATTGCTATTTACGGTACAGAAAAGATCATTGAAAAGGCTGGTGAAATTGAGGTATATGTCACGCAACGTGGTGTTATGGGTGCAGGTGGTAATACTCATTCCATATCTATCAGACCAGGGTTTGATGTTATAAAGGCTGTAAAAAATGATAGGGTACTAGAAATCAATCAGAAGATTATTTCAAGTCCAACCTTTAGATTTATAAAAGGGATTCATGAACTTAGAAGAGCATTTTACCCTGAAATTTATGACAAGCTTGTTTGGCCAGAAACCATTACACGTGCAAGTCTTTCAGATATTTTAATCTCTTATAAACATGAGCCTATATTTGTACCGACTGCTTCTTATTATAGAGATGAAAACAAAGAACATTACTATGGTGCATTTGAAGATGTGACTTTAGATCATGACTATTTTGATGTGATAGAAACAGCCATGCAAAAAGGGTATTTCCATAATGAAATCATAGATGAAGTTGAATACTTTTATCCTGAAAAGACTGTAAGTCGTGAAGAGTTTGCCATGATTCTATATTTGATCAATGATTTTAAGAATGAAGATTTTAAAATCAATGATCTAGAAGCTTGTGAAAATCCACGAATTATACAGACAATTGTCTATAATGGTTTAATGGACTTAGAAAACGGTAACTTCAATCCTAGTGATGCCGTTAGTTTAGATGATGTAAAAAAAGGACTTATACATGATTAAAGTTGATAAGGTTAAGAAGTATTTTGATGATGTAAAAGCTGTAGACGGCATAGATTTTGAAGTTGAAGATGGCAGATTTTTAGGTTTACTAGGTCCAAATGGTGCTGGAAAAACAACCACCATTCGTATGATGATCGGTCTCTTAGACCCTACGGAAGGTCAAATTCTTTACGATGGTGTTCCTATGGGCAAAGACCAAATAGACATCAAAATGAAAATCGGTGTTGTCAGCCAGCATATCAATTTAGATAAAGAACTGACGGTAGAAGAAAATATGATATTTGCGGGTAAACTTTATCATTTAAAAAAAGATGTGATTAAAGTTAGAATAGAAGAGCTACTGGGACTCCTTGGTTTAAGTGATGTCAGAAATCGTGTGACTAAGAAACTCTCAGGTGGTATGAAAAGAAAACTTATGATTGCAAAAGCCCTTATGCATAACCCAGATTACATCTTTCTAGATGAACCAACTGTTGGTATTGACGTGCATGCTAGAAAAGAAATCTGGAAGTTTCTTAGAGACTACCATAAGCAGGGCAAAACCATCATTTTAACGACGCATTATATTGAAGAGGCTGAGCAGCTATGCGACTGGGTCCTTATGGTCAACAGGGGCAAGGTATTTAAAGAAAACACTTCAGGTAATTTAAT
This sequence comes from Acidaminobacter sp. JC074, assembly GCF_022496765.1. Taxonomy (GTDB): domain Bacteria; phylum Bacillota; class Clostridia; order Peptostreptococcales; family Acidaminobacteraceae; genus JABXKX01. Next base: position 296,139 of record NZ_VANV01000009.1, on the reverse strand, counting down.
CAAGGAAATAGGTGAGTTTAAAATAGAAACTGACGAAGACATGTACTTCTTTGACAGTCTAGATCAGGCTCATGCTTATTCCAGTCAACTGAAATGTATTTATAATATTTCTAAGACAAGTCTTGAAGATGTATTTTATAAGTACACAAAAGAGGTGATAAAGTGGAAATCCTAACGATACTATGGAGAGAGCGGACTTTCTTTAAACATAGGTTTTTAAAGATTACATCGTCACAACTGGTCAGTCCACTCTTATACTTGATAACTTTTGGTGTTGGACTTTCTGGTGTTGTTATTGAAGGCAAGCCCTATCTGCATTTTATCATACCTGGACTTCTTGCCATGACGACAACGCGTAACTCTTATTCAGCAGTTTCTATGAGAATCTCAATAGCCAGATTGCACGAAAGATCTTTAGAATCTTATATCTATTCTCCAACTAGAATGTCTAGATTTGCCATTGGTTATATTTTAGCAGGGGCTCTACGTGGTATCTATGCTGGCATGTTTACTATTATAATAGGTCTTATTGCTGGGGCCATGACATGGTCTGTTATGTTGTTTGTGGTCATCATCATAAACGCCATTATTTTCTCATCACTTGGTTTTATAGCAGCAATGACCATAGATACCCATTATGATTTAAACCGCTTTACCAATATGGTCATTACACCCATGACTTTTTTATGTGGTACATTTTATTCAGTAAGTGGTTTACCTTGGTACTTTAAAGGCATCATTGAACTTTTTCCGCTGACACATACCACACGTCTCATGAGAAGATTGTTCTTTGGTTATGGCGTGGATGGATTTTCATTACTGATTGCCATCGTTTATATGGTTTTACTCATTATATTAAGTATACGAATTTGTTATGAAGAGATAAGTTAATTATCTCTTTTTAGTTGCCATTTAGCTTGAAACATGCTAGAATACGTTCGTATGTCGAAAATACTCTTTTTTTATTGAAATCAAGTTTAATAGAAGTAATTAGGGTATATGGGCTACAAAAGGAGAATGATATGAAATTTAAAGAATATCCATTAGATAATAACATCAAGAGGGCCCTTTCTGAACTGGGTTTTAAAGAACCTTTAGAAGTACAGAAAAAAGTCCTACCTTTAATAGAAGAAGGTAAAGATGTGGTGGTTAAGTCTCAAACCGGTTCTGGTAAAACAGCTGCTTTTGCAATTCCATTATGTAATCATATTGAAATTGAGGATAAACATCCTCAGGCAGTGGTTATTGCACCTACAAGAGAACTTGCCCTACAGATTAATGAAGATATAATAAACATTGGTAGATACAGGGGAATTAAGACATTGGTTGCCTTTGGTAAAACGCTTATCAAAGACCAAAGAGATGCACTTAAGAAGTATCCCCACATTGTTGTGGCGACACCTGGTCGATTAAGGGATTTAGTTGATAGAAAGTTTTTAAGAACTGATGACCTTAAGTATTTGGTACTTGATGAAGCCGACGAACTATTAAATCTGGGTTTTGAAGAACAACTTCACGACATACTATCAAAGATGCCTAGAGAAAGAAATACGCTTTTATTCTCAGCGACCATGCAATCCAAAATTGAACATATTATTATGGATGACATGATTGAGCCGGTGAGAATTGAAATAGAGGCTGAAGTGGACATTCATAAGAAAATCGAGCAGATCTACTATGAAGTAGAAGAACACAAAAAGCTCGACTTTCTAAGAAAAATGCTTGATTATGAAAAGCCTGTAAGATGTATTATCTTTGCCAATACTCAGAACAAAGTTGAATCTATTTACAAAATCATGAGTAAATGGAACAATGAGACGGGTATGCTTCACGGTGGTATGGAACAAGACCTGCGTATGAAGATGATATCTAAGTTCAAACGTGGCGAATTAAAGTATTTAATTGCAACAGATTTAGCATCTAGGGGTTTACATGTTAGAAACCTGTCGCATGTTATAAACTTTAATCTACCTTTTGAGTTTGAAAACTATGTTCACCGTATTGGTAGAACGGGGCGTGTCAACGAAACGGGTATTGCCATTAACTTATGTTCATACAAAGAAAGTGAGAATATCATCTCGCTTCAAGAGTATCTGGGTTATGAAATTGTGCGTAAAGGACCAAAGAAAAGGGTAAAACCTAAAAAAGAAGAAACTAGGAGAACTAAGTTTAAGGCTGATAAGGCAGTTAAGTTTTCTAAGGTTAAAATCTTTGCTGGTAGAAGAGCGCATTTAAAAGCTGGAGACTTTATGCATACCATAACACGTCTCCCAGGGGTTACAGGAAAAGACTTAGGAAAAATTCAAGTACAAGATCACTTCACAATTGTTGAAATCAATGCAGCTATAATTGACAGTGTTGCTACTTCTATGAGAAAAATGAAATTAAAGGGGAAGTCTTATAGAGTACAGAGGTTATCATCTGGTGGTAGAAGATAGTTGAGGAGGTACAATGGAAAAGGGTAACAAAGATAAAAAGAAAAGAATGTTTAAATTAGGTGTTAAGTTAGTCATCGTGTTTTGTGTGGTTATATCTTTAGCCTTATATGCACTTGGTAGCTTTGCTACAAGCAGTGCAGCAGGTATGCTAGAAAGCAATGCAAAAGATAACGCACAAGAGATTGCTAACCAAACAGCTAAAAGTGTAGAAATCTTCTTTAGGGAATATGAAGATTTACTCCTTATATTCGGGGCTAATCCAAATGTAAGAAAAATCACCATAGGTGAGTTTTATAGAGAAAGATTATCTGAACTTATGCAAAATATGTATGATGCCAATGAGTTCATGTCAGCTGTATACTTTATCAATACAAGAGGAGATTTATTCTCTTATCCTGAAATGAATACGAGTGAAAATCTTTCGGAACATGCTATCTATTTAGATGCAGTAGAAAATGACGATTTGACATGGAGTCTTCCAAGACAAAATGAAGATGGTTCTTATTACTTTACAGTATCTATGCCGATATACAACTCTACTGGATACAGACTATATGGTGTGGCAGCTATGGATGTTCAAATAGACTACATTGCTGACATCTTAAACAACATAAAAATTGGTGAAACAGGTTATCCAATATTAGTTTCTCAGGACTTGGTAACTTTAACTCATCCCAATCCTGATGTTGTTGGTAAGGCATTACCGATTCCAGAAATTGAAAAAATGATTCAAAGTGATAAACATGTAGCTTCTGAGTATGAGTTTAATGATGAAGATAAGTTCGCTACATTCCAGACTGTAGAAAATGCAGGTATTCATGTACTTGTAACAATGAACAGGTCAGAATTTGGTGACCAGGTAAGTAAGTTGACTTATGCAGTTTTATCAGCTATTGCTATTGCTTTGGTTGTCAGTGCTTTAATTGCATTAGCATTTGCTAAATCTATTTCTAAGGGAACCAAAGAAGTTCTTACAAACATGGAAAGAATCAAAGCAGGTGATTTAACGGTTAAGGTAGATGTTAAATCAAATGACGAGATTGGAGCTATTGGTTCTTATTTACAAGAAACAATTGATGGTGTTGCAGGCCTTATTAGAAACGTTCAAGTTGTTTCTGATGAATTAGCAGAATCTGCTCAAAACTTAGCAGCCACAGCTGAAGAAACAAGTGCTTCTTCTGATGAAGTGGCAAGAACAGTTGATGAAATTGCTCAAGGTGCGTCTGATCAAGCAGGTGATGCAGAAGCTGGTGCTGTAGTAGCAAGAGATTTATCTGTTAAATTCCAAGAGCTTAGTGAAAATACAAATGTCCTATTATCTTCTACTCAAGAAGTTATTGGTGCCAATCAAGATGGTGTTAAAGCCATTAAGGAGTTAAGAAACAGAACAGAGTTAAGTGATAAAGCCAATGCAGACATTGAAGTTATCATCAATGAGCTTAATTCTAAAACGCAATCAATTTCAACTATATTAGATGCTATCAGTTCGATTGCTGAACAGACCAACTTGCTTGCCTTAAATGCTTCTATCGAAGCTGCAAGAGCTGGTGAGCATGGTAGAGGCTTTGCAGTTGTTGCTGATGAAATCAGAAAACTGGCTGAGGAATCTTCAAGATCAGCTGAAGAAATCAGAGAAATTGTTGTTAACATTCAAAATGACTCTAATCAGACGGTTGACTCTATGGTTGAGGTTAAAGAAATTGCTCAGGAACAAACTAAAGCAGTTAGCCTGGTAAATGAGGCCTTTGTATCTATTTCGTCTTCTGTAGACCATATAACTAAGAATATTGATGCGATCTCTTCTAGTGTTCATGATTTAGAAGATGATAAGAATGCAATTGTAACTTCAATTGATAATATTTCTGCTGTTTCAGAAGAAACGGCTGCATCATCAGAAGAAGTAACAGCAACTATGCAACAGCAAAATGCAGCTGTTGAAGAGGTGGCTAGAGCTGCAGATAGCTTAAACGAAGTATCTGTACATCTAAAAACTGAATTAAGTAAATTTAAGCTAGATTAATGAAGGTGATACGAAAGTATCACCTTTTGGTTTTATTTTCAATCTTTTATGGGTATAATAGAAGTAACAATTAGAGTTTTTACAAAAGGAGTAGCCTATGAAAAAAATCGATGTATTAAACAATCTAGTAGATCATATAGAACTAGATAGAATTAGAAAATTACCTGTAACTGAAAAATTTAAACTCTATGAGTATGTGAAGCTGATTTATACAGAAGCTGAGTATGCTTGCAAAGAAGGTATCAAACAATTGGAGAAATCACCAAACTATACAATTAATAAGACTTATAACTTATTTGCCATGTTAATTGTTAACTTAGGTGACTATGACTTAGTAAAAGAGATTATTGTAAACTATGGCAAGAACTTTGAAACAAGTGATATATATTACGCTCAAATCACAATCACTGGTATGGGGTTATTGATGATTGAAAAGAATTTCGATCCAGATGCCATCTATCATTTCCTAATGAACTTACTAGGAACAGATTTCTTAATCGAAAACCTACATACAACTGCTAATGCTGATGATTTGGAAACCGAAGGTTTTAAGTTGGATTCAACAATCAAGTATAAGCCATTTGAGGGTGACATTAGAAAGCTTAAGTATGACTTACTAGCACTACTTAAGATTCGTCATGACAAGGGTATGGACTATGTAACTGATATTATCAATAAGAAATATGGTAATGCTGAACTTGCTTTCTTCTTCAATATGTTAGATTCTAAGTCTGAGGAAGTTTTAGAATACTTAAATCAAGAATTTATGGAAAAAGAGAATAGACGTACAAGACTTATTGCGGCTGGAGCTTATGCTTTGTTAAAAGAAAGATCTATTCTTTCAGCACATTATCTTTTCAACTCTATCATTGGTAAATATTCTAGATTTGATAAGCGTAAAGAAGAAATTGATAATGAAATCGATACAAGATTAAAAGAAATAGACAAATAATATTACAGTGCATATGCACTGTAATTTTTTGGAGGTAATATGTATAAAAAGGCAGATTTAAAAGATGCTGACTTGATTTTAGACTTTTGTCTTGAACTCAAGGCCCAAGATGCAAAAATGAGTTTTACTTCTATGGATACTTTAGAAGAAATCGTAGATGAACTAAAATCAGATCAAGTTAATCTATATATAGCCGTTGAAGATGATATAGTTACGGCAATGTTTAGGGCGATAAGAGGTGAAGGCAACAAGTCGCATGCTTGTTATATAGCATGTGCTGTAAAAAAAACCTACAGGCAAAGACATCTAGCCACCGATTTGACTAATTATGGACTTGCGGATATGAAATCACAAGGTGTTTTAATTGCTAGAACAAAGATCTATTCTTGGAACAAGGCTTCTATTAAGACCATAGAAAAATGTGGCTTTGAGCTTGGTGGTAGAGTTGTCATGCACCAATATGAACCTGAGCTTGGTGATTACATAGATGATTTGATCTATCATAAGATTCTATAGTTTACTTTTTTAGAATACTAATGTATAGTTAGTGATGATAGGAGTGATGATATGATAACAACAGGTGTTGTAGTTAAAGTAGAAGATGAAAAAGCTTATGTTCATATCGCTAGAAACACAGCGTGTGAAAATTGCGGTGCATGTCATTTTGATGAAAAAACTTTAAATATGCAGGTGACAGCTGTCAACCATGCTGGCGCTAAAGTCGGTGACCAGGTTGAACTTAGTATGGAAAATGTAAACTTCTTTAGAGCTTCATTTTTCTTATATGGTATTCCACTAATTACCTTATTAGTTGGTCTATTTTCTGGTATTTATCTTTTTCAATCAATGGGGTTAAAACTATATGATGTCTATGCCATATTATTAGGCTTGGCATTTATGGCTGTGACTTATATTATTTTAAGGATGAACAAAGATAAGTTTGCAGACAATAAAAGATATATGTCTGTCATAACAGGTATTAAACATCACGGAGAGCTTCCGGTTATTTAAAATAGTCTTTTTTGACTATTTTTTTTCTTTGTGTAAATCATATTGACTTATGAGGCTAAGTCCTGTATCTTTTTATTTAGATACACGAAGTATTGGAGGCTTTATGGAACTTTGGAAAAGGAATCTATGGATTCTATGGACAACACAGGTTATATCATTAATGAGTTTTGGATTTGGTTTACCATTTCTACCACTCTATATTATAGAAGATTTAGGGGTTACATCAGAAGCCCAGGTTAATTTATGGACATCAATATTAGCAGCGGCTCCTGCCATTACGATGGGGATCATGGCGCCAATATGGGGTAAGCTTTCTGATCAATACGGTAGAAAACTTATGATTCTAAGGGCTATGTTTTCAGCTGTAATCGTCATCGGCTTAATGGGAGCCGTGTCAAATGTTTATCAACTTTTAACTTTAAGACTATTACAGGGACTTTTAACAGGAACAGTTACTGCAGCTGCAGCCTTTGTTGGATCAAATACACCTAGAGATCATTTGACTGATGCCCTTGGTGTTATATCTTCCTCAACTTTTATAGGTTATTCGTTAGGACCTATGATTGGTGGTTTATTTGCAAAGTTCTTTGGTTATAGAATGTCGTTTTATTTAGGAGGGGCCATCATGCTGATAGGGGCCTTGATGGTAACATTTTTAATATCTGAAGATAAATCAACACTTAAAAAGAAAACAGAAGAAAAAGTTTCTTTGTTTAAGTCTTATGGCAATGTATTGATACCGACTGTCATAGCAGCATTGATAACACTTTTCTTCTTAAGAATCTCAAGAACAATCTTTTCACCTTATTTGGCCTTGTTTGTAAAGAAGTTTGTAGCACCTGAAAATGTTTCATCTGTGACTGGGCTCTTAACAGGTTTGGTTGGTTTCTCTACAGCCTTTGCATCTATGAACATCGGTAAGATAACAAGACGATTTGATAAGTTTAAAGTTTTACCGACTTTGGTTTTATCAGGTGTTGTTGTGATGGCCATGCTGACACAGTATGATAAGTTAGCAGCTTTACTAGGTGTCAATGGTTTGGTATTGTTTTCAATTATATATATGTTGTTCTTTGTTATAGTAGGTGGTATAGAACCGATTGTTACTTCAACTTCAGCCATGTCTGTTGATGCTTCAGAAAGAGGCGCTTTATTTGGACTTCAGGGTATGGTAGGTTCTATGGCTTGGGCCGCAGCACCGGCAATTGCTGCACCGATTGTCTATAGTAATCCTATAGAAACGGTTCTTTATGTGGTACCTATTGTCATGATGATTATTTTTATTGCATCTATAAAATTAAAGAAATCTGTTTCAAATACAGAAGAAAAAGAGATGGCACTTTAGGGTGTCATTTTTGGTGTAATACTTTTGTAAAATAAAACTAGGTATTTTTCGGTTATAATTATAAATGTAATAAATAGATGGGAGGTGGATTAATGACAACGAGTTCGGTAAACTCACATATTGGTAATAAGGTAGTATTAGATTTAGGAGGCACTATATATGGGTTACAAGAATGCGGCGGAATTATTACCACCAGATCTACTAAAGGATTTGCAAGAATATTTTAGTGGTGGGATAATTTACGTTCCTAAGACAACAAAAAAGGCAGCTTGGGGTGAATTAAGCGGTTCGAGACTGGATATTGATAATAGAAACAGAAATATCCGTAGACTGTTTAAAACTGGCGTGAGAGTGCAGGAATTATCTGAACAATTTTATTTAAGTGAAGAGACTATAAAGAAAATTGTTTACACTAAGAAAGTGGGATAGGTTATTTAAAAGGTGTTCATAAAGGGTGATCTATGAACAACGCGGCGCAATATAACTTTGAAAACTTGGTCAGGACCTTAAGAACTAACAGAATTTTTTGAAGAAAGGAGTTGATCAGAATGAAAAACACAGAGGTGTTTAAAGCATAGTACTTATGGCGATGGGGAACCATCGTCTTTATATTTTTTTTGAATATATAAATTTAACAAAAAATGTCATTCTTATATAGTATGAAAATAGCGGTTTTGAGACTTATCTCAGAAGCTTAAATTTTTGATAAAACTTTGACGATTTTAATTAATGGCTTGAAATAAAGGTTTTCCCGCATAAAAAAAGGGTAAATAATATTTACTATATATTTCTTCTAGTTTGTGGAAATTGTATAGATTGATTATTGGACTTGTCGTATCTATAATGGAATTAATTAGAAAGACAAGGAGGCAACATGGGAAAATATAAAAGTGCAAAAGATTTGGTGAGATCATACTTTGATGCTTTAGAGGCAGCAAATGGTCAAAATTTAGAAAGTGTCTTATCAGAATATATGAGTGAGGACTACGATTGGAGAGGCGTTTATCCTTTTAGAGAACAAAAGGGTCATGAAAACGTACTTGAGAATTTCTGGTATCCATTAACAAAGGCAGTAAAGCACATGCAACGTCGTCAAGATATCTTCATCGGTGGTACAAATGAAATCAGTGGTGAGACTTGGGTAATGAGCATGGGTCATTTTATGGGGTTGTTTGATGAAGAGTGGTTAGGTATTAGACCAACTGGTAAAATGATTTCATTAAGATATGCTGAGTTTTCATGTGTTGAAAATGGTAAGATCACAAGAACTGGTTTATTTATAGATATTATTGGTTTTATGATTCAAGCAGGTGCAAATCCATTGCCGCCGTCAACTGGACAATACTTTGTTTATCCAGGTCCTAGAAATCATGATGGTTTATTGTTTGAAGACGCTCCAGAAGAAGAAGGTGTTAAGACTTTAGCACTTGTAAACAAGATGGTTGATGATTTATCAGCATTAAATGATTCAGGTGCAATGGGATGTCCACCAGAAGTTCTAGAAAGAACATGGCAAAAGAATATGATCTGGTACGGCCCAGGTGGTATCGGTGCATCATATACAATTCCAAGATACCAACTTCAACATCAACTACCATTTAGAAACAATCTAAAAGATAAGAAGTTTAATGGTCATGTCTGTAGATTTGCAGAAGGTAACTTCGCTTGTTTCTTTGGATGGCCAAACTTATCAAATACACCAATTGGTGGCTTCTTAGGACTACCTGGTGGTATTCATGCAGATATGCAAGTTGTTGATGTATACTGTAGAGTAGATGACAAGTTATCTGAAAACTGGGTTTTAATCGATATACCATTCTGGTTAAAGCAACAAGGTTTAGATGTTTTTAAGAGAACACAGTCAATTTTGAACCCCGACTATATCAAATAAATGCGAATAAATGGGCTGACATGTCAGTCCATTTATTTTTTTTGTATTATCTGATACTATTAATTATGGAGGGATTATGAATAAGTTTAAGACGAATGACATTAAATTAAAATCACATGGTGTTCAGATACGTAATAAAATATTCGAAAAGTATGGTTCGATTAAGAATTTCGCTGAGGAAATTGATCTTTATGAATCTTCTATCAACCAGTATCTAATGAGCAAAAAACTGGGATCTTCTACATTTAAGATTCGCACAACTAGGGCCTTTGGCATGGATTTCGATGATTTGTATCTAACAGAGGAAGAACAGATTCGTCATTTTGCGACGACGATTTCTTTAAACATTGATGAATATAATCAAACTTCAGACCGTGATGTTTTAAAGAAGTTGATGACCTTGATTCTTGAAAGAGAACTTATGGAAGACTACGCTATCGTTTGTAGGTGTTATGCTTATTATTATTTCAATCAAGGTATTAAAGACCGTGCTTATTCTTATATTGATGCGGCCGTAAATACCATGAGGGGAAGAGAGTATATTGACCGTTTTGGCCTTTACTTATCTGATATGCTTTATATGAAGGCCAAAGATTTGACTAACCAGGAGTTTAAAAAGATTGTTTCAGAATTTGATGAAACCCTTGTAAAGGTCGGTGGCCCCTTAACTACAGGCCATATGTATAGGAATATGGCCAAGGCCTATTTTGAACTTGGCAATCTAGATATGAGTGAGGATTATTATAGGAAGGTCTTTATTTATCATGAAGATATAGAGAGCCAAATATTTTTGTATATGAGATTGGCTGAGATAGAAAAAGAGAGAAACAGTACTGATAAGGCATTTGATTATTATGTTAAGGCTGAAAAAATGATGCCTGAAAACAGTGAAGTCCGTTTCAATGTATATAATCAATATGCCAAGTATTATTTTGAAAATAATGAGTTAGTTAAGGCTTCTGAATACATGGATCTTATTTTTAAAGAAGGTGACTGGATTATTTCAAGCAGGTATCATGATTTTGTCTATACCTACTTAAAGGTAAAGGGAGCTGTAAAATCTTATGAATCTATTCAAAACTTATTAGATCGACTCTTTAATGAGTTAGAAGAAGGTTATACACATGCAGTTAGGCATATGAAACAGTTTGGCCTGGGCCTTGAGTTTATAAAGAGTGAAAGAAAACTCTTGCTTGAAATGAACTATTACTTGATAGAAAGAATCATGAAGGCTAAGCTTACAAATGCATCAAATAATACCATAAAACAACTAATTGGTGAGCTTAACATACTTTTATATAACGCTGCTATATAATATTGGAAATTAAATACAAATTTGCATTATGAGATTTATTGAGCTTTTTCAATGGATGCAGACTTATCTATGATAAATGATTAACGAACTGCAAATTTTATACTCTAATAGTATCTTTTTAGTAAACACTGAAAATCAACGGTTTTCAGTGTTTTTTTACGTAAAAATAGCTTGGGACAGGTGGGTAATAAATTTCACTATATATTTATGGAAATAAAAGGCATATTCATAAGTTGTTTCAATACTGTAAACTTTATAAAATATTAATATAAAGTGAAGGAGGCATCATGACAGAAAAAAAAGAGATCAAAAAACAAGTCGCTAAAGATGTATATGGGATTCACTATGGCGATTCAAATGAAGTAAATCCTGTAAACAATCATGATTACAATGATTTTGTAAAGCTATCAGAATCAAAACAAAATCCAAAGGGCTTTGATAAGGCTTACAATGATTTTGTTGACTATATTATGAAAATCACACATGAAATTTGGGAAGAAAAAGGCATTGGCGTTATTTATGACACATATCATAACAATGTAACAATGCATTTTGGTGCTCATAATGCTGTGGGTATTCAATCAGTTATCGCTGGAACATTAGAAACATTACACGCTTTTCCTGATAGAAAGTTAATTGGACAAAATGTAGTATGGTCTAAATTTGGGGAAAACGGTTACCTATCATCACATAGAATCATTTCAACTGCTACAAATTTAAATGACTCTGGTTTTGGTCCAGCAACAGGTAAAAAAGTTAACTTTAGAACAACAGTAGATTGTGCTGCTGAAAACAATAGAATCTTTGAAGAGTGGTTAGTACGTGATAATTTATGGATTGTAAAACAATTAGGATTTGATCCAGTAGAGGTTGCAAAGAAAATGGCACTTAACTCTAAAGATACAAATGGTGTTAATAAAACACACTTCGGCAAAGATGAGAACTTCAAGGGTCAATATTTCCCAGAGAAGTACCAGGCTAAAGACAATTCAGTAGGAGAACTTGTTAAAGAAGCATACAACAATATTTACTCTTGCAGATTGTTTAATGAAGTAACTAAATACTATCAAGAAAATGCTGTTATTCACTATATTTGTGATAAGGATTTAGTGGGTCACCATAAGATCCAAGGCATGTTAGTAAGCTTATTTGCATCTTTTCCAAATGCAAAGTTTACAATTGACCGTATAACTTGTAACCAGAGACCAGAAAAAGACGGTCATGACGTTGCAGTTAGATGGAGAATCAGTGGTTTACATGAAGGTCTTGGCATGTTTGGAAAGCCGTTAGGCAATGCAGTTGAGATTTTAGGTATTAACCATGTGAAAGTCATCGATGGCAAGATCGAAGAAGAGTGGATGACTTATGATGGATTAGATGTCTTAAGACAAATTCACATTGGGCATGTGGATGAGGAATTATAAAATATTAAGGAGGCAACATGGGAGCTAAAAAACTTGTCGAAGAGGATAATGGTATCATCTTGGGTAAAGACAGGAGTAACGGTCAGAGAATAGCGGCGTTTTTATCGATTTTAACAATCTATTTCTTCTACTGTTATAACTTTATGTTAGGTACGTTTACACGTCCTACAATGACAGCAGCTATTGCTGATGGTGGTTTTGGATTTGAGGTAACTCAAGCATCTGCAATCTTTGCAATCATGTCATTTGCAACAATCCCAGGTACATTAGTATTTGGTATGTTAACAACAAGAATTGGTAAGAAAAGAACATTAATGACAATTGCATTATTAATTTCAGCATTTACATTCTTACCATTATTATCACCAACGAACTTCACTTTATGGAGAGCTGCTAGATTTATGACTGGTTTTGCACTTGGTGGTGTATTCGGTACAGCGGTACCACTTGTAACAGAAATGTTCAAGCCTGAGCTAAGAGGTAAGTTAGCAGCAATCTTAACATCAACATTCTCACTGGCTATGATTTTCGGTGGTAAAGTTTATGGTATGTTAGGTGATGATAACTGGAGACTATTAGTTTTAACAGCAGTTATTCCACCAGTTATTGGTGCAGTACTTACATTCTTCTTCGTTCCAGACGATAAAGAGTTAACTTTAAAGAGAAATGCAGAAGCTGCTCAGAACAAGGGTGAAAAGATTCACTACTTATCAATGTACAAAGGTAAATACTTATTCATTGGTATAGGTGTTATCTTATTGTCTGGTATGAACTTTACAGCTTACTCAGCTTACTCAAACAATGCAACAAACTACTTAAGAACTATCTTAGGCATGTCAGCTGTAACTGCTGGTTCAATATACTCACTTCAAGGTATTGGTCAGTTAATTGGTTACAACTCATGGGGCTTTATTGCAGATAAGTTTGGTAGAAAGAAGCCGTTAATCGGTATGGTATTTGCAGCAGTATTGGTATTCATCTTTACTAGATTAAACGCTGATGCAGTATCTTCTTTCAAAGTAGTATCAATCTTCTTAGGTTTCTGTTTCGGTTTCTCAGGAGCATGGGGTGCATACTATACAGAGTTATTCCCTAAGAGATTCTCAGGTTTAGCACCAGGTATCTCATTCAACGGTGGTAGAATTATATCTTCATTTGCATTACCAATTATTGCAGGTATCGCTGCAACTTCAGTTGGTATGGTTGGTATATTCTCTGTGGCAATGGGTATACTAGTAACAGGCGCTGTTATCTGGTTATTCTTACCTGAAACTTTAAATAAAGAAAGAGAAGAATAGTAATACTTTAGGCATAACTTTGTTATGCCTAAAGGTGATTAGAAGGGATGGTTTATGATTTCTACAATCGATGTAACAATTATTATAGCATATATTATCGGTCTGTTAATTCTCGGTTGGTTTGTCGGTAAAGATAACAAGGATCAATCAGATTACTTCCTAGCAGGACGTTCGATGCCATGGTTACCTATCAGTTTATCTGTTGCAGCAACTATGATTTCTGCCAACGGGTTTATCGGTGCACCAGGATGGGCATATGGGTCAGGCGTTAGTCCGTATATGGTTAATATCGGTGTACCGCTTGCAGTTTTCTTTGTATTATGGGCTACAATGCCTGTGATGTATCATCTTAAACTTACTTCTATATATGAATATGTAGAGAAGAGACTGGGTATCTATTCTAGAATGCTTACTGTGGTTGGTTTCATTGCCAACTCAGTTATTCAAATCTCATCTATGGTATTTATTCCAGCACTTATCATTCAGCATTTTACTGGATGGGCATTAGAAGTAGTTGTGCCTATCGTCGTTATTTCAGCAATTATTTATACACTCTTAGGTGGTATCAAGGCAGTTATCTGGACAGATGCGCTTCAAATGGTTGTTATGTGGTTAGGTCTTATATTAACAATTGTCATTATTCTTAACAAAACAGGACTTGGCTTCTTTGAAACAATTGGTCAGGCAAAAGAGCTTGGCAAATTAGCTGCACTGGATTTCTCATTTGATATATCTAGAACCAATGCCTTTTGGGCTGCTACCATTGGTGGTACCGTTATGTGGATCAGATACTTCGGTTTTGATCAAGGACAGGTACAAAGAATCTTCACAGCATCTTCTATGAAGGGGGTTAAGAAATCCTTTGTGATGAGTGCATTTGTTATGAACATCATGTATTTCTTATTTATGATTGTTGGTATCATGTTATTTGTATTCTACGGCGGAAGAGAATTTGAATCTTCAAATGGTGTTATGATTGACTTTATTGCCAATCACATGCCTGTTGGTCTCGTGGGGTTAATTGTTGCAGGTGTCTTTGCAGCTGCCATGTCAAGTGTGGATTCACTTTTAAACTCTATGTCTACAGTATATGTAAAGGATATTCATGAGAGGTTTTTCTCTAAGAAAAATGAAGAAGCTTCTTTAAGGTTATCTATGCTTATTTCAGCAGCTTGGGGATTTGTTATCATAGGTGTGACCTTGATGGCTTTCTCAGGTACAACGAGATCAATATTAGATGTAGTAGGTTCTTATATCTCCTATATTTCAGGTCCAATGTGTGGTGCTTTCTTTTTAGCCTTGTTTACTACTAAGGCAAATGATAAGGGCGTTGCAATTGGTGTTATACTAGGATTTATAGTGACTTATGTATTTGGTACAACAGCAGGTGCGTCTTGGATTTGGAAGCCGGCAGTAGGTTTGGTTTCAACTTTTACAGCAGGCTATATTGCTAGTATGTTATTTAGTGCTGATAAGGCATTAGAAGAAGTATCTAAGTTGACCGTTGTTGGTTTAAGAAAGTTTATGATTGAAAGTGGACAAACAAGTGAAGATGGTGTTTCTATTGTACCTTTAACATTTGATAAGTATGCAAAAATTGTTTTAGCATTCTTTGTTGTTCAATATATATTCCTTGCGATTATTGCAATGTAAAAAAAATCAGGTTTCCCTGATTTTTTTTAGTTATTTTCATATCTATCACCAATCGTCAACTCAATGATTTTAGATTTGAAAGTGCCTTCAGTTTCTCTTTGTACAGTAATTTGAATGGTATCGCCAATACTGTAGTTTCTGATGGTGGTATTGAGTTCTTCCATTGTCAGTACTGAAACACCATTGATTTCTGTAATGATGTCGTACTGTTTGAGTTCAGATCTTGATGCTGGAGATTTTGGTACTAGATCAGCAATCATAATGCCTTGCGGTGTCTTATACATTTTTGAAAGTTCTTCTGTCACATCTCTACCGTAGATGCCGATAAATGGCTTGGCCACATGACCTTTTTCTACAATTTCCTCTAAGATCGGAAGGGCAGAGTTGATAGGAATGGCAAAACCAATACCTTCTACATCTGTATCAGAAATTTTTATGGTGTTGATACCAATCAGTTCACCTCTTGCATTAACAAGAGCGCCACCAGAGTTACCTGGATTGATGGCTGCATCAGTTTGTATTAGATTAAGCGCGTTTAAATCACTGTTAATGGCTCTATCAACTGCAGAGATAATACCAACAGTCACTGTATTGTTATACCCAAGTGGGTTACCGATAGCTATAGCTGGTTCACCGACTTGGATTTCCTTGGAGTTACCGATTGTAACAGGTCTGATTTTATCTAAATCCATTTGATTCATAGATGCGATATCTACAGTCAATACAGCTAAGTCAGTGTCTTTATCTGAACCGACTAATTTTGCTGTATATGTATTGTCGCCAAAGAATGAAATGGATATATCATTAGAACCATCAATTACATGATGATTTGTAAGTATATATACTTTTTCAGTTGAAATATCAAATATAACACCTGATCCTGCTGAAGTACCGGTTTGAGTACCAAAGAAAGACTCTTGTACAATCTGATTGGTTATGGCCACAACCGATGGTTCAAGGGCATTAGCTATTTGTGTGATGTTAGGTGTATCATAAGATACTTCGCTGACACTCGGCACTAGCTCAGGTATATATTGGATGGATGCTTCTGGTGTAGAAAAAAAGTAATGATCAGCTGCTCTGTAGCCTACGCCAGCAGTAAAGCCACCTACGATGGCAATAACGAGGACAGCTGCTACAAATCTGTTTAAGGACCTTTTCTTTTCTTCTTTCTTTGGTTCGTCGTGGTAAACCGCTTTGGATTTCAGATAAGCTTCTTGATGTAATTTCTCTTGGAAGGCTTTTTCATCAAGGATTTTTTCATCACGATCTTCTGTTTCTATTAAAACAAAGTTGATATCACTACCCCTAGTAATCTCTTCATTGTTTGAGTTTGTTTTTTCATAATCTTTATCCATAACTCGCCTCCTTATAAAATTAATATACCACTTTAAATGTAGAATTATAGTTCTTTTAGATTTGTTTAATATTGTTTTTAGAAAATCCTAATGTTAGACTTAGTTAAGAGAAAGAGAGATTTATATGAACGAAAAATTAATTTTAGCATCTATGCAAAAAATATTACATGATATAGAAGAAGGTATACATATAGTTGATGCAGAAGGGGTGACCAGAGTTTATAATAAGGCCATGGAAAAGATAGAAGGTCTAGGTCGTGCACAGACCATCGGTAAACACCTCTTAGATGTATTTCCAAACTGGACCATAGAAAATTCTACCTTGCTGACGGTTCTTAAAACAGGCAAGCCACTACAACTTCAGAAACAGTCTTATATGAATCTAAGGGGCCAGGAGATTTCTACCGTTAATACAACCTATCCGATTATTTTAAATGAAAAGATCATTGGTGCTGTTGAGATTGCCAGTAATACAACCAAGGTAGAACACATGTCATCTACCATACTTGAACTTCAGCAAAAGCTCTTGAATCCAGTAGCCCATTCTGAAGAAGGACTCAACTCTTATACCTTTGAATCTTTGATTGGTCAGGATAAGACCTTTTTAAATGCCATTAAGCTTGCCAAGACAGCAGCCAAGTCTTCTTC
This sequence comes from Acidaminobacter sp. JC074, assembly GCF_022496765.1. Lineage (GTDB taxonomy): Bacteria > Bacillota > Clostridia > Peptostreptococcales > Acidaminobacteraceae > JABXKX01. The sequence continues at coordinate 278,786 of NZ_VANV01000009.1, read as the reverse complement.
GAGTGTTATGATATTTGGTGAAACAGGCACTGGTAAGGAGTTGTTCGCTCAGTCTATTCACAATGAATCCTCAAGGAGTGGTCAACCCTTTATTGCTCAAAACTGTGCAGCGCTTCCTGATAACCTATTAGAAGGCATATTATTTGGAACATCAAAAGGTGGTTTTACAGGAGCTGTTGACAGACCTGGTTTGTTTGAACAAGCACATGGTGGTACCTTGTTTTTAGATGAAATTAACTCTATGGATCCATCCTTACAGGTTAAGCTGTTAAGGGTATTGCAAGAGTCTTATGTAAGAAGAGTGGGTGGTCTTGATGATGTACCTGTAGATGTAAGAATCATTGCTGCCTCAAATGAGTTTCCTAAAGAGCTTTTAAATTCAAATAACTTCAGAAATGACCTTTTCTATAGGATCAATGTAATTACCATTCAGATTCCACCGCTTAGATCTAGACCGGATGATGTTAAGCTTTTAGCCAACTATTTTATAGATGAGTTCAATGAGAAGCTTGGTAAAGATGTGTGGATGATGAGTGAAGACTTGTTAGACCATTTTGAAAACTATCCATGGCGAGGTAATATAAGAGAACTGAGAAACTTTATTGAGACAGCCATGAACCTGGTTGCAGATGAACATGTTTTGGGTAAAGAACATTTGCCTGTTTACTATGACGAATTATTAGATTTTTCACATGGTATAGATCAAACAACAAAAGTGGACTTAAGTGAAGGTTTGAATCCTTATCTGGAGTCTTTAGAAAGAAAACTTCTTGAGCAGGAATTTCTATTACAGGATAAAAACATCACTAAAACTGCCGATATTTTAAAATTATCACGTCAAAATCTGCAATATAAGTTAAAAAAGTTTGATTTGTTGTAAAGGGAGTGCAAAATATTTTGCATAATGGTAATTAATCCAATTAAAAAAGGATGCGAAAAGCGAATATTCGTTTTGTGTATATAGTTTTATATAACATGTATTTGTTCATAAACGTTGAAAATGCAGTATGATTATGAAGGGATCATTTTATGAAAAGAACCGCAAAATATTTTGCTATGCAAAAGCAAAATATTTTGCGGTTCTTTGTTTTTTTGATGCATGTAGACAATATCACAAAAGTAAGCCTAGCATTTTCAAGGCTTTCAGCTTGTGAAAACTACAAATGGGAAAACGCTTACAAAAAAAGTTGGCACGGCATTTGCATATACAAATTTCGGACGTAGATAAATCATTTCTAGAAGGAGAAGTGATCAAAAATATTAAAAGTGGAGGTTCCATAATGAGAGAGAACGTAAAAGTTGCGATTTGGGGATTCGGCGCAATGGGCGGCGGTATGGCAGAAATGTTATTAACTAAAAAAGGTGTAGATATTGTTGGCGTTTGTGACAGACATGAAACAAGAGTTGGCAAGAGCATGTTTGAAGTATTAGGCGTTGAAAAAGGTGACAGACCTGAAGTTATTATTTCTGCAAACATTGAAGATGTTGTTTATCCTGGTGCTGCTGATGTTGTATTATGTGCAACAGACTCATTCACTAAGAGTGCATTCCCAAGACTTAAGTACTGTTTAGAGCAAAAGATCAACGTTATTTCTACTGCTGAAGAAATGGCTTACCCTCAAGCTCAACAACCTGAATTAGCTAAGCAGTTAGATGAAATTGCTAAGACAAACGGTGTTTCTATTTTAGGTACTGGTATCAACCCAGGTTTAATCATGGACCTATTAGTAGTAATCTTAACAGGTTGTATGACAAACTTAGAGCACGTTGAAGCTAAGAGAGTTAACTCACTATCTCCATTTGGTCACACTGTAATGGAAGAGCAAGGTGTTGGTATCACAGTTGATGAGTTCGATAAGGGTGTAGCTGATGGTACATTAGCTGGTCACGTTGGTTTCGAAGAGTCTATTGCTATGATCGCTGACGCTGTAGGTTGGAAAGTTGACAAAGTTGAAACTCAAATGAAGTCAATTGTTACAGATGTAGATAGAAAATCTCCACATGGTTTTGCTGCTGCTGGTAATGTTGCAGGTGTAAACATGACTGGTCAAGGTTTTGTTGCTGGTCAACCAATCATCGATATGATTCACCCACAGCAAATTGAGCCTGAGCAAGTTGGCGTTAACACTGGTGACTACATCACTTTAAAAGGTTCTCCAGAAGTAAACATGGCTATCACGCCAGAAGTTGAAGGTGGTTTAGGTACTATCGCAATGTGTGTTAACATGATTCCTCAAATCATCAATGCTGATCCTGGTTTAAAGACTATGTTAGACTTACCAGTTCCAAGAGCTATTCAAGGTGATATCAGAGACAGAATTAAATAATTAACTTGGGGCTTAATGCCCCAAGCTTTTATAAAGAGGTGTAAAATGAAAGCGAATAAAGGTGATTGGGTAAAAATCCATAGTATCGTCTTAACGCCAGCAGAGCGTGCGCCACAGGTGCCAGATGATACAAAAAAAGTACCACTTGAAACATGGGTTAAAGGTTTTTTATTAGATGATGCGAACATGGGTGACGAAGTTCAGGTCAAGACGTATACAGGTCGTTTAGTAAAAGGGACTTTAATAGAAATCGCTCCGACATTTGAACACTCATTTGGTGACAATGTGCCGGAATTATTAGAAATTGGTCAACAATTACGTGAGATCTTATTTGGAGGTGACGCAGATGAATAATTCTTATGAAGCTGTAATGTCTCGTAAAAATGAGATTATGAAAAAAGCAGTTGGTATTGACTATTCAGTATTCGAGTCTGGTACCATTGCATTTGACTTTGAAAAAATGATGCATGAAACAGGATATACACTTGAAGAAATGCAAAGCATTCAAGGTGAAACGGGTGTTGGTAACACACCAATCTATGAACTAAGAAATTTAACTGAGTTAGCTAGAAAATGTGCACCAGAAGGTAAAGGTGCTAGAATCTTCTTAAAAGATGAAGGCTCTAATCCATCAGGTTCATTTAAGGCAAGACGTGCAGCCAATGCGGTTTACCACGCTAAGAAGTTAGGTTATAAAGGTGTTATTGCAGCAACAAGTGGTAACTATGGTGCAGCAGTAGCTTCTCAAGCAGCTATGCTTGGTTTAAAGTGTATCATCGTTCAAGAATGTTATGACTCTAAAGGTGTTGGACAACCTGAAATTGTAGAAAAGGCTAGAAAGTGTGAAGCTTATGGTGCTGAAGTTGTTCAATTATCAGTTGGTCCAGAACTATTCTATTCATTCTTATTATTATTAGAAGAAACAGGTTATTTCAACGCTTCACTGTATACACCATTTGGTATCGCGGGTGTTGAAACATTAGGATATGAACTTGCTATTCAAATGAGAGAAAAAGTAGGTCGTGATCCTGACGTGGTTGTTTGTACAAATGCTGGTGGTGGTAACTTAACGGGTACTGCTAGAGGCCTTATCAAGGCAGGCGCTGATAACACAAAAGTTGTTGCAGCTAGTGTTAACTTAAAAGGTCTTCATATGGCGAGTGACGAGCAATTTAACAAGAAATCATTTACAACAGGTCACACTGGTTTTGGTATGCCGTTTACAACATGGCCAGATCGTTCAGATGTACCTAGATCTGCAGCAAGACCACTTAGATACATGGACAGATATGTCACTGTTCAACAGGGTGAAGTATTCTATATGACAGAATCTTTGGCTCAAATCGAAGGTCTTGAAAGAGGTCCAGCTGGTAACACATCTTTAGCAGCAGCATTCTCTATTGCTAAAGAAATGGACAGAGATCAAATCATTGTTGTTCAGGAAACTGAGTACACAGGTGCTGGTAAACATATTCAGCCTCAACTTTCTTTTGCTAGAAAGAATGGTATTGATATTCACTTTGGTGAACCACAAACTGAAGTACCAGGAAAATCAATTGTATTGCCTAAACATCCAAATTTAATTCAAGCAGTTGATTTGGATATGATAAAGATAAGAAAATCACTTGTTAAGAATGCTATCAATCAAGGTTCTTACACTGAGATTTCTCAAAGTGATTTAGAGTTCTTAGTTGCAGAAACAAATTCTACTGAAGACTTTGTGAAGGAAGCTTTAGCAGATTTAAATGTAACTGTTAAGTAGACGTATTAGGAGGGAAAATGAAAGGTTATTTAAAGCGAGAAGATGATTATCAAGCGCGCAGAAAGCATTTAGAAAATCTATCTAATGAAGAACTAAAGCAAAGATTTTGGGAGTTAGCTGAGAAGGCTGTTGACCCATTATTAGATCTTGCAAAAACTCATACTTCACCAGCGGTTGAGCGTTCGGTATTATTAAGAATGGGTTTCTCATCAATTGAAGCAAAGCCATTAGTGGAAGCTTGTATTGATAGAGGTTTAATGGGTAAAGGCTGTGGACATGTCATCTACAGAATTTCAAAAGAAAAGAATATTCCACTTCGTCAAGCTGGTTTAGAAATGCTTGATGGTAAGCACTGGGATGATGCAGTTGCTATCTTCAAAGGAGGTCAGAAATAATGAAAAAGTATGATATTAATGAAAAAATGGATATCAGAGAAATTCTTTCTGATCTTGAGTCTTACAGACCTAAAAGACGTGGCTGGACTTGGAGAACTAAGGTAGAAAACTTACAAATCGGTGAGCATACTTACTCTGACTGTTCAGAGCCTTTAAAGAACTCAATCGGTATTTCTGCTGCAACTAGATATTTTAACAACTTAGACCCTCAACCACAAGAGACAATCACAACTGAGATTGCATCTGGTAGATTTGAGGATGATATTAGAAGAATGAGAATGGCTGCTTGGCATGGCGCTGACCATATCATGGTTATCAGAACTGCTGGTCAATCTCACTTTGATGGCTTAATTGAAGGTACGCCTCAAGGTATTGGTGGTGTGCCAGTATCAAGAAAGCAAGTTAGAGCACACAGAAAAGCATGTGACTTCATTGAAGATGAAGTAGGTAGACCAATTAACTACCATTCATATGTATCTGGTGTTGCTGGTCCAGATATCGCTGTTATGTTTGCTGAAGAAGGCGTTAACGGTGCTCACCAGGATCCACAATACAACGTATTATACAGAAACATCAACATGGTTAGATCATTCGTTGATGCTGCTGAATCTAAAAAAGTAATGGCATGGGCTGATATGGCACAAATCGATGGTGCACATAATGCCAATGCAACAGCTAGAGATGCATGGAAAGTTATGCCTGAACTTATCGTTCAACATGGTCTTAACTCTATCTTCTCACACAAGGTTGGTATGAAGAAAGAAAACATCTGTCTTTCAACTGTACCTCCGACTGCTGCACCAATGCCTTGTACGAAGTATGACTTACCATACGCTGTAGCTTTAAGAGAATTCTTTACAGAGTACAGAATGAGAGCACAACAAAACACGAAGTACATCACTTCATCTTCTAGAGAAGCGACTGTAACTCACGTTATGAACATGATGCTTTCTAAGTTAACATCTGCTGATATCCAATCTACAATCACACCTGATGAAGGTAGAAACGTACCATGGCATATGTTCAACATCGAAGCTTGTGATACTGCTAAGCAAACATTAGTTGGTTTAGATGGTTTACTTGAAATGGTAGAGCTTAAAAAAGAAGGATTCTTACCAGAGCAAGTAAGAGAATTACAAGAAAGAGCTGTATTATACTTAGAAGAGTTATTAGAAGTTGGCGGTTACTTCGAAGCTGTTGAAAAAGGTTTCTTCGTTGACTCTGGTAAATACCCAGAAAGAAATGGTGACGGTATTGGTCGTCAAATCGAAGGTGGTATCGGTGCTGGTACTGTATTCGAAAGAGATGCTGACTACTTTGCTCCAGTTACTGCTCACTATGGTAACAACAATATCGAGCAATATGGTTTAGCTAATCCTGCGGACGCTATAGGCGGTTGTACATTAGAAGATCCAGATAAGATTGTATTCATCGACGAGTTAGACGAAGTTGATAATGTTAACACGCGTTTAGACGAGAAAGAAGAATACAGAAACACCAACTTAATCAAGCCAGAAGTTGAGTGGTTAGCTGATGGTACTGTAACTGTTGAAATGGTACTTCCAACTGATCCTAGAACTGCTGAGTTTGCTGGTGTTGAGTTTGCTAAGAAAATGAACTTAACTGACGTTGAAGTTATTCATGCAGAAGTACTTCACCCAATCGAAGGTTCAAGAATTCAAGTTAAAGGTAAAGTGGACTTCCACATAGACTTAAATGACCTTGTTATTCCACCACTTCCAGATGTATTAACAGAAGATGAAATCAGAGAAGCAATCGAAGATAAGTCAATGTTATTAGTAGCTGCGACAGTTGGCGAAGACGAGCATTCAGTTGGTCTTAGAGAAGTAATTGATATCAAGCATGGTGGTATCGAGAAGTGGGGTATTGATGTTGAGTACTTAGGAACTTCTTGTCCAGTTGAGAAATTAGTAGATGCTGCTATCGAGCTTAATGCAGATGGTATCTTAGCATCAACAATCATCTCTCATGATGATATTCACTACAAGAACATGAAGAGAATTCATGAATATGCAATTGAAAAAGGTGTTAGAGACAAGTTAATCATCTGTGCAGGTGGTACTCAAGTTACACCAGAAATTGCAGTTGAAAACGGTATGGATCAAGGTTTTGGTAAATCAGATCGTGGTCAAGCTGTTGCTTCATTCTTCGTTAAGAGAAGAGCTCAAAAAGAAGCTTAATTGTATACTTTAGGTTCCTTACTTAGGGTAAGGAACCTTTTTTTAAAGGAGGGCCTATGAAATTTGATATTTTAGTCGCTGAAATAGGCAGTACAACAACTGTTGTAAATGCATTTAGAAACCTATCTTCAGCACCTGAATTTGTTGGTCAAGGTCAAGCGCCGACAACAGTTCTAGAAGGTGATGTTAATATTGGTTTACAAAATGCGGTTGATTCACTAAAAGAGTCTTTAGGTGCAGATGAAGTTGTCTATGACTTGATGCTTGCTACAAGTTCTGCTGCTGGTGGATTAAAGATGACTGTACATGGTTTGGTTTATGATATGACAGCAAAAGCTGCCAAAGAAGCTGCTTTAGGTGCTGGTGCCAACATCCACATGATTACGGCAGGTAAACTTAGACGTACAGATATGAAAAAAATTGAAAGCATAAATCCTAATATCATCTTGCTTGCAGGTGGTGTGGATTATGGTGAAAGAGATACGGCGCTTGATAATGCAGAAAAGATTGCTGCAATGGATATAAGAGTACCGGTTATTTATGCTGGTAACATCGAAAATCACGATGAAATCAAGTTGATATTCGAAGAAAATGACAAGCTGGATTTACTTTATATTGTTGATAATGTGTATCCAAAAATAGATATGCTAAATGTTGAGCCTGCTAGAAAAGTTATTCAAGATGTATTTGAAGAGCATATTGTTCATGCACCTGGGATGTCTAGAGTAAGAGAAATGGTAACAGGGCCAATTATACCAACACCTGGTGCTGTGATGGAAGCTTCTAAATTGTTAAAAGACCATATTGGTGATTTAATGACTCTAGATGTTGGTGGTGCAACAACAGATATTCATTCTGTTACAGAAGGTAATGAAGAAATATCAAATCATTTATTAGCACCTGAACCGGTTGCCAAAAGAACTGTTGAAGGCGATTTAGGTGTTTATGTCAACATGAAAAACATTGTTGAGATGATCACGCTTGAAAACTTAGCTAAAGACCTATCTAAAACTGAGGTTCAACTTAATGAGTTGATTGATGGTCATTTACCGATTCCTAAATCTGAATGTCAGTTTAAGTTTGTTGAAAGACTGACAAAAGAGGCTGTAGAAGTATCTTCAAAGCGTCATGCAGGGGGTTATAGAGACTTGTTTGCAGGCGGTGGTAAAAAGACTTATGCTGAAGGCAAAGACTTAACGGATGTAAAATACATCATTGGTACGGGTGGTGCTTTAACAAGACTACCTAATAGAATGGAGCTTCTTAAGCGTGTGGCACTTTGTAACAATGGTACCAAGCTTCTGCCAACACCGGAAGCGGAGATTCTAATAGACAATGATTATATCATGGCATCATTAGGTGTCTTGTCAAAAGAAAATGATGAAGCTGCTCTTTATTTACTTAAGAAGAGTTTAGAAATATTGGAGGATTAAATGTATCCAAAAGTTCTTGTAGATTTAAAGAAAGTTGAAGAAAACACTAAGATTGTTGCACAAGCATGTGCAGAAAAAGGTGTTGAAATAATGGGTGTTACAAAAGTTTTTTGTGGTGCTAAAGAAATAGCTGAAGCAGAAATGAAGGGTGGCATCAAGTACTTTGCTGATTCAAGAATTGAAAACTTGGTAAAGCTTAAGGACTTTGACTTACCAAAGGTTTTATTGAGACTACCTATGATCAGTCAAGTAGATGACGTGGTTCAGTATGCTGATATCAGTTTAAATTCAGAGCTAAAAACCATTGAAGCTTTAAATATTGCTGCTATGGCAAAAAAGAAAATCCACAGAATCATTTTAATGATTGATTTAGGTGACTTAAGAGAAGGTATTTTACCAGCTCAATTTGATGAAACTGTTCAGGCTATCTTAAAGATGGACAACATCATGTTACATGGTATTGGTGTAAACTTAACATGTTATGGTGGTGTTGTACCAAATGAAGACAACCTAGGTCAATTAGCTGATTTTGCAAAGCATGTAAAAGATCAATATAATCATCATTTAGAAATTGTATCTGGTGGTAATTCATCTAGTTTCTATCTACTTCCTCAAGGAAGATTACCTCAAGGGATCACAAACTTAAGAATGGGTGAAATCCTGGTTCTGGGTCGTGAAACAGCATATGGTGAGCTTGTAGAAGGCATGCATGATGATGCATTTATCTTTGAAGCTGAAATTATTGAGCTTAAAGAAAAAGATACTGTACCAACAGGAGAAATTGGCATGGACGCATTCGGTAACAAACCATCTTTTGTGGATAAAGGCAAAAGAATGCGTGCTATTATGGCTGCAGGTAGACAAGATGTTGATCCAACAACATTGATTCCACTTGATGAAAGAATTGAGTTATTTGGATCATCTTCAGATCATATGATGTGGGATGTAACTGGTTGCGGTTACAAAGTAGGAGATATTGTCCAGTTCAAATTAGAATACGGCTCAATATTATCTCTGTTTACATCGGAGTATATCGGTAAAGAATACAAGTAATAAATGGCTCTTATACAATTGTATAAGGGCTTTTCTTTAGGTTTCATTAAGCTTATGTTTGCTTACTTGTTCCTGAAGCTATTATGTACTATGATATTGGTAGATTATAGGAGGAAACTATTTTGATAAGAGATATACTCATGTTTGTAGCAGCAATTTTGATTATGGTGATTCAAATTTATTTATGGCGTTTATTGGCAGAATTTATAGGTTCTAAGTTAGGTTTTGGTAAGTTAGTGATGAAAGTAGTTGAATTCCTTTCTGCATATTTTAAGAAGAAGAAGGTTGAGTGATGAAGAGATTTAGCCTAATCATACTTATGTTAGTGTTGACAATATCGCCAGTTTTTGCAAATGGTTTGCCAACTTACGAAGAAGGCAGTGGTAGTGGCCTTCTAAAAATTGATGAAAACTCAGGCATCAGTCTTACAGAAGAAACAGTAAGATATAAGTTATCAAGCAAACCTACAGAATACTCAAGCTATATGTTTGGTATCAATAGTTATTTTGATGATAATCTAGTGGCAGAAGTAACAGTGACGTATAAAATGAAATGTACAGGTGATGCTGAAGATACTGTCATGTACTTTGTCTTGCCTGTGATTGAAACAGGACATATCTACTTTGAGGAAGAAGATATCACAAAGGCTATCTTCACAGAACCTTTACCTGAAAATATTGATTGGGCACCACTTGGTCTTCAAGATTATCAGACTAGAGACATGAGATTTGATACTGCTAAGATTCCCCTAAGTTTTGATGCTGGCGAAGAAAAAACACTTGTCATCAACTATGTACCATCTTCTGGTTTTAACAGATCAGCTTCAAATATCAATGGTGTGTATGATTTTGAATATTACTTGACACCTGCAAATTATTGGCAGGGGGATGCAATTGTTAATTTAGAAATAGATGCTCCTAAAGACCTATCATTTAAAAGCAATATCAAGATGAAGAAAAATGAAGAGGGGATATATAGTTCTCGTTTAGACCAAATACCAGATCATGAATGGATCTTGCATGTATCTCACATGCATGATAGATACTTCTACACCAATAGTTCTATTCTTCAGAATTTCATAATAATCATTTTATTATTTGCATTGTTTCAATCTTACCGGTTGGTGAAGGAATCGAATCGATATAAGTACAGAGAATTAATTTATCTTGTGTGTTGTTTTATTTGGTTTAAGACAAACATCGATATATTTGGCTATCCTTTTGGTCCTTTTTTTGTTTGGTTTGGATACATTATAATCTTCATTGTGGTTCCGGTGATATACGGCTATAATATTTATAAGAATAGCTAGAGTGGAGGTTTCAATGAATTTATTTGTCAGCATAGGTAGGTCCAACGATTTTCAAGAAGAAAGGTTAAGAAAAACGCTGCCTAGTTATTTAGAAATTGTTGATGTATATGAGGATGCAGAACTGTTTTTGATTACTAGATGGTCAGATGATTATTATCATTCTAAGATTAAAGCGGTTTTTATACCCTTTACAGGTAAAAATAGATTTCCTCTAAATGATCTAGAAGAAAAAAACATAGTAGTTTTTAATACTCATGCGAAGTCAAAGTTGGTTGCAGAAAGAGCCTTTTCTATGACTCTGTCTCTACTAGGCAAATTGGTGACTTATGACCATGCTTTAAGATATGAAGGGCGTTGGCTGACAAGAGAAAACTGGGGAAAAGAGTTTTGGCAGTCGCTCCAGAATAAATCATGTGGCATCATTGGCATGGGCCATATCGCCAAGGATTTACTGAATTATCTAAAACCTTTTAATTGTGAAATTATCAATCTAGAAAGAGACCTTGATAAGGGATTAGCGGATGTCTACGTTGAGTCAGTTGATGCCTTGATCAAAAAATCTGACATAATCTACTTAACATGTCCTTTGACGGATGAAACAGAGCGTATGATAAACATGTCTCATTTGCCTTACCTAGAAGGCAAGGTCATCATCAATGTATCTAGAGGTGAGGTTTTAGAAGAAGAAGTGCTTTATAGGGGGCTTGATCAAGGTCTACTTTATGGCGCTGGAATAGATGTATGGTATCAGTATCCCTCAGATGGCAGTCAGTTTCCATCTAAATACGATTTATCAAAATACTCTAACCTTATTATGTCTCCTCATGCATCGTGTCATGCAGAAGGATTTAAAAACGATTACTACGATGATATATTTAAGAAGATTTTCGATTACGCAAAAGACAATTGTTAGTATGCATGAAATCATGTAAAATGGGCTATAGGAGGCTCTATGTATAAATTAATATCCTTAGATTTAGATGGTACTTTGTTTAACGATCAAGACCAAGTCAGCAAAAGAAATATGACGGCTATTAAGTCTTGTCATCAAAATAATATAGAAACAGTTGTGGCCACAGGCAGACCACCTAGGTTTACTTTTGGTAGGGTGCCTGAAGACTTATTAGGTGGTTACTGCATCTGTTACAATGGAGCCATGATCTTTTATAATCAATCTATCATCCATGAAATTAACATGGATGATAAACTTGTAAAAGAGATTATCCAAATGGTTGAGACTATGGACGTGTCTATCAAGGTATCTATTGAATCGAATGATAAGATATATTGTAATTTCAATTTAAGGGACTTGTGGCCTAAAATAGACTATGAGCCTATTGAAAACATTGATTATAAAAAAGTCTGTAAGATTCTTATTATGAATCAAGAGTCATTGGATTATGATAAACTGCAAAAGCAATTTGGTCACTTATGTAATATGATTCAAACCGATCATGGCAGACTCATAGAAATTATGCCTATGGGTGTCTCTAAGTATGACGCCATTAAATGGGTGGCTGATAAAGAGGCTATTTGTATAAAAGAAATAATCGCCTTTGGAGATGATTTGAATGATCTTGAAATACTAAAAGGTGTTGGCTTAGGTGTTGCCATGGAAAATGGTCACACAAAGTTAAAAGAGGTTGCTGACCATATAACACTAAGTAATGTAGAGGACGGCGTAGCGGCCTGTTTAGAAGATATAATAAGGAAGTTGTCATGAGTGAAATGATTCGTATAAAAGAAACCATTGAAGGTGTTATATCGGCTATTCATTCTGTGATTCAAGTAGACGTAACGGTTATTGACAGAGATTACAACAGAATTGCGGCGACAGGGATATATACCGACCAAATTGGTAAACGTGTTGCCAAGAACTCTGTTTTTTATAAAGCCCTTCATAATGGGCATGAGTACATTGTGGAATCACCACGTGAAGAAGAAGTCTGTTTTGATTGCGAGAATAGAGTAGAGTGTAGAGAGTATGCTGAGGTTTGTTGTCCTATATTCTTAGAAGATCAGGTCGTTGGCATTATTGGACTTGTTGCATTTGATGAGTTTCAAAGAGATGAAGTGCTTAACAATAAGTTAAACCTTCTAAACTTTTTAAAGCAAATGGCTAAATTGATTTCGTCGAAGCTTTTAGAAAACCGTCAGCAGGAAATCATGTTAACTCAATCAAAGGAGATTGAGGTTTTATTTAACTACATAGACACAGCTGTGGTTTCAATAGATACAAATGGAAAAATAGTTAGGTACAATCAAGTTGCAAAGGAACTCTTAAATATAGAGAGTAAGTCTTGTGATTTGCCTTTTTCTGCGACTTCTAAACAGACAGTAAGTGATCATATTACTTGTACTTTAAATGGCAGGGAAGAGAGACTCATTTACCAAACAAGACCTATTATTATTGATGGCAAACTTGAACAGACCGTTGTAACCTTTAAAAAGGAAATGGATTTGATCCATGAGATGAATGATCTAGTCAACATGAAACATGCCATCAGTTTTGATCATATCATAGGTTCTGGTCCTCAAATAACTGAAGTCATCAATAAGGCCAAGTTATCTTCTAAGTCAGATTCTACAGTCTTGATACAAGGTGAATCAGGCACCGGTAAAGAACTTTTTGCAAGGGCTATACACGATGAATCTAAAAGAAAAAATCAACCTTTTGTAGCCATCAATTGTGCAGCTATACCTGAGAGTTTGATTGAAAGTGAACTGTTTGGTTATGCAGATGGTGCTTTTACAGGTGCCTTAAAGGGTGGCAAGCCTGGTAAGTTTGAACTTGCAGATGGTGGTACAATATTTTTAGATGAAATTGGCGATATGCCCATTCACTTGCAGACCAAGCTTTTAAGGGTCTTGCAGGAACGGGAAGTTGAAAGAGTCGGTGGTAAGGGTGTTATTCCTATAGATGTAAGGGTTATTGCTGCAACCCATCAAAATCTTGATGAACTCATTGAAGCAAAAATGTTTAGGTCTGACTTGTATTACCGTTTAAACGTCATTCCAATTATGTTGTTACCTTTACGTGAGCGCTTAGATGACTTAAATGAACTATCGGACTTCTTTTTAAAGCGCTACAGTCAAAAGCTTGAAAAGAATATTCTAGGTTTTTCTGAGGAAGTGATACTTTTCTTTGAAGCTCATGACTGGAAGGGTAACATTCGTGAAATGGAAAACACCATAGAGTATGCTGTTAATATGGCAACTTCTGATATGATTACATTTAAGGATTTACCTGAAAAACTAAAATCTTATTCTGCTAAGGTATCATGTCAGTGTCATGTAAGAAATTTAGAAGACTTAGAAAAACAAGAAATAGAAAGAGCACTTGAACAGTTTGGTCGAGATAAGACTGGTATCCAGGAAGCTTTACAGGCTTTAGGTATTTCAAGAGCTACCCTGTATAGAAAAATTAAGTATTACGATTTGTAGTCTCATATTGAGAATAGTCTCAATGTGAGACTATTAATTTTTGCGATCAATCTCAAAATGAGACTAAACACCCTCGATAAGTCATCTATAAGTTGGCACGCACTTTGCGTAATATAAAGGCGGAGGGATAAATTATGAGAATTGAATTGATAGATTTATTAAAAAGAGAAGTAAAACCAGCTATGGGATGTACAGAACCAGTTGCAGTTACTTTAGCAGTAGCTAAGGCAAGACAAGCAGGTCAGCATACATCAATTGACAAAATTAAAGTAGACGTAAGTCCTAATATATTTAAAAATGGCCTGTCGGTAGGTATTCCTAAAACTGATGAGGTTGGTATTGCAATGGCCAGTGCAATCGGTGCTGTTTCAGGTGATGCAGAACTTGGTTTAAAGATCTATGAGACCATTGAAATTGCAAAAATCAAAGATGCAAAAGACTTGATGAAATCTGGAAAGATGGAAGTTGGCATTGCTGATACAGACGAGAAAGTATATGTATCTGTAGAAATTGAATCTGCTATGGGGAAGACAGAGTTGGTTTTATCAGGCCTACATAATCATTTTTCTTACATCAAACATAATGAGCATGTCTTATTAGATGATCCTTACATTGGATGTTCTTGCGATTTTGATATCAGAACATTTACTGTAAATGAGTTACTAGATGAAGCAGAACATGCGACGCTTGATGAGATTGGCTTCTTATTGGATGGTCTTAAGATGAACGCTACAATATCTGCAGTAGGTTTAGAGCAACCACTTGGTTTAGGTGTTGGCTTTAATTCTAAAAAAGCCATTAATGACGGTTTACTAGGTGATGATTTAGCCAACAAGGCTATGTACTACACTGCAGCTGCATCAGATGCAAGAATGTCAGGTATCTCTTTACCTGTTATGTCGTCTAATGGTAGTGGTAACAATGGTTTAACTGCTATACTGCCACTGCTCGCTTTTAGAGATCAGTATGATACGAGTGATGAAAAAATGGCAAAGGCACTTGCAATGAGTCATTTATTAAACTGTTACATCAAATCTGAAATAGGCAGATTATCGGCTTTATGCTCTTGTGGTATTTCTGCTGCAACGGGATCAGGTGCTGCTATTACTTGGTTACTGGGTGGTTCAAGACAAGAGATAGCTGGTACCATTCAAAATATGATTGCAAACTTATCGGGAATGATTTGTGATGGTGCTAAAAACTCATGTGCTTTGAAGCTTGCAACGGCTGCATCTACAGGTGTTAAGGCTGCAATATGGTCTTTAAACGGAACTATTTCTTCACCTAAAGATGGTATTGTTGGTGGCTCTGTAGAGGAAAGTATTAAAAACTTAGGTGTCCTAAGTGCACAGGGCATGAAGCTGACAGATTCAACGATTTTAAGCATAATGAGAGAAATGCAATAATAGGAAAAGGTTTGACTAACATCAAACCTTTTTTTTATGTCGTTTTTATTGTAAAATATGAAAAGGGGGTAGCCATGAATATATCATCACAAATAACATTCTTATATTTTAAGGATTATGAAAAAGGTTGTCAGTTTTTAGAGAAGGTCTTATCACTTGAACCAGTATTTGATCCAGGTTGGGCCAAAGTGTTTCGTTCGACAGGCAAGTCATTTATAGGGGCTGTAAAAGCTTCAGAAGGTTCTATTGATTCAGAAAGAAAAGGTGGGACACTTATCAGTCTGACGGTTGATAATGTAGAAGACTATTATGATGATTTTGTAGGAAAAGTAGATGATTTATCTGAAATCAAGTACTTTGATGATATTGGTTTAAGGTCGTTTTTCTTTAAGGGACCTGAAGGCTATGACTTTGAAGTTCAGGAGTTTTTAAAGGACGATTTGAAAGAGTTATTTTAGGTGGAATATGAATTTTAAAACTGTTTTTCAAGAGGCTGAGAGTCTTGATGTTATAAAAAAATCAAAGTTCATAGGTTATGCAAAACCTATTGAGACTGTTGAAGAAGCACAAGCCTTTATTGAAGAGATAAAGAAAAAGCACTGGGATGCCAATCATAATGTACCGGTTTATGTTCTTGGGGATAGATTTCAAGTGCAAAAGTACAGTGATGATGGTGAACCATCAGGCACAGCAGGTGTTCCCATTCTTAATATTCTTAAGAATGAAGGTATTACCAATGTTGTCATTGTTGTGACTAGATATTTTGGTGGTGTAAAATTAGGTACAGGTGGTCTTGTAAGGGCTTATAGCCAGTCTGCCAAGTCAGCCTTAAAAGAGGCCAAAGTCATTGAAATGATAGCCTATCAAGAAGTATCTGTAAGTATGAATTACACCTTACATGGTAAGTTTCAAAATTATCTAAGTCAAAATGAAAAGTTCTTGCTAAGAGATACCATCTATACAGATGGTGTTCAAACTTTATTGTATATTGCAATAGATGATGTGGAAGCTTTTAAAAATAAAATAATTGATATGACAAATGATCAGGCAGATATTGTGTTAGGTGATGAAGAAATGCTAGCCATATCTGATGGTGTTTGGATAAAAGGAGAATAGAAATGATTGAAAAACGTGTAGAACATGTTGTAACGTGGTTAAGAGAACAAGTAGAACTTTCTCATACAAATGGTATATTGGTAGGTTTATCAGGCGGTATTGATTCATCTGTAGTAGCTTGCTTGATTAAAAGAGCCTTTCCGGAAAACTCTATAGGCGTGATCTTACCATGTAAAAGTAATGATAAAGATAAAGAAGATGGTATTGCAGTAGCTGAAGCATGTGGTCTTGATTACATAGAGGTAGATTTAACTGAGGCTCATGACAACATCTTTAATAAGGTTAATGATGCATTAGGTGATAGAGGACAAAAGCGCCGTTTGACAGACGCCAACTTAAGAGCGCGTCTAAGAATGTCTACTCTTTATACAGTTGGTAACGATATGGGTTATCTAGTAGCAGGTACAGACAATGCTGCAGAGCTTCTTACTGGCTATTTCACCAAGTATGGCGACGGTGGTGTGGACATTCTTCCACTTGCAAGACTGACTAAAAGAGAAGTATTCGAGTGGGCAAAATATCTTGGAGTCCCACAATCGGTTATTGATAGAAAGCCTTCAGCTGGTCTATGGGAAGGTCAGACAGATGAAGAGGAAATGGGCGTTACTTATGATGCCATTGATGCTTATATTGAAGGAAACTTTGTATCAGATGAGGACAAGCTTGTAATTGAAAGAATGAATAGAGTGACAGAACATAAACGCGTGATGCCGCCTATGCCAAGACCTTTTAATGATTAGGGAAACATTGTGTTTCCCTTTCTGTGTTTAAAGGTGACTTATTGGGTATATGGGAGATAATATGATTAAACGATTTAAACCAGCGGACTTTGAAGAGTGTTTGATGGGATTACCGATTGAAAACTGGCTACTTGTGGATGAAGAAGGGTACAATAATGAAATGTTAGGGGATCTTTTGCGTCCCAAAATGTTGATATCTCATTTGGAGGAGTTAAAAGGTATATCCTATGACGGCCATTACAAGATTAGAGCCTTTACTAACCTTGAGGATATCTATTCAAGTAATCTGCCAGAATGTTTTAAAAAAATTCTTAAACACTCAGTAGATCAGGCAACCTATCACTCTCAAACATTGGGTTGTCATGTTATTAATCTTCAATATGATGATTATCTTATGCCATATCTTGTAGCAGTAGATGCATCTTTTCTTGTAAAAGGTTACATGAAAGAACGTCTACTAGAAATGAAATCTTATCATCTGTCACCTGATAAGGTCAATTTTAGGTACAATGAAATTCCTTATGAACTCAGATTGAAGCATGGTGATTTTACCCATATGGATTACGACAGAGTAACGTGTGAAATTGAAGGTGGAAGATTAGAGTTTTCATACTTTGTCGGTGCAGTCGTTGAAAACGGTTACTACAAGGATTATAAGATAGCCATTCAACTGCCGTCTACAAGAATTATCAGGAGTCTGGATTTAGAAGATATCATGATTGGACATCCTGTCGACTTAGATGAGTATTTAAAAAATGAGTTAAGAAAAGTGTTTCATAATTACAACAGTAGCCATAGACTTGCAAATATAGGCGCCAAGGATATGGAAAATATATTTGAAGAAGTACTATGGGAAATCGTCTATAAATTTTCAGAAAGGAGTTATCATGACAAGTCGTGATAGAGTTAAACGCCGGATTGATTTGGCAGCAGGGAGAGACAAGGTTCAGCTTGTTCTTAAAAACTGTAAGATTATCAACGTTTTTTCTCATGAGGTCAATGAAGGACATATTGCCATTGACTCAGGTAAAATCATTGGTATCGGTGATTATCAAGGTTTAGAAGAAGTTGATATGAAAGGAAAATATGTAGCACCAGGCTTGATTGACAGTCATGAACATCTTGAGTCTGCAATGGTTACGCCTGCTCAAATGGCACGTGTCGTTATTCCAAGAGGAACAACAACCATAGTGGCAGATCCTCATGAAATAGCCAATGTATGTGGCTTAAAAGGCATTGAATTTATGATGAAGTCAGTGGAAAAAACACCACTTAATGCATTTTTCATGTTGCCATCGTGTGTACCGGCTACACCATTTGAAACATCAGGTGCCAAACTTCTAGCAGAAGATCTAGATACTTTAATGGATAGAACCAACGTCCTTGGCCTTGGCGAGTTAATGGACTTCCCAGGTGTGATAAGTGGACGTGAGGACATCATTGACAAAATGATGATTGCACAAAAGAAAATCATTGATGGTCATGGCCCTATGATTAAAGGCAAGTCATTAAATGCCTATATGATAGGTGGCGTTAAAACAGATCATGAATGTTCTAATTTAGATGAAATGAAAGAAAGACTTGATCGTGGCATGTATATCGCTATTCGTGAAGGGTCTGCCGCGCGTGATCTAAAAACTTTAGTTCAAGGTGTTACTCAGAGTAACTCTAGAAGGTGTACCTTATGTACAGACGATAAGAGTCCTGAGGACATTTTAAAAGAAGGCCATGTTGACTTTTCTATCAGAAAGGCCATAGAACTTGGTATTGACCCTATTACAGCTGTTCAGATGGCTACTATCAATACTGCAGAATGTTATTATCTAAGAGATATTGGTGCAATTGCACCTGGCTATGATGCAGACCTGATTGTCATTGATGACTTAAAGACATTTAACATAGAACAGGTCTATAAAAATGGTGTCAAGGTGGCTGAAAACAACAAGGCTTTGTTTGAAGTAGAGGAGACTGACACTTCTGACGTAGTAGAAACCGTTAAGTTAAAGCCTGTTCAAGAAGAGGATCTAAAAATCAAGTTGGACTCTGATATTGTTAATGTCATCAGCGTATTGCCATTCAGTCTTGTGACTGAGAAAAATATCAGAAAAGTTCATTTGGAAGATGGTTATTTCGTTAAACACAAGTATATTGATATTGTAAAACTTGCTGTTATTGAAAGACATAATGCTACTGGAAACATTGGTCTTGGTCTTGTAGAAAACTTCAAACTGTCTGGTGGTGCAATAGCTACTACAATCGGTCATGATTCTCATAACTTGATTGTTATAGGTGACAATGATGAAGATATGTTAAAGGCGATTCAAGAAGTTGAGAAACTTGAAGGCGGTATAGCAGTAGTTTCAGATGGTGAGGTCAACTCACTACAACTTAGGATTGCAGGTTTGATGTCAGATAGGCCTATGGAGTTTGTTGCTGAAAGATTAAAGGAATTGTTACAGATAGCCCATGATAAGCTTGGTGTAAATGACAAGATTGATCCATTTATGACACTTAGTTTCTTGGCTCTACCAGTTATACCTGATTTGAAATTGACAGACAAGGGTCTGTTTGATGTAGTGAAGTTTGATTTTATGGAAATAGAGGTGAAAGAATGAAAAAGGTAAGTATTGAATATTGTACATCGTGAGGTTACACGCCAAAGGCAGTTAGCCTTGCAAGTGTATTTTTAGAAAACAAGAAAAACGCAATTGCTGAACTGAAAATTATACCATCATCTGGTGGTGTATTTGAAGTGGTTTTAGATGGTGAGTTGATTTTTTCGAAAAAAGAAGTAGGGCGTTTTCCAACACCTGAAGAAATTAAAGAACTAACAAATAAAATCTAGCCGAATTGGCTAGATTTTTTTAGAATATTTTAGTTGTCCATTCTTCTAGATTCCAAACATCTGTTACGATGTCTTTATAAAAGTCAGGTTCATGACTGATGAGTAAAACTGAGCCACGGTATTCTTTTAAGGCTCTTTTTAATTCATCTTTAGCATCTTGGTCTAAGTGATTGGTTGGCTCATCGAGAACAAGGACATTTGTTTCAGAGTTAATCAGTTTACAAAGTCTAACCTTGGCTTGTTCACCACCTGATAATACAACTACTTTTGATTCAATATGCTTAGTTGTTAAACCACACTTAGCAAGTGCTGCACGGACTTCAAATTGTGTAAATGAAGGAAACTCAGCCCAGACTTCTTCAATACAAGTATTGTAGTTGGCTTCTTTAATTTCCTGTTCAAAGTAACCAATATCTAGTTTAAGACCTCTTTCAACAGATCCTTCTAGTCCTTTTAACTCACCTATTAAAGATCTCAATAAAGTTGTTTTACCAACACCATTAGCACCTGTAATAGCAACCTTTTGACCACGCTCCATAAGTAAGTTAAGTGGCTTTGATAAAGGCTCTGTATAACCAATGACTAAATCTTTTGCTTCAAAGATTAACTTGCCCGGTGTTTTACCATATTTAAAGTGAAACTCTGGTTTTGGCTTTTCTCTTGCAAGTTCAATTCTGTCCATTTTATCAAGCTTCTTTTGACGTGACATGGCCATATTTCTTGTTGCAACTCTTGCCTTATTTCTAGCAACAAAGTCTTCAAGTTTGTTGATTTCTTGTTGCTGTCTCTTATAAGCAGCTTCTAATTGAGACTTCTTCATTTCATAAACTTCCATGAAGTCATCGTAATTACCAACGTATCTATTAAGCTCTTGGTTTTCCATATGATAGACCAAGTTAATGACTTCATTTAAGAATGGAATATCGTGTGAAATCAAGATAAATGCATTTTCATAATTTTGTAGATATCTTTTTAGCCATACAATATGTACTTCATCTAAGTAGTTAGTCGGCTCATCCAGTAATAGGATATCAGGCTTTTCTAGTAGAAGTTTTGCCAGAAGTACTTTGGTTCTTTGGCCACCAGATAAGTCATGTACGGACTTGTCTAATCCTACATCTGTAAGGCCAAGACCTTTTGCAATTTCTTCAACTTTTGAATCAATGATATAAAAATCGTTATTGGTAAGGATGTCCTGAATATTACCAACTTCCTCCATTAATTCATCCAGCTCTTCTGGAGACACTTCACCCATTTTTTCATAAATTCTGTGTGTTTCTGCTTCTAAGTCAAATAGGTATTGAAAAGCAGTTTTTAAAACATCTCTTATGGTCATACTTGCATCTAAAGATGTATGCTGGTCCAAATAACCAACACGGACATTTTTAGACCAAGTAACAGTACCTTCATCTGGCATTAATGTATCTGTGATGATGTTCATAAATGTAGATTTACCTTCACCATTAGCACCGATAAGACCGATATGTTCACCTTTTAAAAGTCTAAATGAGACATCATTGAAGATGGCTCTGTCACCGAAACCGTGACTTAAATTCTTAACTGTTAATATACTCATTATTATTTTCCTTTTCTAAATACAAACCACTTTTGATTATATAATAGTCTATCAAGGAAAACAAGCCTAGATAAGTTTACGTCAGTGATTTATTGTGGTATGATATGAAAGGAAATAATTTAAGATAGGAGAGAATTTATGGGTAGAATAGGTACTATCATAAACAAAAAAGGTAAGATGGATGCTAAGAGAGCAAAAATCTTTACTAAGTTAGGTCGTTATATCATGGTTGCTGCAAGAGAAGGCGGCGGAGATCCTGAATATAATGCAGCCCTTAAAAGTGCTATTGAAAAAGCTAAAGCGGCTAACATGCCGAAAGATAATATTGAAAGATCAATCAAAAAAGGTACTGGAGAATCTGACGGTGCTGTCTTTACTGAATTAAAATATGAAGGTTATGGTCCAGGTGGTATCGCTGTTTTGGTTGAATGTCTTACTGACAACACAAACAGAACTGCTGCAAACATCAGATCATACTTTGTAAAGGGGAATGGTAACTTAGGTACAAACGGTTGTGTATCTTTTATGTTTGATCATAAGGGTGTTCTGGTAATCGACAGAGATGAAGAAACAAACATCGACGAAGAAGAACTAGAAATGCAAGTAATTGAGGCGGGTGCTGAAGATTTCACTGTAGAAGATACTCATTTTGAAATTATTACAGATATTGAAGATTTCGGTACAGTTAGAGATGAGTTAGCTGGAGCGGGATACGAGTTCTCAATGGCAGAACTAAGATACCTTCCACAGACTATGACTGAGTTAACAACACCAGAAGATCTAAAGGCTATGAACAAGCTTATCGATTTAATGGATGATGATGATGACGTGCAAAATGTCTACCACAACTGGTTAGAGACTGAATAAGATAAAAACGCCTTTGCATCATGCAAAAGCGTTTTTTTTTATTAATCTTCTTTAAATTCATATAGGTATACATCAAAAGGTTCGTCATCATAACCTTCAAAGCCTTTTTCTTTTAAGAGCGTTACCTTGTTTTGGTCATCTGTCATTGTCATCAAGTAATCCTTGTTCTTAGTTTTCTTTAAATGGTTGACAATGGACATAAGCTCATCATTTATGTCATTATGATATACTATGGACAGGCTGTTTTCTTTGTTATAGAGATCTGAAATGATCAGGTAGTCCAAACCGTGTTTGTATATCTCGCCTCTGTCAAAAAAGGTTTTTATCATCAAGTCATCTAGAGTAAAGAAAGTCCAATCACAGGCGTAATAGGCCTTGTTAAACAAAGGTTTAAAATAGTCCATTATTTGATTGTAATCAACATTGTTATCACTGATATAATCGCAAGTTTCATCTAAGTCATAGGTCATGACCTTATAGTCGTGAATTTTTTGGAAAGGATATTTTTTTAGCATCTTTACACTTTCATTTTGGTACCATGTCGAAAGATTGAGATGCTCAAAACCGAGTTTTTTACATAGGTCAAGCTGATAGTCAGCAAGAATTTTAGCATAACCTTTTCTTCTTTTATTTGGATCAACTCTAATGCCTTCCAGCCAAAGGTTTCCAGGTTTGATGATCGAAAGTTTGGTACATCCGACTATTTGACCATCGTCTTCTAATACTGTAAATTCACCAGGTGCTTCTAACCATTTATCAAATACATTTTTGATATAGTCGCCGTCATCCCAAGTTTGTTTTGTCATTTCTAGTATAGGCCTCTTGTCTTTTATATCTGCTTTTCTGATTAACACGCTTAGTCCTTTCTATACATATCTAATCGATTCTTTTACATTTTAACATTAAATATATAAAACCTGAAGATTCAATCTTCAGGTAAAAAGCAAGAAGGACTTCTTATAAATTTTATTCTAAAGGTATATAGCCTGAGAAGTTTCTTTTGCCGGTTGCTATAAACCTAATCAAACGACCATCGACAAACTGTAGACCAGCATCATTTTTTATCTGTACGATATAATAGATATCTGAAGTATCTTCTTGATTTACTTTTGGACCAAGAGCCTCTATAGCAATGTGACGACCATCATATGAAGGCATACCCACAGGATTTGATAAATAGGCTGTGGCTATTTTTAGCGCTTGTATGTTTTCGGTTTCATCTGCATACATATGAACCACATGTAGAGAGAATTCTGAAACATCAACTGAAGAAGCATCAATGAGCTCATCAAATTCTAAGACAATCTTATGGGCGATTGCCTCTGAGTCAAGTGCTAAAGTTTTGTAAGTAACTTGAACGGTCTCAAAAGGTAATTGAACAGGTCCTAATGGAATCTCTTCATCTAAATCATTTCTATCGTATACTGCACTATCATTGCTACATGCAAGAAGCATTAAGAGTATGCAGATAATGATAGCCAAATACTTGATAAGAGCATTGCTTGTTTTCATTTTACAACTCCTTTCTGCAGTAATTCTAGTATTGTTTATACACCACAGGCAAAGCCTAAATATGTTTATATGCTTTTTTCTTGGACAATGTGTGGTGACAAGCATTATACATAAGCATCACTCCCTAATATTTGTTTGCAATAAAATGACCGACCTTATAGTACAAGGCCGGTTACGCTATTAGACTGCTTCAATAATATGGCGTCCAAATAAATATTGAAGTTACTGTCTTCCTCAATTATAATTATACCCGAATTGGCGAAAAATAAACGATTGTAGGTAATATTTACTATTTTGTATCTCAAGATAGTACAAATTTTACCAGACCTATAATTTACATGTTTTAGATTTATTAGAATGGGCATATTCTAATTAAGAAGGTAAAATAAGTTTTATCATAAATGATTATGTGTTATATTTAATCTTAGGAGGCGGTTATGAGAAAAATATTTCAAAAGGATAAATCGCATGTAACTAAACATGTATTAAGTGTTTCTGCTATTACATTAGTGGCAACCGTTGCCATCACTTGGATTGGTATTATACAAATTAAGGCGAAAAAATAACTAAAGTCAAGCTTTAGTTATTTTAATGTTTAAGAAAAATTCTCTTATGTAGTTGTTGACTGTGGTAAGCTGCCTCGATGATTCTCATGACATTGAAACCATCTTTTGAAGAAATAACTAGAGGCTGATTATTTATGATATGGTCGTATAAGTTGTCATAAAAAGCCCGGTAATCACCATTTTCGTTTTGAACTTCAGTTTCTGTGGTGGTCTTTAAAAGCCCTGTCGTGTTCTTACCATAATCAGGATGGCTTGTAGCCATGCCATCTCTTAATTGACCTTCCTGGCTGTCCAGTCCGTATTTTGTATAAGAGCCTTCAGTACCATGAACCATAAATCTAGGTATATCAGCATTAACAAGCATACCAGCCTTTAAAGTAACTTTAAGTTCAGAATAGTAGAGGATGACCTCAAAAGCGTCATCTGTTTGACCGCGTCTTTGATTGGAAATGTCTGCATAAACTTCTTGAGGTAGACCGAATAAATCAAGTGCTTGATCTATAAGATGAGAGCCTAAGTCGTACAATATACCAGAACCAGGTAGGTCTTGTTCTCTCCAAGCTTGCTTCTTAAAGGTGTTTCTAAATCTATCGAAATGTGATTCAAACTCAACAATTCTTCCAACCTTGTCTTCATTTATAAGTGATTTTAATGTTAAATAATCACCATCAAATCTGCGATTGTGATAGACCGCTATAGATTTCTTGCTATCATGTTCTAAGTCCATCAGTCTTAATGCGTCATGAGTTGTAACTGTAAATGGTTTTTCTATGACGACATGTTTCTTATTTAAAAGGGCTTTCGATGCCAAGTCAAAGTGAGAGGTGTTCGGTGTGCAGACAACAACCACATCAATAGACGGATCTTCAAATATCAAGTTCACATCCGATACTATTTCTACATCAGGATGTGATTTAATTGCTGTTTCAGTATTTTTTTTACTTCTTGTATAAATCTTTTTTATACAGAACTTATCCATTTCCTTTAAAATCATACCATGAAATATATGACCAGATAATCCATAACCAATAATGCCAACGTTTATTTTCATATAATGCCTCCTAAACTTTTGATACCCTTTCTGAATAGCTTCTAACAGCTACTTATTAATAAGCATATAGGTTATAATTATTATACAGGAGGGCATATGCAAAAGAAAGTAGTATGGATAGTGGTTTTAGCTTTGGTAATTATATTGGCTTATTCAAACCATGAAAAAAGTATAGAAGTTAGTGAACTTAGACAGGATATCATTGATCTTAATGGTGATAACTTAGGTTTAAAGGAAGAACACCTGAAGCTTGAGAACGAGCTTAGTAATCATCTAGCACAGGTAGATGATTTAACCGAAAGAATAAATACTCAAGAACTTTATCTTGACAACTATGAAAGCATCTTGTTAGAGTTTGCCAAAGATGAGACGTTTGAAACATTCTTGCTTTTGAATCGCAGAAATAAGTTGCTAGCAGTAGAAACTGATGAAGGGCTTCTAACGGTGCCTTATCATGGGAATGTGTATACTGGGGATGAATCATACAAAATTATTGCCAGCATCTCTACGAGAGATCTTGACTATAGAATAGAAGAATTAGGGATTTATAATCAGTGGCCAGTAGATATGAGGCGAATCATCGATCCTAAGGGATTTCCAACTGATTATCCCCCTGATGCCATGACCATTGATGTTGTATCCAAAGAAGAGGAAAGCTTTACCATAAAGTCTATCAGTAAGTGGCTTTTGGAAATGGTATCAGATACCATTAATATTCACCACACTATGCCTGATAAGGGGATCGATTATTTTCCTACTAGTCATTTAGAGCTTGAATACAATGGTGGCTTTGAAGGTGAAGGTTTTGTTGAAAGCTTTGAACCTATCGAAGGTGGCTTTTTATGTAGGAATCAACAAAACACTGCTATGGGCAGTGATTATACACTAGAAGTTAAGTCGGATGGTATCTATATGACTTCTATATCCAATTCAGACATAGGTGAGATGTCTACAAACAAAAAGCTTTTACCGTCAGATATTTATGAGGGAGCATCTTGGTTAGTTGATGACCATAAGTATGAAATACAAGAGATGGATGTTTTGGTAGAGGTGCCAGCAGGTATATATAAGACAATTAAGGTTGTGACAGACCATGATGAGCCCAAGGTATTTTACTATGCGCCAGGTATTGGCCTTGTCCGTATAGAATTTTATGGACTAGTTGAAGAACTCATAGATATAAGGATTCTTGAGAGATGAAGAAAAGTATTTTAGTAGGCAGTTTAATTTTAAGTCTTATTATCAATGTCTATTTGTATAATGACAGTCAAACAAAATATGAAGTCTTAAAAGACAATGAAACCAACTTAAAAGGTGAGGTTTTTAATCTCAGTGAGGAAATAAGAGAGTTTGGATATGATATTGAAGACAATCAAATTCTTATTGAGGACTTAACTGAAGCAGTAAAAAGCTATGAAAGTCTAGTGCTATCTTTATTAGAAAATAAAGAAGATACATTTGACTTTATTAACTCTGCCTATAGGTATAAGATGACGTATGAACTTGATGACATGTCTTTTGAAATACCAGACCATGGTAAAATTTATACAGATGCTAATCGAGTTATTGTAAAACTTGAAGTTGTTAAACCACCTCACTTTGATAACCGTGTGATTGATTATGAGTTTCACAACAACAATGTAACGCCTCTTATAAGACAGATTGATTATGGCCATGCAAGGATTCTTGATTTTTCAGACAATCATATAGATTTTGAAATTGATCTAGAAAACCGTGATACTTTCTTCTTAGAACTTACAGGTATGTTTAAGAAAGCCTTCGATGTAGACTATGATCACATTGAGATTATAAAATATGCTTCTGAAGACTTAACCAGAGGTAGTGATTATTTTCCAAGTGAACGTTTAATGTCTTTCTTTTCAGGTGAAAACATTGAGTTTTCATTTGAATACCTTCCAAATAAAGGGGAGCTTATAGCAGATGGTGACTTTTCAGATACTCTTGAAATGGAGATAAATGGGTATGTGAAGCTTATAAACACAGAAGGCGCTGACCTAAGTTCTATGGTGCTTCCAGCTCATATATTTCTTAATCAATATTTCATGCAAAGAGATCTACTTTCAGTCGTCACTGATACAGACATAGAAGTTGAGGTACCTGCGGGTTTATTTACCTGTATAGAGTTGACGACTTATAGTGGGGACCAAGTTGTTGAAAGGTCCTATTATGCTAAAGAGATTGGTTATGTAAAGATGATCTTTAGAGAGAATGTTTATGAACTGATCAAATACGAGAAAAAAAGCCAGTGAGGAAACTGGCTTTTTCTTTTGAGCAGAGTTTTGAGTGAGTGAGTTCTGCTCAAGGTATATAGGGAATTATTTCTCATGAATAAAACACCGATGGGAAATATATTTCACATATTTCAGTGTATTCAGTAGAATAATTGGTTACATATAATATATGCAAGATTGATGCCATATGACGATTTTAATTTTAATTGAACTCATTGTATGCTTAGAAGATTTAGTTTGATATACTAGTAGGGCAATCGGTTGCATAGGAGGTATAATGATACAAGTTAAGAATGTTTCAAAGTCTTTTACTGTTTATAAAAAAGACTCAGGCTTTAAAGGGGCAGTTAAAGGACTATTTAAAAGGCAAAAGGAAGAAATCAAGGCTGTTAAAGATATCAGCTTTCAGATAAACAAAGGAGAAATCATTGGTTATATTGGTGCCAATGGTGCCGGTAAATCTACCACCATCAAAATGATGACAGGGGTTTTAACACCATCTTCAGGCCAAATTCTAGTTGGTGGTGTGGTACCACATGAAAATAGAATAGAAAATGCCAAACATATAGGTGTTGTGTTTGGGCAAAGGACACAGTTGTGGTGGGACTTGCCTTTAGAAGAGACCTATACAATCCTAAAGGAAATTTACAATGTACCAGACCAGGTTTTCAAGGAAAGATATGATTACCTGACCGATCTATTAGAGATTGAACCTTTTATAAAACAACCCGTTAGAACCTTATCTCTAGGACAAAGAATGAGGGCAGATTTGGCTGCTTCCATGTTGCATAATCCTGATATCCTTTATCTGGATGAGCCTACCATTGGTTTAGACGTTATGGTAAAGGAAAGAATAAGAAAAGCCATTAAATCCATGAACCAAAAGTACAATGTGACGGTTATTTTAACAACACATGATATGAGTGATATTCAGGAACTGGCTACTAGGATTATGATTATTGATAAGGGCGAAATCATTTATGATGGGTCCAAAGAGGCCATTAACAAGCAATTTGGCAATACAAGACAACTTTCTTTAAAAATTGATGGACTGTCAGACCAACACGTGGAGGTCATGACACAGTTTATGGCTGATTATGAAAGTCGTGTTGCAATAGAAGAAGGGGCTTTAAAAATCACCTTTAATCAAGATCAAATCGCTGTTGCTGATATCTTGTCTTATGTGATGGAAAATTACAGGGTTTTAGATTTTTCACTACAAGACCAAAACATAGAAGAAATTGTTAAGAAGCTCTATACAGGGGGTGTATCTTGAAGAAGTTAAAGAACACCTACTGGCCTTTTGCAAGGGCCGCTGTACAAGGTGAGTTTTTAGCATATCCCATGGAGACCTTCTTATACATGTTTGGTATGACCATAGGTATGTTTGTTGTCTATTATATTTGGAAGGTTGTTTATACATCTAATGATGTCTTAGAAGGCTTTACCATGCTTGATATGACAGGCTATATTGTCATGGGCTTTTTATCCCTTAGAACACTTGACGGGGGTACTGTATGGATCATAGCAGATGAAATCAGACAAGGCTCTATTGTCATGAACTTAATCAAACCTATTCATTATCATTTAAGAATATTTTTTGAGACACTAGGGATGGCACTTTTTTTCACAGTACTTTTGATCATACCCGCATTACTAGTTTTAACTCTGATCTTTAAGATTGGTTCACTTGCTTGCATACCATTTTATTTGATATCCCTGTTTTTCGGTATCGTCATAGGTTTTTTATTTGATTTTATCTTTGGTATGCTGGCATTTTATATTAAGAATTTATGGGGAATCGGATTTGGAAAGTCTGCTCTCGTTAGGTTGATGAGTGGTGCTTTGATACCGCTGGTGTTTTTTCCTGAAAGCATTCAAAAAGTATTTGACTTCTTGCCATTTAAGTCCATGGTCTTTACGCCCGTTATGATTTTTTTAGGTAAGTACACAGGTGAAGAAATACTAATAGCCTATGGCAAGCAATTGTTCTGGATTTTACTGTTAATTGTGTGTAACTATTTGATCTGGAAAAAAGCTGTAACAAGATTGACGGTTCAAGGAGGTTAAATGAGATATATTAGAATTTATAAGGTATTTATCCTTCAATACTTAAAGACACTGATGGAATACCGGACAGACTTTTTTATAGGTATGTTGTCTTTTTTCATCTTACAAGCATCAAACTTGATTTTTATCAGTTTGGTCTTTTCAAGAATTCCTCATTTAAATGGATGGTCTTATAATCAGGTATTGTTTATCTATGGATTAAGTCAGATTCCAAGAGGATTAGACCATCTCTTTACAGACAATCTATGGTTGCTGGCTAATTCTTATGTCAGATCAGGTCAATTTGATAAGTATCTACTCAGGCCTATTAATCCGCTGTTTCATTTGATTGCAGAACGTTTTCAGCCAGATGCTTTTGGAGAAATCATCATTGGTGTATCCATATTTACTTATGCATATACTAAGCTAGGTTTGGCTTTTAATTTGCTAGATTGGCTTTTACTACTTGTTGTGATACTAGCAGGGATTATGATTTATACATCTATCAAGCTGATAGGGGGTTCCCTAGCACTTTGGACCAAAAGATCACAACACTTTCTATTTATCGTGTATCAGCTGGCGGATTTCTCATCTTATCCTATGAGTATCTTTTCACAGTTTATCAAAATGGTCTTAACATTTGTGATCCCATTTGCCTTTGTGGCCTTTATACCGGCTTCCTTCTTTTTAGGTATGCCTGCTATTGAGCATACTGTGATCACTTGTTGCTTAGTAGCTTGTATATTATGGTTTATAGCTTACCAGATTGTTTGGAAATCGGGTTTAAAAGCTTATGAGTCGACTGGGAACTGATATATAACATATTTTTTAGCGTTTCAAACGTAATTATGAAAAGTGATAATTGAAAGACGAATACAAAAAAGAGGCGAAATTTTATCGCCTCTTTTAAATTATATTACCACAAAATGTCAAAAAAATCAAGTCTTGTTCGGTGTCAAAGCTTCTGGTATTAAATATAGTGGAGGTGGTTGATATGAATACAGCAATCATGAGTGCGTTTATTAGGATGTATCGTACAAGATGCAAAATGGGACTGATTTACAATGAAGACAAGTCGCTATTAAGTGAGAAGGAGTACGATCGAATACTAAAAGAATTTTCTAGGCATGAGGATTATGATTATTTTATTAATAATGTCTTGAGTCCAATTGTATTGTCTAGATCTATCTATCATGATGAAGTTCTAGCAGGAGAGAAGAGATTAGGTTTTGACAAGTATGTCATGGTCGGTTGTGGCTTGATGCCAAGTCCTAAAATTCTAAATGAATCAAAAGTGGTTTTAGTAGATTATAAAGAAATTCTAGTAGACAGGAGAAAAAGAGAGGCTGGCTCGGTTTCATATGATCTAGATCTTATGAAGACATCCATAGCTTCTATTGGCTTAAGTGGCAAACTTTTTATCAGTATGCTTGGCTTGATTTATTACATTGGTCCTCAGACTTTTGATACCTTATTAAAAGATTTATCTTCTATGATGACAAAAGGTTCAAGCCTTGTCTTAGATTATTCCAACTTTGATTATGATGAGCGTTATTTGATACAAAAGAAAATGGGGGGCGCTTTAGACGAGACCATCTTAAATGGCTTTGATTATGACCACTTGGAAAAACTGTGTGACAAGCACGACTTTCTAATCTATGAACATCTGGATGCCGGTGAAATTGAAAAAAGGTTTTACCAATCATACAACAAGGTGTACAAAGAGGTAAAACCTTTTAAAAACATTTGTTTATGTCATATTGTAAAGAAATGATTATACTTCAAATTTATCAACATTGTCATTGATACTTTGAGCAATTTGACTGAGTGTCTTAGACATATCTTCTATTGTGATCATTGTTGCGCTTTGCTGCTCAACTGAAGCTGAAACTTCTTCTGCTGATGCAGCGTTGCCTTCAGTGATTTCAGAGATATTTCTAAGGGCCTCTATCACAACATCTTTAACTGCTTGTACTTGATCGATATTTTCATTGAGTAGACTGATTTGATTCATAACATCGTTGATAGACATAATGGTTTGATCAAAGGCCTTTTCAACGTTGTTAGAGATTTCTGTGTTGCTCTCAATAACATCTTTGACCTTGTGCATCTCTTGATTAGATTCATCGATGCCTTCTTGAATCTCGTTCATGGATTCAGTAATCTTCTTGGTTAAGATAGATGTTTCTTCAGCAAGTTTTCTAACTTCATCAGCTACAACCGCAAAACCCTTACCAGCTTCACCGGCTCTTGCAGCTTCAATGGCTGCATTCAAAGCAAGTAGGTTGGTTTGTTCTGCTATTTGATCAATTAAACCAGTTACTTCGCCAATAGCTGTAGACTTCACCTTAAGATCTTGAATCTGATTGGCTACATTGTTAATGGTATCATTTGTGGTTGTCAAATTGGTGTTCAGTGCATCCAGTGTTTTGCTGGTTTGCATATTGACATCTTTAACACGTGTAGTTTGATCAATCATAATGCTCGTGTTATCAACTACATCATTGATTTTACTATCAAGTGTATATAATTTTTCCATACTTTGTGAAGTATCTTCACTTTGTTTATTAGCACCGCTAGCCAACTCGGTTACTGCATTTGAAACTTGTTCTATAGATTGGCTGGTTTCTACTGTTGCTGTATATAGATGGTCTGCATCAACGTTTAGTTGACCTGCTTGACTCATCAGTTCATGGACAAAGGTGTTTAGAGAGCTTGTCATGGTTTTAAGCTCTTGGGCCATTAGGCCTGTTTCGTCTCTGTATTTAAGTAGTTTGTCATCAGCAGGATCAGATCTTAGGTCTAAATGAGAGATCCGAGTAATGATGGCTGTAATTCTTTTGACTGGTCTTGCAATAGAACTACCAACAAGAGAGGCAATGATTGCAGCAATGATAATGGCAACAAATGTAATCATAAAAGTGATGAAACGAAGTCTATGAAGACCTGCAAATATCTCATCGGTTACTGGCGCAACACCTAGCACCCATCCGTTGGATATATGGGCAAAACCTTGTATTTTATCTTCGCCATTAAAGGTGTAATAAATGTGGCCTTGCTCAGAACTATCAAAAATATCCTTCATATAGGCAAACTCACCATTGGCAATAGTGGTTAAGTTTTGATCAGGTGTAAGATCTTTGTGTACCAAGTAGTTATAATCTGAGTCAAATAAGAAAGCATAACCTGAATCAAGAATACGAATATCTGTAATCATGCTTGAAAAGACTTCAAAGACGATATCAACACCAACCACTCCGATAAAAGTACCATCTACATAAATTGGGGTAGAATAGGTAATTAAATTACCGCCGATTGTTGGGTCTTCATAAGGCTCTGACCAAATGCCTTTACCTGCCTGTTTAGGTCCATGGAACCATTGAGATGCAGGATCGTTTTCATCTGCAACATAATCATTTTCAAGTGGGGCATCTAAAAGAACATAAGAACCGCCATCTTCTATTACTAAAGATTGATTAAGAATTCTCTTACTATAATCTGGTGAAAAAACAACATAAGCATCGATGTTGTAGTCTAGATGTTCTGCAAATTCTATAACTATTGGATTTAAGTATTCCAAATAATCTTTTGCATAGGCTGCTTGATTAGGTTTCGAGAGTTCAAACTGGTCCATATCAATACTTGTTTCAACCACATCCGCCAGGGCGTCTGTGATGGATTCTGTTTTGGTAAGAAGTAACTCAATGTCATCGGCAGTATTCTGAGCCTGCCTAACGAGCTTTTCTTCTACCTCTAAACTGATACTAGATTTGGTAATCCTATAGGTAACAAAACTCAAAATACCTGTAAGTATTAAGATGATAATCAGCATAGCTGATATGATTTTAAAACTGATAGATTTCATATAATACCTCCTTAGTCGCTTTTTACCCTGTACATCCATTTACAATCATAAATTTAAGCCACATGGCTTTTGTCAAAGACCTATTTTATGATAAACTATGGATGATAAGTGGAGGTAAGAATATGAAAATGGAAACGCGTTACAGTATTAGAAAATATAAGCCTGAACCGGTGGAGAAGTCATTAATCAAGGATATTATTGATGATATGTTATTATCACCTTCAGGTAAGAATAAAAAACCTTGGGAGTTTTTAGTTTTGGATGATCCTGAAGTGATTCATGGTCTGTCTGAAAGTAAAAAGGCAGGTGCTGGATTTGTTAAGCAAACATCGAATGTTATTTTAGTTTTAAGCCTTCATGATGAGTCGGACACTTGGATTGAAGATGGGGCTATTACTTTGATGGTTGGTCATTTAAAGGCTCATGAACTGGGACTAGGATCTTGTTGGATTCAACTTCGAAATCGTGAGTCAGAAAATATGGATTCAGAGACTTTTGTCAGAGAATATTTGAATATTCCAGACCACTATAGAATGGTTGGTTTCTTGACTATCGGTTATCCAGACGAAGAGCCGACAAGAGAAAAAGTACATGACTATTCAAAGGTTCACTACAATCAGGTAGGAGGAAAATATGAGTAAAATGAAAGCACTTGAAGAGATATTTTTTGATATGTATCCTGATGGCTTTGACGATGAAGAAATGAAATCGATTGAGAAAAAACATAAGCTTGATAAGTTGTCTAAGATGTCTCAGGTCATGTTTACAAAGGAAGCTTTTGAAAACCAAGACATCCTAGCTAACTTCACAAAAATAATCAATGCTTCAACACTTGTTTCTAGGTTCGAAAAACCTGCTTTTAAAAATTTTGTAGGATCTATTACACAAGATGAAAAAGTCCGTTTAGAGAAAGCTCTGTTTGAGTATATTCATGGTGATGAGGAATTGGGCTTTAATGAAATGGTATTTGTTATGCAGCCTTACAAAGTTGCTAAATGGCCTATTTTGACAGTGTTAAAGGCCTATCTAAACCTTGATGGCGATATTTTTATTAAACCGACAACAGTCAAAATGATACTGGGGTATTTTGAAGCAGATTTTAAATATACAAGTAAACCCAACTACGACTTTTATAAGACATATAGAGCTTTTATTAATGATATTAAATCACAGGCTTCACCTGGTGTGAAACCTAATAATCCGGCTTTTTCTGGTTTTTTAATGATGACCATAGGTAAATAAATGATCTATCTTAAAACACTTAAACGACTAAAGGAAGATGCGCTTGGGGCTTATCCATTCAATGTTCATGCAATTAATCAATTGAGTGAAATATCCTTTGATTCTGAAGTGACTATTTTCATTGGTGAAAATGGTTGTGGAAAAACCACTTTTTTAGAAAGTCTTATGCTGCTGACCCATACAGTGGACTTAATCCCAGAAAAGTATAGGCGTCTCGATGGCCCTAAAAAACTGTCTAAGTCTTTTAAAGCTGTTTGGCAACAGAAAACCAGTAGAGGTTTCTATTTAAAGTCACAAAGCTTTATAAGGTTTGTAGACAACATTGAAGCCATGAGAGAAGAGACACATGAGGAGCTAAGTCAGTTAAGAGAGGCTTTTAAAGACCGATCAAAGTATGCCCTTGAGTTGGCTGAAGGTCCTTATCAAAAGACTTTAAGTGCCTTGACAAATCGCTATGGCCAAGGGTTAGATAAAATGTCTCATGGTGAAGGGTATTTGGAACTCTTTAAATCAAGGTTGGTGCCTGGTGGCTTATACATCTTAGATGAGCCGGAGCTTTCTTTGTCTCCAATGAGACAACTGAGTTTGATTTCGTTGATAAAGGAAATGGTTGATAAAGACTGTCAGTTTATCATTATTACCCATTCGCCAATTTTAATGGCTTATGATCAAGCGAATATATACAATTTTGAAGACAGAATTGAAAAAATTGAGTACAATGATATAGAACATGTCAATTTAACTAGAGATTTTCTTAATCATCCACAGTCTTTCTTAAGGCATTTGTAAATTGAATCCTTATGTAATGATGTGGTATAATACAGTAAGAGATAAAATAATGGAGGAAAAAAATGGCATTAAAGAAATGTGAAAAGTGCGGTGTATTCTTTGGAGCTGAAGGTAATGAAACCTTATGTACAAATTGCGCTGAACCTAAAAAGAAAAAAGCGATGCTAACTGGAGATATAGAGCACGATAAATTTGCAAATGCAAGAGCAGTAGTTTATGACCAACCTCATATAACACCAAAAGAGCTGGTTGAAGAGTTAAAAGCTAGAGGTATTGATATAACCATCAGAGAAGTTATGAAGTATGTCACTGACGGCAGATTAACTCTTGTTACTGTAGATGGAGGCACCTACTGTTCTGCATGTGGTAGAAAAATTCAGATTGGTACCATGTGTAAGGACTGTTCGGATAAACTGGATAGATTTAGAACTTCTAGTAAACCGACAGAACCTGCTGTTGAAAAGAAGAAATCTGGTATGCATACTAAAAAGTAAGTACGAAGTACTTATTTTTTTCGATTGAAAGGAGGGTGATATGAGATTTATTAAGCAGATACTCATACCAAGCAGTTTGATTTCTTTGTTCTTAATAATATGTATCTATCTTCCTATTTTATTTGGGGTAAAAAACCCCCTCTTGATACAAGCTCTTATGCTTATAATTGCAACATTTTGTGTTCGCATTTATCTTCATAAAAGAACCATGGAAAGAATAAAGACCCTCTTGAATCGATTTGGCTTTGGTGATTATGATATAGACCAATCCAATATGATGTCCAAATTTGAAAAAATATTTGAGGATTCTGAGATTGCCAATAGAAGACTAAAGCGAATGAATCATGCTTTGGAACTTTCAATTACTATAAACAATCTCTTTCTTAAAACAAATGACCAACAAAGTGTTTATGACTTTATTCTTTCTAAAGCCATTGAAGCCATAGGTAAAACATATAAGGGGAGTATTTTACTCTTAGATCAAGATGACATACTCAGGTGTATTTCTATTATAGGTTTCGAAGAATCCTTTAAGGATTTAAGGATTAAAAAGGAAGATGACTTTCTGTATAAAAGTACGGGCGGTAAAGTGGATCATTCCGTTATCATCGATGATGTTGTTGAGTTTAACAGAGAAGTAATGTCTGAAGAGGAGTTTGAGAGCTTTTACAAAGAACATAAAAAAATTTTTCAAACAACCTTATCTACACCCATTAAGGTAGATGATAACTTTATTGGTGTTATCAATGTAGATGGCCACAACAAGGATTTGTTTGATGAAGAAGATAAGTTCATAATGGATTTATTTGCTTCTCAGTTAGAAGTGGCAATTAGAAACAGAAATCTGTTGGATGAAATCCTTTATTTATCAAGATATGATGATTTAACAGGTGTATATAACAGAAAACACTTCGATAGTCTGGTAGACTCTTTTATTAAGAGACAAGAAATTTTCTTGTATGTCATTATTGATGTCAATGATTTAAAGAAAGTAAATGATGAATATGGTCATTCTGCTGGAGACCAGTTACTGACTATATTTTCTCAAACTGTCAGAGACTCACTTAGAAC
Source organism: Acidaminobacter sp. JC074 (assembly GCF_022496765.1). Taxonomy (GTDB): domain Bacteria; phylum Bacillota; class Clostridia; order Peptostreptococcales; family Acidaminobacteraceae; genus JABXKX01. The sequence goes on along the minus strand of NZ_VANV01000009.1, from coordinate 241,421 downwards.
AACCGATTATTTTGCAAGATTAGGTGGGGATGAGTTTGGTATGATACTGACAGACATAGAAAAGATTGACGCTTCAAAAATATTTATGAGGATTATGAGAGAACTGACCATTATCAGAAATAATCATGATATAAAGTATCCTATTAACTTCTCATATGGTATAACAGAGTATCCAAAAGAAGCTTCTACAGCAGAAGAGCTCTATTTAAAATCTGATATGATGATGTATAAAATGAAAAGACAGCTAAAGATGAAAGACGCATAGCGTCTTTTTTTGTATATATTCTACATATATGACTAGGTACTAATACTAATTACTAAAAAGTCATTGACTTATAAAACTATCTCTGTATAATTGTATACAACGAAGGAATTATTGGAGGTAACATATGAAAATTAATGAACTATTTAAGATTCAGCAAACACTAGAAGAAAAGTTGAGTCTGATCTCAGGTATGGAAGAGAATGCTCTAGGTGAGGATAATATATTAAATGTTAGATTTTTAGCCATTCAAGTCAAATTAGGGGAGCTTGCAAATCTGACAAAATGTTATAAGTATAGAAAAAATATCAATGAGCTGCCAAGAAAAAAAGTTTTGTTCAGATATTTAGAAGGTTTGAAGTATCTTTTATCAATAGGAAACAAGTATCAGTTAAATATGATTGATGATTATGCCTTTGAAAATATTTCTCAAACAGATGACTTGATCTCACTATTTTCTGAATTATATGAAGGTGTTTCTAGTTTAAAAGGACATTTAGAAAATGACAGATATGTAGATGCTTTGAACAAGTATATCTATGTATTTGCAAAATACATTCAACTGGCTGAACCATTAAATATCTCTTATGAAGAGGCCATGTCATATTTTAATGAGTTATCAATCTCTGCTTAGCAGGGATTTTTTCATTTTTAACTTGGACTTTTGTAAGATTATTTTAAGATTTTCTTGTTATTGTTAAGTGGGAGGAAGAAATGAAGAAAATACTCTTATATACACTAACCACTATAATCATACTGTATTTTGTAGAACAGGTGGTCATGTTACCCTATGTGGTTAAAACACTCGTTAAGCTGCCTTTATTTGTTGTCTATCCACTGTATTCTATGAAGAAGATTAATTTTAGGTCTAGTTATAAAAAAACTGGCATTGCCTCTTTATTTGTTTTTACAGTCATTATTGTAGCTTTTTTTATATTCAGGGGCTTTATAGACATAGAAGCCATCCGATACGACATGAGTCATCGAATGCAAATAGATAAGTCGCTCTTTATTTTGGCTGCTTTATATACTGTTTTTATCAACGCCTTTGCAGAGGAGATCTTTTTTCGCGGCTTTATTTTCAAGGGTATGCTGAAGTACAGTAGAAAGTTTGCCTATGTCCTTTCAGCCTTAGCTTTTTCTATTTATCATGTAGCTATTTTTTTAACATGGTTTTCATTACCTATAACCCTGCTTATACTATTTGGCCTTTTTGTAGGTGGTCTTATATTCAATTACTTTGTTGAAGAAACAGACTCCATACTTGCATCTTATATGATTCATATTTCTGCTGACATCGCCATTGTTCTAATAGGGATTCATGTCCTTGGATTTGCTTAAAGTCCTCAAAAATGGGTATAATAATAAGTAGGTGATTGTATGAAAATAGATACTTATTCCCCATACCAGATTCAAATGCCGAAGACGGAACCAGCAGAAGGTATCAGTCCTGTAAGAAGAACTGATCCGAAGGTTATTGATAAGCTTGGCTTGGATCCAAAAAAGAATTTGGAATCACTTAAGAATGTCTATAGTGATAAGAAGTTGAAGCAATTGGGTATTATTGAGTGTCAAACATGTGCCAATAGGACTTATGTAGATGGTTCTGATGATCCAGGTGTCTCTTTTAAAACACCGACGCAAATAGATCCTGAGGAATCTGCAAGTTTGGTTATGGCACATGAGCTTGAACACGTCTCTAATGAACAAGCGGATGCTGATAAATCCGGTAGGGAAGTGGTATCACAAAGTGTTCAACTACATTCTGCCATATGTCCTGAATGTGGTGTTGCCTATATTGCAGGTGGTGTGACAAAGACTGTCACAAGAAATAAAAAAGAATATGGCCTTTCAGATGAGTTGGTGAAAGGATTGAAAGTAGACAATAAAGTTTAATGTCTACTTTTTTTATGCAGATTCCTATTGACTTTGATTCACAGTATGTTATTATATAGATGAACATATGAACGATTGTTCATGTGTAAATATAAAGGAGAAAAATTATGAATAATTGTTGTACACATTGCGATGAAGAAAAAGTTCAAGTTATAAGAAAACATATGCCGGACGAAGATACCCTAACAGACTTATCTGAGTTCTTTAAAATATTTGGTGATTCTACGCGCATTAAGATCATTTGTGTCTTATTTGAAGGTGAAATGTGTGTGAGTGGTATTGTTGACATCCTTGAAATGAGTCAGTCTTCAATATCTCACCAGTTAAGAATACTTAAGAATCAAAGGATTGTAAAGGCTAGAAAAGAAGGTAAACAAGTTTTTTATCAGTTAGATGATAATCACATTAAATTAATATATGAAATGGGATTAGATCATTTATTTGAAAGGAATTAATCATGGTAGAAAAAGCAAAATTAAAAGAAGAAAAAGTATTAGATGTCCTTGATGATATTGGTTGTGGATGCGGTTCTTGTGAAGATGACCACAAACATGATCATAAGCATGACCACGGTCACGATCACAGTCATGAGATTACAATGGATTTTGTAACAAGTAATCATGATAACCCATTAGACGATATCGGCTGTGGCTGAGGTTCTTGCGATGATGATAGCTCGACTGGCAGTCAAGCTAAAGAAAATCAACCTAAATGGTTAAAGGTGATTAAAGAAAATGGTAAGTTGATACTTTCTTTTGTATTATTCTTTACGGCGATATTTACGCCTTTTTCTGAAACTGTGGATTTAGGCTTGTTCATTGCAGCCTATCTACTGGTGTCAACGGGTGTTTTAAAGTCAGCAGTTACTAGTGTATTTAAAGGTAAAATGTTAGATGAGAACTTCTTGATGGCCATTGCATCCATCGTAGCATTTTTAATTGGTGAGTATGCTGAAGGTGTGGCAGTTATGTTGTTCTATGCTGTAGGTCAGATTACAGAGGAGTATGCCATCAATCGGTCAAAACGTTCGATTTCTTCATTGCTCGATTTAAGACCTGATTTTGCAAATGTTAAAAGAAATGGTGAGATCATTCAAGTTCAACCAAACGACGTAGCTGTAGATGAGATCATTGTTGTAAAACCTGGTGAAAAAGTACCTCTTGATGGTATAGTCGTTAAAGGTACTTCATCACTAGATACAGCCATGTTAACGGGGGAATCTTTACCTGTTAATGTAGAAGTAGAATCTGAAGTTTATTCTGGTACCATCAATATGAATGGTGTTATAGAAGTAAGAGTATTAAGACCTTTTAGTGAATCAGCAGTATCTAAGATTTTATCTATGGTACAAAAGGCCAATGAAAATAAAGCAACAACTGAAAAATTCATTACAAAGTTTGCAAAAATATACACCCCAATTGTGGTTGTTGGTGCAGTACTTCTGTCTGTTATTCCACCACTCTTCTTTGGACAAGACTTTTCAACTTGGGTTTACAGAGGCGCAATCTTCTTAGTTGTATCATGTCCATGTGCATTAGTAATTTCTGTACCACTTGGTTACTTTGGTGGTATTGGTGGTGCTGCTAGAAAGGGTATACTTGTGAAAGGTGGCCAATTCTTAGAAGTTATGAAAAGAACCAAAATCATTGTATTTGATAAGACAGGTACCTTAACAAAGGGTAACTTTACAGTGGATGCTGTGGACGTATTATCAGACTTTGACAAAGATAAAATCATCGAGTATGCAGCACACATAGAAGCTTATTCTAATCACCCAATTGCAAAAGCTATTGTTAAATACTATAGCAAGGATTTAGATATAGATGAAGTAACGCATGTGGAAGAAGTGCCTGGTAAAGGTCTTCAGGCTATGGTCAATCAAAGTAAGGTACTAATTGGTAATGATGCACTACTTGAGCTAAAAGGTATTCCTGTGCCAGAACATGAATCACTCGGTACAACACTGTACCTGGCAGTAGATGGTGACCTAAAAGGTATCATTCATATCAATGATGAGATAAAAGATCATACAATAGAAGGCTTAAAAGAACTTAAAGAACTAGGTGTAGAAAGATTTGTTATGCTGACAGGTGATAGAAAGCCTATCGCTGGTAAAATAGCTGAAAGGTTGTCGATTGATGAAGTTCATGCCGAGTTGCTTCCTGGTGACAAACTGACGATCTTAGAAAAAATACTTCAAGAGGAAAAAGATGTTGTCTTTGTTGGAGACGGTATCAATGATGCACCTGTCTTAACTAGAGCGGATGCTGGTATTGCCATGGGTTCTCTTGGCAGTGATGTGGCTGTAGAATCTTCAGATATTGTTTTAATGACAGACGAGGTAACAGCTGTAGCCGATTCAATTAGAGTTTCGCGATATACCTCAAAGATTATTACGCAGAATATAGTCTTTGCACTGGGCATAAAAATTGTTATAATGATATTAGGCTCAATGGGACTAGCAGAGTTATGGGCTGCTATCTTTGGCGATGTAGGTGTTGCTTTTATTGCAATACTTAACTCAGGCAGAGCAATAAACAGTAAATAAGGATGATCATTCATCCTTTTTTTTATTCTAATTTGGGTATAAAGATCAATAGTTAATAATCAATGGGGGATACATGCGAAATAAGTACATTTTAGAGTTATCAATCTTAATATTATTATTTGCCTTTGTTTATGCGAGCTTTGGTGTATTTGTTGAGCCTGCCAATATTGAAAATGGTCTTATTGATATTGATAATTTAGAACAGGATAAAGTCTATCGCCTTGGAGGACAGTGGCACTTTATTCCCGGGGTATTTTCAACTGAATCAGACTTAGATTATGGTTTGATTAAGGCCCCTGGAGCTTGGCATAAAGAAACATATAAAGGTGAGTTGCTGCCTAGAAGAGGTATAGGCACATATAAACTTGAAGTGCACACAGACCATGTAGATCAAGAACTCATGATCAAAGTACCTCATTTAAGAACCAACTTTGCGATTTATATCAACGATAAGCGAGTTGATTATGGTGACGATTTGAGTCATGAAAATCACATTGACTACAGGTATGAGAATATACGTTTTACACCACCTTCAAAGTCTTTTCAAATCTATGTCCATGTCCTTAATAAAGATCATGCTAGAGGTGGCTTTACAGCACCCATGTATTTAGGCACTAGCGATAAGATAAACTTATATCATTCCATAGAACTTTTAATCAGCGGTTTGTTGATTGGTGTTATGTTTACCATGTTTGTGTATCATTTAAGCCTCTTGGTTGCATCACCTAAAGATGAAATGACTAGGTTTTTTGTTATTATTTTCTTCTTCATGTTTGTCATTGTGGCGGTGACGGGTGAAACGACCGTATTGTTGCTGATTCCAGGCATACCGGAACTCTTAGCAATAAAAGCCTTGTACATCAGTATGATACTGACCCCTTATGCTTTTTTTAGATATTACTCTGTCATGTTTAATGAAAAACCTTTAAAGTTTATGCGTGTGGTTTTATTTGTTATGGTCCTTATCGGATTGTCATTGATTGTGTTCTCTAATCTCTACTATGTAACAAGGTTCTATGCCTATTACATTGTTACTGTTTTGGTCACCTATGTAAATGTATTGTATTTGAGTATCAAGCTTCTGAGAAAGAAAAGTGTAGGATCAACCAGACTGTTTTTACTTCAGCTTTTCTTTATCCTTTCTTTCATAATTGATTTCTTTTTAGCCAATGGCAGTCAAGCCTTTAACCTGACGACATTAACGGTTTTGGCAACTTACTTTGCCTTGTCTGAAGCTATTTTTTTAGCAAAGGAATCCAGAGAAAGGATGCGTGAGATTCAATATGTTCAGCAAAAGGAGCTTTCATTTTATAAGAGACTTCAGAAAGAAATCAAAATACCTATGAAAGAGGTACTTAATGAGATATCTCATTTGGATACATCTGATCTAATGGATTCAAACCTAAATCTTTTGTACTACAAGTTAGGTGCCTTAGCCAATAAGATAGGCATTGAAGAAAATGTTGCACCTGTAACACTTAAGAAGTTTTCACTGTATCATCTGATTGAATCTATTATTCAAGAGCTTAAAATAGAATCTAAGTTTGAGTTTTACTGCGATGACAAATATGCCGTGCATGTTAAGTCTGATCCAGGTATGCTTAAGCTCTTTATCGTCAACTTGATATTTACATTTATCTATGCAGGTTATGAAAACAATATGAAGGTTAGAGTAAATGCATTTTCTGATAAAGTTGTGCTTGAAATAGAGTGTCATGGTGCTGCACAAGAAGTTTATAACTTTAGACGTGAGTTTGCCCATTTAGAGAAATACTTTGGTGAGATTGGTTGCAGGACCTATGCCAATCAAGATAAGTTTTTTCTGGAGTTCGAAAAAATTACAAACGATGAAGATGTTGTTTCCTTGCAAAGCTTGTATACCAAAGAGGACAAAGTAGGTGTCATCACCCTATCAAGTTCAAATTGGAATGTCTTGTATAGGGCCCTTAGAAATGATTATCAGCCTATACTCTTTAATGATAGCGGTTTGGATAATTACTTTAAGATTGATAAGGAGATAAAGGCTATCGTCATAGATGTAACAACAACTCGAACTGAGTATGAAAGATTTATTGAAGATGTAAGAGGCTTGTATTCGAAGCTTGAAATGCCCATCTTTGCCATGTTAGATTTTGTAGACAATTACAATCTTGGAAAACTGTACGATTTAGGCGTCAATGATATTGTACAATGGTCATCAGATCGTCAGATATTATTGAGTAAGCTAAAAGATGCCCTTGAAAACAAACAGTCTACAGAAGACTTGTTAGAAGCAAGAACCAGACTCTTAGAGGCACAAATCAGGCCGCATTTTGTCAACAACTCACTTAACTCCATTGCTTCATTGATTCAAACAAAACCTGATGAAGCAGAAGACTTGATCGTCTCTTTTGCCCAGTATTTAAGATACAAGCTTAAGTTTTACAGTCCTGACAAGTCCATATCATTAAGTGAGGAAATGGATTTGATATCACTTTACATGGACATAGAAAAAGTGAGGTATGAAGACCGCCTGCAATTTTCCATTCACAATGAGGTGGGGGATGTTCAGATTCAACCTCTTATGATACAGCCTTTGGTTGAAAATGCCATCAAACACAATCTAGAAAAGTCTAACAAGGCTTTAGAAGTTCATGTCAAGATCGTAAAAGATGGTGATCATATCAGCGTTTCAGTTAAAGATAATGGCTTTGGCTTTAACTATGATGGTGAGAATCTAGGCGTAGGCTTGTCCAATCTACAGTCTAGGTTAAGGTACATTTATGGTGAAGATTTACAAGTAAAAACTGAACTAGGTAAGGGTACTGAAATAAAATTCAGATTTTCAGAATAAAGTCATGACTTTTGGTGTAAAGATAGAATATAGTCGAAAGGAGTCCGAATGAATAATTTTAGAATAAAACACATTTTTCATAGTGGTTTTCATATTGAATACAAGGAAAAAATCTTACTCTTTGATGTATGCCATCATTTAGACCAATATGAGAACGAAGAAATCATTTGTTTTGTCACACATTCTCATAGTGATCATTACAATCCAGATATTCTGAAACTTAAGGAAAATAACGATGTCATCTTTGTTGTCTCTGAAGATGTGCCATTAGAAGCTTCTGATGATGTCATAAAAGTCACAAAAGGAGATCAGGCATTTGTTAAAGGTTTTGATGTAAAAGTCTTTGGTACAACTGACTTAGGTGTTTCTTATCTTGTCAAAATAGGAGAAGAATCTATTTTCCATTCAGGTGACCTCAACTGGTGGCACTGGGAAAATGATGACTATAGAAAACAACAAGAAGAGCAAGAACTCTATGAAAGAGAGATTTCTGAACTAGTTGGTCATCCAGTTGACTTTGCCTTTGTGCCTGTAGACCATCGGTTAAAGACCTTTCATAGATTGAGTATGGACTATTTTATCGATAAGATCGGACCAAAATATTTGATACCTATGCATTTCGGAAATGAGTACCAATCGATACAACATTTGAAGACTAAGTCTAAAACAAAACTTATAAAAAGTGAGTATCCTAACTCATATATTTTTTAATACACTTCGGTGTATTTTTTTTATTTTAAAATTAACTAAAGATTTTGACAATTTAGCCGATATAGAAGGAAAGGATTTGGTTATTCACATGGAGGTGAAATGATGAAGATTGATAGCTACAACGTCGAGCAACAAGCGATGTCTAATTATCATCGAGTCGAACGAGAGGAAATACATATTACCATTCAGGAGTTTCGGGTTGAAGACGCTTTAGACATTTCAGAAGAAGGACTATCACTTGCAGAAACAAATACTGAGGAGGCACTTGATTTTGAACTTAGTGATGAAGATAAGAGAAAAATTGAGTTGTTAGAGACATTTATCACTTGGTTGACTGGCAAGAAATTTAAGTTTTCTCATATTGGTAGAGAAAAGAAAGACAAAGAAGATAAGGCAGTTAAAAAATCAAATGGCCAATCTGGATTTGCTATGAGGATTTATACAAATAGGGAGGTTCATGAGAAAGAGTCTATGAGTTTTTCATCTGAAGGCAAGGTAAAAACTGAAGATGGTCGTGAGATTGATTTTGAACTCAACCTTCATATGGCTAGAGAAACTTATATGAAACATGAAAACTTACTAGAAGTCGGTAACTTCCATGACCCACTTGTACTCAACTTTGATGGCAAGGGTGTGGACTTTGGTGGTAAAAAGATTAAGATGGATCTTAATTTAGATGGTAATATTGATTCGTTTAACTTCCTATCAAGAGGTAGTGGTTTTTTAGCTTTAGATAAAAATGACAATGGCATGATAGATTCTGGCTTAGAACTATTTGGTCCAAAAACAAACAATGGTTTTTCAGAACTTAGAGCCTATGATTTAGACGGTAACCAATGGATTGATGAAAATGATGATGTATTTGATCAACTAAAAATCTGGACCGTTGATGAAAATGGTGAGGAGACATTGATTGGCTTGAAAGAAGCCGGTGTGGGTGCTATTTATCTAGCAGATGTTACTTCGAACTATACCCTAAAACATGGTGATGAGGATATGGCAAAAATCAGTGGTTCAAGTATTTATCTTAAAGAAAATGGACAGGCAAATGTTATTCATGAAGTAGATATTAAAATTTAAGTGGTTTTTAACCACTTTTATTTTTTTGACCAGAAAAAATTTATATGATAGCATTAAAATGACACAAGGTGTGTCATGGAGGTTTTATGATTCCAAAAGTAAAACATGAAAGCATATCAGATAAGTTGGTCGAGATTAAGGGATTAAAGAGTCAGAGTCCACTTGTAGAGAAGATGATAGACGTGCTTCTTCTACCCAAAGGGACAACAATGATTACTTGTGATCAAATGCCTATGAAGGGTTATGCTTTGAGAATAGATGAAAGTGTGCATATTGATTACAATAAAGAATCAGATCTTTTTTACGGTTTAATCACACTTAAGAATTATTTAGGAAAGTCAATAGCTTCTAGAGTAATAGAAGATTATCCTGACTATAAGTATAGAGGCCTTATGTTAGATGTAGCCAGACACTTTTATGACATAGAGGAACTATACAAGATAGTTGATATTTGCTCAGAACTTAAGATGAACAAGTTTCATATTCATCTGACAGACGATCAAGGATGGCGCTTTGAATCTAAAAAGTTTCCCAAACTTCATTTACATGGCTCTTATCGACCTAATACAAAGAGGCGATTTAAAACATATAATACCCCTGTTTCAGGTTATTACAGTCAAAGTGATTTGCGTGATTTAGTTATCTATGCAAAAGAAAGATTTGTTGAGATCATTCCTGAAATAGACCTACCTGGTCATATGATGGCAGGCATCTCATCCTACCCTCAATGGTCCTGTGAAAAAAATCCAGTAGCTGTCTCGAATCGCTTTGGGATTTTCGATACCATACTGTGTGCTGGTAGTCAAAAGACCATGAATGACATGTTTACCTTAGTTGATGAAGTTATTGATGTTTTTAACTGCAGAAGTATTCATATTGGATGTGATGAAGCGCCGCTAAAGAAGTGGGCGACATGTCAAACATGTCAGACCTACATGAAAGAAAAGGGGTTGGTTTCTAGTAAGGATTTATTCCTAGATTTTATAGAACGTATTAAAAGTCATGTAAGAAAAAAAGACGTAGAGGTCATTATCTGGAATGATCCGTTAAAACACGGTAGGATTGAAGATGTGACTGTTCAGCACTGGATGAACCGAAAAATCACCATGGAAAATGGTCGTTCTAATCCACTGATCATATCCGATTTTTTTCACCACTATTTTGATTATCCTATTTATATGACACCCCTTAAAAAGACTTACGACAAGGTTCTTGACCACCCGAACATCATTGGCATTGAAGGGTGTTTATGGACAGAGCATATGCCTACGATAAACAAGGTTCATGATATGATGTTTCCGAGAATTTATGCGATTTCTGAATTAGCATGGGGTGGAGGTGACTATGAAGACTTTGAAGAAAGAGTCAAATCACTTGGTTCTTATGATGTGGGTAAATCAGGTTTGGTGTCAACTGTGAAGAGTCTGTTTTATATGGTCTCGACAGTTTCTGTTAACGACATATTTAATTCATTGAAGTGAGGAATGATGACGGTAAAAGAAAGAACAAGAAAAGAGTTTTTAAATAAGGCCAGACAAGTGTTTGCTGATAAGGGGATAGCTGAAGCTACAATGGACGAAATTGCTCTTGCTGGAGGTAAAACTAGACGTACCATCTACAGACATTTTACCAATAAAGAGGACCTGGCTTATGAAGTTTTAATGGCCTTCTTTGATGATTGGAATGACTATATTACAAGCGTCTACAATGGGCTTGAAGGTTCTGGTATAAAAAAGCTTGAAGTATTTTTATATAAGATGAAAAACTACATGGAAGACAGAATGTCCATCATGGCTTTTGTAGCAGAATATGATATCTATTTTTCTGATAAAAGACCCCAGAAAGTTTCTGATGACACGAGAAGCAAGTTTATGGTTTCTGATGTTTTGATAGAAAAAATAATACTAGAGGGCATAAAAGATGGCTCGATAGAATTAAAGAAAGATTTAAAGATGCTTGTATCGACTATGGCCAGTGTATTATGGGGATTTGGTCAGAGAATAGCCTACAAGGGAGAATCTATATCCCAAGAACTTGGTTTAGATTCAAGGGACATATTATCTTGTCAAATTGATATGTATTTAGATTATTTGAGAGTGAGGTTAAAATGAAATTGTCGAGTAGAAACAAATGGTCATATAGCATCGGCGGTATAGGTCGTGACATGTTATTTATAATGGTTTCTATGTTTACACTTTCTTACATACAGTACACAATGAAACTGACGATTCCTCAGTTTACGGCCATTTCAGGCATCATGATTGCCGCTAGAGTATGGGATGGCATCAATGATCCAATGATGGGGATGATCATTGAAAATACACGTTTTAAATCAGGAAAGTTTAGACCTTGGATTTTAATAGGTGGTTTATTAAACTTTTTTGCAACCATCTGTTTGTTTTCAATTAGACCTGAGGGTTGGGCCTTTGTTGTTTTTTTCGGCATTGTCTATATTACATGGGGCATGACTTTTACAATCAATGATATTGCCTACTGGTCACTTTTACCTAACCTAGCCAGTGACAATGAGACAAGAAACTCATTAACAAACTTAGTGGTTGTTTTTGCAAGCATTGGTCAGTTTCTAGCAGGTGGCTTAATTCCTGTTATAGTAACAGGTAATGCTGTTGTCATGTATAAAATAATCGGTATCAGTGTATCCTTTATATTTTTAGCCTTTACACTCCTTACTTACTTTGGTGTAAGGGAAAATGAACGGACTGATAATCACGAAAAAGTTAACTTGAAAAAGATGTTTCATATTCTTACAAAGAATGACCAATTAGTGATTATGACCATTGCTATTTTGTTACACACCATAGCCAGTGAAATATTTGTGGCTTTTGGACTGAACTTCTTTTACTTTGAGTTTGGCTATGGCGGCGAGTATTTAACCATCTTTACAATTGTATTTGCGGTAGGTACTCTTATGGCTTTAGGTGTATTTCCTATAGTTTCAAAGCGCATGAAGCGTATGGAAATAATGAGGCTAAGTGTCATCATCATGACCATAGGCTATTCGACATTTTTTATGAATGGTATTTTCTTTAAGATCAATTTGATATTCTTGTACATAAGTGGATTTTTAGCCTTCTTTGGTATTACACTCTTTTATGTGGCCCTTATTGTCATGACTGCTAATACCATTGAGTACAATGAGTTCATTAATGGTTCAAGAAACGAATCCATCATTTTTTCTGTGAGACCACTTATGGTTAAAATTGGGGCTGCCATTCAGCAGTCTATTGTAACCCTTGTTTTGATTTCATCAGGTGTGGTTTCATTAACTTCAAAGATTGCTGATTTAGAAATAGAAAAAGGTAATGGACTTGTATCAGATATTACAAATCAGGCAAATTCAGTACTTTCAGAAGGCACAATGGCTATGAGACTTTCCATCAGATTTGGTATGGTTATAGTTCCTATGATCTGTATGTTGCTTGCTTTTTACCTGATAAAAAAGAAGTATATCATTGATGAAACTTATTTTGAAACCATGACTCAAGAACTTAAAAAAAGAATACAAGCTTAAAAAGTTCTAGTTGACAGACATTTTTTCTTAGTATATTATAGTCACATGGTGAACAGACTTAGAGCTGAGAGCTACATGAAGATTTGTACAATTGTATAACTGGCAAGGTGGATAGTATGCATGCTTGAAATTTACCGGTATCAAAAACATCGTTTTTGATGCCGGTTTTTTATTTATCCACTAATGGAAAAAGGTTAGTTCTAGGAGGGTTTTAATGAAGAAATTGAAATTAATATTGACTGTAATATTGATTTTATCTTTATGGTGTGGACAGTGTTTTGCATATTATACACCTGTTTACGCGGCGCAGAATGAAGTAGCTGACGTAGAAATTAAAGAAGTCAGTGCTGAAGTATTAAAGACCAGTAATGGTGAAAGTGTATTGGCTGTTGTTAGTGCATCAGGTAATGTTAAGTCGTATAAGTTTGAATACCTGAAAGATGGACAAGTGGTTAAGAACTTTACAACAAAATCAAGAGCATTTAACTGCTACAGCTTGCAAGCTGGTACATATGTTGTCAAGGTAACAGCAACAGATCAAAGTGGTAGAAGTGTTTCTAAGCAGTCTAACTCGGTTCAAGTTGGTCAAGTAGAAGAAGTCAAAGCTCAGGCTGCTGAAGTTGTTGAAGACAAAGGTCTAAAAATCAATGAGCTTAAAGTCATACCAGTAAAAAAGAATGGCAAGGTTCATTCGATTACACTACTGGTCAAAGCAGATGGTGAAGGTTTAAAGTACAAGTACGATTACATGAGAGGTGATAAGGTTGTTAAAACCATCAACTCTAAATCACCTAACTTTAACTTTGGTCAAACAGATCCAGGTGTCTATAAGATTCGAGTTACAATTACAGATAAAGATGGTAAGTCTGTAACTGAGACATCAAAAACAGTGGATGTAAACTTAGAAGATATGGTTAAAGATGTAATTGTTAGTACAGAAGCCAAAATTCTAAAACATCCACAACCTAATAAGGGTCAGTTGGTTATATACGTAAGAAATATAGACTCAAGTTACAAAAACAAGCTGGAAGTTTATAAAGACAATCAACTTTTTAAGACAATTAATACTTACAAAGAAAAGACAATTGTTGACCAAATAGATCCAGGTAAGTATCAAATCTACTACTCTGCAATGAAAGATAATGAAGTGGTTGATACTGAAAAGTCTGAGCTTATTGACTTTAAAAAAGTAGATGTTAAATTATTTGATCAAGTTGAGTTAACCCTTAAGCAAGGGGACAATCCTTACTTATCTGCTATGGTGATTGGTAGTCAAGCGGGTGTTGATTATCAATTTGACTTTATGAAAGACGGCAAGTTATTTAAGACTTTTAAGCAAACCAACAACCTTAAATACCTTTACGATCTTGATGAGGGCAACTACTCAGTTCTTGTTACTGCAAAAGATGCATATGGCAATACAACAAAAAAGGAATCCATTGCTGTAGCTTATGTCGTAAAAGAAGAAACAACACCAGTTGTTGAAGCGACGCCAATCGTTGAAACTACACCAGTCGTTGAGACGACTCCGGTTGTTGAAGCAACACCAATTACTGAATCTCAGCCTGAAAATGTAACAAGAGATTCTTTAACACCTGAAGAAAATACAGGGACATTTAATATAAATGGTACTGTAGAAGGTTATGATCCTTCATATCCACTAAAGATTATTGCAGTGTCTGCTAAGAAAACTCTGGTAACTCAAGTTGTTGGAGAAGGTGTGTTTACATTTACTGATCTTCCAGCAGGTGCTTACAAGTTAAAGATTGACGGGGCTGATTATTTCTTAGAGCGTTCTGATACCATAAATAGAGAATCGGGAACAGCTGTTACTGAGATTCAAGTTAGAACCAATAAGACGGATAAGTTTGTTTATGAGTGGTCATTTGATGGTTCGACGGCTGGTTATGAAACGACAGCTCATATCGTGACACCACCAGAAGTGAAATTAGGTAATAAGATCATTGAAATGGATTTATCATCTGCCTCTTTCAAGTTAAGAGAGAAGTATTCAATTATCTTAGATGATTACAATGACAAATGGAATGCTGAGTATGCTTCTGCTTTATTAAAGACTATGGAGCAAATTCCTCAAGATGTAAATACTAGCTCGAGAAAAATCAAAGAGTCTGTATGGAGAATTACAGACCAGCATTTAACAAATGACATTAAGATTACAACAGAAAACGGTAAAAAAGTTGTCACACTTTCTGAAGCAGCACTCACTAATGCAACACCTCGTCAAGCGGTTGTAGATGGCGTATCTGGTACCTATTTCTCTAAGAAGTTACACCAGGCTAGTGTTAGATTTGTTACAAACCATGGTAAAGACTTAAATAAAGTTGAAAAAATTCTTAATGAAAGATATGGTGTAACAACAGTTATAAGGAACTATGATTCACTGGTATGTACAGATGAAGGCAGAGAATCATTTATGCAGTTTAAGGCTGAAGAGCTTGTTTTAATCATCAATGCATTTGAAGAAATGCCTGAAGGCTTCCATAAGGTAAAGGGTTTAAGATACCTCTTAAGAAGAAGAGATGGTCATCCGCATCCACTTTATCCTGAAGCACCAGCTGTTGCTTGGCCGTCAAAAAATAGAAATTCATATATTGAGTTTATGGATACGGCATTTACAACAGAAATATCTCATATGCAAAAGCTTATTGTACATGAGAAGACACACTTTATGTGGGAAAACTTATTCAGTGATGAACTAAAGGCTGAATGGGCTGAACTTGGTGGCTGGTATAAGACAAGTGAAGATGGTGATGGTTGGGCAACAACTAAACAAACATCATTCGTAACAGCTTATGCACATGGTAACAATCCAAATGAAGATATGGCTGAATCGGTATCGTTCTATGTTTTCAATCCAGATAAATTAATGGCAGTTGCACCTGAAAAACATGAGTTTATTCAAAATAGAATCATGCAAGGTGACAGATATGTGGTTCAAATCAGAGAAGACTTACAGTTTGAAGTTTATAACCTAGAGCCTGATTATGATTATCCAGGCAAGATTAAAAACATCAAAGTCGAAGTTGACGGAGATGCAAATGAAACAAAACGCGTTAAGATTGATCTGACTTTAGATACACATGGTGATAAGAACTTAAAGGCCAAGTATGCTTACATGAGAATATTCTCTGAAGCGGGTACATTTAAGGATATCTATCTATCAGCTAGAGGTGGCGGTTTAAGTGATAAGTTAAGTGGCTCTTTTACACTTCCAAAGAACTGTAAAGCAGGTTACTGGCATGTGGATCAAATAGTCCTTATCGATGGTGCTGGCAATGAGAGATTTGAAGGCATTACTGACTTTGGTTGGATGATGTACATCAACAACTCAAATGAAGATTTACAAGCACCTAAATATGTTAAGAACTCATTAAAGCTTCGCATTGAAAATGGTAGAGAAGATGGCAAACCAGTTCAATATGTAGTTGCAACATGGGCTTTTGAAGAAAATCAGGAAATGGCATCACACTATCCTGTATATGCGGCTTTAGTAGGTCCTAACCGTCAGCAATATAGACTTGAAGGTTATGGCAATGTCAATTCTGAAGGGCTTGCTGAGGTAAGATTCCCAGTAACAGACTTCCATGCATCGGGTAATTACATGGTGTCGTATCTTAAGATGAAAGATGCAGCACTTAACTATGGGTCACAACGCTTCTCGTATTCATCTAGAGATGAAAGACCTGTTATTATCCATGTAACAACTAAGAGTCCTGACAGTAAGAAGGCTGAAATAGACTTAAATAGAATTACTGTGGAAGCAACACCTACAAATCCATCTAAACCTAACGGTGAAACAAAGGTAAAAATCACATTCTATGCAAAAGATGATTTGTCTGGTGTAGGAACAATCTCTTACAGACTTAGAAGTCCACAAGGTAAAGAAACATTTACTTATTTACAGCATTCAAACACTTACACAACTTACTTTAAGGGTCAGGCTAGTGAGTGGAAGAAGTATACGGACACTTATATCCTACCAAAGGGTAGTGAACCCGGTACTTGGGGTCTGGCATCTATGAAGCTTGTAGATAAGGCTGGTAACATCGTGAACTACGATTTCAAAGAGGTTATGCATTTTGTAGTAAAAAAGAATTAGTTTTCGACGAATCGTTATGATATGTTGACAAAAAAATATAAAACGTGTATTATGACATTACAGGTGGAAGGACACAGAGCTGGAAATTTGTAGAGTTTGTACAAAATATCATAATTGGTTTGCTCGATTTTCGTTTAGGATTAAAAGTAGCCGGTATCTTAATTTTTTAGGGTACCGGTTTTTGTTTTTTTGAGGTGACAAATGATTTTAGAGCAATATGAATTGAATAAAAATAGAATATTAATAGAACCATTAAAGATTGTAGGATTGAAATCATACATAAAGGAAAGTGAAGAAGGTGCGAAAGCATTGATTGTCTTTGTGAAAACAAATAGACCAGCTCTATCTTATACCTATAAAATATTTAAAGATGGCATGTTGGTGGATTTATTTACAAAGGTACATTCAGTATTTAATTATTATGATGTAAAGCCAGGTAAGTATCACGTTGAAGTAATAGCAGATAACGGCTTGGAGTCAGTAGCGTCTATGGTAGAATGTAAAAACATTCTTTCTTCTACAGGATCGACCCGCATCATAAAGTACAATGAACCAACTTACAAGGTCAAAGGGGATGTCCTTAAAATTGATGTTGAAGATGTAGAAAATGCCATGTATCAATACATTGTTTATAGAAATGATGACCGTGTTCATGTTAAGAACTGGACTGCAGCTTCTACTTATGAGTATGTTTTAAAGAACTCAGGCAGGTACTTCGTAAAAATTTATGTAAAAAATTAATTTTCTTGATTTACATAAATGAAAATCCGCCAATACCAAGGCTTTGACATGTGCAATAAAACTTTACTTTTGTAGCAAAAATGAAATTATTCTAGCAAATTCGACATTAATTTAACATTTTGTTTATTTTTTGTTTAGTCTTATCCATTATGATGATATCACCTTATTCGTTGAGCTAAATGGCGATAAGTTAGTCTACATGTTAGGAGACGATGATGAGAGTAAAAGAGATTTTAGTAAATTTAAGAGTCTTGTTTGTTGAGGATGACTTAATCACTCAATCCATCACAAAAGAGATGATTAAAGAATTAGTGGGTAAAGTATATGTTGCCAGTAATGGTAAAGAAGCTTTAGAGAAGTTTGAAAAGTATCAGCCAGATATAGTTATCACAGACTTAAGAATGCCTGAGATAGATGGCTTTGGTGTCATCGAGCACATTAGAAGATCAGGATCAGAATGCGGCATCGTTGTATGCACAGAAGTGAATGATGTAAATGAGATTTTAAAGTCAACCAATCTAGGTATTGATAAGTATATTGTAAAGCCGATGACAAAACAGTCTATTGTAAACAGCCTGAATATTTTAGCTTATCGTATGATGAATAGAGGTTATTCTGGTAAAATAGCCAGGGTAGCCATTCATGATAAAGAGTTTAAGGAATCACGACTAAAGGCTATCATGCAGCGTTTTACAAAGTATGTTGTTGGTAAAGGACCAAGTGATATCCATGTTTTTATAAACGGATCTAGAATTGAGGTTAAAAACTTTGATGTTTTAACGCCAATTGAGTTGAAAACAATCAAATTAGAAAGAAATTCTAATCTGGTAGAGTTTATGAGATCGACTCTGTATCAAGGCTATGTGGATGAAGTGATAGAAGATATGAGAGGGGTGCTGGGCATGCCGCTGGTACTCGATAATTATGAGATTGATATTGACAAGTCAGTGGAGACTTTTGTATTTACAATGTCTTTAGCTAAAAAAAAAGTGCTGTAGAAGTGGATGATTTATGTCGGATTACATAATGTTTGGTATGATAGTGTTCTTCGTGTTCTTTACATTTTATTTGCTGTATGAAAGAAAAAAAGATGTAAAGCTTTTAGAAAAGTATGATCATGAGCTGCTTGAATCAAAAGGATTGATATTTATAAACCAGCAACTGCAGTCCGATGAAGGTCTTGCTCTTTATGACCTTCATAATAATCAGTTTGAATACAACAGTTCGCTTAAAAACATTTTTCCTTCAGACCATAGAGGTCAATCATTGCTAGGCTTGGAGGAAAAGCTTTCTCAAGCTATAAAAAAATATGAATCCAGTAAACAGTTGAAGGAACTTAATGACATTGTTTATAAGGATGACTATACCGATGAAATCCATTTCACAGGTACAAGACATGAAGAAAAGTTTGGTCTTTACTATAAGTTTGTAGTTAAAGAAAATAAGAACAAATTTTGGAAGAACAAAGATTTAAGTTCTTATACTTTACTAAAAAATTTAGAAGAAAAAGTCAAGCTCTATAGTTTTGTAGCCTTTGATATGGATGGCAGTTTCATCTTTAAAAACAAAAGACATGTCAGCAATATGCAGATGTTTGGCATAAAGCTGAGCGACTTTGAGAATGTGTGGGATGTGGTTGAGTTTTCAAAGCTCCATACACTGAGTTTAGAATCACATGAGCTTATAAAGCTTTTGTTAAAAAGATCTTTTTCAGGTTCTAATATCAAGAACTCCTATCGAATCGTTATGAAAAATGGCATGGTAAAAAACTATCAAATAGAACTTTTACCCATCATTTCAGATGAGCAAGTACAGGTAGGGATTGTCTGCATTTTTATCGATAAGACGTCTGAGACACTTCGTGAACAGGAATTAAATCGTCTTACCGAAATTGAAAAGAAGTCGAATCGTGCCAAGTCCTTGTTTTTGGCAAATATGAGTCATGAGATTAGAACACCAATGAATGGTATATTAGGACTTACAAATGTCTTGTTAAAGTCAGAAGGCTTGTCTAGTGAACAGTCAAAACTTCTGAACTTTATTAACAGGTCAGGTGTGAGTTTACTTCATATCATCAACGACATCTTAGATTTTTCTAAGATAGAGTCAGGACAAATAAAAATTGTTAAATCACCACTTCTTCTTAGAGATTTAGTTTCTGAGATCGTGCCGATGTTTGAACTGGAGGCGAAGAAGAAGGGTATAAAATTTTATGTTAACCTTGACCCGAGACTGCCAGATGCAGTCTACATGGATGGTTTAAGGTTAAAACAGGTCATTATTAATCTGATTAATAATGCCATTAAGTTTACAGAAGAAGGCTTGGTAAGGCTTGAATTTCAGTATATGGAAGACGAGTCTACCATGAAAATAGTTGTTAAAGATTCTGGTATTGGTATTCCAATAGATGAGCAAAAGAGGATATTTGAAGCCTTTGACCAATTAGAGGATGTTTACAAGAAAAGGTACGCCGGCACTGGGCTTGGGCTGTCGATTTCAAGGCAGCTGGTTCATGCAATGGGTGGCGAACTGGACGTGATTTCTTCTAAAGGCATAGGTTCGGTATTTTATTTTCAACTGCCCTTTGAAGTTTGTGAGGACTTCGATCAAGTGGATGATACCGTCTATGAGAATGTACCAGAAGTAAAGGTATTGATAGCTGAGGACCATGAAATCAACCAGATTCTTATTCATGAAATGTTTAAGAACTCTAATGTGAAAATCATAGTTGTCAACAATGGTAAGGAACTCTTAGAAGCCTTAGAACAAGTTAGGGTCGATTTGATCTTTACAGATATATCGATGCCTATTATGGATGGTATAACAGCCCTTCGGGCGATTCGAAAGAATCCTGATTACAACAGTATTCCGGTAATTGCACTAACAGCACACGCCATGAATGAAGATAGAGAAAAGTTACTAAAAGAAGGCATGGACGATTTTCTTCCAAAGCCTCTAGCATATGAATCTATGATGAAATGCATTAGTAAACATTTATCCAATAAACAGAACTTTATTCCTGAATATTTTACAGAAAAACATCATCAAGATAAGGCAATTGAAGAGATCTTCGATGAAGGAGATGTCGCTGAACTTGAGATGGTAGAAATGCTTTTAAAGGGGAATAAAGCTTTGACTTATGAACTGGCTATGACTCTTATATCAGAGTACAGTCCAGACAGAATTGAAAAAATGAGAACCATCATCAGAAATGGAGAAAAAGCAAGCCTTAATGATATGCTTCATAAACTTAAGGGGTCTTGCATGAACTTCAGACTGGTAAGCCTTAGAGATGATTTAGATACCTTGTCTAAAATGTCTACACCTTACAACATACCTCAGACTGATTTGATACTTGAGGATGTGATGGATGAAGTTCGCACTTTTTCGAGTAAAGTACAGTTTTATAAGGAATTTAATAAATTGGCTTGATTGATAATCAAGTATCCATTATAATATCCATAATTGGTCGGGTGCACTTAGAGGTAACTGATTAGTTGATTATTTACAAAATTTAATAGTTCGGATTGGCAAATAGATATTAAGCTAGGAGTTAACCAGCATTTTAAGTTTACACTTTTGTGTAGGCTTTAAAGTGCTGGTTTTTTTGTTTGAAAGGAGAGTTTATGGGCAAGGAAGGACGCTTTAAAAAGGTTTTAAACGGTTACAAACCTGACGAAGTGAATAAGTACATTGAACAGATGGTAGATGACTACCAGAATCAGGTTCAATCTAAAGAAGATGAAGCACATATGCTTCGTGAACAACATGAGGAGCTTTTAAGTGCCATCAAGCAGTTAAAAGATGAGAAAGAAAACTACGAGGAAACATCTAAGATAGAACTTGCTTCTCTCAGAAATCAGTTTACAAGTGAAGAAGAAAAGCTCAAGGCAACTATCAACAACTTGGAGTTTGAAAAACTTCAGCTTGAAAAACAGATCTCTCAAATAGAAATGACTTCTGTAGATGATACCCAGTTAGAAGACATGAAAGAACATTATAAGACATTAATCGACGAAATTGAAAGTGAAAATGCTGGTTTAAAGGTTCTTTTGGAAGAAACCAAACATCAACTGGACACACTTGAACTTAAACAAACTGAAAATAAAGAAATTTTCGAGTCTAGAATCAAAACTTATCAAAACGATATAGAAAGACTTGAAAATGAACTATCTCAGACCATTTCTAATATGGATTCTGTTTCTAATCAAGAATTAGAAGAAATGAAGTATACCTTGTCTTCAAAAGAGGAGTTGGTTGAAACTTTAAAACTAGAAAGAATAGAGCTTCTAAAACAAATCGAAGTGATGAAAGAAGATGCTGACACAGATGGCTTTAGAGAAGAAATCGAAAGACTTCAAAAGGTTAACTTAAACTATGCAGAAAAACATGCTGAGCTCTTAGATCAACTGTCTAATGAAAAAATAAAATTTGAAAGTCAAAAGCATGAACTTTTAGAAGACATAAAGGTAAGAAATGAAGCCGTTGAAGCTGAAAATCAAATTTTGATTGAAGAACACAATAAGGCTAGAAAGACTTTTGAAAGCCAAAAGCTGAGTATGCTAGATGAAATTTCAGACTTAAAATCCAGATTAGAAACTTCAAAGGCTGCTAAAGAACAAGAACGGATGAGACTAGATGAAAAATCGAGGTCCTATGAGAGTGAAAAGTTAAATCTTAAGTTAAGACTGGATACCTTAGAAGCAGAGAATGAATCCCTACATGTAAAGGTTGAGGAATTATCATCTAATGCTGAAACATCTTATGAAATTGAATCTCTTAGCCAGCAGTTTAAAGATTTGAAGGATTACTTCGAACAGTCATCTAGTGTTTATGAAGCAAAGATCAGTGAACTTATACATGACAATAAGGTCATGGTGCAGATGATGAGTCAGCTAAACCAGGAAAAAACTTCTCTTGTTGAGGAAAAGAACCGTCTGGCTGAAGAAGTTGACAAGCATGAACAAGCGCAAATTGCGTCAGACAAACTACTTGCTGAAGCAAAAGAAAAAGCAGATGCCATTGTAAAACGAGCGCTCAAAGAAGCTGCTATCATGCAAGAAGATGCCAAAGACCGTGCTAAAACAATAGAGAAATCAGCTCTTAAAAAAGCTATGGAAGCGGAAATAAACTCAGAGATGATGATGGAAAGAATCAAGTACAAGGTACAAAAAGAAGAAGATTCATACAAAATGATGCTTGATGATATACAAGAAATTAGAAATACTGTGGTATCACAGTTGAATAAATACCAAGAGGAACTTGGTAGCATCATTAATCATGTGGATTCAGATGCTGACTTGATTCCATTGGTTAAGAAATATGGCTAGAAAAATCATAAGAAGAAACAGACGACTTGTTAAGTGGTTAAGTGACAATCAAAAGATTGATCTTAAGGATTTAGAAAGTGTAAAAGCAGAACAATCATCAAGCGATAAACACTTAGACGAGCTCCTGATAGAAAGAAATCTAATCACAGAAGATGATTTAACATCTTATTACAGGGACGTTGTTAATGTTCAGTATGTTGATTTAAATGCCATGTCAAAAGATGATTTTGAAAAAAGTCTCTTTGATAAAGATGTTGCCACGGAATATACGGCACTTCCAATCAGTGTAAAGAATAACTATGCTGTTATTGCTCTTCCTGACCCAACAGATCTAATTGTCATAGAAACACTGGGATCCATTGTTGGTAAAAGGATTATTCCAAAGTGCGCAGAAATTTCACTCTTAAAGAAAAGCATTGATGACTTGTATGAAAGTGCATCAAAACCTGTGACCAATGACTTTGATTCAGATATGTCAGCGGTTGATAAGGTAAATACAATACTTAGAAATGCTGTTCATAAAAAGGCGAGTGATATCCATATTGAGCCTTTTGAACATAGGGTGGTCATCAGATACAGGATAGATGGTGTCCTACTCGATCAAATGGAACTTCCGAAATCTGCTTTTTCAACACTTTCATCAAGGGTTAAAATCACAGCAGGTATGGATATTGCAGAAAGAAGAAAACCACAAGATGGTAGGATTGAAATGACCATCGATGATGCGCCTTTCGACTTTCGTGTATCAAGTTTGCCAACTGTATTTGGAGAAAAAATAGTTCTTAGAATCTTAGATAGAACCAAAGGTATTATACCTCTAGGTAAGATTGGTTTTTCAAATGAGAACTACAAGCTTATCTCTGATTTGATACACACACCAAATGGTATTGTACTCGTAACGGGTCCAACAGGTAGTGGTAAAACAACAACTTTATATAGTTTTCTTAGCGAATTAAACTCTCCAGAGAAAAACATCATCACTATCGAGGACCCGGTCGAGTATATGTTGGACCGTGTCAATCAGGTACACGTTAATGTCAAAGCCGGTATGACCTTTGCAAGTGGTCTAAGATCTATGCTTCGTCAAGACCCTGACATCATCATGCTTGGTGAGATCAGAGATGAAGAGACTGCACAGATTGCCATAAGAGCATCTATAACAGGTCACTTTGTTTTATCAACACTCCATACCAATGATGCACCGTCTACCATTACAAGACTCATAGACATGGGGATTCAAAAGTATTTGGTAACAGATGCTGTAAAGGCTGTTATTGCCCAAAGATTGATTAGGGTTTTATGTCCTCATTGTAAAGAGAGAATAAAAACAGATAAGTCAGCCATGAAGCTTTTAGAACTAGATAGTGAAGAAGAAATTTACAACCGAGTTGGCTGTACATCTTGTAACCATACAGGCTATGCAGGCAGAAAAGCACTCCATGAAGTGTTAGCTGTAAAAGGTAAAGTTAAAACTGCCATTGAAGGTGGTGGGACGATAGAAGATATTCGCCAATCGGCCATCTCTGAAGGCATGGTTTCATTAACACAAGCTGCCGTCAGACTTGTCTTAAATGGCGAAACGACAATACAAGAAATGTTGAAGGTTAAAAATGTATAACGTAGATATTATGGATTTAAAGTCCATGCTTAAATACACCAAGGATTCTGGTGCATCGGACTTACACATCATTGCAAACTCTAAGCCGGTTATTAGACTCCATAAGGAGTTAAGAGATATTCCTTATACAAGTGAGTTGAATCCAAGAATAACAGAACACTTGGTAAAAAGTCAGATGTCAGAGAAACAGTTTGAGGATTTACAAGCACACGGTGAAGTAGACTTTTCAAAATTTTACGAAGGGATAGGTTCTTTAAGATTTAATGTCTACAAGCAGTCTGCCAATTACTCAGCTGCTATAAGACTGATACCAGAACAAATACCTAAGTTTGAATCACTTGGTCTCCCAGATGCCATAAGAGACTTTGCCCATCACCATAAAGGACTTGTTCTTGTAACAGGTGCAACGGGTTCTGGTAAGTCAACGACGCTAGCCAGTCTTATAGGTATCATCAATGAGACTTATCCAAGACATATCATCACTATGGAAGACCCAATAGAGTATGTCCATAAACATAATATGTCTAGAATCAACCAAAGGCAAATTGGTACAGATACAAGAAACTTTGCTACTGCACTTAGAGCGGCCCTAAGAGAGGATCCTGATGTCATCCTAGTAGGTGAGATGCGTGATCCTGAAACCATTAAAGCTGCACTTACAGCTGCAGAAACAGGTCACTTGGTATTCTCAACACTCCATACAATCGGTGCTGCAAAAACAATAGATAGAATTGTGGATTCATTTCCACCAGACCAACAGCAACAGATTAGGATGCAGTTGTCAACAACACTAAAAGGTGTTGTCTCTCAGGAGCTTTTACAAAAGCAAACAGGCGATGGTGTGGTTTGTGTGACAGAAGTTATGATCACAACACCGGCTATACAAAACCTTATTAGAGAAGGAAAAACACCGCAAATGAACAGTGTGATACAAACTGGAACAAGAGAAGGCATGAACTCTTTTGATATCAGTCTTGTCAATGCTGTAAAGGCACATCATATATCAAAAGAAACAGCTCTTGAAAGAGCTAATGATAAAGTGATGTTAGCCGGTCTACTAGAAAGGGTGTAATATGGCAGTTTTTCAATACGAAGCAAGGTCATTAGAAGGTACTTTGATACAGGGAAAACTAGACATTGCATCTAAGGAAGATCTAAAATACAAGCTGTTAAACGATGGCCTGATACTACAAAAGGCTAAAAAAATTGGTCGTGCAAATGATGAAAACTTTTTAGATAAGATACCAATTCTAAACAGGGTAAAGCACAAGGACTTTATTCTCTTTTGCAGACAGTTTGAAGTAATTTTAAATTCTGGTGTGTCCATAGTAGAAGCCATTAAAACTTCTATCAAACAAACCACCAATAAAAAGTTAAGTAAGGCACTTACAGATATCTATGACAGAATCCTAGAAGGACAAATGCTATCAGATGCTTTTGCATCAAGAGACGATGTCTTTCCAGATATGTTCATACAAATGGTAAGAGTTGGAGAAATGTCCGGTAACTTAGATTTTGTATTAAGAAGCTTAGTTGTCTACTATGACAAACAGTACAAAATCATTAAAAAGGTTAAATCAGCATCCACATATCCAGCAGTTGTATCAGTAGCTTCATTAGGGATAGTCCTCTTTCTAATGATAAAAATTGTACCTATGTTTGGACAAACATTAGATTCAATGGGAGGAGAACTTCCTGCATTAACAGCTGCAATTATGGCAATCAGTAATTTTTTAGTAGATCATACAATACTAATAATACTGGCGATAATAGGTTCTGCTATAGGTGTTGTGTACTATGCGAAAACAGATAGTGGTAAAAGGATACTAGATCAACTGAAACTGAAAATTCCTTTGATCAACAATTTTACCTCTAAGGCAATTACATCCAATGTAGCTAGATCTATGTCACTTTTATTATCTTCTGGTATGCCACTTGTAAGTGCATTAAATATTTTAAAAAGAGTAATCGGTAATGTAATCATTACTGAAAAATTTGATGGTGCAGTTGATATGATCAACAATGGCCACAAATTTGTAGATGCATTAGATTCAGTTGGTATTTTTCCGCCAATATTTCTCCACATGGTAGGTGTCGGTGAAGAAACTGGAGAGATGGAATCTATGCTCAATAAATCAGCTGATTTCTTTGATGAGGAAATCGATGAAGCTGTATCAAGAATTTTAACAATGATTGAGCCATTATTGATTTTAAGTTTGGCTTTGATTGTCGGCGTCATCATGGCTTCGGTATTATTACCAATTGTAAGTATGATGAACGTTGTAGGCTAGTATGTAACCATACGTGGTTCATAATAAAGAGTTTATTTCTATGGGAGGAAATTATGTTAAACAAAATGATGAAGAAGTTCAATAAGAAGGGTTTTACAATGATCGAATTGATCGCTGTAATGGCAGTTATCGCAGTTTTAATTACAATCTTAATTCCGCAAGTGAGTTCTCTGAGAGAAAGAGCTGTAAAAACTGAAGCCTTAAAAGTAGCAAAGGATGTGTTACAAGCAGTTCAAACTTATGAACTTGAAAATGGTGATGTTCCTGAATCTTTAGCTGAACTGAAAACAGGTGGATTTAGATCAATTGCAGATAGACAAGAAGCGATTTCTGAAATTACACCAGCAGATTTAACTTTTACTTATAGTATGGTTAAAAATGGCATGTTAGCAACGATTGTATATGTACCAGCGAACGAAGATTTTACTGTAACGATCACTTCTGGCACTACATTACCTACAACTGATATTTTAAATTAATAGTTAGAAAGGGTTTTAAAATGTTGAACAAGTTAATAAAAAAATACAATGATAAAAAAGGTTTTACAATGATTGAGTTAATTGCAGTAATGGCAGTAATTGCAGTTTTAATTACAATTCTAATTCCTCAAGTTAGTTCCTTAAGAGAACGTGCAGTTAAGACTGAAGCTTTAAAGGTTGCTAAAGATGTACTTCAAGCAGTACAAACTTATGAGCTTGAAAATGGAAGAATTCCTGTAAATTTAGATGAACTAGAAGATGGCGGTTTTAGATCGATTGCAGATCGAACAGAGGGGATCTCGACAATAACTGCTGCTGATTTATCTTTTACCTATTACATGGTGAAAAACGGTATGATGGCAACAATTTCATATGTTCCTGCTAATGAAGACTTCACAGTGATAATTACATCTGGGGGAACACTACCTACTACTGGATTGCTGACAACTCCATAATTTATGATGGGGCAAACGCCCCATCTAATTAATATTTCTAGATGATTTATTAATGAGGTGATTTGATGAGAAATAGAGATGGATTTACTATGCTAGAAATTATTCTTGTGATGGCGGTTGTTGTTGTTTTAATAACTCTCTTTCTTCCTAATATGGGGAAGCTTGATGAGACGGTTTCTGAGCAAGTGTTTGATAAACATGTCATGACTATTCAGAAGTCTCTAGCACAGTATTTTATATTAGAAGGTGATTATCCTGTGAGTTTAGCTATGCTATCTAAAGATTCTTGGGATAATAAATATGGTATTAGATTGTCTGATGATTATGAATACTCATACCAAAAGACTGAGAATGCTTACCAGCTTTCAGTCGAAAGGAAGTAAATATGAACATAACTCAAACCAAAAGTAATAAACATGGTTTTACATTACTTGAAGTTATCGTTTCTATGGCACTTGTATGTATTGTGTTATCGCTTGCTGCAGTCTTATTGGGTGATACATTCCAACTGTATAAAGAAGAAGTTGAAAAGTACACGAATGAAACTGATGTTAGGTTAGCACTGTCTTATGTGGAAGTACTGTTACATGAACATGATTACTTAAATGGCATGAGTTTCAAAAAAGATGAGAAGACAATTGTTTTTAATGATAGAGATGGTAACGAGGAATCAAAACTTAAGTTCCAGTCTGGTAGTTTAGATTATGAGATAGGTCTTTCTAATAGAATGGAACTTGTGCTTTTAGAGGATTTTTCATGGCAAGTGAGTGATTTGAGTAATACAATAACTTTTGATTTTACTTTTGAGAATAAAGAAGCGGATGAAATGATTGAAAGCATTAGTGTTAGACTTAAAGCTTTTCAGTTTGATAAGGAGTAAGAAGTGGCTAAGAAGATTGGCGTAGACATCGGGAAAGACACGATAAAGATAGCCTTAGTTAGAGATGGTAAAAAACCAGGACTTTTATGGCATCACAGCTATAAGATTCCTGAGGGCATGTTTCAAGGTGAACTTATGATTGATCATGAAACCTTAAAGGCAAGTATTTTCGATGTCTTGTTGCAACATAAAATAAAATCTGGATCTATTTCATGTGTGGTAAATGATAGTCAGTCAACCTATGATTCTTTTGTCTACGATGGTGTTAAGAAAAAAGATATCAAAACTATGTTGGAACTGGAACTCAATCAAAAGGTTTCTGGTGATTTAACAGACTATGAGATAAGCCACTATTTGTCTTCTATGAAAAAAGGTACTGTGAAAGGCATTGTATCTTCAAGTCGTACAGAACTTGTAGACGACTTAGTTAAAGTATTTGAATCAAAGAAATATAAATTGAATGTCATAGACCATCCTATGAATGCTTTTATGAAATCACTTAAAGCATGGGGTGGTAATAGGATGTCGACTACATCTTATGTAGTTTTAAACATAGGTGTGAATACGACGCAAGTATATGTAATAAATTCACTTGAACTAATGACCAACAGAGTCATTGGTATTGGTTCTAGAGATTTAGATTTTCAGATATCAGGCACGCTTAACTGTACAATGGATGAAGCGAGAGAAATAAAGGAATCTGGTTTTCATAAGGCAGCAGAATCTGGTGTTAAGATTCAGACTGTTATAGATTCTACATTTTCATCCATGTTTATGGAAGTTGAGCAGATGATAGATGATTGTAAAGAACAAGGTAAACTAACAGATTTACATGGTGTGTATATGATGGGCAATGGTTCAAAGATAACTGGTATTGAAACTTTATTAAAAGATGTATTTGGTGTCAAAGTTCAATACTTAGGACCGACTGACTTTAATCTTCCTTATACCCGTGACATTCAGGAATGCCTGATTGCTGCAGGTGCTTGTATAGGGAGGCGTAAATGAGAGATATTAATTTTTATCGTAAAAAGAAAAAAGCTGGTGAGGTTAACCACAGCCAGTTAGGAAGAGTCATCTTCTTAACGGTATGTTTTATGTTAATCGTGTGTGCAGGCGGTTCGGGCTATCTATTTTATGCAGTTGATCAGATGGATGCTACCATTACTGAACTCAATGAGGACATAGCCAAATATTTACCAGCTAAAGAACTTGCAGACGAGGTGAAATCAATGGAAGCTTATTTAGGTAAAGTACAGGCCGTATTAGAAAGAATAGATTTATCAAGACTCAATCAAATGAAAGCGCTTCGAATTGTGTCTTCCAATATGCCAAGTGAAGTTGGTCTATTAGATTATCAGTCCAATGGTTATACCATCAGTTATAATGCAGAAACTGTTGACTTTGAGTCTGTTGCAGAGTTTGTTCATGCACTGAAATCTGATGAAAACGTAGAGTCAGTTGTACTAAATGAAGTATCTAAATCAGATAGTGAGTTTACAAGTGATGAAGTGGTACGCTTCAATATGGAAGTAACACTTTTACCTGAGGTGAAAAATGAAGAAAATTAAAGAGAAATGGAATGGCTTAAAGTCGTCTGAAAGAGCGATTTTGACAGTTCTATTTTTACTTCTAGCTGTGTATGCAGTTGTTATAAAAGGCATGATGCCTCTGTATTTCAGTTATCTAGATAAATCAGATGAGTTAGCTGAACTTCAGTCTGAAAGAGATTCTCTTTATCTCTATTATCAAAGTTTAGACATGTTAGAAGAAGATCAAACTAAAATAAAAAATCAGCTGGAGAGTATCTTTAAGAGACTACCCGCTAATGTGGATGATGATATGATTTTAGTCGATTTCAACAATGTAGATCTCAGCGCAGATCTCAAAGTTCAAAACATAGCCTTAGATGAATCACAAATAATGAGTATGTCTTATTTTACTACGGGTGAAGATACAGAAAATGAAAGTTCTCAAGTAAGAAGTCATGGAGTTTCGATTAGTTTAGAAGGCAATATTGACAGTATTTATGAGTTGATCAACAGCCTAGAAAATCAGAGACAAAAGGTAAGGTTTAATACACTGTCTTTGGCTGTAAATGAGTTACAAATGTTAGAAGCTGAACTTCAACTAGAATACTATGCCTTTGAGGGTTTAGATATGGCCTATATTAGAAACTTGGAGTTTGAAAGTCCAGAGGGTCAAAGTAACATTTTCGCTAAAGAAGAAATAGATACACACGTGGATTTAAGAGGTTTGTTAAAGACTTTTGAAGTGAATTTTAATATTGGTGATACAACAAACTCTGAACCGTATTTTGTTCATGAAGCACCTGGTGACATTGGGTTTAGATTAACTCAATTTGAATACGACGTAACGGATTTAACCATTACTTTAGATCAATATAATGATGAGATAATCTATCATGTCTTAGTCAATGGGCATGTAGTGGAGATGCCAACTTTGGTGGCTGAGGACGTTGAGCTATTTGCATTTAACTTTCGTTCTTCAATAGAGAACTTGCCAGATCATATGCCTATTGAAATTGTAATAGAGAATAACACTGATAAGGAAGTTATTGTTAACAACTATGATGTAGTATCAACGTTTGTAAATATTGATACCGTGTCTATGGAGTAAGTATGAATATCTTAAAGAATAAAGATGGATTTACTTTTTTAGAAGTGATGGTGACACTGGTCGTATTGTCACTTCTATTAACCATATTTGTAAGTGCATCAAGTGTCATGACTAGGTCTAATAGAAAAGTTCATATTAAAGATGTGTCAAGAGATCTAGTTGCAAAGGTATCAGAACAAGTGCAAGTATCTCCAAATGAGTTTATCGGAAGTACTAAAGATAAATATTATGATTACCATGGAGAAATTTTACCCTCTTCTGTAGATGCCTACTTTAAGGTAACAATTACAACGACTTCTCAAGAATCAAGTACCATGGCTGATAAGGAAAACATTATGTACTCTACACAGGACTATGTTTCCTTTAATGTAGAAAGCACCTACAACAGGTATCTCTTAATCTATGTGGATGAAAAAATATTAAATGATGAGGCAAACAATATACTAAGGGTTTATAGACGAACCAAGCCATTGAACAGAAAAGCTTCATTTGAAGATGACTTGATGTCATCTATTGACATCATGGGTTTTAAATACAATGAAAGTCAAAGTGAAACTTATGAGTTTCTGAAAGATTATCTTGGTACGCATACACCAAGGCAGACCATTACAGTTGATGATGAAAATTATATGTCTGGTACAAAGAACTTACTGCCAATTCGATTAGAAGGTCTGATGGATAGACATAATGATGTTCACTTTGAAGTATGGAATTTTACAGAAGAGTTTTTGCAGATGTATTATGATGCAGAGTATGAAAGAGGATTAACATTTACCGTTAAAGCTGGAAAGGTTGGCAAAGCCACCTTTGAACAGTCGCACTTTGAAGCTAATTATTTGGTTGCGAATATTTCGTGTAAGTTGATGAGTGATGATACAGAGTTGATTAATAGAAACGTAAATGTATACACAGATGTAGT
This sequence comes from Acidaminobacter sp. JC074, assembly GCF_022496765.1. Taxonomy (GTDB): domain Bacteria; phylum Bacillota; class Clostridia; order Peptostreptococcales; family Acidaminobacteraceae; genus JABXKX01. Next base: position 209,086 of record NZ_VANV01000009.1, on the reverse strand, counting down.
AGAGGTTAATGAGTGATGAAATCAGAAAAGGGTTCTTTTGTTGTAGTTGTATTGCTTTTGATGCTGGTACTGATGGCGTTTATCAGTTCTATCTTTGCAATGAATTTTAATAACATGGCTTTATCTAAAGCATATGCTGACCATAAAAATGAACTTTTTGAAGTTGATGCAGCCGGAGAAAACATTCTACGACAAGTAGATGATTATTTAATCGAGCTCGATGAAGACGTTCATGACTATATGTTGACAGAAAAGTACTCGATTTTCAACGAAGAAACCATTGTCTCAAAAGAGTTTCAAAATTATCTTCATCTAAACTGGCTTGAAAGAGTACTTCTGCCTTCAATTCAGTTAAAGCATGAGCAAGTAGGCACTTCAGAACTACCTATCGATTTAGCAAATTATAGAGGTCTTGAAATAAATAATAGAATTAATGATGTCATTGAGATTGATAAAATCTATATCGTGGATGATTATTTATATCAAGATTATATGGAAGACTTCTATGATGACTGTTATACAAATGTATACTTCTATGTTGTTGAAAATGCAATTATAAATGCTGGTATTATATTTTCTAATACCGATTATACCATTGTCTCATACTTAGAAGATATTAATTTACCTGATGAGACAGAACTTTCTGCGTATGAATCAACGTGGGACACATACGATAGATCATCTATGAATATGACATTAAGGTTAGATATTACTAACGATAATGTAGAAAAACCACAAAATTTGATTAGTCGTCTTAAGATTGTACCACCTTTTTCTCAGGAAGATACTTATATTGAGTTTGAAGGCATAAGTCCTAATCCCTTATTTGGTAATGCAATTTCATCCAATGGTTCTGTTGTTATCACAGATCAGCGTGGAGACAAAGGTTTTATTATTAATGGTGATATTTACTCTCAAGAAGGTAAGGGTGAACTTGTAGAAACAAAACAAAGTGATTGGAATAATGAAAGCGAAACATATGATAAAGGCGTCATCTTTAACGGTGCATATGGCTATGTTTATGGGAACATATACAGTCGAAGCAACATCGTGATAGATGGAGATGAATCCATTATATGGGTAAAGGGTTATAACGGTTCTACTAAATCAGATGTTGTTAAAATGAAATCCTTATTGTATAAACCCATGGCAACTGGTGGTATCAACAGGTCTTCAGAATACTTTATGGATTTATCGAATCCACATTTTTTCTCAGATTTAGGCCCTGTTGCTGTAAATGAATTGAAATCACAGTTTGCTGGTAATACAAGAGGTACTAATCTGATACATTTTGATAGCAAAGGTGGCAATGTAATTGCAAATGGAATTGTTATGCCAGCTAGTTTATCATCGGCTTTTATAAAGATTTTTGGATACACTATGGTCAATGATGATGTTGTTAATACTTCTGCTGAGATTTCTTCTATAGCAATGAGAGAAGGCGTTGTTGGGATATCTAAACCTGGTGATGTAGGTGGAGATCCGAGACTAGATGATGGTTCAACCATTAAGATAATATCTAGAGATAATATTGTTAAAGATGACTATAGCAGATTATATGGTATTAAGTACAATTCGAATGGTGTGAATATTTTGTTTGATGACATTATTATGCCTGGTAAAGCAGTAGTTGAAGATGCTAATGGTAAGTTGTTCAATAGAGATTTGGGTGTAGTAGATTTATTTACTTCACAGGATAAGTGTCTATTGATGTTACAAGGTGATAATACAAATCCAGCTGAAACCTATACTTTTAAATTTATTGATAGGCCTGCTTTTTCGGTTACACTTTCATCTAATCCAAATGCAAGTGGTAGAAAATTTTATAACGAAAAGGCATGGAAATCAAATGTTAAAATTACAAGATGGAAAGATGGGGGCAACAAGACCTTCTATGAGTATTTAAGACATGCTAGTTTCTACTCAAATTTTTCATTACATTACGTTTATGAAGCTGTCAATCATGATGGCTGGATAGGAGGTGATGTTTGGAGTGCATCTACAGTACCTAGAATGTATGAAGCCGCGGGCGATTACTCAGATTTGAATCAATCTACAACAAAAATAGATAGATTGAACCCTGGATATGAGGAGTCGTTTAATACACTGTATGATTCAGGTTTTCTTAGAAAAAAATTTTTAGCACAAACAGAGAACTTTGGATTTGAGTCTTTTGATATGGAGGAAAGTGTATCAAGTGGTTATATTAAAGGCCGTCCGACATCAGAAACAGGTATTATGTATTATCCTGATGATGGACGTGAACATGTCATAAACTTAAACAATGGTGACAAAATCGACGGTATTATTTTTGCAGAAGGTGATTTACGAATAATAGGACCAAAGAGAGTTGAAACGATTAACTTAGGTGGTGGTCGTACAAGAAAAGTCATACATAAGGGAACAGTCAATGGTACGATTATCTGCTTAGGAACTTTGACGGTTGAAGGTAATGTGTATATTAACTATGACTTGGATGTCATAGAAAGAATTCTAAAGGACTATGACCTTGCGAGAAAGTTCTTCCAAAAAGGTGCTCTACCAATTCCTTGGACATCAGTGGAAGTGGAGAAATCTAATCCTTTGATGAGAAAGAAAGACAATGTAAAAAGATATGAAATCCTAGAATGGAGTGTAAATAGATGATAAAAATACTTTCAATAGGGATGCTTGGCTTATTTTTAGGCTGGCTGACCTTATATGTACAATATGCCATTTTACATGCTAAACGTGCTAGAAATATGTTTAAGTGTGCTGCATGTGGCAATGAGTTGACACCCAGAGTGGTGATTCCGAGACTCTTTCCTTTTTACAAGCATAAGATCTGCATGAGGTGTCATACTGTGATAACAAAGGAAGTTGCTTTGTTACCGGTTGTATCCATGATTGTTTTGTTTGTATTAAATGCATACTTTAAGAATCTTTATCAAGCACTTTTGATTTTGATACTACTTCAGAATTTTTACTTAATAATTTATTTTGATATCAAATATGCCATTATACCTAATGTGGTTATCTTCAGTTTGGTAGGCGTTATTATGTTCCATGCCTTATTTAACCTTGGTCAAGTAAGCAGTTTGATCATCAGTCATATGACAGGTGTTTTGATTGCCATGACATTTTCTGTTGTGACTTTCTTGATAGGTAAGTTTGTTTTTAAAGCAGACCATGTACTTGGTATGGGTGATATAAAGTTAATGGTTTTACTGGGATGGTTATACGGTTTGGTTGGTATTTCAATCCTTCTGAATTCTGCACTTGTTTTAGGTGCTATCTATGGCGTGACTCAAATGAAAAAATCCAGATCTATAGAAATTCCTTTTGGTCCTTTCTTAGTTTGTGGTGCTATGTTGTGCATGTTTACAGGTCAGGCCCTAATATTTTAAGAGGTTGATATGTTAAGAGATAAAGTTCATGTAAATATTGAGAACTGGGAGAATTATTTGGACAATGTTTTAGGTCATAACTGGCGGGTCAGCAAGCTTTCAAATTATATTGCTGAGCTTTGTGGCTTTGATCCTGAAATGGCCGACTTAATTGAAGAAGCGGCTTATGTCCATGACATTGGAAAAATACAATTAAATCCAAGTGTACTTTATAAGCCATCTGCACTAGACGACACTGAAATGGAGGAAATCAAGAGACATGTTGTACTTGGTATACATGCCGTTTCTAACATGTATGGTGATGATTCGCTTCATATGCAGGTTGTCAAATACCATCATGAAAGATGGGATGGTAATGGTTATCCTTATGGTTTAAAAGGGACAGACATTCCTATTGTTGCACGTATTGTGGCTGTTGCGGACCAGTACGATGCTATAAGGTCCAGAAGGGTTTACAAGAGAGGTTTTGCCCATATGGAGACCATGTCTTTGATCTATGATACGGCAGGAACATTCTTGGACCCTGTAATAGTTAGAATTTGCATGGCCAATGAGTTTGCCTTAAAAAATAGGTTTGAACACCTTTATAAAAGATGGTCTATGAGAAGGATACTGATTAATCAGCAGTATTATCAAAATAATAAGCCGGTAAAAGTGTTGCAGTGATGCGGCACTTTATTCATATAGAGTATTATAGTTTGACATAAAATTGGCTGTTTATCAGATGTTTAGAGATGTTATGTATACTGAGGTTACACATGAGGGAGGTATGTATGAGAAGAGTTATATTAGTATTTCTTATAGTTTTACTATTGAGTATGTCATCTGCTTTCGCTGAAGATGGGGTTTGGTTAGAAGAAAATCTTGATGTTCCAGAATACTTTAAAATCACGAGTTTTCATTATCAAAATGGTATTTATCTATTGGGTGGTTATAATATTGATACCAATGAAAGCATGATTTATAAGTCGGTTAACTACCATGACTGGGAAAGACTTGATGATTTAATGAAGTTAGATCATTATGTCAACATGATCACTTATGTAAATGGCAACTGGTTGATTGCTTTCACAGATTTTAAGCATGAACCTGAATCCGTTGAGTTGTATCATTCAAGAGATTTATCTACATTTATTAAACTAAATGATACTTTAGATGGTAAGACAATAGACTTCTTTGGGGATGTTTCATTTGATGGCACGAATTACTTGGTAACGGGTGCTCATCAAAGAGGGCTGGACTATGCAGTTTATAATGAAAGTTTTGATTTGATTCATTTAGAAGAAAATAATGAAATGACAGCAATAGAGTACGATGGTATTTATATTGCAACAAAGTATAAAAAAGTATCTGTTGGTTCATCTGTAAATGGCTCTGACTGGGTAGATATTGATCTGCATTCAACTTATGCTTATTGGTTTGATGTAGAAATAGATGGTAATGATGTTTATATTATTGGTACAGATCAATTTGAGGATTTCATATATAAGTCATCTTTAGATAAATTATCAGATGGTCATGAAGCTTCTGATTGGGAAAAAGTACAAGGTGGAACATCTGAAAATGTGCGTTATCCGATCAATTTAGATATTAATCAAAAGCAAGTTGTAGGTTATTTTGAACTGAGAACCAGTGAGTTTGCAGTACTGATTGATGACCAATATGAATCAGTTGTTGACGAAAACTATAACAATGTAAAAGAACTGACAGATTTTGAAAATACAAATATAGCTTTTTATCCATATGGCAGTATTTACAGGGGTGTATTTGCAGGAAATATATATGAAAGACATATTAAAGCATTGCCTAAACTTGCTTATCCGTCTGATATTTCATACAAATCTTTTGAGATAAGTATCTCATCAAGTCTTGTAGAAGATGGTTATTCAAAAATAAATGAAAAAGGTTTTGTTATTTGTGAAGAAGGACAGGACATTCAAACAGGCACGTTTCATCCTATAGAGGGAGAGTTTGAGATAAGATTTGAGGATTTGGAACCAGATACGACTTATCAAATAGCAGCTTATGCTAAAAACGATACTGGTTTGGGTCTTTCTGAAGTAATTACTCAAAAGACCAATCCACTTATATGGGGAACGGGTTTTGATGTGAATCATGACACTAAAGTGATTTCGGTTGATTATGGTACATATGGGAATAATCTAAGATGGATGGTTAAATCCAACTACAATCCATCGGTCTGTCTACCTGATCAGGTCACTTTAAGAACTGACGAACTACACGACGGTGACACTGTTGTTTTAAAAACAAGTCCTGAGATTGTTTACACAGTTGAAGTTAAAGAAGCCTCTATTGAGTTTGATGATTTAAAAACTTGGGAAAGACAAACCTATAATTTAAATTCCAGTCTATCTATTACATTCTTTGATAAGATTAATGGTCAGTACCTTGTTGGTGGATATGATGAAGAAAGTAAAAAATCTCAACTTTATACATCGTCTGATATGCAGGAATTTACTCTTATAGATAATATGGTCTTAGAGGATTCATATATTTCTAGTGTGAGATATTTAAATGATACATGGTTAATATCTACTGAAGCAGTATCGGGCGCTTTTACAGGTGCTGGTTTATACAAATCAAGTGATTTAAATGCATTTGATAAAGCCCCTGAAACGGATGATTTTGAGATAATTGATAACTATGACAATGTGTCTTTTGATGGAGAACGTTATTTGGTCACAGGTCAAGTGTTTGATGGGTTTGATTACTTTGTATATGATGAAGACTTTAACATTCTCTATACCAAATACAATAATTTGATGACACAAGTTGTCTATGAAGAAGTATATATTGCCTTAGGCAATAATGGTAAAGTACAAGTAGGTCATGAGTATGACCAATCTGATTGGGTAACACAGACGGTCAATGAGACGGTATTGCTTACAGATATTCATAGAATGAATGATGAAATCTATATCACTGGATTTGATTCACAAGATGGGGTATATGCTTTAGCCATTTACAAGGCTTCTATAAATGAATTAAAAGATGGGCATGATTTATCAGACTGGCAATTGGTGCTTTTAGATAAGATGACACCTAATCAGTGGCCGATGTCCTTAGCAGGACAAGATGAGCTATTTATTAGGGTGGCTGATTACATGAAGGGCACCCATGTCATAGTAGTTAAAGATGGCTTTGGCTACCATGGAGAAGAAGTGTTAGATGGTGGTAATGACGTTGATTGGTTGGCTTATCCGCCACTTATCTTCCCAGAAGTTGTTAAAGTTGATGGACAATGGTATGGTACATTTTCCGGCAACATCCATAAAAGAATTGTTGTAGAGCCGCCTGTAGAGCTTGTTGAAGAACCGGTAAAAGATGAACCTGAAGTAAAGGATGGTGACGATAGTTCAAATGTTTCTTCAAGTCCATCTTTCTTTGTTCCAAGTGGTCCTGTGGTTGAAAAAGTATACCAATCTGTTCAAATGGGTGGGGAATCTTTAAAAATTGCAGAAGTCATGGAAGATGATGATTGCTACGAAATCAAAATAAAATCAAGTCAAGTTAAGAAATATGCTGAAGAAGCAAGCCGGTTAGATATAATAATTCCAGAAAAAGATTATGATGATATAACTCTAAATATCGATGATCGTATAAATAACCATTTGATAGAAAATGAAGTTCTTTTATGTGTGGTACATGAAAACTTTACTTATGAACTGCCTCTTGGTGGTGTTGACATGAGTAATGATTTGAAACTTGTGATTACACCGACTTCTAAAGATGCTTACAACATCAACTTGTACAATGTGAATCAGTCAGATGAAAAGGAAATAGAAACTTTTGATGATTTTGCTGTAAAGAGATTTGTTGTTGAAGATGATCGAGTGACCACTGGTGTACGTATTGAAGAAGACCATGTCATTCATATTCCTACAGAGGTTTATTATGAAGATGGTAAGCAGATTGTTAAGGTACATTCTAAGTCCAACTCCGAGTATTCGGTTATCTACAATCAGCAGAAACTTGATTCCGTAAAAGATCATTGGTCTAAAGACTATGTCAATGATATGGCATCTAGAAAGGTTATAAAAAACCTTGACTTTGAACCGGACAAAGAAGTTACTAGAGCAGAGTTTGTTGAGTATCTAGTTACAGCACTAGGATTGATGACATACGAAAATAAAAGTCATGATTTTACAGATGTAGACCGTCATTTTAACAATCCTGTAGCTATTGCAATAGAAAATGATTTGATAGCTGGTTATCCAGATAAGACTTTTAAACCAGATGAACCTTTAACTAGAGAACAGGCTATGGTAATTCTTAATAAGGCAGGTGACTATACAGATTTAAAAGTTCAATCAAAATTAGACATGAAGAAGTATGATGATTTAAATCAAGTATCTACATGGGCAAGATTTTCAGTACAAGATGCATTGAATAAGAAGGTGTTCTCTGGCATGAGTGATCATGTTTTATCTCCACAATCTAAATTAACGCATGCAGAAGCTATAACTGCCATTCATAATCTCTTAGTTAAGTCTAAGTTGATTAACCCTATAAATTAAGTCCTATTATTAGGGCTTTTTTTCTTTGTGTGTTTTCGTGTATGATATAGGTATCAATTATTATGAAGGAGTTATAAATGACATCAGACTTATACAAAAATATAGACCAATTAAGAGCGTCTCTAAATGAGAGTCTAAAATCACAAGCAGCGTTAGAGGAAAAAATTCAACAGTTAGAAAGGCTTTTGCTACGAGCCGACTTAAGTGGTATCAATGATGGAGAACTCTTAAGCGATATAACCATCAGTCTATCCTCTTTTTATTTGATGACATCGAACTCTAAGAAGGCCTTCTTATATGCTGTTAAAAGTTTGGTATATCTTGAGGATTCTGATAATCATGATATTAAGAAAAAATCGAATATCTATATAGCTTTGTCAGAAGTCTCCTATAAGAACTTGGATTATGATGCGGCCTTTGAATATGGGAAAAAAGCATTAGATTGTGCTTATAAATCAGGGGATGATTATACGATTTGTATCTCTTTATCTTTAGTGGGCTCATTATATCAAATGGTAAATGATTATGATTTGGTAATCGATTATTTTAATCAAACACTTCAATATACAAAGAATCCATCGGTTGATACCGTGCAAGCGATCATATACAATAATTTGGCACTTTCCTATTGTAAAATAGATGATTTAACTCAAGCCATGGCATGTATAGATAAGGCCATGCTATTAGATAAAAATGAACCATCTTATTGGTTTGGGATGATTCATATCAACGATACTTTAGGAGAGATATATTATAGAAGTGGTCAGATAGACAAAGCTATAGCATGCTTTGAAAAAGTCATTGAACTCACCTTAACCTATACCAATAAAGAAGCTGAAGTTGAGTCGCATTTAAAGCTGGCCATGCTGTATTTAAGACAAGGGTTTATTTCAAAAGGTGAAACCTTGATTGAGAATGTTTTATACTTATCAAACTTGTATGACTTGTCTTATAGAGATACAACTACTTATCAAGTGATTTCAGATGTTTATAGTGAAATCGGTAACGTTGAAAAGTCAGAGTTTTACGCTAGAAAACTTAGGGAAGCCAAGATGCTTGAAGAAAAGAGGATTAGAGCTTGGAGACTTGAAACTGAAGAAGTTAAAAAGACAATTGATAAAGTCGAACTTGACTTGTATTTATAACACTGTTGATCTTATGATCGATGGTGTTTTCTTATAAATAAAAACTTGTCATATTGTTAACCTTTGTGTTATTTAAACGTGGAATTGGGTATAATTGACGGAGAGGTGTGTATGTTAAAAAAGTCGATTATTATAATCCTTACAATTTATATAATGGTCATGGGTATCTACTTTCTGACGGATTCTAATGCTGCAGAAATTGAAATTGTCAATGGACAAGCCCATGCAAGCCTAAAAGACGATAAACTCATCAGTCTAGATGGTCAGTGGTTATTTGCCATAAACCGATTTGAAAAGGGCGAATCAGATGCAGTTTATGATTTTATAGAAGTCCCATCACCTTGGCATAGCCATACCTATTTGGATAAGCCTATTCCTAGACAGTCATATGGGACTTACAAGCTGGATTTAAGACTTGATAAGACTTATGACATACTGGCACTTCGAATGCCTCATTTACGTACAAATTATGCCGTATACATTGATGGTAAGCGTGTGGACTCAAACACACCTTTTGGTTTTGATGTAGAAGGCGGTCAGTTTAATTACAAAAGAGAGATTGCATTTTTTAAGCCAGAGAGTGACGCATTCACTATTTATATTCAGATTCTAAATCAAGAACATGCAAGAGGTGGTTTTACTGAGACCGTTATTTTAGGCGAACCTGTTCATGTGTCTAATCATAATCTGCTCTTAATCGTTTTAGATGCTATTTTTATAGGTGTGATGGTTATCCTTTTGATTTATCATCTCTACATATTTATTTTGAATCGAGATGATAAGCTCTATTTGTACACCATGCTTCTATATTTATTGATGACTGTTTACTTTGTATTAGAAAATGAAAATCTCTTTCTTCTTATGGTAGAAGATGTTAATGAGATATTGGCAGTAAAGGTATCTTATTTGGCTGCAATTTTAGTGCCTTATTGTCTCTATAAAATTATCCACACAACGCTTGATTATCATAACCAAAAGCTAGATAAGATTTTATTTGCTATTGTAGTGGTTGAATTGTCGCTTTCCTTTATGTCGCCGTTTTATATTTCAACAAGACTCTTGCCCATGTATGGTGGATCAGGTGTCATGTTCTTTATAATAGCTATTTATGTAAGTATTAAAGGGATGAGAGATAACAACAAGTATGCCTCTCAGTTTTTGATGTTTGGCATACTCATGATGCTTTCCTTTGTTTTGGATTTGGCTTTTGATTTAGGGAATCTCTATATAGGAAATACACTCGTTGCCGTGAATACATTATCTTTTACAATTTTCCAAGCTTTTGTCTTGGCAGAGTTTAACTATGAGACACGTCTTGCACTTAATTATGCCAAAACTCAGGAGCTTGACTTCTATAAGAGAATCACTCAGGATTTGCAAATGCCGATTGGTTCTATACTGGCTGAGCTATCTGTTTTAGATGATTCTGTTTTCACAAAGTCTCAGCTTAGTGTGCTCTATTATAATTTGGGAGACATCATCTCAAGAATTGGATTTGACGAAGATTCGCTTCCTGTTAAATTAAAAGGGTTTTCTGTTTATTTTCTTTTACAGTCTATCATATCAGAACTGGGGATAAGTGAGAATGTTCAGATGACAACAGAAGATGACTTGAATGTCTTATCAGATCCGGGCATGTTGCGTCTGGTCTTTGTTAATATGCTTTTAACCCTATTAGAAGGGGCAAAAGACAAGAAGCTTTATATTGATTTTGAAAAAGAAGGCGACAAGGTATTTGTAAGTATTTCTTCAGCGAATGCAGCTCAAATCATCTACAACTCAAGACGTGATTTTCAACAGGTACAAGTATTATTTAATAAAATAAACATTGATGTGAGCTTTAACAGGTATACGATTAAAATGTCTTTTGATGCTTATCATGAAATTTTAAATGAAGTTGAAGATAAAAGAGAAGGAAATATCCCTGTTGTTGTGGTGTCTAAGTCGATTGATAATATTCAACTGCTTCAGAGTTTTATAGACAATAAGTATAAAATATCTTTTTATCAATCCATGTCAGATGAAAAAATCTACATGAACAATCAACTAAAAATCATTATATTAGATGTGTCGACCATATATGGTCAAGCTGTCTTTATCATAGATCAGGTCAGAGCCTTATACAGTAAACTTGAACTGCCGATTATTTGCATCTTAGATTACAAAGATGCCCATGTTATTCAGCAGCTTTATAAGGCGGGTGCCAATGAACTGATTACAAAACCTTTTACCATGGAGATGATTCGAAACAAGATGGATAATCTTCTAGAAAGTTCTGTGATTACAAGCGAACTTTTAAACACAAGATCACAGCTTTTAGAGGCACAAATACGACCGCATTTTGTCAATAATACCTTAAATGCCATAGCATCGCTGATAGCATCTGATCCAGAGCAAGCAGAAAACTTAACGGTTGAGTTTGCCCAGTATCTAAGGTACAAGTTAAAGTTCTTTAGGCCTGATAATACTGTTAGTATTGATGAAGAACTGGAACTGGTTGAACTCTATTGTTCCATAGAAAAAGTAAGGTATGAAAAGAGGTTAGAGGTAGACATTCAAAGTGATGTAGAATCATTTGAAATACAACCACTTATGATTCAACCACTTGTAGAAAATGCTATCAAACACAATCTAGAGAAGCATGACAAAGTCCTAAAAGTAAACGTTAGAGTTTTTAAGGCTGATGGCTACTATCATATTGTTGTTAAAGACAACGGGGTTGGTTTTTTAACCGATGGTGATTACAAGGGTGTGGGTCTAAAAAATATTGAAGGTCGTTTGAAGTATTATTATGGTGAAGAGTTAGAAGTTGAATCGGTACTAGATTTCGGGACAACAGTCACTTATAAGATAAAGGAGCAATCATGAAGGCAGTAATTATAGATGATGAAAGACTTGCTATTTCAAGGTTAAAAAGAATGCTTGAAGATTTTGAAGAAATCGAGGTCATAGCTGAATTTTCCCAATCCTCGGAGGGCATGAAGTATCTGTATGAAAATGATGTGGATGTTGTTTTTTTAGACATCAATATGCCTGAGTTTTCAGGTATAGGGGTGGCTAGTATCATTAATGATGAAAACTTGCCGATACAGATTATATTTACAACTGGTTATACCGAATATGCTGTTGAGGCCTTTGATTTAGAAGCTGTTGACTATTTAATTAAGCCTATTGCTAAGAAAAGATTAGAAAAGGCCATTAAAAGACTAGAGGTAACAGAATCTAAAATTAAGATTAAGATCCAGAGTTTTCATTCTTTCCAGGTCTGGGATCAAACAAATGGCTCATTGGTCAAGTGGCGAACCAAGAAGACCAAGGAACTCTTTGCATACTTAATTGATAAGAGAAACGAAGTGATCAACAGAGAAATCATCATGGACCAGTTATGGCGTGAATTTGATCCTAAAAAAGCTGCTACCAATCTTAATTCAACTGTCTATTATTTAAAAACTATACTAAAGAGCTTAGAACTGGACCATCTTTTGATTACCAATAAGGAATCTATACATTTTAAGTTTGAAACGGATATGATTGACTATGACTTAGATAGAGTAAGGTCCATCTTAAAATCTAATGCACTGAACAAGGCATTATTTGATGTTTATAAAGGTCCTTATATGTATTCTGAAGACTATGAATGGGCATCTTTAAAAAAGAATACAATAGAAAATGATGTTTCACATTTTATTAGAGATCATATAGATAAGATAGACAATGTAGATGATAAACTGACCTGGCTTATAAAGGCCATAGAGGTTATTCCTTATGATTATGAGATAAGAGATTTATTAGTAGAATTATTAGAAATAACAGGTAAGACAGAATTAGCAGAAGAATATAAATTAATTTTCTAGTGACCTTCGGGTTACTTTTTTTACAAAAATTTAAGTGAATGAACATTCATTTATAATTGACAATAGTATATTGTTTCGGTAGACTAAATGTATGAGAATAAAAGATGAGAAAAAATACATGGCCATTGTTGAAGCTTCTATGAAGCTTTTTATGCAAGATGGCTTTTCGAATGCTTCGATTTCAAAAATCGCTAAAGAAGCGGGTGTATCACCTGCAACTATTTATATTCACTTTGAAAACAAGGAGGATTTAATTCTTAAGCTGTATCTTAAGCTTAGAAAAGAGATGAGTGAGTGTATTGTAGCCAATGTAGATCTTGAGGGATGTATTGAAAGCGAGTATAAGAAACTTTGGAAAAACTATTATAACTACTGTATAGAGCATAAGGCTTCTTTTAACTATATTATGCAGTTTACCAATTCACCTTATATGGACAAGTACAAAGAATACGGCATGTGTTACTTTAAGTCTATATATCAGATGTTTGAACGTGGTAAGGAAAGAGGTCTAATAAAACAGATATCAGATGAAATTCTATTTGCCTTTACCTTTTCTACAGCAGCCCAACTGGCCAAAAGACATGATTGCTGTGGCGATAAGTTGTGTGATCAGGGCGTTGAAAATGCTTCTGAAGTTGCCTGGGATGCAGTGAGAGAAAGTGGTAGCCATATAGGATGTAGAAGATACAGGTTAAACTTAATAGACCGTCTTGTTGAAAAGTTTAGAGATGGTGAGACCCATGAAGAGATGATTGGTGTGGAATTTGAACACTTCTTAGTGGACAAGGAAAGTCTAAGGTCCTATCACTATGACGAGCCAGGTGGCCAACATGATATTGTAAAGGCAATGGTTAAAAAAGGATGGGAAGTAGATTATGAGGAAGATGGCAACATTCTATCCATCATCAAGTCCGGTAATATGATTTCCTTTGAGCCAGGTGGCCAGTTTGAAATCAGTGTGAAAGCTTCTGAGTCTTTAGAAGACATTGAAAAAGATTATTTGGTCATTCGATCAGAAATTGAGACTTTCTTGAATGAAGACCAGGCTTTGGTTTCTTTGGGTTATCACCCTCAAAGTAAGATAGATGATTTACCACTCTTACCTAAAGCGCGATATGACCTTATGTATGATTATTTACACAAGCATGGCTTTATGGCTAGAAACATGATGAAGGGAACAGCTTCAACTCAAGTTGTTATTGACTATAAAAACGAAGCAGACTTTATAAAAAAATACAGGGTAGCCAACTTCTTATCGCCATTTATAGCTAAGATTTTTGATGCATCACCTGTTTTTGAAGGTAAGATCTATTCTGAAAATAATCTTAGAATAAAAATATGGGAAAATACTGATATTACAAGATCCAAGTATCCTGATGGTGTTTTAAACCAGACCTTTGATTATAAGAAGTATGCTGAGTATATAGCAGGTATTAAGCCGGTCTTTTTACCATGCGGCGGTGATGTTGTCGAGACTCATGAGAAAAGTATGGAAGACTTGTACCAGGAAAAGACTTTATCTAATAAATCGCTGATTCATGGTTTATCCATGGTCTTCCCGGATGTAAGGCTAAAAAACTACATTGAGATTCGCATGCCTGACGCACTGCCGTATCCATATTCCATGGCAGTACCAGCCTTGATAAAAGGCATTTTTTACAATGGTAGTCTGCTTGATTATTACTACAAGCTATCTCTTGACTACAATGATCATGACCTTGTAAGGATGGAAGATCATATTAAAAGAGATGAAGTATTTAAGTGTGGTCTTTTATCTAGTGATGACTTTATCAAGGAACTCATTGAAAAGGCAGGGGATTCTCTACGCCCATCAGAGAGAAAATATTTGGATCAGTTTGTTGAAATTTATAAAGCAGGAAGTATATCAGATCAGTTGAAAGCACTTTATGGTAAAGCTGAGTTTGGAAAATTTTTAAGAGGAGAGTTTCATGTTTAAAATAAATAAGGAAATGATGGCCTTTGCATTAGAAAATAGACAGGCTATTGAAGAAGACTATAAAAAAACCTATGAAGCAGTGGGGAATTCAGGGGCGGTTTACAAGGGCAAGCAACTGCCATACCTTTACTATCCGAGTATCTATTCGGCAGAAGATGTTAAGAATTTTGAAAAGCTGACGGAGGATATCTATAAGATTGTCAATAAGTCTATTGATATTTATTTGAATCATCCTGAAGTAAGACCTGTCTGGGGCTTTGACAAAAGATTAGAAGACTTGATTTTAATCCCGCATAGATTTAAGGCTAAGGTGCCTATGGGACGTTTTGACTTTTTCTATTATCCAGATGGGACCTATAAGTTTTGTGAGTTAAATACAGATGGGACCTCTGCTATGAATGAAGAAACGCCTCTTACAGATGTTCTTCTTAATAACTTTGCCATGAAGCATTTTTCTGAAAAATATACCATTGAAAGATATGAACTTTATCAGTCATGGGTAGATGAAGTGGCATCTATTTATAAGGAATTTATAGAAAATGGTGGTCAGGCATCTGAAAAGCCAATGGTGATTATTATGGACTTCATGTCTAAAGGTTCGCCACTTGAGTTTGAAGTTTTTAAGGAAACTTTTATAAAGTCTGGCTTTGATTGTGAAATTGTTTCGCCGGATGAACTTAAATACTCAGATGGTTATCTTTATACAAACGGTAAGAAGGTTGATATCATTTATAGAAGACTGGTGACGAGAGATATGATGGACCATTACGACGAGTTGGGTGACTTAATTGAGGGCATCAAGGCCAATAAGACTTGTATTATTGGATCTATCAAATCACAAATTGTTCATACCAAGAAGTACTTTGAGGCACTTCATCATGAAACAGTAAGAAAGTACTTTACCAAAGAAGAGTTAGACTATATCGATGCATGTATTCCATATACAAGAGCTTTAATTATGGAAGAAAATATGGATGAGTATGTTGAAAATAAAGACAAGTACATCATAAAGCCGATTGACTACTATGCTTCTAAAGGTGTTTTTGCAGGTAAGGAGTATGATGCAGACAAGTGGCGTTATATGCTTGAAGACTGTTGTAAAGAAGGTTATATCATTCAAGAGTTCTGTGATAAGTCTAATAATGAGAACTTGTATTTTGATGAAGATGGTCATTTTGAAGTAAAGACTGTCAACAACATAACCGGGCTCTTCTTATACAATGAAAAGCTTAAAGGCATCTTTACAAGAGCGGGTTTTAATGCTGTTATATCTGATTTGAATGACGGTTATTCACTGTCGTCTCTTGTAGTAAAGTAAGAAAAAAATAAATAAAAAGAATGCGGTGCTGAGCACCGCATTTTCTATACTATTGGATTTAAACTGATCAATAAGTCAAATCTACCGAAGTTAGAGTAAAATGGTATACAGTAAACTTTATTAGATTCGATTAAATGATTTTTTGATATAGACTGGATATCCAAAGATAGGTCTACACCGTAGTCAGATAAATTGACTAAATACAATCCGTTATTTAAGTTTAAGAATTCGCCCAGTGCATCAAGGGCATAATCATCTAAAGAATGAAATGCTTCGTCTGCGTATTCACTGGCTATTTTGATTAAAACATCAGAGCCTGCGCCAAAGCCTGTATAAATTCTTTTAGGACCTACAATATCTTGTTTGATAATATAATCATATTGTCTTGATTCAATGACTTCTACATGATCAATATGAATGGTAGAATCAATGAATCTTACAACGTTTTTATAGAATAAGGTAATGTACTCCTTATAGAGATCTGCAAATGAATCTTGCTGAAAATTTAAGTATGTATCAATGATGGTTCTAGCTTTACCTTCTTTTAATTCTTCAAAAGCTTCATCGCTTAGAGAAAAAGCTGATCTATATGATGATAGATGTTTTTCTACTTCTTCAAGTGACATCATGCCCTGATCGATTAAGGTTTGGCTTAATTTTAAATGTTCTGAATCTTGCACACTTAAGAGGATACCTAACTCCGGTTCTGTTAGCAGGCCTTCTGAAATGGCAATTTCACCAAATTTCATATCTGTTTGCTGCTGCAGTTGGCTGACTTTGTTAACATTGTCCACAGTCATCAGTCCTGAATTAATTGCCAGTACACCAAGTTTAACTCTTGTTTTCTTACTGATGTCCAACAATTTACTCAATGCTTCTTTATCTATGGCACCTTGGTTCAAAAGATATTGACCAAAAAAAACACTAAACATAACAACCTCGCTTATATATATTTCGAAAGAACAGTATTCAAGTTCTTTATATCCCATGGTTTTTGAATAAAATCACTAGCGCCACTTTCTAAAGCGACTTTTAAGTTCATTTTGGTACCAACAGATGACAACATAATAACGACGGCTTTTGGATCATAAGTCATAATTTGCTTAAGTGCTTCAATACCATCTTGTTCAGGCATTATGATATCCATAAACACAATGTTGGGTGACACGTCTTTATACATTTTTATAGCTTCAACACCGTTTTTAGCTTCATAATATTCGATCTCTTTGTCTATCGAAATAGCCCCTTGCAGTTTTTTTCTGATAGTAATGGAATCATCACATATTAGTATTTTTATAATTTTTCTCACCCCTTTGTTTGATGTACTAAATTCATTATAGCACATAGTTTGGAAAATCTCACAAGTAAAATTTTGACCCAGACCTAGTTTTCGTTTAAAATCATAATAAGTCATTATTTAATGATCATCATCTAGGGAACCGACAGTCTTGCGCCATAAGGTATAGCAATAGCTTATTTTATAAAGGAGCGTTTATGAGTAATGATGTAAAAGTTTATCATCAATATGAAGATGATAAAAAAGAGAGCTATCAATCCGTTGTTGATGGCTGGAACAAAAGTAAAAAAGAAATGCTTGAATCTACAGAAAATAATAGAATCCAGCGATGGTCTTATTCCAATGGTATGTTCAAATATTTCAACAATCCTGGTAAGGTCATCACAGACCGCAATCCCTATATCAACATAGTGGATACTGAGGAATTTGACCTATCTATTAAAAACCACCCCTTCCCACCGGATCCGCCAGCCTTTAACAACAAGAACAGGCCTAATTTTTTTGGTACACTGATGGATGAATATGTCGATGAAAGTGATTGGTACAAGGATACACTTCATACGTCATATGAAAGAATTCTTCGTGAGGCAAAAGGTCAGGACCTTCCTCAGGTGCATCCTGAAAAACAAATGGATGAAAAAGACCTCAAAAAAGCCATCTTTGATTATGCAAAATCACGGGGGTTTGTTTCTGTTGGAGTAACAAAGATAGACAGGCGATTTATTTCTGTGGAAGTGGATGATGAAATTATTTTTGATACCATTATACTTTTAGGTTATGAAATGCCACATGAAGTGGTCCACCGATATCCTAAACCAGAACATGATACGGCAGCCTATTATGGGTATGCTCACTGTGCAGCACATGTGCATGAAGTTGCAGATTTTATAAGGTCTAAAGGATATGATTGCAGGGCCAGGTCTTGGGAAGGTTTTATCAAGTATTCTGTTCATGCAGTCAATGCAGGACTTGGAAACTTTTCAACTTATGGCATTGTTCATACACCAGAATGTGGTACTAGGATTAAGTACACATCGGTTATAATTGATGCAGACCTGGAACTTGATGAGCCCATAGATTACAATATAGAAGAGTTTTGTGCCAGATGCAGGATGTGTCAGAAATCCTGTCCATCAGGTGCTATTCCTAAAGAGGAATCTCGTTATAGAGGAACAGTAAAAAGAACAACAGACCATATTAAATGCTTTGATATGATGGCCATCAAACATGAGTGTGTCCAGTGTATCAGGGTTTGTCCTATCAGTATGCTAGGTTATGAAAATGCACTGAATTCACTACCGACTTATTACAAACATAATTTAGACAGACCGGCTTATAAAACCAACTATAAGGAGGTCAGTGATGAAGCTTAAACTATATTACCAAAGTCAAGTAAAAGAAGTAGAAGTTTTAGAGTCCATGACTTTAAAAGACCTTTTCTATAAGCATTTTACATCAAAAAGACCTTCTTTGATTCAAGTAGGTGGTGGTCTTGGAAGTTTTTATAAGGGCTTTGATATCAGAAAAACACTTTCTGAACTAAAGTTCTATGAAGAAAGCATTTTATTTTTAGATGACTTTTGTCCGGTAGACTATTCAAGATTTATGCTTAGATTTGTTATGAGAGAGCTTGGGATTGTAAATGAATCTTTAAAGAAGCTCTATCAATTAATAGAAGACCTTACAAATGGCTCTAGTGATGAAAATACTTTAGACATTTTAAGAATACGCCTTTCAAAACCAGGTAAAACACTCGGAGAAAAGCTTGCCTGTAAAAATATATCTCAACTCTTAGAATGGTATGAAGATGAATTTGAGTCACATGTAAAGGGGGCTTGTTCTCTTGGCATCTGCAGAGGTCTTTTTAAAGCCCAGTGTATCAATGCCTGTCCAGCAGGTATTCATATACCAGGTTTTGTAGCCCTTATGAAAGATGACGATTACGATCAAGCTTACAAGCTGATGAGACAGGAAAACCCACTTTCATCTGTATGTGGTTCTGTTTGTGCAAGACCTTGCGAAGACAGGTGTAGAAGGGGGGAAATAACGGGTACAGTCGGTGTTAGAGCCTTACAGAGGTTTATCTCTGCAAAAGCCCTAGAATCTTGGGAAAAGGAGACCTGTCTAGATGATAAAGGTTTATCTGTAGGCATCATTGGCGGTGGACCGGCAGGTTTGACGGCAGGCTACTTTTTAAGAAGAAGTGGCTATGATGTTACTATTTATGAAAAAAATGCTGAAGCAGGTGGCATGCTTTCTTATGGTGTTCCAAAGTACCGTTTACCATCAGTGGAGATTCAAAGAGAAATCAAAACCATTGAGGAACTGGGTGTTCAAATAAAAAGAAACTTTGAAGTTGGTAAAGATGCGATGTTTGATGAAATAAGAAGTCGCCATAATTCTGTATTAATTGCTACAGGTACACCGATAGGTAAAAGTCTTGAGTCAACTATAGACTCCCAGGCTGCCATTGACTTCTTACGCCAGGTTCATACAGGCGACTTGAACTCATTTGAGGGTCATATCCTTGTTGTCGGTGGCGGAGATGTTTCTATGGATGTTGCCCGTTCAAGTATACGTTTAGGTGCCAAGGTGAGTCTTGTTTCTTTGGAATCAGAGAACATACTGCCGGCCAGTAAGGAAGAATGTCTTCAATCTAAAGAAGAGGGTGTTAATCTATTACACGGTTATGGTATAGACAGGATTGAGGATTCAAATGTTCATTTAAAGACTTGTTTAGATGTATATAATGACGGTGGTGGATTTTCGCCAGTCTTTGCTAACAGTGACTTGGTGCTTGAAAATGTGGATTTAATTGTTTGGGCAATTGGACAAAAGCGCGATTTATCTTTTACTTTAATGGACCAGCCAGAACTTGAAGGGGCTGACGATATTTTCCTAGCAGGTGACGTCTTAAAGCCAACCATTGTAATTGATGCCATTGGTCAAGGTAAAAAAGCAGCTGAGTCTATTGATGCCTATTTAGGTGGTTCTGGTCTTTATACTGGTAAACCGATTACAATACCTGAAAAGGTATTAAACATCAGAACCTTTGATGACGATTTAAGAGAAATTGATACTTTAGATCCTATTATGAGAATCAAAAGCTTTGATCAAGTCAATAAAAATTATTCTTTAGAAGATGCAAAATATGAAGCGAGTAGATGCATGCGTTGTGACAGAAATTCAAGTGCATCACTCTTGTTAGGTAGGTAAAATGAGTTTTAAACACTTTAAAAGTATCATAAGATTAGGGCTGCCACTTATGATAGGTTCAGTCCTTCAAATTCTCATGCATACCATGGATGTGTATTTTATATCTGGATTGGGCAGTGACTTTGTCGCTGCTTCTTCTATGGGTTCATCCATTGCAGGTGTGTTATTTTTTTTTCAATGTTGGTTTCGACGGGTTAGCTACAGTTGCAAAAAACATAGCAAAATATGTAAAAGTACAGAAAAACATAGAAAACGATTTCGAACACACGCGAGCATATATTAACATTCTTTTATTAAATCTCTTTTCTAATTTTTGACATGATTTTTACAAGTTGTCAGCGCTCCGAACTTGTGTTCTGGTGTCTTTTTTGGTATAATAAAGTATATTTATTTTCTTATTATCTAATTTCTTTTTTCACTATATATATGTTTACTTATATTAATAATTCCTAGATTTATTTATTATCGATCAAAGGAGTTATTTTTTTATGTCTGTAATTAATGTCACTTACCAGGAGAAAATTAGAATAGAATCATATTACTCTGTACTTAATGAAGTAGCAGACTTCTGGTCGCGTTTATCACGTAAACTTTTGTTGATTTAGCATGTAAAAAAATGAAAAGAAATCAACTCAAAAAGAAGTACATATCAGAATATGGCATACTTGCTAGACCGTTTAATAGTATGTATTGTCATATAAGTGGACTTATAGATTCAAGGATAGAATTGATGAATGATGAGATTTCTGATAAGAAAATGCGTCTTGAGTTTTTAACAAAGGACATACAAAGACTTACATCAGATAGTAAAGAAATTGGTTTGACTCTAAAGTACCTTAAACAATCGGATACACATTTTAAAGACCTTGTGAAAGAAAAGAAGCAATTAGAACGTAATATACATTATAAAAAACGTAAATTAGGCAACATTCAACACAAACTAATGAAACTTGAAAATGATTTAGATAATGGCATTATAAGGGTTTGCTTCGGCACTAAAAAGCTTTTCAAGAAGCAATTTAAGCCTTGTGGTTTATCCCATAGCGAATGGAAACAAGAATGGGGAAATGCTCGAAACCATATGTTTTTCTGTATAGGGTCCAAAGATGAAGTAAATGGTAACCAAAACTGTAGATATTCTGGAGATGAACTAAAGCTTAGAATACCAAGATGTTTAGAAAAAAAATATGGACAATATTTGACTATTAAGGACGTTGATTTCAATTATGGAAACGAAATGATGGAAAAAGTGACATAGCATTATGGCTATCGTGTAAATAAAGGCTTTAAAATTGAAAAGATCTATCAAGCAGTATCCTATCGATTCATAAGAAAAAGAGATATATGGTATCTTCATGCATCATTAGAATATGAAGCACCAAAAGAAATTACAAGTCCTTATGTAGGGGCATTAGGTGTCGATTTTAATGTCAATCATCTTAATTGCTATCATGTCATGTCGACCGATACGGTAATCCAATAAACCATTTTACATTAAAGTATGAAATGTACTCAAAATCCTCTAATCAAATCAAAGATATGTTAAACAAAGTAGCTGTAGATATTACGAATTATGCTGAAATTAATGGTTTAATGGTCGTCATTGAAAATCTAGATTTTAAGCATAAAAAACTTTTATCTTAGAAGGCAGACAAAGAAGTATAAACGAATGTTATCTGGATTTCCGTTTGTTAAGTATATGAAAGCTGTAGAAAGTAGATGTTTAAATAGAGGGGTAGCATTTAAGTATGTCAATCCAAGAAATACTTCAAAAGAAGGAAAAAAAGTAATGAAAAGATTAGGTTGTTCTTCACATGATGCGGCAGCTTATCAAATAGCAAGAAAGGGACTACGATACAAATAAAAACAACTGATTCTACGGCACCCACTGACCGCTTGCAAAGATGGGCTCCATATATGCAGAGAGCGATGTGGCATGTGTCAATCAGAATGAATATAAACACCAAAGCAAGTTTATCAAGTGACCTTCTTGATGAAATAATAAAAAACATTGACCAAGCTGACCGTATTGTTATAGGTGCTGGTGCAGGTTTAAGTGCTTCAGCAGGTCTCAACTATAACGATGAAGGACTTTTTAAAGA
This sequence comes from Acidaminobacter sp. JC074, assembly GCF_022496765.1. Classification (GTDB taxonomy): domain Bacteria; phylum Bacillota; class Clostridia; order Peptostreptococcales; family Acidaminobacteraceae; genus JABXKX01. Next base: position 186,273 of record NZ_VANV01000009.1, on the reverse strand, counting down.
ACTTTATCCGCTTTATGCGAGGCTAGGCTACAAAACCATCTCTGATGGTATCGCTCATCATTGGTATTTAAGAGAAGAAAGTGCTAATACCTATTGGGGCTTTTGGGCCAGACATATTTACAATGTATATTACAGAACAGACCAGCTTGAGGCCTATAAAGATTTATATGATATAGTTAAAGATAAGCACTACTTTGTTATTACGACCAATGCAGATGGACAATTTTTCAAGGGTGGTTTTTCAAAAGATAAGATTTTTTCAATGCAAGGGTCTTATGGTAAATTTCAATGTTCTAAATCATGTCATGAAACCTTATATGACAATAAAGAAGATATCTATAAGATGTTGGAATATATGGGGAAGGACAAGACTGAAATTAGAACAGAGGACATACCAAGATGTAAGGAGTGCGGGGAATTACTTTGTCCAAACCTCCGTATTGACCATATGTTTGTAGAAGCAGAAAACCTGGATAATAGGGAAGCTTATATTGATTTTATTGATGTAGATGAAAAAATAGTCCTACTTGAACTAGGAGTCGGTTATAATACCCCTGTCATCATTAGATATCCTTTTGATGAACTGTCTAGCAAGTATGATAATATTAGCTTGATTCGTGTGAATCCCAATCTTGCGGGGCAGTCTCATAAAGAAAAGGGAAACATTTATACAAACTTTGATGCTCATCAACTGATTCAGAAAATAAAAGGATAGCTGTCAACAACCCACGACTAAAGTCGCAGGCTTGTAGCACGTCTGAAGTCGAGGATATGTTTCTATATCCTAGTTGACCAGCTTAAGTACTTAGTGTACTACGTTATTTACATCATGCTACCTGCAGGTGCTCTGCCAGCTTGCAGCACTAGCGTTACATTTTAAACAGTTTGTAGGGGTGCGGACGGTGAGTGTAGCTTAACAAGTGTAGATAACATTGGCGAGGCAGGCGAGTTTTCTTGCGATACCTTAGAGCTCGCTCTAAGAGAAAGGAAATTACTTTATGGTTTTTGTATTAAACAAGAACAAAACACCGCTTAACCCTTGTCATCCTGCAAAAGCAAGATGGTTATTGAACAAGGGTTATGCGGTAGTACACAAAAGAGAGCCTTTTACGATTAGGCTAAAACAATTAATCGTGGATCCTGAAACTAAGGATTATATCCTCAAATTTGACCCAGGTGCAAAGACAACAGGTATTGCCATTGTCGAAGATGCCAAAGTAGAAGCAAAAGTTGTTTTTCTTGGAGAACTCGATCATCGAGCAGAAGTTATTAAATCAAATCTAGATGATCGTAGAAGTTTTAGAAAAAGCAGAAGAAATCGTAAGACTCGGTATAGAAAACCGAGGTTCCAAAATAGGACTAGAAAAGCAGGTTGGTTACCACCTTCTGTACAATCCACTGTTGACAACGTAGAAACTATGACAGATCGTTTACATAAGTTATGTCCTATCAAGGCCATTAGTGTGGAGACGGTTCGTTTTGATACTCAGTTAATGGAGAAGCCTGATATCTCAGGAATAGAATATCAACAAGGAACTTTATTCGGATACGAAGTCAGAGAGTATTTACTTTACACAACTAATCACACATGTCAGTATTGTAAAGGTGAAAGTAAAGATCCCATCTTAGAAGTAGAACATATGGTATCAAGAAATAATGGCGGTACCGATAGAGTATCTAATTTAACAATTGCTTGTAGGACGTGTAATCAAGAAAAGGCTTCAAGGAATCTAGAAGAGTGGTCTCAAAGGTTGAAAATCAGTCATAAGAAAATTGATCAAATCAGGGTTAAGCATATAGAAATGGTGCTATCAAAAGGAAGACCGGGATTCTATAGAGATGCAGCAAGAGTGAATACATCTAGAAAAGCGACCTATCAAATGCTTAGCAGAAAAACCGAGCACTTAGAAGTGTCAAGTGGTGGGAGAACCAAGTTTAACAGAAGTAAGATGGGTCTTGAAAAGACACATTATTATGATGCTTTATGTGTTGGTGAGATACCAGAGTCTTTTGATAGACCTAAGGATTTGAAGGTCCTAAAAATAAGTGCATGTGGTAGAGGTTCTCATTCTAGGACACTACTCGATAAGTATGGTTTTCCAAGAGCTTATAAACCGAGACAGAAATATCATCATGGATTTAAGACTGGTGACTTAGTCAAAGCGAATGTACCAAACGGTAAGAAAAAGGGAACCCATTATGGTACTGTGTCTTGTAGAACAAGTGGCTATTTCAATATCAAAACAAAACACGGAACAGTGCAAGGTATCAATCATAAGTATTGTGAGTTGGTCCAGAAGGCAGATGGCTATAATTACTCAAGCTTCTTACCGTTAACCTCCATTCCTCTCATGACTGAATGTCACAAGTATCCAGGAGGTTGCTCATGAAAGATAAGAACAAGAGTCTTGAAAAGGTCGTGATTGACGTCTTTAGTCAGGAGGATTATGATGAATACCATTGATCGTGTGGACTATAAAACTAAAAAGACATTGGACTTTGAGATTGTGGATTTAAATCTCTTCTTTTCAACACGTCCTAAAAGGATGTTAGAAAAAGATTTTAGGTTAAATTTCTGGGCAATTCTCTATATTGCTGAGGGATCAGGCTACCATCATGTAGACTTCAATTCTTATGCATATAAGAAGGGGGATTTGATCTTTGTCCAGAAAAATCAGGTTCACCGTTTTCAGGTTAACAAGGATGTAAAGGGCTATATTCTTCATATCAATGAACCATTTTTTTATAAAGTAGAAGGCTTGAGTGAGGACTTGTTTTTGGAGTTTGTAGACTCAGCTTTAGGGTCTCCAGTTATCTGCTTAGAGACTTCTTCTAGTCAAACCCACCGAATCCTCTTAGACTTACTCTATAAGGAATACAGTAAACGTATAGAACGTATGAATGTGGAGTTAATAGCATCCTTGTTTCAAAGCTTTATAGTGTCTATTAAGGGTGATATCCAAGTAAAAGAGAAAGTTTATAGCTCTAAGGAATATGAACATTTTAAAGTATTTAGAGATTTTGTAGAAAAACACTATTTCGAGACAAGAAATGTAGAAGATTATGCTCATATGATGCACTTATCTAAAAAAAACATCAACCAGGTGACAAGAAAAGTTGTTGGCATGTCAGCAAAAGAGTTTATTATCAAGAGAGTGATTCTTGAAATAAAAAGATATCTCAGTCAAGGTGATTTGATGAACTATGAGATTTCAGAAATCTTAGGTTTTTATGAAGCAGCCAATATGACCAAGTTCTTTAAGCATTACGAAGGTATGTCTCCAAAGGCTTTTAAAGAGACTTTAATTTGAGAAAAGTTGTAGTTAATAAGCTGCTTTAGTGGTATGATGGATTCAGTAACGAATACAATATATAAAGGAGCAAGTATGGCAAACTATAAATTTAATCAAAATAAAAAGTGCGAGTATTTTCCATGTCACAAGGGCGTTGATGAGGATAAGTTTAACTGTTTGTTTTGTTATTGTCCACTTTTCATGTTAGGTGATGAATGCGGTGGTAATTTCTCTACAACACATGGTGTGAAGGATTGCTCGGGTTGTACAAAACCACACGATGAAAATTCTTATGATTTTGTCATGTCAAAGATGGGTGAAGTCATGAGAAGGGGTTCAAGTTTTATTAAAGGCAACAGATTTGAAGATTAAAAGATGTCCTGGTGATTGATTTCACCGGGATTTATTTTGTTTACAAAGAAAAGCTTTGTCAGTATAATAGGAGTGAGTGAATATTCACTCAAAGGAGGCTGGATTGAAAGCATATGCTGGTAAAGTACTAAAAATTGATTTATCCACACAAAAAACAAGTTTGTATCCTTGGACAGACAGTGATCGTGAGCGCTTTCTAGGTGGCAAGGTCATGGCAGCTAAAATCATCTATGATCTATTGGATGATAAGATTAAACCCTTATCAGAAGAAAATATAGTGGTCATTTCCACTGGCCCAATGACAGGTACGGGAGCACCAGCATCAAGTCGTTTTAATGTCTCTAGCATTTCACCTTTAACCGGTCTTATTACTTCATCCAATTGTGGTGGTGATTTCGGTTTGATGCTTAAAAAAACAGGTTATGATGCGCTGATTATATCTGGAAAAGCCTCAGACAAGGTCTGGCTTGAGTTGACAGAAGATTCTATAAGTTTTCATGATGCAAAGAGCTTGTGGGGCATGCATGTAGACCAGGTACAAGAAGCCTTACCCAAGCGGTATGGCAAGCTGGTAATAGGTCCTGCTGGTGAAAATCAAGTCAAGTATGCCGGTTTGTTTTCAGGAGAGAGAACAGCTGGACGTGGTGGTATTGGTGCAGTATTTGGTTATAAGAATTTAAAGGCCATAGCAACATTTGGAAAAATTAAAACACAGGTTTACGATTCGACGATTAAGTCATTTTATAAGAATTGGATAAGTAAGTTAAGGATGCATCCACTGACAGGGAAACAGCTACCGACTTTTGGAACAGCGGGGCTTTTAACCATCATGCATCATAACAATATACTAGCTACAAGAAATTTTAATGCAGGCAGGTACAATGACTTTGATAAGGTATCTGGTGAAAGTCTAAAAGAAAATCATGTAATTAAAAAAAAAGGCTGCATCACATGTCCCATACAGTGTGGTAGGCAGGTTAAAGTTCATGATAAAATAGTAAAAGGTCCAGAACTTGAAACCATTGGCTTGTTTGGGCCCAATATATTAAACAACAATTTAGAAGCCATTTGTAGATGGAACTTGGAATTAGATGAGTATGGTATGGATTCTATCAGTACTGCTGGTGTTATTGCCTTTGCTATGGAACTTAATGAAAAAGGTCTTTGGGACAATGGACTTGAATTCGGTAAAATAGATAATCTTTCTGAAATTATTAGAATGATAGCCTATAGAGAGGGCATTGGCAATGATTTGGCTGAAGGTGTAAAGTTTCTTTCTGACAAGTATGGTGGCCATGACTTTGCCATTCATTCTAAGGGTATGGAACTTTCTGCTTATGAACCAAGAGGTGCTGTTGGTCAAGGACTCGGTTATGCGGTTTCTAATAGGGGAGGCTGTCATTTGAATGCAGGTTATATTGTCTTGTTTGAAGGACTCAGTATGAATATGAATCCATATAAGACAACCAACAAAGCTGAATTTACCATCTTTAGTCAAGATATGATGGAAGCTTGTTCAGCGGCAGGACAATGTGTATTCACCCTTCAAATGATGTTGCCAAAAGATATTTTAGAAAAACCCAACTCAGGTTTAACTTCAGTGGCAAACAAGCTATTAACAACACCAATAACAGCCTTTATTATCAAGAGGTTGAACTATATGAAAAGCTTGCCTATTCACCTTCCGATGATTCCTCACAGTAAGGGCATCAAGCTTGCAACAGGTATGAAGATGGATCTTGGTAGATTTAAAACAATAGGAGAGAGAGGCTTTAACTTAGAGCGGATGATCAATTTAAAAAGAGGTCTTAAAGCTTCAGACGATGGGCTTCCAAAACGTTTGACCCATGAAGCGCAAGCAGGTGTGAGTGATGCAAAAGTACCTCTTGAATCACTTAAAAAGCAGTTCTATGCCTGCAGAGGTTGGGACCAAGAGGGGATACCAAAAGAAAAGACATTAAGGAAGTTAGGGTTATACGATGATCAATGTTTATTTTTATGGAAGTCTGAGAAGCTTGATGCAGACATCACAGATGAAGTTACAAGCAAACTCAGTTAAAGACTTAATAGACGTCATACATAATGATTCTGGCATCTCATGTAAAAGCCAATTAAAAAATGCCATTACCTTTGTCAATGATGTAAATTTTTTAAAACTCAAGAAATATAAAACACCACTAAAAACAGGAGACAAGGTTGCCTTTTTATCTCCAGCTAGTGGCGGTTAATTCTATTCAGGCCTATATAATAGGTCTATTTTTTTTACCCCAGTCAAACAAAAGATCCATAATAGGAATCAGGGTTTTACCTTTTTCCGTTAAAGAGTATTCAACCTTTGGAGGTACCTCTTTATAGATTTCTTTATGAATGATATCATCATTAACAAGTTCTTTTAACTGGTTAGACAGCATCTTATGGGTGATGCCGTTAACAGACCTCATCAGTTCATTAAAACGAATAACTTCATTGTCATAAATATGCCATAAAATCACCAGTTTCCATTTGCCGGCTATGGTGTTCATAGTGTATTCCATGGGGCATGTTATTTTAAACTCTTGTGTCACTTTAACTCCTTAATCTATTTTTCTAACAGGTATCTGAAGCTCTGTAATAAACTCTTCTGCAGATTCTGAGTAATCGTTGTCTACGATGTTGTTTTCGATAGAATCACCGTCAATCAAATAGCCATTCTCATTGATCCAGTCCACCAAGGTTCGGTAGTGTTTTACCAGATCTTCATAAGGACCAATAACGGTCATACAAGCATAGTCTTTTTTGGGTAGGCAGACAATATGGTCTTTGATGTCTAGATCAAGTGGATTGACTTCGACAAAGTATCTGAACTGATTAAAGATGCCGATTTCCATATCTTCTTTTGGCAAAGAGGTATGAACTTCCCCTTCTACCAACCAGGAAGATGACTTTAAATAATGACCAGTATTTTTAAAGATTTCAATGATTTCTGTTTCATCTTCTAAGCCTGTTGTTTTAATAAAAACACCATGGCGGTCTTCGATGGTTTGAATGTATATGGAATCCAGCTTTGTTTTGGATTGTTCAAAAAGTTCTAGTTTTGAGTTGATTTTATTTTTAAGATTTTGCAGTTGTTGGATCTTAAACTCCAACTCCTCATCTTTTTTCTTAAGCATGTTGAGAAGCCTATCAGCATTTTTATTGTTCATGTAATCTTCAATTTCACTGAGAGAAATATCTAAATTCTTAATAAATAAGATTCTACTGAGCTTAAACATGCTTGTTATATCGTAATACCTGTATTGGTTTTGATCGTCTTGTTCTGGCGTTAATAAACCAATCTTATCGTAATGTCTTAAGGTGTCTGTGCTTATATTAAAGATTTTTGCAAGCTCACCTATTCTAAATCTATTCTTCATAATTACTCGCTTTCTACAACCTATTTTAGCATAATTATTAGAAAATTGAAAAAATATCTTGACATTGGACCTACTCCAATGTTTATAGTCTTCTTATCAGCAATTATTTGTAAGAGAGAGGGGTAAAAATGTATACGATTAAAAATAAGTATCTTGTACTAATTGGGGCATTATTAGCTCAAGTAACAATCGCAGGTTTATACGCATGGAGTATTTTTGGTACGGCATTACAAACAGAGTACGGGTGGAGCAGTGACGCAACTTTCTTCCCATATGCACTTGCACAATTTGTATTTGCATTTTCTACATTGTTGTCTGGCCGTATAGTAGATAAGAAAGGTCCTAGAATGGCACTTCTTATTGGTGGTGTTTTATATGGTGGTGGTTTGATTTTATCATCATTTGTTAGATCGCCTGGTCTATTGTTTATCACATATGGTGTGATCACAGGTGCTGGTGTTGGTTTTGTTTATGTATGTCCATTATCAACATTAATCAAGTGGTTCCCTAAATACAAGGGTATGATTACAGGTTTATCTGTAGGTGTATTCGGTGGTGGATCAATCATCTTCAAGGAGATTTTATCAAGATCATTACTGACAAACACAGTTTCAGAAACATTTATGACATTAGGTATCATCTCAATGGCTTTAATTATTGTAGGTGGTTTACTTACAAACAACCCTGCTGGCTTTGTTAAGGCTTCTGCTACACGTGGTGAAGGTGATTATACAACAGCTGAGATGGTTAAAACTAAGAAGTTCAAGTTAACTTGGTTAATGTACTGGTTGGCTGTAATTCCAGGCTTACTGGTTCTTGGTGCAGCTAAGAATATCGGTATTGAAGTAGCTGGTTTAGAAGCTTCTGTAGCTGGTGGCGTTATTTCTTTATTAGCAATTGCCAATGCATCAAGTAGACTTGTATCAGGTACACTTTCTGATAAATTTGGTACTTTAAATATGTTAAAGGTTGTATTTGTTATTACAATCGCTTCATTGTTATCACTGAGCTTTATCTCAGGTTCAACAGTTATCTTCTATTTAGGAGCAGCTGGTGTTGCAGTGGGTTATGGTGGTTTCTTAGCACTCTTCCCAACATTTACAAACCAAGAGTTCGGTTCATTTAGATACGGTTCAAACTACGGGGTTATCTATCAAGCTTATGGTTTGGCAGCTCTAACAGGTATCTTTATCAAGAGACTTGCTGGATCTTACACAACAACATTCATTATTTCTGCAATTGCGGCAGCAATTGGTCTAGGTATTTCATTCATGATAAAAGAAAGAGCAGCAGAACAAAGTGTTAAGAAAGCTGCCTAATATTTATAATAAGCTTGGAGGTCACATAACTTATGTTATGTGGCTTCTTTTTTTGTTGCTAATAAACACTTTCTGTGTTACTTTTAATATTAAATAAAGAAATAAAGGAGTGTAATATGAGTCAATATTCTTTTTCTGATATATTGGGACCTATTATGATCGGTCCATCAAGTTCCCATACTGCAGGTGCAGCAAAGCTTGGACTTGTCGCAAAATACATAAATCATAAGACCTTTTCAAAAGTTGAGTTTTTATTACATGGCTCATTTGCTTCTACCTATAAAGGCCATGGTACAGACAAGGCCCTTATTGGCGGTATTTTAGGCTTTGAACCCTATGATGTAAGACTAAGAGATGCCTATGAACATGCAAAAGCTAGAAATATTGAAGTGTCATTTATGGAAACAGAACTTGAAGGCATGCATGAAAACAGTGTTGGTATGATATTTTATAATGACAATGGATCTATCAACAAGATCTATGGTTCTTCTTTAGGAGGCGGTGAAATTGTTATTAAAAGAATCAACGATTTTGTGGTTTCCTTTAAAGGTGATTTGCCGACGGTGATTATTAGACACCAGGATAAAAAAGGTGTCCTTAGTGTTTTGACCACTATTTTTGCAACTAGAAACATCAACATTGCAACCATGGAAGTCAGTCGTACGTCTAAAAATAAAGAAGCTTCTATTATTATAGAGTTAGACGATCCATTAAATGAGGGTGTTTTAGAACTGATTGAAAATATACCTCATGTAGAGAGTGTTAAATACATTGAAGTAGATAAAGGAGTTGGAGATGTATAAGAATGCTGAAGACTTTATAAAACTAGCCAACCAAGAAGGCATTGTTCAGACCATCCTTAAAAAAGAATATGAGTATTTTGAAAAGGACAGCATCAGTGTGTATGAAGAACTCTATAAGGTCCTGTCGGTAATGGAAAAGTCTACACGCCATGCCATAGAAGATCCTGAAAACTATAGAGGTCACATCATAGGTGGCGATGCCAAGAAGGTATCGGACTGTATGGCTTCCTATTCTGGCAAATGGGTTATGATGGCCATGAGTAAGGCCTTGTCTGCATCTGAAGTCAATGCCAGCATGGGTAGAATTTGTGCAGCCCCTACAGCAGGTTCTTGTGGTATCATTCCAGCAGCACTATTTACAGCCAAAGAGCAGCTAGGCCTTAGTACAAATGAAATGATGGACGGTTTACTGGTTGCATCCTTAATTGGTGAACTCATTACATCAAATGCAACTGTTTCAGGTGCAGAAGGCGGTTGTCAGGCCGAGTGTGGTTCTGCAGCAGCCATGGCAAGTGGTATGCTGGTTTACTTTAGATCAGGCAGCATTGAACAAGTATTTAATGCAGCAGCCATTTCACTCAAAAATGTTATGGGACTGGTTTGTGATCCCATTGCTGGTTTGGTAGAAGCACCATGTGCTAAGAGAAATGCATCAGGCGTTGTTAATGCTATGATTTCAGCAGATATGTCTCTTGCTGGCGTGAATTCTATTGTACCTTTTGACGAAGTGGTACAGGCCATGTATAAGGTAGGTAAATCTCTACCTAGAACCCTTAGAGAAACTGCCCTTGGAGGTATAGCTGTAAGTAAGACTGGTTTAGAAATCTCTAAGAAAATATATGACTAGGTTTGAGTCCTTGTTAATACTAAATGATCCTGACATTGTTCAGGATCTTTTTAGTAGGAGAGGTGTTTTCTTTTCAATTATGTTCGAGAAATTGCTACTAATAACGCCAATTAATATAAATGCACTGCCAATATAGTGGTTGATATAGAGTGGTTCAGATAGAAATACCGCTCCAGAAACAATGCTGATTAATGTAGATAAATTGGTATAAACACTGAACTTTGAAGGAGACAGATGCTTTAACGCATAATTTGAAAAGAGTGAAGTTCCAATCATTGCGATTACACCTGAATAGAGGATACAAACTGCATAGGTCACGGATTTAAATGCTTGTAGATATTCTATAAAAAATATCATCATATCATTTGATTCAATCAGTGCTATGATGTTAAAACCTATAAAACCGATGGTAATGTTTACAAAGGTTAGTTCGTGTATGCTGACGATTGTCACTGCTTTTTTCACAAGGATTGTATATATTGAAAAACTTAATGCAGACATAAACAAAAGCAATATGCCTAGTGAGTTACTTGAGAAGTTGAGAGTATCAAAATTACCGATGAAACCTATGAGTACACCCGATACAGATAAGAGGATACTCAAACTTTGTACAAGTGATGGTCGCTTACCAATCAGTGATATTAGAAGCATTGTAATAATTGGAATGGTTGCAAATATAATACCTGCCTCAGAAGAGCTTGCATATTTTAAACCGAAAGCTTGTAAGATAAAGAACATCAATGGATAAAATGGTGCTAGGGGGAGTATGGAAAGCATTTTCTTTCGTGTTATTTGAATACCTGTCTTAGTCAAATAAAAGTATGCAAGATAGACGACAAATGCGATGGTGAAACGATGAGCAAGTATGATGCTCGGAGAATCGTGTGGTATCATAAGTTTCGTTATTAAAAAAGATATACCTACAAAAATTGAATAGCCAAATGCGGCAATATGAGCTTTATTTATGTTCATGTGAACCTCCTTCTTGTAGCTTAATTGAACCATAAGGTGAGGTATGATACAATGAAACAAAAATAAACTGTAGCGCTACAATTCGGAGATTATATGTATAGATATTTAGAGATTGCCCAAGAGTTAGAAGAAAGTATAATAAGGTTAAACATAAAAGAAGGAGACCGTCTTTCATCGGTTCGTGAGATCTGTGACAGGTATCAGTGTCATCAAACAACAGCTTTAAAAGCTCTAAATTATTTAAAGAGCAAAGGTATTTTATATTCTATTCCTCAAAGTGGGTTTTACTTATCAAACACTAAAGAAGATGTTTATAATGAAGTAGCCCTAATTGATTTTCAAACAACATCACCCGATCAGAAGTTATTTCCCTATAAAGATTATCAACAGTGTGTCAATCAAGCTATTGAACAACATAGAAGTTCTTTATTTGAATACAGTGAACCTCAAGGTTATTTGCCATTGAAAAGGGCTGTAATGAAGCTGGTTACTGAAGATTTTATATTTACAGATGAAAAAAATATTGTTATTACAACTGGTATACAGCAAGGACTATCCATTTTATCAGAGATGGATCTACCTAATAATAGATCAACTATTTTGATTGAACAACCGACTTATCATCGTTATATTGAATATTTAAAATTAAATGGTGCACAAGTAATGACCATAAATAGAGATGCAAAGGGTATAGATTTAGAAGAACTTGAAAGTATGTTTGCAACATACAAGATTAAGTTTTTTTATATGATGCCAAGAGTGCATAATGTGTTTGGAACAAGTATAACTTCTTCTGACAAAAGAAAGATTATTGAATTAGCCTATAAGTATGATGTATATATTGTTGAAGATGATTATATGGCAGATTATATAGTGGATAAATCAAATGATCCTTTAATCACCTATGACTTTAATAAAACTCATGTCATTTATTTACGTAGTTTTTCAAAAATAATATTTCCAGGTTTGAGAGTAGGCTTTGCAGTATTACCTAGCCGACTAACTCGAGATTTTGAAGAAAAGAAATATTATAGTGATATGGGTACTTCTCTTTTAGCTCAAGCCACTTTATGTATATACATCAATAATAGAATGTATGAGAGACATTTGATGAAGATGAGACAACTTTATACCAACAGATCAATTAAGATGCGAAAAAGCCTTCAAACTCATATGATAAGAGGAACTTACTCCACGACTGGATCATCAATTGTACAAACTTGTTTAATATTATCAAAAGGTTATTCAAGAAAGAAGCTAGAAAAAGCAAGTATTAAAGTTGCCGATATTAGTAAGTTTTATTTTAATGAGACTGATGTTATAAAAGAATACTTACCTATCAATGTTTCAAATTTACATGTGAATTCTATTGAATATGGAATCAACAAACTGATAAAAGTATTAAACCTTCAAGTATTAACGGATATTCCGACAGAATAATTACCTCCACTAGCTTATTTGATTCTAATGGTCTTGAATTTCTTTCCCAATGTTTCTTTTATTTGAATGTGTGGTATGATACAAGCAATGGTTTAAAAATTTGAACGAAAGGTAGTTTATGATTGATCAAAAGCTAGAAGAGCTAAAAGAAGATTTTAAGAAGAATCAAGACCTGCTTAGAGCTGTAGGTGATACGACGAGGCAGTCCATTATACTTGCTTTATTTGAAACAACATGTACAACAGGTATGAGAGTCGGAGAAATCACTCAAAGAACCCATTTATCAAGACCAGCTGTTTCACATCATTTAAAGATTTTAAAAGAAGCAGGTGTGGTCACCATAAGAAAAGAAGGGACTAAAAACTTCTATGCCATGGATCTAGATGATAAGATTCATGACTTGTATGATTTGGTTTATCATATGAAGTTGTTAACGGATTATAAGAAGGGAAGCGTTAATGGATAAGAAAGTATGTATAGATGATAAGTGCATAGGCTGTGGCCTTTGTGTAAAGGATTGTCCAAGTCTTGCTATAAAGATTGAAAACAATAGGGCCATTGTTATAAAGGAGAACTGCATCATGTGTGGCCACTGTGTAGCCATATGTCCGACTGAGGCTGTATCTATAGAGGGTTATGATATGTCGGAAGTAGAAGAAATAGATGGTAACATCAGCTTATCAAGTGAAGAGTTATTACATAAGTTAAAAGGTCTTCGTTCTATTAGGCATTTTAAAGACCAAGCAGTCGACGATGACATTGTTAAGAACATCATTGAGGCAGGCAGGTATTCATCAACTGCTAAGAACAGTCAAGCTGTCAGATACATTGTTTTAAAAGATCAAATCACGTCCTATGAAAATATGGTTTTGCCAATCTTTCAAAAGCTCCAGAAATTTCTTGCTGTATTTGGTAACAATTATATTAAGGACTTTGATTTTAGCCAAGGTTTTTTATTTAAAGATGCACCTGTTGTTATACTTGTTGTCGCGGAGCATCATCTAGATGCAGGTCTTGCTGCTAAGGCTATGGAACTGATGGCTGATTCATATGGATTGGGTTCACTATATGTAGGTTTCTTTACCTATGTAGCCAACTTTAGTAGAAAGATCAAAAGGAAGTTATCTATTGGTCGAAAGGAAAAGATTGTTGCCTGTCTTGCAGTCGGTTATCCAGATATTAAATATAAACGTACGGTACCAAGAAATAAAGCAAAAATTAGCTGGATGTAGAAAATGACGCCTTTTGGCGTCATTTTAATGTCCACATGAACCTTTAACAATACTGAATAATGTCGGTTCTGAATAATATGAAATTGCACCTACAGGGCATAAAGCACTACAACATTCACATCTAAATGAGCAGTTGTCAGGTTGGATAACTGTAGCGACAGTCTTTGTATTGTCGTACACGCCTTTTTTACATCTTTCGATGCACTTACCACATTCAATGCAGTCTTCTTCATTAATGATTGGATACCAGTTTTTAGCCATAATACTTCCTTTCTATGAATACTATATTAGTTGAATAAATGTTTTTTTGCAAGGAAGTGTTGACATTCTTAAGCTATGGATGTAATCTAATTAAGTAATTAATTAATTAGTTAATCAATTAATCGGAGGAAATATGATAGATAAGTTAAAGGCACTGGGAGATGAAAACAGGTATTGGATCATACGTCTTCTTTTGGAGAAGAAGCATTGTGTAAGAGCACTATCGACAAAGATTGGCATATCAGAGCCTGCTGTTTCTCAACACTTGAAGATTTTAAAGGCCTGTGGCTTGGTAACAGGGCAAAAGTCAGGTTACTACATGCACTACCATGTAAATAAAGAAGCCTTAGAAGATGTTATTGAAGAAATATCGCTTTTACTAACCATTGAACCATCTGATGAAATAATGAATAAGAAATGTTGTCATGGAGGAGAAAAATGATGTACTTGATAGCCTTAGGGCTTTTACTCCTATCTTTTTTCAAAGATAAGAAAAAAACTAAAATGGCACTTAAAAAGGCATGGAAATCATTTATGAATATTTTACCCAAGTTTTTAGGTGTTATCGGCCTGGTTGGTATCATGTTGGCTGTATTTGATGAAGAAGTGATTTCTACCTTAATTGGTGCTGAATCAGGTTTTGTAGGAACAATACTTGCAAGTGTCATTGGAGCAATTACTTTAATACCTGGCTTTGTTGCCTTTCCTACTGCCAAGGTTCTATTGGATAATGGGGCAGGCTACATGCAGATTGGTGTTTTCGTTTCAACACTGATGATGGTTGGGATTATGACCATGCCAGTGGAAATTGAGTATTTTGGCAAGAAGGTAACACTTATTAGAAATGGCTTAGCCTTTCTATTATCTTTTGTAGTAGCATTTTTTATTGGGAAAGTAGCAGGTGGCGTATGGTTTTAAAGAAATATAGATTTCCTATTATTATGACTATTTCAATGGTTATTTTATACTTGATCAATCATGAGTTGGGAAAAAAGGCAGCTGAGATCACAAGCAATTCAATTCTTGAGATGGTATCGATACTGCCACCCGTATTTATCTTACTGGGTCTACTGGATGTATGGATTCCTAAAGAAACCATGATCAAATTTCTTGGAGAACATTCAGGTATATTAGGTGTGGTAATTTCCTTTATAATGGGATCAGCTGCAGCAGGTCCACTTTATGGCGCCTTTCCTATAGCAGCTGTGTTGATGAAAAAGGGGGCAAAGTTTTCAAATGTACTTATATTTATAGGGGCATGGTCAACAACTAAGATTCCCATGTTTATGTTTGAAATTACTTCGTTAGGACCTAGATTTGCCATAACAAGATTGGTTGTTGATATCATAGGTATCATGATCATAGCCTATGTGATTCAAAAGCTTGTATCTAAAGAAGAGGTTAAAGCCATCTATGACAAGGCTGAGACTATGTAAATCTTATGGTTTGCTTAAAGAAATAAGGATTTTCTTAACTTCTTACTTTGTCCATAATACTTAGAATCAGTATCTGATATAGTGAGGATAGGGAGGTCATGATGGATAGATTAAATTTTAGAGTCAAGCTTTCTCCAGACCAAGCAGCCAATGAGCTTGAATCATACATTGTCAGCAAAAGTGTGAGTACGGAGTTGATTGATCGCTATGAACAAAACTCAAGTGAGCATATGGTCATTGTACTTGTATTTGAAAAGTACTATATGAGAAACTCCAGTAGAGCGTCACTGACGGTCACCATTGAGAATTTGTCTGATGTAACCTGTGTACATGCTGTAGGATCTGGTGGTGGACAAGGTGCCATCTTTAAGTTTGATTGGGGGGCTGGTGCAAGTTTTGTAGAAGAGGTGAATAAAGCCTTAAGTGAATATAGGTATTAAAAAAGCAAACTTAGTTTGCTTTTTTTAGTGTAAACCAAAATACAATGGTTCCATTATCTTGATCAATACCATACTTGGATTTATGTGCATCTAAAATTGCTTTAACAATTGAAAGACCTAAACCATGACCGCCTTGGTGTCTGGTTCTTGCTTTATCTCTTTTGTAGAAGCTATCCCATAAAGATTCAAGTTCCTCTTGGCTGAATACTTCAGATGTATTTGAAATGAATATCTTGATAAAAGTGCCTATGTCTTCTGTCTTTGCATGAACCTCTTTAGGAGCCTTTGAATGATAAATGGCATTGGTTAGTAGGTTGCTGACAACACGTTCAATTAATACCTGATCGCCTTCTAGCTCATAAGACGCTAGGCTTGATGTATAAAGGACATGCTTTTCATCAATAAGGGTTTTAAGTGACTGCCTTTGTGCTTCTATCAGTTCCTTTATATCGAACTTGTGATGATTGACAATTAAATGACCATTTTCAATTTGTTCAATATCTAAGATTCTTTCAATAAGCTCATTCATCTTATGAGATTCATCTAAAATAATAGAGGTATAGTTTTCTATGTTCTCTGGTTTTTCATGAATCATGATGTTTAAGCCTTCAGCGTAGCCTTGAATAAGTGCTAGAGGTGTTTTAAGTTCATGAGAAACATTCTTTAAAAGTTCGGTTCTTTTATCTGCTAGTATCTGTTTTTCTTTGGCTTCCTTTTCTAAGTCGATGTTCTTCTGGTTCAAGCTTTCAAGTGCATTTGAGAGTTCAAAAGACAACTCATTGATGGATAAGGAGAGTTGACCAATTTCATCGTTACTATTTATTTGACATGTTTTATCAAACTCAAAGTTTTTCATTTGTTTGGTGACCTCATTCATCTCAACAATGGGCTGGGTAAATGACTTAGATATCATATAGGCTAGACCAAGCGCTAAGAGAAATATAAGTGTGCCTATGATTAAGAGAAAAGAGTTGATGATATCAATATTGGCTTCTATAGCAGCTAATGGGAAATAGAGGGTAATTGAATAACCATTATCAAGCATACCTTCTAAAACAAAAGCTCGCATGCCATTGTTTATATCTGAAGTGACATAAATTGTTTGTTTGTCGTTGATGACTTCTTCAGACTCAATAAGCAGTTTTGGTCCTCTCGGATCAGGCGGACTGGTTTTGAACTTATGATACTGGTCTATTCTTGGATTAGTAGAGTAAATGATTTCTTTATCAGAGTTACCAATGATGATTTCAAAGCGTGTCTTGGCTTCAATAACATTGAGACCATAAAGGGATTCATTGTACTCGCTTTCATCCATATCGTTGATTTGATTGTATATTTCTATTAAAGTATCTTGCTTGCTAGACTTATAAAAGGGCTCTAAGAATATGGTGTTTGAAATTATAAGAAGTCCGATTAACAAGATGGTTAAAGATCCAATCTGCATAAAAAGTTTTCTTCTGATACTAGTCATGATGCACCTCAAATCTATAGCCCAGTCCTCTTATGGTTTCAATATAATAAGAGGCCTTTTTGAGTTTGATTCTCAGTCTGTTAATGGTCGTATCCACCGTCCTATCTGTACCAATGTAGTCTTGTCCCCAGACGGCATCTAAGAGGGCATTTCTTGAAAAGACAAGGCCCTTGTTGTCTATGAAATGAAGCAGTAACTTATATTCTGTAGAGGATAAGTCCAGTTTATCTTCATCGAGATAGATAAGAGCCTGATCTCTTTTGATTTGAATATGACCATATATCTCTGGCTTGTCATCATGATAGGTTCTTTTCATTAAAGCTGTTACCCTTGCTCTAAGTATAGAGGGACTAAAGGGCTTTTTGATGTACTCATCCGCCCCAGATATAAAGCCAGTCAACTCATCGAGTTCTGTTGTCTTAGCTGTTAAAAGGATGATGGGTATTTGACTTTTTTCTTTAATGATAGGAATTAAATCAAGGCCTGTATAACCAGGCATCATTATATCCAGTATAGCCATATCGATGGCTTCTTTATTTAATAGATCAAAGGCTTCTTTACCATCTGAGGCAAGGATGACTTCATATTCAGTAGATAAAAAATCTTTTATTAACATAAGCATACGAGGTTCATCGTCTGCAACAAGTATTTTTCTTTTCATAAATCACTCTCCTGACTTTATTGTACCCTAAATGTGTCACAAGTATGTCACAAACTTTTCTTAATGTGTCAACGTGATGTGATAGAGACTTGTTAGACTTGACTTACAAAGAAGGGAGGCATAGATGTACAGACATGAAATTAAGTATGTGATTGATTATCACGATTTTATAATATACAAACATCGTTTAGATGGTGTTCTTAAAAGAGATCCATACAGCCAGGACAAGGCTTATACAATAACCAGTTTGTATTATGATGATCACTATGATACTGCTTTAAAGGAAAAAGTAGAAGGTTATGCGTCAAGGTATAAGTATAGACTGCGTTATTACAACTCTGATTACTCTAGAATAAAGCTTGAGAAAAAATCGAAAACCGAGCAAATGACGCATAAGAAGAGTGTTTGGGTTGAAGAAAATTATGAACTGAATCGAGAATTTGAGTTTCTTATTAAATATGGTGTCATTAAGCCAGTATCCTTGGTGAGGTATGAAAGACTTGCTTACGTTCATCCCCTCGGTAATTTGCGTATTACCTTTGATATGAATGTAAGAGGGGTCAAACATGGACCAGACCTCTTTGATTCAGAGGACAAGTACAGCCCTTTATTAAAGGATAATCATGTCATTATGGAAGTTAAGTTTAATGGTGTGTTACCAGATTTTATTTGTAGGTTATTAGAATCGAATAGGCATATGCAGACTTCATCATCCAAATATGTTTTTTCGAGATTAGCAATTGTATAGGAGGCTATTATGTCATTTCAAGATATTTTTAATGCAGGTTTTTTAGAAGGTGTTTCATCTTTATCGGTGGTTGATATAAGTATAACTTTAATTTTATCCTTTGTGGTAGGCTTATTTATTTATCAGGTTTATAAAAACAGCTATCAAAGTGTGGTCTATACCAAAAGTTTTTCTGTGTCACTGGTTATGATGACCATGGTAACATCTTTGGTTATTTTAGCAGTAACAGCAAATGTCGTTTTATCTCTTGGTATGGTTGGTGCCCTATCAATTGTAAGATTCAGAGCTGCCATAAAAGATCCTATGGACATTGTCTTTATGTTTTGGTCAATAGCTGTAGGTATTGTAATAGGTGCAGGATTCTATCTACTGGCCATTATAGGTTCCATAGTAATCGGTGCCATGATCATCTTGTTGAATATGAATGTTGTGACAGCAAAACCTTATTTGCTTGTTTTATCAGCAGAAAATCACGATGTAGAAAAATTGGCATTAGACAAAATAAAGTCAAGTGTGGGTAAATACCAGGTTAAGACAAAAACAGTCCGTTCTGATATTGTTGAGTTGATGATTGAGTTAAGGGTCAAGGAAGATCAAATGGGTCTAATCAACAAGTTACTTGAGATCAATGGTATTTTACAAGCATCACTTATCAGCAGTCATGAGTACTCAGTTTAGGAGGTTCCTATGAGGTGGATGAAGAGCACAGCACTTATTGTTTTGACTTTGGTTGTTTTACTTGCTATTCAATCCCTAGTTGGTGCAAATACTCAAAGTGACTACAATGCAGATACCCTTATATTTCCTCATGATCAAGTTGTGGAAGTAAACATAAGAATGGCTCCAGAGGATTTGGATGATTTAAACCTTAATGCCATGAATGAAACTGTTTATATGGCAGACATCACTTATAACGGTGTCAGTATAGAAAGTGTTGGTATAAGGGCTAAAGGCAATTCCAGTTTAAAGTCGGTTGCAAATAGTGTCAGCGACCGTTATAGTTTCAAACTTGATTTTGATGAGTACATTGATGAACAATCCTTTCTTGGTCTAGAGAAACTCAACTTGAATAATCTGTTTTCTGATCCTTCCATGATGGCTGAGTACTTGTCTTATGAAGCCCTTGATTCCATAGGTGCTGATGTTGCAAGAACAACTTATGTTAACTTGACCATCAATGGTGAACTCCAGGGCTTGTATCTTGCTGTAGAAGAAGTAGACGAAGCCTTTGTTATCAATCACTATGGCAATGCCAATGGAGAGCTTTACAAGCCAGAAATGGGTGGTGGTGCCGACTTGAGTGTATCAGATGATTACTCTGGTATTGTAGATGAGTTTGGCTCGGATGATTTGAGTCATTTTGAAACTCTAGTTGAGGCCATCGAAGCAGGCGATGTATCAGAGATTATGAATACAGACAGCTTCTTAAAGTATTTAGCTGTAAGCTCAATGATGATTCACTTTGATGCTTATCAAGGCGGCATGTTTCATAATTATTATCTTTATTATAACGATGGTGCCTTTGAATGGATTTCATGGGATTTAAATATGACCTTTAACGGTTTTCCAATGTCAGGCTTAACAGATGAAGAGGCCATTAAGGTCTACATTGATGAACCCGTTATCGGGGATATGAGTCAGTATCCTTTGGTTGAAACGGTTTTATCTGATGATGAGAATCTTTCAAAATACCATGATTATCTAAGTATGCTCATGAATGATTATTTAAATGATGACATTTTTGAACAAAGAGTACTAGAGGTCTACACTATGATCAAATCTTATGTGTCACTTGACCCAACTTCTTTTTACTCATATGAAGAGTTTGATCAAGCTATTTTTGGAAGTGACAGCATCATTGATTTTATGAAAGCAAGAAATGAAAATGTGGCCATGCAGTTGAGCGGACAGATAGAATCTAGTAACAATGGACAAGGCAACGGCGGATCGGGCGGCATGAGAAAACCAGGTGATGGTCAAGTACAAGGTGGCCAAAAAGATGGTCCTATGAATCAAGCACCTGATATGACCCTTCTAGTTGAGATTATTGGAAGAGACAAGATTGATTCTGATATCTTAAAACTCATTGAAGCAGGCGAACAAGTACCAAGAGAAACCATGAAATCACTGATGGATCAGCTGACACAAGATCAAAGAGCTCAACTGATAGGTGGACAAGATCCTATGATGGGAGATCAACAAACAAGAAATGTTGAGGGCCCTGGTCAAGAGTTGCAAGGTCCTGGTGGAGAAATGCAGGTTCCTGATAGAGAGATGCAGGGACAAAAAACTTTAGAAGCTGATATGGAGGTAGCTGATAGCTTACAAAGAGATTCGATTATTTTAGCAGGTTTGTTTTCTATTATTCTTGTTGCCATGTCTTTTGTTTTAATGAAGCACAGAAGGTAGGTAGTCTTTTAAAATAAAGTCTACCTATTTTTTTTGTATGATCTTGTTATACTTAAAATGAGAAAATATATAAGGAGAATATAAATTTATGACACCAGATCGCAAGTAATCATAGATTACAACTTAAAAAGTACGAGGGCTCTAAGGGTCTTTTTGTCGTACAGTTTTAAGTAGACAGCGAGAAGTGTGATAAACATGTTTTTTTGCTGTGGAGAAATTCACAGCTTTTTATATTATTTAGCTTCTTCTGTCTACACAGATGATAGAAAGAAGGCACAAATGTTAGAATTATCGTTAAATCAAATTATGAAACATATGGGGACAAACCTCATTTTAAAAGATGTTAATTTTCATGTTTATGAAGGTGATGTAGTCGGACTGATTGGCGAAAACGGATCAGGTAAATCCACTATTTTAAAGTTAATCGCCGGTATTGAAAAGTTAAAACTCTTTCCAGGTTCATGGAGCCCTGGCTATGACTATGGCTGGATATCTTTACCTAGACACATTAGGGTGGCTTATCTAGACCAAATGCCAGAATATGAAGGTGATCACACTGTTAAAGAAGTCATAGAAATGGCATTTTCGGATGTTTATAAGATTGAAAAAGAGATGAGAGACCTAGAAGTTAAGATGTCGGGGACTGAGGATTTAGATGCTGTTTTAAGTAGATACTCTAAGATCTCGAGTGAATATGAATCACTAGACGGTTACAATATTGAGGCAAAGATCTCTAAAGTCGTAACTGGTATGAAGTTTACAGAGAGTTTTTTAGAACAGAAATTTTCAAGTCTAAGCGGTGGTGAAAAAACAAGTGTAGAGCTGGCTAAAACTTTAGCCCTAAAGCCTGAAATTCTCTTATTAGATGAGCCAACCAATCATTTGGATGTAGAGGTTATAGAATGGTTAGAAGACTATATTAAATCTTATAAAGGGATTGTGATGATTGTGTCCCATGACCGCTATTTTTTAGACCAGGTGACCAATAAAACATTGGAGATAGAGTTCTTAACCACCAAGATGTATAAAGGCAATTATTCAGCTTACAAGTATCAAAAGGATGAGCTTCTTCGTATTCAAGATGCAGATTATCATGAACAGCAAAAGCTTATAAAATCTATGAAAAAACAGATTCAGGAACTGAGACAGTGGGCTATGAAATCGGACAATAATAAATTTTTTCAAAGAGCTGCCAGTATTCAAATAAAGCTTGATAAGATGAAAATTATCAAGAAACCTGTTTTTGAAAAAAGAAACATGCGATTGGATCTATCTTTTGAAGACCGTTCAGGTAAAGAAGCCATTATCATTGAAAACTTATCTAAATCATATGATAAAAAGATTTTAGATAATATTTCTCATCTGATTGGCTATGGTGACCATGTGGCCCTAGTCGGTGGAAATGGCAGTGGTAAATCGACACTGATTAAGCTTTTAATGGGTCTTACATCACCAGATAGTGGTACAATAAGACTAGGCGCAAATGTTAAAGCCGGCTACTTGCCTCAGCATATTAGTTTTCACAATGAAGACTTGTCAGTTTTGGACTTGTTCAGGGAGACTTTTGTTATTCATGAGGGACCGGCAAGGGAATATCTGTCTAAGTATATGTTCTACGGTAAAGATGTTTTTACAGAAGTTAAAGGTCTATCAGGTGGAGAGAGGATTCGTCTTAAGCTTGCCATGCTTTTATATAACAAGGTCAACATGCTAATATTAGATGAGCCGACCAATCATTTAGACATAGAGACCATTGAGACTTTAGAAAAAGCCTTAGAAAACTTTGAAGGTACCCTATTGTTTGTCTCTCATGACAGATACTTTATCAACAGACTCGCAAAAAAGTGCCTGGCACTTAAAGATGGCAGGCTTTTATCCTTTGATGATTATAAGGCCTATAGAAAGTCACTTGTAAGAAAAGCTGAGATAAAACCTGTGGTAAAAAAGGTGGTTAAAAAGACTTCCCTTAAAGAAAAAGATTATGAAAAGGAGCTGACAGAGCTTGAAGAAGCATACAGTCAGCTTGAAGATAAGATGGTTAAGGAAAAGGACTATCTTGAGCTTATGAAGTTAGAAGAAGACAAGACCCTTTTATCCAAGAAAATAGATTTGCTCTATCAAGAGTGGAGGTAGGATGTATTACATTGGCATAGACCTGGCATGGACAGAAAAAAATGAAACAGGCATTTGTATATTAGAGGATAATAAATGCATTTACTTGGAATCAAAAGTATTTACAGATGATGAGATAGTAGGGCTGATATTAGATTATCAACCCTCAGTAGTCTCTATAGATGCTCCTCTTGTGGTTAAGAACGAAAAAGGTGGCAGGTCTGTAGACAGTCTGTTAATGAAAACGCCTATTCATGGAAGATACTTAAAACTCTATGCGACTTCAAGGTCTTATATGTTAAGGGTCTTTCAAACAATTAGGGGTGAAAAGATACTTGAAAAAGTCTCTTCACTAAAGCTTGGAAAAGATATAGTAGAAACATATCCTACAGGGATCTACCTGTCTTTGTTCCCAGACTTGTTTGAAAATAAATATAAGTTGTCTTCTAAAAAGTCTTTGGAAGAAATCAAGTCAAATGCCAATAAGCTCTTACAAGCACTTGGCCAGTCTTTTGACTTTGAGCTGAAACTTGATGGCATTCAAACAAAAAAAGATTACAAACACACAGAGGATATGATTGATGGTCTTTTATGCGCTGTAAACTCCTATTACTTAGCTCATCATAAAGGCAGTGTTTTTAAAGATGACAGTGGCTGCATTTCCTTACCGATAATTTTAGACTTGTAATTTAAGTTACAGATTTATTTTTACAACTTTGGTACACTTTCTTTAGGAAGTAATTAAGAAAGCGAGAGGTGTATGATGAAAAAGTTTGAACAGATGAAAGAGGCTCATGCCAACATATATGAAATTATGAAGGAAACAGAAGTATTATTAAAAGATGTGGAAGCTAACGCAGGTATGATTTCAAAAAACATCAGCAAACTAGCAGGCGTTCTAAAAATTCATTTAAGCAATGAAGATCGTTTCTTATATCCAAAGATGAAAGAAAATGCAGACACCAAATTGAAGCGACTAGCGACACAATACGAAAATGAAATGGGAGAACTGAGTCCTGTCTTTATGGCTTTTAAAGACAAGTACAATACGTCTTCTAAGATCTTAAGTCAGCTAGACAATGCTGAAAAAGAAATAAAAGATGTCTTTAATAAGGTTCGTAAAAGAATGGATAAAGAAGATCATGAACTGTATCCTTTAGCTGAAAATGTAATGAGATAATGAAACTTTTATCATTTTCATGTGTATCTATAAGTATAGGGAACTAATTTAGGAGGATGCATGATGAATAAGAGTTTGATAATAGTTTATTCCTACCATCATAATAATACGAGACAAGTAGCTGAAAAGATGGCAAGCATTTTGAAGGCTGAGATTATCACTCCTGAACAAATTAGTTCAGTTGTTTTAACTGAATATGACCTTATTGGTTTTGGTGCGGGTATTGACAGTGGTCATCATTACTTGCCTTTACTTGAATGTGCTAAATCACTGAGTTTGAGCAAATCTAAAAAGGTATTCATCTTTTCTACAAGCGCTGTTCAGGGTGAAAACAAAGTCTATAAAGATCATACTGCCTTGCGAAATATATTAAAAAGTAAGGGATGTAAGGTTTTAGGTGAGTTTTCATGTAAAGGTTATAATACAAATAGTTTTTTAAGGTTTTTCGGTGGCATGAACAAATCTCATCCTAATGAAGAAGATTTGGAAAATGCCATAGATTTTGCAAAAGGGTTGGTATAAGAATATGATAGCCGAAAACTGCTAGCGTTAAAAAAACTGCTCCTGTATTGTATTTACAGGAGGCTGATATGATTACAGTATTATTTGAAGTAGTGACCAAAGAAGGCTGTTTCGAAGATTATCTAGAGACAGCAGCAGGACTAAAACCTGAACTCAATAAGTATACAGGTTTATTACATGGTGAAAGATTTGAATCTTTAACCCAAGATGACAAGCTGTTAAGTTTATCAAGATGGGAAAGTGAAGAAGCTTTGGTGAAATGGCGAAATGACAGCAAACACAGAATAGCTCAAGACAAAGGCATGCATCAAGTCTTTGAGACTTATACCATTACAGTGGCTGATGACCGAGTTCATGAAGACCAAAAGGTGGTCTTGGTTAGAACAGAGGAGTATACCAAGCTTATGAACCATCTTAAAGGATTGGATCTTAATATCACCTATGATGCATACAAGAGCTTGACTGACAGCAGCATGCTTTGTTTGATTCATGCTTTATCTCATGTAAGTGATGATTTGATTGCATCAATTAAACCCTTTAGGGTAAATATAGACGATTACTATGTTATAAGAAAGTACACCATAGATCAAAGAGAGCATGCACCGAGAGACTCAAATAAATATCTTTTGTAAATCCTGAGTAGAAATACTCAGTTTTTTTTGTCCAAATGACATAAAAAGTGACCATTTTTTCTCAACATGTGTATTAAGGCTTATTAAGTATGGCTTATCTGATACAATAGATTCACATTTTGTTTATAGATTGTTTATTCTAGACTGCTATAGTAGGAATACACTATTTTGAAAGGACATGATATGAGACATCGTTATTCAGTTACCTACCTGTTAATAGGCATTTTATTTGGTATGTGTTTTCCAGTAGGCGCATTAGTTTTAGATTTTATCATCCATGATATGAGTTTTAGTATGATTAATTTTAGAGAAGTTGTATCCAATAATCCGCTTCACTATATGATTTTTTCAGCACCGCTATTTTTAGGTCTGTTTGCCTTATTAGGAGGTGTTAGCAGAGACAAGGCCTACAAAACCCTATTAAAGATGGAAAAAATGCTTTTGGACCTAGAATCGTCACAAGACGAAAACAACAAACTTTTAAAGGAGCTAGGACGCAAGCATGACATACAATCTAAGGTTATGGATGAAATCCACATGACCACTAAAGTTTTATCTGATACTGGCAGTACGCTGACAACAACAATGGATACTGTTTCTATACATGAGGAGAAACTTCACGATTCACATCAAGCTATTTCATCAGACATCAAGACCATCAATACCTATATTGGTGATTTGGTCCAAACTACCAAAGATGACTTTACACTGATTTCTGGTATGCATGAAATCTGTCTGGCTATGAATGAAAATGCTTTAGAAAACTATGAGGTTTCCAAAGAAACATCATGCCTTATAGAGGAAAATTACCAGATGTTTTCTAAATTATATGAGGAATCCAAAGAAGCAGGACAAGCTATTCAGTTGGTTAATCAGATATCTAAGCAGATCGATCTATTATCGCTGAATGCTTCCATTGAAGCTGCTCGAGTAGGGGCTCTAGGTAAGGGATTTATGGTTATCGCAGATGAAATAAAAAAATTATCATCACAAACACAGGAGGCGACACTTCACATTGATGCTAGTGTTGGATCAATGATTCAAAAAATGGATGACATGAACGGCAAGATGTCTAAAATACTAGACAATGGCTTGTTGTTGGATAAGACAAGCTCGGAATCTCTAAAAGCATTTAAGGCTGTGTGTACGAACTCATCACAGTTATACACTAATTTTTCGAGTCACAACGAAAATACAGACCTTCTTAATCATGTGAGCGATCGACTAGAATTCTTGATGAAAAACGCTTCTAATCATACCAGTGATTTATCCATGAGTTTACAATCGAGTAAAACGGCCATCAACAACAATGACAATAGGGTCATTGAGTTAAAAGAAATATTGACTAAAATCGGTTAAATTCTGCTTAGGCAGGATTTTTTCTTTTTTTTTGGTGTAAAATATGAATGTAGGGAATGCTTAGGGAGTCGAATTTAAATTATACAAAATTGTAATTATTACAAATTACTATTGCATAATAATTTAAATTGTGTACAATGTAATCAGGAGGTAGAGATATGAAACTAAATATTAGGGACCAAGTTGAAAAATATGACGGTATGATTTTACCGCTTTATGAAGATGGATTAGCAACAAAGGTATTGTCATTACCGCTCGATGAACTACAAGGTTCAAAGAAATTCGAAGGTAAGATGGGTACAACATATAAGTTAACAGCTGTTGTTGAATCTTCTTTAAAAGAGATCGTACTTCTCGGTTTAGGTAAGAAAGATGACTTAAACTTTAGAAAATTACTAAATGGTTTTGCTGATGCTTATCGTTTGGTCAAAAAGCAAAAAACTGAAAAAGTTGTTTTACATATAGAAAATCTTGAGCATCAGGAGATACTAGCTAAGGCTGCAACAGAGGCAGTACTCATGGCTGACTATTCATTTGATCTTAAGACAAAAGAAAAAGAAGACAAAGAGATTGAGCTTGACATGATTACTTCAGTAGATATGAAAATTATCAATGAAGCCTATGTATTAGCAGAATCTAACTTAGTTGCAAGAGACCTTGTTAACCAACCAGCCAACTTAATGTATCCAGAAACACTGGCAGAAAAAGTACTTGAGCTTGGTGAAGAAAAAGGTTTTGAAGTAGAAATATTTGAATTAGAAGCAATCGAGGCAATGGAGATGGAAGCTTTCTTATCAGTTGCAAAGGCATCTGATAGAGACCCTAGATTGATTGTTATGAGATACAAGGGCAATCCTGATAGTGATGAAGTACTTGGTTATGTCGGTAAAGGTTTAACGTACGATTCAGGTGGTTTGTCAATTAAGCCTACAACAGGTATGGTGACAATGAAGTCAGATATGGGTGGCGCGGCAGCAGTAATAGGTGCCATGACTGCCATCGCTGATATGGAGTTAAAGGTCAACGTAACAGCAGTTGTAGCAGCATGCGAGAATATGATTTCAGGTAACGCATACAGACCAGGAGATATTATTGGTTCTATGGGTGGTAAATCGATCTTTATCGGCAACACAGATGCTGAAGGTCGTTTAACATTAATAGATGCCATGCATTATATAGTAACAAGAGAAAATGTTAACAAGGTATTAGATATTGCCACATTAACAGGAGCAGCTATTTATTGTACAGGTGATGCAGCTTCAGCGGCAATTTCAAACAACGATGATTTCTTTAAGGCTGTCAATGAAAGCTTTAATAAGTCAGGTGAGCAGATCTGGAGAATGCCTATATTTGATGAGTATAAAGAACTGATCAAACATGAAGAGGCTGACTTAACCAATACTGCTGGTAATCCAGGTACCATTACTGCAGGTCTATTCATTGGTGAGTTCACAGGTGACCTACCATGGACACATATCGATATTGCAGGCACAGCATTTTCTAAGAAAGAAAAAGGTATTTTATCAAAAGGTGGTACAGGCGCGGCTGTAAAACCATTATATTATTTAGCTAAAAACGAGGAGGCATAAATGATCAAATTTGCAGGTAATCCAATCAATGTATTAGGTAATGAAACTAAAGTCGGTGAAAAAGCAGTTGACTTTACAGCAGTAAAGCAAGACCTTTCACCATTCAAACTAAGTGACTTAGATACTGACAAAGTAAAAGTTATCTCTGTAGCACCATCAATTGATACAGGTGTGTGCTCGTTACAAACTATCTTCTTTAACCAAGAAGCTGCAAAACTAAAAGACCATGTGGATCTTGTGACAATTACAGTAGACCTACCCTTTGCTCAAAAGAGATATTGTGCAGCAGAAGGTATTGATAACTTAACAGTTGTTTCTGACTACCAAGCACATGACTTCGGTATGAAGTACGGTTTCTTAATTGATGGCCTTAGACTTTTAACAAGAGGCGTAGTGGTTATTGATAAGGACAATACAATCAAACATGTTGAATATGTTGAAGAAGTGACAAATGAGCCAAATTATGATGCAGCTCTAGAAGTCGTAAAAACGTTGATATAACTTGATTCTGATACACCTGTTCATATGGGTGTATCTTTTTTATTTTTTAGTGTTGACAAGGAGGACTTCTGGTTGTATCATATAGTTAGGAAAAGCCAAACTAACTAAGAGGTGTACGATGGATAGTCGCGAAAAATTGATTAAAAGCTTAGGTAATTTGTTTAAACTTAAGGGCAGCTGTTATGCCAATGTCTTAAACGACTTGAACTTATCAGAATTAAGTTTAAAACAAATGGATTATTTGAAAAGCTTGAACAATGTGTGTGGTGTAACAACCAGTCAACTGGCTGAAAAGCTGGATCTATCAAAACCGACTGTAACAGAAATGGTAAAAAAATTCATTAAGATGGGTATTGTATATAAACAATCTTGTCCTTCAGACGGGCGTGTCTATTATCTGAAGTTAACAGAAAAAGGGCAACAAATAGTGGATTTAGGTATCATGACCAATGTTTACATGGCAGAAAAACTTATGTCTAAGTTAGATGATGAGGACATAGAAACTTTAAGCAATATATTATTAAAAATAGACTAAATCTATTTTTTTTACAAAGATAGTTAGGGAAACCAAAACTAATTAATTGGGAGGTAAGTTAGTGGGACAGTTTTTTGACCAGTTCGATGAGATTTATACGAACAGAGAGCAATACAATTTATCTTGGGCTTTTAAGGATGCTCAGGATAAGTTAGATGACTATAAAAAGGATGTCGTAGATACAAAGATTAAAAAGGAGTGTATTTTCTCTAAAACACTTAATAAAGAGTATGAACGTTTTAGATATAAAAACCATTCTGAAATAAGAAAACAAAAGATGATTTCAAGCATTTTTATGAACACACATGGTCTTTTAAATGTATTGGAGATTTTACTATCGGTTATCTTGGTTATCTTAATTTCAAATGTATCACATTCTGAAATGTTAGGACATGGTACAGAGTTGTTTAGTGCTTTGGTAGTCATTGTATTCGCTTTTATTAAAGTCTTTTTGGAACAACTGGTTTTAAAGCCAAGAATGGAAGCATTGGGTTGGCAAATGTATAAAAGGTCGGTAGATGTATTAAAGAGTTTATCTGAAGATATTAATGAACAAATCGGCTATGTAGAGGCCGTGTAGGAGGTTCGTATGAACAAACATGTGGTAATGCCTTTAAAGGATATGGTGTTATTCAGCAAAGGTCAAATTCATATTAATGCAGATGAGCATTATGATATGTTATTGCAAAAGCGTATAGATGAAAATGATGGTTATGCCATTGCTTTAACACTAAAAGAGTACAACGATACAAATATATACAATGAAAAAGATTTCTATCATATAGGTAATCTGATAAAAGTAACTAAGGTAAGCAGAGAATCAAATGGCTATAGACTTTCAATGGATGTTTTAGAACGTGTGATTGTTTCATCATTTGATGTGGAGCCAAATGCTTTTATAGCAACTTATGAGCCTTTAGCAGATATGGTTGATATGGATCCAAAATCTGAAGAAGAGATGGTGGGTTATGTTAAGAACATGACTGAGGAAATGAGCAAGAATATTCCTGGGTCTGAAGGCTTTACAAAACACTTGTTGCAAATGACATCTATGAATGAGTTGATTGCTGCTTTGATGCCATATTTACATCTTTCAACAGAAGAGAAGCAGGCAGTACTTGAGATGACATCTATAAGAAAGAAAAGCTTGAGATTTCTAGATATCATGATTGAAAGAAAAGAGCAATTAAATCTTCAAATTGAAATGAACAGCAAGTTTTCTGATTCAATGAATCAAACTTACAGGGAAAGACTTTTAAGAGAACAATTAAAATCAATCCAAGAAGAATTGGGTGAAAAAGAAGGCAAGTCCAAAAAAGACTACAGAGCCAAAATCAAAGAGGCAAAACTACCAGAAGACATTGAAGAAATTGCTTTAGAAGAAGTGGATAAGTTGGACAGAATGGGACCAAATGGTGCTGAATCTAATGTCATTAGAAGTTACTTGGATTTAATTCTTTCTTTACCTTGGCATGCAAGTGAAGTCAAAGACATAGACATTTTGGAAGCAGAAGAAGCTTTAGATAGTAGACATTATGGTCTTAAGAAGGTTAAGGAAAGAATCATTCAGCACTTAACAGTTATGAAACTTAAGAAAAACAAACAAGGTTCCATTCTTTTATTGGTAGGTCCTCCGGGAACAGGTAAAACAAGTCTTGCAAGATCCATTGCTGAAGCCTTAGATAGAGAGTATGTAAGAATCTCTTTAGGTGGTGTTCGTGATGAAGCTGAAATCAGAGGCCATAGAAGAACTTATATTGGTGCTATGCCAGGTAAGATCATTCAAGGCATGAAGCGTGCTGGCAGTAAAAACCCTGTATTTGTACTAGATGAAGTTGATAAGCTCATGGTATCAGCTAGTGGTGATCCTGCAGCAGCTCTATTAGAAGTATTAGACCCTGAGCAAAACAATACATTTAATGACCATTATTTAGATGCACCATATGATTTAAGTGATGTCTTCTTTATAGCAACTGCCAATGATTTAAGAACCATTCCAGGACCACTTCGTGATCGTATGGAAATCATTCAAATCGGTTCTTACACAGCAGTAGAAAAATACCATATCGCAGTCAGACACTTATTTAACCAGTCTTTAGAAGAACACGGTTTAACTGAAGATGACATCAAGTTGTCTGAAAATGCTTTTAAGGCGATTATCGATAAGTATACACGAGAAGCTGGTGTTAGAAATCTTAAGAGACAATTGGATAAATTGGTGAGAGTAAGCTCTGAAAAGATTGTAACAGGCAAGGTTGAAAGACCATATAGAATAAGAGAAAATATGCTGACATCAATTTTAGGCCATGAAATTGCAAGATATGACCTGGTAAAAGAAGAGAACAGCCCAGGCGTTGTCACTGGCCTTGCATGGACACCAGTAGGTGGCGATATCTTATTCATAGAATCAGCATTTATTCCTGGCAAAGGTTCTTTAATGGTGACGGGTCAATTGGGTGATGTTATGAAGGAATCCGTAAGAATTTCTCTAAGCCTTATTAAATCAAGACTCCATACTTATATGACACCACAAGACTTTGCTAAATTAGATTTACATGTTCACGTACCAGCAGGTGCTACACCTAAGGATGGTCCTTCAGCAGGTGTAACTATGTTAACTGCAATTGCATCACTTGTAACCAATAAACCTGTCGATTCAAAACTGGCAATGACAGGTGAGGTATCATTAAGAGGTGCAGTGCTTCCAGTAGGTGGTATAAAGGAAAAAGTGATTGCTGCACACAGATCAGGTATTAAGAAGATTATCTTACCATTTGAAAACAAGCGAGATATCGAAGATGTACCTGTAGAAGTTAAGAGTCAATTAACTTTCGTTTATGTCAAGAAAATTGAAGAGGTACTAACTGAGGCACTAGGACTTGAACTTCCTGAGCCATATGTGAACGATTTTATGTTGAATATAGATGACAAGAAATCTGAAATTGGATTTAATGTCAATGAAGGACACTAAAAAAAGAATCTTAGGATTCTTTTTTTGTTGTATACTTATTAAAAAGGAGGCTTTATGAAAGTTGCATTCTTAAGAGGTATCAATGTTTCAGGCAAGAACAAGGTAGATATGAAAAGTTTAAAGACACTCTTAGAAGACTTTGGTCTAAGTCATGTTAAAACCTATTTAAATACCGGTAATGTCATATTTGATGGTCATATAAGTCTTGGTGAGTTTGAAGGGCTTATAGAAAAAAACTTCGGAATTTCGATTCATGTCATCATTAAAGAATCTGATGAATTAAAAGCTTATTCTGACAATTATCACTTAAGTGATGGTGATAAAAATGCCTATATTACCCTGTTCGATAGACCTGTAGATGGCTATGAAAGTTTGATTGATGAAAAGAAAAAGGACGATGAAGTCTATGAAATAAAAAAGGATCATTTCTATTTCTATGCACCAAGTGGTTATGGCAAAACAAAGATCAGCAACAACTTTTTAGAAAAGAAGTTGGATAGGACCGCAACGACCAGAAACATAAAAACCATCAGAAAAATCATTGACTTAATGGACTAGTTGACAGATTGCCTATATCTTTCTACAATGGTAGAGAACGTATAAGAAAGTCGAGGCAAATTTGCAAAGAATAGCGATTATGGTTTGTGGACAAGTTTCTCACAAATGTACAGGAAATGGATGCTTTAGGGCATTTAATGAAAAACAAGATGCTTTTTCAAGATATGAGGATGTTCAGATGGTTGCCTTTACGAGATGCGACCATTGTGATGGACAGGATAAGAATTTTGATAAGAAGATAGAAAAATTACAAAGTGCCAGAGTAGATACCATTCATTTATCGACATGCATCAGAGGTCGATGTGACAGGTATGAAGAAATGGCTCAAGAGTTTTCAAAACACTTTAATGTGGTAGGTTATACCCATGGCTCTGAAAATGGTAAGAAAGACAATTGTATTTGTCTAGAAAAAAAATCGCTATAAGCGATTTTTTTAGTCAATAATAACTGCTGTTCCTGATGCAGTAACCATAAGCATGTTATTTGATGTGCCTAGTACTTCGTAGTCAATGTCTACGCCGACAATGGCATTGGCGCCAATTTGACGGGCACGTTGTTCCATTTCCTTTATAGCATTTTCTCTTGCTTGAATCAGTTCACCTTCATAAGAACCGGATCTGCCGCCAAAGAAGTTTGTTAGGCCTGCTGCAAAATCTTTTACAAAATCCACACCGTTGATAACCTCTCCAAAAACAATGCCTTTGTATTCTCTAATGTCATGTCCCTCAATATGAGGTGTTGTTGTAATTATCATAATTGCCTCCTTTTTTAAATTAGTATAGCTTAAGAAGATTCATTATTTTGTTCATATGCACAAAAGGTGCAATTTAAGGTATTAAAATACATGGAGCTTATCTTGTCTGCCAGCAAAATAATGGGCTTTATTATCAAAGTAAATATCAATCTCTTGTCCATAAAGAATGTCTACATTTACTTCCTTGACATAGTCTTTGATGCATAGTTCTAAGGCGTAACATGTTTTGTTATGAAGCTTATATTCTCCCATGCCTTCTAAAAAATCTTGATTGGAAAACTGTCCTATTGTAGGGCCTGGACCGTGACCATAAAAGCCTATTGGATGGGTATATAGCCTAGCACCTGGTATGTGCTTAGATGCCTCAAGGGCATTTTTTAATATCTCATTACCCGTTAGACCTTCTTTAAAGTTTGCCATTACTATATCTTGAAATGCCTTAGCTTGGTCGTGCAGTTTTTCATAGGCCTCTATCAGGGCTTGATTACCATCATCTACATAAGCCATTTCTTGAATATCAGAACAGAGTCCTAAAAACTTTACGCCGAAATCGCAATGAAGCAAGTCACCTTCTAATATGACTTCATCATCATTTTCTAGATGGCTTTTATTTTTCCTTCTTATCCAGACTGTAGCATCAAACCACGGGATCATACCCGCTTGGTAGGCTTTTGTCATCAAATAATATCTTGCTTGTCCTATGGTTGTTTTTCCAGGCCTGATGACTTGTCTAGTATAACAAGAATCAATGATTTCTCGGGTTTTATGGACAATGTCTTTTAAATAGACCATTTCCATGTCGGTTCTAGTTTCTAACCATCTAAGGGTTAATTTTTCACTGGACTTAAGTTCTATATCCAGAGATTCTAAAAACTTATAGTTATTATGACTAAGACCATCAGCAAAAGGAGAAAGTTCAGAGGTGTTGACCAGGATGTTTTTAGGTTTTCTTTCCTGGATGATTCTCTTTAAACAAGCTTTTTCATCTTCTACTGGTAGACTTCTGATATAGTCTAAATCATAAGAACTTGCAAATGTAGTGTAAAACATTTCATAGTCAAAATTAGGTGGCTTTAAAAGAACGGGCTTATAAAACTTTTCAATAGTAAAGTCTGGCTTGGATACGATCATCCTTTCTACGGACTTGCCATTGTTGTAAAAGACCAGTATGGTCCTTTTTCTGGCTTGGTAGAAAGTACTGGGGAGAAAGGTTTTTAAACAAGGACCTTCATTGTATTCATCACCTAAAACAAGCCACATGTCTGCACCACATGCCTGCATGACTTCAAAGAGAAGTGTGTCTAATCTGTGAAGGAGTAATTGATCTTTTATCTTATCAGCTTCTTGTAAATTCATAGATACCTCCAATATCAGTTTATCATATGTTAAAATGAGTTGAGGAGTAATTATGGAATTAATTAAAAAGAGCAGTCAAGTAGATATATACTTACATGAAGGGAAAGTGATTAAGGTTTATCCTGATGGCATTACAGATGCCTTTATTCAGTATGAATACAAGCTTCATGAAGTTAGTAAGAAGTTTGGTTCTGAAAAAATTTATGGTATAGAAAAAGAAAACCATATCGCCTTTGAATATGTTAAAGGGGAGTCCATGCTCAAAAGATTATTGGCTCACACATCTAGAGTGCAATCTATGGCCAAGATATTTGCAGGTCTTCAAGAAAAAATACATGTAGAAGATGGTGGGGGTCTTGTAGACCAGAAATTCTTTTTCAGCAAGAAAATTATGGCCAGCAAACATCTCAGTCCTGATGTTAAAAATGAGCTTATAGACAGATTAAATGACCTAGAAAACAAAGGGGCTTTATGTCATGGAGATTTTGATTTAGACAATATCATCTATGTGGATCATTACCGGGTGATTAACTGGGACAATGCCTATAGAGGTCATCCTTTAAGTGATGTGGCATTAACTTGGCTTAAACTGTCACTTAAAAGAGAAAAACTGAGTAAAGGCTATATGAACCTATTTAGGTTCCTTTATTTAAGATATTATTTGTCTATCACAGGGTCAACTAATAAAGCCTTTAAATCTTGGTTGTCCATCGCTGCAGCTGCATCTATTGATGAGGTCAAGGCTGAAGACAGGCCTTATCTACTGAGCATTATTTTTAGAGATGTTAAAAAGGTGAATCTTTTCAAATAGTGAATATTTTCATGAAAATCAGGTATAAATGGCTATAAGGAGGCATTATGTCCAGATATCGTAGAGTACTTGTATTCTTTATTTTATTTATCTGCTTTATATATCTATATGGTATTTTTTATGAGTGGAATTATCAAATGCATACAGAAGACTTAAATACGCTTATTCTAGATAAAGCTTCTTTTTATGATGTCATTGATGACAATAAAAATATAGAAAATAGAGAGTTATCTTTAGATGAGGAAAAGTTACACGTCTATAAATATAATTTCGACAAGTCCATTCTAAGACAACTGTCTTTGAATAAAAATAAGAATGAAAATATCTATTTAATGATTGAAAAACCAGATGCACAGTATGTCGAAGTCCAGCTCAATGATCGGACAATCGGTACTTTTGGTTCCTTTAATGGCAGGGCAAACATTTGGAATGGAACTATTTTTGCAATTTTTAATGAAGATCTTCTTCATGAATCCAATGAGTTGACTATTATGATGAAGTCAGACTATATGACCGGTGTATCTGGTGACATTGTTTTTATGACCGATGTTGAGTACAATGAACTGTCATCATTGGTATCTAGCGGTATGTCATTAATTGAAATGGCGTCAAACATTGCCTTTATCGTTGCAGTCATCATCTTCTTAATGATCATCGCATGGAAGGATGAACTCTACAATAAACGTGTCTATATCTACTTTATGATATCTATAATAGCCTTAGGTATCTCTTTATATGATTACAGACTAACAAGCTTACTACCATTTGATTATCTGATTTTTAAGAAGATAACGGTGGTTTCTTATCATGTTTCTATCACCTTTGCGGCACTTGCCATCTCACATATGTTAAATGCAAAAATCAAGTTCAACTTAGGTATGGTGGGCCTTGCACTCATACTCTACAAAGTCTTTACAACCACTAATATGGTGGCTTGGCGTGATTCATATCAAGTTTTAAACTTGTTCTTAATAGCGGCTATTTTGCAGCTTGTTTTCACCTTGGTTTATTACAGAAGAAGGGCAGCTACGAGCGCCTTGCTCTTAATTATAGCCTTTTCTTTGGCTGGTGTTTCCATTGTAAAACTTGTTTACATCACATCAACGGCCAAGGCAAGTGGTTTTCTAATTGATATGCCGGTACTGGTTGTCATGTATGCTTCGGTTGTATTATTTGTCTTTTATTTTGAAATGCTTCAAATGGCCAGTGATCAGGATGTGGACCTTGAAAACAGTTTAAGTTTAACAGGGACTTTTACTATCGACAAACATCTAAAGGTTGTGGGCCAATATAGCAATACCTGTAATGCCATCTTTGATCGTTTGATAGTAGGCGCTCATTTAGGTGACCTTTTGTTTGAAAATGAACTTGATTTTGTAGAGGATATATTTACTAATATTTTCGATAATAAGTTTGATTTTATTGATGGTTTTTTAGATTTACTACCGACTGAAACAAGTATTAATTACAGAGAGTATGTCATCGCCTACCGTGTTTATGACAGGGCAGAACGCTTTGTTAGAATAACACTTAATGATGTGACCTTAAGTAAGGCATTAGAAAGAGAAATACATGATCAAAAGGAAATGCAGCGATTCTTCATCAATGCTTTAAAGTCTAAAAATGAGCTTTCCTACTTTATCCGAAAAACCCAGAGATTTTTAGAGATTTTAAGACTTGAAGGTTTTACAGAGGAAAACAAAGTTGAACTTCATACTTTAAAGGGAAACCTAGGCCAGTTTGGATTTATTCAGTTTGAAAGAACTGTTCATCAAATTGAAACGACCCTAGAGCATGATTATGATGCAAGTGAACTGATAGACAGAATGAAGATAGCCCTTTTAGATGCTATAAGGATGTTGGAAAGACATGTTGGTAAAGATTACTTTAATACAAGTTACCAAGAATATGCCATAAAGAAATCTGAAATCATAGAGTTAGAAAAACTCTATTTAGAAAATCATCAAGTGAACAAAGACTTCTTGTCCGCAATAAAGCGTTTGAAGAGCATCAATTTAAAGAAGATGATTTCTAGATACAACAATTATGTAGAAAGATTGTCTAATGAACTTGGTAAGGCAGTATTGCCATTTGATATTACAGGACAAGATGTCATGGTCCAACCAGAAGCCGCAGAGAATCTTGTGCTTTCAATGGTTGGTATCATTAGAAATTCACTGACTCATGGGATTGAAGAACCAGAAGAAAGAGTGGATAAGAAAAAAGATTCTTACGGGCATCTAGAATGTAACTTAGCAATAGAGAATGAAACCTTAATAATCACATTTTCTGATGATGGAAGAGGCATTGATCCTATCATCATTAGAATGCATGCCTTAGAACTTGGCTTGATTTCAGATGAAGACGACATATCTGATGAGGACTTGATTAATTTGGTTTACAGTAAGCGTTTGACGACAAATGATGAAGCCGATATGGTATCTGGTCGCGGTGTGGGTTTAATAGGCTTATTTGATTCAGTAAGCCAATTAGGTGGTATAATAAAAGTAAAGACAGAGATTGACAAAGGTACAGATATTATTCTGACCATACCAATAGATCGTTTAAAGGATTAGGGGGATGATATGGCAACAGTTTTAATTGTTGATGATTCTACATACTTCAGATTAAAGCTCAAGATGGAACTTGAAAACTTGGGTCATCAAGTAATAGGGGAGGCTACTGACGGGAAAAAGGCCGTGATGTTGTATCAACAACTAGAACCTGATATAGTGACGATGGATATCAGTATGCCTAATGTAGGTGGTATTGAAGCTGTAAGAAATATCATGTCTAGAGATCCAAGTGCAACAATCATCATGGTCAGTGCCATGGGGCAGAAACACCATGTGCTTGAGGCCTTAAAGTTAGGGGCCAAACACTTTATTGTTAAACCCATGCAAGAAGGGACTGTAAAAAAAGTATTGGATAAAGTATTAAACTAAGATGCCAGCATCTTAGTTTTTTAGTTGGAAAGCACCTGTAATAAAGCGCATGAGTTCATCCTCTAAGACTTGATCATTTTCAAGTGCATCTTCAGAAACATAAAGCTTTAAACGGTGTTTGTAGTATTCACATGTATAAGAAAATTGCAGCATCATAAAAAGATTGTCTAAAAAGAAGGCAAAGTATCTGGGTTGAAGGTCTTTGCTGATTTTTCCTTGGGCTTGAAATTTTTCAATTAAACCAGCATAGACATCAGCAGTTGCCCCTTCCATTTGGGTACAGAGCTGAACTACCAGTTCTTCATTTCTTTCCGTTGCCATGACATTATAAAGTCTGGTTGCATTGGCATCTACCTTTGAATAAGTTTGTATGGCACGAATGATTTTTCTGATGGTTTCGAAAAGATCGGAATTATCTATTACAATATCTTCTAGTATGCCTTTAATTTTTTCTACAGTGGTTGATACTACATACAAGTACATATCGTGTTTGTTGTTAAAATACTTATATAAGGAGCCGACACTAACGCCAGCCTTTGCTGCAATGGTGTTGATATTGGCTCTTGAAAAGCCATTGGTTGAGAACTCATCGATGGCTATATTTATGATGCGATTTTTCTTTTCTTCTGATATTTTATCAAATACTGGATTGGAATAAGTCATAAAATCTCCTTTGCTATAAAAATATTATAACAAATATTTTTCATATGTGTTATAATAAAATAAAAAAGTGAGTGAATATTCACTCAACGGAGGTGTAAAATGAATCAGTTTGCTATTACAGAGTATCCAGATGTGGAAAAAGTCACAAGAGAACTGGATGAACTTATCACAAAACCTATTTATTCTATTAAGCCGGAAGCTTTATCGACTTATATTTCAGAATATTTCGACATTAAGTGTAAAATGTCAAAAGAGATTATCCAGAAAGCTCAAGAGATCATTCCAGGTGGCGTTCAGCATAATCTTGCTTTTAACCATCCATTTCCTTTGGTTTTTACAAAGGCAGAAGGGGCTTTTTTAGAAGACCTAGATGGCAATACTTATTATGACTTTCTACAGGCCGGTGGTCCAACAGTCCTTGGATCTAACCCACCAGAAATAAGAGAGAAGGTCATTGGCCTACTTAATACTTGTGGTCCTTCTACAGGCCTTTTTCATGAATATGAATACAAACTGGCTAAGAAGATTTCTGATTCCATGCCTGCTGTAGAGATGTTTAGGATGTTAGGTTCGGGTACCGAATCATGTATGGCGGCTATCCGTGTTGCCAGACTTGCTACTAAAAAGAAACATGTCTTAAAGATGGGCGGCGCTTATCATGGATGGTCTGACCAACTCGCTTATGGCATCAGGGTGCCTGGAACCAAACATACACAAGCAAATGGTGTACCTAAACATATCTTTAAATGGACTGGTGAGTTCTTTCCTAACGACTTAAAGGACTTAGAGAAAAAACTCAAGCGCAATCAATTAAGAGGTGGTACAGCCTGTGTGATGATTGAACCTGTGGGACCTGAAAGTGGTACAAGACCCCTTAGTCGTGAGTTTATAAAAGGTGTAGAAAAGCTTTGTAAACAGTATGGAAGCCTTCTTGTATTTGATGAAGTAGTAACAGCCTTTAGAATCGGCATGAGCGGTGCCCAGGGTTATTTTGGTGTTTCACCTGATTTAACTGTATTCGGTAAAGTTGTAGCGGGTGGTTACCCTTCAGCAGGTGGTTTAGGTGGCAAGAAAGAAGTTATGAAGTATTTAACTGCCGGTATCAGTGGTGGTGGTAAACATAAGAAAGCTCTCGTTGGTGGTACCATGGCAGCAAATCCTTTGTCTTGTTTGGCTGGTTATTACACACTTTGTAGAATAGAAGAAACACAAGCGACTCAAAAGGCGGGCTTGTTTGCAGATAAACTTATTGCTGGTTTGAAGGAACTGATTAAAAAATATGATTTACCATTTGTGGCTTATAATCAGGGCTCTATTTGTCATCTTGAGACTGTAGGTACCATGCATTTTCATATCAATTGGTCTAAGCCATGGACCATACCAAAAGTACTTGAGGAGACTTCTAAAAGAAAAAAAGAGATGGAACATATCGGTGCTGCTTATATGGCAGAAGGCCTAGTAACTCTAGCTGGTTCTAGACTTTATACATCAGCAGCTTATACAGATGATATGTTAGAAGATGTTTTAAAACGATTTGAAAATGTATTTAAACATGTAGGAAAGATAGGATAATTATGAGTCTTTTAGATAAGAAAAAGCAAGTTATAGAACTGAGTCATGCATTAATCAAACATGGTTTGATTGCAAGGACTTGGGGCAATGTTTCTATAAAAGTAGACGACAATCATTTTCTAATTACACCATCTGGCAGGGCTTATGAAAGCCTGTCACCAGAAGATGTTGTACTGGTTACCATGAAATCACTTGACTATGAAGGTCATATTAAACCTTCTTCAGAAAAAGGCATTCATTCTTCTGTTTATGAGTTAAAGCCTCATGTCCAGTGTGTGATTCATACCCACCAGTCATATGCTTCTGCTTTAGGGGCAACAGTCTTAAAGGAGATTCCACTGGATTACACAGTACCATGTGCAAGTTATGCACTGCCTGGCACTAAACAGCTGATGAATCATGTAAGGGTGGCCTTAGGTGTATCTAAACATGCTGTGATTATGAAGTATCATGGTGCTGTATGTTTTGGTCAGTCACCAGAGGAGACATTAAAGGTTGCTATAGACCTAGAGGATATGTGTAAGTCATATATCCATACTTATCTTGATAAAACGGGCGACCCTTATGAAAATGCAGCACTTGCCTTGGGCGGTCAATTGAAAGAATATCATCCTCCTAAATTAGATGAACAATTTGTTTCTACACCGTCTTTAGTGGCCATGTCACAACTAGGCATACCCCTTTTGCCGCTTTTAGATGACTTCGCTCAGCTAACAGGCATTAAAGCGCCTGTAGTGAATCAAATGTCTGAAATCAAGGATCATCCTGTGACTCTAGTAAAGGGTTATGGCGCATATATTCAGGCTGAGGAAGACTTTGAAGCCTTAAAGATTGTGACTCAAAAGGCTGGACTTGCTTATATGACTGCAGCCTTGTTTGGTAAGGTCAAACCCATTCATACTTTTGAACGCATTCTGATGAGGCTGGTTTATAAATATAAATACTCTAAACAAGTTGGAGGTGCCAAATGAATTATGTATTAGCATACGATATTGGTACAACAGGCATTAAAACTTGTTTGTATTTGATACAAGACAACATTCACTTAGTTGCGAGTGAGCTTAAGGGTTATGAACTAAATGTTCTTAAAAATGGTGGGGTAGAGCAAGATCCTGATACCTGGTACCAGGCCATGTGTGAGACAACAAAAAAAGTCATTTCAAAGACTCAACTAGAGCCTGCAATGATAAAGGGGATTTCCTTTTGTGCTCAAATGCAGGGCCTTGTGCTTATAGATATCAATGGTAATCCTGTCAGGCCCGCCATGTCATATATGGATAACCGTGCCAGTAAAGAAAAAGAAATGGGTTTAGAACATGGACTGAAGATATCTGGCATGAACATAAAGAAGCTTCTTACAGCTTTAAAAATTACAGGTGCAGTGCCTGCAAGTATAAAAGACCCTGTATGGAAGTACAAGTGGGTCGAGCGTCATGAACCGGATGTTTTTTCAAAGGTTTACAAATGGTTAGACATCAAGGAATACTTGATCAGCAGACTGACTGGTCAGACTGTCATGACTGAAGATAGTGCATTTGCAACCCTTTTATACGATGTAAAAGAAAAACAGTTTTCTAAAAAAATTTGTGA
The DNA here is from genome assembly GCF_022496765.1 of Acidaminobacter sp. JC074. Lineage (GTDB taxonomy): Bacteria > Bacillota > Clostridia > Peptostreptococcales > Acidaminobacteraceae > JABXKX01. Next base: position 143,527 of record NZ_VANV01000009.1, on the reverse strand, counting down.
CTTATTTGGAGTTAACTATGACCATATGCCACGTATTGTAAAGGGGACTGATATAGTCGGTCACTTATCTAGTAGAGTAGCAAGAGAGCTGGGACTTGCTGAAAATACGCCAGTTTTTGGTGGTGGTGGTGATGCAGCCCTGGTTGGTGTAGGCGCAGGTGCAGTCTCTTTACATGAATCTCATATTTATATGGGAACGTCAGGATGGGTATCAACAGTGGTTGATAAAAAGATTGTAGATATATCATCTATGATTGCATCCATTCAAGGGGCATCCGATAGATACCTCAATTATTTTGCTGAGCTTGAGACCGCTGGTAAGTGTATGGAATGGGTAAGAGACCATTTGGCCTTAGATGAAATTGATATTTACTTGAAAAAAGTAAAAGTAACAGAGGATGAAGCTGTGAGCGAATCCCTATATGATTATATGATGTCAGTGATTAAAGATGTACCTGCTGGCAGTCATGGTGTCATGTTTACACCATGGCTTCATGGTAACAGGTGTCCATTTGAAGATCATCATGCAAGAGGTATCTTCTTTAATATCGGTTTAGATACTGGTAAGAGGGATATGATTCATGCTGTTTTAGAGGGGGTTTGCTATCACCTTAAGTGGCAATTAGAAGCCAGTGAGAAAAGGACTAAGACGCTTCCAACCTTGCGATTTGTCGGTGGTGGTGCACTTTCTGAACTGACTTGTCAGCTACTGTCAAATGTCCTAAATAGGCCTATTGAAACGGTCTACAATCCTCAAAATATAGGGTCTGTCGGTGCGGCTGTTCTGATTGGTGTTGGACTTGGATGGATAAAGGATTTAGAAGATGCCAAGCACTTTATTCAAGTAAAGGAACGTTATGAACCGGATAAAAAAGCGGCTGAAATTTATGATAATAATTTTCCTGTCTTTAAGTCTCTTTATCTTAACAACAAGAAATCATTTTACAAACTCAATGCATAAAAAGAATCACTTTTTCTGGAACGAAAAAGTGATTTTCTTTATATTGTTTTTTTTATTTTTTTCATATCATACAAGGCTTCATCAGCTCTTCGAAGAACGTGTTCGAACTTTTGATCATCTTGAAAAGAGGCAATTCCATAGGAAAAGTCAAACCCTTTTATAAGCTTGGTCATATTTGCCTTTAAATCAGCTGAAAATGAGTTGATTAGATTCAGTGCCCCTTGAACATCGGTATCTGGGCATATTAACAAGAACTCATCGCCGCCTAGTCTTCCGAAGAAATCAGTTTTTCGAATGCGTTTTATAAAAGATTTGGCAAAGGTCATTAAGACCTTGTCACCCATTTGATGACCATAAAGATCATTGATTTGCTTAAATCCATCTAAATCCATGATAACAGTAGAGTAGACATGTTTAGTACGTTTGCTTCTTAGAAATTCTGCTTCTAAAATTGCATCTAGCTTTCTGCGGTTGTAAACGCCTGTCAAGGCATCAAACTCAGCCGCTTTTGTAAGTTCAGCGTTTTTCATAAGGATTTCTAGATCTTTTTCCATAGACAGCTTAAACTCTCTAAAAATACTCTGAAATTCCTCATTAAAATGGTTTTCCTTGTCATCAATCACACATAGTGTACCGAATACTTCACCATCAGGCCATACAACTGGAACACCATAATAGGAGATGAAGTTAAAATCAACGTACAAGCTGTCATGCCAAACAGGGTCTTTTATGGCATTAGAAACTTCAAGTTTCTGTTTTTTACCAACCACCATCTCACAGTAGGCACCCTGACCAACAGGGTCACAAAGACCAACTTTATATGGATTCTTTTCGTTTTGACTCATCATGAATATTTCAAGGAACTCTGTATCCAAACGGTTGATAAGGCTGGCTCTGGCATCCATTAACTTGGCGAGGATATTGGTAATAATCTGCCACTTGTCCATGACAGATTTATCTATCTTAGGTTTGTTGTCATCTGTGAAATATACTTGTTCAGATTTTCCTGTTTCTTTAATAAATACTTTAGCTTTTTTCGACATAATAGCCTTTCTGTGTTTTTAATATCGTTAACGGCCTATAAGCCTGTAAATACATGTCTGTAGATTGTTTTAATTGTATCATTTTAACATCACATATTGCAAATGTTTCGACAATTCTGTCAGATTAACTTGCTGTTTGTTGACCAATGGTTAGTAAAGGAGTATAATTATATTAACCACTAGTCAGCAAAAGGAGGTTCTTATGCCCTTAAAACTATATGAAAAAGAAAAAATACTGGATGCTTGCTTTAAGCTATTTGTTGAAAATGGCTACTCTAAAACATCAACAGCTATGTTGTCAGAGGCAGCTGGCATTTCTAAGGCTCTACTGTTTCATCACTTTAAAAGTAAGAAAAAAATATATATGACGTTATTAGAAAGATGCTTTGAAAAAATGGCTATAGACTTTGAAGAGGAGCCTGTGTCTTCTTTTGATGACTTTTTTGAGGCTAAAGAGAAAAGTGGTATCAGTAAGATCACTTATCTAAGGCAACACCCTGATATTAGTAGACTCCTATATGAAGCATACAGTGCGACACCAGATGAACTTAGAGATGATATGTATGTTTTTACAATGGAAATAAAAAAGAAGTACGGTCAGGCTGAATTCTTAAAGGCCAAAAGGATGAAAGCCTTGTTTGATGAAATAGACTTGAGAGATGATTTGGAAAGTGATCAAGCCTATGAACTCGTAGAAGTCGTCAACAATCATTTTAGAAGTCTGATATCAAAAGAATTGACAGATATGGATAAGTTAATGGATGACGATTATTGGGCTGATATATTTGAGAAAAAGAAACGTTTCCTAAATATGATACGTTATGGGATTGAAAAGAAAGGCAGGTAGTTATGTATGCATGTGATTTGAAGAATAATTTACAAGTAGAACTTTCCGATGTTGGTGCCAAGGCCTATAACTTAATGGCCCTGTCTTCTTTAGAAGGTGTTCAAGTGCCTCAAGGTTTTGTCGTTACAACGAAAGCATATAGAGATATGGTGGACAATCATGAACTCAAAGACCTAATGAATCAACTGGCACAAACAAATGACGACAAGATGCTTAAAAGACTCTCGAGTGATGTTCGCAAGATAATTATAGCCAGCGAATTACCAGGTGATTTGCTTGACTTGATTAAAGAAAAACTCGAAAAACTAGGTAATGACCAAGCATATATCATTAGGTCAAGTGCGACAGCAGAAGATTTGCCGACTGCCTCTTTTGCAGGTTTGTATGATTCTTATTTAAATATCAAAGGCATACAAGCTATTATTGATCATATCAAGAAATGTTGGGCGAGCCTTTATAGTGAACGTGCCCTTATCTACCAAAAAGAGAACGGTTTCAATGATGATATTTATTTAGCTGTAATTATTCAGAAGATGATAAAGTCCCAATGTTCAGGTGTTGTATTTACTGCAGATCCTAGCAGTTCCGATAGAAAAACGGTTTCTATTGATGCAGCTTACGGTTTAGGGGAAGGCTATGTATCTGGTCATGTCGAACACGATAACTATAAGATTTCTAATGGAGAGATAACAAGTAGAAATATCGGTGTAAAGGTAAAAGCTCTTTATGCAAGAGATGAGGTTATAAAAGAAATCATAGAAGGTGATCTAAGTAAGAGGGCTATTTTAAGTGATCAGCAATTGTTTGAAATAGAGGCACTTTCTAGAAAAATTGAATCACATTTTTCATGTCCTCAAGACATAGAATGGTGTATTGATGATCGGCTATATATTGTACAATCAAGGCCGATAACAAGACTCTATCCTATGCCTGAAGATGAGGGGGATACAAGGGTATATATGTCATCAGGTCATTTACAGATGATGACTGCACCAATAAAACCCCTGGGCATTTTCTTTTTTAAGTCTGTGATTTCAAATCCACCTTCTAAGATGGTTGGTGGTCGACTTTATCTTGACTTAACAGGTGATCTTAATACAGGATTTGGTAGGCTGATAGCAAGAAGTCTTTTGAAGGTTTTGGGGGATAGTCTTTTAAGCAATGCAGTAGACAAGGTTATGAAGGATAAGAAACTCATTGATAACCTTGCAAAATCAAATGAAAAAGTCTTCAATATTGAAAATAACTCCGGCGCACTGTCAATTATGAAACACGCCTATAAGGCTTATAAAGAAAATGATTCAGATATTGTTAAAAGGCTTATTGAAGAAGAAGAAAGCAGCATTGAAATCATGCGCTTAGAACTAGAAAAGTTGTCTGGCATAGAAGCTCTAGACTATATTTATAAAGATCATGACAATAGAAGACTCAAGTTGACAAAACCACCGAATGCAGGTGTTTTAACAGCTGCTATGTTATCTTCAAATTGGCTCGATAAGAAAGTGAACAAGTGGTTAAAAGAAAGTCATGCAGCAGACTCCATCATCATGTCTGTACCCAATAGTGTTACAAGTGAGACAGGTTTGTCACTACTAGATGTAACAGATGTTGTAAGGCAATATCCTGAGGTTATTGATTACCTAAAAAGTCCAAGACAAGCCAGCTTTTTTGAAGATATAGAAGAGCTTGATGGTGGAAAAAAAGTTGCAGCTTCATTAAATGACTATCTAAAAACGTATGGTATGAGATGTTCTGGAGATATAGATATTACAGCTGAAAGATGGATTGAAAACCCAGTCAACTTAGTCCCGGTAATTTTAAGTAACTTAAAAAACTTTCAAGCAGGTGGCTCGACGACTAAGTACAACCAGGGAAAAGAACAAGTTGAAAAGAGATTGAATCAGCTTGTAAGAGAGGTCGAAAAACTGCCATTTGGTAAAAGAAAGGCTAAGAAAATTTTAAAGGTTTCTAGTCGAGTAAGAAATTATATTGGCTATAGAGAGTATCCCAAGTTTTCGTATATGAAAAGGTATTATTACTACAAAATGGCTATGTTAAAAGAAGGAGAAAGACTTGTTGATAAGAGCATTCTAAAATCAGCTCAGGACATATATTACCTGGAGTTTGATGAGTTAAAAGATTTGGTCAGTGGCGGTCAGCTAGACTATTCTATTATTGAAAACCGAAAGAAAGAATACCAAGCTTATGCTCAGTTAAAACCACCTAGACTCTTAACTTCAAAAGGTCAAGTCATAGAAGGCGAGTATGATAAAGATGTACCAGATAATGCACTTCTTGGCATAACTGTTTCACATGGTATTGTTGAGGGCCGTGCTCGTGTTGTCAAAGCCTTTAAAGACACTCATCTAACAGAAGGCGATATTTTGGTTACTGAGTTTACGGATCCATCATGGACACCAGCTTTTGTATCTATTAAAGGTTTGATCACAGAAGTAGGCGGTCTTACCACTCACGGAGCGGTTATAGCAAGAGAATATGGTTTGCCTGCTATAGTCAGTGTTAAAGATGCAACGGACCTTATTAAGGATGGTCAAAAAATTAGATTAAACGCAACAGAGGGTTTTGTAGAAATTCTTGAAGAATAATATATACTGTTTTGGTAAAGTATTGACGCGTAAGGAATAGAGTGGTATACTTTCAATTGAAAATGATTTTCAATTGAAAGGAGGCTTTATGTCTTGCTCTTGTGGACCAAAAGAAAGATATGAACTAGAAATTATAGATATTATCAAACATGACGAGTTTACCTATTCTTATGATTTTAAAGGAGACTTAGAATCATGGCATGAAGGTGATGCTTCAAAACTGATATTAGACGTGGATGGTAAAGAGGAAGCCAGAAGGTTTTCCTATGTAACCCTAGAAGATGAAGACTTGATCAGGTTTACAACACGTATCAAAAGCTCACCTAGCTCTTATAAATCTAAATTACATGAACATAAAATAGGTGATGTTTTAAAAGTATCTAGCCCTAAAGAGGGGCTTAGACTGAAAAGAGAAAACAGACCGGTTGCACTTATATCCAATGGTGTTGGTATTGCAGCCATAAGGGCCTATATTAAGAAGTATGAAAAAGATTCACTTGGCATTCCAGAGATGCTTCAAATCAATGTGGACAGACACGGAAAAATATTTCAAGAAGAAATGAATGACTTTGAGAAACGCTTGTCATTTAGGTCTATTTACCTAGATGATAGAAAGACATTCTATTCAAGATTGGATTTTGAGATGCAGACTCTAATGGAAAAGCATCAAGTTGAACCTTATATCTATGTTATTGGCAGTGATGCTTTCGTTATTGAGACGAGGTCACATTTAAAGACACTGGGTTTTTCTAACGAAGATATTTTAATAGAGAAACATGTATTATCATCTGAATCATGCGGCTGTGGTCCTGATAATGGTTGTGGTTGCGGGGCAAACATTATTAAGACAATCGGTGGTATCAATTAGGTGAAGTGTTCTGGGTTTACCCCAGAACTTTTTTTTGATTTTTTATTTAAATGGACTATAATACTTATGTGAATAAAAAAGGAGATTTTATGGAAACAGTATATTTTGCAGGTGGTTGTTTATGGGGTGTTCAGGCCTTTATTAGGACACTTCCTGGTGTTGTAAAAACTGAAGCCGGTAGAGCCAATGGCTCAAGCCAAAGCTTAGAAGGTGATTATGATGGTTTTTCTGAATGTGTTAAAACAGAATTTGATCCTAAAATAGTCACTTTAAGTGACTTGATGACTTATTTTTTTGAAATCATTGATCCCTATAGTTTGAATAAACAAGGCCAGGATGTTGGTTTAAGATACAGGACTGGTCTATATAGCGAAGACCCTAAACATTTAAAAGAAGCTCTAGCTTTTATTGATAAAAGAAATGATAAGGATGCCATTGTGGTTGAAATCTTGCCTTTAACCAACTATGTAAAGAGTGCAGAGGAACATCAGGATAGACTAGAAAGATGTCCTGACGATTACTGTCATATACCTGAAGAACTTCTGAATAAGTACAAGTAGAGGTGTTTATGAATATAGAAAAAGTATTAGATGTATTCGGCTTAGATGTTAAGACAATAGATAATGTACCTGAATCTTACAGTTCTACAGTATATGTTTTGACTTTAGAAGATGATGAAAAAGTAGTCCTAAAGATTCCCTATAACAAGAGTAAACTTTTCAGAGAAAAGGGGGTTCTTGATAAGCTTAAAGGACATTTTCCAGTACCGGAGGTTCTTGGATTTTGGCAAGGTGATGAAGAAGTCATAGGTGCACTTTTACTGTCCTATCTACCAGGTCAACCGATTACAGGTCAGGTGACTGAAGCGCTAGCCTATGATTTAGGCCTTCTTCTTGGATCGCTTCACAAGGTACCTATGGATAATTATTGTTTGTCTTCAACGCCGTCTAACGACTGGCATCTGGCCCTTACAAACCGATTTTCTGAATGGGTTGAGGAGTGTCGTCACCACTATGATTCAGACTTTATCAGTCAGTGTGAGCATGCATTTAAAAGACTTTTAAATAAGCTTACAGACTATGGAGGACCATCACTTTTACACTTTGATTTTAGGCCTGGCAATGTCCTTATTTTGGACGATAAGATTACAGGATTGATTGACTTTGAATCTGCTAGAGGTGGTGCACCAGGACTGGATTTTACAAAAATCAAGACAGATTTATGGGACAAGTATCCTGAAACCAAGGCACCTTTTATTGAAGGTTATGAGACCATGAGTCCATTACCAGATCTAGACAATGCTCTACCACTTTATGAGTTCTTCTTTGGATTTGGTGGCCTAGCGTGGTGTATCAGACGAAAAAAGCTGGATGATCCTTTCTATGATGAGAATTTAAAACAAGTTACACAATATTTGCATGTTTAAGTTGATGTATTAGAGGTATAGGTATAATATACAAAATACAATTATTATCCATATCAACTGAAGGAAGTGACATGATGAATATTGTTGAACTCTATGAAAAGGCTATTGAGCTTTACAATGCTGGAGACATTGAGGGCATGAGTGAAACTTGGGATGAGAAAATTGTAATTAGAAATGTAACAGATGGTTCTGTAGTAGCATCTAACAAAGCGCAGGCACTTGAAGTTTTCAAGAAACAAAACAAGTATCAACCCACCCAGATATTCGTTGAAAAGACCCAGGTTATGGGCGATAAGCTGGTGGTGTTTGAAAGAGAATTTGATAACTTTGCTCATGAAACAGATGCCATATGTATCTTTGAGTGTGACCATGATCATTTTAAAAACATTTGGTGGGTTTTTTAGTCAGTTTACTGACTTTTTCTTTTTTGTACTTGCAAAAGCAAAAAAAATTTGTTAAGCTTTTATCAAATTGAATATCCTTCAGGGCAGGGTGAAATTCCCGACCGGCGGTTATAGTCCGCGAGCCGATTGGCTGACTTGGTGAAATTCCAAGACCGACAGTAAAGTCTGGATGGTAGAAGGTGAAAAGTGTTTTTAAAAGGGGAAGACCCTATTTTTGACGATGTGCTCTGAAGATTTATCTTCAGGGCTTTTTTTATTGCCTTGAAGTGGAAGGAGACTTATGTCTAAATATATGAAACGGGCTATAGAGCTTGCAAAGAAGGGCAGAGGATTTGTAAGTCCAAACCCCTTAGTGGGTGCAGTTCTTGTTAGAAATGATCAAATAATAAGTGAAGGTTATCATGAAGTTTACGGTGGCAATCATGCGGAAGTAAATGCCATCGGACAAATGAAAGATTTGGAGGATGTAAGCTTATATGTGACTTTAGAACCTTGCTGTCATTATGGAAAAACACCTCCCTGTACGGAACTTATTATCAGGTCCGGTATCAAACATGTGGTTGTAGCCACACTTGATCCCAATCCATTGGTTGCGGGTAAGGGGGTTCAGATACTCAGAGACCATGGTATAGAAGTTGAAGTAGGTATTTTAGAAGATGAATCTAAAATCATGAATGAGATTTTTAATCACTTTATCATACATAAAAGGCCATTTGTCATTATGAAGTATGCCATGACATTAGATGGCAAAATATCCACTTTGACTGGAGATTCCAAGTGGATAAGTGGTGACTTATCTAGAAAATATGTTCATCAAGTAAGACAAATAGTTTCAGGTATTTTGGTTGGTGTGGATACAGTGATAAAAGATGATCCCATGCTTAACACGAGGTTAGATGGCAAGTGCAGTCATCCAAGGCCCATTGTATTAGATTCAAGAGGACGCATACCTTTAACCAGTAGATTACTAGACCGGGCTATTGTCGCTACTACTGAACTTATGTCAGAAAGCACAAAAAGAGAACTAGAAGACAAAGGGGCAAAAGTCCTTGTAACCAAGTCATTAGACGGCAGAGTTGATTTAGAGGAATTGATGATAAAACTTGGACACATGAATATAGACAGTATCTTGGTAGAAGGTGGCGGACGTGTCCATGGCAGCTTTTTAGAGAAAAATCTTGTTCATAAAGTCCAGGCCTTTGTAGCACCTAAACTTCTTGGAGAGGGCATTTCTCCTATAAGAGGTTTAGAACTTAAGAAGATGAATGAGGCCATTTTATTAAACAAAGTGACTTATTATACATTTGGTAATGATTTGATGGTTGAAGGCTATATAGAAAGGAGCTGACATGTTTACAGGCATCGTAGAAGAAATTGGATTCATTAAAAGCATAAAAAAATCGGGTCACTCCATTAAGCTTTCTATCACCTGTGAGACAGTTTTGGAGTCTACAAAAATCGGGGACTCCATTTCAACAGATGGTGTTTGCTTGACGGTAACTGCCCTAGGCAGTAATTACTTTGAAGCTGACTTAATGCCAGAAACTGTTCACATGAGTGGTTTTTCAAAGAAAAAAGTAGGAGATCCTGTTAACTTAGAAAGAGCCATGAGACTTGGCGATCGTTTTGGTGGTCACATGGTTTCAGGCCATATAGATGGCACTGGTTATATAAAAAGAGTCATAAGAGATGAAATTGCTTATAGGATCAGTATTTCATGCAGCTCGGCTTTACTGAGGTATATGATTCAGAAGGGTTCTATTGCCATAGATGGCATCAGTTTGACCATTGTATCGGTTGGGTCGTCAGAGTTTGAAGTGTCGATTATTCCTCAAACTCAAGATGATACCACACTTCTAAAAAAGAAGGTTGGCGACATCGTCAATCTAGAGAATGATATGGTCAGTAAATACATTGAACGATTAACACAAAAGACAGGTATAGATAAGGATTTTTTAGCCGAACACGGCTTTATGTAGGAGGTAAAAATGTTTGATTCGATTGAAGTAGCAATTGAGGCTATAAAAAACGGGGAAATGATCATTGTTGTAGATGATGAGGATAGAGAAAACGAAGGTGATTTACTAATGGCAGCAGAACATGCCAGTCCAGAGGCTATTAATTTTATGGCCACACATGGCAGAGGCTTGATTTGTATGCCAATGAAGGAAGCGTCTTTAAAGGCTCTAGAGATCCCAATGATGATTCACAACAATACAGATCCTAAAGAAACTGCCTTTACAGTTTCAGTAGATCATGTCAATTCAACGACAGGTATTTCAGCCTTTGAACGTGCTGAAACAATTCTTAAATTAATTGATGAGACTTCTAAGCCTTCAGATTTTACACGTCCAGGTCACATCTTTCCTTTGGTAGCAAAAGAAGGTGGCGTCTTAAAGAGAGCTGGACATACAGAAGCAGCTGTAGATTTATCGGTATTAGCTGGTTTAAAGCCTGCAGGTGTTATCTGTGAGATTATGAAAGATGATGGTTCTATGGCTAGAGTAGATGATCTTATAACATATAAGGAAAAGCACAATCTAAAAATGATTACAATTGCTGACTTGATTGCCTATAGACTTGAAAACGATTCTTTAATTGAAAGAGTGTCTGAAGCCAATATGCCGACCAAGTATGGCGATTTTAAAATGGTGGGTTATATCAACAAGCTGACTGGAGAACACCATGTGGCCTTAGTAAAGGGTGAAATCAAAGAAGATACACCAACTTTAATTAGAGTTCATTCGGAATGTTTAACAGGTGATGCGTTTGGTTCGCTTAGATGTGACTGTGGTGACCAACTTCAAAATGCACTTAAAAGAATTGACGAGGCTGGAAATGGCATTTTGCTTTATATGAGACAGGAAGGACGTGGTATCGGTTTAATCAACAAGATCAAAGCCTATGCACTTCAGGACCAAGGTTATGATACTGTTGATGCCAATCTTGCTTTAGGATTTGGTGAGGACCTTAGAGATTACGGTATTGGTGCTCAAATACTATTAGATCTAAAGGCTAAAAAAATTAGAATGATGACCAATAATCCACTGAAACTATCCGGTTTATCAGGTTATGGTATAGAGATTGTAGAACGTGTGGCTATTGAAATGAATCATAATGAAAAAAATGCTTATTATTTAAAAACGAAAAAGGAACGTATGGGACATATGTTAGAGGAGGTTTAAGATGAGAACAATTGAAGGTAAAATGATTGCGAGTGGACAAAAGTATGCGATTGTTGTTGGAAGATTTAACGAGTTTATCGGGTCAAAGTTATTATCAGGTGCGGTAGATACACTTGTAAGACATGGTGTTTCTGATGATGATATTGATGTTGTTTGGGCGCCTGGTGCTTTTGAAATCCCACTAGTTGCAAAGAAGCTTGCTAAGAAAGATTATGACGGTGTACTTTGTTTAGGTGCTGTTATCAGAGGTGCGACAGCCCACTTTGATTTTGTATCTAGTGAGGTATCAAAAGGTATTGCCTCTGTTTCTTTAGAGTCTGAAGTACCAGTTATCTTTGGTGTATTGACAACAGATACCATTGAACAGGCAATTGAAAGAGCAGGCACTAAGGCCGGCAACAAGGGTGTTGAAGCTGCTATGGCTGCTATTGAAATGGCAAACTTACTAAAAGAAATATAAAATAGTACAATAATTGAATTTAGACTGTAAAATCAAGGATGTTTTGTTGCATATCTGTTGACATTATACTTGTTAATGATAAGCTTATTATAGAGCTCTGAGTCTTACAGTCTAAGGATTTTCTACGATGGTAAGACCGATGGGTGTAGAGAGAAATTTCTATGCCTCCCATTGTGGAAAGGAGAATGGAATCCTTCTTTCGAGGGATTTTTTTATTTCCAATTTGAGCTAAATTAGGGGGAGTCATGAAATTGATTCATTATTTTGCTATGTTTGTAATACTTGCAATGGTTGTTTTTTTTCAAATTGACGAGTACAAGTCTTATTCTCAAGATGGGATTCGCATAAAGTCTTATGAACAAGGGGATATTGTACGCGTTTATGTGAAAGACCAAAAGATGATTCAAGTGGTTCATACAGACGCTTATCACGAAGATATGATTTACTATCTCGTCCTTTGTGAGGGAAAAGTCCAAGACTTCAAAGTGATAGAACATCATGAAACTGAAGATTATGGTGGTTATATTGTTAAGGACTGGTTTGAAAAGCGCATGCAAGTTTATGTGAATGAACCATTAGAAGTTGTTAAGTTATCAAAAACTTCTGAAAATGAAATTGTTGCCATAACAGGTGCAACGATTACAACACAGGCAATAGTGAACGGTATCAATGACTGCAGTGAGAATTATTGGAGGTATTTAAATGAATTTTAAGAAAGTAAGTGTTATTTTACTTGTTCTCATGATGTTGTTTACCATGGGATGTAGTAATGAAGAGGCCGCAAGTTTGTCGTATGATGGTTCATTAAAGATTGAGATGGGTGATCAGACTGTTGAAATTCCATACAATGATATCTATAAGATGACACCAGTCAAAGAAACTTATAAGACGGTCACTTCAAGTGGTGAGGAAATAGTAACTGATATTGTTGGTGTCAGTTTAAATGGACTTTTAAAGGAACAAGGTAAGTCTTTAGCTGATTTTAATGGTATTAGGGGTATTGCTGGAGATGGCTATGCCATAGATGTACCGGCAGAAATCATCGCTGATAAAGACATCATGCTCATATGGTCAGAAGATGGTGAAAATTATGTGGATAAGAAGTTACCACTTAGAATGGCCATTAATGATGAGCGTTCAATGTACTGGGTTTCTAATTTGATGGAAGTTCAGTGTTTGATGGAAACTGAAACTGCTGAGGTTGAATCAGTTGCACTTAATCAAATTGTTTTTATAGAGCCAGCTTCTAAGACCTTAGATCAAGTGGATATTACATATTATGAAGCAGACGATAAGGGTGTTAAGGTAACAGACTTATTTAAGTCTATTCAAGCATCAGACCCAGTTGTATTTGTGGCAACAGATGGTTTTGAAAAGACAGAGAAACTTGAAGTGTTAGAGCAAGGTCTATTAAAGTTAACAGGAGAAAATGCACCTCTTTTTATGTCGCCAGACTTACCAAAAGGCATGCATGTTAAGATGATTCTTCAATTAACATCAGGTAATACAGCATTTATGTCGGCTAACAATGCTATGGAGGCATTTACAAGCATGTCTTTTGAAGACAATGAAGGTGTTTCTTTAATAGAGTTGATTGACCAAGCAGGCATTAAAGCAGATTCATATGTCTTTACATCTACAGATGGTTACTCAGTAGAGTTATCAGGTAAGGATGTGAAAAAAGGTATTTTAATCAAAGATGAAGACATCTTTAAAGTTAAGTTTGAAGGCCAGCCTAAAAACACAACTGTTAAAGATATTTACAGTATAGCTGCTGGTGCAGGTGGTGCTGATCAAGCTGAAGCTTCAGAAACTGAAGTGGCTGAACTACCAGCTTGGAGCATAGAGTTTACAGGCTTATCTGATGGTTCTTTTGAGTTTACAAGTGACCGTGCTCAGAGAAAGTTGGATTTATACACTGTAGAGGCTGTTAAGACTTCTAAAGACGGTGCTTCTTATGACCAAGTTTGGGAAGGTTATAGAATTTTAGATGTATTAGATTTCTTACAAGTAGAAGATTTTACTGAACTAAAGGTTGTTGCAACTGATGGTTATGAAATGGTATTTACAAGAGACCAAGTCGATGAAAATATGCTTTTAGGTGTTATTGAAGATGGCCAACCGGTCAAAGAGAAAAAAGGCCATGTTCAGTTGATGACATCTTCATTAACAAGTAACTTCTGGGTAAAGAATATCGCAACAATAGAAGTTAAATAGGTGAAATATGAAACACGGAATACTTAAAAATTTTAGTGTGTTTGAGATCGTTGTGGTGGCCTTAATGGCCGCCATCGGTCTTGCTATAAAGCCAGTAATAGTACCACTGACACATATGATTACAGGCCCCTTGTTTATACCAGGTGGTGCTGTAGCAGGTGGCTTTTATATGCTCTGGTTGGTACTGGGGGCTGGATTAATTGAAAAACGAGGCGTGGCAGCACTTATTGCCATTACTCAAGGTGTAATTGTAGCAATAACAGGTTCGTTTGGAACCCATGGTATTGTAAGTATTTTCACTTATTCCCTACCAGGGGTTATGATCGATGTGGTGTATTTTCTTATTAGAAGGAAAATCAAAGAGCCTATCGATTTTTTTGCAGCTGGTGTCATTGCCAATGTATCGGGGACTTATCTATCCAATCTGGTCTTTTTTAGATTACCTCTTGTACCACTTATGCTGAGCCTTTCAGCAGCAATATTATCAGGTGGATTAGGTGGTTTGATTGCCTATGCAGTATGCAAAAAAATAAAGGAAGCAACAGGTGGCAGTGATGAAAAAGCTTAGTTTGATATTCTTCATTTTTCTACTGGTGGGTTGTTCGTCGGCCGAGCCTAAATCCTTAGAAGTGATAGGGGACCTAACAGAAAATTTTGATCTACAAACGCTCTATGAAGCTGAAAACAAGAGTTTTGAAAAAATGGATTATAAAGATACAAAGATGTTGGCTATTGATGCAGGCCTTTTATTAAGTAAACTGCCACTTATTTATGAAAAGAATAGGATTTACTTAAAATCAGCTGACGGCTTTATGAACAGTCTAGACGGTGAGTCATTAAATGGGACTTATATAGGATACTCTGATGAATATGGATGGGCCTTTGTGTCAGATAAACATCCACCTAATAGTGGCATCAGAGGCATATCAGAGATTTTAATTGTCAACGATACAGGATCTGTGAACCATGCTTATGGTTTGAACATTGTTGATCCAAAAGATAAAACAACCCTTCATTATAGTGTGGGGGAGCTCTATCTTAAACCTTATAGGTCTTTTGCTTACTTAGATGGCATTTCTGAAAAGACCACAGAGGGTAAAACCTATAAGGTGCCTGGCATGAAGCTTAAGAAGGTTCTTTCCTTAAGTGACTTAACAGATAAAGCTTCAAACTTATCTTTAATGATGACAAATGAAGGTGACTATGAATATTTCTTTGATGAGGGCTATATTGAGCTAAATGGCACGTCTTTAAACTACATCATACCAAAGACTTATGATGTCTATAATGGGCTTCAAGGGATTATGATAAATCCACCTCAAATGACTGTTATGGATACTTATGAAGCTGTCAGATCATCTTTATCTGAGCCTGTTATGGTTATTTTTATAGACGGCTTTTCATACAATCAATATGAAGTCTTAAAAGAGACGGATGCATTTATGAAGAGTTTTGCGTGTGAAAAGGCCAATACCATTTTTAAACCGGTAACCAATGCTGGTTATGCAGCTATGATCACTGGTCAGATACCTAAAGTAAACGGCGTTTTAGATAGGTCTTATAGGACTTTAAATAAGTCGGATATATTTTCTTTGGCATCAGAACAAGGCAAATCATCTGTTATTATAGAAGGCAATATCAAAATACTTGATACCTCTGTAGAGCCTATTCTTAATTTGGATAAAAACGATAATGGTATGACAGATGACGAGATATTTGAATCTGCTTTAGAAAATTTGGACAATGACTTTGTCTTTGTACATTTTCATAGCCTAGACGAGTATGGCCATGATTATGGTGATATGGACAAAAGAACCTTAGATCAAATGTTTTTATTAGATGGTTATGTAGAAGAATTGGTAAGTAAGTGGGATGGTCATGTCATCATCACAGCAGACCATGGCATGCATACTACTTCTGAAGGTGGCAGTCATGGTGAGTTTAGATATGAAGACTTGATTATACCTTTTATGTGGGGAGATTTTTAATGAGTAAACAAACGAAAGTTATCGTAGGCATTATCGCTGTGCTGATTTTAGTAATCGGGGTTACGGCCTACTTAAATAAAGAAAATGTGGCTGAAAAAGCAGCCCTTAACAATGATGCTGTTTTTATTGTGAAGTATAAGGGTGAAGACCAAAAAACTTATAGTATGGAAGATATCAGAGCCTTAGGTGAAACAGACTTTGTGGCAACTAAAGATACGTCTGATTCAGGCCCTGAAGAGTTCACTTATACAGGTGTACCACTTATTAAGTTGTATGAAGATGCTGGTGTAAGTGTAGGAAAAGACGATACCATAATCAATGTTGCTGCTGATGGATACACAGTAGCTTTAGAAGGAGAAAAGGTAGTAGATGCAGAAAATGTATACATCACTTATATGGTAAATGGAGAAGCTATTGGTACAAGAGATCAAGGTGGCAGCGGTCCTTATATGATCATTGTATCAAAAGATCAGTTCAGCCAATTCTGGTGTAAATATGCCTTATCTACGGATGTGCAGTAATGTTAGAGCTAAGAGATATATCCATTAGGTATAAGAGTCATAAGACGCCCATTCTTTCAAATATCAACTTAACCCTGGTGCCTGGTACAATCACGTCTATTGTAGGTCTCAGTGGCTGTGGTAAAACGACCCTTTTAAGCAGTATTAATGGTGTTTTAAAATATGATCACAAGGGGGAAGTGACTGGCAGTGTTCTTTTGAATAAAAGACCAATTGAAAGTGACAGTGTCATGGAGATTTCTAAGTATATTGGGACGGTTTATCAAGATCCTGATTCTCAAATCGTCTTCTCATCAGTACGAGCAGAACTTTCATTTGCACTGGAGAATTATTGTTATCCACTAGAAGAGATTGAATCGATTGTTACTGGTGTGGCAAAGTCACTGGATATGATGCATTTACTGGACAGAAATCCTAATGAGCTATCAGGTGGTGAAAAACAGCTTGTGGTTTTAGCAGCCATCATGGTTTTAGAACCAGATGTTCTTTTATTAGATGAAATCATGTCTCAAGTGGATGATAAGGGCAGTGATTTAATAAAAAAGCGCATCCTTAGTTTAAAAGAAAAGAATAAGATCATTCTCATGATTGAACATGATTTAGATCATTTAGATATAGCAGACAGGGTCATGGTTTTAAGAAATGGACTATTAGAAACATTTGATGGTGAACTTTTATGAAGCAGTTAAAATTTGAAAATATATCATTTAAATATAGGAAAAAAGACATCATTAATGACTTGAACCTGACTTTAGATGGTAAGAAATGTACAGCTCTAGTGGGTCCTAATGGTTCAGGTAAAACAACCATAGGTAAACTCTTAATGGGTATTTTAAAACCAGAAGGAGGCTGTATTTATTATGATGACTTAGATATATCTAATAATAATTTATCTTATTTGGGTGGCAGGATAGGCTATCTCTTTCAAAATCCTGCCAAGCAGATTTTTGCAGTTACAGTAAGAGATGACTTGGGTTTTCCTCTTCGTATGAATGGTGAAAAAGAAGAAATCATCCATAAAAAGATAGATAGCATGACAGATCTCTTTCACTTGGAGAAGATTATAGATTCTAAGTGTCACCTTTTAAGTCAAGGAGAAAAGCAGAGAGTGGCCCTGGCTTCAATTTTTATGAGAGAACCTGAATATCTTATATTAGATGAACCAACGACAAGCCTTGATCAAGTACGCAAGGAAATGCTGGGTCAGTCTTTGAAGAAGGTAAAAGAAAAGGGTGTTGGTATTCTTTTAATCAGTCACGATAAGAAGTTTGTAGAAAGCTATGCAGATGAAATCATAGAAATGGGGGATTTATGAAAATAGATCCTCGTACGAAATTGTTTGTTGTTTTGGTGATTTCAACTTTAGCCATCATTTTAAATGATATATTGGCCATGCTTTTTCTGTTTGTCTTAGGCACTGTAATGGCTAAGTTCTTTGGTGGTCATTTCTTTCTGGTCTTAAAAAGACTGAGAAAAATGCTTTCTGTAATCATAGGCCTTATCATTATACAAAGTTTGTTTACTGGTGAAGGTTTGGTTATTTTACAGGTAGGCGGTATCAAACTTCTTACAGATATAGGTCTTACTAAGGGAATGCTTTATCTATTAAGAGTTATGATTATCTTGGTATCAGGTACCATCTTAACAACGTCAACGGAAACTGAATTGATAGGCGCCTTAATAAAGATCAAGATCCCTTATGACTTTGCCTTTATGGTAGCCATAGGCATTCGCTTTATGCCTATATTCGTTGAAGAATTTAAAGACACCATGACAGCTATAGAGTTAAGGGGTGTGGATGTAAAGGGCTTGAAGCTAAAAAAGAAGCTCGACCTTTATGGTTATATCATGACACCAATCGTCATTGGTGCACTTGAAAAGGCTAAACGCTTGTCTCTTTCCATTGAAATGAGAGGGTTTAGGGCCATGGAGAAAAGAACAAGTCATCTAAAACTTAAGATGAAAAACAGAGATTATATCATTATGGCATTTACTTGTTTGATGGCATTTCTGATTGTATAAGGAGTAGGAATGAAAGTATTGTCTGTTGTTGGTTTTACCCAGTCTGGGAAAACAACTACTATTGAAAAAATAATTACAGAACTAAAAAAAAGACGCTACAGGGTGGGGAGTCTAAAAGACATTCACTATGAAGAATTTGCAATTGATATAGAAGGTACCAATACAGATAGACATAAGAAGGCTGGTGCTGATCTAGTAACCGCTAGAGGTTTGTATGAAACCGACATATTATACCCAGAACACCTTGACGTCTATAAGATTCTTAAGCATTACGATCATGACTATGTCATTTTAGAAGGCGTGGCTGAAGGCAACTTTCCTAAAATAGTATGTGCTAAAGATGAAGATGGTATTACAAAGAAAATAGACGATAGAACATTTATGGTTTCTGGAAGAATTGCTGATATCATAGAGTCATATCATGAACTACCTGCATTAAGCGCTATGGGAGACATTGAAAAACTAGTTGATATGATAGAGGAAAAAACATTTGAAATCTTGCCTAACTTTGATGAAAAATGTTGCGGTCTATGTGGTATGTCTTGTGAAGCTTTAGCAGGTGAAATTGTAAAAGGCAATAAAACCAGAAGTGACTGTCTTCTATCTAATAATAATATATCACTTAAGATTGATGATGAAGACATTGCCATGGTGCCTTTTGTTCAAGACATACTAAGAAACAATGTCCTTGCTATAGTAAAAGAACTAGATGGTTATAAAGAAGGTTCAAAAATAGAAATTCAGATAGGAATATAATCAAAATCCTTTACTAGTTTATAGAAACAACCGTCAAGCTTTAAGGGCGATTATGGTTGTTTTTTTCGTTGGCGATAATAGGATTCATTGTAACAGGGGAAGAAAATCAAACCTTTATACTTATTAAAATATTCATTAATAAAAACTTGATTGATGAGTTAATTTTAGAAACGGTAAAATAGTTTTACTATCGAAATAATTGCACAAAAACCCTTATTGTGGTATATATGACTAAGGGGGTTTTATGATTATAGAGAAGACATTGATGAATAATAAGCTATATACATTGGATACAATTCGCTTTCAATTTCTTGTTAGAACAATTGGTGTGATAGTCGCTGTATTCATGATGTTGTTATCAGATTACCCTTTTGATTTAGGATTAAATGTAATATCTGCTTCTGTATATATGTTTTATGCTTTTGTAGCAAGATACACAAGATATAAAGATAATAAATTATTTCAAAAATACACCTTGTATATAGACATCACCGTCATCTCCTTATTTATAGGTATAAGAGGTGGATTAAGGAGTGATTTTTATTTAGGCTATTATATAGTATTGGGTTATGTGCTCTTAATTAGAAATAAAAAATTAATTCGAAATGTTAGTCTGCATATCATAGGGTTTTATGCTCTTGTCGCTTTTTTTACTTCTTCGGAGTTTTCGCTTGAAAGACTCTTGATTAGATGTGTGATGATGTCTTTAACCATGGTTTGTTTTTATATGTATGCCAAAATTTTATCTGATGAAACAAGTAAACGATTAAGAATATCCGAAATTGCTCTGACAGATAGATTGACTGGACTTTATAATAGACACATTTTAGATTCCATTGATGATCTTATTATAGAAAAGAGAATATTTGTATTAATAGACATAGATGATTTTAAAATCATCAATGATGAATATGGTCATATCACTGGTGACAGAGTCCTAAAGGATTTGGGACAATTGATTCTTCAAATGATGGAAAAGGACGAGCTTGCTATTAGATACGGTGGTGAAGAATTTTTACTTATACTAGATTGTAATAGACAAGAAAGTTTAGAAAGGATACAGAAGCTTTCAAAAAAGTTTTTTAATGTTAAGTATGACTTTTTAGATTGTGACCTTACTTTTTCCGCTGGAGTTTTCGAAAAGTCTGTAGATTGCACCTTTGAACAAGCCCTTCATTTAACAGATATGAAGTTGTATAAAGCCAAAGAAAGTGGCAAGAATCAAGTCATTTAACCATGCAAAGCGTGGTTTTTTTCTTTTTTTGTATCTTTTCTTGATTTATTGGTGTATACTAGGTACTTGAGTGTAAAGAAACGAGGAACTTATGAAGAGACAAGATATATTGAATGTGGCAGTAATTGCCCATGTAGATGCAGGAAAATCTACTTTAGTGGATGCACTTCTTTCTCAGAGTGGTGTGTTCAGAGCTAATGAAGCTGTAGTAGAACAGGTGATGGACTCTAACGATTTGGAACGTGAAAGAGGGATCACAATTTATTCAAAGAACTGTGCCATTGAACATGATGGTATAAAGATTAATATTGTTGATACACCGGGTCATGCCGATTTCTCATCAGAAGTTGAAAGAATTATTAGAACGGTTGATACAGCAATACTATTAGTAGACTCAAGTGAAGGGCCGATGCCCCAAACAAGATTTGTACTTCAGAAAGCACTTGAGAGAGGTTTAAGACCGATTTTATTTATTAATAAGATTGATAAAAAAGATCAGAGAGCAGAAGAAGTTGTAGACATGACATTTGACTTATTCGTTGAGTTAGGTGCAACAGATGAGCAACTTGATTTCCCAATTGTTTATGGTATTGCCAAAGAAGGTGTTGCCGTAGCTGATTTAGAAGATGAAAAGAAGAATTTAGATCCTTTATTTGAAACTTTAACGGAGTCTTTCGAAACTTATCCTAACTTAGATGATGAACCACTTCAAATGCAAGTGTCATCACTTGATTATGATAACTTCTTAGGTCGTTTAGGTATTGGTAGAATCACAAAGGGTGTGATTAAAAAGGGTCAATACTTATCTTTAGCTAAAAGAGATGGGTCTATTAAAAAAGGCAAGATCTCTAAACTGCTTGTGAACGAAGGTTTAAAACGTGTAGAAAAAGATGTTGCCCATGCTGGTGATATCGTAATTTTAGCTGGATTTGCAGATGTTTCAATTGGTGAAACATTTGGATTTGAAACAGTAGAACCACTACCGATGATAGAAATTGAAGAGCCAACACTATCAATGAACTTCTATGTTAATGATTCACCATTTGTAGGACAAAGTGGTAAGTTCTTAACGACACGTCATATTAGAGAAAGACTTTTTAAAGAACTAGAAGTGAACGTTGGTTTAAGAGTTGAAGAACTTGATTCAACGGATGGTTACAAGGTATCAGGTAGAGGTGAACTCCATTTATCTGTACTTCTTGAAAATATGAGAAGAGAAGGCTATGAGTTAGGTGTGTCTAAACCAGAGGTATTGATGCATCAAACTGAAAACGGTCTTGAAGAACCTTATGAAAATGTGATTATCGACGTACCAGACGAGTATTGTGGTGCTGTTATATCTGCCATGAATACAAGAAAAGGTACTATGGAGAACATGTTTGCTGAAAACGGCTATACAAGACTTGAATTCTCTATTCCAACAAGAGGTTTATTAGGTTATAGATCACAGTTTATCAACGAAACTCGTGGAGAGGGTACCATGGTACAATCTTTCCGAGGTTATTTCCCACATGCTGGTGAAGTACCTAAGAGACAAAATGGTGTACTGATCGCCCAAGAGCGTACGTCAACAATGGCCTATGCACTTTTTAACTTAAGTGAAAGAGCAACTATGTTTGTAGATCCTGCAGTGGATGTTTACGAAGGTATGATTGTTGGTATGAACTCTCGTAGAGACGATATGATTGTTAACCCTGGTAAGAACAAGAAACTTACAAATGTAAGAGCTTCTGGTTCGGATGATGCCATTAAGCTTAGAAAGCCAAGAGTCTTTACTTTAGAGGAAGCTCTTGAGTTTATAGAAGCGGATGAATTGGTTGAAGTAACACCAGCAGTTATCAGATTACGAAAAAGAATACTGAATGCTCACGACAGACATCGTTACAATAAGGCTAACAAATAATTGAAGCTCCAGGCAACTGGAGCTTTTTAAGATAATAGAGGTTAAGTATGAAGAAACTACTCCTACTCATATACACACTTTCAATGATATTTAATACAGTGACAATTAGTCTGAATCCAGATATGCTTGTAAAGCCTGTTAATTTTGCGGTGTCACTGGTCTTTCTGCTTGTCTGGTTAGGCATCAATGTTCATATGATTTTTAATGAAGGCTTTAAATGGACAGGGTATCAACTGCTGGCAATTTCACTGACTGGTGTTATTGTTTATCTACTTGAATCATTGAACTTTCTTACAGGTCTATCAGGACTTTTATTTACCTTATGTCACAGCCCATTTTATGGCTTAAATATATTTAATGTGGCTTATAGTCATTTTTCGCTATTTCTAGGCTTATGGGCAGCCATCGATTATTTGTTGACAAGATATTTCATTCAAAAATATATATAAAAAAAAGACCATTTGGTCTTTTTTAGTTTCTTAGTTTAAAAGCAGTTTGTACTTTGCTATCCCAAAGTGGAATGATCTTCTTGATAATCTGTGGACCGATTTTTGAGATAATAACAATACTTGAATCATGGTTCTCAGTATCTGTTTGATAATCAATTTTACCATTAACGACATCAACTTGTACCTTATCGCCACTTGTTAGTTCTACAAAACCTTTCATTCTGAAAGCATCAGCAGAAAGTGTCTTTAAGAAAACTTCAAGTCTTTCTTTTTCTACAGGTTCATGTAGTTCTAGGCTAAGTGTCTTAGGCTTGTTTTCAACCTTGTTGGTTGTTTCATCCTTGATGATAGCTGCTTCATTTGTAAACTTCTCAAAGAAGTTAAATGGCAGTTTACCCATATCTGCTTTTTCAATTTCAATCTCAGCATTGTGTTTTAAAACTTCACTTTTAACAAGATCAAATTTGTCTTCTATGTCAGTCTTAGAAATAACAGCTAAGTGACTGTGCTTGATTTGTCTTTCTAAAGTCTCAGAGTCTTTAGCCTGGTCAATGAAGTTAACTGCATCGATGATACAAATTGAACCTGCATATCTGTATTTTTCACCGATTAAAACTTCAGTTGCCTCTAGAATCTCACCGATGTTTGATGGGTCTGCTAGACCTGATCCTTCGACAAATAAAGCATCAATTGGCTTTTCAGACATGTCTTTAAGACTTTCTACAAATGATAATTGTAAACATGAACAGAAGATTGAACCCCTGTTGATTTCAATTAATTCATTAGCCTTGTCTTTTACCAAATCACCATCAATACCAACTTTACCAAACTCATTCATAATGATGCCGACCTTCTTATCACCAGCTTGCTCAAGCATAGCTTTTAAGAAAGTCGTTTTACCTGCACCTAAAAAACCTGTTAATAAATATAAATCTATTTTATGCATATGACCTCCTGTATATTCCTTTTTAATCATATACAAATTTTAGTGAAATTGCAATAGAAAAAAGTAGGCTAATCCTACTTTTTAGTTGCTGCTAAAGACCACGGAATACCAAACTCATCTGTAACAGCACCAAAGACATCTCCCCAGAACTGTTCTTCTAATGGCATGGTGATGGTACCATTTTTACATAAGGCATCGTATACTCTTTTTTGTTCTTCTAAATCTGTAAAGCCTAAGTTTAAAGAAATGCGACTTTTTTCAGCAAGTGGTGTTCCTGGAAAGGTGTCCGATAGATATAGGACCATATCACCAATCTTAAGTTGAGCATGCATGATTCTTTCTAGATCTGATTGACTCATTTCCATATCAGGACCATCTTTAAATCGCTGCAAGTAGACGATTTCTCCATTAAAAATTTCCTTGTATCGCTTTAAAGCTTCTTCACAGTTTCCGTCAAAATCTAAATAAGGTATAATATTCATATGAACCTCCAATCCCTATAAAAGTACCCGGATTGGTTATAACTTAAACGGGAGGAAATGATGAAACATTATAGAAAAGAACTGTGGTTTAATGTACCTAATAGAAGAGGCTTTATCAACATCACACCTGAACTGGATAAGTGTATAAGAGAATCTGGCATTAAAGAAGGTCTCTTATTATGTAATGCCATGCATATTACAGCAAGTGTGTTTATCAATGATGATGAATCAGGCCTACATAGAGATTTTGAAAGATGGTTAGAGAAATTAGCGCCAGAAAAACCTTATAGTCAGTACGATCATAACGGCTATGAAGACAATGGTGATGCCCATTTAAAAAGAACAGTAATGGGACGTGAAATCGTTGTAGCCATCACAGAAGGGCAGTTAGATTTTGGACCTTGGGAACAAGCTTTCTACGGGGAGTTTGATGGACTTCGTAAGAAAAGGGTATTAGTGAAAATAATAGGTGTATAGTGATTGAAAGGCTTCTCGAATTAAAAGAGAAGTTTTTTTATGCTGGTGATATTTGCATATATATGTCTGATATTCAAACTCTATTGAATCTTACATAATTTATTAGAAAAATTTGGGATATTGATTGAATGTGTTATTTATAGTTGCCGATAGAGATTTAGGAGGTAATAGTATGATATCATCAATAAGCAATATTAATATAAGTTTAAATAAGGTTTCAACAGTAAAGGAAGCAAGTAATTTCGAAGATATTCTTAGACGATATGAATCATCATCTATGACTGCAAAAGAATATCTTAGTTCTTTAAGTCCGAATGAGTTAAAAACAATAAAAGATGAAATGAGACTGGAAAAACCCCTAAATCCACTTACTATGTCTGATGAAGGTGCAACTAACCTTTTGATAAACAGGCACAATCACTATGCTTTTAACGATATTGACAAGGACCATTTTTTTGATGTTGGAAATCAACGATTCGGATATTTCCCTTCATCAGCTGTTCCAAATCAAGTTCTTGATGCTTGGAATACTCCTACAAAAGATTTATCAGAAGAAGAACTATTAGAAGTTTCAAATACATTTTGGGGAGCTTCTATGTTAATTCCTGAAAACATGTGGAATGTTAACTTAAATGGAGTTATTAATCCTAGACATACTCAGTTCGTAGACTATTTTGTTTCAGATATACCTTCTGCAATGAGAAATTTATACAATTGGTCTAAAGGAAATACATATACAACTGAAAACGCAAATCTCACTAAAGTAGCTAACGATTTCCTAAGAGGTCTAGAAGAACATTATGGGAAATATGAACACAAAAGTATTAATGAGTTACCTGATGATAAGAAGCCAGGTTATCACTTCCTTGGTTACTTAAAGGATAAGCAAATTATTTCTATTAGAACTTACTTAGACATGTTAAATGCGTATGAGTAAATACAAAATGGATATTATCTTAGTATTATTTGAATCACTAATTTCTTTTATTAATTCCAAGATAATTTGAGATCTTGAGTTTCCATACCATTAAGAATAATTCGCTACGGAAAGTTTAAAAGAGTATTGGTAAAAATAATAGGTGAATGATGATTGAAAGCTTCTCTTCACGGAGGAGTTTTTTATTAGAGTAGGTTTGGAATATCATCGTTCTGTTGTTATGTAACGCATTTTGCGTTACAATTAATGTAGAGAGAGGTGTTATAATGGCAAATACAACAACACTAAATATAAGGATTAACCCTAAAGTTAAGCAAAAGGCTGAAGAAGTATTGGAAGAGCTAGGTATTCCTATGTCTACTGCAATTAACATGTATTTAAGACAAATCAGCATGACAGGAGGGATTCCATTCCCAGTCAAGTTGCCTAGCGCTCCTGATAGTCTTCAAGTAGGAACTATGACTGAAACAGAGTTATACGATAAGTTAGACAAGGGTTATGCTGATGCTGCAGCAGGAAGAGTTCATGAGGCATCAGAAGCTTTTGATTCAATAAGAAAGAAAAATTCTATATGACATCATATAAAATAGAGCTTACTGATGAGGCAATTAATAACTTAGAACAGATTTATTTATATATTGCTGAAGAACTGAAATCAAAAGTTGTTGCAAAGAGGCAATATGAAAGAATCGCTAGTCAAATAATGAATACGAAAGATGTTAGAGCAAATATTGAAGCTATCGGTATTCAGGAGTTTAGACAGTTATTAACAGAATTAGAACTGATAAGAACACTAGCTGTAGCACATGATGATGTTGAACAAGGGCGAGTAGCTCCAATAGAAGAAACATTCGATGTTATTAGAAGAGCTTTATTAAGTAGTGGGTATTGATGTATTCTCTGTCTAAGGTAGTTCTATGGACGAAGCTCTTTATAGTTAGACTAGATATTGAATCTAGTCTATTTTTTTCTTGCTTCTAGCATTAAATTACTTTCGTTTTCCATGCCTTGTGCCTTGAAGTACGTAATCCCCCAATCACCCATGCTTGAGATAACGGAGTTAAACTGTTCACCTAAGGCTGTTAAAGAGTATTCAACCTTTGGAGGTATGACATTGTAGACTTCGCGGTGAACCACTCCATCAAATTCAAGTTCTTTTAGCTGTCGATTTAATGTTGCCTGCGTACAAGGAATAAGTCTATTGAGCTCATTAAATCTTTTGGTCCCCTGTTGTAGATGCCAAAAAAATAAGCAGTTTCCACTTTCCTTTAATGACCTTTTGTGCCATGCAATAAGGGCAGAGTTGTATTTTGATGTCATCACTAATTTTGCAATCTGAACATTCACAGATATATTTTGGATTCATAGGTCTCCTTTATTAGCACTATCATTTTTGATAGTACCAATCAAAACTAATAGTATTTACCATTATGATTGTATATGTGATAATTATATCAGATATATAGTTTCAATCAAGATTAAGTGTAAAGTATATTGTTTAGTGGATGAAAGGAAGGTAATAAATGAGAGTTGCAGTAAGATATTATTCAAAGACAGGCAATACCAAAAAGCTTGCAGATACTGTTGCTAAAGAAGCGGGTGTACAAGCATTAACAGTTGATGAACCATTAAAAGAGGATATAGATGTTTTATTTCTCGCGAGTTCTGTTTATGGGTCCGGTGTATCAAATGATGTAAAAAAGTTTATTGGTAACATTGATGTAAAGGTCGGTGAGATTGTTAATATTAGCTCTGCTGCAATTATTGAATCAACATATGCTCAAGTCAAAAAAATCGCAGAAAAAAATGGTTTGAAGATGTCTGAACAAGAGTATCATTGCAGAGGTAAGTTTACATTAATGCATAAGGGAAGACCTAATGCTGATGATTTACAGAACTTAAGTAAATTCACAAAGTCATATTTGAACAAATAAAATCAACTGAAATTAAAGTGAGTATTTATTGAATATGAATAACTTATTATTTAACATATGAGAATCCTATTTTGAGCTTTTTAATGAAGCTCTTTTTATTTATCCTTGACCTGTCTATAGGTTTACACTTTAAGATGAACTTAACACTATAAATATTTATATTAGATTTAATTATCTTTTGCAATTGCAATGGTCTTAAGTTAGGTAAGTTAGGAGGAACAAATGAGTAAAGATTGTAGGTTATCAAGAAATTATAGACAAACGATTTATGGTTCTAAGGATGCTGTATTTGAGCTTCTTTGTCCAGAACGAGAAACCGAATGGTTAAATGGCTGGTCATACAAAATGATTTACTCTGAGAGTGGTTTAGCTGAAAAAGGATGTGTTTTTAAAACAAAGAACGATTTCGGAAGTTATCAATGGGTAATGACTAGATATGATCATCTTGAGTATGTAATACAGTTCGTTAAATTCATTCCAGGTGAAATGATTGTTATAATTGATATAGGTCTATCTGAATGTGATAGGCAAACTACTTATTGCGATATAACTTATACGTATACTGCAATAGAGGATGCTTATATTGAGAAAATGCATAATGAAAATACTCAAGATATTTTCAATGGACATATGAAACTATGGGAGGATTCACTTAATTATTATCTTCAGACAGGTCAATTACTTAAATAGGTAAACTCATCTAAGGAGGCTTTTGATGTATACAGTAGGTAAGTTATCAAAACAATTTAAGTTATCGAGAAGTACCTTGCTTTATTATGATAAAATAGGCCTTCTTAGCCCATCTGAGAGAAGCGAAAGTAACTATAGGTTGTATTCAGAAGAGGATGTTGAGCGCTTGAAAATGATTGTTAGGCATAGAGCGGCAGGCATTCCATTAGATGATATAAAAAAACTATTTAACATTAAAGATAACAGTGTTTCAGAGATTCTTAGTGGAAGATTAAAATCCATTCAAAATGATATAGCACTATTAAAAAAACAGGAGAATATGATATTGGCTGTATTAATTGATGAAGTCATCTTAAATGATAAAACTGATTTTAACAGGACAACATGGTCGCAGTTTCTTATTGATTCGGGTTATACTGATGAAGATCTTAGAGAATGGCATAAGAAGTTTGAATTGGAGTCTCAAAGTGAACACCGATTGTTCCTAAATGCTCTAGGTATGGATGAAAAAGATGTAGACAATTTACTCAAGATTTTGAATCTAATTTAGCAAGTAAATCACGATTTGATAAAGTTAGGAAAGGGTCTTCTAATTAAGAGGACCCTTTAGAAATGCTTGTAGTTGCATGCTTAAGTTTGAAGGCTTTTGGAGTAAATACAAGCCTAATAGATGCAATCATCAAGATACTACTGACTATTAATGAAAAAGAAAGAGGCTCACCTAAAATAATTATTGATAAAGCCAGTGCAACGATTGGAATGAAGTTAAAGTAGATCAATGTTTGGTTTGCACCGTATTTCTTTAATGAAAGTTGAATGAGTATATATGTGATACCAGTACCCATGACGCCTTGATAAATGATTGATAAAGTTCCCACAAGAGAAAACTGAGAGGGCATTTCATTTAGTGCAAGAGGTGTTGAAATAATAGTTGTTATAATAAAGTAAAACAAAAGTAATTGTAAGGGTGGATAGGATAGTTTTGTTCGTGAGTTGAAAATGCTATAGATAGAGATACAAAAAATACCTAGTAACATCAGCAAGTCTCCCTTAGACCATGATATTTCAAATATCATAAGTATATGTCCATTTGTAATAACAAACATGACGGACAAAAATGATAATGCTATTGCTATTAAATGATTTCTTCTTAATCTAGCCTTAAAAACGATGGTTTCGATTAATAATGTAGTAATGGGGATAAGTGCAGAAATGATAGAAATATTACTGGCACTTGTAGATATGAGGGCTTTTACAATTAGTGTATTGTAGAGGAAAAAGCCGATGAAACCTATAATTGTCAATATGGGCAAATCCCTTAACTTGAAGGGGGTATAATTTGCTTTTGCAAATGGAAAAAGAATGATTGAAGCTATTAAGAATCTAAAAAAAATAATGGTATAAGAGCCGTAGTGTTGGACTGCAAATTTGCCAGTAATAATGACACCAGCTGAAAACAATACAGCTGGTATCATTAAGTGGTATGATTTATAAGACTTGTTTATAGGCATCGATAAAACCATTGCATACACTATGACTAAAATTAAAACCATATTTTTCATAGAACTTTCCGACCACTTCGTTTCCATTTGCTACATATACCCATAGATCTTCTACACCACTAGATCTTAACCAGTCCATTAAATAATCTGAAAGTTCTTTACCAACTTTAAAACCTCGATATTTTTCATCAACATAGAGAAGCTTAAAGGTACCGATAGACTTTGGTACTTGATAATCATCAGGATAAAATCCCTTTCCACCCATGTTAGAGATTACCTCGGGTAATGAGTGAACACTTTCATTTGCTACTTGACTGATTGTTCCATATGCAAAACCTATGGGCTGATCATTGTCGTATGCAACATACATAAGTTCATTATTTGAACCTTTATATTCTAACTTCAGTCGATTGTTGTAGTTCATACTTGCCATAAT
The DNA here is from genome assembly GCF_022496765.1 of Acidaminobacter sp. JC074. Taxonomy (GTDB): domain Bacteria; phylum Bacillota; class Clostridia; order Peptostreptococcales; family Acidaminobacteraceae; genus JABXKX01. The sequence continues at coordinate 113,233 of NZ_VANV01000009.1, read as the reverse complement.
CTCTGGATGAATCTTAGCGTGTTCAGCTTGAAATGACATGAGTTTGTTAACTAGTTCTTCAAGAAAATCCACGTTATCACCTTTGTATATTTTGTATTCTATTTTTGACATTTGTTCTCCTTTCTTGTTCTTACTTAAAGTATAGGCTATAATTTGAATTAAATAAAACTGTTAATAATTATGAATATGATAGGTTTTGCCTATGATAGGAGTTGTCATGGAAATAAGAGAGATCATTTATATTAAGGCCATTGCTGATTTTGGAAACTTAACAAAAGCATCAGAGTTTTTACATATAAGTCAACCAAGTTTATCTCAAAGTTTGAGAAATACTGAGTCCAAATTAGGTGTGGATCTGTTTATAAGGTCTAAAAGGGGGATGCAGTTAACGGAACATGGGAAAAGATTTATTGAAGACTCACAGCAGTTAGTCTCAAACTACCATGATTTTATCGGAAAAATCGATCAATATAAAAACCAAGGCATCACTAGGCATATTGGCCTATATAAACTATCTTATACAACACCTATCAATAACATCGTCATGAAGTTTATGGCCCATCATAGTGAAGATAATTATATGATAAAAGTTGAATCCATATCAGATTTAGAAAGAATGCTAATAGAGGATAAGCTAGATATTGCAATCATAAAGTACACACCTATCCAAAAGAAACATGATAAGTTGGTATATGATATTTTGTTTAGAGAAAGATTGTATGTACTATTAAGCAAAGACCATCCATTGGGGTCAAAAAAGTCAATCAAATTAGCCGATTTAAAGGGGAACAGATTGATATCAAGCGCACCTCAGGAGTATCCTCATAAAATGACCGAGTATATTTTGAAACAGGCAGGTGTTGACTTAGATATTCAAACTCAAACTAATTATGAAAATCTATCCATGATTTTTGACTTAGTTCGTCAGGGTTTTGGTATAACCTTTGCCAGTGAGTATGTGTGTGATTATTTTAAAGGAGATGATGTTGTTAAAGTCGCATTAGAAAAAGTTTATGATTATGAGGTTTGTGCCGTTCGTAAAGAAAAAGATGATAAGAATAATCAGCTAGTGGACTTTCTTAAAACCGAGTTAATATAAAGTCCAAGTGTTTAGTAAGACATGAGTTTATAAAGATAAAGAAGTGTTTTCAAGTGAGGACTACTTTATGAACTCTCACTTGAATGAGTTGTTTAGAATAAGAGGTTGACATTTTTCACTTCTTGCATTTGTTTCAAAAGAATATCCGTCAGCTGGTCTGGAGGGATATTTTTTCCGTTTTTGACCCATTTGATAAGTATATTAAAAAGTATACCAGTTCTAATGGCTACAAAGTAATCCTCATGGAAGTCTGGGTTGACTTTTTTATCTAAACTGTGGAACAAATCATCAAATAGCTTTTCAATATTACTAAGTAAAATGTCCAATGCGTTTGCTTTTATGATTACTTCAATGATGATTGAGTCTAAATACCAAAAGCGAAGTATTGGCTTTAAGAGTTTAGTAGAGGCTGTAGGTTCAGAAAGCCTTTGACTTATTCTATACTGAGTGACCGACTGTCTTAAGAGGTCAAATGACATATCACATTTATACTTAAGTACATCATTTATTGAATCAAAGAGTCTATAGAAGGTTGCTCTGCCCACACCTGCTCTTTCGACAAGTTCCTTTATCGTGATTGCAGAATAATCCTTTTCAGAAATGAGTTCACACAATCCATTATAAATAAGCTCGGCTGATTGATGTGTCTTCTTATTAGAAGATAAATGATACATATGATAGCCTCCTGTCTCACTTGAATCGATTTTATTGACTTCATTTTAGAAGTATTATACATTGAGATTATAAGTGAGTCAAATGTCTCATTTATTTGAATTAAAGATACATACGATAAGAAAGGAACAATATGAAAGAAATAATAAACATTATATTCCCAAAGAAAATAGACAATCAATATAGAGGTTATAAGATTGCCCTTTATGCATTTTACCTTTTAACAGCAGTTACCCTGTGGAGAAGTCAGCATCACCTATTTGCACCAGATGGAGGTGCCCAAACCATTGCTACAATTCCATTAGATTCATTTACTTCATTAGGTTCACAAGCCGTGGTCGGGGTATTTGGACTTTGGGGATTGTCACAGTTGATCATCGGTTTAATCTACTTACTTGTAGCATTTAGATATCGTGCAATGATACCACTTATGTATCTTCTGATGGGAGTGGAATATGCCTTTAGAGCATTTTATTTTCCAGTATTTAAACCTGTTCCTACTGTTGGAACTGCTCCAGGTGCCATGGTTAATATCCCCTCAATTCTTTTTGCACTAGTCATGTTAATTCTTATTGTAGTTGGTCATAAAAGAGAGTTTAAACACAAGTAGCCATTAATACGAGTAATATAAAAGCACTTCATTGCAATTGACAGTGAAGTGATTATTTTTATAGAGATTCTTTTTTACCCCAGGTAAGTATCAATCCGCTTATATGAACCATTTCAACATGTTCTGATGCTTGATTCATGAATTCTTTTCGGTGATTATAAAGTTCAATGTATCTAAGGGCTTCATATCTTGAAAGACCTCTCTCTATAAGAAAGTCTAGGAAGTTCTCTTCAGAGATACTTGTCAGACGGTAGTATTCGTTTAGGAGCTCAAGTTTATTCTTAGACGCATCATCGCCTAATAAGATGTCTATGTGGTCATTCATTCGACTACCAATATTTCTTAAGCCAGCTTGTTTGAACATAAGAGGTAGTTTTAGTCCAACTCTATAATCACGACCTTCCTTTTCAAGTTCCTTTAGCCAGAGTTTATGTAAAAAAGTGCTCTTCTCAAAACTATTGTCATCCTCATGACCTAATAACAAACCAAAATTCTCAAATGGTTTATTGTATTCATGGGCGACTATTAAACCACCTGGTTTTGCGAGCTTAATCATGAGTTCAACGCCTTTGTCAGGACTTGCATGATTTCTTAAATAACTTTGACAAATGACAATATCGTATTTATCTCTTATATCATATGCTTCTTCAAAGCTTAGAAGAGTGATGTTTTTATTTCTAAGTCTCTTAATACCATCCTCAAGCAGAAGTTGACTTTTTTCAAAGCCTGTATAAGTACTTCCTTCAGGAAGGTATTTGAGAATCTGCTTAGAAAAGAGGCCATTACCACTTGCAATTTCTGCAATATGAACAGGAGAGTCAATTTTCCAAACCTTCTTTACGATAAACTCAAGATAGTCTTCGTTCCAGTAGAGTCTTCTGGTTGCTTCGAATTGACTCAGTATTTTATCTCTATAATCCGAAGAATCTTTGTTTCTATCGTGATATCGGTCTTCAGCTAGAGGCGAAATGCCAAGTAGCTGATCAGTAGATACATGAAAGATGTCAGCAAGTGAAGGTAAAAGACTAATGTCGGGTAGGGAGTTTCCGTTTTCCCATTTGCTGATGGTCTGATAAGTCAGTCCTAATTTATCAGCTAAATCTCTTTGAGTCATATCGTACTTTTTTCTTAGTTTAACTAAGTTTGTTTTAAGTGTCTTCATGATGTTCCTCCTACTTAAATACTAATTGTTTAGGATGACTTTCTCAATAACTAAATCATTGAGTTGAGTCAATGAAAAGGTGAACTTACGTTAAAGGGGTCATTGATTTCTTAATGTAAGAAAAGTATTAAACTAAAGTCGTCCTATTATAGAAAGCTAAGAGTATGATAGGATTTAGTTGAAAGAACAGTTAGATGAACTAGATTAAGGAGCCGTAAAGGATTGACAAAGTATTTAGAGTTTAAAAACAACCAAGGTTTGTATACCGCACTGACAAATATGCTCAAGACAGAAATTTCAAAAGTTACTGGTAAAACAACAAAACTACATGGTGGTACCGTAGGCGAAGTCGAGCTTGTAGAAGGTTTTGCCACGACAAGTGAAAACAAAGATATCCCTTATAAAGTGGTCCATAAAATTCAAAAGCAGTGGAAAAGGCATGCAGATCCTGATTCATGGCTTAGAGAATATGACTTGTATCACTCTGAACTAGATACTGTCATGTCAGATGACTTGAGATGGCCATCTTGTTATCATTTGGAGAAAAAAGAAGACAAAGTAGAGATTTGGATGGAGTACATAGATGGTATATCAGGCCATGATTTAACACTTGAAATGTTTGGGGTTGCTTCTAGAGAAATAGGTCGTTTTCAAGGAAAGCTTCTTCGTGATAAGCCACCAGTACTGAGTAGCTTGAACAACCTAAGTCGTGAGTCAATGATAAAAGAAGTTTATCATGCATATGTCGCCTGGCCTGAAACCTATGACTATGTGAGAAGCGAGTCTTGTGAACTGCCAAAGCATATCTGTAAGCTTTTAATAGACAATGATGAAAGATCTAAAGACGTTTGGCAAGAGATAGAAAAACTTCCTCTGACATTTAGTCATAGAGACTACTGGGTTACCAACATCTTTTATGTGGATGGAAAGATACGTTTAATTGATTGGGATACGACTGGATGGGGTGCTATTGGTGAAGACATAGCCAGTCTAATAATTGACGAAACCGCACCTGACATGGTTATTGACTATTACAAGACATGTGTGCCGGCTTATATAGAAGGTCTTTCAGAGTTTGTAGATATGTCTGCTTATAAGGAGTTATACATTTATGAGCAAATGCTCCTATTCTTTGGCTACCGTCTGGTGGAGGACTTTAAGTTCTCAAAATCTGAAAGCAGCAAGCAGTACTGCTTGGATATCCTTCAGAAGTTATATGAGTTAAAAGATATCAAATAAGTTTATTAAAGAGTTATATCTTAATTGAGATATGATTCTTTTTTATTTTATAAATGAATTGCAGTAGGACACGCTTTAGAGTAAAATGAACTATGTTACAAACGAGTAGGGAGGTGAATCATGCAAATCTTAGTATTAGATGGACAAGGCGGAGGACTTGGAAGACAAATAGTGACGGCTATAAAGTCATCTGTTTCTGATGCAAGTGTTATCGCAGTAGGCACAAATAGTATGGCAACGAATGCCATGTTAAAAGCAGGAGCTGATTTTGCTGCTACTGGAGAAAATGCAGTCATAGTCAATGCTAGAAAGGTAGATATCATCATCGGCCCTATAGGCATGGTAATTGCAGATTCTTTATATGGAGAGATTACGCCAGCCATGGCTGTTGCAATAGGTCAAAGCCATGCAAAACGCATCATTATTCCTATGAATCATTGTGACAATATTGTTGCAGGTGTCACAGAATCATCTGTAGGTGATCTGGTTAATCTTGCAATAGAACAAGTAAAAAAATATAATTGACAGGAAGTCAATTCATGCTGCAGAAGCTGCTTTTGTAACTTACAAAAGGAGAAGAAAAATGAATTTAAGGAAAGTTATTTTATCGTCGTTATTCTTAGCATTGGCTTTAGTATTACCATTTTTAACAGGACAAATCCCGACAATAGGCAGGTTGTTATTGCCCATGCATATACCTGTTTTGATTTGTGGTTTGATCTGTGGATGGCAGTATGGATTAACAGTAGGGTTTATAGCCCCAATATTAAGAGGGCTTATGTTTGGTATGCCACCTTTGATGCCGGTAGGTATATCAATGGCCTTTGAGCTTGCCGTTTATGGCATGGTTGCAGGTTTGGCATTTAAAGTGTTTAAAGAAAAGTATGGTTTTGGTAGTCTAACAATTTATCTGAGCTTGATGCTTTCTATGCTTGCAGGTAGAGTCATGTGGGGAAGTGTTAGGTACATCCTCTCACAATCCTTTGGTATTATGTTCTCATGGGAAATGTTCCTAGCGGGAGCATTTGTGACTGCTATACCGGGTATTATCTTGCAATTGATATTGATACCAGTTTTAGTCGTTTCATTGAAGAGTGAAATAATGAAACTTCAAGAAGTAAGATTTTAATGTGTGAGGTTATGGATATGAACTTAAGCGATCAATCATCTTTATTAAAGAAGTTGGAAAAATGTTCTTTGGTATCTATCAGCTTCTGGAAAGAAAAAGGCTTGCCACTAGAGTGGTTAAAAAAGTTATCTGATTTAACACAAGCTTGTTCAGGAGTAGAGTTTGAAAAATGGCTACAAGAAGTAGCTGGAGGATATGAAGTATCTAATGATTTCAAGATCTCTTCTGATAAAGAAGGTCAGAAGTTCTATATAGTAGATAATACTTATACACGTTTGATACCACTTCTTGAGAAAATATCCAATATGGATAGTGATTATCCATTTGTAATTAGTTTTGATGGACCAGCAGGTTCTGGAAAGACAACACTAGCAGGCGTTTTAGGAAAAGTCCTAGAATCGAGTGTTGTACATATGGATGATTTCTTCTTGCCACCAAACCTTCGTTCAGAAGAGCGACTTGATCAGGCTGGAGGTAATGTTCATTATGAACGCTTTAAAGATCAGGTAGTAGACCACTTAAGGTCTGGTAGAGATTTTTCCTATACCAGGTTTGACTGTAGAATGATGGACTATACTGAAGAACTCGTGGTTAAATCAGGACCATTTATCATTGTAGAAGGTTCATACAGTCGGCATCCTTATTTCGGTGATTATTCAGATTTGAATGTTTATTGTTTGGTGACAGAGTCAGACCAGAGAGACCGGATAGAAAGACGAAACGGCAAAGACAAGCTTAAGGTATTTGAAAGTAAATGGATACCCATGGAAAACAAGTACTTGAAGACTTTTAAGATTAAAGAAAAATCACACATATTACTTTAAAATTAGCCCAGGAAACTGGGCTTTTGACTTGTAGGTATGATACTATTAGAAGCAAGTATGTTAGTATATGTATGAAAGTAAATCATTGATTTTGGGAGGAGAACATGGATAAGTTGATAAGATGCCTACAGGAGTTGGAGCAGTTAAAACTGGTAGATAGAGGACTCAATGTAGGTAGCAGAAAGGAGTCAACTGCTGAACACTCGTGGTCATGCATGTTGATTGCAGATATTTTAATAGATTATATAGATGAGCCTTTAGATAGACTGAAAGTACTGGAATACCTATTGTATCATGACCTTGTTGAAGTATTTGCAGGAGATGCTAAGTTTAACAATCCTGAGGAACTTAAGGGAAAAGATGAAAAAGAAGCACTAGCTCTTGATAAGATTAAATCATTGATACCCAAATCAGAAAGATTTTCAAGAATCATACATGAGTATGAGTCTAAAGAATCAAGAGAGGCTAAGTTTGCAAAAGCAGTGGATTGTTTAGATACATGTGTAAGAAATCTTAATGATGACAATAAAGATAAGTCTGATGGATTTGACGAGGCCTTAATACGTGCAAAGTATGCCCCACATGTAAAAGAGTTCTCTTTCATTAATGACTTGTATGAAATGATGATGCATAAACTAGTCGAGCAGAATAAAATTTAAAGTAGTCATTTAAGTTTAAATAATAGAATCCTCCAATCACAACTTTATGTGAAGGAGGATTTTTTATTTTTTTATATCAAAGTCAAGAAAGGCCTTAATCATCTTTGAAGTGGTGTCAAAGTCCTCATTTGAGAAAGAAGATAGGTGTGAAATAAGCGCTTTATGATAAACCTTATGCATATTCATATGTAAAATAGACATTTCACTGCCGAGTTTTGTTGACTTGTAAAGTTTTTCTTTCTTGTTGTTTTCTTGATACTCGTAAGTGACCAGGCCTAAATCTAGTAGTTTCTTTGCAATTTTCGAAACTGTCCCTTTTAGGATGTTTGTTTCTTCAGAGATTACTTTACAGTTGATATTTTCATGTGCATCAATGGATTCAAGGACATGCAGCATTAAGACTGTCATTTTTCTGATGATGGGCTTTAGCGCATCATTTTGACAGTGGTCATACATCCACTTTATTTCTTTATCATCACTTGATGTCTGGTTATCAATAAGTGTGTTGATGAGTTTTTTCATGTCTTCAATTAATTGTTCTTTGCTATTACTTGTCATAATGCCTCCCAAATAAGAGTAACATATACCAATGATTTTGTAAATAAAGTTTCTTGGAAACAATATTGACAAATGAGAAAAGGTGTGTGATAATATTTCCTGGAAACAATAACTTGGAGGTTATATGAAAATGTTATCGAAGGTAAGGTCATTGGTACAGTTAACAGCACTCATAGTTTTCATCGCTATAGGTATGAGCACTTTAACACGATTTTGGTTGGTTATTTTGGTTTTAAGTATTTTAATAGGGCCAGTATTTTGTGGCTGGATGTGTCCTTTTGGCTTTGTCCAGGATATAGCGGCTAGGATTAGGTCGTTTCTTAAAATAAAACCTATCAAGGTTTCTGATAAGTTAAATGATATCCTAAAGTATTCACGCTACTTAATCTATTTAGTTTCACTGACTGGTTTAGGATTTCTTGTTGTAAAGTTGTCCATACTAGATCCTTTTTCTACAATGCAAACCTTGATTACATTTAAGTCCATACAGATAATATCACTTGTAGCTTTATGCTTATTTACACTGATGAGCCTCTTTATAGATCGATTTTTCTGTAGATTTTTCTGTATAAATGGTGCCCAGTATTCGTTGTTGTCAATTGGAAGGTTATTCACAATCACAAGAAATGACAAGTGCGTCAAATGTAAAAAATGTGAACGTAACTGTGCCATGGCTATAAAGATTACGAAAAGAAAAGAAATCAATGATTTAAACTGTATCAGGTGCCATGAATGCATTGGCGCATGTCCTGTAAAAGGTGCTCTTCAACCGGATTTTAAACCAAAAATAATCAAGATTTTTCTGGTGCTTATTTTAACATTTGCAACAATTAGAATGAATCATACAAGTGCTGCTAGTGAAGCGGTAGATATGTCAAAGTATCCAGAAGACGTTGTAGTAGTTGAATCCAGTGGTGAAGGTTATAAAGGCCAAGTTGATGTAAGTGTTGTTTTTTATAAGGATGAGATTTTAGATGTCGTCGTAACAAGTCACACAGATACGACTAATTATATGGAGAGTGCTAAGTCCGTCATAGAAGAAATGATTGAAAATAATTCTTCAGAAGTCGCTATTGTATCAGGTGCAACTTACAGTTCAAAGGGTATTAAAGAAGCGGTTAAAGAGGCTGTCAGAATATATGAAAATGATAAAAAGTAGCATAAATGTAATGATTAATTTCTTTAGATGAATAAGTATATATTATAGAGAGTAGACTTTGTAAAAAAGCAAAGATCTGCTCTTATTTTTATAGTAAAATAATTGTGTCTTAAACTATTGAAATTTGAATGATTTCATGATGAAAAAGTGGGTAGATTTTCTTAATGTAGAAATAACATAAATATTTATGGTCTGGAAGTAAAATTTTGTTGACTTTTTACCGCCATGAAATGATAATATGATTAGTATTTATTTGTATTAAATTGTTTAATTTGAAGGGAGAATAAGTGATTGAACAATAAGTTAAAATTATATGGTTTCAATAACCTGACAAAGACCTTAAGCTTTAATATTTATGACATCTGTTATACAAAAACAAAAGAAGATCAGAAAAGATATATCGAGTATATCGATGAGCAGTATAATGCAAAGCGTTTGACAGATATTTTAAGTCAAGTTACTGAAACAATTGGGGCATGTATTCTAAACATTGCAAAACAAGATTATGAACCTCAAGGGGCCAGTGTAACAATCTTAATTTCAGAAGAACCTTTAACAGATGAGGAACTAGATGACTCGTGTAACAAAGGTATCTTAGAGTTTAGGGATTCAGTTGTAGGCCATCTGGATAAAAGTCATATTACAGTACATACTTATCCTGAAAGTCATCCGGATGATGGTATATCTACCTTTAGAGTTGATATTGATGTATCAACCTGTGGCGAAATATCACCACTAAAAGCCTTAAAACTTTTAATAAGTTCATTTGATTCTGACATTCTTAACTTGGATTATAGGGTGAGGGGTTTTACAAGAGATTTAAATGGCAACAAACATTTTATAGATCACAAGATCACTTCAATTCAAGACTATATACCAGAAGATGTTTTGGCGGCATATTCCTGTATTGATACCAATGTGTATCAGGAAAAGATATTCCATACAAAAATGCTTTTGAAAGAATTTGATTTAGATAATTATTTATTCTCAACAGAAAAAATAAACTTAAGCGAAGAAGAACGCTTAGAAATTAGAAAGAAACTTAGAACTGAAATGGAAGAAATCTATTACGGTAAAAACTATGCGTAGACATGATTATAAGCTAGACCATTCGAAATTGCCTTTATATGCTGCTTTACAAGATCACATTGATTCACGTGTGATTCCTTTTGATGTGCCTGGCCATAAAAGAGGAAGAGGCAATGACTATCTTAGGGACTTTTTAGGCAAATCAGTGATGGCAGCAGATGTGAATTCTATGAAACCCTTAGATTTCATATGTAATCCTATCAGTGTTATTAAAGAAGCAGAAGATTTAATGGCAGATGCTTATGGTGCTGATGAAGCCTTCTTTATTGTCAACGGTACTTCTCAAGCTGTTCAGTCTATGGTCATGAGTGCTGTATCTGAAGGTGATACCATCATCATGCCGAGAAATGTCCACAAGTCTGCTATAAATGCATTGATTTTAAGTGGGGCTATCCCTCATTATATATACCCTCATATTGAGGAAGACTATGGGATGGTGACGGGCCTTTCTCTGAAAGATGTAGAAAGAGCTGTTAAGGAAGCACCACATGCTAAGGCTATATTCATTATTAATCCGACTTATTATGGTGTCGTTTCAGAATTAGAAGCAATTATAGAGCTTACGCATAAACATGACATGCATGTCATTGTAGATGAAGCACATGGTGCACATTTTCCATTTCATGATGATTTTCCATGTTCGGCAATTGCCTTAGGAGCAGATATGGTGGCTTCTAGTCTGCATAAGACGGGTGGTTCTTTAACTCAAAGTTCGGTTTTATTACTGAATAATGGACGGATCTTAAGAAATCATGTAAAGACCATTATCAACTTAACTCAAACAACAAGTGCATCTTATATTTTGATGACCAGCCTTGATTTGACTCGTAAGTATTTGGTCGATGAAGGTAAAGATAAATTTGATAAAGTCATTGCTCTTGCTGAGTCAGCTAGAGAAAAGATTAATCGTATAGATGGCTTGACTGCTTTTGATCAGGATAGTTTTTCTAAAAAAGGCTGTTATGGTTTTGATAAGACCAAACTAGGCATCAATGTAACAGGGATTGGATTAACTGGTTTAAATGTGTATGAAATCCTTAGAGATGACTATAATATTCAGATCGAGATGGGAGATGCACATAATATCTTAGCCATCCTGAGCATAGGTGATTCAGACAAGGAAGTCAACCAACTGGTTTCGGCACTCTATGCTATCAGTAACAATTACAGGAAAGATAAGTTGGAACTAGACTTTAAGCATTTTAGTGCTACCGGTGTTAAACTTTCACCGAGACAGGCTTTTTATTCTGAAAAAGAAAGACTCGACTTGTCATGTTCCGTTGGGAGAATTTCTGGTGAGTTTGTCATGATTTATCCACCTGGGATCCCGATTTTAGCACCGGGTGAACATATCACAAAAGAAATTGTAGACTATATTCAACTGTTAAAAAAAGAAAATGGTACACTCTCTGGATTAGAGGATACCAATGGTGATTATATTTATTGTATAAAGGAGGACTAAAATGGAATTATGGTATACAGAAGAACATACTGATGATGTAAGATTTTCTATAAAAGTTAAAGAACAGCTTCATAGTGAGCAAAGTGAATTCCAGAGTATAGACTTTTTTGACTCTTATGAGTTCGGTAAGTTTTTTACATTGGATGGTTTAATGATGGTAAATGAAAAAGATGAGTTTGCCTACCACGACATGATTGTACATGTACCAATGGCAACCAACCCTAATATTAAAAAGGTTTTAGTAATTGGTGGTGGTGACGGTGGTACCGTTAGAGAGTTAACTAGATATGCATCAATCGAAAAAATCGATATGGTAGAAATAGACGAAAGAGTTGTAAGACTGTCTCAAAAGTATTTGCCAATTACAGCTTCTAAGTTAGAAGATGAAAGAGTAAACCTATACTTTGAAGATGGTGTGGCATTTGTAGATGGATTAGAAAAAGCTTATGACTTGATTTTAGTTGATTCTACAGACCCGATTGGACCTGGAGAAGGTTTGTTTTCAAAGGCTTTCTATGACAACTGTTTTAGAGCCTTAACAGATGAAGGTATTTTGGTCAACCAGCATGAGAGTCCATATTATGATAGAGATGCTAAAGAAATGAAGCGTTCTCATTCAAAAATAAAGAAACTATTCCCAGTTTCAAAGGTATATCAATTCCATATGCCGACTTATCCATCAGGCCACTGGCTATTTGGTTTTGCATCTAAGAAGTATGATCCTTTAAAGGACGCTGATTTAGATGCTTGGAATAAGTTAGGTTTAAAGACTAAGTACTATAATACAAATATTCATATCGGATGCTTTATGTTACCAACATTTGCACAAGATATGTTAGATGAGGTTTAAAATGAATATCGATAAGGGCAGACCTTTTATGGCTATGGATCATGCCTATGAACAATCTGAAGTAGTTGTTTTTGGCATTCCTTTTGATGGCACAACATCATACAGACCTGGTACAAGATTTGGTCCTATGCATGTAAGAAATGAATCGGAAGGTATAGAAACTTACAGCCCCTATTTGGATATGGATTTAGAAGACCATTCTATTCATGATGCAGGGGATATGTTCTTTCCTTTAGGTGAAGTACAGACAGTTTTAAGTATCATTGAAACATATACGGATGGACTGGTTAAAGACCATAAAAAACCAGTGATGATCGGTGGAGAGCACTTAGTGACACTGCCTGTCGTTAAGAGTGTCTTTAAAAAATACCCTGATATGCATATCATTCATTTGGATGCTCATGCAGATGTAAGACAAGATTATATGGGACAAAAGTTTTCTCACGCAACAGTTATTAGACGTGTGGCTGATTTTGTATCACCAGGAAAGATCCATCAATACGGTATTCGATCAGGTGAAAAAAGTGAGTTTGAATGGGCAAAAGAACATACGGATTTTAATCCTTTTTCTCTAGAGTCTATAAAAAAACTTAAAGACATCTTAGGAGATACACCAGTTTATGTGACGATCGATCTAGATGTACTTGATCCTTCAATATTTCCAGGGACAGGGACTCCAGAACCGGGTGGCATCACCTATAAGGAGCTTATAAAAGCACTGGTCTTTTTGTCGAGTCTAAATATTGTCGGTGCAGATATTGTAGAATTATCACCACATTATGATCATTCAGGCATGTCTACAGCAGTCGCTTGTAAGACTTTAAGAGAGCTTGTCTTGGCTGTATTAAAATAAGACAAAAACCGTTTCGGCTGAAACGGTTTTTTCTATGCAAAGAATAAGAAGGCAATTACAAATACCACTACAATTACAATCCCTGCTATAAGATTAAACTTTGAATCACTTGGATCCTTTCTTATGTTCAGTGGTTCATTACCTGTAGGTTCATCACCTTTAATGTTGAAAAATCCCATAAATATCCTCCTTATATTTATATTGTATCCTATAAAATGAGAAATTATTGCTAATAACAGTAAAATGATTATTTAGTGCTTAAAAGTGACGGATCTATGACATACCCATGTCGTAATTGGTGGTGTATACTTAAGTTAAGGGAGGTGCTTATGTTTAAAATTGTAGATGAATTGAATATTGAGAGTGAACATATTTGTTGTTCTTTGTCATCAAAAGATGAAGGAATTGTATTAAAAAAAGAATGGATGAAAAAACAGTTTTCAAATGGCTTGGTATTTAGAAAACTAGATGTTAGAGGCAAGGTGTTTATGGAGTATATACCGGCTGAATATGCCTTTGCACCAGTTAAGGCGGATAACTATCTTTACATCAATTGTTTCTGGGTATCTGGAAGATATCAAAAACAGGGTTATGGCAAGATGCTTTTAGACCAGGCCATAGAAGACGCAAAAGTCATGAAAAAAGATGGTCTGCTTGTCTTGTCATCTCATAAGAAAAAGACATTTTTATCAGATCCAATCTTTCTCAAGAAACAGGGTTTTGAAGTAGCTGATACTGTCCTTGATTATGAACTTTTGTATTTACCGCTTAATAAATCTGATAAACCGACTTTTATGGACCATGTGGGTCTAGTTGAAGGGAATAAGCTTTACTACAGCCACCAGTGTCCCTACACTGAAAAATATGTAGACATTGTTAAAAAAGCTGCCAAATCTAAAGGCTTTCCACTTCAAATTATCCATTTAGACTCTGTACAAAAGGCCAAAGAAGCGCCATGTCCATTTACAACCTATACACTTTATCTGGATGGTCAACTGGTAACCAACGAGATCCTTACGGAAAAGAAGTTCCTAGAATTGATAAAGCCACTTCAATGAAGTGGCTTAAACTGTGTATCCTAGTTCTACTAATAGTTCAATGTCTTTTTTTACGCTAAATCCTGTTGTGGTTAAATAGTCACCTGTTAAGATGCCGTTGACACCGCACTTGTATACCTGTTCTAGATTTTCTAGTTTAACACGGCCGCCAGCCAGTCTGACTTCCTTGTCTTTTAGGACAATTCTGTAGATGCAAAGGGTCTTCATAATTTCTTCAGGATCAAGAGGTGCCATGTCCTCAAGTGGTGTACCTTTAATTGGACAGAGTATATTGATGGGTACAGAGTCAACGTCTAGTTCTTTAAGTGTTAAGAGCATGTCGATTCTATCTTGTCTAGACTCACCAAGTCCCCATATACCACCTGAGCAAACCTCAAGACCAACCTTTTGACAGACCTTAATGGTGTCAATTCTATCTTGGTAGGTATGAGTTGTACAAATCTCAGGATAATAAGACTCAGATGACTCTAGATTATGGTGGTATCTTTTAACGCCGATGGCCTTCAGTTTAAGTGCTTGTTCTTCTGTAATCAAACCATGTGATGCACAAAGGCTCAGTGGTGTTTGATCTAATGTTTTGTAAATTGGCAGTAAGTTTTCTAGATCCAATTCATCTAAGTGTCGACCGCTAGAAACCAATGAATGTTTATGTACACCTTGGTCAGATAAAGATTTGGCTTCTGTAAATGCCTTGACCTGGTCGATTAGATCGTAAGCCGGGCTATCAGTTTTAAAGTGAATAGACTGTGAACAGAAGCTACAGTCTTCACTGCATTTGCCACTTTTTATATTGTTGATGGAACATAAGTCGAAGTGATTTTTATAGTATTTTCTTCTTAAGTCATCTGCTTGTGACATAAGAGTATCTAAAGGTAAATCAAATAATTTTAAGATTGCTTTTTTCATAATGCCTCCCACATAAGAATAGGTTATTTAAGTGGTATTGTCAACTGGTATTATAAAGAGTTGACAATAAAATTATTCTCATGTTTCATAAGGTGTGTTATGATGAGTTGAAGGAGATTATGATGATAAAGATTACTGAAAAAATAATAGAAACTGGTCTGCCTGTAAAGCTAGGTATTTTAACGGCAGATGTTCAAGTGAAGCCGTCATGTGATAATATTTTGGCCTTATTAGATGAACAAGTTCAAAGAGTTAAAGCCTTTACACTTGAAAACTACAGAAATGAAAGTTTAGAAGCTTCTAGGGACATCTATAAAAAGCTGGGTAAAGATCCATCTAGATATAGGATTTCATCAGACTCTTTATTTAGGCGTTTGATTAAAGACAAGGGCATGTACCATGTCAACAATGTTGTAGATATCAACAACATCATTTCTTTAAAAACACTTTGGAGTGTTGGTGCTTATGATTTAGATAAAGTTGAGGGTCATATACTTTATGGAGTAGGGGCTGATGAAGTTTATGAAGGCATAGGAAGAGGTATTTTAAATATCAAGAACCTGCCGGTTTTAAAAGATGATTTGGGACCTTTTGGGTCTGCAACATCTGATTCACTTCGAACCATGGTCACTGAAGATACCAAAAGAGTCTTAATGGTCATACATGCATTTGGGACTGGTGAGGGATTAGAAGATGCTTTAAAGGATATGAAAAGCTATTTAGCGGCTTATGCATATGCAGAAAATGTTCATACTGAAATCATTTAGTGAAGGACCTTGGTCCTTCTTTTGTATTCTATGGTATTACAAAATTCAAATACAATGAGTGAAGTCTCCTATATAGGGTATAAAAATAGTGGAGGCGCTTATGGAAAAAGTAGATGGATTACTTGAAATTGCAAGACAGAAAATTTATACGGATTCTGTTAAAGGTAAAGAAGCTTTAGATGAAGCTTATGAGCTTTCTAAGGCAGAGGGCTATAAGAAGGGGGAGGCTTGGTCTTTGTTAAGACTAGGATCTTATGCTTTAAAAGAAGGTCAACGTTATAAAGCCATAGACCTATTTGATGATGCCTTAAAATTATTTGAAAAAATTGAAGACAAGCAAGGGATTTCAAGAGCCTATTTTTCTTTAGGAACCATTGCTGGTATGATGGGGAATTTTGGTGAATCTTTAAAGTATCTTTATAAATCAAAAGACTTGTCTTACGACTATGATAAAAAATACTATAGCAAGCTTATGAACAACATAGCTGAAACTTATATCTATTTAGAAGACTATACAATGGCCATCAAGATATGCCAGCATGTTGTAGACTTTATGAGTGAGGAAAAAATTCATAGAATGTTTGTACCTTATGTGACTTTAGGACTTGCTTATCAAGGTCTTGGTTATCATGAAGATGCCCTCCAGAGCGCAGAAAAGGCCTTGTTGTTTTTAGAAGACAGTCAAGAGGACATGTTTAAATCAGTAGCCAACATGGTCATAGGTGGGGCATACAAGGGGCTAAAGCAGTATGATGAAGCACTTATTATATACAACAGAGCCCTTAAGCAGGCTATAGATTTTGGCGATTACCAAAACGTTTCTAAACTTAATGCTTTTATAGGTGAAATATACTTTATTAAAAAAGAATATGACTATGCATTTAGGCATTTACAGGAAGCTATGGTTGTTGCCCTTAAACATCATTCTAAAAGAGATGAATCTATCGTCTACAAGCTATATGCAGACGTTTATGAATCCCTTGAGAATTATAAGAAAGCCTTTACTTATTTGAAAAAAGGTGCTGAACTTGAACATGAAATTCTAAAAGACAGGATCAAACAGCAAAATAGAGAATTGGTGGATTACGACCAGTCTTGATTTTTAAGAGTTAAAAGGTTAAACTAGCCATAGTATAAAGTGAGTCTTAGGACTTGCTTTTTTAGTGAAGGAGAAATTATGAAATTAGGATGTCATTTATCAGTTGCAAATGGTTTTTATAAGGCAGGTTTACAAGCGGTGTCTATTGGGGCCAATTCTTTTCAGTTTTTTACAAGAAATCCAAGAGGGGGCAAGGCCAAGGCTTTAGATCAAGGTGATTTAGATAAGTTAAAAACACTTATGGAGACACATGATTTTGGTCACTTACTGGCTCATGGGTCTTACACCATGAATTTATGTTCTAACAAAGAAGAAACAAGAACATATGCTAAAGAACTTTTAAAGGACGACCTAAAAAGAGTGGCAATGATTCCTGGCGCTATTTATGTTTTTCATCCAGGCTCTCATGTGAAACAAGGTACTGAAAAGGGCATTGAATATATCATTCAGGCGCTTAATGAGGCTATTACAGAGCCATCGGATGTCATTGTATGTTTAGAAGCCATGTCTGGAAAAGGCACAGAAATCGGTAGGTCTTTTGAGGAGTTAAGTCAGATCATTCAAGGTGTTAAACACAATGAAAACCTAGGTGTTTGCATAGATACTTGTCACTTGTATTCTGCAGGTTATGATATAGTAAATGACTTAGATAAAGTCTTAGATGACTTTAATACGATTATTGGATTAGATCGTTTAAAGGCAGTCCATTTAAATGATTCTAAAATGCCTTTTGCATCTAACAAGGACCGTCATGAAAAAATAGGTCAGGGATCTATTGGCTTAGATGGCGTCATCAAAATGATCAATCATCCTGTTTTTAGAGATGTTCCATTTAACTTGGAAACACCGAATGAAATAAGTGGCTATGCTGAAGAAATAAAATTATTAAGAAGTCATCTTATTTGATTAATTATATGATTGGCAATATAATGATTTGTGAAGAAAGGATGTTATATGGCCTCAAAATATCAGTCAGGGAAACCTGCATTATTAAAGAAAATGAACCGTCGACTAATTTTAGAGTTGGTCTTTAAACATAAAGAAATCAGCCGATCAGCCTTGGCTAAAAAGACAGGCTTAGCCCTTCCGAGTGTGATGAGACTTGTGGATGAGTTAATCAGTCAAAAGGTGCTTGTAGATATCGGTAAAGGTGATTCGTCAGGTGGAAGAAAACCAAATCTTATCTCTCTTAATAAAGAATTTAAGTACCTTATTGGTGTAGAAATAGCTGTCAAAACCACCATTATTTTGACTGACATGTTAGGTCAGATTATTGACTCGTGGGCGTCAGAGGAGTTACCAGACAGTACACCAGACCAAATTCTTTTTCAGGTAAAAGATCAAGTACTTTCACTGCTTGAAAAGCACGCTATAGAAGAAAGCCAAGTAGGTGGTATCGGAATTGGTACACCAGGTACAAACTTCAAATATGTAAAAGACATCCCTTATTCCATTTTAAAGGGTTGGGAGAACATGGACGTTAAGGCCTGGTTTGAAAATCAAATGGATTTCAGGGTTCATGTAGACAATGTAGCAAGAACCAGAACACTTGCAGAGCTATGGTTTGGTCATGGTAAAAACTATGATGACTTTATATATGTCTTCGTTGATCAAGGTGTCGGTTGTGGTATTGTACATGAAAATACCATTTATGAAGGTTTTAATGGTGTTGCTGGAGAGTTTGGTCATCATGTCATCGATTACAATGGTAGGTCTTGTTATTGTGGTAGCAGAGGGTGCCTGGAGATGTATGTATCAGCGGGTTCTATCATTAAATTATTTCAGGCTGAAGGCACTATGGCGACTAGTTACACTGAAATCTTAGAAAGTGATGTCAGTTATAAAAAGGCACTTTTAAGTCAAGTAGGACATATCCTTGGTGTTGGTGTGTCTAATCTTATTAATATACATAACCCTAAAGCCATCATATTAGGTGGTATCGTTGCTACTTCTGATGACGTTTTTAACGGGGCGATAGAATCTGTGGGTAAAAATGTTTTTTCAAACTATTCTTCTAATACACCTGTCTTAAGAGGTAGTGTAGAAGTAGAAGGCATTGGCAGTATTGCCTTGGTTATACATCATTTATTAGAGAATCTAGATCTTTTGGTCTAGATTTTTTTTGACCTTTTCCAGAAAAGATGATACACTGATTTTAGTTAGTAACAAAGTGTAACAAAGTGAGGTCTTATGAATATTAAAGTAAAACCAATCCCTGTTAGTGAAGAGGTGTTGGAGAAATTAGAATCATACGGTGTCATCAGACGCATTCGTCCGGGAAAAGATATTTTAGAAACTGAGAAGGGGCAGTCTAAACATGCTTCAGTTTATGAGTGTGACGACAAGTTTGGACCACATAAGCTTATATGTGTGACCATCAACTCATCAGAGCCTAGTAACTTCTTATATCATAATGATCATGAAGATTTTATGTTAATTGACTTACCTAATAAGACAGACTTGATCATTACTATGTCTATACATCATCACACCGTATTAGAAGAAAAAATTGAAAACAAGACTTTATCACCAGATGACTTTATGTCAGTGATATTTAAACCCAATGATCCTTATCTAAGTTTCTTTACCATGAAAGCAGGGTATCCTCATGTAGAGACTTGTTCGAGTGTTTCGGATACACCACCTAGTTTTTATGTAGGTGAGTGCAGAGACTTAGATGAAAATCACATAGATTTTAAGACGTATAAATTAGAGATTGAGGTGTAAAATGAAAAGATCGGAAATCAACAGTGCCTTAGTATGGGCAAAAGACTTATTAGAAGCAAACAAAATTAAACTACCGCCATTTGGTTACTGGACAATGAAGGACTGGCATGAAAAATCTGAGAGTCTGAAGACAATTAAAGAAGTCATGTTAGGCTGGGATATTACAGATTACGGTATGGATACATTTGATCAATTAGGGGCTGTTTTATTTACCTTAAGAAATGGTTCTTTAACAGATAATACAGTAGGTGTACCATATGCTGAAAAACTAATTATCTTAAAAGATGGTCAGCGTTTACCGAATCACTTCCATGCAAGTAAAACTGAAGATATCATCAACAGAGGTGGCGGCGTCCTTGCAATTAAACTATATAACTCGCTTGAAAATGGTGATGTAGACTATGATTCTGACGTGCAAATTGACTTAGATGGTGTAAGACATACTTTTAAAGCTGGTGAAGAAGTACATGTAATGCCAGGTGAATCTATTACACTTAGACCTTATGTATACCACTTATTCTGGGCTAAAGAAGGCATGGGTGACTTAATCTGTGGTGAAGTATCATCTATTAATGATGACAATACAGACAACTATAATGCAGAGCCAGTTGCAAGATTTTCAACAGTGGAAGAAGATGAGGCTATTTTACACCCACTTTGTAATGAATATGGGAGAGTTTTATAATGATAGATATTTTAGCTGTAGGAGAACTCTTAATTGATTTTACACCAGTTAAAACAGATTCAGTGAAGTGCTTTCAACCAAATCCTGGTGGTGCTCCTTGCAACATGCTTGCTATGGCTTCTTCAATGGGGGCAAGTACAGCATTTGTTGGCAAGGTAGGTAATGATCAGTTTGGAAAAACATTAAGACAGACCCTAGTAGATGCGGGTATCAATGTAGATGGCTTGACCTTATCAGACGAAACACCTACAACACTGGCATTTGTTCATTTGACAGATGATGGTGACAGAAGCTTCTCTTTTTATAGAAAAGGTTGTGCAGATGTTATGTTGTCAAAAGAAGATATTCCTTATGACTTAGTTGATCAGGCTAAAGTGATTCACTTCGGATCACTGTCATTTACTGATGAACCTTCAAAGTCTACGGTTCTTGAACTCTTGGACTATGCCAAGTCAAAAGGTAAGCTTATCTCTTATGATCCAAACTACAGACCGGCCTTATGGCCATCTAAGGAAGCGGCCGTTGAAGGGATGATGCTTGGTATCAAGTATGCAGATATGATCAAAGTATCTGATGAAGAAGCTGTTCTTTTAACTGGAGAAAGTGATTACAAGAAGGCTGCAAAAAAGCTATACGATATGGGCATCAAATTAGTGACTGTTACTTTAGGTGAAGCAGGCAGTCTTTACTATCATGAATCGTCTACTGGCATTGTAGAAGGTTTTAAGAGTCAAGTAAAAGATACAACTGGTGCAGGTGATTCCTTCTTTGGAGCGACTGTATCAGAGATACTTAAAGTTGGATTTGATAATCTGGATAAAAACTCGATTAGACAAGCACTTAAAACAGGTAATGCAGCAGCCTCTTTAGTGATTGAGGGTTATGGTGGCATTCCGTCGATTCCTAAAAAAGCGCTTGTAGAAAAGCGAAAACTATAATATTTAACCAGAATTGCTAGTTGATTCTGGTTTTTTCATGCAATATTCTTCATCAAGTCTACAATAATGTTCATTTTTATGTATTGGTTTTGTTCTAAAATAAAACGGAATATATAGAAATCAAGAATAGAGATTAAGGGAGGCTATGATGAAGAAGAAATACGCACCGGTATTTGAGACTGTTAATTTTGGCAGACTGGAACTTAAAAACAGATTGGCAATGTCACCAATGAATCCACACTTTTTCGAAGGTGATCATGATGATGCGACATATACCAACTGGCATGTTGAGTATTACAAAAGAAGGGCAAAGGGTGGTGTTGGTTTAATCATCACTGGTCATATAAAGGCTGAGAAAACACTAGATCCATATCCTTTGAATCAATGTTTTCCTGTAATGGATTCAGAAGAAAGAGTTAAGGAAATGGCTGAGTTAACTGAAAGTATTCATCGTTATGGAGGAAAGATTGCAGCCCAGTTATCAGCTGGATCAGGTATTGTCTGTCAACATCCACTAACTGAACAGTGGCCAGCATCAGCTTCAGCGAATCCGTTGATTTTTAAGCCAACAGAGTATGCCAGAGAGCTTACAAAGATAGAGATTAAGTATTTAGTAGATGCCTATGGTAAGGCTGCTGATAGAGTTAAAAGATCAGGTTTTGATGCACTCTACTTACTGGCTCATGTAAATACAGTTGATCAGTTTCTTTCGCCATGTTGGAATAGAAGGACTGATGAATATGGTGGATCCCTCGAAAATCGTTTGAGATTCTTTAGTGAGTGTTTAGAAGCAGCAAGACAGTATGTTGGACCGGATTATCCAATAATCGTTGGTATGGCTTTAGACCACTGCGTGGAAGGTTCAAGAACCATTGATGAAACAATTGATCTTTGTAAAGAAATTGAGAAGATGAACATAGATGGTTTTCATATACGAAATGGTTCTTACTTAAATCCTATTCAAATGACACCGAATGCACATTATCCAGATGGTATGGTTTTAGAGAATGTACGCAAGTTTAGAAAAGAGATTTCTAAACCTGTCATTATAGATGGCAAGTTTGGTGAGCCAGACTTTTTATTAGAAACTGTTGAGAACAAGGAAGCAGATGTTATCGGTATGGCAAGACAGTTTCTAGCAGATGAAAGTTATGCCAACAAGCTGAGAATGGGGCGCTTAGAAGATATACGTCCTTGCATTCGTTGCATGGAGTGTTATGAAAGAATTCTTATGCAGGCAAAGTATATTGGTTGTACTGTTAATCCAACTTTAGGTAAGGAAAGAGATGCGTTGCTTTCAAAGGCAGTCGTTTCTAAAAAGGTACTTGTAGTAGGTGGTGGACCTGCCGGTATGCAAGCAGCAATTACGGCCTCTAAGCGTGGCCATGAAGTTATACTTGTAGAAAAAAGAAAACAACTAGGTGGCATGCTTCATGAAGCAGCTGCACCTGATTATAAATATATGATTGGCGATTTTAACAGATACCTTCAGACACAATTAGAAAAGTCGCAGGTTGAAGTTATTTTAAATCAAAAAGTGGACAGTGACTTTGTCACGAATATGTCTCCTGATGTAGTAATAATGGCTAATGGCGCTAAGCCGATTGTACCTCAGCTTGAAGGCATGGAAAAAGCCGTGCTAGCTTCAGATGTGCTTAAGGGTCAAGTTGAAGTTGGTGATTCGGTTGCAGTAATCGGTGGTGGACTAGTTGGTACTGAAGCTGCTTATTATCTTGCAAAACAAGGAAAACAAGTAGAAATTGTAGAAATGCAGTCAGAGCTAGTTGCAGATGTAACAGTCTTTAACAAGTTTGATATCATCCAAGAACTTACCCAAATGACAGTCAAGCCAAGACTTGCTTCAAAGGTATCTAAGATTACAGATCAAGGTCTTGTCATTGAGGATCAATCAGGTAGTCAAACCATTAAGGTGGACACTATAGTAGTTGCTATCGGTTATAAGACTGACAACTCATTATTTGATGCCTTATACAATGAAGTCGAAGAAGTATACAGAGTGGGTGATGCTATGAAACCTAGAAGAATCATAGAGGCAATGTCAGATGCCTATAATATAGCAAAAGAATTATAAGAAAAGGACATGAACCGATATTGGTTCGTGTCCTTTTGTGCAGTCACCTACAGGATAAACATCAACATAATCCTTTAGAAGTTCATTGTATAAATTATTCTCTGCTTTTAGACCTGTTGCGAATAAGACATTGTCAGCATTTAAAGTGTGTTTGTCACCTTTAGCATCTTCATAAACAATCCCTAAATCAGTTACTTCACTCAGTTTGGCGCTGGGTATGCATTTCATGCCTGAATTCATAATTTCACCTACAATGGCAAACTGTATAACCAGAGAAATCTCTTGTTCAATTTGGAGTAACATGTCAATCAAAGTGACTTCTTTGCTTGATTTATATCGAGTATTGATATAATATGAATATATCAATACTCGATATAAAAGGAGTTTTTATGGCAAGAAGGCAATTGCAAACCTTAACAGAACCCATGTACTATGTACTACTTTGTTTGAAAAAACCTCTACATGGATATGGCATCATGCAAAAAATTGATGAAGTTACCCAGGGCAGAGTCAAGGTAGGACCGGGTACGCTTTATAATTTGATGGACCGTTTTGTTAAAGAAGATATTGTTCAAAGGGTTGAAACATCAGGTAAAAAGAAAACTTATCAATTAACAGACAAGGGATATGAATTATTAGATGCAGAAATTAAAAGACTTAAAACTTTGATTGCTGATGGAGAAAAAATGATATGATTAAGAGAGATAAAAAAAAGAAACTAAGGATGATTTATACGTCTGAGTTAAAACTTTTAGAAGAACGTTATGAAAAAATGGCTGCTGAAGGCTGGATGATTGAAAATGTGACAGGTGCATTTGATAAGTTTCAAAAATGCCAACCTGCAGAACTTGATTTTTCAGTGACACTGTTTCAGGCAGAACTACCAGTAGACTATCCTAATAAAGACAAACATGACCTCTACCAGGAATTTTGTGAAGATAGTGGCTGGAAACATGTCTGTCATAACAATTTATTTCATGTCTATTGTAAATCTAAAGACAACCATGTAGTGGCCATACATACAGATGCAAAATCAGAATATTCATCCTTGTTCAAAGGTTTTCTAAGAAGTGAAGCCATGTTAATTGTCCTTTTAATGCTACAAATATTTCAGCTGATGATGCATGTAAACTTCCTCAGTTATAGAGATTTTATGGATTCTCAGTTAACCTTTAATTTTTTAACCCCTCTTGTACTTAGTGGTATGTTGTTGATTTGTTTACTCCCAAGTGTGAGATTTATTATAAGAAATCACTTTAGAGTTAAAAAGGGAGAGACCATTCTTTATGATTCATTGAAGGTCATTAAAAGAAATAATCGTATCAGGTTATCTTCTATGATATTTTGCACCCTATACTTGATTCTAACATTTGCTAACATCATATTTAGAGGTGTTCCAACTTATATTTTAATAACAGTTATTTTAACTCAAGCTTGCATGTGGGGTGTCTTCTATTTATTCTTCTTAAAGGTAAAGAAAATAAAACACTCAAGACTAGTAAACACCATAATTTTAATTGCCTTATTCTTTATTACCTGGATAGGCAGTGTGGTTATCATGTTCTCTGTTGTTGGTAGTCACCTTGACTTTGAAAGACCAGTGTATGATATGCCTGATGTGTCAATATTAAACTACGAGGACTTAGGCTATGACTATGCTTTTGAACCAGAGTTAGACCAAGTTGAATCTACTCTTTTAGTACCCCTTAGTTTTAATTACTTGGCCCGTCATGAGAATAAAGATGACTATATTTATCTTGAAGTGGAATATATTCAAACAAAATATGCTTGGGTAAAAGATATGATGATACCACTCATATTTGATTATAACTACAGACATTCTGATGAAGTAAAACCAGATATTGATGCATCTGTGATAGATTATGAAGATGTAAAAGTTTACAAGATAAGACCAGATCAAAGTAGAATTCTAGTAATCAATGAAGAGGTTATGTATATAGTGACCATGAATCAAGCCATCAAGGACGACTTATTGGTTCATGTAGTAGGAGGTTTAATTGACTAAGATATTATACGGTACAGGTAACCCAGCCAAACTAAATGGCATGAGAAATACACTTGCTCCACTAGGCATAGAAGTGATTGGTTTAAATGACCTATCAGGAGACTTACCTGAAATTGATGAAAATGGACGTGAGCCTCTTGATAATGCAAGAATCAAGTCTTTAGCCTACTATAAAGCCTTTAAAATGCCTGTCTTTTCACTAGACTCTGGCCTGTATTTTGTTGAAGATCCTCATCTAGAACAGCCGGGGACTTATATTAGAAGATATACAGGTGTCCATATGGACGATGATCAAATGATTGAACATTATAGGTGTCTCGCAAAATCTAATGGTGGTCAGATAAAAGGACAATATATAAATGGTATTGTACTTGTTTTAGACGAAGACCACATTTATGAACATCAGGGTGAAGATATATCTTTTAAATCCTTTTATTTGACTGATGCCTGCCATGAAAGAAGAGTAGAAGGTTTTCCTTTAAACTCCATAACAAAAGATGTAGAGACTGGCGAGTTTGTATATGATATGAAGGCAAGAAAAAATGATGGTGATAGTCAAAGTCAGGCCTTTAGAAATTTCTTTAAAAAACACTTAAACTTAGGAGAATAAAATGGCGGATAATTATGTTTTAAAAGATGAACTGTTTAATAGAGAGACTGTATCGGAACTGGCATCATCCATTAAGAAGGTCTATGAAGATTTTGAGTGTGATGTTTATATAGAAGAGTGTGTCTCAGGTTTTGATTCAAGAGAGTTAAAAGAACGTATGACCTTTATGGCAGAAAAACTTGAAGACTTCTTGCCGAGTGATTATCTTTTAGCGACCGATATTATGCTTAAGGCATGTCAAGTTACTAAAGGAAAGGAATCTTTTGTTTATGGCGCCTTCAGTGAGTATGTAGAAAAACATGGTTGTAATGAAAAGTATTTGGACCATTCCTTAATCATGCTCGGAGAATATACCAAGGTATTTTCAGCTGAATTTGCCATCAGGGCTTTTATCAATGATTTTCCAGAACAAAGTTTCAAACAAATGCTTGAGTGGTCCTTAAGTGATGATTTTAATCAAAGAAGGCTTTCTAGTGAAGGGATGCGACCGAAACTGCCTTGGGGCAAAGCCATAGATTTTGATCCTCTTAAAGCGGTAAGTGTCCTAGATAACCTGTATGATGACAAGGAGCGCTACGTGACGCGGTCGGTTGCTAATCACTTGAACGACCTGTCGAAAATAGAGCCTGATGTAGTGGTATCTATTTTATCTAGATGGCAGGACTCTGTTAAACAGGAAAAAAAGGAAATGGATTACATCATCAGTCATTCTACCAGAACCCTTGTTAAAAAAGGCCATATAGGCGCTTTAGACCTACTGGGCTATAAACATGATGCAAAGTTTGAAATAGATGACCTTAGAGTTTTGACACCTTCTATTCATATCGGGCAATCTCTTGAGTTTGAATTTGAAATAAGAGCGCTTGAGGACATGAAAGCCATGATAGATTATCAGATAGATTATCCTATGGCTGGTGGTAAAAGATCAAGCAAGGTTTTTAAGATCAAAAAGGCGAATCTAAAAAAATATGACCACTTAAAAATCCATAAGAAACATCCTTTTAAAGTCATGACTACAAAGAAACTTTATACTGGCGATTACACGCTTACACTTCAAATCAATGGTAAGCTCTATACTAAAGGCTATTTTTCTATGGAAGTTAATTGAATCTGACTTAAGCAGTTGAATACTTTTAGATAAATATGTTATAATGATGCAAACGTTAGAGGTGGATTATGTTATATTTAGAGATTAAAAAACATCATCATCATAGCTAGACGTGCATTTATGAGATCATAGATGCAGGTCCATTTGTTGTGTCTATGATGGTTTAACGAGATTAAAAGCCATGTGAGACACATGGCTTTTATTATTTTTTTGAAAGGAGCACGTATGAAATTTAGAACAAAGCCCGCTAAAGGCACACAGGACATTTTACCTGAAGATATGGCACTTAGAAATTATGTGCAAGATACAATTAGAAATACTTATAAGGAAAAAGGTTTTACTCAAATTCAAACACCTTCTGTTGAGAACATCGACTTGTTAACAAACAGTGATGGTGGTGAAAACTTAAGAATGTTATTTAAGATTCTTAAGAGAGGTGACAAATTAGATTTAAATGGTAAAGAAGAAGATTTGTCAGACTTAGGTTTAAGATTTGACTTAACACTGCCATTATCAAGATTTTATGCCAACAATAGAAATGATTTACCTACGCCTTTTAAGGCCATTCAAATTGGTGATGTATGGAGAGCAGAAAGACCTCAAAAGGGGCGTTACAGACAATTCATGCAGTGTGATGTTGATATTATTGGAGAAGCGTCAATTGTTTCAGAAATTGAGTTATTAACAACAGTACCTGAGGCTATTAAAAGATTAGGATTTGATAATTTTACAATCAAGATCAATGATAGAAGACTTTTAAAGGATATGGTTGTATCAGCTGATATAGACGAATCTTTATTTGGTTCTGTTTGTATCATCCTTGATAAGGTAGATAAGATTGGCATTGAAGGTGTAAGAAAAGAACTTGCTGGCAAAGACTTATCAGAGGCTCAAATTGATAACTTAATAGCTCGAATGGATACAAAGCTTGCTGATATGGATTTACAAGCAGCAAAAGAGATTCAGACAATCATTGATATTGTTTCTAAGTACTATCCAATTGAATTTGATCCTACGCTTGTTAGAGGTATGGGTTATTACACAGGCGCTATCTTTGAAGTACAGTCAAGTGAGTTTAAAGGTTCACTTGGTGGTGGTGGTCGTTATGACAACCTACTTAACAAGTACCAAAATGACCCGATCCCAGCTGTAGGTTTCTCTATTGGTTTTGAAAGAATTGTAGACTTACTAAAATCTAAAGGTGTTTCTGTAGATACACAAGAGAAGATTGCCTTTGTATATATGGATGATCAATATCTAGAAAAAGCGGTTGAGTTATCTCAGGACTTAACTGGACAAGGTAAAATTACTTCTATATACCAAGTTAAGAAAAACAAGATTGGTAAGAAGATGAACCGATTAGAGAGTGAAGGCTTTACAGAAATTATTGTGGTGGATAGGATAGAAAAGTAATTGAGAATCAATTTCATTAAGAAAGTATAAAGTTTATTGATAATTATTCTCAATGGTGTTATGATTTATACAAGTTATAACATAACTTAGCCCCAAAATATATTGTACAGATTACTTCCCGAATCATAGAAAAAGGATGGACGCCCCCATCCTTTTTTCGTGTTTTCTTTTTTAAATGATATTGTTAAAATAATAACGAAGTGATTTTAAGGTAAAACAATGAATGGGAAGGTGATTGTTTCATATATGTAATAATTTGATTTCTAAAATGTAACAAATTCTAAAACTAAATGAAATATTTTGATTTTAGATTGTCGTGTTACAATTTTGTAACATAAAAATCGTTTTCATGTCGTATTTGTAATTGTTTTTTTGATTGAAAAGTATAGACTTTAGAAAAGATTGTGATAATATTAACGATGTAAGGACGAACTTGAGCTTGAAAGGAGTTTACGATGATAGTAAAAACAGTAGAGCAATTAAATAAGAAAATCGAAGATGTAAGAAAAGCACAGGAGACTTTTGCAAAGTTTGATCAAAAGCAAGTGGATGAGATTTTCAGAAAAGCAGCCATTGCTGCTAATAATTCTAGAATTGATCTTGCAAGACTCGCCCATGAAGAAACACGTATGGGCATTATAGAAGACAAGGTGATTAAAAATCATTTTGCATCAGAATACATTTACAACAAATATAAAGACGAAAAAACATGTGGAGTTATAGAAAGAGATGACTCATTTGGCTTATTGAAGGTAGCAGAACCAATTGGTGTTATTGCAGCAGTTATTCCAACAACGAATCCAACTTCAACGGCAATCTTTAAGATATTACTAACACTTAAAACTAGAAATGGTATCATTTTATCACCTCACCCAAGAGCCAAGAAGGCAACCATTGAAGCGGCAAAAATTATTTTAGATGCAGCTGTTAAAGCAGGTGCGCCTAAAGATATCATTGGTTGGATTGATGAACCTTCTTTAGAACTGACTCAGGCGGTTATGAGTTCAACGGACTTAATTCTAGCAACAGGTGGTCCGGGTATGGTAAAAGCGGCTTATTCATCAGGTAAACCAGCCATTGGTGTTGGTGCTGGTAACACACCTGCAATTATCGATGAAACAGCAGATATTAAAATGGCAGTTAACTCAATTTTGTTATCAAAGAGTTTTGATAACGGTGTTATCTGTGCATCGGAGCAATCAGTACTTGTCCATGATTCTATATACGCAGACATTAAAAAAGAGTTTCTATTAAGAGGGGCTTACATCTTAAGTAAGAAAGAAACAGAGGCCATGAGAAAGGTTATCCTAAAGGATGGCAAATTAAATGCTGATATAGTTGGTCAAAGCGCAAGCAAGATTGCTGAGATGGCAGGCATAAAAGTTGATGAAAAAACTAAGGTTTTAATTGGAGAAGTTTCATCAGTAGAACTTTCTGAACCATTTTCACATGAAAAGCTGTCACCAGTGCTGGCTATGTACAAGGTAAAGACTTTTGAAGAAGCTCTAAAAAAGGCTGAAAGATTGGTTGAGCTTGGTGGCTTTGGACATACGTCTGTACTTTATACGGATCAAGTCAAATCAAAAGACAGAATCGAATTATTTGGTGCAACAATGAAGACAGGTAGAACCATTATTAATATGCCATCTTCTCAAGGCGCTATCGGTGATATATACAACTTCAAATTAGCGCCATCATTAACACTAGGTTGTGGCTCATGGGGTGGTAACTCAATCTCTGAAAATGTAGGTGTAAAACATTTATTAAACATTAAGAATGTTGCAGAAAGAAGAGAAAATATGTTGTGGTATAGAGTTCCTGAAAAAGTATATTTCAAGTATGGTTGTTTAGGTGTTGGCCTAAAAGATCTAAAAGATATGAACAAGAAAAAGGTCTTTATAGTAACTGATAAGGTGCTTTATGATTTAGGCTTTGTAGAAAAAGTAAC
The DNA here is from genome assembly GCF_022496765.1 of Acidaminobacter sp. JC074. Lineage (GTDB taxonomy): Bacteria > Bacillota > Clostridia > Peptostreptococcales > Acidaminobacteraceae > JABXKX01. Next base: position 82,491 of record NZ_VANV01000009.1, on the reverse strand, counting down.
CAATCATTTAGAAGAAATGGACATAGATTATAAGATTTTCTATGATGTGGAGCCGGATCCAACGCTTATGACTGCAAGAAAAGGTGCTGAAGAGATGCTTGTTTACAAGCCTGACACAATCATTGCCCTTGGTGGTGGTTCGCCAATGGATGCAGCTAAGATTATGTGGGTTTTATATGAACATCCTGAGGTAAGATTCGAAGATCTTGCTATGAGATTTATGGATATCAGAAAAAGAGTTTATCCATTCCCTAAACTAGGCCAAAAGGCTATGATGGTGGCTATACCAACATCAGCAGGTACAGGATCTGAGGTAACACCTTTTGCCGTTATTACAGACGAAAAAACAGATGTTAAATACCCACTTGCAGATTATGAGTTAACACCGGATATGGCTTTGGTAGATGCTGAACTTATGATGAGCATGCCAAAATCATTAACGGCTGCATCAGGTATAGATGCTTTGACACATGCTTTAGAAGCTTATGTTTCTGTACTGGCTTCAGAGTTTACAAATGGTATGGCATTAGAATCCATTAAATTGATATTTGACTACTTGCCAAGAGCTTATGAATCGGGTCTTGAGGATGTGGAAGCCAGAGAAAAAATGGCACATGCTTCAACGATTGCTGGTATGGCCTTTGCCAATGCCTTCTTAGGTGTTTGCCATTCAATGGCACACAAATTAGGTTCTAAACACCATATACCACATGGTGTGGCTAATGCACTGCTTATAGGTGAAGTCATCAGATTTAATGCAGTTGATAATCCAAGAAAACAAGCTGCCTTCCCTCAATACAAGTATCCAAATGCTAAGTGGCGATATGCTCAAATAGCTGACTACTTAGGATTAGGCGGCAAAACAGATGATGAGAAGGTTGAGAACTTAATCAAGGCAATTGATGGTCTTAAAAAATCTTTAGATATTCCTGCTTCTATTAAAGAGGCTGGTGTTTCAGAAGTGAAGTTTATGAAATCATTAGAAGATATGAGTATTCAGGCATTCGACGACCAGTGTACTGGTGCCAACCCTAGATACCCATTAATCAGTGAAATAAAAGAAATGTACATGAATGCATTTAAAGCATAAGGAGCAGATATGATAATAAAAGTTTGTATCGGCAGCGCATGTCATTTAAAAGGCTCTTATGATGTCATCAAAGGTATTGAAAAATACCTTGATGACCATCATTTAACAGAAGAAGTCATTTTAAAGTCATCGTTCTGTTTAGGAAAGTGCTCACAAGCTGTTTCAGTAGAAATAGATGAAAAGGAAATTGTTTCAGTATCACCATTAACAGTTAATGAGGTCATGGACAAGGTCATGAAGGGGTGATGGTATGAAATTTATAGAATTTCATTCAGACAAATGTGATGAATGTTTTAAATGCTTGAGATTTTGTCCTACTAAGGCAATAGCATTCACACCTAATAACAGACATATTGTGGACGATCTATGCATCAAGTGTGGTCAGTGTTTGGTTCACTGTAAACAAGGTGCACTAACAATTCATAAAGATGAACACCGAGTAAAAACATTGTTGGCTGGTAAAAATAAGGTAGCCGTTTCTATAGCGCCATCTTTTGCAGGTTTATTTGTTATGGACCACCCACTTCAAATGGCCAAGGCTTTAAGGAATTTAGGATTTGAATATGTAGAAGAAACAGCAAGAGGGGCTGAGATTGTATCTCAAGCTTATGACCGTGTTATTGAAAGCCAAGCTATGAAAAACATCATTACATCATGCTGTCCGTCAGGTATGTATTTACTCCAGCATAACTTTGGAAAATCCACAGACCAAGCCTTGCCTGTCATTTCACCAATGGTGGCTCATGGTCGTGATATGAAGAAAAGATACGGTGATATAAAAACGGTCTTCATCGGACCATGTATAGCCAAAAAAGCAGAGGCCTCAGAGTTTGAAGATGCCATTGATGCAGTTATGACTTTTAGAGAGCTTGAGGAATGGTTTGAGGAAGCTGAAATAGATTTAAAAGAACTTGAAGTGTCTGAGTTTGATACACCATCTACCATGAGAGGACGATCTTTTCCAATTGGTGGGAGACTTTCACAAGCGGATTACAAACACCTTCATTTGCAAGGCATAGAAGAGTGCAACAGTTTTTTAGAAGCAGTCGAATCGGATTCTATTAACGGCTTTTGTGCAGAACTTAATATTTGTTCCGGCGGCTGTTTAAATGGTCCAGAAATACCAAAGCAAGCGCCTAATACATTTAGAAGAATGGAAAAACTGATTGCCTATATGGATCAAAAAACTGAGGATCATTTCGAAGAAGTTACAGACATTGAAATTACCCGTCTTTTTAAGGATATGACCTATGTGAATCAGGAAGTCGATGAAGCACAAGTTTTTAATGTTTTAATGGATATGGGGAAATACACGGAAAGTGACCAAATCAATTGCGGTGCATGTGGTTATAAAACATGTTATAACAAGGCAATTGCAGTTGTTAAGGGTTATTCAGACATTGATCTGTGTATGGATCGATTAAAGCATAAGGTAGAAAGCTTGCAAAGTATCATCTTTGATAACAGTCCAAATGCTATTTGTATATTAGATGAGGAGCAAAGAATTCAGGAGGTCAATCCTGCATTCAATCAGATCTTTAATGAAGATAAGATTAAGTTAGATGGTTGGCCTATACATGCTGTCATCTCTAGCGATGTATTTGATAAGCTCAGAGATCCAGAAACACAACATGTGAGTCAAAAGCTATATCTAGACCATGTGGACAAGACTTTTTTTATGAATCTAATCCGTATACATGAGGGGAAAACTTATGTGGGGATTCTTACGGATGTGACTTATGAGGAAAGAAAAAAAGAAGAGATGACTGTGATGAAAACACAGACCCTTGATACGGTACAAGAGGTCATTAACAAGCAGATGAGAGTTGCTCAGGAAATTGCAAGTCTTCTTGGTGAGACCACTGCAGAGACTAAGATTGGTCTTAACAAGTTAAGAGACATCGTTTTAGGAGAGGACAAGATATGATAAATGCACATTATGTTGATTTGTCTTATCACTCTTTAAATAAGTATGGTGAGGAACTTTGTGGTGATAAGGTAGAAGTCATAAAATCAGAAAATAGGACCATTGTTGTACTCGCTGATGGGCTTGGTTCGGGTGTAAAAGCCAATATCCTAGCAACCCTAACAAGTAAGATTATGATTACCATGTTGGATAAAGGGGCTACATTACAAGATACCATTGATACCATCACCAATACCTTGCCTGTCTGTCAGGTAAGAAAAATTGCCTATGCAACATTTACCATTGTAGACATAGATAAAGACTTAAACTGCAAGATTATTGAGTTTGATAATCCACCAACCTTTCTTTTAAGGAAACACCGTTTAAGAACGGTTGATAAGAAACCAATTTATTCATCGGGGAAAAAAGTCATGGTTTCTGAGTTTAAACTTCAAATTGGAGATGAAATCATTGTGGTATCAGACGGGGTTATCCATGCAGGTGTAGGTAAGTTTTTAAATCATGGATGGGAATGGCGACATGTAGCTGAATACATAGAAAATCAAGAGCTCAAGTCGGCTGATAAGTTAAATAGAAGACTTATTGAAGTCTGTCATAAGCTTTATGACAATAAACCAGGTGATGATACAACTGCTATTGCCATTAAGATCAGGCTGCCTGAGAAGATACAGTTGTTGACTGGACCACCTACAGATAGTGACTTAGATAAAGATGTTGTTGAGACCTTTATTAAGAAACAAGGTAAAAAGATTGTTTGTGGCGGTACAGCAGCCAATATTGTATCTAGAGAACTTAAAAGAGAGATCATTACGGATATTAAATATCTGGATCCTAAGATACCTCCAATAGCCAAAATAAGAGGCATCGATCTTGTGACAGAAGGGGTTCTGACTTTAAAGATGGTTTATGACGAACTCAAAAGGCTAAACACTTCTTGTGAAGAACCTATCTTCAATCAAGAAGATGGTGTTAGTAAACTTTTGAAACTGCTTATTGAAGATTCAACCCACATCAACATACATATGGGACATGCCATTAATCCAGCGCACCAAAATCCTAACTTCCCAAGCGACTTAAGTATAAAGGTTAAGGTGGTGGAAGGTATTGTTGAGGAATTAAGGACAATGGGGAAAATTGTAACCTTAATAGATACGGACAGGTGATGAGATGAGACAATATGAAAATGAAGTACAGAAAGTAAAACATGAAGTATTGAGTTTGATGGCAAAAGCAGCCATGAAAAACACATTAATTGAAGAGATTATTAAGCTCCCTAAATTGATCAATCCAGGTCCTGAAGGTCGTGTAAGATGTTGTGTCCACCATGAGAGAGCAGTTACATGTGAACGTATAGATCTGATCATGGGTGGTAATAAAAACAAACAAGAAATAGTTGAAGTGTTGCCTTCAGCTTGTGACCAATGTTTGGTCAACAGATATGTTGTAACAGAAACCTGCAGAGGCTGTTTAGCCCATAGATGTGTAGGCGCTTGTCCAGTGGATGCTATCAGCATTCGAGCTGGCAAAGCAGAAATTGACCATAAAAAGTGTATAGAATGTGGCAAGTGCAAGGACGCCTGTCCTTACAGTGCCATTGCAGATGTTATGCGTCCTTGTAGAAAAGGTTGCCCGACAAACGCCATTCATATGGATGAGAATAAGACCGCTGTTATAGATTATGACTTATGTATTTCATGTGGTGCTTGTGTTTATAACTGTCCCTTTGGGGCCATTCAAGATAAATCAGAGATTTTGGAAGTGATAAAGCTTTTGGACAGCTCTTCTAATGTTTATGCTATTTTGGCACCTGCTTTTGCAACACAGTTTCAATATGTTCCCCTAGAACAAGTGATAACCGGGATAAAAAAACTTGGTTTTAGAGATGTTGTAGAAGTTGCCCTCGGTGCTGATTTAATCGTTAAACATGAGGTAGAAGAATTCATGGAAAAAGAGACCGATTCAATGACTTCTTCTTGCTGTCCAGGCTTTGTTAACTTAATCAAGTTAAATTATCCAGAGCTTTTGACTTCTGTATCAAACACTGTTTCACCAATGGTGGCAACGGCTCGTTTGATTCAATCGATAGATCCTCAAAGTGAGATTGTCTTTATTGGACCTTGTATAGCCAAAAAACATGAGAAACTATCTTATCCTGAAATCGCTCATGTGCTAACATTTGAAGAACTCGATGCCTTAATTGATGCAAAAGGCATTGATCTTGAAACTTTAGAAGGATCACCCCTTAACAATGCGTCTTATCATGGCAGAAAGTTTGCTGCCTCTGGTGGGGTTTCGAGTGCTGTTGTGTCCTATTATAAGGACCTAACAGATAAACCTTTAGATGTCATCAACTGTGATGGTATCAAAGAGTGTGATAAGGCCCTTAAGCAGTTGAAGTTTAAGAAATTAAAGGATGTCTTTATAGAAGGTATGGCCTGTAAGGGTGGTTGTATAAAAGGTCCAGTTACCATGCATCATGGACCGAAAGATGTAAAGGCTGTAGATAATTATGCTAAGAAAGCCTATGAAAATGAAATAAACACCTCCATAGAAGTGTTTAATAAAATAACTTTAGACTTAAGGCGGTAATAGAGGAATCTATTGCCACCTTTTTAAGTTTTTAAGATTGTCTGTTAGGTATTTTCTAGCTTCAGCTTCTGTATGCCCCTCTTTCATCATAAAAGGCACACAGGTTTCAACCATCTCCTCAAAAGTCTCATCAGGCTTGTTAAATTGACCCTGAGGATAACAGTAAAGGCAGTATTCCTCGTTTTTGCTACCATCTGCATTCTTACCAAACATTGCCTCATCATTCATAGGCATACCACACGATTGACATATTTTCATATTCATTTCCTCCTTGAATACATTTTATCAAGGTAATTATGACACCTATATGTCATAGTTGTTCAGAACGATGGATTTATTTAATCTAGAAACGAATTCTCTTCGTAGCCAATCAGGTTCAAGTATTTTAACATAAGGCACCATGCCCATTAAGAGGGTATAGACCCATTCATCTAAAGGAAAGTTGATGGTGGCCAGTATCTTGTCTTCTAAGATGGTCATATGTTTAGGGTCGAAGTATTCAGGTAGTTTGCCTTGTAGTTTCTTGTCAATTTCCAGTTTGATTCTTACCACTTCATGGCGACTGTCTATGGTCGATTCCCATGGCAGTGGCGATGGTAATTCTAATAGTTCAAAGCTTTCATCTAAAAGTTCACAAGATAGGATTCTAAAAAGTTTAAACATCCTAAAATCATTTCTGAGTTCACAGTAGCCATAGACATACCAAACACTACCGTACATGACCAGTGTATAAGGGCAAATGATGCGGGTAGTTTCTTTATAGTCGATATTTAAGTAAGTGATTTTGACTTTTCTAGTTAAGTCTCGGCCATTTGATAGACATGCTAAATGGTTTTTAAACAAATCGTTATCAAGACCAGGTGTTAGGTGGATGACCATTTTATCTAACGAACCTTGATTCTCTGAAAGTGCATCAAACTTGTTGATCATGGATTTGACATCAGAATAAGGAGCGGCCTGTTCTAGCCCTTTTAAAAAAGTCATTAAAATATCTGCTTCATTTTTATTGAGATAAGATTTACTAAGCTTATAGTTTTCCATCAATTGATAACCGCCTTTTGAGCCGGTTTCTGCATACAAAGGTACGCCAGCAAGGGTTAGTGTATCCATATCTCTTTGTATGGTTCTAACAGACACGTTAAAGTGTTCTGCTAGTTGTTTTGCTGTTAGCTTGTCTCTGTTAATTAAAAGCATTAAAATTCCAATTAATCGATCTATCTTCATCAGTCACCTCTTTTCAATTGTACAAAGAAAATGCTTAAATTGCCACAAAACAGGTATATAAATAATAGAGGTGATGCTATGTATAGAGTTAAAGAAGATGTAAAGCGTGCATTTGCCAATCGATTCTTAAAGTGGGGTCTTCTATTAGAAGACTGTGTAATCGATAGCAGTAACAGCCATGTGATTAAAAAAGACGCTTGGGAAATTCGATTTATTGAAGATACAAATGATAGAGGCAATTACTTAGAGTTTTACTGCATCAGCCATGAGTTTTCTGATGAACATTTTAAAATCTACGAAGACGGCACCATAGAAGAATGTGACATCATAAAGGCTCAATATGCTTTTGATCCTACGCTTCCTGGTGATAAGGAAATTGCAAGAGACCTATACCTAAAAGAAAATCAAGTGGTTTATGAGTATCTAAAAGAAAAGGGCTTGTATAGAAGATAACCAAAGTGTTATTTTCTTTTTTTTGTTTAAACACAAATTTTTCATAAGTAACAAAAGCTAAGATGATTTGAGTTTATCTTGAGCTTTAAGCTTTCTTAAGTGGATATTAATTTAGTATAAAATTATTCCTAGCTCATTTAAACTTGATTCTATTTGACTATAATGTTAAATGAGGAGGTGAAAGTATGAAGACATTTATCGTGGTAGATTCCTGTTGTGATTTACCGCTAAGCTATGTAGAAAGTAATAAGGATGTTCTAGATATCATTGGTATGCCGGTAAACATTGATGGTTTTGAGTATTACGATGATCTAGGTAAGACTTTTACACATGAAGCCTTGTATGGCAAGTTAAAAGAAGGAATTTTGCCTTCAACTGCACAGATCAACGCTTATCGATTTGCTGAAAAGTTTAAAGAACATATAAAAGATCATGATACTGTGATTTACATAGGATTTTCATCAGGTCTGAGTGGGACCATTAATAATGCCAGACAGGGTGCAGACCTTGTAAAAGAAGAATACCCTCATGCTGATATTAGGGTGGTGGACACAGTTTCTGCATCTATTGGATTAGGTGTTTTAACAGTTAAAGCTGTTGATATGGTAAGAAGTGGCGCTTCTATTGATGAAGTTGAGTCTTGGCTTGAAGACAATAAAATGAAAGCCAACCACTGGTTTGCAGTAGATGATTTACACCATCTTAAAAATGGTGGTAGAGTGTCACCAGCGGAAGCGGCTGTGGGTACACTTTTGAATATTAAGCCGATTTTAATCGTTAACAGACAAGGGGTTTTAAAACCTTATGCAAAGGTCAAGGGTAGAAAAAAGTCAATTAAACTTCTCATTGACAAGTACAAAGAACATTTCAGTGGCCATGCGTATGACAAGTTGATCATTGGTCATGGGCATGTAGAAGACGAGGCTATCAAGCTTAAAAAGCAATTACTGGAGCATATGGAAGAAGAGCAGATTATCATTTCTGAGTTGTCTGCAACAATTGCTTCACATGTAGGACCAGGTATGCTTGCAATCGCATTTATGGGCAACACAAGAGAAGACAAATAAGACGCAATTATATTTAATTTATTGAGGTGACCATGTCACCTTTTTCTTTTTTGAGAAATTCTTCCTTGACCATTAGCATATAGACCATCTTAGCGTATAATAGAAGAGAGGTGAAGGATGAGTAAAGGTAGATGGATTTATTTAAGTGTGGCACTTTTCAATTTACTGATGATGTGCATGCCGACAAGTACCTCCTTATTCAGCTTAGTCCTACAAGATATAGAGTCAGGTACTTGGAAAATCTGGTTGCCAGATCTTTTGGCGATGCTTTCAATCCTAATAGGTTATATTGGTTTAAAAGTCTTCTACAAGGATTCTTCTAGATATATTAAGCAGTATCCTTATTTGGCTTTGATTATAGCACTGGTCTGGACTGGCTTGATACAAGTAAAGTGAGGTAATATTGAAAACAGAATTAATTGCAGCTTTAAAAAGATATAGGGCATTTGATTTACAGGAAAGAGATATGGTGACAAAGACCATTGAATACTTAAAGAGCACGGATGATTATTTAGGCAAAGTCAATCCAAAAGGTCATATCACAGGTTCTGCGTGGATTGTCAACAAAACAAGGGATAAGGTACTCCTTACACACCATTTGAAGCTTAACATATGGGTACAACTGGGTGGCCATACTGAGCTTGACGAAAGTGTAGAATCATCTGCTTATAGAGAAGGTATTGAAGAATCGGGTTTAGAATACTTAACACTTGTTGAAGAAGGTATTTATGATGTAGATGTACACTTGATTCCAAAGAGAAAGTCAGAGCAGGCGCATTATCATTATGATATTAGATTTATCTACGAAGCAGATGATAGGGGGCCCTTAAAGGTTTCAGATGAATCTCATGATTTAAAATGGGTGCCTGTAAATAAAATAGAAGAGTATACCAAGGAACGTTCAGTTATTAGAATGATAGAGAAAATGGGGTAAGAGATGAATCAAACAATGGAACAACTTACACAAGCATTGGCTCAAATTAATCACTCAGAAAAAAGGTTATCAAGTTTAACTAGAGATCTGTCAGATTTAATCAGTAAAAGAGATGATGCTCTACTTAGATTAAAAAAAGAAAACAAGGACGTCGAAAAAATAGCTGGTGTTTCTTTTCAATCTTTTGTGGCGACCTTATTTAACAATAGACAGGAAAAGCTTGAAAAAGAAGAACTTGAAGCTATAGAAGCCAAAAGGGTTTATGATACAATTGTTTTTGAAGTTGAGTCACTTCAAGATGAAATAAGTGAGCTTAAAAAACAAGTCAGCCAAAAGCACCAAGTTCAAGCTGATTATCTGCAAGCGCTAGAAGAAAAGAAAAGTGAAATAGCTCTTAAAAATCCTAGTTTGTGGACGCGGTTAGAAAGCTTGGAAAACAAGAAAAGAAGTCTTGAATCAGACATAAAAGAACTGTCAGAAGCCATTGGTGCTAGTAATGCCGTGAAAAGAAAAACTGGTTCGGCGTTAAATGAGTTAAAAGATGCTAAAAACTTAGGTGTCTGGGACATGATGGGAGGCGGTCTATTGGTTACAATGGCCAAAAGAGACCATATGTCTACGGCCCAAAACATCATCAATGAACTTAACTATAGCCTGAAAACACTTTCTAAGGAACTTTCAGATGTAAACATGACCATGACGTCTAATATAGATATCGCAAATTATATGGGATTTGCAGACTACTTCTTTGATGGTTTCTTTATGGATATGATGGTACAAGATAAGATCAATGGTGCACTTGATAAACTTTCTAGACTTGATAGAAATATTGATGAAACATCAAGAAAGCTAAAAAGTCAACTGAAGTTTAGCGAAGAAGAAAAGAAAAGCTTGATAAATGAAATGGATGAAATGATTCTTAAAGCATAAGGAGGCTAAATTGAAACGGTATATTGGTTTACTATCAGAAGTGAGTGATTTAACAAATAGAAATCAGATAGATGTGGACGCCTATGTTAACATTGCCCACAAATATCGTGGTAAGATTCTTGAACTTGGTTCAGGTAGTGGAACCATTAGTATTGGTTTAGCAAAAGAAGGTTACGATGTCACTTGTTTAGAGATTCATAGAGATATGATCCATCTTCATGAGGAAAAACTAGATGATGATTTAGAAAAGAATACAACCATAGTATTAGGGGATATGTGTTCATTTGACTTAAATGAAAAATATGATTTGATCATTGCGGCAGGTAACCTTATCAATTCTATTATGAGCGAGGATGAGATTTACAATATGTTTGAATCTGTTAAAAGACATTTATCAGATGTAGGCGTCTTTGTCATAGAGTGTGAATATCCAAATATCAATCGCTTGATTGTAGATCAGGATAAAGAAAAGGTTGAGTATTTAGAAAATCCAAGAACTAAGATGAGGGTGGAGAATAGAATCAGAAGTCATTTCAATTTTCTTGAAATGACCAGACAAGATCATATTGTTGTAACTGAGTTCAAGGATGACCGTATTAAGAGAAGAATACAGATAGCCAGAGACTATAAGATTTGGACTGTTGATGAGATTAGAGACTTTATAAAAAACAATGCCTTTAATATCATGTTAGAGTCGGGTGATATCAACACTGTAGAACCTATAACTGATAAAAGTTCGCATATGATTTTTTTCCTGAAACGTTAACTATTATTGGATACTATGAATCTTCGTTACAAAGTTTTTAATAATCACATCAAGGTATTAAGTTTAATTCATAATCAGATTATTTAAGTGATTCCTTTATACAATCATGTTATGCTGAAGCAGAAATGTGGAGGCTAAATTTGGAAAGAAATCAATTGAAACACACAGATAGAGAAGGGATGATTGCGACGAGTTTCTTACTCATCTATTTGCTCTTTGCCTATCTTTTGGTCTACTGGACCAAAACTGTATCTGGTATATCATTAACTAGAGAAAACTTCATAGTAAATATTTTTATGTATGTTGTACCATGTTTTGGTGTGATCAGTATGGTTTATTTTCAGGAATCTACATTAACATCACTTGGTATGAGTAAAAGAAAATCTTTATGGATACTGGGTTTGATGATTTTATCTTTGGTATTTTATACTCAAGATTTGTTATTGAAAATCATTATAATCGTAATAAGTGAAGAGATCATCTTCAGAGGATATGCTGCCAATCGTTTAAGGGCTTCGTTTGGCAAATGGGGTAGCATTGTTATCGCAGGCATTATTCTAGGCTTATTATACAGTGTGGTACCTTTTGTAACTAAAAGCATCACATTGAGTGAGTTGGGTGTTTATATACTTATCGGTCTTGCCACTCAGCTGATATTACAGAAGATGTATTTTCGTTTCAACAACATCATCATGCCTATGGTATTTCATACAGGCATCTTATTTATAGCATTATAAAAACCATCAGCTTGGCTGATGGTTTTTTGCATCTATAATTTAAATGTGGCAACCTTGGATTGTAACATAGCAGCTTGTCCTGAAAGCTCTTCACTTGCAGCAGCTGTTTCTTCTGCAGTTGCAGAGGTTGTTTGTACAACTGCTGATATTTGGGTGATACCGTCGTTGATCTGATTGACACCATAGGCTTGTTCTGAAGAAGCTTCCGCAATCTCAGTAACAAGGGTCGTGGTTGAGTTGATTTCATCAACAATCTTCTTAAGTGATTCAGCCGTATCATTGGCGATGGTCGTACCATCTTTTACTTTTTCTATGGAACCTTCAATTAGAACTGTCGTTTCCTTGGCTGCATCAGCAGATTGTGCTGCAAGGTTTCTAACTTCTTCTGCAACAACTGCAAAGCCTTTACCATGTTCACCTGCGCGAGCTGCTTCTACAGCTGCATTTAAGGCTAGGATATTTGTCTGGAAGGCAATATCATCTATAACTTTTATAATCTTAGATATATTGTTAGATGATTCATCAATGGCAGCCATTGACTGAAGCATTTCATCCATTTGCTTGTTGCCTGTTTCTGCATGTATTTTAGCTTCATCAACGATACGTTTGGTATTGTTGGCATTTTGTGCGTTCTGTTCTGTCTGTACAGAAATCTGTTCAATGGTTGCAGTCAGCTCCTCGATAGAGGCTGCCTGTTCTGTTGCCCCTTGAGATAAAGACATACTTGAATCAGAAAGTTGCTGAGAGCCTGTTAAGACTTGTTCAGAAGCGATATTAATGGTTGTTAAGACATCCTTTAGAGAATCAATCATCTTCATAAATGACCTTGAAAGGCTACCGATTTCATCTTTGGAATGAATTTGAACATCAACGTTCAGATTACCTGCGCCTGCTTGACTCATGGCCTTTTCTAGTTGAGTAATAGGCTGGGTAATGATGTTTTTAACCAAGAAGTAAGAAATAAGGCTACTTGCAATAATGCCTATGATGATGGTAATAATCATCACATTTCTAATGGAAATAGAAGTCGCATTTAAGTCACTTTCATCAGCTGTAATAACAAAACCCCAGTTTTCAACTTGGACGTATTGTGCATATTTGGAAACACCATCAAATGTGTAATATTCAGATCCTGAAGCTTTGTTAATGATGTTGTTGGCTACAGCGTGAATGGCCTTATCTTCAAAGCTGAACATACTTGTTTCGTCTTCCACATATTCATTATTGATGTGGGCTACAAATGTACCAGCATTATCACCAGTAATATCAATCATGTAACCGTATCCCTTGGTACCGATTTTAGTGTCGGAAACGACATCTGAAATAAGTGCGAAATCAATTGTTGCTACAACAGAGCCTTGATATTCATTGCCTATAAAGTAAGGCTGACAGATGGCAATGACCTTTGAACCTGAAGCTTTAGAAACAATCAGGTCGCTGACCACCATTTTCTTTGTTTTCATGGCATCTTTTATGTAATCTCTTTGACTTAAATCCGCACCTACAACACCTGCATTTTTTTCATCAGCAATGAGTACCGCATTGCTTTTATCAACAACGGAAACTAAACTGATCAATTCAGAGTACTGTTTCTGAGTAGTCGTACATGCCTCTGTCGCTTCAGCTTTAGAACCGCCAGAAAGCACATCCATTATACGTTTGTCATTTGAGATAAGTGAAATCGTATTTTGTGTATTGGCTATTTTTTCTTCAATAAGTTCTGTCCTTAATTTTAGTTGGTCACCAACTTTACTCATCATTAAATCATTGGTACTTGTTGATGCTTTATAGTAAGAAAAGATACCAATCGCTAAACTTGTTATAAGGATTAGTGATAAGATAATAAGTAATAATTTTTGTAAAAGTTTCATACTGCCTCCTTTTTATCATGTTACTCATATCCTAAATGTGAAAAAATAAACAAGATGTTTCAAAATGTGAAAATGATTTGTTTTATATCATATTAGAGTGAGAAAAACATTCAAATCTTCTCATAATGAAATGTAGCGTTTGTGGTGATTTGATATAGAAAACCAAACGTATGTTTGGTATGATGGAAGTGGGAGTGATGGTATGTCAAGAATAATATTTCATATAGATGTCAATTCGGCTTTTCTTTCATGGGAAGCCATTGACCGTTTGCAACATGGGGAAACCATTGATTTAAGAGAAATACCTTCTATAGTAGGAGGGGATCCAAAAAAGAGGTCTGGTATTGTTTTAGCTAAATCCATACCAGCCAAAAAATACGGTGTGAAAACAGCACATACGTTGGTGGACGCCTTTAAGTTATGTCCACACCTGGTATCGGTGCCACCTAGATACAATGTTTATACAAAGGCCAGTAAGGCCATGATGGCTCTATTAAGAGAGTATTCACCCTCTGTGGAGATATTCTCCATAGATGAATGTTTTTTAGATTATACATCGGTAGAGCATTTGTTTGGTTCGCCTGTAGAAGCTGCTACAGCCATTAAGGACCGGATCAAAGAGGAACTTGGCTTTACAGTAAATATAGGTATTTCAACCAATAAGCTTTTAGCAAAAATGGCTTCTGATTTTAAAAAACCAGATAATGTTCATACACTTTTTCCTGATGAAGTAGAGAAAAAGTTATGGCCGCTTGAAGTTTCGGAACTTTTTATGGTTGGACGGGCAACAGAGGCCAAACTTCTTAAGTATGGTATTTATACAGTTGGTGATTTAGCCAATTCCGATTTGGCTTTTTTAAGACATATTTTAAAAAGTCATGGAGAGCTTATTTATAATTTCGCTTGGGGAAGAGATGTTTCCATTGTGGGAGACATCAAATACAGTTTAGTAAAGAGTATTGGTAACTCAACGACCATTCCTTATGATATAACGGAAAGAATAGATGCCTATAACTATATGCTTTCTTTGTCTGAAAGTGTTGGCATGCGTTTAAGGGCTATTGAAATGCGAGCCAGCGTGGTGGCCATTCACATTAAGACCAATGGCTTTAATACGGTTCAAAAACAGCATAAGCTCTTATATACCATTTCAAGTACCAATGATATTTATGAAGAAGCCAAAAGGCTTTTTGATTTGCTGTGGGATGGTACACCCATAAGGCATCTAGGTGTCAGGGTTTCTCAATTGCAAGAAGAACTACCAAGACAGCTTTATCTTTTAAAGCCAGAAGATGAAAAAATAGAAAGACTGGACCAGACCATTGACGATCTAAGGGAACGATTTGGAAAAGAAATTATTTCAAGAGCCAGTTTGGTAAGGACAAGAGTCCATGCCATGTCAGGTGGTGTAGGGGATGATGAGTACCCTAATATGAGATCTTTGATATAGAGTTTAAGAGGTTTTCAAGATTATCTTCTAGACTATTTTCCCCATCTAAATAAATGATGGGACACTTAAGTTGATCTTTAAATGCTTCGATGGACACAAGTGATTTGTTTTTCACATGACTAAAAAACTCATTTTCCTGGTCATGCATATCGCCACCTTTTAAGATTCTTTCGCCGTGCTGTAAATAGGCACGGTTTTTAATGCGCTTTAAACGCACTTCGAGTGGTGCTGATATGTAGACCGCTAAATCATAAAAAGACATGATTTGGTCTGTAAAATCACCGGTTAAAGCAGATAACACAAATTTTTCATGTTTAACCATGTCTTCTAAAATCAATTGATTGCGGATGTCTTTTGAACGAAATTTTGTATAGGGAATGTCGGATTTTAAGAAGTGATAATCTTCTATGTCCATGTACTTATAATTTAGTTTTTCTGCAAGTTCTCTTCCTAATGTAGTCTTACCAGAACCATTAGGTCCGAATATAATAATGCCTTTAATCATACGCCCTCCATCTTCAATTGTAGTCTATCATTGTTTCTTTTTATACAGTTTGATTACAAAAGTTTTAAATCTCAAATAATAGGATTATTTTATGGAATAATAAGTTGTTAGTCATTGTAAAGGGGGCGTACATGAGTAAGATATTGGTTGTAGATGATGAAAAAGCCATTGTAGATATTTTAAAGTTTCATTTGAGCAAATCAGGCTATAAGGTGTTAGAAGCATACAATGGAGCTGAAGCAGTAGAAAAGGCGTCTAGAGAAAAACCAGACCTGGTTTTACTGGATATCATGATTCCGGAGATCAATGGATTTGAAGTTTGTAACAGACTAAGAACAAAAATGACAACACCGATTATCATGTTGACGGCGCGTGAAGACGTGACGGATAAGATTTTAGGCCTTAGCTTAGGAGCGGATGACTACATCAGCAAACCTTTCAATATTCGTGAACTTCTTGCAAGAGTGGATGCCAATATTAGGCGTGTCCAGGTCTATGAACATCCAAGTCATGATAGGAGTCCTATCAGTGAAGAACATCTTCTTATTTTTGACAACCTGGAAATTAACAGAGAAAACCTAGAAGTCAAATGTGATGGTAGCTTGATTGAATTAACGGCTAGAGAATATGAGCTTCTTGAATACTTTGCAAGACATCCCAATAAGGTTTTTACAAGAGAACAACTTCTAACTGATGTATGGAATTATGACTATTTTGGTGATATCAGAACGGTTGATGTGACCATTAGCAGATTAAGAGAAAAACTGAACTCTTTTGAAAATAAGAAAAATCATATCATCACTAAAAGAGGTTTCGGCTATTATTTTGTTTAGAAAGGGACGTAAAATGATTTATTATAAGGGGATGCATGGCATTTTGATCAAATGGTTCTAGAGATTAAATGCCTGTTCTAAATAATCTATATGTCGTGTATAATGGCTTAGAGGAGATTCTTATGAGAGGAAAAATTATAGAAAATGTAACCATTATGACAAAAATGATGTTACAGATGGTGGTTAAAGAAGGTTATAGATGTATTGACGCTACAACAGGCAATGGTCATGATACAAAGTTTTTATCAGACATAGTTGGACCTGAGGGCATGGTTTATGGTTTTGATGTTCAAGAACAAGCCATTGAAATGACAAAAGCCCAGTTAGAAGATAGAAGCAATTACAAGCTGATTTGCGACGGTCATCAGAACATGGAAACCTATATTGATGGGCCTGTGGATTTTGTGATTTTTAACTTAGGTTATTTACCGAAGGCTGATAAGACTATTACCACATTAAAAGAAACAACACTCGAAGCCATTGAGGCTTCTTTAAGACTTTTAAAAACCCATGGTATTTTATGGGTGGTGGTTTATCCAGGTCATGACGAAGGCGCTGAGGAATCTGAAGCATTAGACATTTACTTGAAAGGATTAAATCAGAAGGACTACAGTGTTATGAAGTCATCTTTTATCAATCAAAGAAATAATCCGCCATATATAATGGCCATAGAGAAAAAATGTTAAAAGAGTTCAATTGAACTCTTTTTTAGATGGTAAAAGTATTAAAATCACTCGGGTCACTCATATCAGATAATTGATCTTGATAAGCACTTAAAGCTTTTTCAAATAAGGCGCTATTTGATGAATCTTCTGAAGTCAACTTCATCAGAGCTTCTTCAATGGAATCAATTTGACCGTCACCATTTGTGTCGTACTCTGCGATTTCAGCAGCCGAGTATGTACTTGTAGCACTAGAATCTAAAGCTTTAAGCAATTGACTTGTTAAATCTGAATCATCTGTTTCATCTTCTTCAAGTGCTTCAAGCATTGTTGATGCAAGATCGCTTGTAGAAGTAACATTCATATTGCCTTGTCCGCCGCCTTGCGGTCTAGGTGGTCTAGAAGACATCATCTTCATTTGGGCGTCCTGTGGGGATTCCAAATTGAAGGCATTGTCTTCTTTGAGACTGCTGCCTTCGGCTTTACTAATCAAACCATCTTGGTCAGTGTCGTATTTAGCCATAACTTCAGCTGCATCAAAGGAAGTCCCTTGCTTGTCACTTACTTTTTTAGAGAAAGATTCAAGTTCTTCTAAATCTAAAGATTGATCGTTATTGGTATCAACTTTAGGTGGATTAGGGCGAGGCTGCATGTAGACGTTTGAGTAACTACTGATACTTGTCATATTTTCCTCCTTTCTAAATAGACGAGTTCCATTTTGTGATTATAGTATAAAAATTTTATGTCACAGTTTTATCACAAACATAAAAAAAGTGTATTTTCATGAATTATTATGTAAAATAGTGGTCATTAGGAGTGCTTTTTTGTATGATGTAACTGGAAGGTGACTATGAAAAAATATAAAGTAATCAGTTTTGACATGTTTCAAACCCTTGTAGATGTCAGCTGTCAAAAAAATAATATATGGGAAAGCATATTAAAAGAAAAATATACAGAAGAACTTTGTGAAAGTCATGCAGGCTTTATGAGCAAGTACTTGGTTAATCAATTTCACGAAGTTAAAAGCTACGATGAAAAGTTTCAAACCTTAAGAGAAATCTTTAGCAAATGCTTTCATGAAATGGTTGAAAAAGAAAAGTTGGATTTTGATTATAAGGAAGCTGTGAATGTCTTTTTACAGGCTCATAATGAAGCTGTTTGGTATAAGGATAGCAAGGCTTTTTTAAGAGATATTCATGAAGTCTATAAGACTTGTTTGGTAACGGATGCAGATATGGAGATGTTAGAAAAACATGTAAGGGCCGTTCAGTTTGACCGTGTTTTTATCTCAGAACGTATTGGTTCTTATAAGGCCAATGACAATGGCATGATGTTTAAGGCTGTGATGGACTACTTTGAATGTGGACCAGATGAAATTCTTCATATCGGAGATTCTTCATCAGATATGATGGGGGCTTCAAAACTTGGCATTGATACCTGCTGGATAAACAGACATGATTATGTGAAAAGATTTGATATAGAGCCAACTTATTCTGTTAAGTCTTTAGATGAGTTAAGACAGGTTCTTTTGGAGGTGTGATGCATTTTCAACTGTATCTATTAGAATCCAAACGTTTTAAATCGTTTTCAGATAATCAAACGCTTGAGAAGATATTTAACCATCTTATAAAAGAGGAAAATATAGATAAGATGATCAGGTCGACTAAAAATGGACGTCCTGCCTTAGAAGCGGTTGTTTATGATTTAGAAGGCTATATGAATCATGAGTATGATTTAGAGTTGAATCATCGCCACCGTCAGGTTTCTGGTTCCATGATTCGTTATATAATGGGTCACTATGGTTATTTTCCTGGGCCGGCGAAACCTTTAAAAGAAGGGCGATTCGTAAAAACTGCAATTGTCTATTATAAAGGATAATGTCACAAGTGTGACAAAAGGTCGCTGAAGCGACCTTTTATATTTTGAAGAGCATCCATTTACAAGTATCCATTTCATATTTGATTTCATAAATTTTCATAATACCTTTAAAGTGGCTTTCGCACTCAAATACATACATCTGATTGCCACCCAGCTTTTCTAGTTTAACACACCGAATACGTTCGATGGGGATTACCTGATTCTGATCATCTTCTTTGAGTCGAAACTTAATAGGATGAACTTTTCCGTCCTTTTCAAACCAAGCAATCATCTCTATTGGTTTACAAACTACTTTCAACACATCACCTACAATCTATCTAGTTACACCTTCATTATACACGAACATGTGTTCTTAGTAAAGTTTTAGATGCCTTAAATGAAAAATTAATAGTAAGGTAGTTTTGATCAGAGACTTTTTTAAAAATTGTATTCTCAACTTAAAAAGGAGGTCAAGGACCTCCTTACAAACAAGATTATGGTATTTGTTTTCCTCTAATTTGAAATAGTATATTGTACCATTCTTCTCTACTTAAGTTATATGCATGCATATCCGCCAGTTTCATAAGCCTGTTTTTATTGGTTGTCCCAATCACAGGGGAAATGGAAGCGAAATGTTTCATCAGCCATTTGATGACCAAACTGTCGATTGTGGTATTCTTTAACTCAGCCAAGTCTCTTAAGTACTTTCGTGTATTTTCTATTTCTATACTAGCCGGTGTTGTTTTAGAAAAGATGCCTTGACTAGATGACCCCCAAGCTTGAAGGTCTATATCATGACGCACACAATATTCTATGGTTCCTTCTGGAAAATCCACCTTGTGATTGTTTTCATGATTGACAAGAATTGTTCTTTCAACAAAACCATGTTTTAATAAACTCATTTCCAATTGGTTGACAACAATCGGCATATCCAACTTGTTAGATAACATTTCAATTTGCTGGTGATTCATATTAGAAACACCTAAGTTTAAAAACTTTCCTTGATCTTTAAGCTTATGCAGTGACCTTTTTAATGAGTCTAGCTGGGTAAGTGGGTCGGGTCTATGAAGCAGAAAGTAGTCCACATAAGTCGTAGAGAGTCTTTTCAAAGAGTCATCTAGATGAGTCTTTATATAATTGCCTGATTGGTTGTATTCAGTCACACTTTTCTTTAAATCTATGCTGGCTTTCGTTTGATAAATCAAGGACTGTCTATCTATGTTCAGTTCTTCTACTGCCTTTCCAAAACATGTTTCAGCTTTACCAAACTGGTATATATCTGCATGATCAAAGTGCTTGATGCCTGTATCTAAACATGTTTGAATCATTTCTTTGGCTTGCTGGATATCTTTTTCTTGTATAGGATTCTTGTCCCAGCCACCACCGAGGCCCATGGTACCATAGATTAATTTGTTTTTAGTCGTCATATTTCCTCCATTAAGTTAAACCAGCTTGTATCTGGTCAAGCATTCTTTCAAAAGGTATTTTGTTGAACCTATTCTATCATAAAAGAAGGCCATATAACTAGAAATAGATAATGATGATGCTATGAGTTTATGAAGAGCGGAGGATTTGGTTGTTTGTTGACTCAAAAAAACAGATATGATAGCCTAAAACAAGGGGGTATCATGAAATTAAGAAAAGAAGAAACATATATTTTACATAGTAAAGTTATAGAAGATGATTTTAAAATATCTATTTGTTTGCCGGTTGGCTATGAAAAAGAAAAGACCTATCCACTTGTTTATGTTCTTGATAGCAATATATTTTATGAAATCTTTAAAGGTGTTTCTAATCTTCTTCAGTTTGGTCAGGAGATTCCTGAAATTATTGTTGTAGGTATAGGCTATCCAGATGATGCCAAACATATGTCACTAAGAGACAGAGACTATCTACACGCTAAGTCATTAGATTCTGATTTAGGTGGAGGGGCAGGTGCGTTTTATGATTTTATGACAAGTGAAATTATGCCTTATATAGAAAGTAAGTATCCTGTTAAGGAGTCGGTATTATTTGGTGATTCCTACAGTGGACTCTTTGCCTTGTACAGCCTGTTTCAAAAGAAAAAAATCTTTTCGAAATATATCATTGGCAGTCCATCTATCTATTATGATCAATCATCAATCTTTAAGTGGATGAATCCATTTAACAGTCAAGCTGAAATTTTCTTAGGTGTAGGTGGCCTAGAAGCAATTTATGAACCTGCCTTTGCAGGCATGGTTTCTAATGTAGAGCTGATGGAAGAAAAACTTAAGGGCATGGGCTATAAAGATCTAAACATGACAATCTTTGATAACGAAACCCATTTGTCAGTCATTCCACTCATTATGACAAGAGGACTTAGACATGTTTTTCACAGCAAGTACATGTCTGATAAGAACGACTAAAACCAAATTATAGCTTTAGACCTTAATAAAGAGAGGTATAATTAAAGCATAAGGAGGTTATATGATTGAATATAAACTAGGAACAAAAGACATTGATTGGACGTCACTTGTTGATATGTACACGGAAGTAGATGGTGTTATAGGCTTAGCAAGAGCAGGCCAAGCAGATAAAATCAAGAAAGCCTTTCTAAACACTTATAAGGTGGTTACAGCTTGGGATAATAAGACCATTGTCGGTGCTGGCAGAATGATTTCTGATGGTGAATGTTATGGCTGGATTCATGATATAGGTGTCAGACCTTCTTATCAGAAAAAAGGCATTGGTAAGGGCATTATGGACCATTTGATGGAGGGTGAACATTTATTATTTGGACTGACCTCTTCATTTGTTGCTGAAGAATTTTACGATAAACTAGGCTTTAAGAAGCATAAGACTGCTATGGCTAAATATCCTGGACCATCTACTTATTTGGAGGATTAATGGATATTAAATATGAGAAGAAACAGGACATCATAGATGAACTGAAAAAGTCCATACGTTCATTTAATGATGATCACTCGCCCTATCATAAGGCTTCTAGGCAAGAAGGCTATGTTAAGCACATCTTGATTACTGAAAAAGAGGATAAAAAATTAATTGGTGGCTTGTCTGCAAGAATGTACTGGCAGATGATTTATTTAGATGAGTTCTTTGTTAGACCAAGTAATAGGCATGCGGGTATTGGCTCGAAGATGCTTAAAAAGCTCATTGAAATAGCAAAGGAAGCCCAGGTGGATTTTATATGTCTAGAAACATTTTCTTTTCAGGCAAGAGATTTTTATGAAAAATTTGGTTTTTATGTTATTGGTGAGATAAAAGATTATCCACCAGGTGAAAGCATGTATACTATGAGACTGGACTTAAAGCACTTAGAGACTTAATCTAAGTGCTTAAATATTTCCTAGAACAATTAGAAACTGGGCTAAAATGTAGGTAATCATCACCATTTCTTCTGGTAGTTTGACTTGACCGAACTCTTTTAAAGATAGGATGGTATCGGATACTAAAAAGCTTAGGCTGCCTAAAAAGACAGTCGCATTGACATAAAAGCTAAAATATGACATGGTCAAAATAACAAAAGAGTAGAGGAGAATGGCTGTTTTAAGTAGCTTTTTCTGACTGGTTTTAAGCAGGCTACTTTCAGATTTTAAAAGCCCTATCTTAAATAGTGAGATATTGGTAGCTATATAAACAATGATGTAGGCAAGTATAAGTGGTGAAAATACCACATTATCTTTGAATAGAAAAATGTAGAAAACATGTCCTATTAAAAAGGCTGCAAGGCCACTGATAATAGGATAAATCTTGTATGTTTGACCATCTTTAAGGTAGTGATGAAATATAATTAAGACGTCACCTATCCATCCAAATAATAAGGCCATGACCAGTAAGTTGTTATAGGTTTCTGTTTGCATATAAAAGAGTATTAAAAACGGGATAATCAGTGGTTTGGTTATACGTTTATAAATTGGAGAAAATCTTTTGTTTTGAGTAAAGACATTGATGAGACTGATGATTAAAAATAAAGATAAGAATAGATATTTCATAGTGTTCTCCTTGTCAAATAGTGGTTATTCTTATTATACTCAAATAAAGTGTGAATATTCAAAAAAGTTTTATATAAAAGGAGGCTATATGAGAGTCATAGACTTAACACATATTTTAGAAGAGGAAATGCCTGTGTTTCCAGGTACAGAAAAACCAAAGCTGGTGACAGCTTGTACCATGGAAAAGGACGGTTTTAGAGAAAAACTTTTGACCATGTATTCTCATACCGGCACCCACATGGATGCACCAAGCCATATGCTTGATCAGGGTAAAAACTTAGACGATTTTGCAGTCCATCACTTTGTTGGAAATGCCATAGTCGTTGACTGTACAGACTGCATTAGAGATGTTTCTTTAGACCATTTAAAGAAGTATGATTTATCTGATGTGGATTTTGTCCTTCTAAAGACTGGTTGGGATAAGAAGTGGGGAAGGAAAGACTATTTTAATGGGTTTCCAGCGCTCACAACTGAAGCTGCTGATTATCTAGCGTCTCTTCATTTAAAGGGACTAGGTGTGGATTGTATTTCAGTGGATCTTATGGACAATCATGATTTTGATGTACATAAAATTCTCTTAAAAGAGGACATGGTTATGATAGAAAATCTGACTAACCTAGATCGGTTAGATGATGTATTTACACTTCATGTCTTGCCGCTTAAGATCAAACAAGCAGATGGCTCACCTATACGTGCTATAGCGACAAAATAAGACTTGCACATTGTAGGTATTTATTATACAATAGCTCTTAAAATAAAGGAGAGTGATGAATCATGGGGCAAGAAATGAGATAAATTCGTTCGTTGAACTTGTTCTTCAAATATATCAACAGAACTTTTAAACATGTTGGCATATAGTAGAAGGAGGAGAAAATGAACTTTATAGAAAAAATAATTAGAAAAGAAGTAGAAGCAGGTAAACATAATAAGATTGTAACCAGGTTCCCACCAGAGCCTAACGGGTATTTACACATTGGGTCAGCATTTGCTATCAATATATCTTACCAGATGGCCAAGAAGTTTGATGGCAAGTTTAATCTGAGATTTGATGATACCAACCCTACAAAAGAGGACATAGAGTATGTTCATGCCATAGAAGATGACTTCAAGTGGATGGGTTTTGATTATGGACAGGAAGCTTATTTTGGTTCTGATTACTCAGACCAAATATACGACTATGCACTTGAGCTTATTAATAAAGGTTTGGCTTATGTATGTGATCTTACGCAAGATGAGATGCGTACTTATAGAGGGACCTTAACAGAAAAAGGCACAAATAGTCCTTATAGAGACAGGTCAATTGAAGATAATCTAGACTTGTTTGAAAAGATGCGTTTGGGTGAAATTGAAGAAGGCGGGTGTGTGCTTCGTGCTAAGATTGACATGGCCAGTCCCAATCTTTATATGAGAGATCCTGTTATCTACAGAATCTTAAAGAAAGACCATTACCGTACAGGTGATAAGTGGTGTATATATCCAATGTATGACTATGCCCACCCAATTCAAGATTACATTGAGGGTGTTACGCATTCCTTGTGTTCTAATGAATTTGTTAACCATAGACCCCTATATGAATGGGTTTTAAATAATTTAAATTTAGATAAACCACTACCAAGACAAATTGAGTTTGGAAGACTTAATTTAACAGGCGTGGTGACATCAAAAAGATACTTAAAGCAATTGGTTGCTTCTGGTGTATTAGAAGGCTGGGATGATCCTAGGCTACCTACTTTGAAGGGGTTAAAAAAGCGTGGCATCACACCTAAAATGATATTTGATTTTCTTGAGGAAATAGGTGTACCTAAAAATGAGTCGACTATTGATTACAAGCTTTTAGAGTATTTTGTCAGAGAAGAACTCAAACTATCGGCGCCTTGTTTTATGACGGTTGTGAATCCCTTAAAAGTTGTGATTACCAATTTAGAGTCAGATCAAGCACTTGTTGCTGACAATCACTTTAAAGATGCGTCTTTTGGAAAACGTGACATCACTTTAACCAAAGAGATCTACATTGAAAAAGATGATTTTAGTGAAAATCCACCGGCTAAATACAAACGACTTGTTTTAGGCGGAGAAGTTAGACTCAAACATGGTTTCTTTATTAAATGTCATGATATCATCAAAGATGATTCAGGTGAAATTACTGAACTTCACTGTACTTATGATCCAGAAACCAAGTCCGGTACAGGTTTTACTGGTAGAAAAGTAAAAGGCACCATTCACTGGGTATCTGCGAAAAGTCGTGAAATTGAAATTAGAACCTATGAAGAGCTCTTTTTAGAGACGCCTTCAGATGATACTTTGATAGAGTCCGTTAATCCAAATTCACTGGTCATTACTAAAGGTCGTGTTGAAGAGGGGCTAGATAAAGTCTTTGAATCAGGTACAGATAGGTTCCAGTTTATCAGAATGGGTTATTATTATATGGAAAACAAAGATTTGATTCATAGGATTGTCAGTCTAAAAGGTACACATAAGAAATAAATCAAGTCTACTCTTAGGAGTAGGCTTTTTTTAGTACACAGACCAATATGATGCGTTAATAATTCTATTTATTGGTTCTAGGAACCTAGAAAAAGTGATTTTTATGACGTAAAATGAAATTGGAGGTGGCTTATGGAACTGAATCGTGTGATTGCACAAGATATTGTAGATAATATTTCAAAGATAATAGAAGAAGACATTAATTTGATGAATGATCAAGGCATCATAATAGCCAGTACAGATGATAAGCGTATCGGTGATTTCCATGGTGGTGCTAAAAAGGTCTTGGAATCTAGAAATGAATTGATCATATACTTTGACAATGAATACCAAGGGGCTGTGGCAGGGATTAATCTACCGATATTTTTAGAAGACAATATTGTTGGTGTTATAGGTATTACCGGCAAAGGCAAAGAGGTCTTAAAGTACGGTGAAATCATTAAAAAGATGACTGAAATCTTAATCAAAGAGCACCTTTACAACCAATCGAAGCAGTTTAAAAATGAAAAGCTCCTACAATTTTTTGATACCATTATTACATCTTCTTTTGAAGAAGATATTGATGAGACTTGGTTAAATACAAGACTTCGAATGTTTGGTCTAGAGGCGCTTAAAAAAAGACGTGTCATTGTCATTGGTCGTAACTCTAAGGAAAATGATATATCCCTTGTACCAGATCATTTTGATTATACGTCTACCTTAAAAAAATATTTAAGTGATTCAGACTTAACCCTTTATTATCAAGGCAACTTGATGATTGTCACACATGAAGTGGATGACCAGATCTTAATTCATAAGCTGAATAATTTAAATGACTACTTGAAAGAGACTTTAAAAATAGAGTTTAGGTATGGAATAGGCAATGCTTATACCCATATACTAGATTTAAAGAAATCATACAATGAAGGTAAGATTGCCTTAAAGACAACGCTTCATCAAAGTCATGTTATTCAGTTATATGACCAAATAGACATGGGAATGATTATAGATTCTATTCCCAAAAACATAGCAGAACGTTTTTTTCATAAGGTTTTTTCAAGTCTAGATTCTGAACATGTAAAAGAGTATGCAGAATTAATTGATATGTTTGTAAAAGAAAATGGTTCTATCAGCAAAGCTGCAGACTTAATGTATATACATAAAAATACCTTTCAGTATCGTTTGAATAAGTTGTCTAAACAAACTGGCTACAATCCAAGAAAGTTAAATGATTTGCTTGTACTGTATATGGCAGTCAAGCTAAAGGATTATTTCTATTTGTAATTTAAGACATGAAAAACTGTTTTCCATAACATATCATGATTTTAAATGACATTCTATAATTGGGTGGACAAGGAGGCATATATGAATATACTGGTTGCATCCGATTCGTTCAAAGGTACTTTAAGTTCAGAGGCAGTTGGACAAATCGTGAAAGAAGTTTTGATTCATGATCAAGTTGACGTCGTTTCTATCTCTGATGGTGGAGAAGGTGTTATTGAGGCTTTAAAAAATAAAATAAATGGTAAGCGTATAAAGATCGAAATAAAAGACCCTTTGGGTCGAATGATAGAGGGCTATTATCTTTTAACTGACCAAGGTGAAGCAGTGATTGAAAGCGCTGTTGCCTGTGGTCTGTCTCTGTTAGGAGATGATGAGAGAAATCCTCTTTTGACCTCTAGCTATGGCTTGGGGATGATGATTGATGATGCTCTTAAAAGAGGGGCAAAGCATTTTGTTATTGGCATAGGTGGGACTTCTACCAATGACGGCGGTCTAGGCATGTTAGAGGCCTTAGGTGTCAAATTCTATGATGACAAGGACAGCTTAATGACGGACTTGTCAGGAAAAGACTTAAAGTGGGTTGCTCGATTTGAAGCAGATGACTTTATCAGACGTTTGCAAGACGTCCGAGTAGAGGTAGCCTGTGATGTCGATAATCCCTTGTTGGGTGACCATGGTGCTACCTATACTTTTTCACCACAAAAGGGGGCAACTCCTGACATGTGTCATCTTCTAGAAGAAGGCATGGTCCGTTATGCAGATGTTGTCAGTCATGTGTTTGGTAGTAAACACGAACTGGCTGGTTCTGGTGCAGCAGGCGGCTTAGGTTTTTGTTTTGTAACCTTCTTTTCAGGCATCTTAAAAAGTGGGATAGACTTGGTATTAGATGCGCTTTCTTTTGATGATTTAATAAAGAAATATGACTTAGTTATTACAGGTGAGGGGAAGATAGATAGTCAAACCTCTAGGGGAAAAGTGCTATCAGGGATTCTTAATAGAACATCTAGACAAAAAATCAGAACAATTGCTATTTGTGGTATCATGGAAACTGATGTAACTGATTTTGAAAAGGTATTTTCAGTCGTGCCTACTGTCTCTGGTATTGATGAATCATTAAGAGATCCAGAAACATCACTTAGGAAATTAATTGAAGAGCATGTTAAATCATGGCTTACAAAATAGCGGGATATCCTGCTATTTTTTGAATTGTTGAATAATTTTCAAATTGTGTATTGCACAGAAAAAAAAACTATGCTATAGTAATGACAACGAGAGACATTTTGCAAAATGACCTTATTATCTTAAAATGTCCTACGAAGGACATTTGTATATGAAAATTCGATTTTTACGAGGGGGATTAAATGAAAAGATTTATTGCAGTATTGCTATCACTTATGTTAGTGCTTGTTGCTGTCGGTTGTGGGTCTAGTAATACAGCTGAGGAAAACGTTTCTAATGAAGCGGTTACGGAAACTGAAACAGAAGCTGTAACAGAACCTGTAGAATTAGAAGAAGTTGAGGAAGATGTAGAAATTTCAATGCAAATCGTATGGGCAGAAGATTCTGGTAGAGGTAAAGCTATTAGAGAAATCCTAGATGCATTTGAAGCTAAGAATCCAAACATTAAGGTGAATTTATTAGGTGGTACACAAGACGCACAGAAAGTTTTATCACTTATTTTATCTGGAGAAGCACCAGAAGTTATCCAAGTGCCATATAGACATGTTCAAGCGATTGGTGAGCAAGGCGGATTTGTTGAGTTAACTGGTGATTTTGGTGGTAATAAAGATTTATTCTTTGATCAAATTTGGCAGCTTGGTGAGTTTGATGGTTCTTTATTTGGTTATCCATGGATGGGTCATTCAATCCAATTGGTTTATAACAAGACTATGTTTGATGAAGCGGGTTTAGACAAAGCACCAGAAACATGGGATGAATTGTATGAATATGCTAAGACACTAACAATTGATAAAGATGGCGACGGTACTATTGATCAATATGGTTTAGGTTTAATTGGTAAGCAATCTCATGACATCACTTGGATGTTCAATATGTTTGTAACTCAAGCAGGTGCTGAACTTATTAAAGAAGTAGATGGTAAAGAAAGAATTGCTATTAACTCTGATGAAGGTAAAGCAGCTTTAGAATTTTACTCAAAGCTTGTTCAGGAAGTATGTCCACCAGATACAGCTAACAAAAATGGTGGTGATGTAATGGCTGACTTTAGAAATGGTATCACAGCTATGGAGTTCCAAGGTCCATGGGGTGTAACTGATATTTGGAAAAATGGTAATCCATTTGAAGTATCAGCAGCAGAAGTACCAGCTGGTTCTGCAGGTAGAGCAGCAGATATTGGTCCATATATGTTAACAGTACCTGTAGGTGTTGAAGACCAGAAGTTAGCAGCAAGTAAATTGTTGATTGAATTCTTAGGTTCTAAAGAAGGTCAAGAAATGTTAATGAAGGGTGAAGTTGCTGACGATGGCAATTACTACCCATTCAGAGTACCTATTAGAAAAGATATGAAAGACACTGACTACTTTAAAGAGCATCCAGAACTTTTAGTATTTATTAAAGGTTTTGAATACCCATCAATTTCTACACCATCTACAGGATGGATTAGAGTAGAAGAGGAAGTTTATCAATCTCAATTAAATCAAGTTATGACAGGTCAATTAACACCTGAAGAAGCTTTAATGAACATTGAAGAAATGGGTAATAAAATTTTAGATGAGAATTAAATGACTAGGGGGAGAGTTTTCTCCCCTTACTATATGAAGGGGGCATATGAAACATAACAGTATATCCAAAAAAGAAACAATCTCAATGAGATTAAAGAAAAATGACTGGGGTGCATATTTATATATTTTACCTTCACTAATTATTATTTCATTATTTGTACTTTATCCTGCAATATGGGCTTTAAATGTTAGTTTTAAAGATTTAAAACCTTTGCAACTCTTAGGAACGGGTTTGTTTGAAATTCCAGGTAAGTTTGTAGGCTTAAGTAATTATGTAAGTATTTTTAAAGATCCTTTGTTTAGAAAAAGTATCTTTAACACAATATATTTCGGTATCGTATTTATACCACTTACCATGCTTGGTTCTATGTTCTTGGCAACACTTGTTAATACAGAAATGAAAGGTGTAGGTTTTTTAAGAAGTGTATTCTTTACACCTTATATTGTTTCCATTATCAGTGCAAGTATGATTTTTATGATGTTGTTTTCTGGTGATAAAGGGCTTATAAATGGTGTATTAGATATATTCGGTGTAAAAGGGCCGTCTTGGTTATCTGAATCCGCTTTAGCTATGCCAGTTATAGCCATTATGTCTTCCTGGAGACGTGTGGGGTATTTTATGCTGATCTATTTAGCGGCACTTCAAAACATTCCAGCTGAACTTTATGAGGCTGCAGCTTTAGATGGGGCTTCAAAATTCCAGACATTTAGAAAAATCACTTGGCCTATGTTAAGCAAAATGAACACAGTTGTATTTATACTTTTACTAGTAAATTGCCTAAATGTATTCCAAGAGATCTTTATTATGACAGGCGGTGGTCCTGGTGATTCTACTACGACAATTCCGTTCTTAATTTATAATTCAGCATTTAAATATTTTAAGTTTGGTAGAGCTGCAGCAATGTCATATGTATTGTTTACAATACTTGTAATTGTAACACTTATACGTAATAAAATGACTGCAAGCAAAGAAGTAGAATAGGAGGGATTATGAAGAGAAAAGGATTAACAAGTAAAATCACTTTGTGGGTCTTAGCAATACTGTTTCTGATTCCACTATATTGGTTGATTATATCAAGTTTCAAAACAGACATGGAAATCACAAGTTTTCCGCCAACGCTTTGGCCAAAGGAATTTGCCTTTAGTAATTATACAAAGGTATGGGATCTGTTGAAGTTTTCGAAGACATTTATGAACTCTTTGATTGTTTCTTTATCAACGACTGTTTTAATTGTATTTAACTCGACACTTGCAGGTTATGCATTTGCAAAGAAAAAGTTTATTGGCAAGAATGTCTTAATGACCATTTTAGTTGCAACGATGACAATTCCTGCAACCGTACTATTATTGCCGCTTTTTACAATCATAACTAAGTTGAATATGTATGACAAACTGATCAGTTTGATCATTCCATTCTCTGTGACTGTATTTGGTATATTTTTTATGAAACAGTATATTGAAGACATACCAGATTCATTACTTGAAGCTGCGAGAATTGATGGTTGTAAAGAATATCAGATTTTCTTTAAGGTGGTATTACCACTTCTAAAACCTGGTATAACATCACTTACATTAATTGAGTTTGTGAACAACTGGAACTCATTTACCATGCCACTTGTTTTATTAAAGTCTAGTGATAAATTTACTTTGCCACTGAGACTAGGCATGCTTGCAAAAGAAACCGTTGCAGTCCCATGGTCAAGTATTATGGCAGCGAATGTTATGGTTGTATTACCTGTTGTTATTATATTTGTAGCATTACAAAAGTACTTCATAAAAGGCATCATGGGTGGTGCTGTAAAAGGCTAGGAGGCAGACATGAATATAGCTCTTTGCCACTTTAGAGTTGGAGAAACCGACGGTGTTTCTCTAGAAATGGAAAAGTGGAGAATTATCTTAGAAAGACTGGGTCATAAAGTTTACTTTGTGGCAGGCAGTCAAGGATCGACTCAAGCGCACATTATAGAGGAACTTCATTACGCACATCCTGAGAATGATAAGTTTGTAAAAAATGCCTATGTTGCTTTAGAAGATTATACTGAAATGGCATTTGTAGATGCTGTTGAAGATTACGCTGAAATTATTGAAAATAAGCTAGTAAAGTTTATAGAGGAAAATGAAATAGATGTGATTGTACCAAATAATATTTGGTCACTAGGCTGGGGGCTTCCAGCAGGTATTGGTTTCTTTAACGCCATTAAAAGAACAATGACAAAGTGTATAGTTCATCATCATGACTTTTATTGGGAGCGAGAAAAATACAGTCATCCTACATGTGAAGCGGTTCATGGCATGTTGGATACGTATTTTCCACCTAGATCACCGCTGATTAAGCATTGTGTAATCAATAACATTGCTAAAGAAGAGATGAAAATCCGTAAGGGAATAGATGCTACAGTTGTACCAAATGTATTTGATTTTGATGTACCCTTATGGACAAAAGATGAATATAACTTTGATCTTAGAGAAAAATTGGGTCTAAAAGAAAATGATATTTTCCTTCTTCAGGCGACACGTATCGCAGAAAGAAAGGCTATAGAAATGGCCATAGATGTTGCTGGTAAGCTGAAGCATAATATAAAAGATAAAGAAGTCAAACTTTATGATGGTAGAGAATTTGATGGTCAGGTAGTTTTGGTTATGGTAGGTCTACCAGAATCGGAGTCTGACTATATTCAGAAACTGAAAGATAAGGCTAAAAATTATGATCTAAAATTAATTTTTAGAAATGACATCATAGAACATTCAAGATCCAATGAAAATGAGAAACTTTACAGTCTTTGGGATGCTTATGTAGATGCAGATTTTGTAACTTATCCAAGTATTTTAGAAGGATGGGGTAATCAGTTCTTAGAGGCGATTTTCTCTAAGAAGCCAATATTAGTTTATGAGTACCCGGTTTATGTGACGGACATAAAGCCACACGATTTTGATGTTGTTTCCTTAGGTTCTTCCTTTACTTATGATGAGAACCGATTGGTTAGGGTAGATCAAGATATTGTAGATGCAGCAGCGCTTGAAGTGGAAAGATTATTGACGGATGCAGAATTACGAGATAAGGTAGTGAATAAAAACTTTGAGATTGCTAAATCAGAGTTTTCTTATCAAAGCCTATTAAGAATACTTGAGAAAATATTTATTTAACTCAAATCTTTGAAACATAAGCAAATATTGCTTATAATAAGTATAAATAGATTTGGAGAAAAGTATGAAGAAAACGAGTATGACAGATATTGCAAAACTTGCAGGTGTGTCTGTAAAAACAGTATCTAGGGTCATTAATGGCAGTTCAGAAGTTAAACCAGATACAAAGAAAAAAATAATGGAGATTATTGAGAAAGAAGGTTATGTTGTTAATCTTGCTGCTCAAGGTCTTAAAGGTCGAAAGACGAAGACAATTATTGTTTTTATTGATACACATGGTGGAAGCTACTGGTCTATTTGGCATAATGAAATTTTGAATTCGATTTTTAAAGAAGCTAAAAAAACGGGTTATAAAGTAGTTGTGTCACCTTCATCTGCGACTGGTGTAATTGGAGATGAGACAGATGGCTTTTACTTATTAAAGGCAAGGCTGGCTGATGGTGCTATTATATTTGATAATAAAAAAGATGATATTCGTCTAAAGTACCTATATGAAAATAATATTCCTTATGTACTAGTTGGTAAGCTTGATGATGATAAGAGTTATTATGTTGACCTGGACAATTACAAAGCGGGCTTTATTGGTGGTGAATATCTCCATAAAAGAGGTTATAAAAAGATTGTTCAGTTTGTCGGTAGTGATGATTTCATTGTTAACCAGGAACGGATTAAAGGTTTCGAAAACGCGCTTTCAGCAACGGATGTAGAGCACAAAACTTTTTCAGGTGTTGATTCAGTTGTTAAAGCCTTTGAAAAGGCCAAACAATTATTAGACGAAGAAACCATAGATGCATTCTTTGTATCTGGAGATGAAAGAGCAATTGGTGTTTATAGGGCTGTACATGAAAAAGGCTTAAAAATACCTGAGGATATCGCTATTCTTGGCATTGATAACATTGTTATTTCAGAGTTCTTATATCCACCACTATCTACTGTCGATCAAGATACATCGGGATTAGGAAAAACAGCTTTGAAAACAATCGTTAAGCAAATAAAAAATGAAGAAGTTAAACAAATTCAAATCAGTGAACCTAAAATCATTGAACGTGAATCATCTTAAAGGGACTACGGTCCTTTTTAAATAATAAAAAATGACAACGAGGGACATTATGTTATTACAAAATGAATTAAAGAATAAGTTAAAGAAAATATACGGGCCAAATGCTGATAAATGCTTTGCTGAGGTTATGAACTTAGTCAACAAGCATGGTCGTATTTCATCACATGAGCAAAGATTATCAGAAAAAGATATGATGCTCATTACCTACGGTGACTCATTATTATCAAAGGAGAGTCCGCTGAAAACTTTGGATACATTTTTATCTAAACATGCAAAAGATGCTTTAAGTGCTGTTCATTTATTACCATTCTATCCTTATACTTCAGATGATGGTTTTTCAGTTGTAGATTATACAGCAGTTCACGAAGAACTCGGAACTTGGGGTGATATCAAGAGTTTATCAAATCAATATGATTTAATGTTTGATGCCGTTATCAACCATATATCTAAATCTAGTGACTGGTTTAAGGGTTATTTAAATGGAGATGAAAAATATAAAACTTATTTTCACGAATGTGATCCTAGTCTAGACTATTCTGAAGTTACCAGACCTAGAGCACTTCCTTTACTCAGTCCATTTGAGACAAATGAGGGAACAAAGTATCTTTGGACAACATTTAGTGAAGATCAAATAGATCTAAACTATGAGTCTATTCCCCTATTTATAGAAATCATGGAAATCTTGATAGCTTATGCTAAAAAAGGTGCTAGGTATATCAGATTAGATGCTATAGGCTTTATGTGGAAGAAGCTAGGTACATCTTGTATTCATTTAGAGGAGACTCATGAACTCATTAAGGTGATGAGAATGATTTTAGATGAAATCGTACCAGGAACGATTTTGATTACTGAAACAAATGTGCCTCATAAGGAAAATATATCATATTTTGGTGACAATGATGAAGCACATATGGTCTATCAATTTCCACTGCCACCACTAACCCTACATACATTTATCTCTGAAGATTCAACTAAGATTCTTAAGTGGATTGATGGACTTGATAGAACATCAAGTGATACAAGTTATTTTAACTTTCTTGCTTCTCATGATGGCATTGGGATGAGGCCAGTAGAAGGTATTTTAGACAAGGATGAGCAAGCACTTATTGTAGACAAAGTTGGCTTAAGAGGCGGTAAGATTAACTATAGAACTTTAAGTGATGGTTCAAAAGCTCCTTATGAACTGAACATTTCATATGTAGATGCATTAAGTGATTTAGATGAGAATGATGAGATCAGGGCTAAGAGATTTTTAGCTTCTCAGGCCATTTTATTATCTGTTGAAGGTGTACCAGGTATTTATATTCATTCCTTATTGGGTTCTAGAAATTATCAAAAAGGTGTTGAAGAATCAGGTATTAACAGACGTATCAATAGAGAAAAACTTCAGCTTGACAAAGTTGAAGAATCATTAGAAACTGATAGTCTAAGATCGATGATCTTCTACAAGTATTTAGACTTAATAAAGGTTAGAAAGTCTTCCAGCGCTTTTTCTCCTGATGCCATACAAGAAGCTGTATTTATTGATAATCGCATATTCAGTATAAAGAGAATGAACGAAAAGACATCAGCGCAGGTAAATGTATATATCAACATATCAAATGAGGCGGTAAGTCTTAACTTAAGTGAATCTGGTCTTAACCTGATGACTGATGAAAGATTAGGTGGTCATGTATCTATTAAACCGTATGAGATTATTTGGTTAGAGGTGTAAGATGTATCCTTTAAAATTTGAATCGAAGTATATTGAAAAAATATGGGGAGGCAATAGATTACTTTCCTTTAAAGACAATGATTCATTAGATGAAAAGAACTATGGGGAGTCTTGGGAAATCGTTGATAGGGATGATTATTCGAGTATCATTTCAAACGGCATTTATAAAGGCATGACCTTGGAAGATTTAAAAACTTTAAAAGGTGAGGCTTTGCTAGGAACTGGTTCAGAAGATAAACTACCTTTACTAGTTAAGTTTATAGATGCCAAAGAGAAATTATCCATTCAAGTTCATCCCTCAAATGACTATGCTAATAAACATGAAAATGATGCAGGTAAAACAGAAGCATGGTATATTATAAGTGCTGGACCTGATGCAGAAATCGTTGCTGGGATGAATCCAATGTCAAAATCAGACTTATCAAAATCTATTAGTAATGGTGAAATAGAAACAGAGCTTAAAAGAATCAAAGTTAAGTCTGGGGACTTTATATTTATAGAGAGTGGTTTGATCCATGCCATTTGTGGTGATATTTTGCTGGCAGAAATTCAGCAAAACAGTGATGTGACTTATCGTGTATTTGATTATGGCAGAGATCGAGAACTCCATATCAACAAGTCTATAGACGTTATCAAAACAAATTTGGAAGCTAAGGTCATAAAGGGCGTTGGAAGAATTAGATATGGTTATAAAAAAACCTATCTAGTCACCTGCGAGGAGTTTGAAATTGCAAAGCTTGATATCTCAAAGCAATTTCATGAGATGAAAACAGATACTTTTAAGATTATTGCCTGTGTAGAAGGACAGGGTAAGATTTGTGCAGATGGCTTTTGTGAAGATATTTCTAGAGGGGAAACGATTTTGTTACCAGCAGATGTAGCAAGTTATGAGATTTCAGGCAAGTTAGTTTGTTTGCAAACAGGTTTACCAAGTTAGGAGATAAGATGCTTAGACGTGATGAGAATAATCCGATTTTAGAAAGAGATACACTAGCAGGCTATGATACGCTTTTTAATCCAGGTGTATGTGATGTAGATGGAAAGGTATATATGATTGTCAGAGCGACCAGAGACGATCGTAAGTTGATGGCAGTGACAGACCGTGCTTATATCTATGCCAATCAGATAAGCGACCACTTAATCTTCATAAGTGAAGACAATGGAAAAAACTTTGATTTTACTGGCTATAAAATGACAGGGTCTTCTTCTACATGGATTGATGGCTATACGAATGAAACATATGTACCAACTTATTTTGGCCCTTTTGGAACTGAGGACTTAAGATTATGTAAAGTGGATGATACCTATATTGGTGTGGTCCATGTCATGACCCATACAGCTTATACTGGAGACCACAAAGCAGGTGGTCGAGTTGGACTTGTTATGACCAAGGACTTTAAGCATTATAAAAGAGTCTTGATTGGATCTAGACGTGAAGAAGGGGATCGAGATGCTTGGATTATGAAACATCAAGGTAAGATCGCTTATTTCACAAGAATTAAGCCTGATGCATCTGGAAAAAGAAAGATTAAGTATCCTTCAGTCCAAGTTGTATTTTTCGATACACTTGAGGACTTAATTAAAGCACCACCGAGCTTCTGGGATGACTATCTAGATAACATTCATGAATACACAATTCTTGAACCGACTTATGCATGGGAAGGCAGCCAGATTGGTGGTGGCCCTATACTTGAGCATAAGGAAGGTTATATCATGTTTTATCATGGTGTTGTAAAAGAAGACAACAAGGCATACAATACTGGTGCAGCTCTTCTAGACAAGGAGACCCTACGATGTATTAAAAAAACAAAAGAGGCGATATTGCTACCAGAAAAGTGGTATGAAACTGCTTCATATGCAGGTGATACTAAAAACATTACCTTTGTTAATGGTGCAAGATATTCAGAAGACAATCAAATTGAAATTTATTATGGAGCAGCAGATTCACATGTTGCTAAAGCTTATATAGACGATGCAGATGCCTTTGTTGATAATATGGAGACAATATAAAAACACTTCTTAGAAGTGTTTTTTGTCATATTTTTGCTTAATTAATTTAAAGAGTTCAAGCTCTCTAACAACAGATTGGCCCATTGAGTCAGGGCTGTTCTTAATGATGTCTTCATTGTGTTTGATGGCCGTATCGATGTTTACCCATACAGGTACAGAGCCGTTCTGGATCTCATAGGCTTCAGGTTTTGCCTGCCCCAGTGCTTTTATATCACACAGGTAGATATAAGAAAGCATATGCATTTGGTCATAGCCCTTGTAATAAGGTCTGTATTCCTCATAAATGCCGATAGGTTCAAGAATCTTTATCCCCTCAGCACCTGTTTCTTCGTGTAGCTCTCTAATAAGGCCTTTTTCTACAGACTCATTTTCATCGATGCCACCACCAGGTAGTGTGTAGTCATCATAATACTTGGTGTAGATTAGAAGGATTTCCTGATCCTTTAATACAACAGCTCTTGCGGCTTTTCTTTCAAATGTTTTTGGATCCTTAAGATCTGCAACATCTGGATGTATATATGTATTGATTAATTTCATAAATTCCCTTTCTTTCAGTCTTTTCCTAGTGTATCTGTTTTACTGGTCTATTTCAAGTCGTAATTTTATGCTTAAAGATCCTATTTAACGGTATAAATATTACGAGGAGGCAGATATGAAGAAGAGATTGATAACAAGAAGTGATTTTGATGGTTTAGTATGTGCGGTGTTACTTAAAGAGATGGACTTAATAGAGGATATCAAATTTGTTCATCCTAAAGATATGCAAGATGGCATAATAGAAGTTTCTGAAAATGATATTTCTACAAATCTACCTTATGTAGAAGGTATAGGACTGGCTTTTGACCATCACTTGAGTGAAACCATTAGAAATGAAAAGAAAGACAATCATATCATAGACCCGGATGCGCCTAGTGCAGCAAGAGTTGTTTATGATTATTATGGTGGCAAAGACAAGTTTCCTATGATTTCTGATGAAATGATGGCTGCTGTAGACAAGGCAGATGCAGCTTGGTTTACAGAAGAAGATATTTTAGATCCAAAGGGCTGGGAGCTTCTGAGCTTTTTAATGGATGCTAGAACAGGTTTAGGAAGATTTAGAGACTTTAGAATCTCAAACTATAACCTGATGATGGATTTAATCGATTATTGTAAAAACCATACCATAGAAGAGATTTTACAACTAGAAGATGTTAAAGAGAGAGTAGACTTGTTCTTTTCTTATAAAGATCAGTTTTATGATCAAATCAGAAAAAACGCTCGTGTTCAAGGAGATGTACTGGTGGTTAACCTAAAGGACGAAGAGACCATTTATCCTGGTAACCGTTTTGTAAAGTATGCCTTATATCCTGATACAAAGATTTCTGTTCAGGTCATCTGGGGTTTTAGAAAGCAAAATACTGTATTTACAGTAGGTAAGTCGATCATCAACCGTTCTAGTGATGTGAACATCGGTGAAATCATGTTAAGCTATGGCGGTGGTGGCCATAAAAATGCAGGTACCTGTCAAGTAGACCATGAAGATGCTGATAGAGTTTTAGAAGAATTACTGGTTAAATTACAAGGATAAAAAAAGCGCTATATGCGCTTTTTAATATTGTATTTTATAGACAATGATTGTTATTACAATATTGATTATTGCTATGATAAGATATTGAAGATTCAATGAAAATGTATTGTGAATAGAATGGTCGCCTGTAAATGATTTCATATAATCTAAGGTGTCTTGTCTAGTAAATGGTTTTTCTCCAGACTGTGGTAACTCAAAAGCATTCATAAGAAAGATGGCTAGAGTAATCAAAGACCAAATTGCAAAATAAGTTAGTTGGCCATCTGGACTTGAAACCCTAAGCACCATATATGTGAGTACCTGAAGACATGAAAAGATAATGATGACCATAAGACCTCCTAATATTGTGTGATAAGGATGTAAGCGTAAGCGCCTGCATTCATTAAAAAGAGTGCTAGGTATTGAAGGTTGATAAAAATGCTGTTATGCATAAAACGGTCTCTATAATGTCCTTTTGTGTATTCTAAACCATCTGGTCTTTGGTGAGATGACATATCTATTGTCGGTAATCTAAAAACATTGTTTAAAAAGATCCCCAATGTAACAATGCCCCACAGGATGAAAAAGAGCTCATGACTTTCTCTTCCTGATATATGTAGTAGAAAATAAGAACCTGTTTGTAAAATCAAAAGTATGATAAACGCCATTATTCTTTCCTCACTTCCCCATCTTCGTAAATTAAACGAACGACTTTCTTTTTAGAATTCTTGATAGATATGACTGCTTTTTTATCAGGTCTGTAAATGCATATGACATCAACCATTCTCTCGTCGAAATGTTCATTATAAAATTCAATGCCTTTTATCTTGGCCTTGCTGTCATGTAATTTAGAGTAGGATATGTTGTTAGAATAGCCGTTAAAGAAGTCAACCTGTCTAATGGTAAAGGGTACTTCATAATCGAAAGTAAAGAGGGCTCTAATAAGAATGAGTGTACAAACTAATCTTACTGCAATTATTTTATTAGGTGTCTGTCTAAAGACATACAAGGTGCTAAAGCCCAGTAGTGGTATTAGAAAGTAAAATGGATTTGCAACAAGTATCATAATCCTTATGCCACCTAATATAGAAAATGCAATTAAATGGGTGATGATAAATACAAGTCTATAATACTTATTGTATGCCTTTGCCATTTTACATGGTATATAGCAAATCGCTGCTACAAGGCCAAATAGAATACTGATGACAAAAGCATCTAATAGGGTATCTGTATAAACTATGATAAATAAGAGCAAACTGACAGCTAAGAGTCCGCCACTTATGTAAAGTGATTTTTTCTTTTCGTTTTTAAGATAATGGTTGAATAGGTATAAAGATATCAAAACAAGGTATGTAGAAATCATGATGGGTCTTAGAAAAAACATAAAGCACCTCCTATGTAAATTGTACAATAATTCTGACAATTGTTAGGTGATTTGAACCAAAATACACATTTTATGCATCAAAATGATGTGCTTTAAGAAAATTTATAATATGATAGATGTAGGTGATTATATGAAAGAAGCGATGTATTATAGAAAAGTAGACGATTATATTTATTGCGACTTATGTCCACATGCTTGTAAGTTAAGAGAAGGACAAAGCGGCAGGTGCAGGATAAGAAAGGTTATGGATGGTAAGCTGTATGCCTTAGGTTATGGCAGGCTTGTTTCTGCCCATGTAGATCCAATTGAGAAAAAACCGCTCTATCATTTTTATCCTGGTAGCGAGATTTTATCAGTCGGTTTTTCAAGTTGCAACATGGTATGCCCTTTTTGTCAGAATCATGAACTGTCTCAAAATATACTGGAAGCATCAGAGGTGTCTGTTGATCGTTTGATAAGCTATGTGGATACTGCCATAGCCTTTACATACAATGAACCCTTAATTAACTATGAGTATATTTATGATTTTTCTAAAAAACTTAAGTCAGTGTCACCAGAAAAGAAAATAGTCTTAGTGACAAATGGTATGATCAATGAAGAACCACTTGTTAAGCTTTTAGATTATATCGATGGGATTAATCTAGATTTCAAGGGCTTGGCGGATTTTTATAAGCTTTGTGGCGGTGATTATGAAACGGTCTGTAGAAATTTAGAACTCATGAACAGGGTCCATTTAGAAGTGACGACCTTAATGGTGACCGGTGGTGTTTCTTTAAAGGATGTAGAGACCATAGTCCAGTTGATAGCATCTGTAAATCCAAAGATTCCATTTCATCTATCTAGATATTTTCCTCAGTACCAATCTCAAGCTGAAGCGACAGACTTGTCTTTAATGATGTCTGCTAAATTGATTGCCAGTGAATATCTTGAACATGTCTACCTTGGAAATGTTGGTGGTGAACAAAATACCTACTGTGCGAAATGCCATGAAGCGCTTATTAA
Organism: Acidaminobacter sp. JC074; assembly: GCF_022496765.1. Taxonomy (GTDB): domain Bacteria; phylum Bacillota; class Clostridia; order Peptostreptococcales; family Acidaminobacteraceae; genus JABXKX01. Next base: position 41,274 of record NZ_VANV01000009.1, on the reverse strand, counting down.
ACGAAACAGATTTACTGCCCATATACATCATATAAAATGTCCATGTGGCTATGACAACAATATAAGGAGCAACAATGAGTGATTTAACAATATCAGATATGATGAAGATGTCCTATGACCTTTACGATCAGAATAAGGATTCTTGGTCGCCTATGACACCTGAATATGGAAAAGATTTTATCTTGTACATGATCGAAGAAATCGGAGAAGTCATTTCAGTCATAAAGAAAAAATCGACTCAGGAAATTATGACTGAAGGTCCTGTTAGAGACCATATGGTGGAGGAGTTATCAGATGTCCTCATGTATTTTATAGACACACTTAATCGTTACCATATTTCAGCTGAAGAGTTCTCAAATGCTTATAAAAGCAAATATGAATCTAATATGAAACGAGACTTTAAAAAAGACCATGAGTCTTTTATAAGAGAGGAAAGTGTATGATTTTAATTGGTAGTGGAGAGTTTGGTAATGTCTTTCGGATTGAGCCAGGCAGAGTGGTTAAGTTATTTGATGACAGCCAGTATTTAGAAATGGAGTTTAGAACCTGCAAGTACATAGGTGATCAAACCCCATTTGGACCTAAGGTTTATAATAGGGTGGACTTAAGTGGACGTTCCGGCTATGAAATGGAAGAAATTATGGGTGATTTATTGTTAGATAGAATAGAAGAAACATCCTTAAATGACTACGGCCTTTTAATGGGAAAATGTCATAGAGAAGTCCATGACTATAACACAGATCATTTAACCCTATATAATATCCATGATATTATGGAAAAACACATTGAAAGATTAGATAATTTTTCACAAGAGGACAAGCTTTGGTTACATGAAATATTAAAATCCCTGCCAAGAGGCAAATCTTTACTCCATGGTGACTTTATGCCTTATAATCTTATTTGTTCTGATCAAGGCCTTAAAGCGCTTGATTGGTCTGATGCTGTCTTAGGACCTGCAGAAGCCGACATAGCAAGAACCCTATATTTTATTATAGATCCACATGATCATGATCAAGCGGCTTACAAGTCATCAAATAAATTTATTGAAGCGTATTTAAATGGGTATTATGGTAATAAGACAACTATGGGCATCATTCGTAAATGGTTATTACTCAATGTCGTATTCGAATACGACCAGTTGGTTTCAGAAGGACAAAACACTTTTTTTACAGAAAGACTTAAAAACTATATTTCTAACAACAAACAGTCTTTAGGATCTGACAACTTGTTTTAAAAGGGGTGAAATAATGTTGGTTCGACAAGCAAGGCTTGAGGATTTAAGCCAAATGACAGCTTTGATCCAAGCTACATCTAAGAAGTTGATTGATGACTATGTTTATCAGTGGGAAGCTCCTTGTGAGCTTGATGAATTAGAGATTCAGATTAAAAGAGGTGAAGTATTTATTTTAGAAGACCACAATCGTTTGATTGGTAGTTTTTCTATTAAGCCGATTCATAAAAAGTTTCCTGTACAAATGGAAGATGGTTTATATGTATACCGTATGCTGATTCATCCATTTTATCAGGGCAAGGATATGACTGGCCATATTTTTAAACACTTAAGAAAAGAGTATAAAAAGATACCAGTTTTACTAGACTGCTGGGCAGGAAATGAAAAGCTTTCGGAATTTTATTTAAATCATCATTGCATGCACATTGGCGATTTTCCTGATGCAGACTATAAAATCAGTGTTTTTCAAGTCAGTAAAAAAGGTCAGATAAAAAAGGATCGGTATGGTAACTTTAAGAAATACTAATAAAGAAGATTTAGAGTATGTTTTAGATGCTGAAAATAAGGCTTCGCAAAATGCATTTGTGATATTATGGCCTGAAGAAAGGCATCTTAAAGCAATAGAAAATGAGTTTACAGATCATCAGATCATACAAGCCGATGGAAAACGTGTTGGTTATTTGATAGCCAATCGAAATCCAGATGACAATTATGAACTGATGCGCATCGTTGTCACTAAGAGTGGACAAGGCTATGGTAGTCAAGCCATAAGGCTTCTTATGAAGTTTGCCTTTGAAGAGTTAGATACAAATCGCTTCTGGTTAGATGTGAGAATGCATAATCAAAATGCAATTTCACTTTATAAAACCTTGGGTTTTAAAGAAGAAGGGATTTTAAGAGAATGTGTTAAACATAATGACGGCTATGTATCGGTCATGGTTATGTCAGTTTTACGGAGAGAATATGAGATATAGAATTTATGATAAGCCAGATAAGATTATACTTCATGGTGGCCCTGGAGCCATTGGAAGTGTGTCTCATTTGGCTAAATCTTTGGGCGGTATAGAGCTTCTGAATTACGGAAAAACCATAGAAGCACAATTAAAGGAAATTAAAGAGGTGGCTGATGAGTTTCATTTAAAAGAACTTATTTTGATCGGCCATTCGTGGGGGGCTTGGCTTGCTTATATGTATGCCTGTAAATATCCCGTTAGTAAAATCATTCTGATTGGTTGTGGCTCTTTTAAAGAGGCTTACTTATCAGATATGAATCAAACTAGGATGAATCGTTTGACAAAAGCAGAACAAGACCAGGTGGCTCTCTTTTTTGACCAGTTAGGAAAGGGTCAACCACTCAGTGATAAAAAGCTATTTGGAAAGCTGATGGCTAAAATGGATTCATATGATCTTATAGATTATGAAGATGAGTCTCTTCCTTTTGACATGGAAGGTCATCAAAGTTTGATGGGGGAGTTTAGGCCCCTCAGAAAGTCTGGCCGTATTTTAGAAATGGGTAAAAAGATTACAGCAGAGATTGTAATCATTCATGGTCAAGCAGATCCACATGCCTTTGAAGGGGTTATGGAACCTTTAAAAGAAATTGGTTTAAAGCCTAGGGCCTATTACTTGGATAAATGTGGTCATACACCGTGGCATGAAAAAGAAAGTGCAAAGTTTTTTAAGATTATAAAAGAAGAATCTAAATACCTCTTTCAATCAGAAAGGCTGGGATTTAGACACTTTAACTTGTCAGATGAAGCGTCTTTTTTAGTCATGAACAGTGACAAAGAAGTCATGAGATATTTTCCTAATATGCTGGATGAAAAATCGTCTAAGGCCTTCTTAGAAAGAATCATAGACAAATACCAAGCAGGCTATGGACTCTATGCTGTTGAAGTAAAAGCAAGTGGAGAGCTTATTGGCTTTATTGGACTTTCGAGTCCAAAATTTGAAATGGACTTTACACCATGCGTTGAAATTGGCTGGAGGTTGATGAGTCACCACTGGAGAAAAGGATATGCCAAAGAGGGGGCAAAACGTGTTTTAGATTATGCCTTTAATCATTTGAACTTAAAGGAAATAGTTTCTTTTACATCTGAAAACAACACACCTTCTATAGGTGTCATGAAATCTATTGGTATGACTTACAGTAGAGACTTTGATCATCCTAATGTAGAAGGTCCATTAAAGAAACATGTGCTTTATAAGATAAGTAAGTGATTTTGGTCAAGAAATTAAAATAATCGTGTGTTAGGCTTAAGGTGGAGATGGGATATGGACGAGAAAAAGTTAGCGGTTAGAATCATGCAAGACTACATTGAAGCACATTTACATGAAACCATTACACTTAAGAATTTAGGGGATTCATGTTTTTTGTCGCCTTCATATGCATCGAAGATTTTTAGAGAGCTTACAGGTTTTACACCTTATAACTACATCAAACAATATAGGCTCTCAAAGGCTGCCAAACAACTTAGAGATCAAGATAAAAAGGTGTTAGACGTCGCACTGGATTTTGTATTTGATTCTCATGAAGGTTTTACCAGGGCTTTTTCAAAACAGTTTGGCATACCACCTAAAAAGTATGCTATGAAGAAACCACCTATCAAATGGTTTCTGCCTTATCCTGTTACGATCGAAAAGGAGGCTGAAATGAGTAATTTTATTTTTACACAAGTGATTGAAAGACCTAAAAGAAAATTAATGATCTTAAGAGCAAAGACTGCAAAAGAATATTTTAAGTACTGTGATGAAGTGGGATGCGATGTTTGGGGAATCCTAATGAGTGTTAAAGAAGCACTCTATGAGCCAGCAGGCTTCTGGTTATCTGATAACCTTATCAAAGAAGGTGCTTCTGAGTATGTTCAAGGTGTTGAACTACCACTAGATTATGATAATGAAATACCAGAAGGCTTTGAAATCATTGAACTGCCACCATCTAAGATAATGGTATTCCAGTCTGAACCTTATGATGATGATAACTTTATGACAGAAGTATCAGCTGCCATGAAGGCTATTAAAGATTTTAAACCTGAAATTTACGGTTATACTTATGACACTTCTAATCCAAGATTTCAATTGGAACCTAGAGGTGAAAGAGGTTACATTGAAGGGTGGCCGGTCAAAGACATTTAATAATATGCTTCCTCATACTTTTGAGGAAGTTTTTATGTGTCATTTAAATGTAATGTCAAATGATTATTTTTTTGGTACAATTGTATTATGAGGGAGGTTATATGCTAGATTACTTACAAGTAGAAAAAGATGATATAAAAGAGTTGTTTGATGCATATTTGGCATCCTTAAGTGGACCCTATGATGATTATTTGGAAGATCATATACTTGCTTCAAGATTCTATACGCTTGATATAGATGGTGAAATTGTCGGCTACTTTGCCATTTATGACAAAGCCTTGTTAACACAGTTTTATATTGAAGAGGAAAGTCTGCATCTGGCTCAGATGTGTTTTAAATATGTACTTAAGGAGTTTAAGATCACTCATGGCTACGTACCGACATGTGATGAACAGTTTTTATCACTCAGTATGGATTTTCATGCGAGCATTGATCTTCAAGCTTATATTTTTCATGATACAAAAAGAGAGGTTGATCCACCAGCATTTCCAAAGAGCATGTTAAGACTTGCCAACTTATCAGATGTCGAGGCAATCAAACGTTTATCGGGGGATTTCTTTAGTGAACTTTATCAAGCGGTTTCTGATAGAAAGATTTATATTCTCGAGGATGAGGAAATCTATGGTTTTGGTATTATTGAAGTTAACAAAATACATACCAACTGTAGGGGAACAGGTATGTTTACTGTGGAAAAACATAGACAAAAGGGTGTTGGTAGAAGTGTGATCTTACATTTGAAAGACTTATGTGAGACATTAGAGTATCAACCACTTCCAGCTTGTTGGTACCATAATTATCAGTCAAAGAGTGTGCTAGAATCCTGTGGATTTGCAGCTACAACACGACTGTTAAAGGTTGAGTTCTAAATATATTTATTAAGATGATTTTATTTATCAGATGGTTTTTTCCATCTGATTTTTTTTGTATCATTTTAAATCCCTGTAATCATGGTATATATAAGATGTATTCTCTTAGTGACAAAGAGGATGACTTCATATATACTTGAACATGCGTCTAGTTATTTAGCTGGCGAGTGTCACATGAATATGTGAAATAGGATATAAACGACTGATAGAAAGAAGAAAAAATGACTGAATTATTAGCACCAGCAGGGAGTATAGAATCACTAAAGGCTGCCATATCAAATGGTTGTGATGCCATTTACTTGGGCATGCAGAAATTTGGTGCACGTGCCTATTCATCTAACTTTGATATTGAAACTTTAAAAGAAGCAGTCAAATATGCCCACCTTAGAAACGTAAAAATATATGTAACAATGAACACGATTGTATTTGAAAATGAAATTGAAGAAATGAAAGACCAGATGCGTGCTTTGAATGAAATCCATGTGGATGGTATTATTGTCCAGGATTTGGCGGCTCTGGATTACGTAGTGAACAACTTTATAGATATGGAAGCCCACTGTTCTACCCAAATGGGGATAGATGATTTAGACGGTACCTTGATGTTAAAAGAAATGGGGGCCAAAAGAGTTGTTTTATCTCGAGAGGTTGCCTTTGAAAAAGTAAAAGAAATCAGAAAACAGGCCAAGTTACCCATAGAGATTTTTGTCCATGGTGCGCTGTGTGTCTCTTATTCTGGTAACTGTTTGATGTCGGGGTTAATAGGCTATCGATCTGGCAATAGAGGCAGATGTGTAGGTTCTTGTCGTAAAGCATACGAAATCATCGATAAGACCAATGACAGTGTTTTAGGTAAGTATTATATCTTATCGCCTAAAGATTTAAATACCATTGATTATATAGACGATTTAAGAGCAATTGATTCCCTTAAAATAGAAGGTCGAATGAAGGAACCTGCTTATGTAGCCAATGTTGTTTCTAAATATCGAAAGGCCTTAGATGGTCGTATAAATGTAAGCGATAAAGAGGATCTTAGTAAAACATTCTCTAGAACATTTACAAAAGGTTACTTGTTCCATGAAAAGAAAAAAGACTTAACCAATGTATCAAGACCTAATAACTTTGGATATGAAATTGGTAGAGTAAGTGGGAAAGTAAAGAACAAGTATGAAATAAGTCTGTCAAAACCGCTCAATCAAAATGACATCATCAGAATCAATCATAATAATGAAGATGTTGTTTTAACAGTGGCAAAGCTGTATGACCAAAATGATAACTTAATCAACAAGGCAGAGAAGGTCTGTTATATTAAAATCAAAGAGAAGCTGTCAAAGGGGGACCTTGTTTATATAACAAAGGATTATGCTTATTATAAAACATTAAATGCTTCAATGGAGAAGGAGTTTAAACGCTTTAATCTTGATATGAGAGTCTATGCATATCCAGGATCTAAGCTGATTATTGATGCTGAAGGATTAGGTTGTAATTATTACTATGAAAGCGACCAAGTACTTGAAGGTGCCATCAACAATCCAACAAGTAAAGATCAAGTGATCAAGCAGTTATCTAAATTAAATGATACTATTTTTGAACTAGGTCATGTGGACTTTGATGAAGCAGATGCCTTTGTTCCAGCAAAGCTTTTAAACCATGCTAGAAGAGAAATTGTTGAAGCCTTGTATCAATTGAAACTGGATAGTCACAAGAATCGTAAAAAGGTCTTAAAGGACAAGGAAAAGATAAGTTTTGAACAGAGTTCGTCTTATCTAACAGCCAGTGTAGCTACGAAAGAACAGTATGAAGCATGTATAAATAGCGGCATTAAAGAAGTCTACTATAAGAACATTGTAAGAAGAAATCAAAACACATACACTGAAAAAGAGGGTCAACTTCTGATAGGTGGTTATGGTGGCATTCATCATTATAAAGATTCCAATCCTTTTGTAACAGATTATTCCATGAATGTTGTTAACTCAGGTGCTTGTTATGAGCTCTATAAGTTAGGTGCCAAGCGTGTAACCTTATCTTACGAACTTAACAAGAAACAAGTGGATAGTCTGATTGATGCTTATCATAAAGAAAATGATGGTTATCCTAGATTAGAGATGATAGTTTATGGGCGTGCACCCCTATTATTTACAAAGTACTGTCCTCTTGAAAAGATGGATCTGTGTGGTAAGTGTCGAACAAATACTTATGAACTAAAAGATGAACATGGTTCCTTTCCAATTATGTCTCATGAGGATTGTACAACCACCATTTTAAATGGCAAGACCCTGAATCTTTTAGATGAACTTAAAAACATCAAGGGCATTGAAGCTTTCAGGTTGAACTTTACAAATGAATCCAGTGAAGAAGTTATAAAGATCATTAAGCAGGCTGCTGGTAAATTAGATGGTTCCATTCAAGCATCTGTTTTTAACAAGAAGACCCATACAAGAGGTCATTACAATAAAGAAATTTTATAATAGGTCCCAGTGACCTATTTTTATTTTAATTGATATTTCGTGTGGCGAATTATATGCTATACTGGGTATTAAGGAGGACATTATGTTAAAAAAATTAAAAGATGCCTTAAGTGATGAAGGCTATCAAGATTTGCGATTTGAAAAACTAAAGAACTTATCCATTAACATAAGAAACGATGAAGTAAAATCAGTAGAGATTATTGAAAAAGAAGGTGGCCATGCTAGAGCACTTGTAGGTGGTGGCTTTGGGACTTTATCCTTTAACAAGCTAGACCATGCAAAAGAAAGTATAGCTTCGTGTCTTGTTTTTAGTAAGGAGATACCAGGCAGTATGACTTTAGCACCTGCGCCACTTGTAGAGGATGAGGTTGTATTATCTATTGAAATGGATCCAAGAGATCTTACTTTAGATGAAAAAGTTGACCTTTTAAGATCTTATGGAAAGATGGCATCAGAGGTGCCTGGTCTATCTATTTGCGATATTGAGTACATAGAACTCTATAAGGAAAAGTACTATGTTAACAATGAAGGCACACAGATCAGACAAGAGCAGATGTCTGTTGCAGCTAACTTTAGAATGACATCTAAAAATGACAAGTTAACTCAACAAACAAGACTTTCATTAGGTGGCGGCGCCAACTTTAAAGAGATAATGAACCAGGATCAGGCTGTTATGCAAAAAGCCAGACAGACGGTAGACTTATTAGATGCGGAACCTGTTATAGCAGGTGATTATGATGTTGTTTTAGATCCGACCGTAGGTGGCCTCTTTATTCATGAGGCTTTTGGTCACTTAAGTGAAGCTGACAATCTTTTAAGAAGTGAAGCCTTAAGAAAGACCATGACCCTGGGTACTACTTTTGCTACCAGTGAGCTTAACGTCATTGACGATCCGACTGAAGAAGGACATTCAGGCTCTTTTGTTTATGACGATGAAGGTGTAAAGTCAGAAAAATCATACTTGATTAGAGATGGTAAATTAGCCGGTAGACTTCATTCAAGAGCCACATCTGGTCTTACTGGTGAACCTTTAACAGGTCACTTTAGAGCTAAGAACTATGCCTATACACCTATTATCAGGATGGGTAATATTTATATAGATACTGGCAAGGATACATACGAAGATATCATATCTTCTACAAAAAATGGTTTGTATCTTTTCGGTACAGCAGGTGGTCAAACATCTGGAGACATGTTTACCTTTGCAGTACAGGGCGGTTATAAGATTGAAGATGGTAAGATTACTTCCATGGTCAGAGATATCATTTTAACAGGTAACTTGTTTACTACCTTAAAAAACATTGATAAGATTGGCAATACACGTACAATGAGTAAAGGTGGTGGCTGCGGTAAAGGTGGTCAGATACTTAGAACTTCTTGTAAGGGATCGCCTTATATCAGAATCAAAGGCATGTCAGTAGGGGGTAAATAATGAAGAATTTATTTGACTATATTAAAACGCAAGTGGACGATGCTGAACTTTATAAAAAGGCAGATGAGATTATCTCTATAGAGATAAAACAAGGTCATATAAAGGCCGTTGATGGAAAAGATGTTGTAGGTTATTCTTTAAGAATGAATAAAGACGGTAAGGGCGGTACTGCTGTATCATCTAGTGAAGATGATACAAGTATTGTAGATAGAGCCATTACCTCTTCTAAATACAGAACAGGTAAGCCTTTTAAATTTCTTCATGAGGAAGCGGGTAATGTTCAGTGTTATGACAGCAAACTTGCTGAAATGACTGCTAAGGAACTGATTGCTATTGCCAAGTCTATTAATGACCGTTTGAATAAATTTGGTGACATTACAAGTCAAATTTCACTTGAAAGAACCATTAGTCATGTGGAAATGATGAACACAGTCGGGCTATCTGATGCATATAAAAAGACACATTTAAAAGTAGCCATTGCAACCATGTCTGAGTCTGGTTTTGTACAAAATGCCTATACAAGTGCTTTTTCTTCATATTTTGAGATCTCTGATAAACAGTTAGAAGACATCGTAAATAAACACATGATTTCAAATAAGACGCATCAAGTTGAGACTAAACGTATGCCTGTAGTCTTTAGTGGTAAGGCCATGGGAGCTTTGATGACGAGACTTTTAGCAGGTGTTAACGGTGAGTTTATTTCAAAAGGTGTATCACCACTTGAGGATAAAAAGAATCAGGTTATTGCTTCAGACATTTTAAATATTTCTGATGAAGGCAACTTGCCGCAGGGCTTTGCGACAATAAAGTTTGATGACGAAGGTACACCGACTTCTAAGACAACAATTATAGAAAAGGGTGTTTTAAAGAACTTTTTAAATAGCGTTTCGTCATCAGAAAAGCTTGAAGGTAAAGTGACAGGGAATGCTCAGAAGAAAACCATGTTTTCAAAGGAGATTGAAAATCAGCCTTTACTGGATTCAACGAACTTTATGGTTCATCCAGGGAAGACAAGTGATGCAGATATCATAAAGGACATAGATTATGGTATTTATGTAGACGGTGTTATGGGCACCCATACAGGCAATATTCCTGCTGGTGAATACTCTCTAAATGTCAGCATTGGCTACCTGATTGAAAAGGGTAAGTTGACAGGTAAGGTTGTAGATGCCATGGTATCAGGTAATATCTATGAAGACCTCTTTAAGATTAAAGCGGTTGGTCAGAAGCTAGAGCTGATGAATGTTGTCTTCTATCCGATGGGCTATTCACCTATGGTTAGATTTGATGAGATCAATGTTGTTGGTACAAAGTAAATAACTTAAACAATAAGAGACGCCATTTGGCGTCTCTAGTCATTTTGATTAAAAGGTAAAACCTTATTTAAGAAATTTTGCAGTTTTTCTGAACTAGGCTTATCTAAAATTGATTTAGGTCCATGTTCAATAATTTCACCATCATCCATGAAGATGATGTAATCTGCTACTTGCTTAGCAAAACCTATTTCATGTGTAACTATAACAAAATCCTTTTTTTCTTCAGCCAGTTTCTTAACAGAAGAAAGCACCTCATATGTTAATATTGGATCAAGTGATGATGTGGGCTCGTCAAGTAAAATGAGTTCCGGCTTAATAGATAAAGCTCTTACAATGGAAACTCTTTGAGACTGGCCACCACTTAGTTGGTGTGGATACTTATCTTTGTGATCAAATAAATCAAAGTCTCTTAAGAGCTGGTGAAGCTCTGGTAATACATCTTCATGTTTTCTATGGTGAACTTTTTCTAAGACCAATAATAAGTTATCCATCACTGTTAGGTGGTTAAATAAGTTATGGTCTTGAAAAACGAAACCAATACGTTTTCTGTAGGCTTCAGCTTTTGCATCATCAGTTTCAACAGTGTGATCATTGACACATAACTTGCCACCTTGAAAGGGTTCAAGTCCTGCAATTAACCTGAGTAAGGTAGACTTACCTGAACCAGATGCACCTAGAAATGCAATGATTTGTTGGTCGTCTATCTTTACACTGATGTCTTTTAAGACGGTTTTATCACCGTAAATTTTCTTTAAGTTTTCTACATTTAATTTCATCTTACACCGTATAATTTGCTTTCTCTTCTAATTTCCTTACCATCAAAATTAAAGGAATAGTGATTATCCAATAACCGATAGACACAATAATAAAACCTTCTTGTGACTTATATGTTGCAGCCATGATTTGTTGTACTGAGTTTAGAAGTTCTGAAGTGCCCATATAACTCAGGAGCGAAGTACCCTTAATGGTTAATGCAAACTGACCTGCTAAAGGAGGAAGAATAGATCGAATGACTTGAGGAAAAATGATGTAACGATAAGTTTGGTACTTGTTAAAACCAAACATCTTTGCTGCCTGCCATTGATTGATGTGTATAGACTCTATAGCACCTTTATAAATATCTGCGATATAAGCGGATATATAGAGACCTAATGTTAAACTTCCTACAAGGATTTTATCTGTGATATTAAAAGAATTACCAATATAGTAATAGGCTACTATAGCTATTACCAGTAGTGGTGTTGCAAATACAAGGGTTTTATGAATTTCAGCGATATAATGTAATATCTTAATATTTGATTCTTGCATAAAGTATATAATCAGACCGATGACAAGTGATAACGAAATAGAAATAAGGCTGATGAACACCGTTGTGAACCAGCCTTGTAGAATAACGTTACTGTAAACTTGATAGTCACTAAAGTCTAAATCGCGATTGAGCGATTTGTACATAACATATGCAAAAAATAGTAAATAGAGTGCGATTGCTGCTGCGAAGCTAACTACTTTTTTCATTGTGTTCCTTTCTAGAAGAAGAACTCTAAACCGTTCTCTTCGAATTCTTTAATTTTGTCTTTTAGGTACTCTTCTCTAATCGTATCAAAAGTACCATCTGTTTTGGCATCTTTTAGCCAAGCGTTGATTTTTTCTCTTAAATCATCTTCGCCTTTTCTCATTGCAATACCCCAGCCCTTTGTATTAGGTAGTGGTTCTAAAATTGCCACTGTAGACTCTGGGAAATTCTTTTGATGATTTACAATTGATAGTGGATCATAGATAAATACATCAGCGTTACCCTGTGCAACTTCTAGTACAGCACTGGCTTCCTCATCAATATTCTTGATCTGAGCCTCAGGCGCATTTGCTGCAGCCCATAAGGCACCAATTGTACCAGTCTTACAAGAAATGATTACATCTGGGTCGTTTAAGTCGGTGTATGACTTTACTTTAGAATCCTTATGTGCAAGAAGCATTAACTGGCTTGTTGTGTAAGGATCAGAAAAATCAACAACTTCCATTCTCTTTTCATTAATTGTCATTGAAGAAATGATGATATCGATGTTGCCGCTTTCTAAAGCTGGAATTAAACTTGGATAAGCAGTATCTACGATTTCAACTTCCATGCCTAAGTGTTTACCAAGTGCCTCAGCCATTCTTACTGATACACCTTCAGGATTTCCATCAACATCTATTGTTTCAAAAGGTGGGTATTTAAGTTCCATACCAACTCTTAAAATAGTATCCTCTTCCGATTCAGATGAACAAGAGATCATTGTTAGAACAAGTAGTAATACAAGCATTAAAATGCTCAGTTTTTTCATGTTTGCCTCCTTTATGATAGTTACGTTGTTATTTATACCTAATATTTCTGCAATTCAAACATAAAATGAATAGGATAAGAACATTAGTTCTAAAATTACTACTTTTTTAGTATAAATCTAATTTTAAAAATATACAAGTTAAATTTTAGAAATAGGTAATAATGGGTAGAAATGAAGTGGAGGCTATTTATGATAAAAAATCAATGGTATGTTGTACTCGGGTCAAATGAGGTAAAAAGAAAGCCTGTAGGGGTTACCAGACTCAATGAGAAACTTGTTTTTTATAGAGACACAAAAGGCAAAGTCCACTGTTTAAAAGACCGGTGTGTTCATAGAGGTGTCAGCTTAAGCCTTGGTGAGGTTTGCGGTGATGATCTTATATGTCCTTTTCATGGCTTTGAGTATGATCACACGGGTAAAGTAAAAGTCATACCGGCTTATGGAAGAAACTATCAAGTACCTGACCGGTATAAGGTTGTCTCTTATGAAACCTATGAGTCCCATGGTTATATCTTTATATACTATGGTAGTAGGCCTGATTCTGAACCCAGTTATTTTACTGACCTTGAAGGTTTTACATACTCTGAAATGTCAGAAGTCTGGTCTGTGCATTATTCAAGAGCTATTGAAAACCAGCTGGATGTGGTCCATGTGCCATTTGTTCATCATAACACCATCGGTAAAGGTAAGAAGTATGTTGTAGATGGTCCTTTGATTCAGTGGTTGGATGAAGAAAAGTTTGAGTTTTACGTCTATAACCGTATAGAAGATGGTACAATTGCTAAGAAGCCAAGTGACATGAGACCGCCTGATCCTGAAAAAGACTTTAGACTGGCCTTTAAGTTTCCAAATCTTTGGCAAAATTACATTGATGACAAGATAAGAATTACAGCAGCTTTTGTACCCATTGATGAAGACCATACAAAGATTTACTTAAGGTTTTATCAATGTTTCTTAAAGGTTCCACTATTATCTGTTTTGGTTAACGAACTGGCTATGATCTTTAATCGAAAGGTCCTCCATCAAGACCGGCGAGTTGTTTTATCACAAGTACCGAAGAAGTCCATGCTAAAAATGTCAGATATCTTAATTCAAGGAGATCTGCCGATTTTAACATACAGAAAGAGAAGAGACCAACTATTAAAACTAGGAGAAAATCATGAAATACAATAATTTAGTAGAAGAGTTAATGTCAAATAATCCAATTGAAGAAACTTTAGAAGAATTATGTGAAAGGGCCGATCAGTTAGACTTATATGATCATATGGAACATGTTGCGTCTATCGCAAGAGACTTATGTGATCAGTTTAAGCTAGATCCAAAACTCGGTTACATGGCAGGTCTTTTACATGATGTTGGCAAGCTGATTAATATCGAAGACTACACGCAGATATTAGATGATAAAGGCATTGTTGTTACGGAAGAAGAACTGTCTATTCCAGAACTGTTACATGGGAAGGTATCAGCACTTGTGGCTAAGGAAGTTTTTCATTTAGATGAAAATACAGTATCTGCCATTAAGAACCATACAACTCTTAGAAAGAAGCCGAATGAGCTGGAGAAAATCATATTTATCGCAGATAAAATGACTTTAACAGATGAGGATTTTGTTGATAATATATCAGATTTAGTTTTTCAAAATCTAAATATTGCCTGTTACAATGCACTGGCTTATATCATTGATGAAGTAGAAGCTAGAAACGGAAAAGTTCTTTCAGATACTTTGGAAGCTTATCTCTTTTTTAAAGGAAGCGTCCTCTTTTAAATCGAACATTGTTCGATTTTTTCTTTTGTGCTAATCTGTTAATGGGGGATCAAATATGGAATTAATCGTAGATGAAAATATAGTATTAAAATCAGTTGAAGAAAAAGATGCAGCCAGCTTATTTCATATAGTTATGAAGAACCTAGAGCGTTTTAAGCCTTGGTTTGGATGGGTCCATCAGATAGATTCTGTTCAGCCTATAGAAAACTTTGTAAAAGCCTGTATAAACAATGAAGATAAAGTCGGTTATGCCAGTATGGTTATTTTTTATAACAATCAGCCTGTAGGTTTTATCGGTCATCAAAACTACAAGTCCTTTAACAAGAGTTTGCAGTTAGGTTACTGGCTTGATCAAGCACATGAAGGTAAAGGTGTCATGACTAAGTCAGTCATAAAGATGATCGATTATGCCTTTGAACTTGGTATGAACAAGGTCGAAATCTACTGCGCAAGTGACAATGTTAGAAGTCGAAAAATTCCTGAAAGGTTAGGTTTTACAGAGGAAGGGACAATTAGAGCAGCTGAACTGATAAACGATGTTTATTTAGATGATGTGGTGTATGGGGTATTAAAAGATGAGTGGATTAAAGATTAATATACATGAAATGAAAAAAAGAGACCATAAGTATGTTGTTATAGTAGCTATGAAAGATGATGAACTTATCATGGTTAGACATAAGGACAGACAGACCTATGAGATTCCAGGCGGTCATGTTGAAGAGGGAGAGACCTTGTTTGAAGCAGCGAAAAGAGAACTCTACGAAGAAACAGGTGCTATAGAATATGAGATATGGCCTATTGGTGATTATTCAGTAAATGATTCTTACGGCAGACTCTTTGGTGCAGATATAAAAAGGATTGGCCCACTTCCGGATTCGGAAATTGTAGAAGTGACGACCCTTAATGACAAGATGACATGGACTTATGAAAAAATACAACCATTCTTAAAATCATTTGCAGATAGGTATTTAAAAATAAGAATGCTTGAAAAAGAGGATGCAGAAAGCTTTAAAAACCTTCTTCTTTCCTTAGATCATGAAACTAAGAACATGATGTACGAACCTGGAGAAAGACAAGTTACAAGAGATAGCCTGAGAGAAAGAATCGAGCCAGGTAGCTTTGTTATAGAGGACAATGGCTTAAAAGGCTTTATAAGCTTATCCAGAGGTAAATGCAATCGTATCAAGCATTCTGGCTACATTGTTATGGGCATACTTAAGTCGCATAGTCATCTGAAGTATGGTACGCTCTTATTTAACAAAGCTTTATCTTATGCAAGATCTATTGGTCTTCACCGTTTGGAACTGACAGTTATGGTTCATAATGAAGCGGGGCTTTCTCTTTATAAGAAAATGGGTTTTGAAATCGAAGGTGTAAAAAAACACAGCATGTTTGTTGATGGCAAGTATGTTGATGAATATTATATGGCAAAACTTTTGGAGGCATGATGAAAAAGAAAATTATAGTATCTGTAATCATAGGCATTCTAGGTATCCTATCTTTTACAGGCTTCTTGGTGTATTCGATAATGGGTATGGCTGATGGCCTTTTGTTTGAAGCACCGAGTCAAATGACTCATAACTTTGAAGAGGGCACTTATACCATTTTTCATGAATTTAAGAATATTAATAGTGGTAGTGTGACAATATCTTCTTATGAAGACCTGAATGGCTTGAACATTGTAATTAGAGATCAAGGGGGAAAGACTATCCCTATTTCACCTGCTGTGGGTTCTACTACTTATAATATTAACAATCGATCTGGAAGAGGCATTTTTACTTTTGACATTCCTCTTTCAGGTGAGTATCATATAAGTACAGAGTCTAATAAAAACGTCGTTTTAAATATCAGTCAGATGACTGCCGGAGGTATCATTAAAATGGTCTTTACTGCCTTAGGTATTATGTTTTCTACAGGCATATTGATATTAATTGTGTTACTTAAAAAAGCGAAACCCAAAGATGAGGATTATGATCGATATGAGGATTAATCATGTAACTTATACAGTCTCTGATATTTCAGAGGCTCTTATTTTTTATAACAAAGTATTTGATAAAAAACCTGTAGCTGTAAGCGAAAAACTTGCCTATTATGACTTAGATGGTTTATGGTTTGCATTAAATGTAGAGGACAAGTCAGGTGAATCTTATCAGCATGTTGCATTTGACTGTGATGATATTGAAGGCTTAAAGATTAGGCTTGATGAGGCTGGCCTTACTTATTCTTTAGGAAGAAAAAGGCATATAGATGAAAAGCCATCCGTATACCTTAGGGATCCTGATAAGAATCTCATTGAGTTTCATGCAGGCAGCCTTGAAGATAGGCTGAAACACTATAGTACTAGGAAAGATGTGACAGTTTTATGAAAAGACGCTTAATAATTTCATTGTTCCTGATTGTCATATCAGGCATACTTTTAACCATCGCCAACAACAACTATATATACTCTAATAATGATTGGTCCATGATCTTTAGATCCAACAAGCTTACTCAAGAAGAAAGAGACTGGTTAGATAAAAAAGAATATTTGGTTTATTCTTCAGACTATGCTTCGCCGCCACTGAGATTCATTGAGGATAACTCAGGTAGGTACATCGGTATCGTTGTTGACTATATGGAGTCTCTTTCTAGAGAACTGGATATAGAAATCAAATTACAGCCAGATATATGGCAGACTGCCCTTGATAATCTAGAGGCGGGGACTGTAGATATGGTGGACCTTTATCCGTCGGAAATACGTGCTAAAAAGTATAATTTCACCAATGTCATCTTCTATCAGAATGCCGTTATGGTTGTAAAAAAGTCAGATGACACCATTGGTGGGGTTAAGGATTTAGATTATAGAAGAGTGGCAGCACAGACTGGTGACTTTGTAAATGAGTTTCTTAATGAGAAAGCACCGGATGCTATTGTTGTCAATACAAATGATTACAGCCAAGCTGTGAAGCTTTTAAAGGATGGCGAAGTGGATGCCGTTGTTGGTGATGAAAGTGTTATCAATCATTTTTTAAACTTTTATGATATGAAAGAAGATTTTGAAATTCACGATGAACTCCTTTATGAAAATACATTTGTTATTGGAGTACCTAAGTCAGAACCTGAGCTTGTGGCTATTCTAAACAAGGGAATTATTGCCCTTAACAAACAAGAGGAACTGACTAGAATCCAGCAGAAGTGGTTTGGTATTTCTACACCCATTGCCAATCCAGAAGGCTTTGACAAGTATGTCATTCCAATCATATTTATCGGTATTTTAATCATCATTGGTGGTTATCTATTTTACGCTTGGAATGCTTCTTTAAAAAGAGAAGTTGAAATAGCCCTTGAAGCATCAGAAATGGCCTTACAGACGACTTTTGATGGCTTAAGGCACTTGATGATTGTACTGGATAAAAACGATAAGATCATCAATGGCAATAAGGCTTTTTTCAATACCTTAGAAGCAACACGGCATGAGGTCATGAACAAGCCCTTAACACAATTTTTAGATATCAATATAGAAAAGGACAAGGAGTTTTCTAAATACAACAAGTTTTATGAAGTCAGTGTGCATGATATTGACAAAGATGGTCAGTCTCATATTGTTATGTTAAAGGACATTACCACAAGAAAAATCAATGAACGCCAGATGATGACAGCCAATAAGATGGCTGCAGTTGGCCAATTGGCAGCAGGGGTGGCACACGAAATTAGAAATCCCCTTGGTCTTATTAGAAATTATACCTACGTCCTAAAGAAGAACCACGACGAAAGCATAAGAGACAAGTCTTATGAAATGATTGAAAAATCAGTTGAACGTGCCAGTTCGATTATAGATAATCTCTTAAACTTCTCTAGAATTTCTGGTATAGAGGTATCGTCTTTTAATCTCTATGATTTTGTAAAGAGCATCATTGAACTTCTAGAAAAGAAATTATCTAAAAAGAGAATTGATATAGAATTTACTTGTGACAAAGACTTGACGGTTATTTTGAATCTGGAGTCTATGAAACACATACTTATAAATTTGTTATCTAATGCTATAGACGCAATAGGGGAAAATGGTGTATTGTCAATACATTGTTATGTAGAAGAAGAAAAGCTCATTATTAAGATAAAAGACAGTGGGCATGGCTTATCAAAAGAGGCTTTAAGCCAGTTGTTTCATCCCTTCTATACGACAAAACCTCCAGGTGAGGGTACGGGGCTAGGCTTATATATTGTTTATACTGAGATCGAAAAACTTGGTGCGACAATTGATGTAAGCAGTGAAATTAATGTTGGTACGGAATTCACGTTAGAATTTCCATATAAATAAAGGGGGAATATATGCATCCGACACATTTTAAAATTCTATTGGTTGATGATGAAAAAGAATACTTGGATGTTATCAAACTGATTTTAGAGGCTAATCAGTTTAAGGTCAAAACAGCTTCAAGTGGTAAACAAGCATTGAAGATCTTAAGTAAGGAAAGCTTTGATTTAGTCATTACAGATTTAATCATGCCAGAAATGACAGGATTAGAGTTATTAGATGCCATTAAAGAAAAGTACTCTGACACAGAAGTCATTTTATTTACAGGATACGGTTCCGTTCAAAATGCAGTTGAAGCCATGAAAAAAGGTGCTTTTTCTTACTTTATCAAGGGTCATGATCCTGATGAGTTGATTATTGAAATCAAGAAGATTGTTAAACTTAGAAAGTACATCAAACGAGTAGATGAAAAGTCGGACTATGTTCTAGAAACTAAAAACGCTGGTTTTAAAAAGGTTTTAGATACCATAGAAAAAGCAGCCAAGTCGGATGTTAGCATCCTGCTATTGGGAGAATCAGGAGTTGGTAAAGAAATACTTGCCCAGTATATCCACCAATTAAGCACTAGGAGTGAAGAAGCTTTTGTTCCTGTAAACTGTCATGCATTTTCTGAAAGTTTATTAGAGTCAGAGTTATTTGGTCATGAAAAGGGTGCATTTACAGGAGCGGATGATACAAGAATTGGTCGTTTTGAGGCGGCTGATTATGGGACACTTTTCTTAGATGAAATTGGCGATACGTCTTTGAATATACAAGTTAAACTTTTAAGATCACTAGAATCAAAGGCCATAGAAAGAATTGGCTCGAATCAACTAAGAGAGATTGACTATAGGTTGGTATGTGCGACCAATAAGAACTTAAATGATTTAATTGCTGAAGGGCAGTTTAGGGAAGATCTATTTTATAGAATTTCTACCATCACTGTGACCATTCCACCTTTAAGAGAGCGTAAAGAAGACTTGCCAGCTCTTATCCAGTTCTTCTTTGATAAGATAAAAAAGGACATGAAAAAAGAGATAACCCATGTAGAAGATTTGGTTTATACAAGACTTCTACAATATGAGTATCCAGGTAATATTCGTGAACTTAAAAATATTATTGAAAGATTGGTTGTTTTATCTGTTAATGGTGAGATTCTAGCAGAAGACTTACCTGAGCACTTTGAAGGTGAGCCAACTGAAAAAGAAACTTTAAGATCTTACCGTGAACAAGCAGAAAAGGTCTTTATTATAAAGGTTTTAGAAGAGAACAATTACAATATGACCAAATCAGCTGCAGCACTTGGTATTTCTAGAAGACAGCTCTTTAATAAAGTTGAAAGATATAAAATTGAAAAGTAAGTTTTGAATCCTTCGGGATTCTTTTTTTACGGACATGTGACGGGGCAGTCATATTTTTTCTTGACAATGTGACTAGGCAGTCATATAATGAAAACATAAAGTGACTGGCCGGTCACAAGGAGGGAATATGCCAAAAGATACATTTATGAATTTGAGTGAAGAAAAAAGACAAGCCATATTAGACGTTATTATCAAAGCCTTTGCGGAGAATGATTATAACAGTGTCAGCATATCTAAAATTTGCAGACAGGCAGGTATAGCAAAAGGCAGCTTTTATCAATATTTTGATGACAAAGAAGATATGTATAAGTATGTTTTAGGACATATCGGTACTAGCAAGCTCAAATATTTTGAGAAATACCAAACAGAAATTGATATGTCAGATACCTTTGATTTTTTAAGGATGCTCTATGCAGCAGGTACAGAGTTTGCTGCTAAGAATGTGGACTTGTTTAAGATATCAAAGCAGTTTATGACCTTACCAAAGACTAAGAGACAAGAATTACTAGGTCCTCTACAAGGCGATTCTGACGCTTATTTAGAAAACTTGTTTGAACAGGGGAAGGCTGCAGGCAAGATAAGAGATCATTTAGATACCAAATTTTTAGTAAGACTGATAACAGATATGAGCAATAGTATCACTGAACATTACTTTACAGATTTAGATGAAGCAGATATTGATGATGGTACTTTTATGCGATTGGCTAACAATATGTTGGATATATTGGAAAAAGGTATTGGTACAAAGGAGGCATTATGATTCAAGTAAAAAATCTATATCATTCTTATTCTGAAGATGATAATTATGCGGTAGACAATATCAGTTTTGAAATAAAAAAGGGTGAGATTTTCGGATTCTTGGGACCAAGTGGTGCTGGTAAGTCTACGACTCAGAAGATCTTGATTGGTCTTTTAAGCCATCAAAAAGGACAGATACTCTTAGATGGTCAAGCTGTAGATTTTAAGTCTCGTGAAAGGCTGAATGAAATTGGTGTTTCATTTGAAATTGCTAATGTTTATAAAAAGTTGACGGGCCTTGAAAATCTTGAGTTTCATGCAAAAATGTATAAGGGGCAAACGGCGGATCCTCTTAGCCTTTTGGACATGGTTGGTTTAAAGGATGCAGCTAATAAAAAAGCTGGAGAGTACTCTAAAGGTATGCTTCAAAGACTTGTTTTCGCAAGATCCATGATCAACAATCCGAAAATATGGTTTTTAGATGAACCGACTTCTGGTCTTGACCCGACAACTGCGAGCAAGATAAAAAGTATTATCAAGCAGAAACAAAAGGAAGGGACAACCATATTTTTGACGACACACAATATGTTTACAGCAGATGAGCTGTGTGACAGGGTTGCATTTCTTAATGATGGTAAAATTGTTGCCCTTGATACGCCGAGAAACTTAAAGTTAGAACATGGCCAGAAGTTGGCTTCTGTTGAATATGAAAAAGAGGGGAAAATCGTTAAAGAAACACTTTCTATGAGTCAAGCAGACTCAGTTGAAAAATTATATGAAATTATGAAAAAAGGTCATGTGGACACCATTCATTCTCAAGAGGCAACACTTGAGCAAATCTTTATCAAGTTAACTGGAAGGGGGCTTGAGGAATGATGACATCGCTTATTAAAAAGGATTGGTTGTTAACAACTAAAAACTATTTTTTCTATGTGACCATCTTTATTGCTGTATTAATGGTTCTTGTCATCTTATTTGTAATTCCTGAAGATACCAGTATTGAAAGTAAGATCTTTGCCTACTTTGATTATGATGCTCCAGAAAATTTGAAATCTATGTATGAGTCCGTTGATTCTTTAGAAACACTTGATCTTATGATTGAGGAAAATAAGCAGAGTATAGGTATTATATTTAGAGATGAAAATGACTATGAATATAGGCTCCAAGGTTATGAAACGGACCAGCATAAGGAATTGATGGTCCTAAATACGAGATTTTTAAATGAGGAGTACTATGCACCTATCCAGGTAAAGGTGACAGAATTAAAAACATTTGATAGTGGTCTAGTATCTTTTAACAAATTGCTTCTTCCACTATTTCATGTAATGGAACCAGCTTTACTTGGCATGTTTCTAATTGCTACTATGATTTTTTCTGAAAAGGAAGAGAACACCATCACAGCATATATGACAACACCAGGGACCATTAACAGCTTTTTAATGTCAAAGACCATTGTACTAATTGGTCTGGGACTGATTTCATTACTTGTGACCACATTGCTAGTTGTGGGCTTCAAAGCCAACTACTTCTATTTGATTGTCATGACCATTACTTGTTCTTTTATGGGATCGGCATTGGGACTTTTACTTGCAAGTTTCTTTGACAATATAACAGGCGCAATGATGTGGATACTAGGTGGTTCTTTATTGATGAGTTTACCTTTTGTCACATACTTTTCACCCAGTTTTGCACCATTTTGGATGAAGCTGATACCAACTTATTATATGTTGTTTGCCTATAAAGAAGCAGTTTTTCCAACTGGCAATCCTCAAATTATTTTTTCAACAATTGCCTTATCTTTAGTGATTGGGCTCGTGGCTTATGGTATCTCACTGATGAGATTCTCAAAAAGTCTGCAGACTGTGTAGGAGGCTTGTATGAAAAGAATATTAAGTATTGCCATCAGAGATTTTAAATCATCTGTTAGAGATTTTATAGCCTTATATATCATGGTGTCACCAATAGTGTTAGCATTTTTAATTGCGAGTTTTGTACCAGCAACAGAGTCCGGTATGATGACCCTTGCAGTAGATAAAAGTGTTACTCAGGAGACCCTTTCATATGTTTCACCATATGCACATGTGGAGGTCTTTGACAACCGACAGGACTTAGAGGACAGAGTCAATGCATTAGATGATGTGATTGGTTTAGTAGAAGATCATGGGACATATGAAATTTTAAAAGAAGGCAACGAACAAGATGATAGTTCTACACTGATCATCAACTTAATCAGAAAAGGCATTTCAGAAAAGACTGGTCAGTTTGAACTTAAGTCTGAGATCAGTTTTTCAGATATAGGCGCAGAGGTTTCACCTGTAGCCTTAATCGGTTTGATATCAATGGCTGTATTAGCACTCGTATTAGGTGGTATGGTCGTCAGTATGAATATCATTGAAGAAAAAGAAAATATGACTTTTGGTGCTTTAAATGCAACGCCACTTTCAAGATTTGAGTTTATAGTTGGAAAGAGCTTGGCAGGTTCAATTATAGCAGTTATTCAAATCATAGCCATGTACTTCATCTTTGGCTTTGGCCATGTAGATTTACTTCAGGTGCTCTTTATATCTATTATGGGCTTATCTATTGTGATTATTATGGGCTTCATACTTGGCTTGGTATCTCCTAGTCAGATGGCAGCACTTGCTAATATGAAGATACTCTTTTTACCAATATCCATTACAATTATTGGTGCTTTGATGATACCGACAAGTAAACATTTTGTACTTTGGTGGTCACCATTTTATTGGATTTATGATGGGATGACAAACATTGTCAATGAAACAGCCACTTGGCCAGGGCTTTTAATAGATGGTCTTGGTGTTACCGTGATTACATTTATCATTTTCTTGATCTTTAGAAAAAAAATAAGCTCCAATATGCAAACCAGCTGATGCTGGTTTCATTTTGTTGTATAATAGAATAGTTGCAAGGAGAAGATAATGATAAGAATGATAGAAGATGTAAAAATAAAATCAACCATTTGCTTAAAGGTACTCAGAGATCTACCAGAGTGGTTTGGTATAGAGTCGTCACTTTTGAACTATGTAAAAGAAGTTGAATCATGTGTTTTTATTGCTTATGAAGACATAGGATTTATCGCTTTAAAGGAACATCCAAATAGCTTTGATATGCATGTTCTTGGTGTCTTGAAAGACCATCACGGAAAAGGCATAGGGAGAAGCTTAACAGACTATGCAGAAGCATATGCAAGAAGTCATAATAAGAAATACATGACCGTTAAGACATTGAGTGCAGATCATCCTGATCTAAACTACAAGAAAACCAGAGAATTTTATGAAAGGATGGGATACGAACATTTAGAGGTCTTTAAGACACTTTGGGATGAGAACAATCCATGTTTGTATATGATAAAATGCTTATAAAAATTACAGAGGATTTAAACTTAAGGCCACTTGTAGAAGGCGATTATGAAACTGCCCTCAAGTGGTATGAAAATAAAAACATACTTTGGTATTCAGAAAATAGACAAGAAGCTTACAAGATGGATGATATAAAAAGGATGTATGCTTATCTTTCAAACAAAGGTGAGGTCTATGTTATTGAATACAAGGGGATAATGATTGGTGACGTGACCTTGTCAGAAGACTGCATGCCCATTGTTATCATGCCAGATTATCAAGGGTTAGGGCTTGGCAAGTTAATCATTAATAGCCTTATTAAGAGAGCTAGGAATTTAGGTTGGGCATCTATAAAACTGAGTGGTATTTATCTATATAATGATAAGTCTCAAAGTTTGTTTAAATCTTGTGGCTTTGTGGAATCTCATAGAGATGACAAGAAAATCTATATGACATTAGAACTGAGGTAGTTATGCACACCATCTTTAAGGATAAAGCAGTTGTTTTCATAGATATGGGCAATACATTATTGGGTTTTCATCAAGGTCTGACAGATGATGAAAAAGATATGATGGGTCTAAAAAATATGTCTGATACTTTAAAAGCATATGGTATTCATAAGGAGAAAGACACTTTAAAGCATGAATTCTTAGATGTGCTTTATGGCCAGTTTCATTTAAGGGAATCTAAGTTAATTGAACTCGATGTATATAAGATTTTAAAGGACTTTTTACCTTTGACAGATGACATGTTTAGGTCATTGATGTTAAGTTTTTACAAGCCTTATAAAGATCATATTTGCTTACATGATGGCGCTAAAGAACTTCTTGAGGATTTAAATAGAAACGGTAAAAGAATAGGCGTCTTGTCTAATTGTTATCTGCCAGATTTTGTTTATATAGATATTTTTAAATCTTTAGGCTTAGATGATTATGTTGACTCATATACTTTTTCATACACACATGGTATTAGAAAACCCAATCCAGAATTGTTCTATACATCAATGAACAAGTATGATCAAACAACAGATAAGATGATTATGATTGGTGATGGTTTAAAGCCGGATATTTATGGTGCATCGAGTGTAGGTCTAGAAAGCATTTGGTACAATCATAAGCTTAGAAGTCATAGTGGACCAGAAAATATGGTTTTACAGGTAAAGTCACTTAAAGACTTGGTCTAAACTTAAGACTTTAGCTAGTTCTAAACTTTTTTTAATTATATTCTAATCTTTATGGTTTACCATGTTCTTAAGAGGTGACAATCATGACTGAAAAGAATATAGAAAACTTGGACCAGCAAGTAGAAGAAAAACCACAACTACATATAAAAAAGCATTTAGAAAGACCACCTTCTAGACGTGGAAGAAGAAAAAGAAACAAGCTAATAAAAAAATATGAAAAAGCATACAATAAGAGGCAGTATAGAGAAGAAGGACAGAAGAACTTTAAGTTAAAACTTATGGTGGGCCTGCTCTTAATTTTAGGTGTCATTGTAGGATTAAAATACTTTATGACATTCCAGATGCCTGTTATGCTGGAATCATTTTTAAAGCCATCAGTTGGGGTTAGTATTGCTTTGATTTTACTGGCTTTAATATGGACCTTATTAGATAAGACAAACGGACCGTCAAATGCTGATCCTATTACAGATTTCTTTATTTTAAGTAGAGGAAAGATCAATGGTCCCACAAGGTCGAGTCACTTGACTAAAATCAATACAAGATTTATGATGGTGACCCTTTTGAAGCTTTACAGGAAAGACCAAATTGCTATTATGGATGGTAGAATCATTGTTGGTAGTTTAGACGGTGATTTATCAAAGGATGAAAAGGTCCTTCTAAACTTTATCTTAGACCATAATATCAACACAGTTGAAGAGTTGATAGAAGCATTAAGACCGGAAAATAGAAATGGTGTGGTAATTAGAAAAGATGAGATATACAGGAAATACAAGGATGCTGTTTTAGAAATGGCAGATGATAGATACTATATCAATCACACTGTAGCAAAGGCTAAATGGCTTCTTAAAATTGGTGCTATCTTCGATGGTTTACTGGTTCTGCTTTTAATATCAAATGGTCAAGGGACCATGGAAATGCTGGGTGTCTTTTCATTACAAGCAGTTGCCTTGTATGTCATATCAGTTAATCTTTATGCCCATTCAAGAGCGGCTCACAAGAGACTTGGCCAGATAAGAAAAGAAAAGAAACTGCTTCAAAGTGATAAGGCCAATCTTTATATTACCTTTATCTACAATTACCTGTATGGTAAAGAAGCAAGAAGCATCAAGCGTATACAAAAAATGTATGAATCTGGTCAAATGTCGAGATATGAGTACTCGAAGTTTGCTGAATCATACAATGGTTTTAATTATATAGTGGATTTTATAAGAAAGGAGAACTGATTTAGTTCTCCTTTTTAAGTCTTAAAATGAATCTACATCCCTCTGTATAAGATGAATCCAATTGGACATCACCCTTATGCTGCAAAAGGATTTGCTTGACGATAGACAAGCCTAGGCCTGTACCACCTAGTTGTCGGTTTCTTGAACTTTCCACTCTTACAAGTGGGTTAAAGATGGATTCATGATAGCCTACTGGTATGCCGATACCATCATCTTCTATGATAATCTCCACATCCTCCTTGTCGTCCTTGAGTCTAATTTTAAGTGAAAAGTCTTTTTCATTGTATTTGATTGCATTTTGAATAAGATTGTCTAGAACCCTCTGGTACATAAGTTTATTGAGCTGGACCATGACCTTTGTATCTGGTAAGTCGAACTCATAGTTGATATTAAAGGTCTCAAACTCATGGATGTACTCTGCCAGTTTTATTCTTGTAAGTTCAACGATATCATGTAACTCTTTGTTAAGTTCATGTGTGTTGATTTTGCTGTAATCAAATAATTCTTCTGTTAATGCCGCTGCATTAAGACCATATTTATAAATGGTTTCTACAGACTTTTTCGTATTGTCATCAAGGCTTTGCGACATTAAGGCTTGAGAATAACCGATAACATTTGTTAGTGGTGTTTTTATGTCATGTGAAAGGTTCATGATCAACTGATTCCTTTCATTTTCTAAGGCCATTCTTCTTTGTTTTTCTTCCTTAAGCTGATGGGACATCTGGTTGATTTCATCCCTTATCAAGTCAAGTTCATTACCTGTTTCATACTCAACTTGATAAGAGTAATCTCCCTTGCCTATATTTTTAGCACCTAAGATGAGCTCATTGACGGGCTCGATTATTTTTTTGCTTGTGTTTCTTGCATAAAAAACTGAAAAAACACTAAAGATCAAAATAGCAAGGACTAAGAAGATAAAAAGCATATTGGCTTCTTCTTCATATGGTGACAAATAGAGATGAAATACTAAATCGCCATCATAGTTTTCAAATAAGTAATACGCATTGTTTTGGTTGAGTTCATCTGACATTTGGAGGTCAAAAAAGCTCTTATAGGAATTTGGATCAATGTTGTATGCATTTATAATCTTATAAGACTTATCGGTGATGATTAAATAATCGTCTACTCTTAAGGCATGTTTATCAAAGGCTTTTTCTCCCTCTTTTTCATAATCTAAAATAAGCTGATCCATATCAACTGAAGAACGTTCAAGTTGCGTATTGGTATAACCCATATACATGCCGTAAACTGATAAGATCAAGACCAGGATAAGGCCAAGAACCAGCACATAACCTTTAAGAAGATGCCTAGATATTCTATTTAACTTCATGATTTCTCCAATCTATAACCTAGTCCTTTGATGGTTTTGATATACTTACTGTTTTTAGGACTGTCTCCGAGCTTTTCTCTGAGTCTTGAGATATGAACCATAATGGTATTGTCATCACCAAAATAGTCATCTCCCCATATATGTTCATAGAGTTGTTGTTTAGTAAATACCTGTCCTGGATGCTCCATAAAGAAGACAAGCATTTCGTATTCTTTGGCGTTAAGATTGATTACCTGTCCTTTAAAAACAACTTCACATGTAGTCTTGTCCAGCGTGATTTCCTGTACCGTTAAGACATGATTATCGGTCATGGGCGTGTATTGAAAGTAACGTCTTAAATGGGCCTTACACCTATAGACAACTTCTACCACTGAAAAGGGTTTGGTGACATAATCATCTGCTCCCAGTCCTAAGGCTCTCATTTTATCTAGATCTTCGTTTCTTGCTGTTAAAAATATGATGGGGATGTGACTGGTTTTTCTTATGTACTCTAAGACTTCAAAGCCATCTTTGATGGGTACCATAATATCTAGAATTGCCAAATGGAAGCTGTCATCAAATAAGTCTGTTGCCTGATTACCATCAAATGCCTGGGTAACATCATAGCCTTCTGATTTTAACTGCATGGTTAAAAGGTTGTTGATGCCAGGATCATCTTCCATTAATAATATTTTTGCTTTCATAAATACCTTCTTTCTAATATTACTTTATCATACTTCAAATGAAAAAAAACAGAAAAAAGGACATTTAAGTTTGTTTTAAGGTTGCCTTTATTTTTGTGAAAGTTTGACTTGCTACAATGATTTCAGACTTAAGAAATCGAGGGAGGTAGTCATGAAGAGACTGATAATTTTATTACTTATGACATCATTAATATTTACAGGATGTCAAACCAAGGCAGCAAAAAACAATGTAGAGGATATCAAAACAGAAACACAAACAGAATCTACAGGAGAATCAAACCCAGCAGAAGGTATAGACTTATCTGATTTGGTCATCAAAACATATGATGGCAAAGAAATTAACAAAGAGACATATAAGAATAATAAGGTTACGGTCCTTAACTTATGGGGAACATGGTGTGGACCTTGTGTAGAAGAAATGCCTGATTTTGAAAAGGTATCTCAAGCTTATAAAGATAAGGGTGTTGAAATATTAGGACTCGCTTTAGATTCTTCAGAAGATGAAGTCAAGGAGTTAAAAGACACGTTAAAGATCACTTATCCACTTTTAAAAGAAAATGACCAAACAAAAGAAATCCTATCTTCTAAGTTTGATTATGTACCTGTCACACTATTTATAGACTCTGAGGGTAAGGTTTTGAAATCATTTATAGCAGGTGGCACAGATGAGGCTGGTTTAACAAAGGCTATAGAGGCTTTAATCAATGAATAAAATTAAATGGTATCTTTTGACCATAGGCATTTGTTTTATGTCTTATGGCATTTATAGAAATGAGGCAGACATTGTCTTTAAGAAAGCCATTAAGATTTGCCTAGAATGTATAGGAGTAGGTTAATGAAAAGACTATGGATTCAGATTCTAACATTCATAAGTACCAATGCCTATGTAAGTGGTTTTATAAACGGTAAGATTTTTAAGGGCAAAACAAAACTTATGTGTCTACCTGGACTGAATTGTTATTCTTGTCCTGGTGCACTGGGCTCCTGTCCTATAGGCTCATTACAAGCAGTAATGGGTTCTATGAAATATCAGATATCCTTTTATGTCATGGGCATACTCATGATAATCGGCACTGTATTTGGTCGGTTTGTCTGCTCTTATATGTGTCCATTTGGACTTCTGCAAGATCTTTTGTATAAGATAAAATCAAAAAAGTTTAAGATGCCGAAATACTTGAAGTATGTAAAATACGGTGTTTTAATCTACTTTGTCATTTTAATTCCAACATTATTTACAAATAAATTAGGCTTAGGTGATCCTGGATTTTGTAAATATATATGTCCAAGTGGTACCTTCTTTGGTGCTATACCCCTATTAATAAAGAATCCTGGTTTAAGATCGGCACTTGGTGTTTTATTTACATGGAAGATGTTTATTTTAATCAGTATTTTAATTGTATCAGTATTTGTCTATAGGATATTTTGCAGAGTATTATGTCCTTTAGGTATTATATACGGACTGTTTAACAAGTTTAGCTTTTTAGGTTATCAAATAGATCATGATAAATGTACATCATGTGGCGCATGTTCTAAGTCGTGTAAAGTTGATTTAAATCCTACAAAGGATTTAAACAGTATAGAGTGTATCAGATGTGGTGACTGTAAATCGTCTTGTCATCTAGCTGCAATTGAAACGAAAAAAGTAAGGAGAAAGTAATGAAAAAATATATAGTAACACTTTTAGCCGTATGTCTTTTGATGACGGGCTGTCAGTCAAAAGCATTAGTAAAGCCTGTAGAGGCTACAAATAATCAACCAGTACAAGAAGAAAAAATGGATTATGACTCTGAGGAAATAGAAGCTTGGACACTTGACAATTTATTAGGAGATGAAGTCGATAGTCTTAACCAAGACCAGCAAGATGAGATCACTGCTTTATTAGATGAAATCAATAAAATCGAAGCTGTAGATTTCAACGACTCACGTCTAGATGATTTGTATAATAACTTATCAAGAAGACTAGCTGATTTTGATATTCACCTTTCATTTGAAATGGAAGGTGATATGAAGGACGACTCAAATGATACGTCAACTGATTCAAACTCAGAGGATTCGAACCCTTCAGATGACTATGGTTTTGAACCGTGGACGTTAGAAAGCTATTTAGGTTTTGAAATTGGTAAACTTTCAGATGAACAAAAGCAAAAAGCTCAGCTTATACTAGATAAAATCAACAAGGCAGAAGAAAACTACAATGAAGATACAGCGCAAGCTGTTCGAGAAATATATGGTGAGATGAATGTACTTTTAAAGTCATTTGGTTTAAAGGTACCTATGACTACCATGGCTGAGTTTACGACAGAACATGCAGATAAGTTTAGCCAAGATCAAAAGAATAGGCTGGTTGAGCTAGATGAAAAAATCATCGACTTAAGTCAAAACGATCCAGAAAATGAAGCACTTGAAGGTATGTATGAAGAGCTAGAAGCTATCCTTAAAGATGCAGGCTTTGATGCAGATGAGGTCATCACGCAACTAGAATCATCTAGTGTGATATATGCAAAATTCCAGTTAAAAGGTGCGGATGTTAAGTATGTAGGTGACAAGTCAGGTGTTTCTTCTGATGATATGCTGAAGTTTAACTACTTAGTAGACAGAGCTGTAAAGGTTATCTCAAAAGACATGAGACCTTATGTCGAACATATTTTAATCAACTCAGATGGTCAGGCCAATGTTCTTGCTTATGTAAGACAAGAAAATGATGAACTGACTAAATGGAGAATGGTTTTAGATATTAAAGATGCCTTTGATGAAAAGGGCAACTACATCAATGAGTACGATGAAACAATTGTACATGAGTTTGGTCACTTGTTGACGTTAAATGCCAGTCAAATGCAAGAAAAATCAAATGGTACTTATGAAAATGAAGAAGGTATTTTAGCCAAAACATCTTACTTAAATGAGTTTTACCAGAAGTTTTGGCCAGAGATTAAAGATGATTTTGACAAAATTGTAGACCCTAATAACCCTGATACAGCTTATGAGTTTTACGAAAAGTATCAAAATCACTTTGTAACTGATTATGCTGCTACAAATCCAGAAGAAGATATTGCTGAAAGCTTTAGACTCTTTGTATGTTTTGATAAACCTGAAGGTAATGAAATCAAAGATCAAAAGGTTAAGTGGTTCTACCAATTTGATGATATGGTTAAATTAAGAGAAACAATCAGAACAAATTTAGGATTATAATACAAAAGCTTATGACATGAAAATGTTATAAGCTTTTTTTAGATTAAAGTTTCGCAGTAGTTTTTCAGTTTGTCATGAGACAGAACTTTAAACTTCTTTTTTTCATAGGCAATAAATCCATTTGAATGGCAGTTAGCAATTGCCCTATTTAAACTCCTTATTGGAGTACTGATTTCGGTGCACACCTGGTCTTTTGTGAGTTCTTATAAATCACCTAACAGGCTATGGGTATAAATACAGTTAAGTAGTCGATCATTTACATTTAACAGAGTCACTGCTGATAAGCTTTTAGAGCTTTCTAGAAGTTTAGATGATAGCTGTTCTATTAAATACTTGGTGAAATTGAAGTCTGACTGCATCCAAATGAAGACATAGTCTTTATGAAGTGATAGGGTCTTAGATTCGGTCTTACAAATGATTTCATGAGTTTTGGCATCTTCATTAAAGAGTTCTAGTTCGCCAAAACAGGAATAGGGTTGATAATTGTATATGGTACGCATGGCACCTTCATAGGTTTGAAAAATCACATCAGCTTGTCCTTCAGTCAAGATATAAAGGTAGTCATTCTTTTCATCAGCAAAAGTGATGGTATCATCTTTGAGATGTGTTCTATAGATGAAGTGGTCTTTGATCTGAGAAGGTGCTTGATCGATGAGTGCTTTTAAATCCATAAATATCTCCTTTGGGTCATTTGACCTAAAATAATCATATCATGGCATTTATACTATAGTCAAAGGATAGTATTTGGAAGGAGATTATATGAGAAAATTATGGATTGATACAGATTGTGGTTCAGACGATGCAGTAGCTTTAATTATGGCTTTAAAGTCTGATGAGGTTCAAATTGAAGGAATTACAACGGTTTGTGGCAATGTACCTCTTGATTTAGCAACAAAAAACACCTTGATGACCTTGGAAGTAACAAACAAAGAGATGCCACCAGTTTATGTTGGCGCATCTAAGCCCTTGGCCAAGGATTTAATTACAGCAGTAAATGTACACGGCCAGGATGGTATGGGAGATTGCGATTTGATTCATCCTACAATTGGTCCAGAAAAAAGACATGCAGTTGAGGCTATTTTGGATATTGTTAAAAAGAATCCAGATGAAATTGAAATCGTAACCATTGGTCCTGTAACCAATATCGCCTTGGCAATTATGAAGTCGCCTAAAACTATGTCCAAGGTGAAGAGAATATACTCTATGGGCACAGCTGGCTTCGGTAGAGGCAATACAACAGCAGTATCTGAGTTTAATGTTTATGTGGATGCAGAAGCTTACTCAATTATGCTTAATTCAGGCATACCTATCACCATCATTGGTTTTGATGTTTGTTTGGGTGATGCAGCTCTTAATAAAGAAGATATGGAGATGTTATTAAATAGTGGTGTTAAAGAAGCTGTTTTCAGTGTTCAGTGTAACAAGTCTTTATTGGACTATAACCTAAAAAGAAGTGGTGAACATATTGTTGATCTACCTGATGCAGTAGCCATGGGCGTGGTCTTATGGGATGATATCATGACTGATAGAGTAGACTGCTACTGTTATACCTGTATTCATGAGGAAAAAGCTTATGGTCAGGTTATTTTAGATGATGGTGCGGTACTTGCAGTTTCAGATGGATTTGTATCTAATGAGCCGAATGCAGTGGTCTGTAAGTCTATTGATAACGATTTGTTTAAGAATAGGATGTTTGAACTTTTACTCAAGTAGGATGGAGGGTAGAATGAAAATACTGAACTTGGGTTCCATAAATATAGATAAATTATACAAGCTTCAAAGGTTCGCATATGAAGGTGAAACTATTAAAGTAGAGGACTACTCAGAAAATCCAGGTGGTAAGGGACTCAATCAATCCATTGCCATGACGAGAGCTGGCACACAAGTTTATCACGCAGGCAAAGTTGGTAAAGACGGACTCTACTTAAAAGACTTTTTAGACAAGCAAGGCATCAACACTGATTACTTAATGCTTTCAGATCAAGCTACCGGACATGCACTTATTCAAGTGAATGAGAAGGGAGAGAACTCTATTTTAGTTGTAGGTGGAGCAAATGATGACCTTGACTTAAATGATTTCGATTGTATACTGTCAGATTTTGATAAGGGAGATGTTTTACTTCTTCAGAATGAAGTGAAAGGTACACTTGATATTATAGATAAAGCATATGAGAAAAATATGATTGTTGTTTTAAATCCTTCACCTATAACTCAAACATTAAAATCACTTGATTTGAGAAAAATCAATTATCTTATCATGAATGTTCATGAAGCTCTCTTATTATCAGAACAAGACAATATTGAAAATGCCATGACCTATTTTTTATCGAAAAACAAGACTATTAAAGTGGTCATAACAAGAGGGGGACAAGGTGTTATTTACAAGGATAGTGACCAAGTTGTTGAGTGTGATGCTATAAATATTGAAATTGTTGATACAACAGGTGCTGGAGATACATTTTTAGGTTATTTTATGGCTTCAATGTTAAGTGCAGAACAAGTATATGAAGCATTAGAACTTGCTTCTAAAGCAGCTAGTTTAGCCATAGGTAAGTCTGGTGCAGCAAGATCTATTCCTTGGATAGATGAAGTAAATAATTAGGGAGGTAAATGATGTCAGATGATTTGTTAAGAATAATTGAGTTTATAAGTGAAGCTGAAAAAATAAAGTCGGTTCTTAGGTCCGGCAACACAAGTTTAGGTAGAAAAGAATCTACAGCTGAACACTCTTGGCGTTTGTCTCTTCTTATTATGTTCTTAAGTGATTATCTGCCTGAGTTAGATGCTTTAAAAGCTCTTCAACTTTCTATTATTCATGATTTAGGAGAGTTAGATGAAGGTGATATTCCAGCTGTTGTTGAGACTGACCAAGCTTCAAAGTTCTTGATAGAAGAAGCGGCACTTATTAGATTATCAAATCTCCTGCCAGATGATAAAAGGACTTGGCTTTATAATTTATGGTTAGAATACGAGGAAGGTAAGACCTATGAAGCTAGGGTAGTCAAGGCTCTAGACAAGATAGAAACCATCATGCAACACAATCAAGTTGACAATGGAAAGGACTTTGATTATACCTTCAATTTAGATTATGGTAAAAAACACTTAACAGATGATCAAGTTATTATAGAGCTAAGAAAAATCATTGATGAGATGACAAAAGAGAATATATAAAAGGATGGGTCCAGCCCATCCTTTCTTTAAATTGTTCTTTTTGTATAATGTGTATGAAGTAGGTGATGGGCTTTATGACTGTTAGGTTTACCTAAATAATCATCATAAAGCTTCTTAACTTCTTCATTCTTATGAGATTTTCTTGATGTTAAGATGATATCTTCTTGGTAAAGTGCTTTGGCACGTTCAACCTTGATATCTACTACATCTCGGACATGCTGTGGTACAAGAGGTTGACCACCACCATTTACACAACCACCTGGACAACCCATTACTTCGATAAAGTGATAGTCTTTTTCGCCTTTTCTAACCAAGTCAAGCAGTTTGCCAGCCGTCTTAGTACCATGAACAACTGCAACTTTAACGTCGATGCCACCAAGATTGACAGTTGCTTCTTTGACATCATCTGTACCTCTTACTGCTTGATAGTCAATGCTTTCAAGGTCTTCACCAGTTAATACGTCTGCTACTGTTCTAATGGCAGCTTCCATAACACCACCAGTTGCACCAAAGATTACACCAGCTCCTGTATATTCACCCATAATCTTATCAAAGCCTTCATCAGGAAGGGCATTAAAGTCAATGCCTGCTTGTTTGATCATTCTAGCAAGCTCTCTAGTGGTGATAACAGCATCTACATCTCTAAGACCTTCTTGTTCCATCTCAGGTCTTGCAGCTTCTGTCTTCTTAGAGATACAAGGCATAACTGATACAACAAACATCTTTTTAGGATCTAAGTTTTGCTTATCTGCATAATATGTTTTGACCAAAGCACCAAACATTTGGTGAGGTGATTTACACGTTGAAAGGTTTGGTAAGAAATCATGATGGTTAAACTCACAATATCTGA
This sequence comes from Acidaminobacter sp. JC074, assembly GCF_022496765.1. Taxonomy (GTDB): domain Bacteria; phylum Bacillota; class Clostridia; order Peptostreptococcales; family Acidaminobacteraceae; genus JABXKX01. The sequence continues at coordinate 5,383 of NZ_VANV01000009.1, read as the reverse complement.
TCCAACCTGGAGAACATGAAGTGATCATTGGTAGAACACCTCCATCTTGAATACGATGAAGCAGTTCATGTCCTTCCTCTAAGATGGTAAGGTCTGCTGCAAAGTTTGTATCAAAGACATTGTCAAAACCAAGTCTTCTTAAAGATGCAGCCATTTTACCAGTAGTTCTTGTACCAATTGGATTTTCAAATTCCTCACCAAGTGCTGCACGTACAGCAGGCGCTGTTTGAACAACAACATAAGTTTCAGGATCTTCTAAGGCATCCCAAACTCTATCAATATCTAATTTCTCTGTTAAAGCGCCAACTGGACAGACATTGACACATTGACCACAGAAAATACAATCTGTTTCAGTCATTCTATGATCAAAGGCAGGACCAACATTGGATTCAAAGCCTCTGTTTTGGAAGCCTAAGATACCAATTCCTTGAACCTTCTTACAAGTAGAAACACATTTACCACAAAGAATACATTTACTAGAATCTCTAACAATAGAATGAGAAAAGTTATCAAAATGTCTATGGCGTTTAGCACCTTGGAATTCTAAATCTGGAATATCAAGGGTATGTGCGAGATTTAAAAGTTCACAGTTGCCTGAGCGAGAACATGTTGTACATTCTCTATTGTGATTTTCTAAAAGAAGCTCCACATTGGTTCTGACACATTCTCTAACTTTTCTGGTGTTGGTTTTAACTACCATACCTTCTTTTACATTAGTTACACAAGAGGGGAGAAGTTTACCTTGTCCTTCAACCTCTACCATACAGACTCTACATGCACCAACTTCATTGATTTCTTTCATAAAACATAGGGTTGGTACTTCAAAACCAGCTTCTCTAGCAGCATCAAGTATACTATAAGAAGCAGGTACTTCAACGGGTGTGTTGTTTATCGTTAATTTTACCATTTTCGCCTCCTTAGTCTTCTATACTTTCTAGTAATTCTGGTTCAAAGTGCTTCATAGCACTTAGGATTGCTGTAGGTGCTGTTTGACCCAGACCACATAGTGAGGTCTTGATCATTGTATGTGAAATCTTGTTAATTCTTTGGTATTGAGCCATAGAAGCTGAACCTGCACACATATCATCAATGATTTCATGGATACGTTTTGTACCTTCACGACATGGGGTACATTTACCACATGATTCATGTTCAAAGAAGCTAGTTACTGCAGATAAATAATCAACAACTCTGACATTACCATTGGCAACAACGATGGATCCTGAACCAATGGAAAAACCATTATCGTCAAATGTATGATAACCATACTCTGTATCAAAATGGGTATAAGGAATCAAAGGACATGAAGCACCACCAGATTGGATAAATTTCCCCAAACTCAAGTCTCTTGTGCCACCGCCGATTTCCTCGATTATTTCCTTTACAGTGATACCAAAAGGTACCTCATAAACACCCGGTCTCATGATGTTGCCGCATAAACTGATCATCTTAGAACCCTTATGACCATTAAGGCCAACTGATGAGTACGCATCAGAGCCATGATTCATAATGGTTGCAGCACATGCATAGGTTTCAACATTGTTAACCATAGTCGGTTTACCGAATAAGCCTCTTTCACCAACTCTCGGTCTTTTAACTCTTGGTCGACCCACATTTCCATGCATAGATTCTATAAGTGCAGTATTTTCACCACAAACATAAGCGCCTGCACCTGTATAAGCCTTTATATTAAAACTAAACTCAGTACCTAAAATGTTATTACCAAGTAGATTATTATCTTTTGCAATGGCAATTGCTTCAATAATTTGTCTACGGATATCGTCATACTCTTCTCTAATATAGATATAACCTTCACAGGCGCCAACAGTATAGCCGGCAATTGTTAAACCTTCAATGATCTTATAAGGATCTCTTGCTAATAAGTCTCTGTCCTTAAATGTACCTGGTTCACCTTCATCGGCATTAACAAGTACATACTTGACTTCTTCAGGTCTAGCTTTGGCAGCTGTCCATTTTTTATAAGCAGGGTAGGCTGCACCACCACGACCTCTTAACTCAGAAGCTTTCAGTTCTTCTATAACAAAGTCAGGACCTTTATCCAGTGTTTTCTTAAGGCCGCTGAAACCGCCCATTTCCATATACTTATCTATTTCTTTAATTGAATATTTGTCGAAATATTCTGATATCATAGAACATGTTTTAGTCATCTAATTCACCTCTCAAATCTTTTAACAAATGTTTTACCTTTTGAATGGTTAAATGACCATAAACCTTCTTGTTGATTCTAATAGCTGGTGAAATATCACATGCACCAAAGCATGGTGTGTGCTCAAGTGTAAATAGATTGTCTGATGTTGTTTCACCTACTTGAATGCCTAAAGACTTTTCTAAGTATTCCTCAATAATATCCTTCTTGTTGATGCGACAAACAGAACTGTTGCACAGTTGGATATGATACTTACCCTTAGGCTTCTTGTTAATTGCAGAAAAGAATGACGAAACTTCATAGACATCAACATACGTCAAGTTCAGGCGATTGGCGATGTATCTTTGAGTTTCCTCATCTACATAATGATCGTCACACTTATCTTGGATATCCATTAAAATGGGTACCAAGGCATCTTGGCGACAGTCGTAATTATATAGAATCTCTTCTACCTTGTCCTTACTCACTACCATAAATATTATCCTCCCCTATATTGTGATTGATATTTCTTTCACTATATTCAGCATAACAAGTAGATTTCTTAAAGAGTAGCATTGTTATTTGATTCACAAATGTTGTATAAGCATTTGATATAGCGACATTTGAAAGATTCAGTAGTTCATTGTACATATGACGCATATTGTATACTTGTAACATATGAGTAATCAAATTGTAATAAATGCATCAGGAAAACGTTATTATATTGGTAAAAAAATAACGAAGTTCACAGAAAATTCAGAAAACAACGAATTTTCGACAATGAAATTCATACTCTGATAAGAAATTAATTATTGTTATGCTTGAGAATTTATTACCCAATATAAGAAGAAATTAACAGTAGTCATGTATTTAAGGCTAGAAAATTGGGTATTAAGAAGGTAATGACTTTTGTATTGATAAGAAATGTTGTAAAATGACAGATGGAGGTTTAAATGGATATAAGCAAACTAAGGATTGATAGTTTCAAGAAGATAGCTTATGTTAACTTTGAAGACAAGTTATGTGACGAGTTTGATGAGTATGAAGTGATCATCTATAAGATCAATGTTTTAGAAGATATCCCAGCTTTTGTTGACTATGTGAATGCCCGAAAGATGTCTGTGGAGAACCGTCTTGTGATGGTTTATGAAAAGGGGGGCAAAACTGTTAACAAGAATTCAATTATAAAACCCTTCAAAGAAAATATTTATTTAGATTTTGTTTTAAAGGCACCCATGTTGTGTTCATTAGATAAAAAGTTAAGTGCTTTTGTACTGAAGAAGGAGAATACATGTTAAATAGAAATGATATTTGCTGGTGTGGCAGCGGCAAGAAATATAAGAAGTGCCACATGGATTTTGATAAGAATCTAGAAAAGTATGAAAAACAAGGTTTTGAAATACCTGAAAGACGATTGCTTTTAAACGAAGAGGACATAGAAGGTTTAAGAAAGAGTTCAGTCATTACTAAAGGCATCTTAGAGGGTGTTGCAGATCTAATCAAACCAGGTGTGACAACCAATGAGATTGATAAGTTTGTACATGACTATACAATAGAAAGAGGTGGTACACCAGCAACCTTAGGTTATCATGGTTTTCCAAAGTCTTGTTGTACAAGTATCAATGAAGTCATCTGTCATGGCATTCCAGAAGACAGACCCCTTAAGGAAGGTGATATTATCAATGTGGATGTCACAACCATTTTAGATGGTTATTTTTCAGATGCCAGCCGCATGTACCTAGTTGGTCAAGTATCTGAAAGGGCTAAAGATCTGGTTCAATGTGCAAAAGATTGTCTACAGATAGGTCTAGACCAAGTCAAGCCATATGGTTCTATATCTGATATAGGTTTAGCCATTGAAGCTTATGCAACAAGTAAAGGCTACACGGTAGTTAGAGATTTTGGTGGTCATGGTATCGGTAAGAACTTCCATGAAGACCCACATGTGAGTCATTTCGATACAGGACAAAAGGGCATGTTAATGGTGCCGGGCATGGTATTTACCATAGAGCCTATGATCAATGAAGGGACCTATAAGCTTAATATTTTAGAGGATGACTGGACGGCAGTCACTCGAGACGGCAAGCTTTCAGCTCAGTGGGAACATACACTAGTTGTCACTGAAGAAGGATATGAAATACTTGTATAAAACTATGGACACTGATTATTCAGTGTCCATTTTTAAGTAGGCAATACCATCTGGATGGATGCCTGTTTTTATTTTATAGATGACTTCTAAGTCGTCCATTGAAATGACCGATACATCATTTGTTTTATTGTTGGCAACATAAGCGAACTTACCATCGTCACTAAAGATAACGCCGCCTGACCATCTACCAAGAGGCAATCTTTTGATTTCATAAGGTCTTGTTTTGCCGCAAAATACATAGTCTGGAACAATGATTGATACATCGTGAGATTCTCTGTTGGGTACAAATAGGTACTTGTAGTCTGGAGAGAACATAGCACGTATAGGCAGTATACCCACTCTGAGCTTATGCTTTTCTTTTAAAGTTGCAGGATCATAAACAGTTACAGTGTTATCATCTTGGTTGGCAGAGTAAATATCACCATTTTTGTAGATTGCCAGTCCCTCAGGACCATTACCTACTGGAAAATGATTGATGATCTTTTCTTCTTCAGTATGATAGATTGAAATGTTGTTTGACCCGATATTTGGAACATAAGCCAGTTTTTCATAAGGTGACATGGTCACCATATGAGACATATCTTGATAAGTATCCAAAACCCTTTTTATCTCGTGTGAATCAATGTCTAAAACATAAAACTTATTGGACCTGGTAGAAGCCAAGTAAAGTTCATTGAGTTTTTTTGAAACAGCTAAACCGTGTGGAAAGTTAAAATCCTCATGTTTGATGACATCAATAACTTCAAGACTTTCATTAGAAATGACATAAAGTGAGTTGCCTAGTGAGCAAGTCACAAAGGTTTTCTTTTTATCAGGACTGATGACCACTTCATGTGGATTATAATCTGTAGCGATTTTCTTGACCGTTTGGTGGGTATTTAAATCTATGTAAGAAACGGTATCTTCATCTTTATTTAAAACTATTAAATAATTCATATTTCCTCTTTATGTCAAGTAAGTAATTCCAATACTTTGACATATCCTTTCTTTGATACAATTCCTATAGATTTAAGTCTTTGTACAGTAAATATACCTTTAAATCCATTTTTCCTCACMACAAATAACAGTAGTGTCATTTGATAGACTGT
>NZ_VANV01000077.1 GCF_022496765.1 Acidaminobacter sp. JC074 | reverse complement strand
AGAGGGGGGTTGCCGATCGTAGACCTCGCTCGCTGTCTGCTGTAGGTTGGTGTTAGGCGCAGAGACGCGCCGTTCAAGTCGGTTTAATTACCCAAGTTTGAGGTAAACATTGAAACTGACCCAAAGAAATTTGGCGTTAGCTATAAATTTTGGAACGTCTCCTCTCGGGGAGACAAAAATACTAAGAAATTCGAAAATCGGTTCATCCATGTTGGAGAACGGTCCATTCGAAAATATGTGGAGATGAGGGAGCATGGCTGTCCGTATGTGGAGATGTGGGAAGGTGATGAKATTGWTTGGGGGACGGGATCCCCGATCTARATATGATGTTGCCCTCCAGCTCATSTACACTSTTCAAAAGTGCTTTTCATTCTTGCTACTGGTACATACATATATGGAAATAGTCTATGTGATGCAAAAAAATTATAGATTCTCATGTATGGGTGCCGTGCGCTCCTCAACTGAAAAATGCAATTGTTCTCAAAAATTTTCAAAAGAACCTAAATTTTTCATGTTCCAAAAATCGACCCGACACATCCAGTATAATCAATATTCACTCATTAGGTACACGCAATAAAGTCCAACACATCACACACCWAAAAAAAATAGCAGTCTCTTAATTACACTCGAAAATACGACTCTCCAGAAGTGTCATTTTGGCTGGGGAAAAATTTTTTGAAAATTATTTTAAAATCGTTTCTAATTCATATGATGTTGCAACAAAAACAAATTTTTTTAGTCATTCTAAAAAAATGCAAAAAKCTTACAWCATCCAGGAKTCCCAGGCCGTCTCCGATCCAAGTACTAACTGGACTCAACGTTGCTTAACTTGCCAGATCGGACGGGATGGCGTGCATTCAACGTGATATGGTCGTAAGCGTCTATGGACAAGT
>NZ_VANV01000076.1 GCF_022496765.1 Acidaminobacter sp. JC074 | reverse complement strand
TTAAGCGAGAGACCTATACTCCGCCGTTGCGACATGTGCGTTGTCTAGCGCCATGTCGTAACGAGGAGGAAGGTCGTGGCGGTTGCGTTGAAGGCTATGAGCGTAGGCTCGGCTGGATCTTCCGTCAKTGCAGATCGKAATGGKAGTAGCAAATATTCAAGTTCGATCCTTGAAGACTGAAGTGGAGAAGGGTTCCACGTGAACAGTAGTTGGATGTGGGTCAGTCGATCCTAAGGTACTGGCGAACGCCTTGTATCATCGGTGGCGAAAAGCTTGCTTTTAGTCCCCGCTTGTCGAAAGGGAATAGGGTTAATATTCCCTAACTGAGATGCAAMGATTGTGTTCTTCGGAGCACAAGCGCGGTAACGCATTCGAACTTGGTTAGTCGCTCAAAGACCGAGCTAGAGTTTTCTTCTCTAGTTAAGGAACGGACTCCCTGGAATTGGTTCAGCCAGAGATGGGGACGTTGTTTCCGAAAAGCACCGCGGTTTCTGTGGGACGTTGTTTCCGAAAAGCAGCCCTTAAAACACCAAGGGAGGCTATTAATTTGCACTCAATCGTACCGATATCCGCATTAGGTCTCCAAGGTGAACAGCCTCTAGTCGATAGAATAATGTAGGTAAGGGAAGTCGGCAAACTAGATCCGTAACTTCGGGAAAAGGATTGGCTCCAGTGGTTGGAACGGTTGGCCAGTTGGTTGATGCTTGTCCGGCGCAGTTCTGTCTGCTTGATACTTTCGGGTTGATGGCGGACTAGTGATTGTGCTTGCTTGCGGACTGATGGCGGACTAGTGATTGTGCTTGCTTGCGGACGCTTTCTGGTGTGTGCTTGGACCTCGGTTCTAGTATCCTGATCGCTCATCTAAACAACCGTACTGGAACCGGTACGGACTCAGGG
>NZ_VANV01000072.1 GCF_022496765.1 Acidaminobacter sp. JC074 | reverse complement strand
ACTTTGTATGAATACCATCAAAAAAATTATCTTACACAGAACCAGTTTTATGATAAGTTTAAAGATCATTATAGATGTGGTTATTTACAAGCGCATACTTACATTCATGCAATAAAGCAGTGTATGAAAGATATGTCCTCATTCTACAATTTGTTAGACTTGTATAAGGAAGATCCTAAAAACAATCAAAAGCCATCAATGCCCAGATATAAACACGAGAACAGGCAGATGACACCGACATTTCTAAAGAATGCTGTCAGGTTAAAGAAAGATACTTTGCTGCTGTCTATTGGTAAAGTGATGAAAAAAGAGAAAGATTTGAGATGCATTGAGATTAATCTTCCAAAGGAAGTCAGTTTATTTTTGTCAGATAAAAATATTAAGTCTRCGAYATTAAAGAAACTATCYARTGGTAAGTATGAAGTGAAAGTAGTTTATGAAATTSATAAACCTAAATTAAGGAAGACAAATGAAGTGATGGCTATAGATTTAGGTGTTTCAAATTTAGCAGCCCTAACATTTAAGGAATCATTGGATCAGATTTTAATTGATGGTAATGTAATAAAAAGTAGAATTKCAACTTACAATAATCAAATTGCTGAMCTTCAAAGTAAACATATGAAGATTGTAGGAAGTGATGATTTTAAGGCAACAAAKCGYATGAATAAGGTTTTGGATACTAGRAGAGGCTTTGTAGATTATTATACTCATAAAGCAAGTAAAATGGTCATTGATRTCGCCAATGACCATCAAGTAGGTACTATCGTTATAGGTGATTTCAAAGGCATAAAGAAAGAGAACAAGATCAARTATTTTGTTCAAATTCCACATATGCGTCTAATCAATCAGATTAAGTATAAAGCTGCAAAACATGGCATAAAAGTAGTAATGATGAATGAAGCTTACACTTCATCAGTGTCAGCAGTAGACTTAGAAATGGTTGAGAAAGAAGCAGCTGATAAATCAA
>NZ_VANV01000070.1 GCF_022496765.1 Acidaminobacter sp. JC074 | reverse complement strand
ATCCTCTAATCAAATCAAAGATATGTTAAACAAAGTAGCTGTAGATATTACGAATTATGCTGAAATTAATGGTTTAATGGTCGTCATTGAAAATCTAGATTTTAAGCATAAAAAACTTTTATCTTAGAAGGCAGACGAAGAAGTATAAACGAATGTTATCGGGATTTCCATTTGTTAAGTATATGAAAGCTATAGAAAGTAGATGTTTAAAAAGAGGTGTAGCATTTAAGTATGTCAATCCAAAAAACACTTCAAAAGAAGGAAAAAAAGTGATGAAAAGACTAGGTTGTTCTTCACATGATGCAGCAGCTTATAAAATAGCAAGAAAAGGACTCAGATACAAATAAAAACAACTGATTCTACGGCACCCACTGACCGCTTGTAAAGATGGGTTCTTGTATATGTAGAGAGCAATGTGGCATGTGTACAATCAGAAAGAAATGACATAATACATATAATGACATAAGATCGGCTTTAACAAGGCGTTGGGGCATTCTTACTGAGATACGATCCCATTCTGTAGGCGAGATTCCTACACGATACAAAGGAGAGCCGTGGCCTTTGGGGTCTTAGGACTTTAACTGAGAATGAAATTTTCTATGTTTTTCTACATTTTTGGTAACGGTGCAGTAGCCCTGGTTGCAAGAAAATATGGAGAAAAGGATATGGAGGCTGTGAATAATTATGACTTGTCCTCTGTTTTGTTGTCACTTATACTGGGTACAATAATGGGTGTTTTTGCTTTTGTTTTTAGGTACAACTCTAAGGAGCATCATTCAGTCTATGGCTGATACAAAAGGTCCTCTGTATGTATACGGTACAGCCAATGTCGTCAACAACCCACGACTAAAGTCACAGGCTTGTAGCACGACTGAAGTCGAGGATATTTTTCTTTATCCTAGTTGACCAGCTTAAGTACTTAGTGTACTACGTTATTTACATCATGCTACCTGCAGGTGCTCTGCCAGCTTGCAGCTCTAGCGTTACATTTTAAACAGTTTGTAGGGGTGCGGACGGTGAGTGTAGCTTAACAAGTGTAGAT
>NZ_VANV01000069.1 GCF_022496765.1 Acidaminobacter sp. JC074 | reverse complement strand
TAACCTTCTCGCTCGACTTGCATGTGTTAGGCACGCCGCCAGCGTTCATCCTGAGCCAGGATCAAACTCTTAAATAAAATTTAAGATAATAACTCTCGTTATCAACTGGTTATGTGACTTCGCTTTCGCTACGYCACTTGGTTTGAATYTTTTACTTCATTCCTGAAGTTGTTTAATCTCTTTCGAAATCAAACGGAATTTTTGGGCCATTTCTTTCGAAATGGTATGCTTGTATTTTGCTCATACTGTTCAGTTTTCAATGTTCTAAAAAAGTAAAATGGTGATCCATCCGCGACTCGAACGCGGGACACCCTGATTAAAAGTCAGATGCTCTACCGACTGAGCTAATGGACCAGAATAAAATGGGGCGGCTGATGGGATTCGAACCCACGCATGCAGGAGCCACAATCCTGTGTCTTAACCACTTGACTACAACCGCCGTAATATGGCGCGTCCACAGGGATTCGAACCCCAGACCTACGGCTTAGAAGGCCGTTGCTCTATCCAGCTGAGCTATGAACGCGTATTTTTTAAATGGTCGGGGTGGCAGGATTTGAACCCGCGACCCTCTGGTCCCAAACCAGATGCGCTACCAAACTGCGCTACACCCCGATAATTGGAGCTAGTGAAGGGACTTGAACCCCCAACCTGCTGATTACAAGTCAGCTGCTCTACCAATTGAGCCACACTAGCATATTGGCTCCAAGAGTGGGACTCGAACCCACGACCTATCGGTTAACAGCCGATTGCTCTACCAACTGAGCTATCTTGGAATATTAAACTGGCAACGTCTTACTTTCCCAGGTCGTCTCCAACCAAGTATCATCAGCTCTGTGAAACTTAACTTCTGTGTTCGGGATGGGAACAGGTGTAGCCTTCACGATATTGTTACCAGATAATTGACACTCAAACATAATATCAAATTTGATCTTTMTTGTCAAGTGTTTTTTTCAGATATTCTCTGAAGATTRCATATATGAATTTCAAGCTTTACAATTCTCTTTCGCTAATCACTTGCGTGATATCGCTCATACGACTTCGCTTACGCTACGCCGTTATTTGGTCAAGTCCTCGACCTATTAGTATCTATCACCTAAACATATTGCTACGCTTACAGCT
>NZ_VANV01000008.1 GCF_022496765.1 Acidaminobacter sp. JC074 | reverse complement strand
TGGTACATTGTTTGGTGGTAACATGTCCTTTATAATTTTTTCCTTTAATTCTGGACTGTATCTTGGCATCGAGTATCTCCTTTTACTTATGTCTATTAACTAGCATATAGTAAAACCATCCTCCCGACAACTATCCTAACATATAGGGCAGTAAAGCAAGACCATATCTATCTTCCATATCAAAGTATACAACTAAGTATTTGCCTTCAGATCGCTCTTGCTTGTCAATAATAGAGATTGTCTGATCTAAGTGTTTCCCCAAACTATAAGCCAAATCAGATTCATCAAACTTATAGTAGTTCATATATGTAAGTATCGGCGCTAATATTAAAATGACGATTATAACTTTTTTTAGGTAATAACTTTTCTTTCTAATCATCTAGTAGCTCCTCTCTATATTAATAAGCTCATTTATTAACTTCGATTACCTTTATCTGACACCATCTTTATTCATAAAGTACAGTAAGCTTTTGATTAACTTACTATCCTAACATATATGGTTTTGAATCCACTTTCAGATAACTGATATCTCAATATTCCTCGTTATTTTTAATCTTCTCTTTTAAAATAAGTGTAGTATTCTTATTTTAACGCTTTTGATAAAGATAAAAACCTACTGCCATTAAAAACACGAGAAACTCTGGTAGAACATATTTGATATTTTCTAACATGGTTAACTCCTTATAGAACTGCTTATTTTTTACAAACTCATCATTTCATATTCATAGTCTACATAATCTAATAAACTCTGTCAGAATCTCTACAATTATAAATGAATCTAAAGGCATATAATAAACATCATTCATTAAACCAGTACAGAATCTATAGCTCTGGGCCTCTAAAATAAAAGATGTTTTGAAAAGGTATCTCCTTATCTTCAACAACTTGATAGCCTCTTACAATAATCTTTATTTCCGTTAAGTTATCTATACGTTCATCGGGCACATTAAAGCCAACATCTATCTCATCCAAGAGATCAATTGGAATAGAACCCATTGTTGAGTCCTCTTTAAACGACACCTCATAAAAGACTTCAGTGATTATTACATGAGGATAGTCTAAGCTAAAGTTGTATAAGTGATTTTCTTCTTCTTGTTTCTTCTCTGTTAATAAGACCTTCCCTTTTTTAACCCCATTTTGCTTTGCAGGTACAGAGTACTTTTCTTGTAATGACAATAAAAACTCTAAATCGTCTTCATTAAGGTCTACGCTATAGGCATAGTCTGTTTGAGTAAAACTATAACACCAGTTTGACCTTGTAACAGGGTCAATTAAAAGAATATAATGGTCTAAACCTGACTTAGGATATCCCATTTTGAACTCAATACAATCATCAGGTATTTGATCAAACCTAAAATCACTTATTAACTGGTTATCCTTAAATATGGATTTAATCCTATCACCATCTGAAGGTGTTATTTTATAGGTGTCAGGACTCAGTCTTACAACCCCCAGATAAACACTTACTTCGAAATCATTAAAATCAAGACTTTTTCTTATAGTATCTTTTCCGATAAATGAATCGCCCATATTTACTTTGATTAACAAGATAAAAATTGCTATTATCACTAATAATGTTACGAAAAACTTTTTCATTTTGTCTCCTAAGTAATCAACTTTATGATAAATTAGACATATTACCACAGTTATCACGGAAGCCTATTACAACTATAAAAAGATACTTATAACCATCATAGGTTAGTAATTTAATATACAATACTCGCTCTAAATCAATAGTACTTCATAATACCAATTATTAACATTACCAAAATATTAAATCTATACAAAATAGGAATGTCCATACATTTTTTTGCAAAACACAATTTCACTGATGAGTCATTAAACACACCTAACGATTTCACTCATGATTCAACTACAACTTCGATCATGAACTTTGATACTATCATGATGGAATACCTGAATAATAAACTCCATAATAAAATTCTTAAATTTACCATTTTATAGCATATAGCTTGAATCCATTCTTAATGTGTATTATAATAAAAGCAAGAAAAGCCGTATAAACGACTTTCCTTGTAGTTCTACTCATCCTTCCTTCCAGGGGCAGATGAGTTTTTTCTGTTTTTGTATGTTTCTACATCCACAGAATCACCTCTTACTTTGACTTTGGTGTTAAAGTCAAGTAAAGCTAAAGAAACAATCAATACTGAAATAACAACGATTACCGCTAGTGTCGTTGCTTTTATCAATGATAAAATAATCAGAAATAATGCAATGAAACATAGCATCATGTTTATCTCATGACTGTCTTTAACAATCTTTCTCCTTTTCATACTCCTCCCTTTCAATAAGCCATGTTTAGGCGTTAAAGAACTCGACTGTTCAAGTTCCCATTTCACCCAAACACAACCCATCTAAGTTGAAGCTTAAGGTAGGATTTATAAACTATTGCTATAGCACATACTTATCATACAGTCATTTCCAATAAATGTCAATTATTTGTATATCACTTACCTTGCTTAATTCATCAACCGCATAAACAACTTTTATAACCGTTTTAATAATCAATTTCCAATTTATAGCATATAGCTTGAACACATTCTTAATGTGTATTATAATAAAAGCAAGAAAAGCCGTATCAACGACTTTCCTTGCAGTTCTACTCATCCTTCCGGCTAGGGTCTGATGAGTTTTTTCTGTTTTTGTATGTTTCTACATCCACAGAATCACCTCTTACTTTGACTTTAGTATTAAAGTCAAGTAAAGCCAAAGAAACAATCAATACTGAAATAACAACGATTACAGCAAGTGTCCTTGCTTTTATCAATGATAAAATAATCAGAAACAATGCAAGGAAACATAGCATCATATTTATCTCATGACTGTCTTTAGCAATCTTTCTCCTTTTCATACTCCTCGATAAGCCATGTTTAGGCGTTAGAGAACTCGACTATTCAAGATCCCATTTCACCCAACACAACCATCTAAATTGAAGCTTGCGGTAAGATTTTTAAACTATTGCTATAGCACATACTCGCCATACAATCATTTCCAATATATGTCTATTGTTTACATATCACTTAACTTGCCTAATTCACCAAAAGCTTGGTTTGACTATAAAATATATACGTTTGTCATCTTGTTACTATCTATTATCTTATACTGTACTAAGAAAGCCCCCAGACAATCTGAAGGCTATAAATCAGAAACTAATTAACTTGTATAGGTCTCGATGCTAATCGTCAAGTCTTCAAGCATAAGCTCAAGAATCTTAGTTTTTAAGTCTTCAACATGTCTTGTACGATTTTCTTCAATAAACTCAAGTGTATATGTACCATAATACATCATCTCTCTATAGCTGATGTAGTTGTCATCTATATAATCCTGAGGATTAGATGAAGTTTTAGGTGAACTCATCACCTCATTAGTCAAACTTTCAAGAACACGATTTACATCAATATTTAGCGCTTCAACAGCTTGTTCATAACAAGACTGTGTTTGACTCATTACAAACAGCTGTGTATCCATGGCTAAATTTTCTACATCGTCAGGAAATAGTAATCTTACATCTTCTACAAATCCAGCACCATCTCTAGGTCTCCAAAATTCAACAAACTCATACTTATCGCTATAATTAAAAGTTAACTTAACTGGCATGTGAGAACCACTCACAGTTTTTAAACCGTCAGAACCTTTTTCTAGTTCTAAAAAAAGAACCATCAAATAAACATCTGTCTCATCACCTTTTATATCGACATCTAAGATCACATGGCTTTCAACACTAACAGAATTCTCTGACCTCACATCATTCATTCTCATAATGGCATCGTGAATGGCAAGTTCTAAAGGATTATCTGATGCTAAGTGTGTCTCAACAGAAGTATCGCTGTCATAAGCTGTAACACTTGTTATATCTTCGATAAAGTCCTCGAATTTATCAGTGCTTTCACTCATAGGCCATACTTCATATCCAAGATTTTCTTCCATGTTTCCTCTAAAATAATACATGGTAAGCGTATCATTCACATGAAAGGTAATGGTATCAAGGTTCTCTATAAGGGATAAGAGTATATAAGCATTGACATTAAAGACAGGACTTTTCAAAGCATCACTGCCATTTGGCCCAGTGAAATTTACTGTTAGTCCATAGGGCTCACTATCTGTTTTAAGCTCAATGCCCTCATAAGTGTATTCATCTGGAAAATCAAGTAGATTAACGATACTCAAGACAGAGACATTATCACCTACATAAGGCGTTCTGTATTTAAGCAAGTCACTAGAAGTAACGATTTTCACCTCATCCATCTCTTCAAGATCAAAAATCCATCTTATAACCATTCTATCTTGTTCATAAAAGCCTTGCATCATATACAAGTTGTTAGTTGTCTCTACGACTAAGTAAAAATGTTCTTCATCATCCACTTGATAGACACCCTTAATATCATTTAATTGACCAGAAACTGCTTCTGAAAGTGTTTCTTTAAAATTTAACATTGAAAGTATCTCACTCTTAGTCGTATCAACTTTACCTAGTCCACCAACAAGTTGCCACCCAGTACTATCACTAGAAGAAGTTAAGAGCTGGTTGTCAGAAGATATGGTAAAGCTTGGTGCTGTTTCTTTTGTATATGCAAATGAATATTCTAAAGAACTGTATGGAATTTGACCAACATAATAAGACTTACCGGTAAAATCACTTTTATCACTTAAGGGATTGGTCAGTAAAGAAAAGCCTAATATAGTAAGTAGTATCACTAAAACAAATGCAACATAATACTTTGGCTTCTTAAACTTTAATATGTTTTTTATTCTTGACTTTGTGTCACCTTCACTAAATGCAAGCGGTGATAGCTTTAGCTTTCTTCCCACTGTTAAATTCAACAAAGTCTGAGAATATGACTTTTTACTTTCTACACCCAGTTTGTCTATAACAGATTCATCACAGGCCATTTCCATATCTCTTTCACTTAGAATGAATGCCAGCCATACCAATGGATTAAACCAATGCAAACATAAAACCAAGTAAGAAAACAAACGTACTATATGATCTTTTCTTTTAATGTGAGTACTTTCATGAAGTACAATATACTTTTCAGCTCCCTCTTCTACATGAGAAGGCATGTAAATCTTCGGCTTAAACAAGCCTAAAACAAATGGTGTTTCTATCTTATCAGACTTATAGATGTTCTCAACAATATGTATGCTAGCGTGAAGCTTTCTTTTCATTTTTGCATATGAAAATACGCCGTAAATTATCATAAAAGCAAAGACCATTATCCAAATCAAAGCGCCTATATCTATCATCAAGTCCACCGGATCAAAACTATACATAGGGCTACCTGTTGTTACTTGTAGCGACCTTGATGGTAGTATCGTATTAGGTGCATTTAAAATAATAGGACTTGAACTCATCGCTATAGGACTCTGACTCTTAGGTAATAAAGAAAAAACACTTTCAAATGTAAAAGGTATGGTCAATCTTACTAAAGCAACAACCCATAATAAATAGGAGTACTTCTTTGGCATTCTCTTTAAAAACAGCCTTGCTATTACAATAACAAGAATAACTATAGAAGCCACATAAGACATGTCTAGAATCCCTAAAAATAATTCTCTAAGCATATCTATCACTCCTTATGATCATCTATTAACTTTTGCAGTTCTAAAATCTCACTATCACTTAACTTCTTTTTACGAGTAAATGCTGCTAAAAATCTAGGTAAAGATCCCTCAAAAGTCTCTTCAAGAAACTCTTCTCCTTTGCCTGCTAAGAAATCCTCTTTAGCTATGAGTACCTTGACTTCACCATCAGAGTTTTCAAACATGCCTCTATTACAAAGACGCTTCAGCATGGTGTAAGTTGTTGTTCTCTTCCACTCAAAGTGCTCCTGACACAGTAAAATTAATGCTCTCATTTTAATAGGCGCATGGTCCCATATTAAATCTGCAAATTTCTGTTCCATGTCACCTAGCTTATATTTGTCCATTTCAAACCTCCTGTCTAATACCTTTAGACACTTTTAGTCTAACGTTATTAGACAAACCTGTCAACAGATAAAAATGAAATGTCTTATATTACTGCACATAAGATGAATCTACAAACAACACTTGGAACAATATAATCAAAAAAAGCCCCTAAGGGCTTAAGATGTTTGGAAGATATAAAACACTTGTAGCCACAACAGAGTTGTGGCTAAATTTATTATTCACCTCTTAATACAGCAACACCTGTATCAATTACAGCAGGACCTGTACTTTCATCATTAAGTGCAGCATAAGCTTGACCTACACCTAGATAACCCATAGTGAAAGGATTCTGTGCCATAGCAGCTTTTAAAGATCCATCATTTAGAAGACCTTGGATAGCATCTGACTTGTCAAAGCCAATACCAATGATGTCTTTACCTGATGCTTTAATTGCATTACCAACACCTACAGTAGAACCTTCATTAGTACCATATAAACCAACTAAATCTTCATTACCAACGATAAATCCATAAGCAGACTCTTGAGATGCAGCAGCATCACCATCTTTATACTCTGTTGTTAGGATTTCATAACCAGCAGCTTCAAGAACTGATCTAAAACCATTCTCTCTGTCCATTGTTGAGTTCGTTGCAGTGTTAACACCTATGATACCAATCTTACCTGATGTTTGACCTGCAGCTGTAAGTTCATCAACCATTGTTTGACCAGCTAAAGCACCTGCTTGGTAGTTGTTTGTTGATAGTGTTGCAATTGCAGGCTCATTTGCAGCTGAATCTACATAGATAATCTTTACACCTTTTGCCTTAGCATTCTTAACAGCTTCAGAAATCGCTTGTGGATCGTTTGCAGCTAATAAGATTAAGTCTGCATTATCTGCTACTGCATTGTTAACCGCTTCAATCTGCTTAGCATTGTCTTTTACGTCTGGTGCGTCCCACTTGTACTTAAGACCTAAACCTTCAGCCATTACTTTAGCACCCTTGTCAACGTTAACCCAGTGTTGATCCATCTTATCCATTGTAATAAGATAAACCAGTTTTGCCTCTTCTACATCGCCTGAACCTGTGCTTTCATTTGATGATGCACAACTTATAAATGCAGTTAATGCCAGTGTGATGATTAACATCATAGTTAAAAATTTCTTCATATCTTCCCTCCATGAATATTTATATTTAACTCTAGGACATTCCTAGAACTTAAACCACTTTTTCATATCTACATTACCTGATCTTGCTACTCTATCTATGAGTACAGATACAATAACAACAACACCAATTACCAAGTTTCTTAGTGCAAGTGGCGCACCAGCAAACTGTAGACCATTGTTTAGAACACCCCAGATAAATGAACCAATGACTGTACCAAATAGTAAACCTTGACCACCCATGGTAGAAACACCACCAATGACTGATGCAGCAACAGCATTTAACTCATAGCCTGTACCGGCATTCATAGTACCCATGCCTGACTGTGCTGTTAACATTAGACCAACAACACCTGCTAAAAATGAACTGACAATGTAAACTTTTGTTTCAGCAGTGATGACATTTACACCAGAAAGCTTAGCTGCTTCATAGTTAGATCCAATAGCGTATATATGTCTACCTGTTGTTGTTCTAGATAAAATGATTGAGAATATGGCAAACAAGATGATACCAATCCAAATAGGATTATAAAGGCCAAGTGTTTTTCCATAGTAAAATATGTTTTTGAAGGTATCTGCCGATGCAGGAATACCATCTGTGTTAAGGTTACCATTGGCAAGCTGAGCAATACCTCTAGCTATAATCATGGTACCAAGTGTTGCTATAAAGGCAGGTAACTTCGTTTTAGAAACCAACAAGCCATTTATGAAACCTACTAAGCAGCAGGCAATCAGTGTGATGATCGAAGCCAGTATAGGATTCATACCAACTGCTGTCATAAGTGTCGCTGAAATCATACAAGACATACCTGCTACAGAACCAATAGATAAGTCTATACCACCAGTAATAAGTACATAGGATTGACCCATACCAATGATCATAATGGGTACAACTTGTCTTAACAAGTTGGTCATATTATCGCCTGAAAAAAAAGATGGATTGATAATACCAAATATAAGAGACATAACCAATAAGGCAATACTTACTGAGATGACCTGTCCCATACCCCTAATAGACATAATCTTTCTTCTAGATTTTGTTTTCATTTTTGCTGATACTTCCATTGATTACTCCTTAATTTGAATATCTAGTTGCACAGTGTAAAATCTCATCCTGTGATGTGTCTGATGTCATTAGATTACCTGTGATGCGACCGTTACACATAACAAGGACTCTATCACTCATGCCCATTATCTCAGGTAGTTCTGACGAAATGAATATCACACCAACACCCTGACGTTTCAACTCATTCATAATGTTATAGATCTCTACCTTAGCAGCTACATCAATGCCTCTTGTTGGTTCATCGAAAACAACCACTCTAGCATCTCTTGCCAACCATTTGCCTACAACCACCTTCTGCTGGTTTCCACCAGACAAGTTCTTTGCATCTTGTTCCATAGAAGGGGTTTTTATCTTTAAATCTGAAATCATCTTGTCAACAATTTCAGCTTCCTTTTCTTTATCTATAAAGCCAAACTTATTACTGATTTGATCTAAATTTGCAAGTGCAATATTTTCTCTGATACTAAGTTTTGTACATAAGCCTTCTGACTTTCTGTCTTCTGGTCCTAATACAATACCATACCTGATAGCATCTTCTGGTGATTTAATATTCAAGTGATGACCATCTAAGATGATCTCTCCAGACTCTTTTTTATCTGCACCAAAGATGGTTTTAAATAGTTCTGTTCTTCCGGCACCCATGAGTCCTGAGAAACCAACAATTTCACCGGAGAACAGATCAAATGATATATCCTTAAGCATACCTGCGTTTAGCTTATTTACTTCAAGTATCTTATCACCTAAAGGCATTTGAATATTAGGATACTTATCAGTAATCTCACGGCCCACCATGTAGGCAATAATCTCATCTAAGCTTGTGTCTTTGTAGTTTTTAGTGATGATGTACTTGCCATCTCTAAAGACCGACACCCTATCAGTAATATGTTCTAATTCTTCTAATCTATGAGATATATAGATAATGGCACAACCGTTCTTTTTTAAGTTGTTGATTATCTTAAAAAGCTCTACACACTCTTTTTCAGTTAAGGCAGAGGTGGGTTCATCCATGATAAGTATGCGAGCATTAGTAGAAAGTGCTTTTGCAATTTCTATCATCTGTTGTTTAGATACCGGTAGTTTCCTTACCACCATCTCTGGATCAATGTCCATCTGAAGCTTTTCAAGAATGATTCTTGCATCTTCATTGAGTGACTTTTGATCAACGAATCCATACTTTTTCTTTTCTCTTCCTAAAAACATGTTTTCTGCAACTGTTAGGTCCTGACACATGTTCAGTTCTTGATGGATGATAGCGATGCCCAAATCAGCAGCTTTTTTTGGTGTCAAATCACCAATGTCTTTGCCATCTATAAAATAAGTTCCCTCATCTCTTTTATAGATACCTGAGATAATTTTCATAAGCGTGGACTTACCTGCACCATTCTCACCAAGCAAGGCATGCACTTCACCTTTTTTCAGATCAAATGAGACTTGGTCTAAGGCCTTGACACCAGGAAAAGATTTACTGACTTTGTTTAATTCTATGAGATTAAGACTCAAAATTGCCTCCTAAAAAACCTTTGTTAACATTTATGGCATCAGTTTATCACTGAAGAAAAACGTTTTCAAAGGTCATTTTTTAGAAAAAGGTGTGTTTTTTTTAGTTCATCTCATAATAGCGTCCACTAAACATCTCAGCTTTGTTTACTGACATTAGTATCACAGAAATGCCTTGACTAGAGAGTTCGTTTATTAAATCATAGGTCAACTGTCTCAGCATTTGATCCACTGAAGTAAAGGGTCTTTGAACAATGACAACATCTGGTTTGTAGGCAAGCCACCTATAATAAACCAATCTTTGTCTATCAAATATAGACATATCATCGATGTATATAGATGCGTCCATGTCATCAAACTTATCTTTAAACTTAGCAAGAATACTTTTCTTATACCTGTTTAACATCCAAAAGTTTTTTACTTTTCTACTGACCAAGTAACACAAGTTATCTAGACATGTCAAATCAGGAAACAAGGTATTGACGGTTGGATTAACACCTATAAAGCCAATGCCTTTATCAATGGCGTAATCCAAGTTTTTTATCTTTATTTCTGAATCTTTAAAGACAATCTTGCCACTAGAAGGTCTAATGCGACCAAGTATCATATCTGTTAAACAGTTGAGGTGTTCACCGTCTCTATCAAATATGTTGATGACTTCTCCCCTATGAATGGACAATTTAAAGTCCTTGATTACTTGACAGTTTACATCTACAAATGAGAGCACAGGCAGATCGTCAATTTCTTCATCATGACTGGATTCTATAACAAGCTCTTTTAAAAAGGCGTCTGGTAGTTGGTCTTTTATGACCCACTTATTCTTACCATTTTTAACCCATATAACTTGTGATGAAAACTTACTTAAAATGTCATAGAAAGAATCAATGATGACAAAGGATTTAGACTTTGAAATCATATAGTCCATCAAGTCATTCAGTTCTTCTAATTCAGCATCTGAATAATAAGCTGACAAGTCTTTTAGTATAATCACTTCATGCCCCAGACCATAAGCCTTGGCCAGTTCAATTTGAACCTTCTCAAAATTTGTCAGTTGATTGATCTTTAGCCTAGGGTCTAAGTCAATACCCAGTTCATCAAGTAAGCGCTTGGCCTGTTGATTTAAAAGTTTGTCACTAATAAACTGCTCTTTAAAGCCAGGTCTTAAAACAAAGATATTGTTCGAGATGGTCATACCATCAATGAGCTTTGACCTGCCTTCTACCACATGTATCTTTGATAATCTGTCTACCTGTTTATCATCGTAATAAAAATAGCCATTTAGAGGTGTGTGTACACCATCTAATATGTCTATTAAAATATCTTTAATACGCTGTTCTTTAATATATATGCCAAGGGTCTGACCTTCTTCTAAGGACATATAAAAATCATCTAAGAGCTTAATCCCACCAGATTCAGCCAGTATGTTTTCAAGTCTTAATTTTTCTTTCATGATAGATCCATCTTCTTTGGTAAACTGATATTGACGGTTGTGCCATAACCATGTACTGAGGACAGTCTTAAGCCGTAGGCTTGTCCAAAAGTCAACTTGATACGATTATTAACATTTACTAAGGCGATACCACCCTTTTTCATTTTTCTTTCTAAAATATGATCATCAACAAATGCCATACGTCTGTTAATCTTATCCACTAAATCTTCGGTCATACCAACACCATCATCGATGACGTCTATAAGGACCCTGTTTTGTGTCTCATGAACCTTGATGACAATCTGTCCACTGTCTACCTTATATTCTAGCCCATGCAAGATAGCATTCTCTACAATTGGCTGCAAAATAAGTTTAGGCAAGGTGGTCTTTAATAGATCAAGCTTATCACCATAAGAGATGGAAAGTCTGATCTTATCACCAAACCTATAGTTTTGTATTTTAAAATAGTTTTTCACATTAACAAGCTCATCTTCTAAAGTTACCATACTTTCTATATTAGAGATGGTATATCTAAAGAAAGTAGCAAGGGATTCTGTGATATCTGCAATTTCTTTATTACCAGCAATAAGGGCGTCACTTCTAACTGCTTCAAGTGTGTTGTATAAAAAATGGGGATTGATTTGATTTTGTAAAGCCCTGTACTCAGAATGCAAATTGGATACCCTAACACTTTGCACATTTTCAGACAGCTTGAGTACATGATCAAACATAAGATTCATCTCTTCAGTGTGTACATAAGGATTTGACTTTAATCCTTGACTGTTTCCACCCTGATGAAACTGCCTGATAGACTTATCCAAATGCCGTGCAGGCAGTATGACCCTTCGATAAATAAGATATGGTAAAATACACACCACTATAAGTATAGTAATAAAGAGCAGGTTGTTAATGGCGTTTGGAAATACGACTGTAAATACAAAACTGTAATACAGAAGAATCAAACTGATTAAAACATATAGACCATAAAAGATCATGATCCTATTCATTATAATTTTCTTTTTCATAATCACCTAATAGTAAAGCTTCTTGTATTGAGATGGCGACAAACCCGTGTATTTCTTAAACTGCTTAGAAAAATGCTTGTTATCTAAATAACCGCACATCATACCTATTTCACCAATCTTGACTTGGCCATCTGATAATAGCCTCTTGGCTTCATCCATCCTCACTTGTGTTAAGTAGTCTATAAGCTTTTGTCCTGTTTCTCTTTTAAACAAGGTAGAGAAGTATGAAGGATTAAAGCCAACTTGAGATGCAATCCATTCTAAACTGACTTGTTTAGAAAAAGATGCTTGAATGATTTTCTTAGCCTCTTCTACTGGTTTTAAGTTGTTCTTCTTTCTATTTTCAAGTCCAATACTTAAAAGATCTGTAGAATAATCTGTTACATAGTCAAAGAGTCCATGAACAGACTTAGCCATATACATGGTAACATCCGATGGATTAGTAATATCATCTAATAACTCAAATCTAGTCATGGTTGAAATCACAAGTTCAATGACTTCATGGGCCATTTCGAAATAAACTCCTCCAGATATGTCTTTTGACAAAGAAATCGTTTGAACAAACTTATCCATAACACTCTTAAAGGATGATACATTCAACTCTCTAATGGCAGCCACCAAAGAATCTTTTACTTGATCATTAAGGTAATCACTGACAAGGCCTGTCTTAAAGTCACCTTGGTCAATGATACGAGAGGTAGACGATAATATCTTGTCATCCATGCGACTTCTTGCCTCTTCATAGGCACCTGGGAATGATTCAAGGCCAGCAAACTCATTAGACATACTAGCCGATACCGATACTTGTTTAAACAAATCACGGAGTGAGTTAATTTCATTGATTATTGATAACAGGCCATTTCTAATGTCAAAAGAATTTGAAGATTCATAATTTATAAAAACAAATAGAAAGCCACTTTCATCATACATAAAAAGTTCATTCACAAGTCCTGATAAAGACTTAGATACAATCCTCTTACATTTATCTATCAAGAGCTTTAAAACATCATCAAAAGAAACATGATAGTTTATATCCGGCTTGATGCAAATCACCCTATAAGCATCACCTAAAAAAGATATATGATAAGACTTGTATAAGTCTTTTTCATCTAGTACAAGAGACTCAGTAAACAATCTACTTGAAAAAGTTTCTCTTATCACCTTCTGATCACTTAAGACCTGGTCCATCAGAGCCTGCTGTTTTTCATCATGAGATAACTTGTCATCATATTTTTTAACCATCTTCTTTAAAACATCATTGATTTCTTGTTTCTTAAGTGGCTTTAACAGATAATCTGTCACATCATATTTAATGGCAGTATGCGCATAGTCAAAGTGTTGATAACCACTTATTATAATAAAATCCACATCCATATTCATACCACGTACTTTTTTTATCAGCTCTATACCATCATAACCAGGCATCCTAATATCAGTAATAACAATATCCGGCTGCAAGGTCTGAATTTCTGCTAGAGCACTGATACCATCACGTACAGTAGAAACAAGTTCTAAGCCTAATCTATCCCAATCAATTAAAGCCTCTATTAACTGAATCACCTTAGGTTCATCATCAGCAATTAATATTTTATACATATAACCCCTTTTCTTAGTTATCAAAAGTAACTAAGTATATGTTATCACATCATACATAAGAATTGGAACAAAAATAAAATCGCATTCCATAGAATACGACTTTAGTAATTAATCAACTCATCTTCAATACACAATCCAATCGTTTTGAATAAGCTTATAGAAAACAATTTTTGTAATATACATTGTAAGATACGAGAAATTTGACGAATTGAACAACTACTTTGAAGCTTTATGAGTTGCCCTTATGTTAGCTAGTTACTTTCTTCTTTTATAATCTCTTTCTGATGAAGCTTGTTTATATTTGCACCTATTTTCGTAAATTCTAGTAACTCATGCGATATTATCTTTAAACTCTGCTTCTCTGTATACGCGTAATCGTATTTAGAGAAGGTTTTATCCAAAATAACCGATATAAGAGCAAAAAAGACTTGCAATAGTAAAAATGACTTAACATCATCCACCGAAATATCAATTGCAAAAACAAAATAATTGCACCATATCATTACAACTAAAGAATAATATGATGGATAAACCTTACTTTCTGATTCAATACTAATGCTTTTAGCCAGCTCTTTTACCATCTTAAAATCATCTATCTTGCATTCCTTCAGAGCTTCTTCCATTACTCTAACTCTTTCTTCATTGCACTTTTTAGTAAATTTACTAGATGTAAATCTAACGTGAATCACAATCAAAATAAATGAAATAGCTAATCCACCAAAATAAGTCAACACCGCTACATACATTTCAATTGAACCATTATAAGTACTCAGTAAAGCAAAAACACTTGCTGTCAAAACTAGAATAATTATATAATTAATTTTTCGCAGAATGAAATACTCTAACTTGCTAAACTGTTTATTGATAAAGTGCGGTCTCATTTTCATTAAGAACACTTCTTTTGTCTCCATTTACTCCACCAATCTTTTCAATCATTATACAAACAAAGATATAAATTCTCTTAATCTTTCATCACAGACATATACATAAGTACCTCTAATGCCCCTAGTCAACAAGACTTTATAAATATTAACAATGAAGTTCAACATCTCATCTGAAGAAAGAGTTAAGTCCTTAGCCCTTTTATCCTTATAATGGCTTGCATTATAAACAACATTTCCATCTCTATATTGTAAGTCATTTCCTATGATTACACCACAATAATTAAGGTCATATCCTTGAATTGTATGAATACAGCCAATTTCGTTTAAAGCATTTTCAGAGCTAATCCAGTCTTCATTAGTTGAGTTCCACTTATACTCATAATCACCTATTTTTATATCCATCAAACTGTAATCATATTTAGATTCCCATGGCCAAGCAAATCCTGCAACATTTCTACACAAACCGTATTTAGCATCCAGAGATTTTATAGATTCTATCATTTTATCTACGTCATTGAACAGTCTTAAATCATACCCATCAAAAGACTGCTTATTATCGACTTTACCCAGTAGCACTTTTTCAATATATTCAGTATACTCTTTACCAGCTTCAATTCTGAACTGTGTATTTAAAAAGTACATATTAGCGTTCAGATCTAACAAATCCTTCGGATTAATATCAGTTGGTTTAACTGTTTGATTTGAATCATAAAACAATACTAAATGCTTTGAACTCATTTTCATCCAATCCAACTGAGTCGATGTTAATGGATCCAAATCGAGTTTTCTACAAACATTATCAAATCCCACATAGCTTGTAAGATTTTTTCTTCTAGCTAATCGATGTGCTTCATCAACAATCAACAAGTCATAGCCGCCTTCTTGTTTGATTACTTCAGTAGGACCAATCACAATTTTTGCCTTCATGCCTTCAATAGTTTTAAAAACGTTCTTTACTGTTTTTCTAAGAGAAACCATCGGCACAACAATACCTATTTTCTTGATGTTATCAAGCTCTAATGACATAAGATACTTTGCAAGGTAAACTGCTAAAACAGTTTTTCCGGTACCTGGCTCTCCTTTGATAATATGACACGATTCATTGCTTGTTGCAACAATTTCTTCTATCGCTTCTACAACCTCAATTTGATCTTCAGCCAATCTTTTAAATGGTGAAAACTTAAATAACTCACTATTTCTGATATCTTGTAATCTATGTTTTGCGACATCTAAATCCATGAGTTCATTCCAGATATGCTCAAATTGATTCATATAAAAATCTTTATCATAATAATTATGGTTCCGTTGTCCACCATTTCCATTCTGCAGCCTATAGACACCGTCTGCTGCAATGTATTCAATTAATAGTGATTCAATGTCATATGTTGCAGATTTATTAAACTTGTTATCTGATATCATGTATACAGAAGACATATCTTCTCGATCTTTGTTAACCAAATGCGTTCTCATACGTCTAACAAAATTACCAGTTTCACCTACATAGGCCTTCTTGGACCCTTCAAGTATATAAACTACAGGCCAGTTAGTTGTATGCAAACGACCTTCTACTTTAACTATTGAATCTACTGAAAAAGGTTGTCTTATAATTCTAGTCATCTATTTGCACCTTTGTATATTTGCCACTATTTCCTTTTACTTTGTTAACAGGAAATCTTAACTCATTCTTTTTAACTTTAGCTTCAATGATTTCATAGGGATCCACACCAATAGAATCAGCAAGAAGTAATGAATATATCAGAATGTCCGCTAACTCATCAACTACTTCGTCTTTTTTATAATCATCCCCCCATTGAAAGTTCTCTAACAACTCCCCCGATTCGATGGCAATGGACTTTGATAAATTCTCAGGTGTATGAAACTTTTCCCAATCTCTTTCATTTCTAAACTTCAAAATCATCTCGTTTATCTCATTGAATTTATTCATAATATCACTTCCTTAAAACTATATATAATTATCAAACTTATAATCAAACTAATTACATTATATACTCTTATTAAATTGAGTTAAATAAAAGCTTTTCCTTCAAATGTTCCCCCCAAAAGTACTTCCTAACAATTATACCAAATATCAAATCCTTGATTCAAAGCTATTTGATGTAGCGGTATAATGGTAGATTCTAATGATGCTTTTAAAGCTTTGTAAGAAACAGTCTCATCTGATGAAAGTACATACGTCAGCTCCTCTTTGCTTACAGTATAGTAATCCTCTAACAGTTTATTTTCCCCAAAAGCTTTCAACTTCTTTATCGCAAGGAGTTGCATATTGCAATAGTCATTAAAATACCTATCCAAATCTGGTAAACTATTACTTTTCTTACTATTAACGTTATTAAATGATGGGGTTAAATTCCAAAATTCATCATGTAATACAAAAGACCAAGGAATAAAATGATCAATACTAAGAGCACCATGTATATCATAATTATCTACAACTAAAGGCTTAGCTGTATAGATATCATAAACCACCTCTTGATTCGTTACTTCTTTCCAGAAGTTCTGAGCTTTACTCAAACTTCTCTTATTAGGTGGCATAATCTTTAAAGGGATATTAGGTACATTAGGATTACGTGCTTGTAAATATAAAATGAGTTTATATTGAATCCATCCTTTAATAAGAGCCTGATTCTTTATAATATAATCCATCCAACTCTGGCGAATGACTATACCATTAACATTTTCATTGAAATCATAAAAACAGATATAACTTAATCTTGTCATTTCAACAATCAATCTGTTCTTCTTCTGGTCTTTAATGCCTCGAGTTGCTTCTTTAAAGAATGGCGACAATAATCTGAAAGGTGCCATTTGATATAAGTTCTTTCTCATCTTTAAAAATTCTGAATCATTTCGAAGCTCTTCAGAGTTTTCAAGAGTAAATAGAAGCTTAGACCTGTTAGATTCTTTCAAATAAGGATAAGTGTCAGATAAATATATAATTAGAGATGATAATCTGTCTTGTACACCAAAAGAAAGCTTAAAAGTAAGTACAGTATACCAAGCATTAGCAATCATACGATTAACAACTTCCTCAAAACTTATAATATTTCTCTCATCTTCAACAATTATATCTATTATACTCATCAACCAATAAGGTTTATAACTTGTTACCATATTTGCCTTATCCATCATTCTTTCAAGCCACCAGGCTTCTGTTTCATTTGCATTTAAATACATAACTACCTCTCAAAAATATTATACTTTGATTTATTGCAATTATACATTATCAAGTTTAGGCGAATCTTCATTCTTAATTTGCTTTACACTAAGCTTATAATTTTCAAAAGTAATCTTTTCAAGACGTTTTAAAGAATCTGATATTTCCTTTAGATAATACTCGTCTCCCTCATTAATCATCTTATCATTCAAAGCTTCCAAATTATTTACAATTTTATCTATCTTCCAATACCACAGTACAACAACTCTGACTAATATGAATATTACTATAGTTATAATCCCATAAGTTATTATATACTCATTCATGATTTTCCTCCCACTCTAATTGGTCTTATACCAATATCTACCTAAATCAATTCTATATAAAATTATATTATTAGTCAATATTATACATCACATCATTAAAGGAGTAACTAAAATAGGAAATCCCGTTTAAGGATTTCCTACTTCTTTATTTATTAAATGCAATCTTAATAGAATCTAAAGCTTTTTCAATTGTCTCTCTAGGACATGCGATGTTGAATCTTTGATAGCCTCTACCTGGTTCACCAAAACATGTGCCTGTATCTAATAGAACACCTGCTTCTTCTATCATGATTTTATCTATTTCCTCATCAGTCATACCTAAACCTGTAAAGTCCACCCAAACAAGATATGTGGCCTGACAATCAATGACTTTAAGTTCTTTCATGTGTTCTGCAAAGAATGTTTTAAGATACTCTATATTACCATCTAAATAAACTTTTAACTCATCTAACCATTCAGCACCTTTCTCGTATGCTGCTAAATTGCCTACAGCACCAAACGTACTATGACCATCTAAATGAGCTACATGACGTGTAAAGTATAACCAGTCCTCACGAAGTTTTTTATCATTGATGATAATGTTAGCATTTTGTAGTCCTGCTAAGTTAAATGTTTTACTTGGTGCTGTACATGTTACAATCTTATCTTTATATGATGGGTCAATTGTTTCAAGAACGGTATGCTTAACACCAACTCTAGTTAAGTCAAAGTGAATTTCATCAGAAATAACTGGCATATCATATTTCTTACATAAGTCTAGCATCTTTGCAAGTTCTTCTTTAGACCATACACGGCCTACTGGATTGTGAGGACTACAGAAAATCATTAACTTGTTGTTTGGATCTTTAAGCTTTTCTTCTAAATCATCATAATCCATCTTGTAGTCACCATCAACACACACTAGTGTGTTATCAACGATTTTACGATCATTGCCTTTAGTCAAATAGGCAAACGGATAGTAAACAGGTTGCTGAATGATGATCCCATCACCAGGTTTTGTCATTAAATTGATTAGGTAACCAAGTGCTGGAATAACGCCTGGTGAAAAGAATACACTTTCATGATCTACATGCCAGTCATGTCTGTCAATCATCCACTTTTGAATAGCCTTGTTGTATTCCATGTTTTCTTCGCTTGAGTAACCAAAGATTCTATGATCTACTCTTTCATGAAGTGCATCAACAATACATGGTGCAACTTCAAAGTCCATGTCAGCAACCCACATAGCTATCGGATCTTCTTTTGCATTAGGATAGAATTTTCTCATTTCATCCCATTTTAATGAATCTGTATTAAATCGATTAACTGTTTTATCAAAATTGAATTTCATACTATGTCCTTTCTTAAACTGCCTTTTGCTCTTTTACTTCTTTTATATCTAACTTCTTCACACCAATCTTTAAGAAGGCAAATACTATTGCTATGATAGCTGTACCCCAACAGAAAAATGCATATGGTGCATAAGATAATGTTGGTACCCCAGTTACTCCTGCCATGTAAAGACCTGTATCACCCCATGGGAACATTACCATAATTATGGCACCGATTGTTTGTGCTGCAACTACCATATTTACTGGGTGGTATCCATTTTCAATGTATTTCTTCTCAAATAATTCACTTGGTACAATGATTGTTAAGTAAGCTTGTAATGTTGTAATAGCCGTTACAATACTAGCAATGATGACTGCTACAGTTAAGCCACCAATACTCTTAACGTTCTTAGCTAAAGTAGATACGATGACATCTAAGCATTTGATCTTAGATACTACACCTGCAAAGATCATTGCACAGAATAATAAGATGATTACATAAGACATTGTTAGCATACCACCTCTATTGATAAGTGATGTTACTTGTGTCATTACAGTTTCAGGATCAACACCTGTCATACTTACGTTAAAACCATCAAAGGCTGCAGTTAAGCCATCACCTAATGAGAAACCATTAAATACAACACCTATAATAATCGCTAAGAAGCCTGATAAAATCATAGATGGTGCAGATGGATACTTCTTTACACTTGTAAAGATAATAAATACTAGTGGTAATAATACAATTGGATTTACATTGAATAATGTTTTGATTGTAGTAAGTAATTCATCAACCATAGCTGAAGAACCTGCTACACCAGCATTTGTAAAACCAATAAATGCATACAAGGCAATACTGATGATTGTACTAGGAACAACAACAATCAATGTTCTCTTAATCATTTCCATAGGGTCTACCTTAGCCATTGAAGAAGATATAGCCACCATATCAGACATTGGTGAAATCAACTGGCCATAGTGAGAACCTGCTATAACTGCACCTGCCATTACAGGCATTGGTACATCTAGTACTTGTGCAAGACCTATCATAACAACACCAATAGTACCTGCAGTACCCCATGAAGTACCTATTATTGTAGCTACTATAGCACATACTAAGAAGCCTAATACAATAACCATTCTCGGATCAACAATAGATACAAGATAGTAAATCGCTGTTGGAATTGTACCTGAAAACATCCATGTACCAATTAACATACCAATAGCTAACAAGATAAAGAATACTGACATAATATCATTAATCTTCTCTATAATTGCACCTTCTAGTTCTTTATATGTATAGCCACATCTGATACCAACAATGATAGAATATACTGCACTTAAGATAAGAACAGATCCTATACTTACTCCAAACTGGCTACCTAAACTTACACCTAAGATTACAAATATCAAAACCGAAAAGGCTTCTATTTTACTAGGTAATCTCTTTTTCTTTTCTTTTAAATTCTTGTCCATACAATCTCCTCTAAACTCTAAATACTAGCTTACATAATTTTAACAATAAAATCTATATTATATTGAACTCTGGCCAGATAAATCAATTAATATACTAAACTTCTCTCTTAATCATTGAGAGATACCTATAGACAGTTGCTTCAGATATTCTTAACTGAGATGCAACTTCTATAACAGCACCTTTTATTAAAAAGACGCCCTTGTCATGAAGTGTTCTTATGATGTCTATCTTCTCCTCCTGAACAAGTCTCTTAGGTTCATAGTTCTTATAGACATTCATTTCATGAATTTCATGTGATACTAGATGTTCAATGGAATCATTTAGTTTCTCTGATATCATATGTGATTCCATATGATGATCTTCTTGATTCTTTAAATATTGAGGTAATATATTCTCAATGGATTTCTTGATTGAATAATAATCACCAAAGTCAAAGTTAAAACACAACATACCTATTAAGGTTCTTGTATGATTTCTTATCAAAAGTGTTGATGAATGAAAGGACTTGCCATTTCTTGATACACTTCGGTAGTCTGTCATATAGTTAATGTTTTTATATTGAACATCTTTAATCATTCTAAGTGCCAAATCAGTAACAGGACCTCCTAGTTTTCTTCCACTTATATGACCATTACTTATGGCTATTATGGATTCTTCAAGATCGGTTAAATCATGTAAAACAATTTCTACATTATCCCCTAAAATCTCTCCTAGAAACTCTACTATAATCTTATACTGATTCAGCAAATAATTATCTTCTGTCATACCTTCGCCTCCTACATGATTTATATTATGCAAAGACCGTGCCAACAAAAAAATAAGCTATTTTAAGAAAAAATTATTATTATAATCAATTCTTATAATAAAAAAGCAAAATATTTTTGCGAAAAAGCAAAAATATTTTGCTATATATGATAATATGTAATATAGAAAGATACAGAGGAGGAATTAACATGCAACACTTTGCATTCGAACATTTTCCAGAACCAATAATCGTTTACCTTAATGATGAGTTTATCTATAGCAATCTAATAGCAGAAGAAGATAAGGGGCTATTAGCGTATGTCCATAACACTTCAGTACAAAGAATAAAATCAGAAACAAGAATTACAGTTAAAAACACATCATATAATATTAAGACCTTTAAAGTAGAAAACATGGACGCTTTTCTATTTCAAAGGGATCAAGAAAAAGAGCAAAACATTAAGCTGAAGCTCTATGAAGAAATAATGAATAACATCAACCAAGGTATTTTTGTAACCAATAAAGAAGACCTTGTTATGTATGTAAATAAGACGGCACTAGACATAGAAGCTGCAGACTATTCTCCAGATGATTTAATAGAAAGAAATTCACTTTACTCTAATCAAAGTCCAAATGCACCTCACGACTACATATTTAAGACAAAAAAAGCCTTGACTAATCAAAAGGTGGAATATCAAATGTCAAATGGACAACAAGTCAGTGTCATCTCTGATAACTACCCTTTCTTTTATGAAGGAAATTTAGAAGCAGTCTACTCAATATACCAGAACTATGATGTGATCAGTGAAAATATTGCCCATCAGTCGCACTTACTCCAAAACTTTGTGAAGCACCCAAGTCAAACGGATTCGTTCCAAAGTCTCATCGGTAACAATGACAAGTTCTTATTTACCAAGAAAATTGCAATGAAGGCAGCAAAGAATAACTCAAATGTCCTATTATTTGGTGAAACTGGTACTGGTAAAGAACTGTTTGCACAAGCTATTCACCAAGCTAGCGAAAGAGCTAATGAACCTTTCATCGCCATCAACTGTGCTGCTATTCCTGAAACACTTATGGAATCTATCTTTTTTGGTGCAACAAAAGGTGCTTACACAGGTGCAGTCGATTCCATTGGTATTTTCGAAGAAGCTAAAAATGGTACTGTATTTCTTGATGAGATTAACTCTATGAATATTATCCTGCAGGCAAAGCTTCTGAGAGTGTTACAAGAAAAGACCATCAGGAAGTTAGGTTCCAATCAAACCATTGATATAAACTGTAGAATCATAAGTTCCACTAACAAAGATCCACTAGCATGTATAGAAAATAATGAATTAAGGGATGACCTATACTACAGACTTTCTTCTTTTGTTGTAGAAATTCCATCACTTAAAGATAGAAAGAATGATATACCACTACTGATAAAGCATTTCCAAGAAGTCTTTAATCATAAATTCAGCTACTATATCAATGACATATCACCTGAATTTCTAGAACTGCTTAAAAATTATGATTTTCCAGGTAACGTAAGAGAACTTAGACATATGATAGAAGCCATGTTTATATCAGCCGACTTTGATACAAACACGTTAACCAGAGACTTGTTACCATCATATATCTATAAAAAAATGAGTGACCTTGAATCTCCAATAGAAGACTCGAAACCACTCACTACAAACTCTATAAGCGACATCAATAAAAACCTAGAAAAAAACTTAATCACTATGCTTCTTAAAGAAAACAACTACCACATTACCAACACAGCAACACAACTGGGCATATCAAGACAATCGTTACAGTACAGACTAAAGAAATACGAAATTAATACAAAGAAACATCCGGTCTAAATCGGATGCTTTTGTATTTATATGTTTTCCTACATGTTTAGTTCTTTCGAATGGTTTGTGCTTTTCACACAAAATATTACACTCTTGTATTCCTTCAGTTGCCTCAAATCAAATGAAACAACATTTTCTGCTTATGCTTAATCAATAAAAGATCTTTATTGCATAATCTAGTTCAGCAACAGTTTAAAGAGATATCACATCCAAACTATATTAATATCAATATTTAACTCGACATTAATACATCTCATTCTTAACGTTAAAAGACTGCCCTTTTAGATTATATTTCAAAAATTTATACAAAATATAATTTTCTTTATCTGTTTCATGAGTTGACAAAATTATCTGTTTTTCAGGAAAATCGTTCCTCAAAACTTCTATGAATGATGCTATATTGATGTCATCCATTGTTTGTACGGGATCATCAATCAAAATAAAACCAATATCATCCGTAGCTTCTGTTATATACCTTTTATTCATGGCAAAAAGGAATGATAGAACAAACCCTGACAGTTGCCCTGAACTGAATGTATTAAGGATATCATGTTTAGCATCACCATTAGAAACAAATCGCATCTCGTCTTCGTTAATAAACACACCAAGACCATTTTGATAATCCTGTAGTATTTTTCCAGTGTATATTAAGAGCGGAACTCTCAACTTATTAAGTACTAAATTTTTGTACTTGTTAATTTCAGCTTTATACGCACCTTTTAATACATCAAAGTTCTTTCGTATTTTTTCAAGTTTCTTCTGCTTAATAATTAATGTCTTTATTTCATTTTTGCATTGATTAATATCTGCATTTTTACTCAGATTATGCTTGAAAATAATGTAATCTATTTTATTCTTTATCTGTTCATGATCATTTAAATTAGGTTGGCCTACAGATAATAACTCAATATTTTTCTTATGTAGCTCATCGTATTTATATTTCACATTATTCGCTAAATATTCTAGGTTTTTATAGTCCGTTATTTTATCTTCAATGATTCTCTTAATTTCAATAATCTTACTCTTCTCATCAAGAGTTACCCAAGAATCTACTTCGCCCATATTTGCATGAATTTTCACAACATCCATCATACTCTTTTCTGATCTCAAAAACAGAGAATAATTACTTGAGGTGATTCTGACATTTTCAATTTCATCATCGTAATTTTGTCCTAAGACTTTACTAATTGATTCAATAATTAAATTAACACTATTTGAAAAATCTTTTTTCATTTGTGCTAATCTTGTTGCAAGGCGACCTTGGGAATTCTTCAACTGTGTACTCAATGATTTATATGCAGATTCTAGCATTTCAAGATTATCAAAAGTACTATTACAATAAGGACAATGAGCTGAGTTGGGATTATTCTTCCCTACTGTGTGTAACCTTTCTCTCGCTTCTATAATCTCATTAATTGTTCTGCTATTTTCACCTATGTTATTATTGACTGTCTTTATTTCCTCAACCTTATTATGTAGATCCTTTATGTCAGTGTCTGCTGGTATTATTTTAAGTTCTTGCAACTTAACTAAATCACCAATTTTGAACTTCGAGACATCTAGCTCTGTTCTAAAAAAATCACTATACTTAAATACATCTAACTTATAATTTAGCTCATCTATTCTGTCCTCAAGCTTTTTAACATCTATATCATCATCAACAATATAATCATGATATTTTATGTAGTTCTCTATGGCAACATTATTGTTAGAAAGATTCGAGATTTCATTATTTTTCTTCCAAGTTTTATAATCATTCATATCAGAATATAAATAATATAATGCATTGATTTCATCAATAAACACATCAATTTGTTTATCTGTTAAACTCTTTTCTTCATCGATTTCTACATCCCAATCTTTAACATTACTTCCTTCAGGATATTCGAGCAGTTTTCTATATGTAACTTCTTTATACCCTTCATTAGTGTTTTCAATTTTGATTTTTAGATCTTTTAACTTTTTTCCTAATTCAATTTTGGTTGACTTTATTTCGTCATTAATTAGAACTCCTTCTTTACTCAACCTACCACCAATCAACTTCTTATCTAGGTAATCAACTTTTGAATCTACTTTGTCTGTTTGAAGAAGCTTCGTCAAGCTATTTTTTCGATTGGAGATATTGTTCTTCAAAAAATGTACTGATTCGGCCTGTGATACATAATAATAGATGTTGAAATGTTCTTTAATATAGTCCAGATATTCGAATTCAGAAATGTCTTTCTTCCACGTCAAGCTTGAACTGATAAAATCATTGAAATTACTAATATCAATCGTACCTTCGATATATGTAAATCTTAATGCAGTATCAATTGTTAATCTTGTAAGTCCATTATCGATTTCAGCGATAATTGTTACTCTATCTTTTGATTCCTCTATCAGAGTTAATACCAAATAGCCACATTCTGAAGATGTATTCAGCAATATGTTTTTGCCAAGATTTGTTCTACCATCTTCTATTTCTGAGTTAAGACGTGTTATGTTCTTAGTAAAAATTAGTTCTATAGCATCGAAAAATGTCGTTTTACCAAATCCATTAGGTCCAGAGAGTATAACAGGATTAATATCTTGTTTAAAATAAAACTCATAGAACTTTTTTTCATCAAAGCATTTAAAATTCCGCACTTTTAAACTTTCAATTTTATAACTCACTTTTTACCCCCTTTAACATTTTCTGAAGTTCTTTATCTACAGTTTCATCTTCCATTGAAAAGTCGTCTTCCAACAAGAGGATTTCATCAATGCTCAACTCTTTTTTGTCAAGAATCTTATGATATTTCAGAATCTCATCACCTAATTTTTTTTCAACTTGTTTTTCTATAGGATCTGGAGCTAACTCCGTTTTGAACTTATACTGCAAAAATGGTAACTTTGAAAACATTCTAATTGCTAAACCATATGTACTATCTAAAGATTTACTTCTAACTAGATTAAAGTAATTTTCTTGACTATCTACTATTTGACACAATGCATCAAGTATCGATCTGTCTCCGTATTGGTCTAATGCAATATTTAGTTGCTCAACTTGATTCTCTGTATATGGTAGAACATATCTCTTAAAATAATTTGGTGATTCTTCAATAGAGTACACTGCATTTCTATAGTTGCTAAGCTTATCTATATTATTGAATTGCATTAAATAAATAGCAGATGTGTTCTTATCAATCTGGCTTGCTTCTTGAATATTGCTAAAAGAATTAATTAAACTCTGCTTCAATGTATAATCTAAATCATCTGATTTAGTAGCATAATCTTTTTCTAGTTGCTCCAATGCATTTAAAACCTGTAATTCATTATCTTCAAATCCACGACAATCTATGGTATATACTA
The DNA here is from genome assembly GCF_022496765.1 of Acidaminobacter sp. JC074. Taxonomy (GTDB): domain Bacteria; phylum Bacillota; class Clostridia; order Peptostreptococcales; family Acidaminobacteraceae; genus JABXKX01. The sequence goes on along the minus strand of NZ_VANV01000008.1, from coordinate 185,282 downwards.
TAAAGTAATTTGCAATTTCTGGATTTTGATGTTTATAAAACGAAATAGAAGCTCTTCCAATATCACTTACCTCTTCATACATATATGAATTGAATATTTTCTCAATCAATTTATTCATTATCAATTAACTCCTTTTCTGCAACATCTTTACTTATAAGTTTTATAACTTTGGATTTATTATAGTTCTTCTTTTGACTATCTATCGAATCCGACGTTAAATCCTTCATTTCACTTAGCTCATTCGAACCCATAGCATTGAATTTAATCTGATTATATGTGTAATCATCTTCATTGAGTCTATCCGTAATTAAGACATCACTTTCGTATATTAAGAGCTTATCTGCATCATTGAGACCCAACTCATTCTTTAACTGTAATTCAAAATCCTCTATATACTCATTCTCATCTAGAGTTAATCTATAAATCAAATCATTCTTTTTAGCTAAGATAACATTAGAATCATAGTATTTCAATCCATCGATATTCTTTAACAATGCAATAAACAAATTATTCACCACAGCGTCCCTAGGCAAATTATTCTTAGGGGTTCTCAACAACAGTTTGTATAAAAAATCCTTTTTTTCACCATAGCTCCTGTTATTGATAATTTCTTGCATTTGTTGATATAAGTTGCATTCATCTATGGTCTCACAATTATCACAATTATCCTCAGAACATTTTGTTCTCATACTTGTAGGATATTTTGCAAAAGTTTCCTTAATAAGTTTAAGAAGAACATAATACATATAGTCAGTAGTGTTACTTTCCGCCTTATGATCTTTTTTTATTACTTCAAGAATATCCCCAAATCCTATTTTACATGCATTTTTTTTGCTTTTTGTGTTGTGTTCACTGATCACATTTTGAGAAAGTATAACAATCGCATCATAAACAAATTGAAAATACTCCTCATCATAGTATATCTCACCCTCGGGATGAAGTTTTTTTAGGATCCTATCAATAAGCTTACATGATTCCAAAATAACATCCTTCGGCTTATCAAATTTACTACTATATACTTTCCACAGGTTAGAATCTGTTTTACCATTTAGTTCATCTTTGTATAAATTTAATTCTTTCACAATATCGTCAACGGCATTGACAACATCGTCCCTTTCCTTATTGCAAGTATCGTCAACGACATTGACAACATCGTCCCTTTCCTTATTGCAAGTACACGCATGATCAAGTATTTTATAAGCAGATCCTTTAGGTGTATTAAATGAGATTTTACTTATTAAGATGTACTTATCCTCTTCAAGTTTATATCTTAAGTCTTTTTTATTTAACTTTATCTCTTCAGATTCCTCTAACTTCTTTATTTTTTTAGAGAACTCCTCTTTTGTTATTACTTCTTTACCAAATGTTAGTAAAAGTTTATCAATATACTCTAATGTTTTAGAAACAAAATCGTTTGCTATCACTATTGATGTGTTAACATGAAAAAAAGCCTCATCAGCACCATACTGTAACTTCGATAATATAAAACATGCCTTATCAGAATCATTTAGATTAACAGCACCTTCCTTAACCTGATGCAAACTTAAATATTTATCGCCTTTTATTATCGAAAAATCTTCTTCCCCTTCAATACCTAATTTATATAAACTGATGTCGTATTCATTATCTGCTTCAATTTCATAACACATCTGATTTAAAGTCATGTATAAAGCAATATGCCGTTGATACTCAAAGCCCTCCCAAGATGGAATAGCACTAATCGGTGCAATTATCATTCCTAAGCTCCCTTCTTTGCTATATGTTTTCCACTGATATATAATCTGTCGATAGAAGCAAATGTAATAATAACTTGAAATTATACTAAGTGATATGATGAATCCTCAAAATATCTAGTACTAATTTAATCATTAATTATCACATAATAGTAATTTCAAACAACTAATCGAAATAGATCTCTGTTTCAATATTTAACTTAACAACTCCATCTGACATTAATAAGATATTATAGCTTCTCTTTATCATTACACTATTTAACATAAAACTGACTATCTAATTCTCTTATTAGCTCCCAAAGCGACTCTTCTTCATTCTTATTATCAATATAATCCTCTATGACCTCAAAGCCTGTATTTGCAAGTTCTTGAACTTCGTTATAAACAAATGATTTATCACCTACTTCTTGAAGACCATGTTTATCGTTAGATCTAAATATTGTATAAGCATACATCAATGCTTTGGTTTGGCTACTTATGGATCCATCTAGCATTAATCCTTCAATGTTTTTTATAGGTGTAGGTATTGTATCTAAGCCAAGAGCCATTGCGAAGTTAAACAACATGCTTCTAGAAGTATTGTTTTGACTCAACTCAAGAAAGTTTGTTTTGTCTATTTTTCCAATTATCTCCCTAGTTTTTTTTGATATATTTAGTCTATCTGTTTTTTTCAAGATTTCACCTCACTAACTATATGTCGTATATTTTTCATTTTCGGTTTCTAACATTACGCTTGAAGAAGCTACTGGCTTAAATATCTCTCTAATATCTTTAGAGTATTCATCCGGTGAGAACGTTAAAATGATTTGCTTACTCTTGCTGATATCACTTAACACATTTGCAAAGTTAACTCTGTTAACATCTGATACTCTTGCAACTGGCGTATCTATGAAAAGTAATGACTTAAATCCTGAAACCTCATGTAAGGCTAAAGTAAATGATAATGCTAGTAGCGATCTTTCTGCAGCACTACAAGAACCCACACATGGATAACCATCCACATGATAAAGATCTAAAACATAATCATCACTTAACGCAATGTTCTTATAAGTGTTTTTCTTCCAAACAAGTTCTTGGAAGAAATCAGTCGTTCTGTTTTCCATCCTCGACTTAACATCTTTCATCATCTCAGTTTCAATATCTTCAACAATTGTCTTAGCGTTCTTAGAAAACCTGATAAGATTCAATAAATCCGCACATTCCTTTTGCTTTTCCATCGCACTAGATAGATTTTTCTGCAGTTTGTCTAAATCATTGTTATGGTTGCTTAATCGATCTTTATAAACTCCTAAAGATTCAGTATTTGATTTTAGAAGTTCTATGTGATTTTGTCTTTCTAAATGCCAATTAGCAACTTGTTCTTTATTGGTAAACTTTGATAGTTTATCATCCGTTTCTCTAAGCAAAGTATCATTAGCACTAAGCCTCTCTTCATTCATTCTTATCTGACCTAATAATTTTTCTTTCTTTTCAGGATATAGTTTAGCATCTTCTACAACTCTCTCTAACTCACTTTTAATGTTTACTAGAGTATGAGAGACATCACTAGATACTGAAAGTTGTGACATAAATGTATCAATACGTTCTTCAGCAGTTTCATTTAGATCGTTGCCACAAATAAAACACGTATGATCAATAAGCATTCTTTTAAGCAAGTTAATATCGATGTTAGGAGGCAAAGAATTGTTTTCCTCTTTTTCTCTTATGATATCTAAAGATTCTTTTGCAATAGGATAAAACGACAGAATTACTTTATAATTGACAATAAACTTTTTTAACTCAGAATAAAGGTCATTTCTTTCTTTCTCGAGTTCTGTCTTTATCTCCTGATACATTTGGAACTTCTCTTCTAGATCCGCCAGATCTTCTTGTCCTCTAAGTAACTGTGTATTCTTGTCGATAATATCATTAGAAAGATGTATTTGACCCTCAAGCTCACCAATATCTTTTTTTACCTTAGTTATCATGTTCGACTTGTCATCGATCTCCGAGTTGATTTTCTCGATGTTAGGTGACATTTTACCTGCAGATTTTTCTTTTTTACTAATTACATTACCCAGTCTATTGCTAATTCTCGTAAGCATGTCAACTTGTGATATTGTATATACTGAATCTTTAATTCTAGTATTTTGATCCGCTAAAAAATAATTATGTAACTGCTCACCATCAAAGTAAAAATACTCTCTAATCTTTTCTGGCATGAATCTATTAACAAACGAAGAAGCTTCTTCACCTTCGTAAGGAACAGTATCTTTATGTTCGTTGCAAACTTTCACGATAAAATCATCTTGTAGCTCAAAGCCACTATCTGTGTTAAACTCAACAGACCTATAAAATTTGACCGGATTCCCATTGGCTTCAGCACCAATATTCACTTCAACTTTTACAATTTTTTCACCATTTAACTTAGCTTCTTTTTGAGCTTCCAAATTAAATTTTGGAAGGCTTCTTGAATCATCACCTAAATGAGGTTCTTCCCCATACAGACACCATGTAACCGCATTAAGTATATTAGTTTTACCGATACCATTCTGACCAATTATAATATGAAGATCATTCTCTGTACGTTTAGGGAAATCAAACCTAAGATTTTTATACTGTCTAAAATTCTTTATTTCTATATATTTAAATCTCATCGTTTCCTCCTTCGCAAAATCTCTCTAATAATTGATTATAATCTTTGTCGTACCAACCTCTACCTTCACTCTCTATTTGTAACAAGGCGATTAAAAAATCCCTGGTACTTTTATCGTTCATAGTTTTTTCATCTAATCTTTTTAAAATCTCTTTATTTAGGGCCATTGATCAACCTCCTATATTTTTGATTTACTTCATCTAATACATCAGCATTATTAATTGCATTCCTAGACATTTCTAAAACTCTAACCAAATCCTTATTAAATACCTCTATTTCAAATTTCTTCAACTCTGCATGTTCGATTCTGGAGAGATCTGGTTCCACGATAATGTCGTATATATATGCTCTATCTTTGTTTTCAGATTGTCTAATCACTCTTCCGATTCTCTGAATATACTCTCTTGGATTTGTACTATTTGCCATTAGTACTGCAATTTTAGCGCTTGGTATATCAATCCCTTCATCTAGACATTTGATTGCAACAAGAGCATCATAGAAACCTTCTTTAAACTTATTTATTAGATACTCTCTTTCACTCAATCCTTTATACCTTTTATCAGGAAGTTTTCCCTGTTTCTGAGTAAACCTATGAGCATCAATATCATGACTACTTAAAATATCCATAACGCAATCAATCTGTTCTTGAACAACAAAAACAATCACATTCCTTAAATAAGACAAATCTCTAACTAATCCTAACAAAGCTTGATACTTTTTATTTGCACTCTTAACAATATTTGATCTCATAAATAGGAGATTTTCATAAGTTTCCTGATAACTGTCACTATCTCTACTATAAGAATTCATCTTTCTTATCTTATTTGATAATTTCATATAGTCGTCTAATTCCTCATCTGTTAAGGATACAAATATAGGTTTGTAATAATAGTTAACAAGAAAAGGTTTACCAGTAAGAGGATTTTCATTTATAAGAGCATCTCTTATGGTAAACTCAAAGGACTTAGAACCAAAGTATTCTCTTAAATACAAGGTACCTACATCATCAAACCAACGACTCGGTGTAGCACTTAAGCCTATACGATACTTGTAACTATCAAGTAAAGCTTTCTTTCTTTTACTTGCACCTAATCCATGGACTTCATCACCAATAAACATAAAATCTATATCCGTCAGCAATTGAACTGGTACAATAAAATCTTCCTTACATGATGTTACATGATTAGTATAAATAATAATCTTAGTGTAAAAACCAACCTCGATTTTATTTAATAAGCTTTTCAACACAGATCGCCATTTGGCATTGGTTCCATCTATAACTGCTGCTTTATCAAAAGGTAGTCCGATTTGCTCTATTTCTTTTTTCCATTGAAGTGATAATGTACTTTGTGGACAAGAAACAATACAGACAAACTTTGAAGTCTCCGTGATTACTTTATGAATACATCCTATAGCCGTTCTAGTTTTTCCAGTACCAGTTGCCATTTCAAACAAGAGATTATATCCATTATCAATCCACGTATTCAAAGCTTCTTTCTGATAACTAAACAAATTAAGCTTGCATTTAATCTCATCCTGTTTTCTATCGTTTTTGTATTTCTTTGCAATGAATTTCTCAACATCAAAGTCTGAACTTAAATCTATGAGTTTCTTTCTGATAGCTTCTGAAACACTATGAATTTTTACATCTGTTCTCTCAGCCTTCCAAAACCTATTAAATCGCTTCTGATCATCTTTTAGATAATCCGCTTGTCCATCTATCCAAGATCTAAAAACTTTAAATTCTTCAATGTTTTTTAGCCATCCTTTAGCAGTTTCATTAATGGATCCACTAAACGAAATAAAATCTCCATTTACATCTTTTAAAATACCTACCTTCTGGTGAAACAAGGCATCTAAATCATAATCTTTATTATCATTAACTGGCATCACCACTTTAATCTCTAAATGTTCATTACTCAACATCCAACCAAGAGCTTTCAAATGATCCTTTTCAAACTCATTTTCTATCATATCCAGTTCTGAAATGAACTTATCCTCATAAGATTTTTTAGGTAATGCATTAACCGAATCTATGATTCTTATATCTTCAGGTGATAACCGAGGACTAACTAGAATCCTCATCTTACCACCATTTTTAATAAGACCTGCTATGCCACGTGCAGAAACAGCTAAACTCGTTGATGTAAAGTAACCTGCTATTCTGTCATAACTATAAGCTTGTTCTAAAACAGGTACATAGAATGAATATAGCAAATCTACCTCACCAGAATCATAAGTATAGTTCAGTTCTATGTTTCTAAAAGACAAATTACACCCCCAAGATATTATCAAACACTATTTCAAAATCACTATCACTATGTGCTTTCACGTGTCTGAATAGATCAGCAATGTTATTCGATCTTCTTAATGCTGTCTTTTCAGACAGTATCACTAAATAGTCACTTAATGAACATTCTCTTTTTTTTGCATCTATTAAGGCATGTTGCACCAATGGGATTCTAAGCATCAATCTAGCAGTCAAACGTTCTTTGTCCTCCTGTGATATCTTCAAATAAGATTTACCTAAAACTGATAATTGAATGTAATTGGTTCTACCATCAATTGTTATTGCAGCTAAATCCATTAAAGTAGCAAGTTTAGAATGATTTTCACCGTATTTTTTAAATGCACCTTCTTTTTTCTTCACACGCTCTAAATAGAAACCCAAATCTTCAAAACGGATGCTTTCAGGAACATTCCCCAATATATCTGGTGTTCTATACAAAGCATCATCTAACTTACTGTATTGAGGAATATTACTTGGTAAAATCTTTTCCAACTCATGTTCACTAATTAATTCTACCAACTCAGCTATAGGTGTACTTAGCAAAACCTCAATAAACCAGTCGGCAATCTTACTACATTCTATTTCATTGCAATCACCATTACCATAGATCAAACACTGTAAATCCATCTCCTGTAACAAATAATCTCTTAACACTAAACTTCTATCTGTGACACCATGAAAGGCATCAAGCCACATTTTTTGCTCAATTTTACAAATCTCACAATCATTTTTATGAGCATACTTTCTACCATATCCAAAAGAACAATCATATTCATTCAGTTCATCAAATCTTATATCAAAATACTTCTTTGCAACATCTGGATGTTTCGTCTCAAAATCAACCATTGCCTGAAATGCAGAACAATAAGTACTTGATGTTTTATGGTAGCTTTGATTCGCCTCACAAAATTGTCTAAAAGACTTCTTCTTAAAAAAGTTAGGTTGATTACACCATCTTGCTAATTGAATGTACATCGATTTGTAATCACTATCTAAATAATCCTCATAACGCATAATATACGGCAGACAACCATATTTCATTAATATCTTTATTCTCTCAAATGTATTTTCTATATCTTTTACATCTTGTGATTCATAAGCACAAAGCACATATAACTTAGTTGTCTTTGTAGTATAGTGTTTCCAAAGTTTCAGCTTCTTTTCAATAATCTCTCTATCTTCAATGTGGTCAAAAGCAAATATAAAATCTCCATGATACTTTGAGTTAGAAAGCATATAAGCTTTTTCTTTAGTCATCAATCGAATATCAAGACCTTGCCTAAATTGAAATGGCTTACCAGTAGCATTTAACTCAGCAAGCACTTCTCTCCACCCTGAAAAAGCTAAAAAATTATCATCCCACAGGTAAATATAAGGCTTTTCTTCATCTAAGAACTCAGTAACTAAAGAATGCCTGACTGCTCTATCGTATTTTTTATTAACACAGAACTCACATTTTCTAAAACAACCACGCGAAGTAAAACCAATAGAATAATGCTTGTAGTCACTATAACTTGATTCTCTTTTTCCCTTTGATACTTGAACCGCAATATAATCATCATACAAGCTATAATCTGGCATATGGTGCTCTATTTCGTCAGCTAAAGATTCACCGCCATCTTCATAAAAGCCAGTACCTCCTAAAACAACATTATCCACACCATAAATATGCTGTGGGACTTTAGTAAAGTTAAAAACTTTAGATATATAAACAACGTCATACTCTTCTAAACTCGAGTAATTACGTAACAACTCAACATCTTCTCCATTAGCCTTATAATAACCACTTAACTTCATCAAAGCCAAATTTGGATGTCTGGTTCCACCATCTAATAGATCCGCATCGATTATTCCAATCGCCATATTTTCACCTCTTAATTATAATTTATGCTAATTCATATTAACCAAATATTGAACATTTTACCATTTACAAGATAAAAAAAAGCATTATGAATAAACATAATACTTTTTCTTGTTATTAAAAAACTAATGGAATATCTTCTTTATCTCCACCTTTTGCATATTCTAAACTGGCATTCTCTTTTAAAGATAGGTAATTAGTACTAAATGCAAGTGCATTAATTGTCAAAACTGCGGCTAAGACAATAACTGTTATGTCTTTCACTTTCCTTGTCATGTTAACTCCTTTTTTCAATTTTCTTTCTTACAGATCAATGTTATAATTGATCCGAAAGAAAAAGATCCGAAGAGATACGGATCTTTGAAAGGTGAAAACATGATATACGAACTTGATTATGACCTCTTAAAATTTGGAGACATATTATTTAAAATTAGAAGCAACAGAAAACTGACTCAAAAAAAAATAAGAGAAATTACAGGTATTCATCCTGACACTATAAAAGGTATTGAATATGGTCAAAGATTTCCTACTTTAGATACACTGAATAAACTTGGTGACTTATACCAAATAAACTTATTAAACATTCTGTCAGAATGTAAATTGGAAAACGACCCCTTTCTAGGCAGGATCATAAGTAAAATTAACTCTATTTCATACTTAGATGAAATAGAACAAGTTGACGATCAAATCATTCAACTCGAAGAATTCTGTGCTCTTCATAATAACTCGTTACACCCTAAAATTAAAATTAGAATTGAGCAATTAAAGATATTATCAAATACAATTAAGATCAAGAATAAGAAAGATGTAGTAAACACATTAGAACTTGAACGCTTATGTCATAAAGCATTGCAAATGAATCATCCAACTTTTAATGAATGTCGACTGAATGAAAATTATTATAGTTTACTTGAAATTCGCTTATTATTTGTTTTGGGAGCTTCTAAAGCTCGACAAGACAAATATAGAGTTGCAACTGAAATAGTAGAGTATGCAAATAAGCAGCTACACTATCAATATCTATCAGACAAAACCTTGTTGCCCGATATACTGAATGGATATTATACTCTTTCATATCATTACTTTTTTGAAGATAAACACTTAGAGGTTATTAAAACTTGCGATAAGGCAATTCAACTTGCGAACCAACAATATACAACAAAATTTCTCCCTCACTTTCATTTTAGAAAAGGAATATCACAATTCAAAATGAATATCGATGGTTACATGAAGAACCTATTATTATCAATAGAATATCTGAAATTAAATGGCGACAACTTATTAATAGATAAGTTTAATCAAGTCCTTAAGGAGAAATACAACATAGTGCTAGATCAAGAAGTTTCAACAATCAAATCTATAAAATGAACATATTATTTCTTCTATGTTAAAAAACAGTGATCTAATAAAAAGTAAATGTAGAATAATAATTCTGTAATAAACATGATCCCAGTGTACAACATAATCTAAAACACCAGTCTCTATCATTTGCTATCAGTATTTTGATAATACATAAAGAATGTAAAAAAAAGCCGTATTAAATGGCTTTTCTTGCGGTTTTATTAATTTTTCTAAGATTGGATGAATTTTCTTTCTATTCCACTAACTTAAGTTTACTTTCTCTAATGATTCTTTGTGGGATTTTTTCATCTAGTTTCCAAACCATCTTTATTGGTTTACTACCAGAATGTGATACATATCTCGCCCTACCTAAAAAGGTGTATGGCATGGTCTTTTTATATTGTTGTTTAGCTTCTCTTACAAATAGCAAGACCTTATGATTCGGGTCATTTGATATATACCTTTTACCGGTCGGAGAATTTGTGCTTGTTGTAGATTGAGACTCCCAATGAAAGAGTTCATCTGATATGGCGTAGTCATTGTACATAGTAGACTCTAAGTAGTCCCCTTCCATCTTGTTGATGGTCACAAAGAAGATATCAGTATCTTTATCTTTTACATAGAAAACACCTTGTCTAAGTGGATACTTCTGATTCTCAGTATTAACATCAAGAGCCGCTAATATTTGATCTAAGTGATAATCACCGTATAGATCAAGTGGCAAATCATAGCCTATGTCTACTCTCTTTTTGATAAGCTTTTGATGCTTTAACAGGTAATCAATGAGTTCTAAGGCTTCTTTTACAAGCGATGAGTTCTTCTTAATAAACTTGTTAAAACTGTCTTCATAAGTAAGCTCAGGCTTATCAGAGCAGAGCGTGTAATGAAGCATGCCTGCCATATTATTTTTAATCAGTTCTTTGTTCTTAAAACATGAGCCTACATACATTAAAAACTCGCTTGAGTTTACTGCTGATAGTCTTCTTAAAAAGACCTTTTTAAACTTATCCTCTGCTTGATAGTCTTTAATGATGCCTGCATAATGACACAGATCGTAAAAAGTATAACTTGAATAGAACTGTTTTAAATCGAGATGATACATGTTAATGAAGTTCTCTAAATTCAGTTCTAAGTCGTAATGTTGATCAAACATTTGAAGCATTCTTCTTAAAGAAGTTTTGTTGATTGTAGATGATTGAATGTTTCTAAGTATGTGTTCCACTGCAACTTTTTCAAGTTGAATAGAACAGCCAGTTGGCATGTTAGGAAACTCATTTTCAATCTCCCTTTTTAGAGTGTGTTTTGATTTACCTATAAGCGATCTAAACTTCATAGAGAAGTCATACTCTTTGTTTTGTCTACCTACAAAGTCAAGAACTGTTAGAGCCTCTTTATCATCCGTTAATCTTAGACCTCTTCCTAGTTGTTGTAAAAATACAGTCATAGATTCAGTAGGTCTTAAGAACATAACCGTATCTACTTCAGGTATATCTACACCTTCATTGTACAAATCAACTACAAAGATACACTTGATATGGCCTTTAAGAAGCTTGGTCTTCACTTGTGATCTAAGTTCTTTAGAATAATCACTATCTAAGTTAACAGACGGAATGCCTGCTTTATTAAACCTATCAGCCATGTAGGCTGCATGCTTTTTAGTTATGCAAAAGCCTAAAGCCTTCATTTCATGAACATCTGTTACATATCTATCAAGAGACTTCAATATCTCACCTACACGTTGATCATTCTTAGTATAGATGTTTTCTAACTCAGCAGGTAAATACTTACCTCTTTTAAAAGCCATATGTTCTAAGTCTACTGAATCCGATATACCAAAGTAATGAAATGGTGATAAAAGCTTTCTGTTAATAGCTTCAGACAGTCTTATCTCAGAGGCTATTCTATTGTTAAAATGAAGCGTTATATCATTGCCATCCATTCTTTCAGGTGTTGCTGTAAGACCTAATAGTACTTTTGGTTTAAAGTAATCTATAATACCTAGATAAGAAGATGCACTGGCATGATGGGTTTCATCTAAAACAATGTAATCAAAGTGATCTTTGTTATATCTTAAAAACTTTGAAGCTCTAGAAAGCGTCTGTACTGTACAAAAGACATGAGAGTTATAGTTTGGTCTATCACCACCAATCCACAACTCACCAAAGTTCTGATCTTTTAAAATCATTCTAAATGTTGCCATAGACTGTTCTAATATCTCTTTTCTATGAGCAATAAATAGTAACTTGTCATCTCCTGATTTAGCAAACCTCTTATAATCAAAAGCAGAAATAATAGTCTTACCAGTACCTGTTGCAGCTACAATTAGATTCTTATAAGAATTATAAACCTGTCTTTCAACAGTTAGTTCATCTAGGATCTCTTGTTGATAAGGATATGGCTTTAAATCAAAGTAGCCTAAATGAAAAGAAGTTTCTTTAGGTTTAAGCGCCTCTATTAATTGATCTTTTAAGACATCGTTATTAGGATCAAAAGTAACAAACTCATCATCATTCCAATAGGAGTCGAAGATTCCTTGAAACTTATTCATAACATCTGGAGAGGTATACTCTGATATCTTTACATTCCATTCAAGGCCTGAAGATATGGCTGCCTTTGAAAGATTAGATGATCCTACGTAAGCAGTAGAAAAGCCAGTTGATCTTTCAAAGTAATAGGCTTTAGCATGCAACCTAGTTCTTTCAGTATCAAAAGTTACCTTTACTTGAGTATTAGGTAGTTTAGACAGTCTTTCTATAGCTTTATAATCACTAGCCCCCATATAAGAAGTTGTAATGATTCTTAGCTTATTGTTCTTAGTAAAAGCTTCTAAGTCATCTAATATAAGCCTTATACCACTGTACTTAACAAAAGATATTAGAAGGTCTATTCTCTCAGAAGTTCTAATCTCTCTTTTTAGTTCAGATACTAATGTAGGTTCACCCTTTTTACCAGTAAACAAAGAAGAAAAGGCAATAGATGTTAAAGGTCTATTATCAGTAAGTTCTTTAATGAGGTCTTCACTTTCATGAACACCTAAAAGCAACTCTGGATTAACAGCTTCTTTATCTAGTAGTCTATAAAGATCTCTATAAAAGGTAAAGACTTGATCTTTGTTCAAACCCTCTAACTTCTTTCTAAGAAGTACTTCATACTCCTTAGAAAGCACCTTAGGCATCTCAGATACTTCAATATTTTCTTTTTTTATAACTTTATCTGTTTCCTTTACATCTAGTAAAGGTATTTCGTATAATCCGTTTTTCATATATCACCTATTAGTAATCCATTCCATTTGAACATTATTACTTACGCCCAATAACTGTCTCTTCTTCTTCAGCTTTTAACTTCTTCTCTTTTCTCTGTTTGTAAAATCTTTTAAGAATAAGGTAATCAAGCCTAATATATAATATGCCTATGGCTATAATCAACACGAGCAAGGGAGTCGGTGTCTTATAATAGAAAACTTTATCATTAAAAAGAGAGATTATATATATTGCATATATTATATGACCCACAAGTAGAATATAGTTTTCAACAAAACCAGCTTTTTCTTTAAGATAAATCCTAAATGAATATTTAAACCTCATACCAAAACCTCCCCTTTTGATTGTTAGCTTCCACTCTAAGCAAAAAGAACAGATACCCATTGCACTGGCAACGGTTCTCTGCTCAATTATTTAACATAATCTGCGTTTAATATCATATCCATATTCTCTCACTTATTAATATATCAACCAACTATATTATATCTTATTATTCCATAATATGCTATAAAATTGGATGATAATGGTACTGGTTCTTAAAATTCTACTAACATCAGGCAGCTCTTAATCTGATAATAATCTATAAATAAGGTGAACTACAGAATCTAAATCATCATTGAAATTTCAAGCAATCTATTATATAATGAAAACAAGAAAAGCCGTTATAAACGACTTCTCTTGTTTGGTGCTTACTCATCTTTCTTGTCAGGGTTGGATGAGTTTTTTCCGTTTTTGTAGGTCTCTACTTCAACAGAATCACCATCAAACTTAACTTTAGATTCAAAGCCAAGTTTTGCTAAAATAACAATCATAGCTCCAATAATAAGTAATACTGCTATTAAGTACGCTTTTAGCATTGATAAAACAATCAACAACAAAGCAAAAATACAGAGCATTACTATCATTTCAAGACTGATTCTAGCATGTTTTCTCCCATTCATGTGCCTTCCTTTCAATTCACCATGTTTAGGTCTTAGAGAACTTAACTATTTAAGCTCCCAGTCGACCTAACATGACTTATATCCATTAAGAACACCAGCAAGATGAACACCATTTGCTATAGCACATCTACATAATACGTCATCTACCACAAATTGTCAAATTATTCCATTTTGTAAACACAACACAGATATACTTCATAACTGAACTGTATTATCTTTCTGAACCAACTTGTAAGTCGATGCGCTTGAAATCTCCTACTCAATCCATAACCTCTAGTCTATTAGTATGTCTTCAGAAATCATCTGTTTTTCCAATGTTTGAACCCTACTTCATCATGAAAAATTCATCTCTATCCAACTTCTCAAAATAATATCAATCAAAATACGCTTTTAATATTGCCATTAATGCCTTTGCTCGATCATTTAATCTCCCATCATTATATATGTTCAAGACAAATGATCTTTTTTATCTATTATTCTATTCCAAGTTTCCTCTAGAAATCTTCTTTTCTCTAACTCTAAGAACAATAAAACTAGCTATTAATACTGCTCCTATTATGAAAATGAGGTAGTGTCCAAATACAAAGTTCTTGTATGACTTATTCTGAGTCGTTGCGCCAATGGTGAGATTACCGCGTTCTAATAGACTTTCATCAAATGTTTGGTTTAAGTGGTTTGTGATATAATCAAGTTTTTCTATTTCCATATGTGGCATCTCAATGGTCATGTGATAGTTACTAGTGTCATAGCTTATCTGAATATCTTTCTCTTTAAAGTCTGTTATAGAAAGTATATGATTCATGATCTCTTCTTTATCGACTATTGATATCATCTTATACTCTATAAGAGATCCGCTTTGATCTTCCGGTATAGCAAAGCCAAGCATATATAAAGAGTAGAAAACAAATACAGCCCCGATTGTTAATAATAAGAGTTTATGTGATTTCATTTTGACATCCATATGGTCCTTCTATACCTCTATATCTATTGTCCTAGTAGATTCTTCCCATAGGATCCACTGGTTCTTGATTCTGTTTAGGGTAAACATAAAACGGATCTGTAGCACAAAGACAACAATGGCTACTATAACCGTTATGCCTGATACCATACTAACAGGTACTATCATAACAGTCGAAAGTGCAAGTATAGATAAAGCATTAATAATGGCATATTGATTGGTTTCTTGTACAAGCTTTTCTATGATGACCTTATCAGCCCTATGTCTATAAGCTCTTATAGATGCGTTGTAGATAATAAGACTTAGACCAGCACTTAAGATCATGGTTACTATCATAGAAACATATCCAAACATGCTTAAACTAGCAGAGTTAATTGGATTATTTGAAAAGTATAGATAAGTAGTATAGACCATCATCAATCCACTGATTACTGAACCTAATTGAAGGTCCAGAGACTTTTCTTTTTTATTAAACATCATCAAGCCTGTTAGAATGAAAAAGAAACCTAGAGGATCTGGCAGTATGTCTATGACACCTAGGTTAATATCAAATAAAACTAATAAAAAACCTGTAAAGATCTTTTTATAAATACTAGTCATTCGCTTCCCTCCACATCTTTACAAAAGCTTCTACAGATTCGTCTGGTAATACACCAGTCGTAAAATGATAATATACTTTAAAAGCTTCTTCTTGGTCTTGTTCATAATAAATCACTGGACACATGTCGCTAAAACGCCATTGCTGGTTGATATCGTCTCTAATAGCATCATAGTTAACTTCTAGACCTCTACCTACTTGAATGGGTTCTTTCATATTTACTATATCTTCGTAGCTATAAACTCTATTACCATCTACTTTAATAGAAAGCCTGACATGGTCCTTATGTGGTTCATATGTGGTTAGATCAAAACCTGTTATATAAACAGTACCTTTTGTTTCTAAATCACCTGAAAAGCTATAGTCGCCACTACTTGCACCATCATAACTCATTGTTTTTTCTTCATATTTACCTAGTGTCACTTCACCAATGGCGACATCTAATGTGGATTCATCATCAAAGTACAAGGTTGCATTTGTCAGTATGATGTCCCCCTCTTCATGAAGCTTATCTGCAAAAGTTTTATCAAACTCAAATCTTATATACATGTCACAATATGTATAAAAACGTCCTTGTCCTCTTACAACAGTGTTGTTGTTTTGAAAGAAAGACCACATATCATCTCGAGGTTTAACATCATAGGTTTGATCTAGTCCATCAAACTTAATAGCTATTAGTTTTCTTTCATCATACTTGTCTTTGACGTATTGAACCTGAAATTCCGGATATGAGTTTTCATGAACACTTATCTTTTCATATCTTCTTATATAAATCGGTTCATCAATTCTCATATTCATAGCGTATACCAGGTTAAGGCCTACCGATATTAGAATCAAGACCAGTATAAAACCTAGTATTTTCTTTGTGTTTTTAGTCATTCATTCACTCCTACTTCTAAAGTTCTATTTATAGCTCGTAATCTATACGTGACCTTGATTCTTTCCATACAAGGTATTGCTTTTTCACACTATACAGCATGAAAAGAAAACGTACATTTAAAATGAAAAATAATAAGGAAGTCACTGCAATTATATTTATACGCCAACTATATGGTACGATCATTACAGCTATCATGGCTAAGATGTTCACTGTATTTATGACAGCATATTGATTGCGTTCTTTTATCAGCTTATCTGTAAGAACTTGATTGGCCCTGTGCTTATATTCTCTTATAGTCACATTGTAAACAATGACACATAAACTCACACTGAAAGTCATGTTAAGATTCATAAACATGTACCTGAATACAGAGATATCATTTAGCATTATTGTCATATCTACAAAGTAAAGTAAGGTTGTTGAAATTATCATCCAAACACATAATATCAAACCAATCTTTTCCTGTGTGGATTTTTCTTTCTTATATAGAGCAACAAGGGCTATTAGTATCAAAATGAAACCAATAGGATCTGGTATAATATCTTTTCTAACCAATGGAAAATCTAGTACAACAAATAAATAGCCAATAAAAAGCTTTTTATAGATATTAGTCACTTGTATTTCTCCTTTATTTAAACCTCATCATTCACTTACGCTATCATACCATTACGTAAACTGAAAAAGCCTTAGAACTTAACTTGTCATAAAATGTTATCGTATATTGTATTTCTTCCCATCCTTATGATTTAAATACATATAGGCTATAAGAAGAATGAAACCAGTAATAAAGATGATGTATTGACCTATAGTGTAAATCATATAAGAAGAGCCTTCCTTTTTTACACCTTCACTGGTCGTAGTAGATGAAGTACCTTCTTTCAAGATAGGAAATCTTTCTAGACATCCATCACTTAAAGAGACAGCTTTTTCTTGGCTCATGTATGGCATTCTTATAACAATACCGTATTTGTCAAATATAATCTCTATCTCAGATGGAGCAAAGCCTGACTTGACACTCAAGTAGTCCATCAAGTCATTTTGGTCTACAGACTCAGTCGTTTCATAGGTTAGATGAGTCCATCCTTCTTCCCATACAACAGAAGTGTTTATAATAAAGAAAAGTGAATAAAGCATCATCATAGCGCCCACAACTAACATGAGTAATCTTTTTTTCATTTTCATTTGAAACCTCCTACTCTATAATTTAAACAAAGATATCTTTATGATTAACAACCTTGAACAATAAGCTCTTTATCATACTTTGATGCATAAAAAATCATAAACTGTTCAAGCAGTTCTTTTTTCTTGAAGTCACTTACGTCTACATCAAGATCTGATGAACCGAAGTTGATGCCAATTAATCCACTTTTGTCATACTTTAAGATAATTGTCCTTACATCCTCTTTATCTAGGATGAAGGCCTCGCGCCCTCTGCCACCGTTTGTGTTGTCAAGATTATATCTAATTTCATGGCCAGGCTTATGCAGCGGATTATCAAATTTCAAAGCCACTGTGTTATGATTTAAATGTTTGATAAAGATGATGATGACAGCAAGTGTTACTGTCCCTGTCATCCCCTTCATGTCTACATACAGAAAGCCTATACTTAGAAGTAGATAACCAATCAAAAGAGGTATCATATTTCCAATCACTGCATACAAAGATGTTTTGACTTCAACCTTATTACCTACTTCTAGATACGAAGGCATCACCCAGTCATCAATATCTAATTTGTAATCAGAAGGATTCACATTCAAAAGGCCTTCAGCTTTTACTTGGTCTATATAGTCATCAATATGCGGATGACTTCTTTCACTTTTCTTACTCTTTTTCATGCTGCCACAAAAAAGACAATGGTCTTTTGTCATGGGAACATCTTTACTACAAAATGCACAAATACTCATAAATCCACCTATAAAATTACATAATAAGGATTGCTTCTTCTGCCACCACCATGAATCTGATCTATATGACCAATCTCTTTTAAAACCATAAAGCAGAAAGTACAGTTACATGAATGACCATTATGTTTAGACGAAAAGGCCTGCGGCTTATACAGCTTCATCTGAGACGTTGAACAGACACCTCCAGAAAACTTAATCACGACATCCTCAATGTCTTCAAACTTTAAAGTGATATTAGAATTACCTCTTTTATAAACCACTTTTGTATCATCCACGCTCATGATTTCTGAAGTGCCTCTTAAAGGATTGTTAAGCACTTGTCCAACTTTTAACTGATCTTTTAACTTCATAGTAATGCTCATAATGCCTCCTCTCTATAAACAAAAAGAACAGATACCCATTGCCACTGCAATGGTCATCTGCTCTATATTCTATACATGTAGTGTTTTAAACTGGTTATCATATATATCACTCGCTTTTCATTATCTCAACCAGTTTTATTATATATCAAATTTCCAGCATATGCTATTAAATTGTTTTAAAATGGTAATTCTTAATGCTTTCTACATCCTATTTTAAGCTTTGTACATTTTTTTTAGCCTTTGATAGAGATTCTCATATTATAAGCCAACTCCTAACTATTAAGTAGATCCACTTGATCTTAGTTACCTTTTCTTACGTCCTTGCTGCATACTTAACTCAGTTACAAGTTCATTGTTAACAGTAACTTCACCACCATTTAGTTCTGCTGTACCATCTGCATCAAAAGCTGACACAGCATTAACAGAGATCACGCCACCGTTGATATATAAATCGCCGTTTGAATCAAAGCCATCCGTATCACCTAGTGCCATTTCAATATCAATTTGGCCACCATTTACTTGGAACATAACATCTAGAGAACTCTTCTGTGTCGCATTGATGCCATCGTCTGTTGAGTAGATTTTAATATTACCATCATTAATAATGACTTGAGTAGCTTCTAGCCCTTCACTACTTGTCTCAACTTGAATGTCTCCACCATCAATTTGAAGATATGATTTTGCTCTAATCGCATCATCTGAAGCCGAGATCATAAAAGTTCCACCTGAAATATAGATGTTGCCAAGTGTATCATCACTATTGTTTTCAGAATGCAGACCATCCTTGTTACTTGTGATGCTGATGTTACCATCTGCTATACGAATGGAATCATTGGCTTCAATGCCACTGCCTTCAGAGATGATATTCAGGTTACTACCAGTGATCTTTAAGTCATCCTTAGAATCAACTCCATTTCCTTCAGGCGCTTGAATATCTAGAGACCCAGTCCCATTAAATACTAAATCACCTTTAGAAAATATAACTGCATCTGCCGCTTCATCCATGGCTTCCTCTACAATCATTACGTTCTCATTAACACTTGTTATAAACACCTTGTCAGCTGAGATAACATTTATAATAGATTGATTGTCATTGATAATTTGAACACCATCCAATACCACTTGTACTTTTTCATCTTCTACATCAACCACTATACTTGTATTTTCACTTTGTCCTGTAAAAACATATGTCCCTTCTTGGTCAATGATTATTTCATTTGAATCTGTAAGCTCTATGTAGACAGCCTCTGACGCATCATATGTCTGTAGTAAGTCCCTTTGGGTAAACATATCATCTTCAATTTCTACAGGAGTAGATTCATTGTTTTCTTTTGATAATACTGTGATCACAGGTTGACTTTCGATATTTTCTTCAAGTGCTTGAGACTGACAGCCTGTCAGTAAAATGATTGCAACCAAAACTAATAATATCTTTTTCATATAATAACCTTCTTTCTTGTCCTTTTATGTATTCATCATAAGAGATGAACTTATAATGAACTTAAAGTGCAGTATAGAATTATTTAGTTTTATGCATATGAAGTTCATCATGCTTAAACTGTCAGAGAAGAATCTGTTTGAGGCTAAGTAATCAAGAGAATTTAAGTATATTGATCCGTTTAACAGTAGTCCTTATTGTGCCTGTGTAGAACATAGCAATGACTACGAAGATATGATTGCTATTACAGATAAGGCTATTCATTCAAAAGAAATTGTCGCTTTAGATGTGGTTTTTCTACTTATAGACATAATTCAAACATCAATAGTGTACTTAAATATCTAGACTATAAGTCAAGTGAAACTAATAAGGCCTTTGTTGATTTGACCTTTAAGAAATACAGGCGATTAATTGTAGATTTAAACCTTTATTAATTAATCGAAGTTAGATATACGAACGTGTAAGATTTTGCTCTGTAAAGCTGATTAGATTGTCAATCATTGATAAAAAAGCAAAACTGGTATATAATAAAAGCAAGAAAAGCCGTATTAAACGACTTCTCTTGTTTGGTGCTTACTCATCTTGCTTTCTAGGGTTGGATGAGTTTTTTCCGTTTTTGTAGGTTTCTACTTCAACAGAATCACCATCAAGCTTAACTTTAGACTCAAAGCCAAGCTCGGCTAAAATAACAATCATAGCTGCAACAATAAGTAATGCTGATAGTAAATAAGCTTCAAGCATTGATAAAACTATCAACAATAAAGCTAAGATACAGAGCATTATAATCATTTCATGACTGATTCTAGCATGTCTGTTCCCATTCATGATCCATCCTTTCAATTCACCATGTTTAGGCCTTAGAGAACTTAACTATTTAAGATCCCAGTCGACCTAACATGGTAATAGAATAAGACCACTTAGCAATTAAGCAACACCATTTGCTATAGCATGTATATATAATACATAATTTTACAATTAACATCAATCTCACCATGTTTCTATCCCATTTTTGCCTCATACTCCTTTTCTTTTTCTTTAACTAATTCATACTTCGCTTATCATTGACTTTGCCTTAAACAAATGATTCCCCTTGAAATATGACTAATTTAGTCCTTCAAGGGGAATCTTAGGTATTATTTAATGATCTTATAAAGATATTTCTATTTATCTACTAAGTAGATAAGATATTTTATGGGGATTAAACTATCCTTTTAACAATCTCATAGATGGTTTTAACTTTTTCTATATCTGTAAGACCTGTATTTTTGTCTATTACAGCACCGTAAACATGAGGCATAACTTTTTTAACACCTGCGTCTATGCAGACTTGTAAGATTTCTTCAAAGTTATCTAGGTTAATGCCACCTGTTGGTTCTAACATACTGATATCCATATCCGCACAAGCCTTAGCAACATACTTAAGTTCTTCAATACTCTTTAAGCCACCCATCGGGAAGAACTTAACAGCATCTGCTTCCATATCCTTCAACATGGCAAGAGCCGTCTTTACATCAACGATCGCATCATTTTCATTAATAGAACGTTCACCAGTACTGATCTTAACTTTTCCTACTGTACCAGTTGGGCTAATCAAGACATTGATCGCAGTCTGCTCTGCCTTTTTTGCAGCAAGTGCTCCAGCTGCATATCCAGCTGATGTAAAGACTTGATTCACATGACCTGGATCAGTAACTGAAGCAATGGTTGCTGCCTTAATAGCTTGCGACGGATCACCCGCGCCTAGTCCAACAGACACACATGGTACCGACTTCTTAAACTCATTAACATAGTCAATACCTTCTTGTGCTGATTCAAATTGTTTTGATAAAACACCTATTGCAGTATGTCCCTCTATCGCCTTGTAAACAGCCTTACCATTCTCAGCATCTTTTGCCAAGAAGTTGACTGCCACCTTATCCTTATAAAACTTGATGTTTGTTTTCATTATGCCTCCATCACCTCTTTAAACTTATCTATAATAACAGGTAGGTCAGTCTGATCAATTGATCTAACATCAATACTGATTCGACCAACATTTGAAAAGTGTTCTCTAACATAAACTCTTACTTTACCTGATTTAAGCTTTTTTACAACTTCTAAACAATCCCTATCTGTAATCGTAACTTCTACTCTAAAAATAGGTCTGCCCGCTTCATCTTGAATACTTTTAACAGTCATACCTTTGATGTCTTTCAAGCCATTAATAAGCTCTGACACCAAGGACTTCTGAACTTCTATGTTCTTCTCTAGGTCCCTGTCCGCATAGGCTTCTACAGCCCTTAAAAGACCCATCATGTTTTCTTTACCTATCTTCATGGCTCTTGCAATGCCAAGATACTGTTTTTTACATGCTTCGATCAAAGCTTTCTTACCAGTGATAAAACCAGAACTTGGGCCTTCTAATGCTTTAGCACCTGAGTAAATGACAAGGTCTGCTCCCATAGCTGTATACTTCTTAAGATCCCCTTCAGCTGCTGCATCTACGATTAAAGGCAAACTGTGTTTTCTTGAAATCTGAATCATATCTTCTAAAGAAACCATGCCCTTTTGAACGCAGTGATGTGACTTTACATATAGAAGGGCTGCAGTATTTTCATTAATAGCCTCTTCTAAATGATCTACTAGTACTTTATTAGCAGCACCCACATCAACAATTTTACCGCCACCTAATTGAATCATAGTTTGAATAGGTGCACCAAAATTTATCATGTGCCCCTTCTGTATGATGATCTCTTTTTTTTCATTTACATTTGGTAGGGCTTCTATCAAACTTCTATTCTTACCAGCAATAGCCGCTGCAACAGATATCGCAATACCTGCCGATGCAGAACAAGTCACACAGGTATCTTCTCCACCTGTATATAGAGAAATACGTTCTCCTACTCTATCAATCAACTCATCTATTACTACAAAAGACTGACCAGCATGTTTCATAGCTTCTGATACATCATCAGAAATCTTTGATACACCTAGGGCTGTCATCTTCCCACTGCAATTGATTACTTGATCTAAATCTATGTCTTGATATATGGACATATGTACCTCTTTTCTTAAGAAAGAGTGACTGCAAAGCAGTCACATCTTTAAACAAACATTTGGAAAATACCTGCTAGCAACATAGCACCAATAATGGCACCACCAGCGATGTGTCTATCTAGCTTGTAGAAGATTGCTGCCCCTACAAAAGCTCCGATACCTGCTGGTACACTGTACTGGATAGCAGAAAGGATAATAAGTGGACCTAAGAAGCGTCCTGTTGCATTACCTGCCCCCATCATGATACCAGTACCTGATGTTGAAATACCTTGCGGCATAATCTTTCTGATGATGATAATCAGCGCACCGATTAACAAACCGATGATACCACCTGTTAACAATGCTAGTGGGAAACTCTCAATTGGTGCTGTCATACCAGCAGCCAACATCATAGCAGGGATACCAATACCTACACCTGTCATTAGTGAACCACCAATATCTAAAAGACCAACTAGTGGACCTTCTAATACTCTTGCAATCAGAAAACCTGTTGCAAAACCAGCAGCTGCCGCATAGTCACCGCCGTTAAGACCTTGGTCTAACATTTGTACAACAAAGATCTCATTGAAGGCACCTGTGCCATGAACAACATACATGTGTGTCCCTGCAAAGATTGCAGCACAGGCAATGGCTACCAATAGCGGAAATATGTTATCTGATAATAAAGATAATCCTTTTTGTGTTAAATTCTTTTCCATAGTCACTTCCCTCCTATAATCCTAACTTAGCAAAGAAGCCTCTAAAGTATGCAATTGTAACAAACATTGCAATAACAATACCGAGCATCACTTGCGCAGGTCTGTTAAAACCATTTTCTTCAATTGTTTCACCGATTAAAATACCTAGTACAATACCTGGTACGGCATTACCCATAATCATTTGCGCGCAACCACCTAAAATTGTACCCCAGATACCTGTTCTTTTACCTGCATCTAGGGCAGCCAACCAGAAGATAATAGGCATCACTGTTTTCATCATCATTGATGAAGCAGGAGATAAGATTTCTTTGGCAATAACTGATAATGACTCCGGAATAGAAGAAGCCAGTGTATTTAAAAATGTAACAACAAGTGCACCAACTACTGAACCCACCAACATCATCTTCTTTGGATCATGTAATGTTTCTTCTGGATTCTTGTTTTTAAACAACAAGGTACCTGCCGATAAGTTTGGAACAATACGGTGTAAGACGTCCTGAGTTAATGCACCAGAAGCTACAACTGCAGCTGCTGCATTGAACAAGAAACCTAAACCGAAAGAATAGTGGGCAAGTGGATCGCCCTGACATGCATTTAACTCACCTAAAGTTCTGAATGCCCCCATTGATTGGCTTTTAGGTGTATGGAACATTCTAGCTGCACCTGCTGCTACTGCCCCACCGCCTAAAGCACCAATGATTAATGATTTAATGATAACTTCAATCAAAATAGTCCTCCTTTAATACTAAAAATTGCCTTTATATTTTTCTAACGTGATCACGGTTAGTTTCTTACTTTTTTATAAGGGTGCTACATAATTAATTTTGACTTTTATAGAGTACGTTACTTTATATGTTTCTTTGTCTCTTGGTGCAAATAGGAATAAGAATTTTTCTGTAAACTTTTGTGTTTCTTCTGAATCTATAACAATAGAAAGGGGATCCATTTTTAAGATTTGACCCTTAACTTCCCCATAGACTTTTTTTCTTAAAATGCCTATAGCCTTTGTAAGCGTTTCATCCTTTGTCTTACCAGATGCAGTAATGACAAGTGTTTTTTCTACTGTTTGAAGCAATTCCTTCTTTTCCATTTTACCTTCCTATCTTTGATATTTGATAAATGCCTTTGTCAGTCTTTCTCCAAGTTCTTCTAAGTCCATGAAACCAAAACCTAGTACTTTGTTACCTTCCTTAATTGCAGACTCACCTGCTTCTATAGAACGTAAATGATGTTTTGCCTTATAGCCATATTTTGTAGCAGCCATCAAAGCACCTGCACCACCCGATCCGCAGAAAGAGATGCCTAGATCAGCGTTTTGCTTATGCATTTCATCACCTAATTTCATATCAGCTGCCATACCTTCTATTACAATGGCCTTGCCACCAGCTTTTTCTATACCCTTAGCCACTTTTTGGCCTTTTCCTAGTCTGTCACCTATTACGATTACAATTTCCTTTTCCATTAGTCTTCCTCCATTGCAAGTGCTGTTTGAATGTGAATAGATG
This sequence comes from Acidaminobacter sp. JC074, assembly GCF_022496765.1. GTDB lineage: Bacteria > Bacillota > Clostridia > Peptostreptococcales > Acidaminobacteraceae > JABXKX01. Next base: position 159,842 of record NZ_VANV01000008.1, on the reverse strand, counting down.
CCAAGATCACTTCACTTTCAAAGGTTTCAACTTCATATTTTTTTGACATCGAATCAATTAAGTCATAAGTTAACTTAAAGGCTTTCTCTTCAATGTTGTCTTTTATACTTTCATCTACAGGATCCAGTTTCTCCTTATTCTTAAGTCGATCTATAAAACCAACCATGTGTGAATAAAAACCTAACTTAAAATGATCCTGAAACTTTATGCCATGACCTGATACATAATCATCTATGTACCTTAAGTCATCATCGTATGCAGTCATTTGTTCTTGTGTCAAACTCATGCTATCTTTTAGGAAATCAAAAGATATCATCTCTCCTCCATTTTCTACTCTAAATATCTCACCTTCAACCAAGGTATATTTGGCTTCTATCCACGACTTGCCAGTCCTACTTTGGCCTACAGAATCTACAAAAGTCTTTCTGCTGTCATGAAGCTTATAAACTGTAAAGTCTGCAAAATTACCTACTTTTATCGTACCTAGTCTACTTAGCTTAAAATGCTCAGAAACCTTAGAGGTTACACTTGAAACAACATCATCTAAAGAAAAATCACAAGCCAGCACCTTGTTCATCACATTAATTAAACTTACAACCGGTCCACCTATGTTCTTGTCATAGATATCTGATCCAATAAAGTCATGTCTAAAACCATTTTTTACAGCCTTCTCAAATACATCAAATGAAAATGACGATGAACCATGACCAATATCAAACTTAACTTGTCTATGAAGTGCATTTGCAACTTGGCCCTTTTTAATGCCTGATTCTAAGAAAAGACCATTTACCTTATTGTGATAACAATGGGTTATTACATCTCCTGCTGATGTTAAGTCTAACACCTCTTCAACCTTTGGTGGTGCATTACCTATATGTATTACAAGGGGTAAACCAAGTTCTGTAGCAATATTTTTAGACTCAGCTATTGGTCCGATACCTTTATCTAGTAATACTGAAGAAGATGCTCTTGCCTTTATACCAACGATTGTATCTTGATACCTTTCTATGGCTTTTTTAATAGCCTTTTTATCAATGACACCATCTGTAGACAGTTCAGATAAAGTCTTCAAGCCATCTGATGCTGTATTTAAAAGCACAAAGACCCTTTCTTCACTTTTTTTGATGATTCTATTATAGAAATCATCTATGGTGTTTGCCCCTGCTGTACCGGCATCTATAAGGCTCGTTACACCTGTTTTTACACCTATCTTTTCAGGATCAATGCCGATGACTGTTTTTCCATGGTAACAGTGGACATGAGCATCAATGAATCCAGGACTGATCAGGTAGGATGAAATATCAAATACCTGGCCCATTTCATTTAAATCCTTATCTATCTTTTTAATCACACCATCTTCTATATAGATGTCTACACACTGTTTGTGATACTTAGAAGACACGTCTATAATATTGGCGTTTTTTATCAATAATCTCTTCATACACTTTCCTTGCAGAGATAACGCATAATTGCAATTATCTCACTTTCCATTATTCTAAATTCGAAGTTCACTTCTATCCTTTCAAGTGTCTCCTTAACCTCTTGATACACATCAGGATATTTCTTCTTATATTTTTCTATTGAAGGTTCCACATTAAAGCTACCTGATTGCCACCTTGGTACAGCTAAAACTATATGGAGTATCAAACCCCAAAAGGTTAGAAACTCATAGTCATAACCTCGACTCTGAAGGTTCTGTATCATACTGCCGATTTCCATTAAAACCATACCGATGGTCCTTGCAGGCTTTTCTATATCATCTTTATAAACCAGACTCTGTCTATTGGATTCTTCAAAATCATGAATAACTGAAGATAACTTTATCATGAGTTGTTCTCCAAGTTCTGGAGAAACCATGGACATGATTCTATATTCCAACTGTTTGGTCAGGTTCTTAGAATGGTGCAGTTGAGCCTGTAAAAGTGAATGATCCGTATTAAAGAGGGCCTTCGAAATCTTTCCTAACTCCTGATTTGTAATCAAAGGACTGACAACAATGACAGGCTTTAAAGCATTCTTTATCTCAACTGTAGAGATAATCAAATCTAGATTATCAGCATCATAATCTTGTTCTTCCACTTCAAAGACTGAAACAATGTCATTGATGTGGATGTTAGGGATGTTGTTTCTGATTCTTGTTGCCAAGAACTTAGATGCCCCCTTACCGGAACAACATACAACCAAGATGTTCTTTTCCTTCTTTCGTTCACTTAACTCCATATTCTTAAGTATGTACATGGTCACAAAACCAACTTCATCATCATCAATTTTTACATCATAGGCCTCTTCAAAGACCTTTAAGATGATCTTAGCGATATGAAACTCCTCAAAGTAGTTTTTCTTAATATCATCTATCAAATAGTTGATGTTTGGAATACCAAACTGAATCTTTTCTAAAGACAGCTCCAAGTGTGAAATCAACTCGTTTTTTAGTGCGTGAATGTTATCAGGATTAAGGCTTATATAGTTTTGCAAAACCTTGATCATCTGATATACAGTATCAATCAGTTTAGGATCTACACTGCCATGACGATCTGTGGTTGTTTTCACATTAGAATAGAGTAAATCATGGGCTATGTTGTTCACTTCAACTTGGGGAATCTTTAAACCAATCAATCCTTCTAACTGGTTAGAAAGCTCCTTGGCAATTTCATATTCCCTGTTATGATTGATAGAAGCCAAAGAAGATTTTTCACTCACATGTCCCATTTCGATTCTTAAAAGTAAAACCCTCAACTTGGCTACAATAGTCAAATAAGATTCGTTGGGAAGCCAAAATGGGTGAATCTTCTTACAAAGTTTAATAGCCTTTCTGATATTAGAAATCAAGTCACTGTCCATAAGGGATTCAAGTTCTGAAGTCAAATAGTGAATTTTGTGACCTTGACGTCTATAGACTAGAAAAGTCTTCACTAGCTCAGTTAAATAGATTCTGACCTTTTCTTCAGTGCCTTTTACAAGGTATCCATAGTGCTTTTTAGCTGATAGGTTTAATGCAAACTCTTTTTCTAATATGGGTCCTAGCTCCTTTAAATCACTGATGATAGTAGAGCGACTGGTACACACTTTTTCAGCAAGATACTCACTAGACAAAGGTTTTCCCTCTAGGGCTAAAAAAAGTCCTAAGTAGATAAGTCTTTCTTCTTTGTCAAGGTTAGGAACATAGCTAGATGTGTCCCAAAGACTCATCAGATCTTTTAAGGCTCCCTTATCTTCAAGCGCTATGCCAACCTTTGGCGTCCGTTTTAAAGAAGTATTTAGATGTTTTAACTCATAATCGATGTGATCTAAATCATACCGAATGGTTCTGTCGCTTACACCCAAGGCACTTGAAAGTTCTTTTACCTTTATGGCATTCTTTTCTTCCAAAAGTTTCTTAAGAATCATTTCCTGTCTTTTGGATAAATTCATATGGCTTTCCCTTCTTGATATCATCATAGGCCATCATGTTTACAAATAAAATATCATTTACTTGCCGAACCTACCTTGCAATATCATACTTTATTGGTTTAAAGCTACTGTTTCTAGGTAGTCACGTACTTGAGAAGCAGTAGATAAATTCATTATTTCTTTTGAATATTCTTTACATTTTTCATAAGTCAATGTAGAAATATGACTTCTAGTTGCTAAAACTTTATAGGGTGATACACTGAGTTCATTTAAGCCAGCACCTATTAGAAAAGGTATCAATAGCGGATCACTTGCAGCTTCGCCACACATGCCAACCATGATATTTTCACGCCCTCCTGCTTCAGCCACAAACTTAATCAATCTTAAGACTGCGGGATGGTAGTGGCTATATAAATGGGAAACATTTTGATTGATACGGTCAGTAGCAGTTGTATATTGAACCAAGTCATTGGTACCAATAGAAAAGAAGTCTACTTCTTTTGCAAACATATCTGCCATCAAAGCTGCTGATGGAATCTCTATCATAATTCCGATTTCTACATTTGAATCATAAGAATCACCACGTTTTCTAAGGGTCTCTTTAGCTTTTTCAAGTTCAGCCTTAATAAGATGAACTTCTTCAAGACTAGAAACCATTGGAAACATAATTTTTAGATGACCATAAACACTGGCTCTTAATAGCGCACATAGTTGTGGCTGAAAAAGCTGGCTATCTTTTAAACAAAGTCTGACCGCTCTTACACCTAGAAAAGGATTCATCTCTTCATCTAACTTAATGTAAGGAATGTCCTTATCGCCACCAACATCCAATGTACGAATAATTACAGGACCAGAAATACTTTCTACCACCGCCTTATAGGCTTTAAACTGAGTTTCCTCTGATGGCATAGATTCTTGATCCATATATAGAAACTCTGATCTAAATAAACCGACACCTTCTCCGTCATTGGATTGAACCAATGGTATATCTTTATCACTACCAATATTACATACCAGTTCAATGCGTTTCTTGTCTTGTGTCATTGTCTCTTTTCCGACAAAAGCTTGTAGCATGTTCTGCTTTATTAAGTAGTCTTTTCTTAAAGTCTCTGCATCATCAAGTTCTGATGACGTTGGTGATAATGTCACTTGACCTGTGTCACCGTTAACAATTAGAACAGAACCTGATTCAATGTCACTGATATCACCTAGGCCAACGACCGCTGGAATGCCCATGTTTCTTGCCATGATAGCAGAGTGTGATGTTTTACCACCTACTCTTGTTATAAAGGCCAATACCATTTTAGGGTCTAATGTAACTGTCATGGATGGTGTCAAATCCTCTGCAACTATGATCACTGGTGATTCAAATGAATCCAAAGAAGCATTTACACCTAATAAGATATTTATCAATCTATCTGATACATCTTTGATATCACTTGCACGCTCTTTCATATAATCATCGTCCATAGACGAAAACATGGCTATAAGCATATCACTTACATTTTTTACGGCAAAAGTAGACGTTTTGCCAGATTCAATTAAAGCCTCAATCCCCGATGTAAACTCAGGATCTTCTAGAAACATAAGATGTGCCTGAAAAACGCCGGCATCTTTTTCACCTAGTCTTATTTTGGCTCTTTCATATAAGTTCTTTATATCATCTGAAGCTGATTCAATCGCTTTTGTAAATAAGCACATTTCTTCTTCTAAAGATAATAAAGAATCTTCTATAATCTCAATATCTGATGACTCATAAACAAATGCCTGGCCAAGCCCAATACCAGATGAAGCACCAATTCCTTGTATGTTCATCTTACTCACCAAACCCATCTTCAATAAGTAATGACAGCTCTTCTATAAGAATATCTTCAGAATCACCTATTATCTCAACAGTTATTTCGTCATCTTTTTTGGCAGCTGTCTGCATAAGAGAAATCATGCTCTTGCCATTGAACTTCTTATCACCTTTAAAAACATTAACAAGGGCATCACTTTCTTTAAATACAGCCAACCATTTACTAATAGGTCTTGCATGCAGACCTAGTTCATTTTTAATAATAAAACTTCTCTTCATTTTATACTCCTCTATACTTTATTGCAAAATAAACATTATCTCACCTATACATACAGTATAAATTACAAGGCCTTCAGAGAAAATATTATCCTTATTCCATTTATATGTGGCAATACTACACTTTAATCAAAAAAAAGATAAACCAACATATGGTTCATCTTAAATAGATTACATGACAAACTAAACAGATTTATTTAGTTTTAATTAATTTTTTGATATTTGGGCGCTCTACGAGTTTCCTTTTTGAAGAAATGAACTTTAGATTCAAATAAGCCCACTGACCTTTATAAGTTTTAGTGTTAGATTTTGACGCCTCTATTAATGGCTTAATTTGATCCAAATCAAAAGCCTGAGATTTTAAACTTTCAGCTTTTTCATTGTCACCAGAAGCTAAGACTATGTCAGACAGATTATACATAGCTATCAACATCCCTTCATTTTCTGGTGTTTTCTGAGACTTTTCATATTCTAGAAGATCGTTCGCGACTCTTAGAGCTTTTCCATGTTGACCAACTCTACTATAATACTTGGAAATAAATACTTTTGCAGCACTATTATTCTCATCTAATTCCAGAATTTCATTACTTAGTTCAAAAACCTTATCTATATCCTTGCCAATATAGTGATTAGCCATCTGACCTTTAAAGTCAATTAAAATTTCTTTATCTAACTCAACTTGATTAATATAAGGAAGAATCGCTTCACATAACTCAATATCCCCCTTAAACTTATGAATCAAATTAACCAATCTTTCTGCTGAAGAAGTATCAATGTTACAAGAACATTCAGACAGACCTTTTAACAATATCTGTTTTCCAAGTCGTTTATTCTTTTTCAAATTAGAATCTATTCCAACTTTCCGACTACTAATATTTTTATAAGATATCAGGTTATTAGCAACTTCATCATAAACTCTCAAGGTTTTAGGTTGAACCAAGTTTAGAACTCTAGATAAAGCTTGTTGTTCTTCAAATATTTCAGCTAGTATCAAAACCACCCATTTACAGACATACTTATCTTTTATCCATTCACTATTCTCTATTTGTTCTAGATAGTTCTTCATCAGTTTTGATGATTTCTCAGCACTCCTTGTTGTCAGTAAATACGCCTGCATATGGTAAACACCTTCTATCGAAGCAGTGAGTTTACTTTTACTGATAGGCATGCTGATTATTTTTTCAAACAATTTGTATACCTTTCTCCTTTTATTTAACTCTACATATTTACTTGACAACTTGATTAAATACTGAACTGTTTTTATATCATCTTGACCATAAAATTCCGCTGTATCTTTTACAGCCGCCTCTAATGCTTTCAATTCCTCTTTACCTTCAAAGCTTTGGTAATCTATGAGTAACTCTTGCATTTCAAAGTATCTGACATTGCTTTTACCAAATTTGCTAAGATATTCAGGCAAAAAAACTTGGTATAGATTAATCATCTGCTTAATAAATGTAAAGTCATTTATCCACATCAATCGATTCTTACTAAGTTCCTCAGTATACTTATTGGCAGTATCAAAATCATTTTGTTCTATCGAAATCAAAGCTAAACGAACTAGGTTATCTCTTAATCCTAAGAATCCACGTTCTCTTCCGACACCTTCTACATAATCCTTCAGAATTCGGTACTCTTCTTCTTTTTTATCTAAATGCAAAAAGCATTCAAGCAGTTCTTCAACATATCGTGGAGCAAGTTCTACAGTAGCCTTCTTGTAATCATTATAGTAATTTATGAAGTAATTATATGCCTCTTCATATCTCTTAAGCTTCATAAGACATTTTCCTGTATAGTCAGCTAAATAACGTCTATATTTTTCCATATGATGCGTTCTTTTTTCAATATCCACATAAACTAAGTAAGCATCATTAAGTTCATTCATTCTCATAAATATTTCTGCTTTATTGAAAAAAAGCTCTATGGTTTCATCATTGTCTTTACCAAGCTGATGGTCATAATGTTCTAATAAATTGTCTATTTTCTGTACAGCAATATCAAACAGCTTATTACTTGTTAACAGTTTTATATATATTTCAAAACACTTCTTGTACTTGTAGCTCGCTATACCATGAAGATCTGAAACATGGTTTAAATAATGGTCAAATAAAGTAAGAGCTTGATTTATCTTTTCACTTTGAATAAGGTATCTTGATTGAATATCTATAGCAATAACTTCAATAAAGAATTGATTTTTACTACATAAAGCAGTATATTTCTGGGCAAGGGTATTGGCATTTTCTATATAACCACTGTTCTTTAATTTAGTAGCACACTCAAGTAAGACATTAACGAACTGCTTGGAATTTTCGCCAACGATTACTTTATAGTATGTCATGTATTTATCAATTGCTGCAAAAGCTTCATTATTACTTCTGAATCTATCTAAAAGATTGTATTGTGCACTAATCAACTTATGATTAATCTCGAGTTTATTTTTCATGAGTCTTTCAACGAACTGATTCACTTTTATAAGCAACTCTTCATCATATCGAGATCCACAATACTCGATAAATGCATCAATAGTTTTTTCATGAGTATCACCTAAAATATCTTGAAAAATCAAATACCTATCTTCATGATAGTCTTTATAGCTGTTTTGCATACTTACCCTAGAATACTTTTCAATATTGTCAGAAACAATTTTACTTTGAGAACCTAAAGCTTTAACCATCTTTTTAAATAAGTTTATGTAAGCTTTGGAGTCATCCTCTAGTTTTGTATACTCCCAAATATTATAAAGATACTCCTCTTGTGTTACAAAAACATCTTCATGATTTGAATCATTTAATTTCTTATTGATATCTATGATATCTTCATATATTTGACGGGCTTTTTCTATATTGCCTATTTTCATTAATTTAGATGCATGTGTCCTCAATGCTTTCAAGGTTTCTTGATGTTCTAATCCAAAAACTTTTTTGTATAACTCAACTCTATAATCATTTCCTTGGTTTATATAATCATATTTATTCTCGAAGGCTAATGAAAGATCCCTACCGTAATATTTTTTCAGCTGTCTCTTAATAAAAAAATATGTGGTTTGTGTCAGAGGATGTGATGAACCTAACACTTCTATTCTTAAATCAATCACCTCGTAATACAACTTAAATGCCTCATCTACCTTTTTATCACTTAACAAGCGTGCCGCATAAGTATACATAGCTCTAATTGTTTCAGGATGTTTTTTACCCAGTAATTCTAATCGCTTGACCATAACATACTTTGAACACTCTAAAGCTTTATCTTCTTGACCATTTTCAGAATATCTAATAGATAGGTTGTGTAATGCAGATAGTGTACTTAAATGGTCTTCACCATATAACTTTTTTCTAATCGCGTACACTTCTTCTGTTAAGTCGAAGGCCATATCTTTTTTATTATCAATACTGTAGTAAATAGCCAAATTATTCATAGTAGCCAAAGTTTTTTCATCTTCAAGACCATAATTATTTAATCTATAATCATAGACTTCTTCATTTAGCTTAATAGCTTCTTTATTATACTTATTATCAGATAAAAGGCTAGCCACAGTATGTTTAGATATGATAGTTTTTTCATCTTCTTCACCATGAAGTTCTAGCCTTATTTTTAAGGCTTTTTTTGCTATCTCTAAAGCTCTTTCTTTTAAACCATTTTTGCTGATTATCCAAGCATAGCTATTATAAATAGAAGCCTTATCTTCTAAGGAATCCTCATAGTCATTTATAATCTCATAAGCCTCTTGTGCATATGAAATCATTTGATCATATTGCCCAAGGTCTAGCAAATCCTTAGCATAGGCAATCTTTATTTTTGCATCCAATACAGATCTAGGATGAACGACTTCTAGCTTATTCATTATTAATTTAAGGACAGAAAGACTATCTGCAAACTGCATTTTTTTTCTTAAATCTAATAAATGATCTTTAAGTTCATTATAGTATTCCTCTAAATCCTCTAACTCTTGAATAACAACCATTTTGTTTCTGGTTAATTTTATTAATCTATCAACTGAAAGCTCTTCAGGAATGGCAGAAGAAACAGCTGACATCCTATCGATTCTAAACTCAGAGACTCTTTCTTTAACTTTTTCTATGTTACCTTCATAATCTGCTAAGATACCGTCTAAGACTGTATCATGAAGTTTAAACAAACCATCTTCAGTCTTAGTAACATAAGAATGATAAATTATATTTTCTAAAGATATATCAGAAATATTAGGATAGAACTTGTTTTTAAAGGTCTCTAACTCCTCAATTGACCAACTACCAAAACTGGCTAAAATATGCAAGAGCTCTCTCTCGTTATTATTTCTGTACATAACATAACGTTCAACTAGGGAAGCCTTGTTTTCACCAACTTCTTCTAAACTCGGTTCTCTATTATTGATAGTTAGAGAATCTTTATAGTTATCTATACATAATTCAAGGTATAAAGGTGTTCCATTAGACAAATCATAAATGAATTTCTTCATTTTTTCATTAGTGATCTTTTTACTTTCCAACAACTTAAAAGTATCTTCCTCAGAGAGATCACCTATATTCATAGTTTTAAGACGTGCTTCCTCGTCCCAGTATCTATGCATATCACGCCATCTAAGTTCATTTCTCCCACCAATAACCCATAGTATGTTTTGAGTTTTGGGAATCAAACCAAAACGAACATCTCTAAGCCATTTATCTTTACTGAGAGCATCATCTAACAAACTAGTATAATTGACAAAAGCTTCATATGTATCAAGAAAAACAAGCAGTAACCTGTTCATTTCGACCATAGATTTTGAAATATCAAAGGCAAAAAACAAAGGTAAACTCTCATATAACTCACCTACAGTCATATGATCAATTCTTTGTAGAGTAGTTTTGTTTTCATTAAATCGATGTCTTATTTTTCCTATACCATCAACGATGTATTTAGTAGGATCAGTAATATCCGAGATAACTGGGATACAACTACAAATATCAAATACTTCAGATAAAAATGGATTACTCTCAATAATAGTTTGTTTTTCTGTTAACTCAGCACCATCGCCAATAAGCTCTGCTCTTCTATAACGGGCATAGTCATAAAATAAGAACTTAACACCATGCTTTCTCAACTGATTACTCAAAAGTCTCATTACTGTTAATCTATCACTACTTTCTTGAAGGTCATGATGGACATAAACACTTTCTTTTCTTTTATCTAGTTCACCCATAAAATGCTGTTGCAATCTAGACTTGCCAACACCTCCTATACCATAATAATCTAATACCTGATAAGAACTGTTTCCATTTTTAATTTCTGTAAGCATATGCTCATACGTAGTCCAAAACAATTCTCTTGCATCTTCTCTGTCAGTAAATTCAAGTTTTTCATCACAAGGCAATTCAAAATCAAACTTCATTCTTTTCTCCTTCTCATACCCTTACATTATACTATATATCTAGTTTCTTACACTAGGAAAATAAGGTTTCAATTATGTCTTTGCACGTTGCATAATCAAAAAAAATTACTAAAGAATCGATAACTGACTACATAAATTAAATATCTTAAAATAAAATCATCTTTTTCCCTTATGTGTTTGCTCCATCCTCTAGAATTTAGCTCTTTATCACTTCTCATGATGATTTCCATTTCATCATTGAATAGTCAAAATCAAAGAATATTATTCTTTTAAACATATGTAAATAAAATAATTAACATCTAGAATCTAACTCAGAGATATACTACCATAAAAATTAAGTATAAGCTTCAGTCTAATTGTATATATTGCATTTTGAATCTCTCCAATATCACTCGTCATCTTGAAACATATGATCTTAATATAACATTTCACTGTTTAGCAACATGTTTTTAACCTAGACACTGGTGCTCATTTTATAATACATAGCAGTGTGAACGATTCCTAAATGACAGTTTCTATCTAAATGTTGAAAACAGGATAAATCTGGTATATAATAAAAGCAAGAAAAGCCGTATTAAACGACTTTCCTTGTGGTGTTACTCATCTTGCTTGTTAGGGTCGGATGAGTTTTTTCTGTTTTTGTAGGTTTCTACTTCAACAGAATCACCATCAAACTTAACTTTAGATTCAAAGCCAAGTCTTGCTAAAATAACAATCATAACTGAAACGATAAGTAATGCTGCTAGTATATTAGCTTTAAGCATTGATAAAACGATTAACAACAAAGCAAAAATACATAGCATTATTATCATTTCAAGACTGATTCTAGCATGTTTTTTCCCATTCATGATCCTTCCTTTCAGTTCACCATGTTTAGGCCTTAGAGAACTTAACTATTTAAGGTCCCAGTTGACCTAACATGGCAATAAAAAGACCACTTAGCAATTAAATAACACCATTTGCTATAGCATGTATATATAATACATAATTTTACATTATATGTCAATTATCATTTCTCTATCCTGCATGTAAAATAAAACAGCGCAGAAGTTAAATAACTTCTACGCCGTTTGTTTATGCTTCTTGTGCTTTTTTTGCCTTAGCAGCTTCTACCACTTCTAGGAAACATGATACATAGTGTCCTTCAGTGATTTCTACTAGCTCAGGTTCAGTTGTATGACATTTTTCTGATGCATATTCACATCTGTTTGCAAATCTACAAACCTTTTTAGGTTCGATTGGCGATGTGATTTCACCTTTTAAGATAACACGTTCTGATTTATAGTGTATATCTGGTACAGGAATAGCAGAAAGTAAAGCTGTTGTATATGGATGCATCGGATTAGCAAATAGCTCTTCTGATGGCGCTCTTTCAACAATCTTACCTAAGTACATAACTGCAATCTCATCTGAGAAGTGGTTGACTACAGATAAATCATGTGTGATAAACAAGTATGTTAAACCTAACTCTTTTTGAAGCTTTTTCATCAAGTTAAGAATCTGTGCCTGAATAGATACATCCAGTGCTGATACTGGCTCGTCACATACAATAAACTTTGGATTAAGTGCTAGTGCTCTAGCAACACCGATACGCTGTCTTCTACCACCATCAAGTTCATGAGGATATGTATTAACAAGACGCTCAGCCAAGCCTACGATTTCCATAATTTCAAGAACCTTTTCCATCATTTCAGCTTTCGTCTTGTAAAGCTTGTGAATGATCATAGGCTCCATAATAGTCTGACTGACGGTCTTTCTAGGATTAAGTGAAGAGAATGGATCCTGGAAGATGATCTGTAAGTTTTCTCTTTTCTTTTCCATCTCCTTTTTAGAAAGATCTGCTATATCTTCACCTTCAAAAAGAACTTGTCCATCTGTTGGTTCTAATAATCTTAAAATGGTACGACCAGTTGTCGATTTACCACATCCAGACTCACCAACAAGACCTAATGTTTTACCTCTTTGAATCTCAAAATCAATATTGTCAACGGCATGTAACATACCGTGAGGTGTTTTAAAATATTTTTTTAAACCTTTTACTTCAATGATTGGCTTATCCACGATTTATAACCCCTCCTTTTTTAATGTCGTTATTCGTATAAAGATGACATTCAACAAAGTGCTCGTCATTTCTAAATACTTTTGGAGGATGTTCCTTTGAACATATATCCATTGCATAATCACATCTAGGATGGAATGGACATCCAGATGGTAGGTCTGTAGGATCAGGCATCAAACCTTTGATCGGCTTTAACTCAGCTGTTCTGTTTTGTAGATTAGGCAGTGAGTTAAATAATCCTTCAGTGTATGGATGTCTTGTAAAGTCAAAGACATCTTCTAAGTTACCATGCTCTATAACACGACCAGAATAAATAACCGATACCTTGTCACATACTTCAGCTACAACGCCTAAGTCATGTGTGATCATCATCATAGATGTACCGTACTTTTCTTTAAGTTCCTTCATAAGCTCAAGTACTTGGGCTTGAATGGTTACATCAAGAGCAGTAGTCGGCTCATCTGCTAATAAAAGCTTAGGTCTACATGCAAGCGCCATGGCGATAACAACTCTCTGCTTCATACCACCTGAGAACTGGTGAGGATATTCCTTACCCCTTCTTGGTGGTAGACCAACCATTGTTAACATCTCATGTGTTTTTGCGATGGCATCTTTGTAATCACCTGGTTGGTGATATCTGATAACCTCTGCTATCTGGTCTTCAATGGTCATTACCGGGTTTAAAGAAGTCATCGGATCCTGGAAGATCATCGATACTTCGCCACCTCTGATTTTTTCCATGTCTCTGTCTTTAAGACCCCTGATAGATTGACCATCTAACTTGATCTCACCACCAACAATAACCCCAGGTGGTGATTGAATAAGGTCTAAAACTGAAAGTGCCGTTGTTGTTTTACCAGCACCCGTCTCTCCAACAAGACCATGTGTCTGACCTTTTTCTATAACTAAATCCAAACCGTTTACAGCGTTTACCACACCGTCATCAGTTCGGTATTCAACTTTTAAATCTTCTATACTTAAAATTAAATCCTTTTCCATGTGTCCTCCCTTACTTCAGTCTTGGATCTAGTGCGTCTCTTAGACCATCACCTAGTAGATTCAATGACAAGATTGTTATCATGATTGCAAGACCTGGGAATAGCGTCATATAAGCATACTCTCTCATATAGGTTCTAGCAGATGATAACATAGCGCCCCACTCTGGTTGTGGTGCTGATACACCAAGACCTAAGAATGAAAGACCTGCAATTGTTAAGATAATCGTTGCAACAGTTAAAGTCGTCTGAACGATGACTGGTGCTAAAGAATTAGGGATAACATGTTGAGTTATGATTCTCCAGTTGTTGGCACCAATGGCCTTAGCCGCTTCAATAAACTCTACGTCTCTAACTACCATTACAGAAGAACGAAGGATTCTTGCAAATCTAGGTACTGAAGATATAGATAAGGCAATAACAAGGTTAATGGTTGATGTACCAAGAGCCGCTACAATTGTAATGGCAAATAAGGTACCTGGAATGGCTAAGAAAATATCCATCAGTCTCATGATGATATTGTCTATACGACCACCAAAGTAACCTGCGATTGCACCAAATGTACCACCTACCACTAAGGCAAAGGCTACTGTAACAAAACCAATTGATAAAGATGTTCTTGAACCGTAAACGATTCTAGCGAAGATATCTCTACCTAACTCATCTGTACCAAACCAGTGCTCAGCAGATGGCGATTGAAGTCTCTCTTGAATATTTTGATTGATGATTTCTGTTTCATAATCATAAATAAAACCAGATAATATCGACATCAAAATGATGGCTGAAATAATGACAAAACCTACTACTGCACCTTTATTTTTTCTAAGCCTACCCCATATTTCTTTTGAGGGTCCCTGCTTCTTATATTTCTTTTTAAGATCTACACCTTTTACAGTGTTTTTATTATCACTCATTGATAGCCTCCTTATGAATACTGGTTTCTAATTCTAGGGTCAACGAATGCATAAATAATATCTACGATTAAGTTTACAATTGAGAACATGATCGTAAATACGATAATACATCCTAATACCATAGGGATATCTCTACCTTGAATAGACTGAATCATTAATCTACCAATGCCTGGAAGACCAAAAACTGTCTCTGTCAGTACAGAACCACCTAATAATGAACCGATTTGAAGACCAGCAACTGTGATTGTCGGTATCAAAGCATTTCTAAGTGCATGTTTTCTAATAATTGTATTATAAGGCACACCCTTAGATCTAGCTGTTCTTATGTAATCTTGACGGATTACCTCAAGCATAGATGAACGTGTAACTCTTGCGATAGCCGCCATAGATAAGAATCCCAATGTAAAACCAGGTAGTACGAATGACTTTAAACTTGCAGCACCCGATACCGGGAACCAACCTAATCTTAATGAGAAGAATAATAAGAACATAAGTCCTAGCCAGAATACCGGTATAGATACACCTAATAAGGCTACAAACATGGTTAAACTATCGATTAATGTATTTTGCTTAACAGCAGCTAAAATTCCTAATGGAATTGAGAAGACTACTGCAATTGTAATTGCTATGATTGCCAATCTTACTGTCGTTGGCAGTCTAGATGCAATCTCTTCACCAACACCTACCTTAGTCTTGTAAGAAGTCCCCATATCTCCTTTTAACAAGTTAAAGAAGTAATTTTTATACTGAATCAAAACATGATCATTTAATCCTAGTTCTTCTCTTAATTCTTCAATAGCTTCAGGACTTGCTTGTTCTCCGAGAATTGACTTAGCAGGATCACCAGGTGCCATATTCATTATCATGAAAACTATAAAAGTAACCCCGATAATAACGGGAATAAGCGATATAAAACGTCTAATTATGTATTTCCACATAAATCCTCCTAATTTTCCAACATTGCTGTTGTTTTTACAGTTAAATAACAACTTCTCTTAGTATAAAATATAGATGATAAACATTTATATCTCATGATCGAGAACTCACTCTAATGTCTATAAGAAACTTATAACACATGATGTCACTCAACTATCTCAAAAAAGCTATTTCACCAATAAGAATTGATGAAATAGCATTTACTGTAATTCTATTACTCTTTCCAACTCCACTCTGTAACTCTGAATGAACCACCTGCAGTTATAAAAGTATTTTCTAAGTTTGCTTTATGAGCAGATACTCTGTAACTTTGGTATAAAGGCATTTGGTAAGCTTCAGCATTTAAGATTTTAGATGCTTTTTCTAAGATAGCTCTACGAGCTTCTTGATCTACAGTCTTAGAAGCTTCTTCGATTAAAGCGTCAAGCTCATCGTTAGCAGTTCTAGTCTTGTTAGAAGCATTGATGTTCTCTGAGTGATATACACCCTTTAAGAATGAAACCATATCATTAGTTGTGTAACCACCGATGAAGCCTGTGAAGTTACCAGCTGCTGTTTCAGATAAGTAAGTTGCTAAGTCCATTGTAGCTAAAGTCGTTTCAATACCGATTTCTTTTAAGTTAGCTTGAATAACTTCTGCAGCTCTTCTCTTAGTATCATTTGAACAGATGATCTCAAGTGTGATTGTAGAAGGATCTCCACCCCACTCAGCCATATAAGCTTTAGCAGCTTCTAAATCGTAGTTATCAAAACCTTCAGCTGAGAAACCTAATAAACCTTCTGGTGTTTGACCAGTAGCAGCGATACCAGCATCGTTAAGTGCAACTGTGATAACGTCAGCTCTGTTGATAGCAGATGAAATAGCTTTTCTTACATTTACATTATCAAATGGTACCACTTCGTTGTTAACTGTTAACCAAGAGTGAGAAACAGATGGGATTTCCATTACTGCTACGTTCTCGTTAGCTTTAAGACTTGCTAAAGAAGTTGAATCTAATTCGATGATATAATCGATTTCGCCAGACTCTAATGCGATTGTTCTAGAAGCGCCCTCAGGGATGATCTTCCATACGATGTTCTTGATAGATGGTGCTCTATCTTTGTCAAAGTAATCAGCGAATGCTTCAAAAGTGATTTGCTCACCTCTAGTCCACTCTACAAATTTGTAAGGACCAGAACCGATTGGGTTAGCGTTGAAATCATTACCTGATTCGATTAATTCAGAAGGTCTGATGTAGTTACCATGGTGACATAAGTCATATAGTAAAGCTGAAGAAGCGCCATCAGTAAAGATCTTGAAAGTTAAATCATCAACCTTCTCAACGTTAACTACTGAATTAGTGTAAGTACGAACTTCTGGCTTCTCTTTAACATCAAATAATGTAGCAACTACGTCATCAGATGTCATATCAGTACCATCATGGAACTTGATACCTTCATGTAAAGTCATTACCCAAATTGAGTCTTCGCCATTTTCGTCTTTTTCAACTACATAGCTTTCTACTAAATCTGGAATAGGGTTTAAATCATTATCTAAACGGAATAAACCATTGTAAGTTAATTGATTTACATAGTCACCAGCAACTGCGTTGTGACCAGCTGCAGATAAAGATGGTGTTTCGTCAGCTGTTGCGATTACAACTGTATCTTTATCGATTGCAGGACCAGCTTTAACATTGTCTGTTGCAGCTGCAGTATCTCCACCTGTATTACCGCTATCATCAGAACCTGAACATCCCATGAATGCTAATGATAGAGACAAGATTAATACCACTAGTAATAATACTTTCTTTTTCATAATCCACCTCATTTTAATTTTTTTTGCGTGCCCCTTTAATTATATGAACCTATAGTTTTGAATCTTTAGACTAATTAGTAAATAAGTAAATATAATTAAGTTGAATCTTAGTAAATAAACACATTTAAGACTCTTTTTTTTATTTTATGCAATATTACAAGCCTACTTAATATTGTTATCTAGAATCATACTCAATATATAATTTTTCGATATGTGAAAATTCTAAATATTCAGATTAATAGTAGTTATTTCTTATACCTACCCCCGAGTTCACCTCCCTTGATGGTATCAACCGATTCATCAGCTAAGAAACTACTTGATTCAAGACTATTAATTTTAGACTTAAATATATTTTACATCACAAACTTTTCGATTACAAGATTACTGGAACATTTTCATAAATATTGTAGCACCTATTAAAAAATTTGATATATCTTCTCAAAGCGAGTGATTGCAATCTATCTACACCCATGCAGTATACTTTATTTTTATACAACTTGGGGAAAGAAGGCTCCGTCCACTGATTAAGGATGGACGGAAGATATGTCAGGTAAATGACATAAATGAAGAACCTTCTTTAGGCTATAGCTGTTCTTGATTACCTATTGGCTTAGATAATCAAATGCAACTAGAGACATCAGTTTGGTAGCAAAAACAATGTTTTTGCTGTCTACATAAAAGTTTGGCTTATGAAGTTCTGCACCTTCACCTAAACCCACCCATAATAAAGTAGACGGAGCGACTTGCGAATAATAACCAAAGTCTTCACTTCTTAGATCAAACTGGTCACCTGTTTGAATCATAGCATCCACTTGATCTGAAGATAGGTTATCATATAATAAGTCTTTATTTAATTTTATCTTATCAACAATGAAGTCCGTTAAGTCCTCATCATTGTATACAGCGTCGTAGCCATAAATCCTCTTAAAGTCACAGGTCCCTTCATACATTTCAGCTGTAGACTTGCAGATCTTTTCTATTCTTTCAGCCAGTCTGTCCCTAGAAGACTGGGTCTTATTTCTCATCATCATATCTATGCTTACCTGACTAGGGATAATATTAGGTGCTGTGCCACCATTTATCTTACCGATGTTCAGTGCAGATACATCTAAAGGATTTAGATTACTCGTTACCACATTCTTGAGTGATGAGATGGCTGATATGGCCATTTCAATGGCATCAATCCCTTTTTCAGGTGTGGAAGAATGTGCTGCTTGACCATTAAAGCTTACTAGAAACCTATCTGAATAAGAAGTAAGATACTTAGAACCAGCTGTGATATGTCCAAGCTTTTCATCAGATACATGAAGGGCAAAACAGGCATCAGGTACTTGGTCCATGAGACCTGCCTTGATCATTTTACCACCACCGCCACCGGCTTCTTCAGCGGGTTGAAAAACAAGCTTTATTCTTCCCCGCCACTGGTCTTTCATTTCATTTAAGACATGACCGACGCCTAAGAGATTGGCAGTGTGTATGTCATGACCACAGGCGTGCATGACATTGTCAACCTTTGATTTGTACTTACATGATGTTTCTTCTTGTATAGGAAGCGCGTCCATATCTGCACGAAGGAGTAACAGTTTACCTGGCCTTCCAGAATCAATTTCTGCTACAATGCCATTTTCAACTGTAGAGTTTTCATACTTGATACCCAGCCTGGTCAGCTCTTTTCTCACCAGTTCACTGGTCTTATACTCTTTAAAAGACAATTCAGGATGTTCATGAATCAATTCTCTGATTGCTATGATATGTTCTTGATTGCTTTTGATTATTCCATCCATTATTTCTTTGTTACTCATCTTAACTCCTAACAGCAAACATTTATAGATACACTTGTTTAAAACAAATAAGACATACTTTCTATGTATGTAATAGGCAGAATTTTCTGACTTAAAGTTATTTTATATCATAAGTTCATCCTTTTCAATGAATAATTGACTTTTTTCAGAATTAAGTCATTTATACACCCTTGTAGATTTTATATAAAGAAATCCTTATGTGACCATTATCTAAATCTAAAGTCATTAACTCTACACACAAATATCACTTATTTCACATGTTTTACACATGATTGGGATATAATACTTATGAAAGGATAAATAACATGAAAAACATATTGATTATAGAAGATGATAAACGTATGAACGAAATCATCACAGATTATTTTGATACCCAAGGTTACAAGGTCTTCACCGCCTTTGATGGCCATGAAGGTCTTGAACTCTTTTCTAAAGAATCCATTGACCTGGTGATCTTAGATATTATGATGCCAAAGCTTGACGGCTGGTCTGTTTGTAGAAAAATCAGACAGACCTCAGATGCCTTCATCTTGATACTCAGTGCCAGATCTGATGAAGATGACAAACTCATGGGTTATGAGTTGGGTGCAGACGAGTACATTACAAAACCCTTTAGCCCTAAGGTTTTAGTGGCAAGGGTCAATGCTATTTTTAAACGTATGACCAATACACAAACACAGGTCATTAAAAAGGGACCCATCACCGTTGATCTGGATGCTTATAAGGTCACTGTGGACGGAAAAGAAATCGCCCTTCGAGCAAAGGAGTTCGACCTCTTTGTAAAACTGATAGCAAATGAAAGCAAGGTCTTTTCAAGAGAAGCCTTAATCAGCACCATCTGGGGTTATGATTACTTTGGTGATGGTCGTATCATCGATACCAACATCAAGACACTAAGAAAGAAAATAAGTCCCTATGCAAGTTATATCCAAACAGTCATCAATGTGGGTTATAAATTCGAGGTGAAAAAATGAAAGCTTCTTTAACTATAAAAATGTTCGTACTCATCTTTGTATCCATTGTTCTGCTCTTCTCTTGTATCGGCATCTTTCAATACGTCTACTATCAGAGCTTCTATGAATCAAGCAAGATAGAAGAAACAGCCAATAACTTAGAAAAGTATGTTTCTGATTATATCAAAGAGGACTGGAGTCTTGAAGAACAAGTGATTCAACTAAAGAAGTTCAATCTTCATAACTCTGCTTATCTAGATGTTATGAAGCTGTCTGAATCTCAACTTATTTCGGAAGCGAGTATAGAAGAGTTAGAACCGTTGTTTCAAGGAAAAGTGGTTGTATCTGCTATAAACTCAGAAAATACCTACTTTGATTTTATGCTAGAAGAAGAAATACTAGAACAGATTATGAATGATCCAGACAAGACAGAAAAGCAAGGCATCTATATTTCAGGTAATGTCGACAGCTCCATGACCATTTATCCGACTTCCATCAATGCCATAGAAATCAATTCAAGTTCACCACCAGAAGATTCTGATAGCTACGCAGACACATTAGAACTTGTCGAGATATACAAGCCAGCAAGCCAGACAATAGCCTTGAATGGCCAACCCTATTATCTTGGGACAAGTCCTGAGTTCAAACAAGGAAAAATTGGTGAAATCACTTACACGATTACAAACATGCCAAACACGTCTGTAAGACAAGTAAACTTCTTCTATCCAAAGACAATCAAAGATGAAACACATATGTTTCTGGCAACCATTTCATTACAGTCTGTTGAAGAGTCCATGGCCATTTATCAGAAGTTTCTTCCCCTTTTGTTTGTGACAACAATTGTTTTAGCAGCATTGATTTCCTTTATTTACTCTAAACAGGTCTCTAAACCTATTGTAGAAATCACCCATGTTGCCAACAACATGTCTCACTTAAACTTTGATCAATCATTACCTGAAGACAGACAAGACGAGCTTGGCATCTTATCCAAATCAATCAACACCTTGTCTAATTCTTTAAACCAGTCTTTGCAAGACTTGACTGAAGCGCATGAAAAGCTAAAAGAAGATTATGAGAATGAGATCAAACAAGAGAAGATCAGACGTGATTTTGTGGCTAATGTGTCTCATGAAATCAAAACACCTCTTGGCATCATCAAGTCCTATGCCGAAGGTGTTAAAGATGTTGTAAAAAAAGAAAAACAGGATTACTATATCGACGTCATGGTAGATGAAATTGAACGCATGAACCAAATGCTCAATGAACTTCTAGAACTTTCCAAGCTGGATTCTGGTTATGCTGTATATAATATTAGACCATTTGATGTAAAAGCTACACTAGAGTCACTTATTAAACATTACGATTACATGCTTGTAGATAAACATATGACCATAGAAGTCATAGGTGATTTCATAACCATCGATGCTGATCCCGAGAAAATGTATCAAGTCTATAACAACCTGATCAGCAATGCTATTAAATACGGTATAGAAAATACAAAAATTGTGATACAAGGTCAAGTAAAGGAGACGTTCATGCTTACTTTTAAAAACAAGTGTCAACCTCTTACAAAAGACCAGAACGAAAGCATTTGGCTTAGGTTCTATAAAGTAGACGAATCCCACCAAAGAGATATTGAAGGTAATGGCTTAGGCCTTTCTATCGTCAAGTCAATCATTGAAGGACATGACTACAAGATTAAAAGCATCGTAGATGATACTTCAATATCATTTACCATCGACATGCCTTTAAATTAAATCTTATAATCATAAAAAGTACTTCCAAGCTCGGAAGTACTTTTTTATTATAGGCCTGTATAAACGGTAATTGTAATTGAAGAACCGGTATCTATATGACCACTTGTCACAGATTGCATGGCAATGGTATCTTTGACACCTCCAGCCTGTGCTACATAACTTACCTTGATGCCAGCTTCTTTGTCATTGACTTCTGACAGCCATCTTTCAAAGTCAGCTTTTGACTTACCAATGAAGTTTTCAACAGGTACAGGACCTAAGGATTTTTTGACGATTAGGATTTCTCCATCCGTCACAGTCTTTTTTAGACCTTCTCCAAAGATATACCCCTCTTTAACTGAACTCATGTAGACTTCGATTATCTTATAGGTGATGTCATTATCGTGACACCATTTAACAAAATCTGACTCACTCATACTTTCAAAAGTTGATGTTTCACTAGTTTTATCTATTTTTGATGTACAAACATAGAAAATAAGTTTTCCATCCAAATCAATCTCCTGATTCTTAGGTGTATGGTTGGTAATCTGTCCTTTTGCATAAGTGGTGGACTTAGAAGCCTTAAAGTCTACTGTGATATTGGCACCCTTTTCATTGACGGACTTTACCCAGTCTTCTACACTTTCTTTTGTATCACCAATATGATTGCCTACCTGAACTTTGCCTAAAGAGTGATAAACAACAATTGCTTCGTTTTCTGGTAAGTAGATGTTTTTATAGTTTTGATTAAATAGTTTGTTTCTTTCAACACTTGAGCTGTAGACATCGATGACCCTTAGTTTATAACCTTTAGACTCAGCCCAAAACTCAGCTTCTTCCTTGGTCATATTTGTTAAATCAATGACTTTTGTTCCCTTGTTAACAGATACATCTAATGTGATTCTTGTATCCTTATCAACAATGTCACCAGACTTATAATCTTGTTTTAAAATGATGTCCTTGTTCTGGTGAACATTGACAACAGGATTAAAGAGGACTCTTAAACCAAGATCCTCAGCCAAAGCTTCAGCCTTAAGTTTTGACATGCCTTTAAAGTCTGGTATTTGTATCTGACCACTTGAAACCAAGACAGTTACCACATCATTTTCATGGACCACTGAACCTGGTGCATGGCTTTGTGAAATGACCAAATCTTCTTTTTCAGTAGAATAGGCAAGCTTAAAGACCACCTTTATCTTATGTACAGACATGATTTCAGATGCCTGTGATTTTGTCATACCTACTAAATCAGGTATAGGGTTGGTTAAAGATCTCTTGGATACATGTAAGGTGATGATATCATCTTTTCCAGCTAAGTCATTCGGATTTACATCTTGATACAAGATTCGATCTTCTTGACCGCTAGAAGGAACAGACTTGATAAATAATCTTAAGTCATAGAGCTTGGCAAGCTCACTTGCCTCACTACTTGTTAAGTTCATAAAATCAGGTACTGGTATGGCCTGCCCCTTTGAGATGACAAGTGTTACTTTATCTGTCCTGTTGATCTTATTGTCCTTTGGTATGTCTTGAGAGATGACACTGTCCTTTTCTACATAGTCACTGTAATCTTCTTTTATATCTAGTTCAATCTTATTATCAAGCGCCCACTTAAGGACCTCACGTTTGGTCTTACCATAAAGGTCTGGCATAGTTAGGGTATCTGTAAGTGCTTCTACCCCCTTTGAGACAACAACTTTTACCCTGTTCTTTCTAACAAATGACGATTTGTCACCATCAATAAATTCAAGACTGATGACAGTCCCCTTGTCCATGCTTGCACTATGTTCATAAGAAATATTTATACCTGACAGCTTATTGTCTTTGATCCATCTTTGGATTTCTTCTAGGTTCATAGATTTCACATTTGGAAAGTCAAGGGGCTCATCTGGATTAGGACCTTTGGAGAAAGTCACTTCCACAGATGAGTTCTTTCTTACTTTAGTCCCGGCTTCTTTACTTTGTTCTATAACGCCATCTAGGTCGATATCCTTATCATACAATTGTTTACCTATTAAGGTTATCTTATTCTTTTTAGCCCACGACCCAACTTCAGAAAGTTGCCAGCTTGTCATGTCTGGCACCTCAACCCTGTTAAAGATCGTAAATGCTAATAGAAGGACTAAGCATAAGAAAAGAGTAAGACCTATGTAAATAGGCTTTTTACTCTTAGTAGCTACAAATACTTCCTCTTCAAAAGACTCTGGCTTCCCATGATTTAACTCTTCAAAAAAACTTTTTTCTTTTACCATCTTATTCCCACCTGACCTCTTCTAACAGACCATTCTTAAGTCTTAATGAAACATCACTGTTGTAGGCAACATCATCTGAATGCGTCACCAAGATAATGGTCTTATTATAGTCTTTTACAAGCTTTCTAAACAAGGCGATGACCTCTTTAGAAGTTGCAGTATCCAAAGCACCTGTCGGTTCATCACCTAAAATTAAAGGAACATCTTTAGATAAAGCTCTGGCGACAGCAACTCTTTGCTGCTCTCCACCAGATAATTTGTTGACATTTCTATCTGCCTTTGATTTGACAATACCCATGGTATTTAAAATCTTATAAGCCAGTTCCTTCTTGTTACCAGGTATCTTTTTATCGACAATCATCATATTGGACTCAACGTTTTCAACACCTGTTAAATAATCCGTTAAGTTGTACTTCTGAAAAATAATGGCCATCTTGTTTCTTCTGAACTTGGTATGACCTATTTTTCTAATGTCTTCACCTTCAAACAAGACCTGACCTTGTTCTGGATGATCAAGGGCGCTTGCTAAGGCTAATAAGGTGGTTTTACCAGATCCCGATGGACCCAGTATGGTGTAAAACTTACCTCTTTCAAAGCTATAGCTCAGCTTATTTAAAATGTTTCTCTTTTTACCACCATCAACATAACCATATGAGATGTCTTTTAGTTCAAATATGATATCTTTCATGTCCCCTCCTAATCCTGCAAAGCCTGTCTCGGGTTATAACTCAGTATGACCACTAGAGGTATTAAGGATGCAATAATAACAATACCAATACTTATGATAAAGAGATTTCTCATGACATCAAAAGTGATGGCAACACTAAAATCATCTGCTACATTTTCCATACTTACTTTTCCATTTACATCATTGATGCTGTCACCAAATACGATGGTGTTGCCGGAAGCCCTCTCACCTTCTACCAAGTGATTTTCTACAATCCATTCACTGACCATCTGCGAGCTTTGAAAAGATAGCAGTACTGAACAGGCAAATGCTATAAGTGCTACCATTATGATTTCCAATACGAACTGGCCGATGATCTTAAGTCTGGCTTCACCACTTGCAAGTAAGAGACCAACTTCAAACTTTCTATCTCGAACAAATATGGTAATCAAAGAAACGATAATTGCAGCACCTGCTATAAAGATGACCCATATTAGAATAGATGCAATCATTGACATCAAATCAAGTGGTCTTGTTAAAGTTTCATATTCCAAGTTGCCTGCATCTAAGACAGTATACTTAGATGGTAAGTGAACACTTTGGTCGGCCATAAAACCATCCACTTGTAAAGGATCTTTTAACCTGAAGTAAATACTAGAAATGGATTTGTATCCATCCATACTTAAAGCATTCGAAGAGACATACATGTCATTACCTGTCATCTTAGAGTCCTTGACCTTATAAATGCCTACAACAACAAAATCCAGTTCTTTGTTCTTGGTATAAGACCTAAAGGTCATTTCATCATTGATAGCCAGTTGGTTTTTCTTAGCAAACTCCTCTGAAATAACAATCGAGTTATCTTTTGCACTTTCATCTGATGCATCAATGTTACGCCCCTCTATGATCTCAAGCTTGTTTGTATCAAACTCAATGGGTACACCACCCTCTGTTGCCTTAAAGTTAAAAGTAGCTGCACCGCCACTTGCGGCACTTAAAGTGAACATGCCACCACCAGACTCTCCTTCAACACTTTCATATTTGCTGCTTTCCATAAAATCAGTGTAGTTGATATAAGTCGCTTCAACTCTACTGTCACTCCCCATAGTCTCAGCTGTAGATTTTGAAAGTTGCAACTGACTAAACTCATCTTGTGGCAAATTATCGCCATAAGCTTTCATAAAGTCTGATTTGTATTCTACGACCGCCCCCATCTCCAGTCTGACAAATTCTTTAGACTTACTGATGGAATTTTGAATGATGACTCCAGTAAAGACCATTGAAAAAACAACGAATAATATCACCAGTATCATTAGAGCCTTTGTTGGTTTCCTAAGCAAACTTAAGAAACTATGTATTATAATTCTCATGTGACCTCCTTCTTTCAAAGCAAGTCTATCTCTCTCAAGTGAAATCCATGTGAAATGGAGGTGTTTCATAAATGAAAGCTTAACTCAAAATATCATTTGCACTAAAAAAGACCATCACAGCAAGCGATGGTCCAATTAGTTTATTATAAAGATACATTTTCAGACAAAGTACATGTGTTCATCATCTTTCTTTCTGTCCTATTTGTACTCTTTTGTAGATGGTCTTAAGCTTATAGGATTACCACTCCTCACGTCCTACCGGTTCACCCCAATCTATTTGTGAAGGTTTGTAGTTTCCATTATAACCTTCAAATAAAGTTTCTATTGTCATCACATCCTCTGCTTTTTCGACAATAAGCTTGCATCCAACAACTTCAAGCTTCAACTTTTGATCCAAATCGTCGATGCCCAAGGCCTTCATCAGTTCTTTTGAAATCCTGATACCATGGTCATTACTCCATTTTTTATACTGGAAATCATAATATCATCCTTGCAGATTCATGCTAGCTTTCAGCCCTAAAACAAAAGTCATCCTATAACTTGAACTTGGATGACTTCTACTTATTGATATTCATTTTGTAACCTTAGTATATAAACCAATTACTCAGCCAACCTATACTTTTTAGAAGGTCTGCCGACTTTATTCTTGCCAACTTCCACACTGAGCTCTAATACCCCTTGTTCTTCAAGGATGATCAGTATTCTATTGCCACTTCTTCTGGCTATGTTCAAATAGTCGCATACCTCTTCCGTTGAAAGGAGTTTTCGTTTTTCATAAAGAGATAAGATTCTTAAATAGTTAAAGGTCTTTACCCCTATGCTTCTTGCATAGTCATAAGATGACTCTATATCATATTCATTAATCTTCAAGCACTTGTCATCATTAACAGGACCGTATATATGTCTATCTTCAGTTAGTAAGAATGCTGTGTTAGCATTGTAAGTTCTGCTGTATTTGATTGAATTTTTTGCATTGTATTCACTGCCTTGTTCCGTAGACCCTATACCAATGCCAACTTTTACACCATCAAGTTTTAAAATACCATTGAGCTTACTCACATGGACCAAGTCGTTGTGAATAACAACTTCATTAGGCATGAGTCTAAAGATTAATTTGTTCTTATGTTTTCTCACAAACTCTTTTTCAAGAAGTTTACTCGAAACAATTTGGTCTAGTACCTCATCACTAGCTTCAACTGCGACTGTACAGAAGTCACTCATGTGCTCGTTATGTTGATTAACATCGCTAATCAATCTATTATAACTTGATAAGACAACATCTTCAGAAACCAAGGTGTTAGAAAAATGAACGATGCCTAAATCGTCTAATTTTTCTGATATCTTAGCAGCAGTTATTACAGCAAGCTTTATCTCACCTGCTTCATATTTTTTCTTTATGTCTTGATAAATAAATTCGCTTTTGTATCTGTCCAAAGAATCAAACTCATATGTCTGAACAGAATCAATAAAGTCTTTAGGAAAGAGCTCGTACAATTCAGGAGAATAGGTTTTTAAGAAGTGTAAATGATCAAAGTACATCTCATTTAAACCAATTGATTTGTGTTTAAGGATAATAGTAAAAATACTCATGATGAAATTAAAGAAATCAGAATCAATCATATCATAAGGTACACTGAGTCTTTCATCAAACTCTTCGTATACTTTAAGTCCAATCAATCCACAGAATAAGATACCTTCAATATTCTCATTATCTACAAGTCCTCTGATTTCACTTGTATCTACATAATCTAAATACTCAATATCATAATTCTTTTTAGAATAGCCCAGCATGTTTTTTACAATTTCGTTAGTTGATTTAGATCCTATAACTGCTATCATTGCTTATTATATATCGAAAAAATCTCGATATATGCTCCTTTCTATGAACCACTTTATTACTAATAACTACGGGCTTTACATGATATGAAAGCAGTTGCTGGAAAGTAAGTTAGAGTTCATTACTGTCATATCATCATGTATATTATCCAAATATTTTTTACAGCCTTAGTAATATCATACCATAAAAGTAATCTTATAAAACAGTAAAAATACAACATATACCATTTTTATACAAGTTACACATAAGCTTATATATGAGTAAATGGTTAAAAATAACTTCAAATTAGTGCAAAATTATATCACGTTTTAGGCTCTAAAATTAAGTTTCCATAGGTATAGTATAACGAAAGGGTTAAGAAGAATGCGATGAGTGTCATATTGAGTATAAATCTAATATCTGATGTCAACAATGCTTTCATATGATAAATACTAAAACCCTAAACCCTTGAATAATATGAACATTTACGTAGAACAACTGTGATTGATTTCTACAGCTAACTTCAAGAAACCCCAGTTATTCAAAATCGAATACTGGGGTAGTTGTTGATATTTAAACAGTTAAAAGCGTATGCTTAATACTAGATCAATTAACGTTCATCTTAGTGCGTACCAACTTGAAGTAATTCAATGGCATCGTTTTATTCTAAACACAATTCTATCTTTACAATAACCTTTGAGCCATAACCTAATAGATTAGAGTTATATATACTGCTCTAAATCACTAATAATAGTATTTAAGGCTTCACCTTTACTTACAATCTCAGCTACGACCCTTGTTTGATCATTGACTTGTATCAAAGATTCGTTAACTGTTTGTGATGTTTGCTTCGATGATGTCATTGCATGTTCTACTTGCCCAACAAATGCAATCGAAAGAAGTTCAGCATCCTTAGCTTGGAGCGATGCTTGTTTTGAACTTTCAGCTGCTTTAGAAGCACCTACCTTTAATGAAGTAAAGATATCAACTACTTCATCTGTTATTTCTGAACTTTGTTCAATGTTTTTACTAATCACATGAATTTGACCAGATAGTTCATCTGCCTTACCGGTAATTTGTCCAAGGATTTCAGAAATCTGCACTGTAGAAGACTTGGACTCTTCAGCCAGTTTTCCGACTTCTTGTGCCACTACAGCAAAACCCTTACCATGTTCTCCAGCTCTTGCTGCTTCAATTGCAGCATTTAATGCTAGAAGATTGATTTGCTCACTGATCTGATTGACAGATTCTAATACTTGGCTTACATGATTAGCATAGTCAACAAACTCAGCTATAGATGTAACTGCTTCACTTGTTTTAGCTGTTACAGTTGTCATATCAGCAGACAGCTGTCCTACTTTCTGTGTAGCCTCACTAGTGACTTGTTCCGTGCTTTGAGTGAACTCAGAGACAAAAGCATTTTCCTCAACAACCTTTTGAATTTCTCCTAATTGACTATGTACATCTGAAGTGATTTTAATTAAAGTATTTTCTTGTACTCTTGTAAACTCATCTATTCTACCAAAGTTGTTACTTACCATGTCTGTGATTGATTCTGTTTCTTTTATATTGGTGTATAGATTTTTTTCAATGTCAGTTAAAGAAGAAACTGATTCTTTTATTACATCTAATATTTTTTTAGTATTGTTTGCTACTTCTTCCTTCTCAATCTTCCCTTCTAATGCAGATTGTTGCATTTTAAATGAAGCATTGGCATTAATTATAGTAATGTAAGTGATGATACCTAAGGTAAATATAACGTTGATAAATCCTGTCATATCTGTAAAGGCACCAAACATATCTGCGCCATTACCAGAAAAGTAACCATATGATACTGATCCTAAGCACAATAGTGATGTAGCCAAAATCACTTTGTAATCCTGATAAAGTGCAATAACTGATATGGCAACATAAACAGTTATCAATCCATTCGTATCCTTAAATATAACAACAAATATAAGATTGATAATGGACAGCATAACAACCATAATATATTTGATATTATATAACCAGATCTTCTTTACATGTAGAAATGTAACTAGGAATGTTGATACTACTAGTGTTGGTATAACAGTTCTAAATACTGTTGCCTTATCATTGATGATAAAGATTGTAAATAGAATCTGTAGAATTGTTACGACCCACATGACAATCACCATGATTCTATTGATTCGTGAGAGTCTTTTTTCATTGTCTAAGTTTATCTTCATAATTTCCCCCTAATGTGGATATTATACCATGTTTGTGTTGATTAAAAACACAAACTCAACTTAATAGTTTTATGAATAAACTACATACAAGAAGGAATAATTTTTCAAATTTTATTAGTCAAACTTATAATGCGGACGACACCATCTACTCTATTGGCAATCCATTCTATAAAAAATAAGCTACTTGTCATATATAGATTTTCTGATAAAAAAATAGTATTTGCAACTTGAGTTTTTAACACGAATCACTTTCATAGTATTGGTAAAAATAGGAACTCGTTTCGAAATATTGATAAAAGTAAGATATAATAAAAGCAAGAGAAGCCGTTTATATAAACGACCTCCCTCAGGTGTTACTCATCTTTCCAGCTAGAGGGATGAGTTTTTCTGTTTTTGTATGTTTCAACATCAACAGAATCACCATGTAGCTTGACTTTTGAAATAAAGCAGGGTAATGCAGGAAAAAGAATCATGATTGATTATAAAAATTGACAGTAAACATATTGTATTTCACTCGACTTCATCTTCTAATGTTCACACAGAGGCATTAAGTCTTTCTATGTGTGAATGAAAGATTAATTATACAAAAGAAAAAGACCTCCTAAGAAGTCTTCGTTATCATATAAGTTTATCTGTTTTTACTACTAAGTCTTTAAATACAAATGATTTAAGATCTTCACCCATTCTATACAAAACAGTCTCCTCTACTAAACGATTTTTAAAGTAATAGATTCTCACTGAATTCTCGAAGGGATCTACAATCCAATACTCCGATACACCACTTTTCATATAAAGCTGTAATTTAAGAACCATATCCTTTGAACGAGTTGATTTGGAAAGTACTTCTACTACAAGACTTGGAATACCCTGATACCGATCATTTTCATCAACATTTTCAAAGTCACAAATAACAAGAATATCTGGTTGTACAACATTAGGATCATCTTTAAAACACTCTGAGTCATTAAATAACTTGACGTCATATGGCGAAGTGAAGTTATCACATGGTTTATCAGAAAAGTATATGTACATTTGACCACTTATTTCTCTAATGATGTTCTGGTGGACATGACTTGGTGAAGCCATTAGATAAATTTGTCCATCAATCAACTCATACCTGTTATCCGAGTTTTCTGTTATCTTTATAAACTCGTCATAAGTAATATAAGATTTTGAATAATCCACTGCACCTTCTTTTACCATACCGTAGTTAGGATCTGTGTATCTTACTAATTTTGCAACACCTTTGCTGTTTTTAGTGATGATCACTTCTTTACCGTCTAATACATATTTTAAGTACTTACCAAATGAGTTTTGTAATTTAGTTGTTGGTACTCTCATAACATCACCTCCCTAAAATAACCATACTACATTTTAGCTAATACGTCAACAATATACCTAACTTGTATATGATATTAACACCTAATATAATTTCATCACTAAAAAATGACCTCTTGCGAAGTCATTAGTTGTCCAATAAATATCTAGCAGTATCTTCATCAATAATGAGGATATCAAAGGCTTTTGCCCTTATAGCACCAAGTGCTGCATCATGAGATGCTTTTCCAGCAGCTATGCCTACTAAGTTCTTTACTGATTTTAATTTTTTTGAAGTAATACCCATAATTTGATCGTTAATCGGCGTTTCTACAAAATGGCCTCGATCGTTAAAATAGTTCAGGCAAACTTCACCAACCGCATCAATGCCGTTCAAATAAGATATCCCAAGTCTATTCAAATAAGTTTTACCAGATTCATTGATAGACTTATCTGCTGAATAGTAAATCCTATCAGCTGGATTGATCTGTACAAAAGCGTAATGTAAGTTGTTATAAGCATCCATAAACTTTTGATAATGCATGCTTTCTGATATTGTATCTCTCATCTTCTCATCATCAATAATAGAAGGTATGTTCATACACGACACATGACTCATGGTCTTTTGTGCGAGTAAGTTCATAATGTACTGACTGTTATCGAAACTGCTCGATGAGTTGATACCACCTGTTAACTGTACATAATTGACATCTTTAAAATCATAGTCAATGCTTTGACCATGAATATATTCAGCCATAGACTGAATGGCTAGGCCAAAACCTATGCCTACATTGAGTTTGTTCATCAAGACCTTAGATAAGTACTCACCTGAGGCTTTACCAACCTTCTTTACAAGCTCTATATCATCCAGTGTATCGCTCTGAACAACAATGGCTTCTTTTAGGCCGTACTTAGATTCCAAATCAGCTTCTAAACCTATGACTTCCTGAACAGGACTCGCTATAATGATCTTAAGAATCCCTTCATCTTTAGCCTTTTGGATTAACCTAGACACCATTTGTCTTGTCAGATTAAATCTCTTTGCAATTTTTGACTGTACTTCTTCTTCATAATAGTAAAGATAGCATATCTTTGTTATTAGTTTTAATTCATCTTTGTCCATAATTCCCACCATATCTTATACCTAATATCTATTGTACTAAAAATTAGAAATTTTGTATATCAAATTAATCACGATTAACTTAAAAGACTTTTTCTCTCAACATAAGACACTGTCATCAGAATAAATAATGAGAAAAAAGCTGCAATAAATATTGGATGAATCATCCCTACTTCTGTTCCGTGAAGGAAAGTCGAATAGATAACACCGGATAGAAAACCACCTAATATACCATAAAAAGCACCATTGGCACTTAACCACTTTATCTTGTAACAAAGCATCAATGGGAAGAAGATTGTTGCTGCATAGATCATATTCGCATAAACAACAAACTCAATGATATCTTTGATAAAGTAAGATATCACAAGTGATATGACAGCTATTAAAATAGTTGATAATTTTGCAACTCTTAAATAATCTAAATCTGAGGCATTTTTATTGATCAAACGTTTGTATATATCGATGGTGCATATAGAAGCACAACCATTTAAGTATGAAGAACCTGTAGACATGGTTGCCGCCATAAATGTAACCATCAACATGCTTCTGATACCATGAGGCAAATTCATAAATATGAGTCTAATAGAACCATACCCCGCATCTTTTAAAGATGGATCAATGTTAAAGGCAAATATACCTAAAAGAGCTACTAAAAGACCAAACACAATATAAGCTAAGCCTGTAAATATATAAGCAAACTTAACAGAAGACTTTTCCTTAGCTGCCAAGACTCTTTGAATATAGGGTTGACTGGTCGCATAGATGAACATGTTCATCATGACCCAGCCACCAACCGTCATGCCTGATACGCCATCAAAGTTCCAGTAATGAGCTGGTACTGAGTTGGTAACCGCTTCTAGGCCGCCCATATTTAAAGTAATAATAACAACTGCTGCAATCATAGAAATAAAAAGTACTAAAAAAGCAAATATATCTGTCCATATTACTGAGATCATTCCACCCGCAGTTGTATAGATGATAAAGACCACTGCTGATATTAGAAGTGCATATTCAAAAGGGACACCTGTCAGCGTTTGAATAACAATTGAGGTTACGATATTCTGAACAGCTATAACTATAGCAGCACTTATGAGTTGTAAAAAGGCAACGATTGTACGCGTCTTTTCATCATATTGGTTCCCCATCAATTCAGGAACTGTAATTTCTCTTCTACCAGCAAATATCTTTGGTAGAATAAAAGCCAAAATTAAAAGGCCAGGTACAGCACAGATATCCCAAAAGGAACCGGAAATCCCCACTGAGTAAGCCAGCGCCATGGTACCAATTATACCGGCACCTCCCATATCAGTTGCAGCCAAACTTAAAGCTAGCGGCCATTTGCCCACTTTATTTCCAGCAATCAGATAATCACTGTTTGTATTTACACGTTTAGCTGCAATCAGACCGATCATCAAAATTGCCAATAAAAAGCCTACTGTTGTTAGAATATCCACAAAACTCATTTTCTTACCCCATCATAATCACATCGTTTTTACATCACTCGAAACAATATCTCAATCACATAACATTGTCTCATATCTATTTTAGCGTAATTTTTCAGATTTTTCAAACAAAATAAATGAGGGCCTAAGCCCTCATTGTCGATTTGCCCTCAATATATAGAAATTATGCAGCTACTTTCTTTTCTTTATTCTTGTTAAGAAGTTCTGCTCTTCTGTCTTTAGTCAATCTCATCCATACAAGACCAGTTGTGAAACCGACAGCTGCAAGACCTAATAAGATCATAAACAAGTATCTGTAACCAGCTGCGCCTGGATACGTATCTAATAGTTTACCTGCAACCATTGGAATAACCATCTCTGGTAAGTAACCGAATGTACAGATGATACCAATACCAACACCTAATAACTCTTTAGGGTACTCACACTCTTCTAATAGTGTAAAGTGAAGTGCTTGCATTGAGTACATAGCTATGTAACAAGCTGCAACTGCTGCAATCAGAAAACCAATTGTAGAAGCTGAACCAGGTATAACTAAGGCTCCAACTAAACCAAGTGCTAATAATACAAAACCTAATGAGAAAGTCTTTGATGAACCAATCTTATCACCTAAGGCGCCTGAACCACTTGCTGCAAGCGGTCTAACGTATTGAGCCATTACAGCTAAGGCAGCTGCGAATACAACACTTGAACCAAACTGTGACGTTGCATATGGTGTAAAGTAAGTATAGGCAATGTTCATTGAGTAAGAACAGAACATCATTGTTACAATCATCCATGTGTACTTGTTCTTAAGTACTCTACCAATCATAGTTACATCTAACTTACTTGCCCCCTCTTCAGATGCTGGACTTGCTTCATTTCTAAGTGCATAGAAGATACCTACACCTATTAGTAAGTCAGCTACTGAGTAGAATAAGATAACAGATGAAAGACCCATCTTATCACCCATTTGAGTTGCAATAAAACCAAATAAAGCTACAGTAAGAGACATATGGATCATGTTGGTAACACCTCTACCACCTTCCATGAAACCAAACGATTTACCTTTTTCATTTTCATTACCTAACATGTTAATGGCTTTAACAAGTGCAGGCCAGAATGTCATCAATGTTGAGAAGCCCCAGAAAGCCTGAATTGCTACAACGATTTGATACGATGGATAAGTTAATAGAATCAAACCTGTTAAACCTGTCGAAATAAACGAGAAGGTCAGGAGTGTTCTTGTCTTAAATTTGTTGGCTAAGATACCACCTACTAAATACGATAAAACACCGAAGAAACCATAAACTGTACCAATCATACCCATTTGCGTATTGTTAAGACCAAATGCCTCGATAAATGTATCGTAGTAATAGAATCTAAAATACGGTAACGTGTAGATAAATGATCCTGCCATTGTTAGAATTAACAGCTTACCTAAGTTGTTCCACAAACTATTAGGATCATTGTTTTTCTTAAGAAATTTTCCCATTTTTCTCCCCCTTTTAAACCACTTGCCCTGATTTAATAACTGTTTCAATGTTGTTTCTTAACACTGATATATCATCTAACGGATCACCATCTACGATAACTAAATCCGCTAGTTTACCAACTTTGATTGTGCCTATTTTATGGTCCATTTTCATAATCTCAGCACTGTGTTTTGTTGCTTGTAAAATTAAGTCTATGTTGTCCATTTCATAGTGTTCTTTTCTAACTTCAAACTCCATACCATTGTCACCATGGAATAGACCTGTAACACCTTGATCTGTACCGAAACCAAACTTGATACCTGCTTTATAAGCCTTCTTAACACCCTTGATATTGTCTGACAGTACTGCTTCCACTTTCTTTGTCATAAACTTAGATGACTCAGGAAGATCTCTTAAGAGTGCAATCCAAACAGAAAGCGTTGGCACTGGAAACGCTGTTTCTGCCTTATAAAGTTCAATGATTTCATCATCCATCAAAGAGGAATGTTCGATTGATCTACATCCTGCTTTAATAGCTGTCTTAATGGCATTTGTACCATGACAATGAACGGCTACATAAGTCCCTTTAAGTTCGGCTGCTTTGACGATGGCTTCAAACTCCTCTTTAAAGCAAATGCTCATACCTGGTTCACCACCAGGATTCATCATGGCTCCAGTCCCCATTAACTTAATGAAGTCTGCACCATCTTTCATAACTGTTCTAACACCTCGTGCCATATCATCAGGTGAGTCCACCTCTAAATACATGCCCTTAAAGAAGTCATTGCCATTCTCTGTTGGAGTAATGATTCTGCCAGAACATATAAGATTTGGTCCTACAAGTTTACCGGCATTGATGCTGTCTCTAACTGCAATAACAGTACCACTTGAAGCTCCTACATCTCGGAGGGTGGTAAACCCTCTTTTTAATGAATCTAGTGCAAAGCTATAAGCATCAATGGTCATCTGTACTGGACTCTTAAATGAATCTACAAGTGTATCACCCGCTGAAAGCGTTAAGTGTACGTGTAAATCAATAAAGCCTGGTAAAACATATTTGCCCCCTGCATCTACAATGTGTTCATCTTTCACATCAGAACCTGCTGGATACACATTGATGATTTCATCACCTTCAATGTGTATATCCACCAGTTCATGATAGTCTGCTTCAAGTAGCTCTTTTAAAACCTTACAATTTTTTACTATCATACTCTCTCCTAACTTGCTTCTAAAAACTTAACCTTTTCCTCTGCAGGTTTTTTGGTCATTAAAGATACAAGCACCATAACGATAAGACCAGAAAGCGCTGACAAGATGTTTGAAGGTAAGCTTAAAATACCTGTTGTTACATCAGCAAAGATATACTCAACTGAAAAGCCAACAATTAAACTTGCTATAATACCTGAAAATGCACCTGTTGCATTGGTTCTCTTCCAAAATACACCTAGTATGATCGGGAAGAAAACTGACGTTGAATAGAATAAGCCTGCTAAATAAACCATATCTATAAGGTTCTGTACAAAGTTTGCAAGTATCAAAGACCCTAAGCATATAACCACTGTTAGGATTCTAGAATGTAAAAGCATCTGCTTGTCTTCTTTGTCTTTGCCAAATAGTGGTGTATAGATATCGTTTATAAAAAGTGATGTCCCTGCCATAAGATAGGAATCTGCAGTAGACATAGAGGCCGCAAAAACACCGCCAAGTACAACACCTGCAAGGCCTGGTGGCATAACACTTTCTATCATGACTGCATAGACTGTGTTGGCATCAACAATACCAGGCATCATAGAAGCCATAATCACACCGATAAAGCCAACTGCTAAACCGTAGAAAATATAGATAACACCTGTAAATACATAGGCGAATACTGCTGTAGATGTATCTTTTGCTGCAAATACTCTTTGTAAGTATGTTTGCTGAGTGGTATATAAGAATAGGCATAAACAGATCCATGAAACAGGTGTCCAAAATCCCAATTCTCCCATTGAAAAGTACTCTGCTGGTAATGAGGCTACAACGGTGTCTAAACCTCCTGCTTTCACAAGTGCTAGTGGTACTGCAACAATGACTGAACCTACCAAAATAATAAATTGAAAAATGTCTGTGTTTACAACTGCTATTAATCCACCACCCATGGTGTATAGGATGACAACAGCAACACTGATAATAAGTCCGACTTGCATAGGCACGTCCATTAATACATTTAATGCAACCGCCCCAACTAAAAATTGTGCTGATAAGCCAGCTACTATTGCACAAATCTGCATGACTGATGCAATTATTCTTGATTTCTTGTCGTATCTTTTTTCTAAAAACTCAGGACCTGTTGCGATAGCCAGTGGTCTAAGTCTTCTAATAAGAAATATACCAAGTAAAATAAATGCAGGTACAGCACACAGATTCCACCAAGAACCTGAAATACCAACTGTATAACAATACGCAGAGGCTCCTATCAAACCAGAACCACCTAAATCAGTTGCAGCTAATGAAAAGCCTGCTTGGACTTTATTAAGGCTTTTACCTGCTAATAAATAATCATCCGAATTCTTTACTTTACTTGTAGACTTGACACCGATATAGAGTATTGCGACAAAAACTAATATCAAACCTCCAATATCTAGTGTAGACATATACTCCCCCCTTTCTTATGCTTTTGTTAACGTTTTCCCCAAAAGTAAATTTATTTGTTATAACATTTGCTCAAGCTTGTAACTTTTGTGATTTTATATTATAATAATTTCAAGCAAGATACAAGCACTTTTTTTAATTTTCAGAAATTAAAGGATTTGAAAGGAGTTAAAAAATGAAAGTATTAATAGGCTGGTTTGGTCATGAGACCAATACCTTTTCAAGAAGAAAAACAGACTTTGACTTGTTGATTTCACAAGGTTGTTGGTATGAAAAAGAAATCATAGATGTCTTTACAGGAACACCTTCTTATTTAGGTGGCATGATTAAATGTGCCAATGAAAACAATATTGAACTCATCCCTACCTTTGGTGTAGAAAATGCTGGTCCTCAGCTATCAGATGCCTGCGTCGAAAAAACTCTGAATATTCTTTTATCTTATGTTAAAGATCATTTAGGAGAATACGATGGTATATGTTTAGGTTTACATGGTGCAGGTGTTTCTGAAAGTCATGACGACTTAGAGACATACGTCTTAAAAAGAGTAAGAGATATTGTAGGTTGGGAAATGCCTATCACTGTAACACTTGATTTACATGGTAATATTTCTAAAGGAATGTGCAAACATGCCAATGGTTTATTCGGTATCAAAGAAAATCCGCATGTTGACTACGAGACGACTGGATATGAAGCCATGGACGCCCTTAGAAGACATATTAATGGCGAAATTACTGTTAAAACAGATGTGGTGCCTCTGCCAATGCTTGTACCAATTACGGTAACAAAGGACTACCATGAAGTGAATGAGTTTATTAAAAAGTACAAAAAAGACAACAATCTTTTAGACCTTGCCTTCTTCCCTGGTTTTCCATACTCAGATACACCGATTACACAAGCTTCTGTATTTGTTACAGGCGATGGCGACCAAATAGCACATGTAAAAAAGGTTGCAAGCTATGTTTGGGATAATAGGGAATTGATTGTAAACATTGATGCCCTTGACGCCAATGAAGCTGTTGAAAAAGCATCTGAATTTACTAAAGAAAATGGTGGGCTTTGTGTCATTAATGAAGAGGCTGACAATCCTGGTGCAGGTACACCTGGGGACGGTACCTTCCTAATAGAATCTATGATCAAGGCCAACCTTGAGGATTCTGCGTTTGCCTATCTTTACGACCCTGAAACCGTAAGACGTGCACATGAAGCAGGTGTTGGTGAGTTGATAGACATTGAACTGGGTGGCAAGATTGAAGAAGAAGAAATACACGGTAAGCCACTTAAGCTTTCAGGTGTACAGATTAGAACTCTAAGTGATGGTAATTTTATTGCAACGACGCCTCTTATGAAGAATATTCCAGGTTCATTTGGCCCTACTGCTGGTTTAAGATACAAGAATGTTGACTTCGTAGTCGCATCAGTGCAAAACCAAACTTATGATGACAGGGCATTTGTTGTCGGTGGTATAGATATCTCTCAAAAGAAAGTTATCGGACTTAAATCATCTCAACATTTTAAAGCATTTTATAAAGCGCTTTCAGAAAAGATCATTCCTGCAAATCCTATGGGACTTTCTACAAGAAACCTTAACTTGTTTAGTTACGACACCATAGTTAGACCAATGTATCCAATAGATGAAAATGTAGAATTTTAAAAGAGGTCCTTCGGGACCTCTCAACAGTTCTGTTATGATTTGAAACAGTAGTCAGTATATGATTACTTCTCAGTTTTTAAATGCTCTTTAATAAAAGTTTTCACATAATCAGTAGATTCATCTAAAAAGTCAGCTATTTCTGCAACAGTATAATTCAGGGATAGCAACTTTCTTACAATACGAGTTCTTTCCCTAACAGCACCTTGCATTAAACCACGCTCTAAAATATTGGATTCTCTTGAGATTTTATCTCTTTCATATTTTTCTATTGCTTCAGCTTCCATTCTTACATCTCTTTCGTTATTTAAACGATCCAGTTCCTTAGCAGCAGTCATAATCTCATCATTCCCTTCAGCTAATGTATGAATTTCTTCTGGATTATTACTGCTTAGAAAGCTCAACCAATCCATAAGATTCTTATTTAAACTCATATCTCTATTAACTTTCTTTAATTCTAAGAAATGAATCTCAATTACATCATAAAACAGATCATCGTTTCTATCATTTGACAATCTAAATACCTGATGACATTCATCATGAGAAAAGAGGTTAAAGTCAAGAATGTTAATAGCAATCACCATAGGAATTTCTCTATACTTCGTACCATTAGAAATGTTTTGACTAAACAATCTAGAAGCATAAAAGAAACTCCTCTTACTT
The DNA here is from genome assembly GCF_022496765.1 of Acidaminobacter sp. JC074. GTDB lineage: Bacteria > Bacillota > Clostridia > Peptostreptococcales > Acidaminobacteraceae > JABXKX01. The sequence continues at coordinate 119,209 of NZ_VANV01000008.1, read as the reverse complement.
ATATTGTACTCACTAATTAGCTGAGTTTCAACACTTGTTCTAGTATTGAGCAACTCTAAAAAATCGCCATCAAAGATGACGATTAAATTTAATTCATGTTGATTCTTCTAATAGAAAAATGATCTCTATCATATATAATGATATCTCCATTTGTATCAAACGCTATAGATCCAATAAACTTAATTGCCTCCCCATCATTGTAAATCAAATCATCAGCATCTACATACAACTCCCATTCACCATCCAAATCCAACTTATATATGTTTGCACCTGAGGTTCTATAGAAAGCGTTATTATATGTTGTAATTGAGCCCGACCTATCCAGAAAACTATCATCAACTTCAACTTTAACCTCTGTTTTTGGAAACTCCTTTATCTGATATAGGCCATCCGCTGTATGAACATAGCTCGAATAGCCAAATGAGTATGTATAGACCATCTCATCAGAGTAAAGTATGTCAACTATGCTTTTATGCACAGTAGTTCGTTTCGAAACGGCTGTTGGACTTTCATTACCTAGCTTGTATTTATAAATACAACTATCATAGTATTGACTTCTGTCTGAAACTCCAAAATAAACTACTTCATTATTAAAGTTCAAAAATAATGCTACATCATAATAACTATAAACAGGTGTGTCAATATGAGCAATTTCCCTCACTTGATCATCTATCTCAAATAACTTTAGAAAATCCTTATTATTCTCCTTGTATACTACATAAAACTTATCATTATAATTATTGTAGGCAATATGAAAATCGTTCTCATTCCTTAATACTGACTCTAATAATTCTCTACCTAGCTTGTCTTCATAATCCTGTGTAAATACTGTAGAAACTTCGTTTTTGGTCGTATTCAATTTCCTTACATGTGAATGTCCATATGATTTTGTTCCCGCAACTTCGGAATCCTGATTAGTAAAATAAATATCATTATTCTCATCAACCATTAGATTTCTAGCATAAGAGATCCTAGCCTCAGAGACATGTCCATTGACATAGCCACTTTCTACACCACCAACAAGCGTATCTACAGAATACTTTTCTTTTGAATCATCAGTCGCGTTAACACTTGCACTACTATTCTCTTTTGTTTCATCATTGCTTGTATCAGCTACAATAACACCTGTAACATTTAGGTTATCTTGATCAGTAACAGTGATGCTATTATCGATGTGGTTGATAATGGTAACAGAGTTATCAATATAGGTATTGTTACTGTCACTAACACTATTATCAATGTTATTATTAGTTACTGCTACTGTACTGTTGTTAACATCAGATACCATCGTTGTATTGTTGCTGCTGTTATCAATGGAAACATTGTTTTTTATTGTAAGACCTGTAGCAGCATTAAAATCTGACTGCAGTCCAAATTCCTCAACGGTCCATCTCCATGTCAGTGGAAAATAAGTAATATCTCTAAATACTAAAATAGGATACTCTTCTGCACTATTGTTAAGCATTTTGCCATTGACGTGGACATTAAAGCTTGGAAGTGCGGCTTTGTAGGTTTTTGTAGTATCATTTAGTGAGTTAGTACTCTGCTTTAAAGGCATTGTCTGATCTGACTTTTCAATGAATAGTCCTTTGCCTGAATAAAAGTTTGTCTTTAAGCCAAGCGTAGAAGAAAAATCCCATGTCATCGGTAAATAAGTTATACCATTATAGACAATCATAGGATAATCATTATAAACATTATTAATTGTCTCACCTTGTAACTCTACAGGAAAACCAGGGATGGTTACATCCACGGTTTCTTCTGCATAAACGTTTACACTCATGATGAGTGTGAAAACTAGAAAATATAAAAGTGTCTTTTTCATAAGCTACTCCTAATTAAGTGATAACAAGTCACTTACTAGTACAACAATTGCATCTTCACCAAGTAAGAATGAGATTTCTTCCATTTCCTCAGTTAAGCCATCAATTCTGAAGACTAGGACATTCTCACCTACTTGAATCAAGGCTTCCTCTTCTTGGTTAAAGTCGATGTTGTCTCCCTCTTTATCTAAGACACCAACAGTATCAGCTTCTGCTTCTGCTGTAAAATCAATTCTAATGTAGTATGCATCTTCATAGTATGTTGCTGTAAGGTCATTAATAATACCTGGTGTATTTTGCTCAGCCTTAAGTTCAGTAAACTCTACATCATCAAATGCCATTTCACTAATACCTTCATTGCTGATAAGTTTATTCATATCAGTTTCTTCAACAAGATCTTCTTCAAGCTTCTTAAGAGATTTTGTAATCGTTAGAGCTTCTGTATAGCCTTCTAACCATGAAAGTGGCTCATAATTTTCATGTTTGATTTCAATTTGACTTTGCGCATGTTGATAAACTGAGATCTCTACAGATCCTTCTTCATCTGTTACACCAACAGGCATAGCATTGACATAAACAACCGCATTAGCAATCCCCTCTTCAGTTTCTTCATCCTTAACCACAAAAGTTACTGTTAAGTTGCCTTGAGTCACACCCATTTCCTTAAGTTTTGCAATCTCTGCTAATATTTCAGCCGTAGATTGACCTGATGAAGTCACATTCATACTATTATCAATCGTAGTATTAATATTTGTAGAATAATCATTAACAATGTTGTTACTGTTGTTAACAGAATTGTCAATGTTGTTGTTGGTAATAGAAACAGTACTGTTGTTAATATCGCTTACATCTGTTGTATTGTTATCACTATTATTGATGTTCACGTTGTTAGTCACATTGGTATTATTGATTGATAAACCTTTTTCTTGATTCCAATCAGATTCCCAACCAAATTCATCTACTGTAAACTTCCAAGTAAGCGGGAAGTAGGTAATATCTCTAAAAATAAGTATCGGATATTCTTCTTTGCTGTTGTCTAAAGCTTGACCATTTAAGCCAATATCAAACTTGGCAATTTGAGCTGTATAGGACTTACTCAAATCATTATTAGCAGTCAAATCCTGAACAAGTTCTTCACTTTCTGTTGATTTACCAATTGAAAGTCCAGATTCAGATTGCCAATCTGTCTCAAGTCCCAAGGCTCTTGAGAAGTTCCATGTCATTGGAAAATAAGTGATGTCATTATAAACAATCAAAGGATATACATTTCTTTCGTTATCAATCTTTTGTCCTGCTATTTCTACATCAAACTCTGGAATTGTTACTGTCACATCTTGTCCAAAGGCCATCGAAGGCAAAATTAACATAAATGCTACTAATAGTGCTATAACTCTTTTCATAAGTCTCTCCTTCTATTCAACTCTAAATGTACCAAAACCACCAAATTCTTCGAAGCGTATATGATAGTTTCCTTTTTCTAAACTATCAAAATCCACTTCAAACTCTACATAATCCAATAAACCATCATCAGATTTAACAGCCGTACTGGTAAGTTGTCTTATAGGTTTAAAGTTGTACTCTAAATCAACCGTATAAGTTTTGCCAGCAATGTTATAGCCATAACATCTGAATAGTGTCTTGTCGGCATATTCATTGGCTGTACGCCTAAATAAACTGCCGTCATAAGACAACATGATAGGTTCATATATTGTATCAATCTTAGCAAACTGCTCATCAGGCTGATAAACACTACCTTTTACGAGCGGTCTAAGATACAAATACCTAACTTTTTTTAATCTTTTTGCATTAACCAGTTCAAACTCCAAGTACTCTTCATAAGCTTTAACAAACATCTGAGTTTCTTGATAAATAACATTGCCCTCTTCATCAACTAAGGCAAACTCTACATCATTTAATCTTTTATGGGAACTGTCTATTCTGACTTTCATGTAAACATAGTCACCAATAATAGAAACCTCTGCTCGTCCATCAAGAGATACAATTGGTTCATTTACTGCAAGTAGAGTTGACTCATGTTCTTCCGAATGATTCTTTACAAGAAGCTTGTATAACTTGCCTGGAACTAAGCCATTACCACCATTATAAGATCTTTTGATGGTTACTATCGGTGTATAGAAAGATACATGATTGATAGAGCCCCAGCTGTTCTCCATAAATGAATCAATGACGTTTTCTCCAGTATCAGGATCTATAATTTCAAACTTAGAGACATCGTGTTTTTCATAATCAAACATATCACCTAACATTTTGACATTGATATTAGTCCTAGAAGCTTCAACGTAGGAATGGTATAGATTGTAGTTGTCACTTGAAAAAGTGTTGTCAATCTTAGTAATACTCGACTTTAACTTAACTGTCTTTACAAGGCCACTATATAAGTCGACTTGCTCATTGTATTCTTTATAGCCGCTTTTTCGAATCCTGACATAAGAGGACCCGCTAGCTTGATAAGGAAGATTCCCACCTAAATCTGATACACCTTTGATTTCATTGTTGATGTATAATACAGCACCTTCTAGTGGCTTGTTGTTTTCATCCATCACTATAAAGGTGTTGTTCTTTACTTCTCCTGTTAAACCAGATAAGGCTGTTATCAACTCATCGATGCTGCTTGAAGACATATTGTTGATGGTAATGCTGTTATCAATAAAATTGTTAACAGTAGTAGAATAATTGTTAATGATATTATTACTGTTATTGACACTGTTATCTACATTGTTATTGGTCACAACCACACTGGAGTTGTTAATATCACTAACAGTGGTATTGTTGTTCATAGAATTGTCAACGTTTACAGAACTAACAATACTTAAGCCACTTGATTGATTAAAATCAGACTGCCAACCAAACTCATCCACTGTGAATCTCCACGTTAAAGGAAAGTATGTAATGTCTCTAAAAATAAGTATTGGATATGTTTCTTCTGCATTGTTGATTTTCTTATTGTTTAAGTTAATCGAAAAATCTGCAACAGAAGCCTTGTAAACCTTCTTCAAGTCATTACTTGTTGATAGGTCTTGCTTTAAGTCTTCTTTTTCACTGGCCTTGCCAATGCTTAAGCCGCTTGAAGCATCCCACTTGGTTTCTAATCCAAGGGATTTTGAAAAATTCCATGTCATTGGAAAGTAAGTGATGTTCTTATAGACAATCATTGGATACTTATTATGTGCATTATCTATGTATTGGTCACCAATGGTCACATCAAAGCCCGGTATGGTTACATCCACCTCTTCAGCAAAAGCTGATGTCGTTATTATGATGACAAATATCATACATAAAATTAACTTTCTTTTCATTCATCCTCCCTATTCTTATTTAAAATATGTCTCATTAAACACAGTCTCTAAACTTATACCCAATAAATGAATATCAAACTAAAATGTTGTCTTTCATAGCAATATTTTTTTATCACCTACACAGTTGCCATAACTTCAGTCACGGATGAAAGTACGACTTCCATTTGTGCAAGTGCACGATCTTGACGGTCCATATAAAATGTAAAATACACACATACTATCAGTATGATCACAGCTGCTAGCATCACTAACTTGCTTTTAGTTTTAAGTCACTGCACTTTCCATCTAAATATCAAAAAGAACCGATTACCACCGCGTCTGCAATGGTCCTCAGTTCTCTATTTACACTTATACTTACTTTTATACACCATTATTAATATCCCACTTATATATAACTTATCAACCACCTTTATTATACAACATTATGGCAAAATATACATCCAATATGTAGAAAAATGGTATTTGTTTCTTCCATATCATTTAACAAAATTAAATTGCTTAATTTCAATTATCGATTATACTATATATTGTAGGTAAAAAAGTGAGGTCATATGGAAAGAAAAGATTTACTGGAACTGAAAAAAAGATTTAAAAAAGAAGAAAATACATTCACAAAGGTCTGTGGCTGTTATGTAAATAGTGATAAAGAACCTGTCCTAAAGTTTAGAGAAACATTTCATAGTCTGCCAGATGATGAGATGTTTAAGTATTTAGAAATTGCCAAGAAGACCTTATCAGGGAAGATTGGCAACAACATGCTTGAACTGACATTTCCTTTAGATGACAAGTTTGAAAATGAAAAGCAGCAACTTCTGATGATGATAAAAAAGTCAGGACTTAATCAAGACGGTCTATTAGATATCCTCTATGAATCAATTATTGACAACTATGAGGATTCAGGCAATTACTTAATCCTCTTGTACCACGATATCTATGATGTCATGGTGAAAACCTCTGATAATAGAAAATTAGATGAATCTGAAGAAGTGTATGAATACATCATATGTGCCATATGTCCTGTTAAGCTGTCTAAGCCAGGTTTAGGCTACTTCAACAAAGAGAATCAAATAAAATCAAGAATCAGAGATTGGGTTGTGGATGTACCTGCAGCTGGCTTTACATTCCCAGGCTTTATCGACCGTTCTTCAGATGTAGGTACGGTTATGTATTATACAAAAAACGTAAAAGAACCACAGATTGACTTTATGGAAAATGGTTTAGGATGTTTTTCTAAGCAAACGGCAACCAATCAACTCAATACTTTTGAAGCCATTGTAAAAGAAACCGTTTCTGATAAAGAGGTTTCTGAGAAGGTATTTATTGATATCCAAGAGAACTTAAATACCATGATTGAAGAACATAAGGAAATTTATGAAGATACAGACCACGAACCTATAACACTAACCAAAGAAAAGGTTAAAGATATTCTAGTGGAAAGTGGTCTTTCAGAAGATATATCACTTAGGATTGAAGAATCTTATGAAGAAAAGTTTGGAGAAGAACCGCCTCTAGCAGAAAATCTAGTAGATGCCAAACTTCTAAAAAAGAATGAGCAAAAGAAAACAGAAGAGCGACTTTTAAATCAAATCGAGGAACTTGAAGCCAAACTCGAACAAGTAGAAGCGCCGAACTCAGACGACCAAGAAGTTGAAGCAAATGATGAAGAGGAACTTGAAGAAACTCAAGAAGAAACAAAAGATTATGATGTTGTTTTACATGTAAAACCAGAAAAACTTGATGCCATTAAGACTGAAATCATCAATGGACAAAGATGCATTCTTGTACCGATAGATGACGATGAACAAATGACCATCAATGGTCTTGATAACTTGTTATAGGCGTATTTAAAGGTAGTTGAAATCAACTACCTTTTATATTACCAAGAACACCTGTTGCGACCTTCTTCTTTAGCCCTATAAAGGGCTTCATCGGCATATTCCACCAACTGATCAACTTCCTCATCAATAATAGGCAAAACAGATGCAATACCGATGCTTACAGTAATAACCTCAGGTTTGCCTTCTCTAAAGTTTTCAATCTGAAGATCTTCAATATTTTGCCTGATTCTTTCAGCAACCTCCACACCACCATCTAACTCAATATCCGGCAATAAGACTGCAAACTCCTCACCGCCATATCTTGCTGCCAAGTCAAATGGTCTATTAAGGGTCTTAGAGATACATGCTGCTACACGTTTCAAACACTCATCACCTTCAACATGACCATAGGTGTCGTTATAGTTCTTAAAGTAATCAATGTCAATCATTAGAAGTGTAAGAGATGTCTTTCGCCTAATGGCCCTTCTACCTTCTTTATTTAATGTTTCATCAAATGCCCTTCTGTTTTTAATACCAGTTAATTGATCCATTTGAGTTAACTTCAAGAGTTCCTTCTCAGCTTCTTCTAGATCTAAAATCTTCTTTTCAAGCTCCTCTGATTTTTTCTCAATAACTTTGGCCTGTACATGTAGTTTTACAAAGACGTTGACCTTGCTCTTTAAGATCTCTTTTTTAATAGGCTTATAAAGATAATCTACAGCACCAAGTTCATACCCTTTAAAGACATACTCTTCTTCTTTGTTGATGGCTGTGATAAATATAATAGGAATATCTTTTGTTCGGTCATTTTCCCTCATAAGTTCAGCGACCTCAAAGCCTGTTATATCAGGCATTTGTATATCAAGTAAAACCAAGTCAATGCTTTCTCTCATCAAGATTTTCAGACACTCTCCACCGTTTTTAGCTTCAAACAATCTGATATTTGGTGCGTTAATAACTGCCTTAAAGGAAATCCTGTTTGCCTCTATGTCATCAACTATCAATACATTAGTTATTATATCTTTCATCAAACTCGCCTTCCTTTAAAAAGTCATTTATCTGATTCAATGTCATTACCACTGGATGATCTAGTAACTTTAATGCTGCTTGAGGCATGATTTTCATATAGGCCTCATTGGGATTCTGAACAATGCAATATCCCCCTAGTACTTCTATTCTTTTCATGCCTTTAGCACCATCGGTATTTGCACCCGTTAGAAGTATACCTGTCAATTTTTCTTGATAAACCTCGGCTGCAGAGTTCATAAGTACATCAATGGAAGGTCTAGAAAAGTTGACCTTATCTTCAATTGACAAGGAAAATGTAAAATCACTTTCTACTGACAGATGGTACATGGCCGGTGCTATATACACTACCCCCTTATGGATAGATTCACCGTCTTTAGCCTCTTTAATTTCAAGATTGCTATGCCTTTTGTAAAGCTTAATTAGAACGTCCACAGACCGGCCTATATGAGAAACAACAACTATTGTATAATTGATTTGCGAAAGATTCTTTAAAACTTTTCCTAATGCATCAACACCTCCAGCAGAGGTTCCAATGACAATCAAATTATTCATAATCTAGTCCTGACTGTTTTTTATATATTCTTCCCTTTGAAGAAAGTGTGTCATACTTGCCTTCTAAAGAAGTAAACTGTAATGATTCCTTGGAACCGATACCTAAAATGCCGCCAGCCACCAGGCTGTCATCCAGTAGATCTAAAACTGTGTTTTTTAAACCCTTGTTAAAGTATATCAAAACATTTCTACAGACTATCAGATTGGCTGTGATGAACTGTTTGTCTTGAATCAAATTATGCTTTGTAAAAACAATATGGTCATATAGGTCTTGGTCAAAAATAACAGAATCAAACTTGGCAGTATAGTATTCAGAAAAAGATCGATTGCCACCTGCTTCCTGATAGTTCTTGGTCCATGCCTGAACATGCTTGATATCATAAATACCCTTCTCGGCTATAGCAAGAACATGTTCATTGATATCAGTCGCATAGATAGTCGATTTTCCTAATAGTCCTTCTTCCTTTAGAAGAATGGCCATAGAAACAACTTCTTCTCCCGTAGAACAACCGGCATGCCATATCTTAATAGAAGGATAAGTCTTGAGCATAGGTATGACTTTCTCTCTAAGATCTGTAAAAAACTGAGGATACCTAAACATCTCTGTTACATTGATAGACAAATCCACTTGAAGCAGGCCAAAAGTCTCATAATCATATAAGACCTTTGACATCAACTCAGAGATGGTCTTGCAACCACTTCTTTCAAGCCTATAAAGTACGCGCCTTTTCACATGACTTAGAGTATAGTCTCTATAATCATAGCCATACCTCATATAAATTGCATCCAGTAGAAGCTTTATTTCAATGTTTTCTATATCTAATAATTCTTTTTCATCCATCATAACCACACTCTCAATAAGGACATTAGTTTATTACGATCTATAGGCTTTGGTAAATACTCATTGGCACCAGCCTTAATACAAAGCTCTTTATCCCCCTTCATAGCCTTAGCTGTCAAAGCGATAATCGGTAGATCTAAATACTTGTCCATCTTCCTAATGGATTTGATAGCCTCATAACCATCCATAACCGGCATCATGATATCCATAAGCACAAGGTCTAAATCATCTATATCACCTATCAGATCCAAAGCCTCCTGACCATTGTTGGCAATCTCTGTTTTTATGCCAAGCTTATTAAGAATAGTAGATAAGGCAAAGACATTTCTCATGTCATCATCAACAATAAGCACCGACTTGCCGGCAAATAAGTCGTTTTCATAGGTATCTGACTCTAAATGCCCCCTATGATGTTTGACTCTGTTGACAAATAGTTTGACTTCATCAAGTAGTCTCTTTTTAGAATCACCCTCCTTGATGATGATATCATCGACCTGCTTTCTAAGCTTTACTTCATCACGTTGACTGATGCTGTCATTGGTATATATAAGAATAGATAGAGACTTGTTCATACTACTCAACTTCATTTGGTCTATCATGTAGACTTCATGTTGGCCGATTGTATCTAAATCCATAATGACAAGATCAATCATAGTCTGACCAGTAATATCCATGGCCTCCTCATCAGACTTGCATTCCAGAATCTCTAAATGAGAGGATTCGATTTTAGACAAGTCCTTTATCATTTCTAAATCCAAGTCAACTGCATTATGAAGGAGTATTTTTTTCTTCTCTTTCTTTTCTGATAAGGTATTGTTGAGAATATCAACAATGGTCGCCTTGTTAACAGGTTTTCTATAAAACTGGACATCTTGGTCTAATAAGTCGTCATTTAAGTCTTTGCCGCTGATGATATTAATAGGGATGTCCTTGGTTCTATCATTTGATTTCAGCCTCTTCATAACTTCATAACCATCCATACCAGGCAAGCCTATATCTAGAATGATACCTGATGGCAGATAAAAATCTGCTAAATGCAAGCCCGTTTCACCCGTTTCAGCAATTAAGACTTTAAAGTCATTTCGCTTACTGATTTCTTTTATGACTTGAGCAGAAGTCGGATCGTCCTCTATAATTAAAAGAACCTTATCATCTTTGTCAATATGCTTTCGATCATCTTCAACATACTCTTCTACTTTATTGTCCGCTTTTTCTATAATATCAAGCTTAGTGCGTTTTAAAGGTATGGATAAGATGAAACGACTGCCTGAATCTTTTTTACTCTCTACTACTAGGCTACCTTCTAAAAGCTTCGCATACTCGCTGGATATAGAAAGGCCCAGTCCAGTACCCCCAAACTTTCTAGAGGTTGTGCCATCTTCTTGTTTAAAGGCAGAGAAAATCAATTCCAGCTTGTCTTCTGAAATACCGATACCTGTATCTGCAACTTCAAAGTAAATCTTATCTTCCTTTGCTGCTATACTTAAGCTTACCCTACCATGACTTGTAAACTTAAAGGCATTGGATAAAAGGTTATTGATGATTTGCTTCAGTTTCATTTCATCTGTATCAATAAAGTCAGGTACCCCATCTTCCACTTGAATTGAAAAGTTTAACTGACTCTCTTCAGATACCTGTCTAAACAGATTGCTTGTATCTGTAACAAACTGTCTGATTTCTAAAGGTTCAATAAAGACTTCTACATGGCCAGCTTCTACCTTAGAAAGGTCTAAAATATCATTGATCAGAGCAAGCAAGCCTTTACCTGATTTGTTAATGGTTTCAGCGTACTCAGTTTCTTCTTCAGATAAAAGTTCTGATTCACGTAAAAGTTCAGATAGAAGAAGTATGCTGTTTAGCGGTGTTCTTAACTCATGGGACATATTGGCTAAGAACTCCGACTTATATTGACTTGATTGCTCTAACTTATCAGACTTGTCTTCAATGATTTTTTTGGACTCCTCTAACTCAATATTCCTGGTTTCAAGTTCCTTTCTTTGAGATTCTAATAGTCTTGTATTTTCTTCTAACTCCTCATTGATTGCCTTTAAGTTTTCTTGCTGAACTTCTAGCTCACTCTGTGAGTTCATGAGAGCTGCGCTTTGACTTTCTAGTTCTGAGTTGGTAACCTTTAACTCTTCTTTTTGAAGTTCTAACTTATTATTGGCTTCGTTTGCAGCCTCGAGAAGCATTTTTATCTCATCTCTGCTCATGGCATTTTTAATCACAATACCTATATCTGAACCGATTTTATTAAGAAACTGATCCGATCGATCACTTAATGCCGCTAATAGGGCTATTTCGAGAACAGCAATCACTTGACCTTCAAAAACACAAGGTAGAATAACCACAAGGCTCGGCAGAGTGGAGCCTAAGCTAGAATCGATCTTCAAATAATCTTCGGGAACATCATACAGTCTTATAAGTTCCTTATCCAGTACGGCTTGTCCGATGAGACCCTCACCAACTTGATAGGACTTTCTGATTTCTGATAGCTTGTCTAGTGCATAACCGCCCCCAAAAGTGTACTTGTTGTTATCTGTTGTATCTAAGATATAAATGCTACCGTAAAGACCTTTGACCTTCTTAGTGACATACTTAATAATCAGTGATAAAAAATCATCTATATCTAAGGATTCTTCAGATATTTTTCCAACCTGCATCTGCCCTTGTTGGATCCAGTTGTTGCTTTCTCTTTCTTCTATATTACCTCTAAGCATATCTAGTAAAGACTTATAACCATTGATCATGGTATTGATTTCAGATATACCATAGGTTTCAATTTCAACCTGCTTATCAATATTGTCCACATCAAAGTCTTTCATTAAGCTAGTAAAGTTAACAAGAGGTTTTGTGACCTTATTGGTTGCAAAGTATAGACTGATGCCGGCAAGAACAATGATTGCCGAAGCTATATAAAGAGCAATATGAGATATTCTAAACTGCAAGTCTGACTGAATCCTTCTATCAAGAAGTAGGTCCTGTTCAACTTGTTCAAAGACATCAATTTTATTTCTAATTTGGTTCATAATTGCCTGGTCTCTACCTTTTGAGAGTTCATCATTCAAATCTTGATTGGTCAGATACACAGATGCTTCTTGAACCAAATCGATTTCTTTTTCAGCTACATTTATAATCCAGTCATATGCAGCACTTGAGATGGCTTGATTATTTAGCGTGTTTAGATATACATCTAGTGTAGTCCTACCTTGATAATAAGGCTCAAGAAAAACTTCTTTTTCATTGATGATATAAGCCCTAACACCTGTTTCCATATTGATCATGCTGATTAAGATATTCATCCTTAAGGCTTCATCTTCAATATCTTCAACAAGCAGACGTACATAATCCATCTTGTCCTTGCCTAAGCCAGAAGTAGTAAGGTCTATGAGTTCTTCTCTGACATGACCCGACTCAACTATCTCATCTTTAATGTGAAAGTATCTTTCAGCAACTTCATTTTCCCAGGACAGAGCTAAGTCCTCTAAGTCCTCTAGTAAAACCACCTGGTCGGGATTATCAGAAACTTTGACTTTCAAGGCATTTAAACGACTCTTATAAGTTTCTTTTGCTTGATTGTAAGGCTCAAGATAAGTTTCATCACCCGTAATTAGATAACCTCTTAATCCCGTTTCCTGGTCTATCATGTCCCCTCTGAGCTTTTCTGCCATTAGGATAACTTCATATGTATGATTGACCCAATCAGAATCCCTATCTAGATTGGATAGAGTCGCAAACAATATGACGGCCATGGTAACCATAACAATAATAACTGATGCATTTATGATTCTAAAAATACTCCTTAACTTCATTCTTTGCCTCCAAGATGCATGATATAAAAAAAGACAAACATTCAACACTTTGCCTTTCTAGTCTTAAACACATTGATACAACATTAATCTTATACCCAATATCAAGCTAAAATCACATGATATAAGAAGAGTAGTCCTCTCGTTTAAGCATGTTATAAATCAAACACATATAGCCAGTGGCTTTCTACTAGTTCTTCTGTTCCGAACTTATGATAATAAGTAATCCCTTCCACAAGGATGGCTATCTTATTATTATATTTGATATTGAAATATTTACATCCACCCAACTAAAATTTAATATGTATGTTACATGTAACAAGGGATGCATCAGCATCCCCAGTTTATTATAAGATTAAGTTTTTAATGTCATTCTCTACTGTGTCTATGCCAGCAATGCCAAAGGTATCTACAAGTACCTTAGCCACATTAGGTGATAAGAAGCCAGGAAGAGTTGGTCCCAAGTGAATGTTCTTAACGCCTAAGTATAGAAGTGATAAGAGGACAATAACAGCCTTTTGCTCATACCATGCAATGTTGTAAGCAATCGGTAGATCATTAACATCTTCTAGTTCAAATACTTCTTTAAGTTTCAGGGCTATAAGGGCTAGTGAGTAAGAGTCATTACATTGTCCAGCATCTAGTACTCTAGGAATACCACCAATATCACCTAAGTCAAGCTTATTGTAACGATACTTAGCACAACCTGCTGTTAAAATAACCGTATCTTTTGGTAGAGCTTCAGCAAACTCAGTATAGTACTTTCTTGAGTTCATTCTACCATCACAACCTGCCATAACAACAAACTTCTTGATTGCGCCTGATTTAACAGCATCTACAACCTTATCAGCCAGTGCAAATACTTGATTATGAGCGAAGCCACCAACAATAGTTCCTGTCTCAATTTCCTTAGGTGGTTCAGTTTCTTTGGCCATCTTAATAATCTCAGAGAAATCTTTAGAACCATCTGCTAAACGATAAATATGCTTAGCACCTGGTAGTCCAGCAGAACCTGTTGTAAAGATTCTTTCTCTGTAACCTTCTTTTCTAGGAGGCACGATACAGTTTGTTGTAAATAAAACAGGACCGTTAAATGAGAAGAAATCATCTACTTGGTGCCACCAAGAGCCACCATAGTTACCAGCGAAGTGATCATACTTTTTAAATGCTGGATAGTAGTGAGCAGGCAGCATTTCACTGTGTGTATAAACATCTACGCCAGTACCCTTTGTTTGTTCTAATAACTGCTCTAAATCTGTTAAGTCATGACCTGAAATCAAAATACCAGGGTTGTTTCTTACACCGATATCCACGCTTGTGATTTCTGGGTGACCATATTTACTTGTATTGGCTTCATCTAAAAGTGCCATTGACATAACACCGTGCTCACCAGTTTTCATAACAAGTGCAACCAAGTCATCAGCAGTCATTTCAGTTGTCACTAAATAAAGCGCTTCATACATAAATCTATAAATCTCAACATTTTCTTTTTCGCCATTAAGAGCATGTTCACTATATGCCGCCATGCCTTTTAAACCGTATACAACCATCTCCTTAAGAGATCTTAAGTCCTCATGCTCTGTAGCCAATACGCCGATGGCAGCAGCTTTTTCCTGCATTTCTTCATCAGTCGTATACTCAAATGTAGCCGCATCTGACCAAGATGTTTCAGACGTTAACTTTTTAGCTTCCTCACGATAGGCAATCACCTTTTTAATCTGGTTGATTAGCATAGGACCATCAAAGTTTGCATTTGTAATCGTCATGAACAATGAGTTTAAGAGCTCATGATTACATCTCATGATTTCATTCACATCAATTTTACCCTTGTAAACAACTTCAGCCAAACCTTTTGTTGTGTATACCAATAAATCTTGAATTCTTGCAATGTCCTCAGTCTTACCACAGACACCTCTTACAGTACAACCTGTACCTCTTGCGGTTTCTTGACATTGGAAACAAAACATGCTCATAGTTACCTCCCATAATATATTTAAGTGAATTACATTCCTAGTCACGTAATACCCAACTACCAAATTGGTAAACTAAATAAAGAGATTAAGTTTCAATAATGTCTAAAACGGTATATAAAGAATAGGAGGATTAGCAATGAAAGATAAGTTTACTGAGTGGATAGAAAGAATCCCTAATGAAAGACGAAAAGAAAATGCCTACAGAATATTTAACATCATGAAGGATGAAATCGATACACCACCTAAAGTATGGGAAGACAAATCCATTGGTTTTGGAGACTTCCACTATATCAACAAAACCAACGAAGGTGATATGCCAATTATTGCTTTTGTTGCAGCAAAAGCTCATATTACCATATATTTCGCCGTACAAGGCTTGGATCCCTATACCGACCTACTAGACAAAATAGGTTCTTATAGACGTGGAAAGATCTGTCTTTATATCAGCAACATGGATAAAATCAATGAAGACGTTTTTAGAAAACTTATTCACCTTTACTTCAAAGAAGCCATGGCAATAAAGGTAAAAAACAATAGATAAGGAGGCCACTATGAAAGTTGAATCTAAAATATCAATTTCTGGTAGTAAGAAAGATATTTGGTCTGTTATCACAGACATTGAACATTCTGATCAAAACATTTCAGGCATTAATAGCATTGAAATCATTAACAAGCCAGAAGATTCTCTGATAGGTCTGAAATGGAAAGAAGCTAGAACTATGTTTGGTAAGGAAGCATTTGAAACCATGTGGATCACACATGCTGAAGAAAATACCTATTATCAAACTCGTGCTGAAAGTCACGGAGCAGTCTACATTTCTAAATTCACCATAAAAGAAAAAGATGATACTTGCGAACTCACAATGGGATTTGAAGGCACACCTCAAAGTATGCTAGGTAAAATTATGAACGCAATATTTAGCGGCATGATGAAAAAATCAACTCTTAAGACTATAGATCTTGATCTACAAGATATAAAGAAAGTTGTCGAATCCAAATAATTTAAACCTCCAGTCAACTTGACTGGAGGTTTAAATTATGCACTATAGTATTCTGCTTGAGCATTAAAGAGTTCTGCATATGCAGAATCTTTTATTGTTATCAGTTCATCATGTGAACCTCTTTCAATGATATGGCCATTTTCAAACACAAGTATACTATCACAGAACCTACATGAAGACAGTCTATGTGATATGTATATTGCTGTTTTTCCTTGAACCAGTTCATCAAATCGTTGGTATACATCATGTTCTGCAAGAGGGTCTAAGGCAGCCGTCGGCTCGTCTAAAACGACGATTTCAGCATCCTTATACAAGGCTCTTGCAATGGCAAGCTTCTGAGACTGACCACCTGAAAGTTTAGTAGCCTCTTTGTCATAGCCTTTATCGAGTGCTGTTTTAGCACCGTACTGAAGCTTTGATACATCTTCTTCCATACCAACTTCTTTAATAATATGTTCGATGTTATAGGAATATTCATTACTATCCTTACCTGTAATATTTTCTTCAACAGTTATTCCAAACAATCGATAATCTTGAAAAACAGCTGCCACTTTAGACATATAAGTCTCATAGTCTAAGTCCTGAATGTCTACACCGTCTAAAGTAATCACACCTTCAGTTGGTTTATAAAGTCTAGTTAATAGCTTAACAAAAGTGGTCTTGCCTGCACCATTTTTACCTATGATAGAGATTTTCTCTCCTTGTCTGATGGTTACATTCAAGTCCTTTAAGGTGTAATCGTCTGCTCTTGGATACTTAAATGAAACATTTTCAAACTTGATTTCATACTTGCAATCTTCAGAAATAGGCTGATCACCCTGTTCATGAGATCTTGGAATCTTTTCATACTCAACCAATAGTTCTAATTGTCTACACAGCCTGTTGACCTCTATGATACTAGAAACAAACTGATTCATACTTGTGCCTAGCTTACCAATGGAACCAGCATACATCATAAAGTTACCTAAAGTGACACTGCCAGCAAGCGTTCTTCTGGCTAACAAGAAATAAGTTATAACTGTTTGAATCTGAACATTTACGCTGACAAATCCATTTAATCTAGAAATAGCTGAATAGACTCTTAAATAAGTTTTATAGATCAGTAAGTTTGTTCTGTTCATCTTAGATAGAATCAAGTCGGTCATATTGTAGAGTCTAACATCTTTAGCAATCTCTAAGTCTGCTGACTGTCTTAAAAAGTATACAAATGATCTGTTGTTACCTACTGTTTCAGTAGATTCAAAGTAATAGTACTCCTGTACTTTTCTAAACAAGAAAGAGTTCACAAGAACAACGCCTATCAGAAGGAGTAAAATCCATGGACTAAAAGTCCAGATGATACCAATCAAACTCAAAAGTAAGATTCCTTCATTGGTAACACTTGATAGCGCCATTATCATAGAGCCCATCAACCAATGGTTTCTGATGGCAAACAAGGCTCTTTCCTTTAAATCTAATATGTCAGGATCTTCAATGTTATAATAATCAATTTCAGCAGTCTTCTTAGCTATATATCTTTCAAAAGCATTGTTAAAAAGCTGGGTATAATACTGGGTTTTATACTCAAACCATCTTTCGCCTGAAGTAAGAATAAAGTTTGAGATAGCAATCATAGCAATCAAACCAACCATATACTCAACCCTTTGCAGGTTTGTCAGTTCATCTACAATAAGTTTGGGACCAAATATAAAGACAAGTGGTCTCAGTGTTTTAAATATGGACTGTAAGACAAGTGCAGGTATATACTGGGGTGTCAACTTATGAACCAAGCGAATGAAATAAGTAATTACCTGTCGGTTACTGTTTAAGAATTGCTTTTCCATTATGCACTCACCTCCTCAGATTGATAGTATTTAGCCTGAGTATTAAACATATGAGCATACTTGCCTTCTAAGGCCATCAACTCTTCATGTGTCCCATATTCTTTTATCAAACCTTCCTCAAAGTAAGCCACCTTATCACAGAACTTTGTAGAAGATAGTCTGTGTGATATAAAAATGGCTGTTCTACCATCAATCATATCGCCAAAACTTTCATAGATGCCTTTTTCAGCAATTGGATCAAGTGCTGCTGTCGGCTCATCTAGTATAACGATTGGACCATCCTTGTAAAGAGCTCTTGCAAGTGCAAGTTTTTGGTTTTCTCCACCTGATAACTCCAAACCATCATCTTCAATGATTTTTAAAAGAGGTGTTTGTATTTTTTTCTCTAAAGACTCTACCTTAGACTTTAGTCCTGCTCTTTTTAAAGAAGCCCAAACAAGTTCTTCATCTAGATCTTCAGATGCAGCCACATTCTCTGCTATAGAAGCGGCGAAAGGTTTGATTTCCTGAAATACTACTGAAAACAACTTGTACAACTCAGTTAAGGAGAAATGACTTGTATCGGTACCATCTATTGTTATAGAGCCTTCATCAGGCTTATACAATCCTGTCAGAAGTTTAATCAGAGTAGACTTGCCTGCACCATTGACCCCTACAACAGCAAGCTTTTGTCCAGCAGGTATCTCTAGAGACAAGTCATCAAATATAACTTTATCTGTTCCCGGGTACTTGAAAGTCACATTGTTAAAGTTTATAGACAACCTGTCACCTTCAGGTAGTTTCTCAGGCTCCCCTTGAACTAGATAGTCTTCTATGTCCATAAAGTTTCTGTAGTCATCTACATATCTTGCACATAACTTTAACTCAGTAAAATCTCTCATCAGTATCTGCATCCAAGCTGCAAAACCGCTGACAGCTGTTACATAAAAGATGAAGTTACCAAAACCCATCTGGCCCTTTAAGACCATGTATGTGATATAACCTAAAACAATGCCATCTCGAAGAAATACCAGAAGCGCATCAAAGAAGTTTACATTAAAGCGTTTCTTTAAAATGCGTTTTCTAATCGTTTCTTGTTTTTCGTGGTTGAAGACCATCTTTTTGACAAGCATATCCTTTAGCTGATAGATACGTGTATCTTTACCAAATTCAAAATCAGTCATGGTATTTGAAAGATATTGGGCTTTTCTTCCGAAAAATCTCATTTCTTCTTCTTGTTCATGTTCGTATGCATCTGACCTTTGTTTAAGTTTGTAAGTGATGTATACACTTCCTAATAGATAAACGAGTACCAATGGATGAAGATTCATCAAAATACCAACGTAGCCTATAAAACCTAATATGTAACCAAATACAGAGAAAGAATACTTCATGACTCCACCCATACCTGCATTAGGATTAGAAGTGGTACGTGTCGCCCTATGTAAAAGGGTTTGAGTATCTGAATTTTCCACATGATGGTATTCAAGTTTCATGGCTTTTTCATGAAGCTCAAGTCCAAACAACATGCGAACTCTAGCCATTTTCATTCTGTAATAGCCAATACAGGCTTCTTTTGTAAAGTAGACAAGACCAGCTACTACAAGGGTAATACCAAGTATCCACATGATCTTGTTCATATCTGCACTAGACTCAAGCTCATCAATAACCAGTTTAGGTACCACTACCCAAACAAATGGTGCAATAGCAACAGCTATGGTATTTAATATCAGAGCAACAATGCCTTCAGGATGCCATTTTTTCATGTTTTTAAACACATAATATACATTCAAAAACAGTTTTCTCTTTTTTCGTTTTGTTTCTTCCATAAGCCCCCTTCTATACATAAATACAACCAATCTACACTAAAAAGTATCTTTTTAATTCTATCACAAATATAAGAAAGAATAATCATAAATATAACGAATATAAAGAATATTCACAACGCAGTTATACCAAGATAGTTTTAAAAGTGTAAGTCTCTATAATTTATAGGAAAACAGATCTTATTACAATTGATAAGATTGATTTAACCAAACTTGCCATACTCAAAATTAAGCATAAGAAAAACCTCGTTCAAAACGAGGTTAAAAACATTCTATTCACCTAAAGTAAGCTTATACACGTGCTCACCTTCATCAATTTCACCAGTTGCTACAAAGCCAAACTTTTCATAAAACTTGGATGGCGATCCCTCTCCTGGTACACAAGAAGTATAAAACGCTTTAGCGCCTGGCTGTTTCTTTACAAAATCTACAACAAGTTCAAGTGCTCTTTTACCAAAGCCCTTTCCTTGATGCTTCTCATCAATCATGTATCGCCATAAGTAGTAGTCTTCATCTTTAATGTTAAGATCCAGCATAACAAATCCAACGAAAGTGCCATCATATGATATGGCTCTAAACCATGCTGTATCAGAAAAATACGCTTGAGATATAGAAATGGCATTAGAAGCAACAAAATGTTTTTGCTTGTCTGCTACAGATAATCTAAGTACCTCTCTTACAGTCTCAGCAGTTACCTCTGTTAAAGTTAATAAATCTAAATTAATATCAGTCATAAGTCCCCCTTGTATCAATCATAACACGACAAACTCTATTTAAGTATGTAGAAAACACTTATCTATCATTCTGACATGATTCAACAAATGCTTCAAAAACCTTCATGTAGGATGGATTCTTTTCCACCATCATTTCAGGATGCCATTGAGTGCCGATAACAAACCTTTCTCCTGAAAGTTCTATTGCCTCTATAGTTTCATCAGATGCATGCATGGTGGCTAAAAAATATTTCCCAAGTCTATCAATGGACTGATGATGAAAACTGTTAATACCTAGCTTATCAACACCAAATACCTTATATAGTTTAGAATCCACCTCAAGACTTGCATCATGTGATGGTAGGTGTTTTGGGGATTCTACGATAGCATGTTTAAAGGGAGATTCTGCCTGATACCTAGTGTCCTGATTTAGAGTACCTCCAGATACCACTGTCAGTGTTTGACAGCCTCTACAGATCCCCAGTATAGGCAGGTCTGTTTCATATAGAGCTATCTTAGCTAGTTCTAACTCATAAGCATCTCTTTTAGGCATCAAACCACCTAAGCCTTCTTTTGGAGATTGATTATAGTATTTAGGATCTATATCACTACCACCTGATAAAAGTAGTCCATCTATTTTTGAAAGGAGTGATTTAATATCTTCAACCTCACTTAAAACAGGTAGAATGACTGGTATACCACCAGCTTCTTTAATTGAATAAATATAGTCATCTGCCAAGAGTTGCCACTCCTGTTCAGGTGCACCTATCTTTAGATTTGTCCCATGATAATCATGAGTCGAGTAGTTCGATGTTATGCCTATAATTGGTTTCATATGACTGCGCATCTTTCAATCTACCTCTTCCTTTTATTTTAGTATTATATCTTGTTGAAAATTTTTAATACCCTATCTGTATAAGTATCAAAATACTGATCAAGAACTTTTATAACTTCATCTGCTTCTTCATTCTTAATCGATTTCGAGAATACACCTCTTTGGTTTTTGGCAGTTATCAACTTAGGATCAACATTTTTCATAATCATTTCATCAACAAAAGGTTTAACTTTTTCATTATTGACATCATCCACTAAGAACTGCACTTTCATTTTTCCAGATCTAAGTACAATTTCGAAATGCAGTGCAGGCCATTTTCTTACCTCAGGAAATTCATTCTTCAACTCTTTTGGATTACATCTTAAATATTTATTCGTTCCATGATGAACATGTAATCCTTTGTCTATTAAGTAATCATATACTTTTATACTTAGTTCCTCGTTTATTTTAAATGGTATATGATGAGCGGAATATGTATGTGAAGATTTTTTAACCATTGATTCCCCTTTTTCAAACGTTTTGTAAGTCTCTTTTATCATATCATCCATTACTTCTGATGACTCACACTTTTTAGATATATAATTATTCTTTGCAACTGATTGAAAATTTTCACTCGATCTTAACTCTTTTATTTTATCCCCAAACATCTTCATATTTTCTGATATATTAAGTTCAAAGTCTTGTGCACCTAGTTGACGTTTGAACATCACCCATAAGTTTTTCCTAATCTTATAGACTTTAATAGCAACATCTTCATGGATCAAGCGAGCCTGTTTATCTATTATATGCCCCTCGAGTAATTCTAGTACAGGTCTCCCATTAGCTACTACAATACCATCATCACTTAGATTATTCTCAATTGAAAGAAGAACTTCATCTAAATAGTTATTATAAACTGATAAACTTTCAAGCTTATCTTTTAGCATATCGAGACTTTCACCAAATTTTCTTGAATGGTAAGGTATTAGCTCAGGAAATGCAAGTGACATATCCTTAGTCAACTCTCTAAAAACTAAATGATCATTCTTATAAACTGGTGTTAATTTGTCATAACCAAACTTAGCCCTTACATCTTGAATTGAAACAGTCTCTTTGTTAGATTCCTGAAATAATGCATATATCACTTTCATAACTCTTTGGTAATAAGTATTCATCTTTCCTTTTAATAAAAAATCATTTATTCCATAAGAATTATAAAAACTGAAGTAACCACCGTCATATTTGTGAGCTGCTTCTTTTTCTAAATACTGCTCATCACTATACCCTGGATTTAATCCGAAATATACAAAATCGAACTTTGGTGTCTTATTTTCTTGTGTGTTTATAATACATGGCATCGTTACTGGAGCCATAAAAACACCATTTTCTATCGTTCTTAAACGATAATCTTTATGCGTAATATTAAGTTCATTATTAATATAGTTTATTTGAGAAGTCATTTGATCCTGATATTTTCTAACATCATCAGACATATTCTCAACACCTAATAGAACTTCCGTTAATTTTTTCATATAATTGATCATTAAATCCTCCAAATCAATAGTGTTTGCAAATCCATTTACTTATTAAAAGTTTATATCACTTTATTATAATCTATTCTTTTAAACTAATAAACAAAGCATCCATAATAAGGCTACTCTTTTATTATAGTTAAAGGTAGCGTATTCATTATAGTGCAAACTGCACAATATCATATATCCCAAATCTTATACTTAAAGTATTTATAAACTAAGTTCTCTTTTGTCACCTCTAATAGCTTCATTTCATTCACAAAGCCCTTTATTTTAATAAATGAAATATCTTTCTTTACGATCTCTTCTCTAAAGCTTTTCTGAAATTCTTTGCTTAGATTAAAGTTTTTCAAAAGGTAGGTCATTTTTATACTGTCATCTTGTTTGTTCAAATGAAGTCTGACACTTGATAATATTCTGCTTTCCAGGTTTTGATCCAGCATGTTTAAATTACTTAGCTCAATTGATGATGATAAAATTATTACTTTATTATTTCTAATCATTTTGTCTATCAAATCTACTAATATTTGCTGAGTGCGTTCCTTACCATTGATGAAGTGAATATCATCAATTAAGAGGATATCTACTCCATTCAATAGAGACATAACAGTTTTATCCTGTCCGTTCTTAACTCCCAATATTATTTCATTCATCAGATCTACAAGATTCAGGAACAAGACAACTTTTTCTTTTTCAGATTCTAAATCTCTTGTTAAAGCATTTAAGAGATGAGTTTTACCTGTACCAGAGTCTCCATATAGATAGACTATATAGCCAAAAGGTTCTTTATTTTCTCCAATCTTTCTTATAACATCAAACGCATACTTATTAGAGTCACCTACTATAAAGTTTTGAAAACTATTCTTAGGATTAGATTTATGTTGATCGTACAACCTGAGCATCTGATGACTTATACTATGTTTACTGCTTAAGGCCAAAATGTATTTGATGTCATAGACTTTGTTATAAACCTGTATCATTTGCTCATTAATCAGTGAAAAATACCTATCTTGTAACATATCCTTTTGATCTTCATTTTTAACCTCTAAGTAGAGTGTGTTTCCTTCAAAAAGAAATGGTCTAATAGTTTCTATACATAATTTATACTCTAAATAGGACATGAATACGCTTAGGTTCTCTTTGACTTTATTAAAGCTTTTTAGTTCCTCATCCATAACTTTCTACCTTTCTATAAACAATGGGCTCCTAACTAGTTTTCTATTGTCAAAACTGATATGTGAAACTAAAGACTTCTTTAAGATACGAGTATTGCATCCCTTCTGGATTTTTAAGACACTTGTACTAATAATATGATAAATCAGATAATCTTCTTCTTCTTTAGCACTGGAATGCATAAGATAGTGAAGGCATTCATCTACCTCTATCGGATCAAAGCCATCTACAATCATCATGACAGCTTCCTCAAGAAAATCATAACACTCTAAAGACTTGATATTTGGTTTATAAAGAGCTTCTTCTAAAGCTAATAGTCCTTCATTTTTCCCTATTTCGTGGAGGCTAATCATCACATTAATGACAACGACAAGTTCATTTAAAACATCCAGATCTGCAGCCTCATTTATCTTTCTAATAATTTTATCAATCATGGTCTTCTCCTTTTATCTTACTTAAGTTTATCTCTGCTTCTAAGCCCAGTGCATTCATCACTCTAAAGGTATTTTCATCATCTTTTAAGGCAAGTGCGTAATAGTACAGATAATAGTCGTCGTTTACAGACGAGCGACTTGTTTGCTGTATTTTCTCACCATTTAAAAAGGCATTTAAATCATCACTTGTTTGAACACTGACATAGTAGGTTTCTTCGTCAACACTTAGAATTTCTATACTAGGTACAGGAGGCATGTACTCAATCGATATCTCTTTTGATTCAATCTTGCCGTTTGTATTAACTTCTATTATAAAAGTATTGTCACCTGGCTTTAGATCAAGCTTCATTTGATACTTTTTTTCAGACCTATCACCAGAGAAACTTGTCAGGTGATTATGATATTCTCCATTTAAGTAAAGCGAAAAATCTTCTTGTGATTCATTGATACAAGTAAACTCCAAGTAAATCCTATCCTTACTTGTAGAAGATGGATAAGTCAAGTCAAGAATCTCAGTACTAGAAAGTTGATAGTCTACAGTAAAGGATTCCTCAGACTGGACACCATAT
Source organism: Acidaminobacter sp. JC074 (assembly GCF_022496765.1). Classification (GTDB taxonomy): domain Bacteria; phylum Bacillota; class Clostridia; order Peptostreptococcales; family Acidaminobacteraceae; genus JABXKX01. The sequence continues at coordinate 94,184 of NZ_VANV01000008.1, read as the reverse complement.
TTGTTAACAGCTGTCAGATGAAATTCATTATCTCCCTCTTTAAGCTCATAAATCTTAGAGAAGTGTCCTCCTGATACACTTACAGGTTTTTGATTGATGTAAAGTTTGACACCATTATCAAGTTTATCTTTTACCATACCTGACAAGGTAAACTTCTTCTGTGTGGTTTGGTCAAATACATTATAAATAGATATCTCTGGTCCAGTCGGGTTAAAGGTAACGATTTTTCCCTTTTTATGTCTAACACCAAAAGGGTCAACCATTTCAAAACTAAAACTGTTTTCACCCACTTCAAGCTTTAACTTCTTATCCCAATTACCATCACCTTTTATGTAGACAGATTCATTATTAATGTAAATCGAATGTTCATAATTAAAGTTGAATATAGACCCTCTGGCATATATTTCATCCGTTTCTGAACGTTCATCTAAAACAATATCAAAGTATCCTTCAGGTAGTTTATAAGTCACTTGTCTAAGGTCTTTTTTGATACGACCATCCGGCATCTTAGAGATGATTTCTATATCATAGTCTCCCTCTCCATGATCAAAATGATAGATTCCTGAAAAAGTCCCCTTGTTATTGGTTACAGAATAACCGTTTACACTTACGTCAGCATCTGGATGTGTTTTACCAACCACAACAACTTTGTCAAATGGTGTTTCTTTTGGCAGTTCAACTTCTAATACAAACTTCTGTGAGAAATTGGACTGCTTTAAAGCTTTATGAAGCAGTATGGCAATTTCAGCTCTTGTAATAGGATTTTGCGGTCTAAAAGTATTATCTTCATAGCCAGATATCAAATGCTCATTAACTGCAGTTGCAATATAAGGTCTCATATTTCTAGATATTTCATCTGTATCAGTAAAAGCTAAAGATACATTAGTCTCGTTATCTAAGTTTAAGGCTCTAATTAATGCAACCGTTACATCCTCCCTGCTTGTATAGATACCTGGCTGGTAAAAAGGCTTACCTCCATATGGATAATAACCTGTTAAATAATCTTTTGAAGCTTCTATATAGTCAAAAGACCACCTGTCTGGCGTTACATCAGAAAACGTTGGCAAGTAACTGTCACTAGATAAACCAAACACTTTACTTAACATAACTGCGAACTCCTCACGTGTCACATGTTCATCGGGCTTAAACTCTCTACTTTCATACCCTGATAAGACTTGCATTTCCTTTAGCAGTTTGATTTCATCATAAGCCCAGTGTTCTTCTGATAAATCAACAAAGCCTGTATCCTCTGCATATACAAAAGACACCATCATAAGCATTACAAGTATACAAATTATCTTCTTCATACTGACCTCCTAAATCCAATGACTTTATCATGAGCTTTTTCATGATAGGGTTTAATAAAATCTTTTACTTTTAAGTTTTTAATTGATTTTGTATCATTTGTCTCATAAATCCTATAAGCATATGTCTCCTTAACCGACTCAAAGATTTGTCTTACATGACGACCATTTTTCATGGTATCTTCTAGCGTTTCAAAATAATCATGTAAGTTTTCTACTAGGCTCTCTTCATATTTAAAACCTTCTTTATCACACATGGATTCAAATATCAAACACATTTCATGTGATGAATAGGCATCAAAAATGATATGGTGGTTGATACGACCTTTCAGTCCTTCGTTCATGGTCATCATTTTTTCCATGGGCTTTTTATAACCTGCAAAGATTGTAACAAAGTCATGTCGATGATCTTCCATATGTTTGGTAATTGTATTAATGGCTTCAATACCATAATCTCTTCCTTCACCATACAAACTGTAGGCTTCATCTATAAAAAGCACACCGCCTTGAGACTTCTTTAATATATTACTGGTCTTAAGGGCTGTTTGACCAACATAGCCACCAACCAGTTGTCCCCTGTCCACCTCTACAGTATGACCTTTTGATAAAAGTCCTAGCTTGTAAAAATAAGAGGATAAGAGCCTTGCTACTGTTGTCTTACCTGTACCTGGTCCACCCATAAAAGCGAAGTGATTTGAAATAGATTCACCAGAATCATGGTGAATTTGGTTGACATATTGATGGACAAGAATTCTTTTTACAGTCTCCTTCATCTTATTTAGACCAATCATTTGATTAAGTTCTTTCATGGTTTCATCAATAACATGTTTTTCAAGAACCTGAGTCACAGCATCTTTTTTCTGGCTTATTCTAAAATGAAAATCCTCATTCTCTATATCTTTTACATCATCAGTCTCAAGTATATAGGCATGACGATTGTTCACTTTAAAAAGGTCTTTAACCTTATGCCTGTCAAAAAAATCATTTTCCTTATCAATTATAAGAATCTTACCAACATCATAGTTTTTAAAAATCATTATTTCTGCATCAAATCTATTCAAGTTGTGTTTAAAGATTAAACGATGTTTGGTGAAATAATTCTTTACAAACAAGTAGAACAAAGCTTTCTTAAAATAATCAGACATGTTGTCCTTTTTCATCACTATCGAAAAAGTTGGTAGTACTTTTAAAAGATGATCTGGGCCAAGTCTTTTCAGCATAGAACGTATCAATCTGTAATATCTTAAATGGGGATGTCTTAAATCTGATTCTAATCGTCTCAACCTATTGTAATGGTTTTCTTTGATCACATAGGCAGCCTCACTTTTTTTTATAGGCTTCATACTTATTTGTCTAATCGATTCATGATTTCTTAAAATATCATTCTTCTTTTTTCTGCCCTGTAATGTTGATAAGGTTTTTCTTACCATTTCACTAACAGCAGATTCCTCGATAGGATTACTAGTCTTTACAATCATCTCAATTGATCCTCTAGGTGAAATACTTAGTAACTCTCCCCTTTTAATCTCAGTAGACTTAAAACTATTAAAAACATACATAATGTAAAAATCATCATCACGGATAAACTCCAAATAATCAAAATAAAGTCTTTCAATACCTACATTTACTCTATAATACATTTGACCTCCTTTATTTATTCGCCGATTTATTTAGTTTTCAAAGAACAAGTTTATATATACTGTATCAAACTCAGTGACCATATACGTGTCACTATTTATTCGAAATAAAAAAATATCAACTAATCAGTTGATATCTTCTTATACATCTCTTTAATTAAATGATCCATCCTATCTTTGACTTTCTTTGGTCCAAGCACAGTACAATCTGGACCATATTTTAAACAGAGTTCTTGTATCTTGTAATCACCTCGAATATCGGCTTCATATATTAAACGGTCTCCCATAGGTTCCATTCTATGAACGATACCAACTGGATTTTCTGTAATCCCTTGTATGGCTTCATTTTTCAACTCAAGTTTTACTCTGGCTTGCATCTGTTTGTCATCTATCAATCCCAACTCGTCAATGACACTAGAAAGATTATACTTTGGATCTCGCCAGAAAGTTTCATTTGTAACTTCAATTTCTACAAAACGATTGAGTTTATAAGCTATCGTCATATGAAGCTTATTGCTAAAGGTTACACAGTACCAGTTGCCATCTACTCTAACCAAATCATAGGGATTAATCATTTTTTTAGAAAGCTCATCATCTTTTAAGTGATTATTTTTTATTGACCTATACTTAGCCTCTATTTTATATCCATATACAACAGCAAGACGCAGTTTTGTATAAAAATCATTTAACTCAACACTGGATTTCATTTCTGAATGTGTTTGAATCACATCTAAGTTAGATTCTAGCTCTTCTTTGTCAAAGCTTGCAATTATTTTAGTTAAAGCAGAAAAAGTATCTTTCGATCCTACATTTGCCTTATCTAAATTAACGATTTTATGAAGATCATAAAGGGCAAGTTTTTCATCCTTGGTTAGATTAGGTTGATAAAGGGTGCAATCTGACTCGAGTTTATAACCACCGCCTGTATTTTTTTTAGATAGTATACTATAACCTGCATCATGAATTTCATTTTTATAATTGCGCACATTCCTAGTCGTTTTTTCTTCTAGAAATTCACTGATCTCTAATAAACTTTTGTATTCATGTTTGTGAGCTTGTAGATAACCAAGCATTTTAATTGATTGCGTTGTACGACTCATAATTTATCCTTTCATCATTTGCACTGTATAACTCATTTATACGTTTTACCAAAGTCATCTAAACACTCTTTAAGGTGTTCCAGTGACTTCTTAAGCTCTTCTATATTATTAGAGTTCGATAAGGAAATCCTTATGCCCTTTTTATGGTTTGACTCACTTGCAATAAATCGCTCAGATGCAAACACTTTGATATCTTTTTTCAACAGGTAGCCTTCTATATCAAATTCACCTAAGTCATTTAAATTTATATAACGATACATAAAACACTTGTCCTCTTTGTTGGTGATTTCAAACACTTCATCAAATATCCGATTTCTGTTTTTTAATTCATCTAATCTGATTTCTAATATCTCATCTAGTTTTTCAGAAGACTGAAGAGAGGCAATCATCTCTGTTGTAATGGATGAAGCCATAAAGATAACATTAGACATTGTAAGCTCTATTTGATGAATATCAGCCTTTTTAGGCATGAGCAAGTAGGCAATTCTAAATCCAGGGTTTAAAAGTTTAGACAAACTATTAATATGATAAGTAAAGTCACCTGCAAGCTGGTATAGAGTTGGCAATGATAAATCTGTTGAAAACCTAAACTCACTGTCTTCTATGCAGACCAGTTGATGTTCTAATATAACATCTGCAAGTTCTCTTCTTCTTTTTAAGGTCATAACCCGTGTAGTTGGATTATGACAATCTGGAATTAAATAGATGCCTTTTACAGGATATTTAGGCAATAAGTCCTGAATAGTATCCATCCTTATACCTTCTTCATCGCTTTCTACAGCAAGTAAATGAATGCCCAGTTGTTTACAAGTACTTAAGACACCTACATAGGTCATGTGGTCTACAATAAGATAGTCCCCTCTGTTAAACTCAGCCATTAAGACAACAAAAAGTGCATTCTGTGCTCCAGATGTTATAACGATTTTTTCAGGGATAGCTTCAATTTTTAACTTACTTAACCATTTAGCAGCAATGTATCTATGTTTAAGCCCACCCGAAACATTGGCATACTGATACATATAAGCCCTATCAAAATGAGGCATCAGCTGATTGATATCATCTATCAATCTGTCATTTGTACAGTATAAGGGATGAAGCATACCAAGATCATGCTGGCATGATTCATGGCCTTCAAAAATATAGGAAGGAATCCCTGATGAGTTGCTGACAAAGGTCCCCTTTCCAACTACTCCATGGATTATGCCTTTGCTTTCACAGTACTTATAAGCTTTAGTAACCGTAGAAAGATTAATTTCAAAGTAATCTGCAATCAATCTTTGTGGCGGTAATTTGTCTCCAGTTTTAAGTAATCCTTTTTCAATATCCTCTTTTATGCTCTCAGCAATCTGTCTATAAAGGCCCTTCTGACTTTTATCGATTCTTGGTAGCCATTCTATTTGATGACCATAATACTCAACCATTTTCTCTCCTTTGTATGCCATACAATACAACTATTGTACCACTCATATTTTCATTATAGACTTAAGATAAACAGAAAGGAAGGCACTATGGAAAAATATATCAGTCCTATTATGGATAAAATACGAAAACAAGATATCTCTGAAACATTAGAACAAGCTAAGATATATGCACAAGTCTACCACGAATCTATTACGGATAGACGGGTCTATCCTACTGAACATGCCATTGCTGATTTAAATATCCTAGATACACCACTTAATGACAATCCAGAGGAACCAATGGAGATTTTAAAGCTACTGAACAAATACGGCTCACCTGCAACAGTCGCTCAAACAGGTGGCAGATACTTTGGCTTTGTATGCGGTTCCATTATTCCATCTTCACTGCCAACAAAATGGTTAGCAGATACCTGGGATCAAAATCCTGCTATGTTTGTCTTATCTCCAATTGCATCTAAAATAGAGTCTATTGTCGAAAAATGGCTTCTTGATTTACTTGGCCTGCCTGACCAATCTCGAGTAGGTTATGTTAGTGGCTCTTCAACAGCTACACTGGTTGGTATATGTGCGGCAAGAAACTATCTTCTCAGTAAAAAAGGATATGACCCTATTAGACAAGGTTTAAATGAACTACCAAGAATTAAAGTGATTGTCGGTGCAGGTGCTCATTCTACTGTTTACAAGGCCCTCTCTCTTGCTGGACTTGGGTCAGATATGGTAAGGACAATTCCTGCAGATGATCAAGGACGCATGCAAGCCGAACTTTTAGAGGATATTGACGATTTAACGCTGATTATTGCCCAAGCAGGTCACGTCTCTTCAGGGGCATTTGATCCTATGGAAAAGATTTTTGAAAAGGCAAAGAATACAGGGGCATGGATCCATGTTGATGGTGCTTTTGGCTTATGGGCAATGGCAGATGAAAGATTTGCTGATTCTACTAAAGCCATTGAACTTGCAGATTCATGGTCGGTAGATGGTCATAAAACACTTAACGCACCCTATGACAATGGCATTGTTATATGCCGTCATGAAAGGTCTTTTGTAGAATCTATGCAGATGTCTGGATCTTACATCATAAAAAGTAAGGACCGAGATGGCATGATGTATAGCCCTGAAATGTCAAGAAGAGCTAGAGCCATTGACTTATGGTCTACCCTAAAAGGTTTAGGCAAACAAGGCATTGGTGAAATGGTTTATGAAATGCATATAAAGGCTGGATACTTTGCCAATAAACTCAGTCAAATCGGCTTTGAGATACTAAATCATATTCACTTTAATCAAATTATTGCAAGGTATCAATCTAATGAAGCTACCTTAAAGCTTATTGATGCCATTCAAAAGTCCGGTGTCATGTGGTTAGGTGGTGCTAAATGGATGAACAAAGATATCATGCGTATCAGTCTATGCTCCTATAAAACCACCTATGAAGATATAGATGTTTGTGTAGAAGAAATAGAAAGATTAATCGAAGAAATATAGGAGGCAATCATGAAAGTACTTATTATGGGTGGAACCAGTTTTGTCAGTAAAGTTGTTGCTATGACAGGTATTGACAAAGGCTATACAGTAGACATATTTACAAGAGGTAGTCATCCTCTTGACTATAAAGGTATCCATGAACATATTATAGGGGACAGAAGAAATCCTCACGATCTAAAAAAGCTCACTGGTGCTTATGATTATGTCATAGATGTAACGCCTTATTTTGAAAAAGATGTTCAGATGCTTTTAGATGCCATAGATACATCCAACTTAAAAAGATTTGTTATGTGCTCAACAGGTTCTGTTTACATCAACCTTGAACAAGGCAAGACAATTTATGAAGATCATCCAAGAGGCAAAGATCCTGTATATCCAAACGATTATGGCTATAATAAATATTTAGCGGAAGAATATTTACTTAAGCACCAGGTTCCTGTTACTATTTTCAGACCAACTTACATTTATGGTGAATTCAATGATATTTATAGAGATGCCTACTTGTTTGAATCTATTAAAAAAGGTGAAATCATCAGTTTAGAAGATAAGTGTCATGTACAATTTATTTACGTTCACGACCTAGCACAAGTTTTTTACAGCTGTTTAGATAATAAGGCTTCAATAAATAAAGCCTATAACCTTGCTCATGAAGATAAGATTAACTGGACCAGATGGATCAAAGCAGGTGAAAGAGCTGTTGGAAACAATGCGGTCATTAAAAGAATCACTGATGATGAGGCCTTCTCTAATGGACAAAAGTTTCCTTTTGCAAACATTGATTTATTCTTCGATACAAGCTCACTTAAAATAGATGGTCTATTCGTACCAAACACCAGTCTAGAAGATGGACTAAATAAGGGCTATAAATGGTATCAAACCGTTGATTTATCCTATGTAACAAAGCGTCGTTTTGACTTAGACTAAGAAGCTTTCAAGCTTCTTTTTTCTTTGAATAAAGTCCTTTCAACTTATTTAAAGATTTAGTTTAATCGTCAAGGGTAAATAATAAATAGTGACTACATTTTCATTACTAGTTATCCTCTCTTAGTAGTTCGCACAAAGGAGACAAATATGCGTGATAGCATCTTAGATTTCGTTGGATTTGAATTTATAACCAGCCATATAGGAAACGAAATAAGTAAGAGTAGAATACCTTCAAATGATTATTTACTAAAAAACTTGAAATTCAAGTTTCTTGATCATTTAGCAGAACTTTCAGATGAGGTGTTCAAGCAAAACTTTCAACCAAGTGAAGACTTGAAAAAGCAACTTCTGGATGAAGTCTTTCATGTTAAAGAGTTATATGCAAAAGAGTTTCCTGACTATAATCGGTTTTTAGCCTGCGCTTATCTATTTAAGGATGCCACTTATATATGCACCTTTGTTAAGGCTAAGACCGTCAAACAAGCACTTGGTCATTTAAAATCCTATGGCTTTACTGATGGAACTATATACGGCAACAAAGAAATATCAAATAATGACTGGATAAACTTTTGTGTCAAATACGTCATTCAACTATCCTTTAAGTACTATATGGTTATTACAGAACTTTATGTCAACGATGATCCATCCTCTATATAAAAAAGCTTGGCAAACCAAGCTTTTTTCATGTTACTTATCATTTTTATTGAGCCATTTAATTAATACTTTAATGTATTTATCATTCTCTTCTACAAAAGGCATATGTCTAGAGAACTGAAACAACTCCCACTCAGCATTTTTTATATTGTCATACATAACTTTTGCTATAAGTGGTGAAGATAAGTCTCTTTGGCCATTTGTAATAAGACAAGGTTCTTTAATTTCATGAAGTCTATCTGTAAACTCATAACCACTGAGCGTGCCAGTTGGTGTGAACTCATTCGGTCCCCAACCAGTTACATAGGCTAGCTTACCAGATACCTTCTTTCTTGTTAAGCATTCTGGAGAATCCTCTGTAATTGTAGGGCCACAGTGATTGTCCATAAAGACATCTAAAGCTTCTAGATAAGCAGGATTCTCATAATTCCCTGACTCCAGCGCTTCTTTTAATGCCGTCTGATGTTCTTCTGACATATACTTTATTCTTCTGTGTTGCTCTTCTTCCCATAACTTTGCTGATGATAAAGTAGAAGATAAGATATACGATGAAATACCTTTTGGCTTGTATTCTATGGCATACCATATAGCCTGCATACCACCCCATGATTGGCCGAGTAAGTGGATATCATCAAGGCCTAAATGTTGTCTTAGTGCGATTAATTCCTCTATCCAAGTTTCAGCATTAAAATATTCTTCATGTCCTTCTATGTAAGAATTACCACAACCTATCTGGTCGTACATAACAATCATTCTATTATCCATTTCAGACAGCCTATCAAGTGTCTCAAAATAGTTATGGGTAGATCCTGGTCCACCATGAAGTAAAACCAATGGTTTCTTTCCCTCTTTACTTTCACCTACAATTCTATAATAGGTCTTGTGGTTTTTAAACGGCATGTAGCCTTCTCTAATATTCATGTATTTCCCCCTATTTACATCATACCCCTAATAATCAGCCTTGTCATCATTTCTCTTTAAAACAAGGTATCTCCATACCAAAATAGAACTAAATACAACCTGTAGAAAAGCTATCACAGCCAAGTTTACATCTTGAGTAAATACTGAGTAAAAAGCTAATGTATTTCCAGCGAATAATATATAAGCTAGTAGATGTTTTTTTCTGTTAAATGATTTAGATTTACTTTTAAGTATTTCTGGAAAAGAAGATGCTATCCCCAAATAGGTCATGTATATACTCGCTACAATTACAAACATGCCCATTATTATCATGTATAATAACTCCATTGTTTACTCCAAATATCAGAATCACATGTTTTTCTTGGCTAAAATAAAATACCAATCCACTTGATCTACAGGCATGTCTCTTAGCTTAGGAAACATAGCCATGTCAATAATTTCATAATTAAGGTTTTTAATCATTTTTATCAGATCATTTCTAAAAAGCGGATGATAATGCTCTTCAAATATTTCCTTTTGATAAATCTTATTGTCCTTTTCAAAGGTGTATAGAATATTGAAGGTTATAGATTTGTCTTCATGATGATCCCACACCTGTATGACATTCACTCTTGTCTCATTATGAAAGAATGGATTATAGAGATAAAATCTCTGTTTTTCCTTCACAATTTTGTCCCAGTTTCTTAAGTCTATGTAAATATAACCAAAAGCCTTAACAAGCTTGTCCATCTGACACAAGGTTGTATAAACATCATCTCCTTTGACATAAGGAATGGAATTACCCGTACTCATAACTAGATCAAACTGTTTATCAAAGACAGAGCTTACCTTTCTAAAATCAGCTTGTCTAAGATCTAAGTCTACTTGTCTCTTTTTAGCCTTTTGTTTACACCTGTCTAGCATGATTTCACTTAAATCAGAACCAGATAGATTGTAACCGATATCAAGTAAAGAAAGACTTAAATTGCCACTACCTATGGATACATCTAAAATATCTTTAATGTGCTTATCTTTAAATAAGCCAGAATAAAAGTCTCTTAGGACTTGTTCTTTTTTGTCTGTATGGGCCAAATCGTATATCTCTGCTCTATCATATATTGTTGTCATAACACCTCTATTATTTAATAGCCTTTAATGAATACATCAGCGGCAACTTGCTTTCATTATTTAGTCTGTACCAACCATCTGAATCTTTTTTCATACCCACATAATAAGTATCATCGCAAAATGGATGTTCATTAAATGAAGTCAATCTTAAGCCGCTTTGTCCTACTGAGTTTAAGATATCACTTACTGTATAATGCCATTCATAAGTTGGTGCATCTATAATAACTTCCTTATCTGCATAGTCTTCTGAGCCTTCATAAAAACTCGGTTCAGTATTCTCTTTAAAATAAGTACCAGCAACTCTTATATCTTCACCGTCTGGTTCATTTGACATAATCATACTGACAGGGTGACCGTCCATTAAATAAAAGAAACCACCAGGCTTTAAGTAACTATAAGCCATAGACATAAACTCATCTAAATCTTTTAACCAACAAGTAACCCCATGACTGGCAAATACAATGTCAAAATCTTCTTCAAGGACATCTTTAAGACCATATACATCAGTGCAAATAAATCTTGCATCTAATTTATTTTTCTCTGAAAGTTCCTTGGCTATATCAACTGCATTTTCAGAGATATCAACGCCAACCACGCTAGCACCCAGTCTTGCTAACGACAGGCTATCTAAGCCAATATGACATAAGAGATGAAGTATTTTCTTTCCCTTAAGATCACCAAGCTCTTTAATATGCACGGGTTTTAAAGATAAACCACCCCTATTAAAGCCTTCTATATCATAATAGCCCCTAGGTGCATTTAAATGTACCAAAGACGCCTTGTCCCAATGTCTTTTATTCATTTGATTAAAGTCCATCTTAACTCCTTTTATCTAACAACACCTAAATAAAATCTTTTATCATCATCCACTTCCATAAGTCTATCCCTAATGGCTAAGGGATATAAAGCTATAGCCTCTAGCTGGTCTAAATCAACCCATTCAAAGCCTACTTGTGTGTCATCTATTTCTACTGGATTATTAAAACCACTGACTCTTTTACAACGAAAGAAAAGGTCCACTTGATGAAAACCTGCTTGGTGAATTGAACCTTCATGTCTATCAGCCATATACTCTGTGATGTAAATAAGCTCATTGACTTCTACCTGAGCACCGATTTCTTCTAAACATTCTCTCTTTAAAGCTTCATGAATTGATTCATTGTGGTCCTGTCCACCACCAGGAAAAGTATAATAGTTTCCTTGATGTTTGATCAAAAGTACTTTATCCTCTTCAATTATTACTGCTTTAACAGCATTTCTTATTTGCATGAATCACCTTCTATAAAGTCTAGTATCATCTCAATCTTTTTATCCACTTCAAAGTCCCCTTCTATTCTTAAGACCTTACAAGTTGCTTTTTTCAGCCACAGTTCATGTGACTTTCTGCTTCTTATATTTGTATCACCTTGGTCATACATAGAAGCCCAGTCTATAAAAGCCTTGTGCATGTCATAATGTGCATTACCCACTTCTATCAGATCACCATATCTCTCATAATCTCTGTTGATGAGTCTTTTGATCCTGATTTCAGGTGGTAGCCACAGAAAAACTATCAAATCAAAGCATTCTAGGAGTTCGTCTCCCCAATCATATATGGAACCTGATAAGATATATGACTGGTACACTTTAAAATCATTTTCTAACATGCTTACTCTTTTAGACAAGTCACGTTTAGTCTGAAAAGGCGGCTCTGTTTTAAGCCATAAGTAATCATCTGAATCAAGCGCTTTAATATTTAACTGATTTGAAAGAGCATTAGCCAGTGTTGTAGAACCTGCACCTGAAGCCCCTACTATATGTATTCGCATTTAACTTCTCCATTATGATTCTTCTATTCTATGTACTATCTCTTTTCCATTGTATAAGCTTGACCAGTAGTCTCATAACCACATGCTTCATATAAGACCTTAGCACCTGGGTTATTTACATTTACCCCTAATCGAATCCCCACTGTATCAAGCCTACTTGATAGTTCTTCTGCTTGTTTCATTAGAAGTTTTGCAAATCCCATCCTTCGAAAGGATTCTTGAACCCACAGCTCATCCACATAAACAAAGCCATTAAAGTCCTTCCTGCCTACCTTAGGCAAATAAATCAAAGAAATCCATCCAGCAAAACGATTGTCTATCTCTATGGCATAGACATAAAAGTTTTCATTAAAAAGCGCTTTAGGAATGATTAAATTCTTTATGCTTTCTAATTTATCTTGATGAGATCTTTCTCTCCCGTTGATTCTCCAATAAACCATGTCATCAAAGTGATGATAATTGTCTTGTCCTACCTGTATAAGCTTATAGTCCATAATTCCTCCCTAGCATGCTATCACAATTATAACATTTCACAAATATAAGAAAATATAAAGAATAATCTAATTGGTTTATGACATGATATCACGTTGCCGAGAATATCCATCATCTATTCAACTTCCATATACCTGTCTTTTTGACTTAACACAATATAGCTAATTACCATTAATACACCCACAAGAAATAAAACAAAATACCCATCAAGTGCTATTGTTGTATGTTTTGATCTTTCTTTATAATATATCGGAAGAGACCTAATAACATGACTGCTTTTTACAGGTTCTTTAAGTAGGTCAAGAAGTCTTGACTGAACCATAGGTGACAAAGACGGCTCTAGATAAGGCATTTTAAACTCGACTGTCCCCTCATTTATCGTAACCTCTATTTCATCTTCATTAAAGTCACTTATTACAGAAAGATGTAATTTCAGTTCTTTCTGCGTATAAGATGTTTCAGCTTCATAGATAAGCTTGGTATAGGCTGTATCAAACCATCCAAAAGATCTATACATCATAGGTCTAAAGGTCATTAAAAGTATCAAAACTCCTATAAGTAAAAGGGCTTTATTTGGTCTTGCTTTCATCATACCTCCAAATTATATACTGTTCTTAAAACTCTATATCTACATCAATTTCAAGTATACCATCTTTATCAACGCTTCTTATTCGCACATCAAACTCAGCTGAAAAGACTCCACCTAAATATCCAAGGAGAATCTCCTTATGTTCGTTTTGATTATAATCCTCATATACTAACAAAAGTGCATCATCTATTTGAGACTCATAATAATATCCTTCTATGGAATAAGATTCACCTGGTAAAATACTGCTGATAGGATAATCGTTCCCTTCTAATGTTTTCACTTTCAAGTTTTTCAACTCAAGATCCGTCTCATTGGTGATTTTTATATCTAGACCCGAGAACTCAGATACTAAGAATGAGTAGCCAGTTAAGATGATAACAGTCAAAAATATAAATAATATTAATCGTTTCATTTTTCCTCACTTTATCCTAGATAAATAAGATTTTCTTCTAAAGTCCAATCATATTCTTCACAACATAGAGATAGAAGTACATTTGACACATGTATGTCTTCAATCCATACGTTCACTTGATTTAAAGCTTCATTTATACGATATAATCAATCAGTATGTATTTGAACTCATTATATCTCTATTTAATGATGAATCGTTACAAACTTAGTTCTTCTATAAAAACAAGAGATGAAAGTATTATAATCTATAGAGATAAACCTTTTGCCTTTCTCCATTTAATCTCGTTTTAAATGTGAAAATATTGATTGATTCTCAATATGAGGACCCATCTCAGATATTGGTGTTACCGAAGATGATTCGTCCATTAAGAACCTTAAGTCATACCCATCTACTTTAAAAGAATAATGATATTTCTCATCATCTGTTCTCAAGATAAGTTTGTCTCCCCTAATAGAGTAGCAGCCTGTGTTAAAATAACTGCTCAAAGGATCGTATGAAAAGTTAAATCTATTGTCCATAATCGTTAATACAGGTACAATCCCCTCATCATCCGTAATCAAAAAGTAGTCACCTTCAAAGGCGTAAGGCCAGTGACTTTCAACCATGTCATCACTGCCGTATTTATGATAATATACGATTTCCCCTTTTTTGATAAAAAGCTTATTTGTGTAATCTACCTCTGTAACTTTATACTCACTTTCATCTAATAAATCCATCTCTTCTATAATATAAAAAACAATGCTATTTTCAAAAGTATCATAATCCAGATCTGAATAAGTAAACGAATGTACAATCTCTCCATCTTTATAACCTATCTTTATCGTTTTATCCTCAAACACAAGGATGTTATTTACATCATCAGCATTTGAAAGTTGATAAGTCTCTTGACCTAAATAGATTTTTTCAGCTAATTTCGACTTTAAGTACTCTAAATACCCATCTTTACTTTTATCGATATGATGCTTTTCTATATGGTCAAGAAGGCCTTTGTTATACTCTCTTGTCCTCGCATTTAAATGACTTACTTTGTAGCTATCATCAACTCTAACGAGAGTCATTTCGCCAGTAACTCTACCTTCAAAAGGTACATCTTCAAATGCCATAAAATTAGAAGTCATCATAAATGAATAATTACATACCAACTGATCTTCATTTGAAGTTTCTCTTACATCTAATTCAACATCTTTTACATCTGTTGTACAAAAATAATCATCAAAATAAAAGGAACCCCCTGGTGTATGAGTGCCTGTATAGCTATGTGGTTTTACTAAAAAATGTTCCTCTACTAAGACTGATCTATCCACTGCATTGAAGTAATCCTCTAGTGTATAGAAATAATCGCTTTCGCGAATTGTAAACAATATCTTCAAGATTTCTTCTATAGACTTTTTATCCTGATCTGTTAAGAGAGCTGAAGCTTTTTCATCCTCTGTCGTAGAAGAAAGGGAAACAATCATGATATCGTCTTCATTAAGCACTTTTAATGATTGATTAAAAGTACTCAGGTGTATTTCAGACTCACTTAATTGGATAAGTTCAACGTTTTCTGATTGACTGAGTATCTCTTCAGATAAAATTCCTAGCTCTTGCATATTTGTTTCTTTAAACTTAATAGTCAGTCCTATTTGCGAAATTACTACTTCTACCGGAGTCTGATCAAGTACAAATACCTCTTTTAGGATATATAAAATAGGATATTCTGCTCCATAGTCTTCTAATAAATTTTTTTCAGTATATGGATTTTCTGAACAGGCAAACAAGCATACAACACAAAATAACAGTAATAATTTTCTCATTTAATCCTCCATCTTATGAAAAGTAAAATACTGAACACATCAAGCTGATACTAAGAATAAAAATAACAGCATTAGCTATCTTCTGACGCATATAACCTTCTTCACCTTCTTGAAGCTTTACTATCAGAGGTACATATTTATAATAGACAAATAGGGCAAAGGTAAAAGCTAAAATTGGTATAGGCAAACGCAACCATCTTGGCAAATGCAATCGATTGAGTATAAATAATTTAGTTAAGGTCAAGGGCATAATTAATGCCGACCAATACGGAACAGATACTTGTGCATGACAGTTTTCACATTCTTTAGATAAAGCAGGTCCATGAGACAACTTAATTGATTTTGAAAAGCTTTCATGACCACACTTGGGACACTTATGCATGCTTACCTCCTTTTAATTACATATTCAACCAATTAAATTATACAATATAATGAAAATATCTATAAGATTTGGACAAGTAATAACTCAATTTTTAATAATTGTAGGCAAATAAAAATGACCTGTTCAAAGAACAGGCCACTTTTATTGATGTTTCTCTTAGACAAATTTCGACAAAATACTTCTTCTTTCAAAAGAAGAAATACCTTCTTAAATTTTACCACACCACGGTTCTAAATACAATATATGGATTGATAATCACATTTTTTCACATATGCTCATAAGATACCGTTTATTATAGAAAATCAAATAGAAATCGTTATATATTTAACATTCTTTTGCAACTAATAAAAATATCATTCTTTATTAAAAAAATGATATTCCATATATTCGTTAACACTGATTTTTCTCTATTAAGTTTTTTGCTTCCTATTTTGCCACAGCCATTCTAGGTGCACAGTTTGTGCATATCCAAGTACATGTGGAATTCTTTTGAAAACTTCCTTTACAGTAACATCCCTCTTTAGAAAAATACAAGTCACTTCCGCACTCTGGGCAGAAAGCTTTACACTCTTTAGACCTATCTTTATTCATCATCTCACTCATAACCCACCTCACTTTGTTAAAATATTAACACGAAGTATATACTTTGACAAGTCTATTTATTATTTTTGTTTGTGTAAACGCTTTCTTTTTTAATTTTAAAGTATACAGATTATAGGAGTTGCTAAACCAAACCTTGTAAAGAAAATAATAGACTTATAGCGTACAATTTTTCACTAGCTAGTAATTTTTATCGCTTAAATATTATATCAGCCATATTTTACTTCTCATTTAGCTCTCCAATCTTAACATTACAAGTTTACCATTTTCAAGTGTTGCAACTACTTGGCTAAAAATAGATTCTCTAAATTAGAAATAGCACTCAATCCATTGTGATTGAGTGCTTATTTTAAAAATCATATTCAAGTCTATAGACCATTCTTCCCTCTTTTAAAATTGATGCTTTTCTTTCAACCTCTTTAGCACCTAACTTAAGATAAAAGTCTCTAACATCACTAGAAGCTACCAGTCCAAATCTCTTTATAGATTTTTCACTTAAAAGATCAAGCATCATATGCCATAGTAGTTTTCCATAACCATCGCCTATAAATGATTTTTCTATATAAAAGAGTTCTAGTTCAGGTACTTCACCTAATAATACTAGAAAGAAACCAATAATCGACTTATCCTCTAAAACATAAACCAAGTCTTCATCAACCATCTTTTCTGTTAACTTATACTCGGCTCTGAACTTTTCCATATATGCCCGCTCTTCACCCCAAATGGCTTCAGAGTCATAAGCCAACTCGTTTAAAAGATTCACTTCATATTTTTTTGCTTTTCTCAGAATCATTTTATCTACCTCAAACATTTTATTTATGAGCTTTTTTCTAAGTCATACTCTTTTGCCTTTTCAACAGCTTGAACCCTGTTTTTAATTTCTAGTTTAGAGTAAATATTGATAAGATGAGTTTTTACAGTAGAAAGTGATATATGTAAGATCTCTCCCACCTGCTTATTGGTTTTCCCTTTAATGATATGTAAAAAGACATCTAATTCTCTTTTTGTAAGTGGAAGCTCATCAACATGTTTTTTACCTAGTCCACTCTTAAGAGATAGATTCTTAGCAGCAAGCATAGATGAATAGTATCGAATCTTCTCTACAAGGCCTTCATCTAATCCATGGTCTCTATCAGATTCAATGTATACAATGCCACTATAAACATTTGAATATAAAAGCGGTGCACAGATAATGGCATAATGGGCTTTAGAAGAAAGATAGTCGTCATAATCAAAGAAGGCACTTTTCGCTTTCTCTTTAATCATAACTTCACTATTGGTTCTAGCAACATACCGAATCACTTTAATGGCTGTATTTTCTACATTATCAAGCTTTATGGCATTCTCTAAGTTAAAAGACTGATTGTTTTCAAGCTTATGGGTTAAATATACACAATCATTTTCTTTAATGTATATGGCAGCCTTAAGATGGCCTGATACATCCAAATCCTCTAAAAGATGTTTGAGTGAATCATCTAAGTCAAGAGCCTCAAACAACTTTGTGTTGATTGAGTGACTTTTCTCCTTCTTGATTACTTCTTCTACATCACCATGATTTTGTACATCATTAGCCTCATCATGTTCATTTGATGGTGATACAAATTCTAAGCCTTCTCTTATGCATATTTTTTTAGAGATATCATAGGCACCCCAATCGTTGATGATAGAAACGGCTTCTTTCATATAGAGATTTGCCACCTTGGAATTTCTAGAATAATGATTGGAAAGCAGCATATTACCTACTGCTGATACAATATGCTGATCTTGTTTGTCCGCATGTAAGATAGCCTCTTCGTAAAAACTTTCTGAATCCTTTTTACCAAATAGATCTTTGTATCTTGCCTTTAAAATCATGTAACGTCCGAAGTGATTACTTGAATAAGTGGTCCATCTGCCAAACTTCCTTAGTCCTTTTGTAATTTTTCTCCTGTTGATTACTTTTTCTTTACTTGAAAGCGCCTTATGATTTTCTAAGTATGTAAGAAGAACAAAGAATTCAATATCCGCTTCCATATAATAGCCCTTATACATGTCTTTATGTTTTTCTATGTATTTGACCAGAGATAGACAATGCATGTAATCACCTAAAAGAAAGGCCTTATGCAAGCGGTAATATGTATGAGTTACAGTTTGCATTAAATCATGGCGCTTAAGGTCGATTGCTTTTTTCTCACCATGAATCAAATCATCCAGATGATTTTCAAGCATGTCTATGGTGATATTGACAATATCATTTTTCATTCTTTCATCATAAGCGTCAATTTTTCTTAGGTACTGTCGAAGATCACTTATTGAAATGCCAGATGCGTACATCATTTCAATCATGGACGTATAAGAGTATTCTGCATATTGGAGGTCTTTCGCTTCAATGCCGTAATCAATGGCATCTAGAAGGTACTTAGCTCCCTCCTCAGCCGTCTTATGCCAATGAACAAGGAAATTACCAAGGATGAAGTTTGTCATACATTTTATACCACTATTATCTGTCTTTTCGAGTAAAGCTTCTGTTTTCTTCATAAGCTTTAAAGCTAACTCTTCATTAGAAAGAAAGCTGTTGAACAAGAGGCTGCCTGCAGCATAGGCTGGAATGGCATTTTCTGATGTGCCATGTTTTACAGAGTAATTACACAACTTTAATATAAGGTATACAAAGAGATTATCATCCGTTAGATTTGCAATGGCAATCATACGTATTAAAATTTCACCAACCTGATTGATTTGATCATCATGAAACTTTATATCTGAATCAATCATATCGATTCGTTTCTTTGAAAAGAGCATTTTAAACCTTAATATCTCTTTAACAAGCTTTACTTGAAGATGGCTGGTATCTAACTTAAAATCCAAGTCTTCTAGGATCTCTTTACATACATCCATGACCTTGTCACTAGAGGATGTACTTGTATAGAGCATCACCATCTTCTTTTTAACATCTATGATATCCTGACTATGACTTAACTTAGATATAATCAAGTCAAAGAAATCTTCAGAAGCACTATAATAACCACAAATAAACATCGCTTCGGCATAAAGTGTCATGATTTCAAGACGTTTCTTTCTTTGAAGCATGTGTCTATTACTTTCTAAAAGTTCAAAGGACATCTCAAGGTATTTGTAGGCATCTTCAATCATAGTATTGTCTTTAGAAATCTTTCCGGCTTCATAAAGAATTTCAATGTAGATATCCAAGTCGTACTGGTCTTTTATCGTCTCTTTACAATAAAAGATTTGCTCAGCTGTTAAAATAATATATGTTTTATCATAGCTGCTTTTATAGTAGTCGCTTAAAACAGAGGCAATTTTTTTATGTATACAAGCTTTCTCATCACTGCCTATACTTTTAAAAATCGTATCAAAGACGATGTCATGTGAAAAACAATAGGTATGATGTTCAGAAGTTAAAACCGAGTTTTTCTCAAATATAAAGCCCAAGTCCTGCAATCTATTCATGACCTTAGATACATGGACTTGTCTATCTGCCATGGCCAGATGCATCAGTTTTAAGTCTACCCTACCACCAAAACACACCATGGTCTCTAAAAAGTGCTTTTCTTCTTGACTACTGGTATAAACATCATTAACCAGCGACTCTAAAAGTTCTTCTGACAAGTTATTATCACTAAAAAATTTTTTTTCAACCTGGAGTATGTTCTGATTACTCTTATATTGATCTTTAAATTGATCAAGTAAGCGGTTTATGTAATAAGGATTGCCAAGAGTTAACCTATAGACCTCTTCTAATACATGGCTTTCATCTTCAAATTTGTAGGATAGATCAGACCTTACAAATTTTTTCATGTCTTCAAAGCTCAGACGCTTTAAAGACAGATAAAGTGTATTGTCCTCCAAGCTCTTTAACAGGTCAAGTTTATCATTTTGTCCATTTCTAAGTGAAAACATCAAAAATATATTTAGATCTTTAGTGTATGAGCCTACATTTGAAACGATCCTTTCAGACGCATCATCTGCCCATTGAAAGTCATCTATATGCAAAACAAGCGGAAACAAGACCTTTGACACAATTTCCAAGAAAGTAAAGAAGGCCTTATGGTAAGTGTATTCATACTTATAGTAATCTTCTACTTTGACCTTTTCATGTTTACCAAAGAGTTTCTCTGCTTGAGGACATATGGAAGTTAAAAGAACATCATAGTCAGCCCTCTCCTTTTTAACCGCCTTAACAACCCTTTGCAACTTATCTTCAGTTTCAATCAATACAAAATTACATAGCTGGTGGATAATCTCCTCTAAAATCATTAAGCTACTGGTATTTGAATGACTGTACTTAACATACACATATCTTGCCTCTTGATGTCTCAGTTTTTTCGCAACATGCAAAAGCAGATGGGTTTTACCAACACCCGCCTCTCCCGTTACGACACACGAAACAAACTGACCATTTATAACATGGTCAAATTGACTCATGATGACACCTATTTCATCATCTCTTCCAAATATCTTATTTTTTTCTATCATTTCAGCCTCTCTCATCATCATTTCAGATTAATTATAACACAAGCCTACTCATAATAAGTGTTTGCAAGGATTAAATCCACTATTTCAGACAAAAATCAACCCTTCGGTTGATGTAAAAAATACTATTGCCAGTTAAGATATACTTACAAATCAATCAAATAAGGAGGTCTTATGACTATTTTAAAGAAGAATTTTTTCCCAGATGATCAAGTACTGTTTATAGGTGTTTCTAGAGATCCAAAGAGTTTCAGCAGAAGTGTCTATAAGGATTTTATCAAATCAGGTATTCAAGTTTATCCAGTCAATAAAAGCAAGTTTAACATTGATGGCAATCAAGTGTTTACAGATGTAAACCAAATACCTCATACACCAGCCTGTGCTTACATATTATTAAACAAAGACAACACAAGAAATGCCGTACAGGAGTTGCAAGGTAGAGGCATCAAGAAAATACTTTTTCATAGTAAGAAAACTGTAGATCAAGAGACACTCGATTTGTGTAAGTCCATGGATATTGAAGCAGTTATTGCCTGTCCAAAGATGATGATCAACCCCTTTCCATTACATAAAATTCATGGATTCATTGCTGGAGTTAGGTGATGAAATCATTTCCGCTACACCATAAGAAAGTATCCAACGAACACTTTATGACTTTGATTTTTCTTGTGCTTGTAGTTTATCTGATACCACATTTTATAAGAAGGCCTATTGGTCTAATGATTTTCATTGGTTTGGTTACATTCGGACTGATTGTTGACTTAATTGCCAACATGATTAGGCTTAAGACCATTAAATGTGGTGTATCAGCAGCTGTGACAGTTGCCATTATTGTCGCTGTATATCCAAACATAACTTTATCACAAGGCTTACTAAGCATAAGTCTTGCCCTTATGATCTTTAAGTATGCATTTGGAACAACAGGACAAAATATCTTTAATCCAGCTGTCACAGGTATCTTATTTCTAAAAATGATTTTAGGCATTGAGTCAGTTTTTATCAGTCATCCCATTACATACATAGGACTAGCTTTAATGGTTCCCTTTATGTTTTTCAGGCCATTTTCTAGCCTAGGCATGATTTTAGGATTTATTGCATCTCAACATGGAGATATCTCATCAGGCATCATCATATGGAGTGGTTTGATTATAACAGACCCTGTAACCGTTTCACCAAAGCCATTAATAGGCGTTATAAGCTTTGTCCTTAGCTTTATAGTATTTTCATATTACAGGAACATAGAAGCCTTATGTCTGATGATATTATTCATCAACTTAACAAGCTACTTAATAGATATAAGATTTCCATATACAGCTGGCATACTCAGAAGAAAAACAAGACTCAGGTCACCCTATAAAGAGTTTTATACGCCATTAAATGGGGCCATGAAACCTGAACAAAGTGCAGACAACATACTGGGTAGAATACGAGAAAGCCAGATAATGGGACACGGTGGTAGTGGTTATTCTACTTACGATAAGATTATGTCATTCATGTCAGCAAACAGAAGTGACAAGTACATCCTTATCAATGGTGTAGAATGTGATCCAGGCCTTATACATGACAAATGGCTTTTACAAAACTACAAAGAAGAAATCAGTCTTGGCATTGACCTACTCAAGACATGTACAGGAATAGAGAAAGCCTACTTAGCTAGTAAAACATCTTATAAGTATGATGATGAAGCGGTCATAAAAGACACCTATCCCATTGGCGAAGAAAGACAGCTTATCAAGAGCATCTTGGGCATAGACATAAAAAACACAGAACATCCGAGTGAAAATGGTATCCTTGTCCTTAATGTCCAGACCGTATTAGCTATTTACAAGGCTGTCTACTTAAAAGAAAAAGTCCTTAAAAGATACATCACAATCGGTAACTTGACGAC
The DNA here is from genome assembly GCF_022496765.1 of Acidaminobacter sp. JC074. Classification (GTDB taxonomy): domain Bacteria; phylum Bacillota; class Clostridia; order Peptostreptococcales; family Acidaminobacteraceae; genus JABXKX01. The sequence goes on along the minus strand of NZ_VANV01000008.1, from coordinate 71,194 downwards.
TGGTCATGCTTGTATCAAAGAAGTCACCATAGGTTCTTATGTCAAAGACTATATAGATGACAAGGACTATAGTCTTTTTACAGGGGGTATCATGCAGGCGAAACCTATTGAGCCCGATCATGTAATTGATCAATCATTTTCCTTTATAGGTATCGGGTCATACCCACATTATAAAAATTCATTTTGCTCTGGCTGCGGCGCATGTGACGTACACTGCCCGGCAAACCTACCTGTAAAAAAAGTGACTGGTCTTATAGAAAAAGGTCTAGAATCTCAGTTGGATAGATACAATCTTAAAGCTTGCATCTCATGTAGTCTTTGCAGTTATCACTGTAAAGCTGGCAAGGATATCTGTTCGCTGATTCGCCCATATAAGTTAAGCAATTCCCCTAATTAGTTAACTCACATACAGAAAGTACCTGAGGCTTTGTCTCAGGTATTTTCTTTTTTTGTAGACTTACGGTTTATTAAGGGGCATGTTCTTTGGTAAAATGGGTATATATTATCTGGAGGTAGATATGAGTAAAAAAATAATGGTTGTGGATGATGATATGCTTATCACCTCAACACTTGCTGCACTACTGGAAATGATGCTGGATTATGAAGTTATATGTTATAACAATCCCAAAGAAGCACTAGAAGATGAATACTTAAAAAATAGACAAATAGATTTGATTATATCTGATTTTATCATGCCTGAACTAGATGGTTTTGAGTTTTTAAAAATAGCTCAAACACTCCATCCTTCTTGTATGAAAATACTTCTCACAGGTTATGCAGATAAATCAAGTGCTATAAAATGTATCAATGAACTCAACCTTTATTATTACTTGGAAAAGCCGTGGGATAATGAGGACCTTTTAAAAGTCATTTCTAATGCAACTGAAACACAGAGACTAGACTCAGAACTAAGAGAAAAAGTCGTTGAGCTCGAAAAAGCCAATCAAGAGATTTCTCACCTCTACAAGCTTCTTAAAGAGGATTACAATGAAAGTATTCATGAAAAATCCAATCTCCAACGAGACCTTTTAAGAAGAACCATGGACATGAAAAAAATACTTGACCATGCAGATCAAGGTTTTCTTTTATTAAACAAAGATTTGTCTGTTTATCCAGAATACAGTCAGAAATGTCTCGAGTTTTTTATGAAAGATATCGGACATTTGAACTTCCCAGATTTGGTCTATCCAGACAATACAGACCAAAGGGACTTCTTATCAGACATACTGATGGATATTCAAAATGGAGACGACAACTTAATAGACATGTACCTTCCCCTGCTGCCTGATGAGGTTGTCATTTCTGATATACCACTTCATATGACTTTTAACATCATGAAGGACGATGATTATGCTTACTTCATCACCTTAACAGATATTAGCGAAAAAAAATCACTGGAATCTAAACTCGAGTCAGAAAAGCAAGTTTTACAAATGCTAGTAGGCGCTTTTTCTCAAGCAGATGAAATCAAGGAAGTTGTCAGCGATTATCACTTTTTTATAGAGCGTTCACTGCCTGCTTTACTGGAAACTGAGGACGCCATAAATGAAGTTTTTAGACAAATTCATACCTTTAAAGGCTTATGTGCCCAGGTTAAACTTCATCATAGTGCTAAAAGACTCCATGAAATTGAAGATATACTGAGTATCAACAGCGACAGGAGCATTCTCAAAGCGATTAGATTTGACCAAGTTATGACCAAAGATTTAGACTTGTTTGATGACTACCTAGGTAAAGAGTTTCTTAATCAAAGAGATGAGATACTTGTAGACAAAGACAAACTTATAGCGCTTGAAAGAAATATCGTCAAAGTCTTTTCAGGAGATGATAAGACAAGTCTTCTTAAACAAGCACAAGAACTAAGGTATAAACCACTAGTTGAACTCTTTAGATCTTTTGGTCCTTATATAGAAGAACTATCAGAAAGCATGAATAAACCGATGTATCCACTAGGCATTACAGGAGATCAGGTTATTATTGATCATGACATTTATAGGGACTTTTCAAAGAGTCTGATTCATGTTATAAGAAATATGATGGATCATGGTATTGAAGAAAGTGATACAAGACTAGGACTTAATAAGCCTTATCAAGGGTCTATTCAAATAAGCGTCATCGAAGGACAAGATGAAATTGTTTTAATCATAGAAAATGATGGTCAAAAGATTGATCTTGACAAGATAAGGTCTACAGCTGAAAGAAATGGCATTGATACCAGCCAAATGACTCAAGACCAGATCATGATGCTCATATTTAAACAGCATATTTCAACCAGTGATCAAGTTACCAATATGTCCGGTCGTGGTGTAGGTTTAGCTTCAGTTAAGTATGAAGTAGAAAGACTTAATGGTAAAGTTTTTATTGAATCAGATGACAGTCATACCAGATATATTTTTAAGTTGCCTTATTACAAGGGCTATATCTCCAAGGAGAGATTAACAGAAGTTCTAACACATGCCATGGAGCTTTATCTGACAAAAAACAATGAGAGCTACCGGATTTGTAACATCAATGATCTAGACAATGACCTTCATAGTGTCAAGTTAGACTTAAATGGCATTTACGACTGTACCATCACCCTTTTAATGGACCACAAGACATTAGATGGACTCATGAACGATTTTCATATGCCTTCTAGCCATGAGTACTGTACAGAAATGCTTAAGGAAATTTTAAACACAGTCATGGGCAACAGTCTTCAAATGCTACCAGGATCTGAACATCTATTAGAAGTCGGTCTTCCAGTAGAATCGGATTACAGGGCTATAAATAAAGACACGAAAATATTTGATATCGGCAACCACGAAGCCTTTTTAGGTATAGAGATAAAAGGAGAATGACATTGGCAAGAATTTTAATTGTAGATGATTCCATCATCATGCGTAGAAACCTAACTGCAATATTAAAAGAGGCAGGCCATACCATTGTAAGCGAAGCCAGCAATGGTACTCAAGCTTACTTACAATACCGAATCCATAAACCTGATATTGTGACCATGGACATTACCATGCCTAATATGGATGGTTTAGAAGCACTTGAACATATTCTAGAAGAAGATCCTGATGCAAGAGTCATTATGATCAGTGCACTTGATCAGAAATCAAAGGTTTATACCGCTCTTAGAAATGGTGCCAAACATTATATCATTAAACCTCTTACTGCTGATAAAATCACAACTGTCATTGACAGTGTTATGAGTAAGGAAGTCAGTAAAAAAGAAGTCATCGAAAAACCTCAAGGTGATAAAAAAGCTTTTGAGATAGAAAACGATGAAGGCGCTTTCATTGTTACCTTTAACGAAAACCTAAGCTTTGATAAAACGGTTTCAATGGTCTATGCCGTGCAAGGCTTTCTATATCTTGACAATCCAAGCATTGTCTTTGACTTTGACAGGTATGAAATACAAGACGAAGAAAGCCTGACCAAGTTTGTTGGACTTCTTAATAAAATTAGGTCCTCTAATGGTACTTTTTCTATCAAACTTAAAAATCCTACATTTATTACAAGGCTTACAAACAAAGACAATAGACTTAACAAGCGGTTCGAGACAAATGTCTTTATATTAGAATAGAAGGTTGTCACCTTCTATTTTTTTATCATTTTATGAAATTCTTCATGGAAAAAATCATGCATAAAGACCTTATCCGGTATGATTTTTTCTTGAATCATATGACATGTCTCGTAGGCCCTATCACGTTCTTCTTTAGTAATGACTTGATTTATATAAGCCTCTTCTAGTTCATCTTGATCGAGTACTGCAACATACCCATCTGCAGAAACGGCTATATCTAGATAACTATCAATGAAATAGGGTCTCTTATTTACAACATTCTCTTTGGTCATATCAAAGTACCATTCGATGATGCTACCTACTTCATCCATAAATACCGACAGACACCAGTATTCGTCCACAGGCAAGTACATCATGCATTTATAACCATCTGTAATCAGACATTTTCCTGAATCGTCATAGTCGACTGGCAAATCAAAACTCACCTTATCGACATGTACAAGCGACAAACAAGCTCTGTCTAATCTTTTAAGAACAGAACGATGCTCAAGTAACCATGACTTATCTATCTCAGAACCATCCATAAACTTCTTTTTCATCTTAATCTCCAACTATGAGTTCATTCATCTCCTCATCCGATAAACGAACCTTAGCTCTATATATTTCAACCATTTTAGTTGCCTTGTTAAAGACCTCAACTTGAAGGTACTCGTTACCCATAAATATAACTTTGGTATAGTTAGGAGGTGATTGATCATCTGCAATCCTAAGCTCTACATCATATCTTCCCTTATAGCTTACATTGTCCATAAAACTTGATTTGATCTTTGTTGGAAACTTTGGAATATCATAGATCTTCTCAAGTATATTTTCAATTCTAGAAGGGTCTTGAAGTGTATGGTGTTCATTGACGCCTACACCAATCTTTTCAACAAACATATGACTATGTTCAGCTTCTTTTAAGTCACCTAATAATTCTCTTAAAGCCATATGCCTGTAGGCAAAAATTAGAACAATTATTGAAGTAAGGATCAGTACTAACCATCTTTTTTTACTCACATATCCCTCTTTTCAACTTTTCTTTCCCACATATGGTAAACATCATCTCTATTTTCTCTTACATAATAGATTTCATGTCTAATTGGCGACTGTATATAATGTGTTTTCATACCGGTAATATCAACAAACTCAATGATGATAATAGGGAAATATCGGTCTTTTATCCTGCCAGGCTGTTTTTCTATGATTGCAATCTGAGTCTCCTCATCCATAAAGAAGCTTCTAAAATCTTCATATATGGCTTCATCCACTTCTAGATCACTGCCATTATATTCAACCTTGATCATAAGCTCTCCATCAAGCTCTTTTACGCTTGTGTCTTTTACATAGCGATACCTATCTTCCACATCAACAAGAAAGTCATCTAAAACTTCTAGGTGATAGCTTTTAGGGCTGTGTAAAGATTGAAAAAAGACAATCATGCCGATATAGGTAGCAATTACGATGACCAAGAGGCCTATTAATATTTTCTTTATCAAGTCAAACATAGACTGCCTTTCTATGTGATACAATTAAGCAAGTATATCCTATTCAATTGTACAACAAACAAATATGTTCACCAGGGATTTAATAAGAAATTAACTATTTAATAATATATCAAAGGGGTATATAGAAATAAGGAGGTATTCAAATGACATTATCAAATAAAGCAGCATCTATTATAGAAAAGATTGATCTACCTGAAGTTAAAATGGGAGACCTAAAAAAACTGGCCAAGGAAATCAAAAAAGATCATGACTTGGCTATGGAGCTTTGGTCTACTAAACACTACTATCCAATGCTTTTTTCTACACTTATCATGGATAAGAAACTTGTCGATCAAGCATTTGTCGATCAGCTTGTCATAGACCTTGAAGACATTGATTTAGATGAAAGAAATAGGATTACAGAGTGGTTTTTAGCCAATCAACTCATGAAAGGTAAAAATACACTTGCCATGTTGGATTCATGGCAGCACAACTCATCTCCTACTCTGAGAAGACTTTTTTGGTACTACCAGGCAAGACTAAGATGGACTGGTAAGATTCAAGATAACTCAGGTCAACTCATGGAAGCTCTTGAAAAAGAAATGGCTACAGAAACACCTGAAGTACAGTGGACCATGAACTTCACTGCTGGTTGGATTGGTGTATTTGAGGAAAAGTACAGAGATAAGTGCATTGAACTTGGCAAAAAAAATGGTCTTTATAAAGATGAAAAAGTACCTAAAAATTGTACACCTAACTATTTGCCTGGATTTATAGAAACTGAACTAGGTAAACGCAAATAAAAAATCTCTTACGAGATTTTTTATAATGTATTTATGAAATTAACCAAACCATCAAAGTAATTATCTGAGTCATCCCAGTGGCACATATGACTGCCATTAGGACAAAATAGATAGTGTCCATTCGAAACTTCATCTGCCATCCACTTTGTTTCGTCCGGATTCATGGTATTGTACTTAGCACCAATCACCAATGTTGGTACTGCAATCTCTTTTAGTCTGTTTTTTACATCCCAATCCTTAAATGTACCTATACAGCCAAACTCACTAGGACCATTCATATAATTATAGACTTGATGATTCAAATGATCGACCATTCTAAGAATAGGTTCTGGCCATTTAGCCTGTGGTATCCTTAAAACAAAGCTCTCATAAAAGGGCATGATAAGTTCATTGTAACGGTCTCCAAAATCCTTCTTTTCCTCAAGTTTAGTAATTTCACTTAAGAAATCAGGTCCGAGTTTTGGCGCTAAAACTTCTCTTTCATACCTATTGTAATCAGGTATTGACGCCACCATACTAGATAAAACCAATCCTTTTATTCTGTCCTGATACTTCAAGGCATATTCCATCGCAAGCATACCGCCCCATGAATGTCCAAAGAGTATGAAGTTATCTTTTGTTAAGTTTAAAGCCTTCCTCACTTGTTCCACTTCATCAACAAATCGGTCAAAGGTCCAGTACTTAACATCTCCTGGATCATCACTTAAATATGAACCCAACTGATTGTAAAAATAAAACTCAAAACCTGCTTTTTCAAATGGCTCAATAAAGTTTTCAAAACCTTCACACGAACCACCAGGTCCTCCATGTAACATAAGAACCTTTAACTTTTCATTGTCACCAAATTTCTTCGTCCACACCTTTAATTTTTCGCCCAAGGCTTCAATTTCTACAAACCTTTCCTGATCAAGCATAATATCTCTCCTCTCATTTTTAACCTACCCAGAAAGGAGAGATTCAAGCACCTAGTTGATTTTATAAACACTAACTGTTTCAGAGAGTTCATCACTCTTTTGATTTAAATGACCAATATGATTTTGAATACGCGTCACAATCTTAACTTGTTCATCCGTTGCCTCCCATACCTCTTCAGTTAGAGAAGACAAGTTTTGAATTGTTGCTGTTGTATTTGAAATGATGTCGTAAGTCTCCTTTTTCAAATGGCCCATGTCACTTGTCTTTTTATTCAAAGCATGGAAGTCACCCTTTAGTTCAAGAATACTACTTGATATGCCAGAAAAAAGTGATTGACTATTTGAAATACCACTAGAAATGGAATCCGTCAAGTTCGACTGACTTGTCATTTTCATATCTACTTGTAAAATACTATCCAATAACTCATTGATGTAGGTAGAGATCTCATTGGTCGCTTGTGATGACTGCTGAGATAAAGCACCTATTTCAGATGCAACAACGGCAAATCCTGCTCCTGCTTCACCAGCCTTAGCAGCTTCAATGGTTGCATTAAGAGACAGCATTTTAATCTTCTTAAATATATCCTTGTTCCATAAGACAACCTGGTCCATCTTTTCAGATACCTTCTTTAGCCTAATCATCTCATCGTACATTTCATGACTAAATCCATAATAGTTCTTATACTTATCATTAAGAAGCGTGACAGTCTCAAATCCATTTGAACATGTCTCTTCTATGGCTTTCATTCTATCTGAAACAAGGTTAATTTGATCTGCAAGTATCTCTAATTCCTTGTCTAAATCCGTCATTTTAGTAAGTGCTTCTTCACTATTTTCAGTCTGCTGAGTGATGCCAACAGAGAATTGTTCTACGTAATCATATACATTTTCACTATGTTGCAGCGACTCCTTTGACACAGCTTGCATATCTCCTACAACATGGTTCACATCATTTGTAAGCTGTTTTACATCTGTAATCATTTCTCTGTTTCTATCAATCATTGTATGAAAATCTTCGTGCAGATTGCCCATTTCTTCAGAAATAGTTTTTTGTGTATTTTCAATTAAACTATAGTCATAATCTGATACCTGCTTAGCTTTTTGAGATAAGGAAATAATCGGATTAGCAATCTTTCCAGCAACCACTTGACCAACAAAAATAAGAAGTGCAACTAAAATGAATCCAATCAGGTATATTTCTTTAGCTGTTTCACGGAAATTATTATAGACCTTCGTCATGTCATAATCTACACCAACAAATGCTATTACTTGATTATTCTTATCTAGAATCGGTGCATAAGCACTTATTAAAATACCATACTCCGATTCTGACATATCTTCTTCAACAAAATGATTTCCAGCGCTTGCAAGCTCAAAGCCTTCATAGATTTCTGATTCAACTGAGCCAAGTAATGTCGGTTCATCACTATTATAATCCGAAGCTTCAATAATATACTCAAACTGGCCATCCTTTTTTCTCATGATATAAAGGTACTTGGCTGAACCAATTGTTCTGATGCTGTTAAGCTCAGCCCCCAAAAGCCTATAGGCTTCAAGATTCATATCTTGAGGACTAGATAAGTTTTTCACCATTTCTGAATCAATGACCTGAACGGCATGGTCTACAATAGATTTTGCCTTTTCTCTTGACTCATTTACAATTAAATCATGATTTCTATTATATGAAACCAAAGCAATGGTCAATATTCCTATAAGATTTGTAATTACCAGTACCAATACTAATTGAGTTTTAATTTTCTTTAACATATTACTCCCACCTTAAACTTGTTTATTATTTCTTTCATCTCTGCTTTTTTTACTATAAATTCTTCTACTATATTTGAATCAAACTGCTTGCCTTTCTCATCAAGAATGATTTCAAAAGCCTTATCAAAGGTCATACCTTTTCTGTATGGTCTGTCTGAGACCATTGCATCGAAAGCATCAGCGACAGCGATGATTCTAGCTTCAATGCATATTTGATCACCTAAACGACCTTCAGGATAGCCCTGACCGTCATATCTTTCATGATGCTCAACAATAATTCTTGATACAAAGCCCAAAGAATCCGATACAGAAAGAATATCTGACCCTCTTTTTGGATGAGTTTGAATATGACTGTACTCTTCATCAGTCAGCCTAGAAGCCTTTCTTAATATGGCATCTCCAATGGCGATTTTTCCTATATCATGTAATAGAGCCGCTTGGGTTAAGGCTTCATGATTCACATTATCCAAATGCCTTGCAATGGTCATAGAAAGCAACATGACCCTTTCAGAATGACCACATGTATAAGCATCCTTGGCTTCTATGGCCTTGACCAAGAGACTCAAAGTATCACTGTTTTGCTTCTTGATCAGATTAATTTTGTCCTGTATTTTCTCTGAAATTCTTTTTATATTGTTTAAGAAACAATGGACCTCTTCATTGTTCATATCATCTAGGACTTTTATTTCTTCCTCATTGATAACCATTTCTAAATAAGTCATTGAAACCTTCATTGCCTTATTTGCCTTTAGTAAGATAAAAAGAAAAAGTCCAAGGATAAAAGTAGCCAATACAAATGTCAAGGAAATCAGTCTTATAACCATGCCATGACTTATTTTCATAAAGCCTTCTATACTCGACTCGGACTTAAAGGCAATATCCTCATTCAAATAAATCCTGCTTATGAGTAAGCCATCTTCAATCTCATAGTTATACTTGAGTTCATTGTCACCTAAGTCCAAGAAATTCATAGATGGTTCAACTTTCATCTTACTGATGATTACTAGATTGCCACTTGATCTCATTTCTCTTTCATCTGTAACCTTCTTGATACGAATGTAATAGAGTTCCTCATTTATCTCGATGTACTTATCACCCGCTTCTTCTTCGATCAACTTATCTACACTGATATCTAACTTTGAAGTATCATCATCATTAAGATTAGAAAGCAAGTAGTTCATACCATCTGTAGAAATTGCTCTTACATAGGCTATATCCTCATTGTAATCAAAAACATTCTTAACTGTTTTTCTAACCCATTTACCATTATTATGTTTCAAAGCTAGATAGAAACTATCCCATACAGCATAATCATGAATCAAATCATCCAACATCTTTCTGTGTTTTTCTATTGCAAACTTCACACGTTGCAGTTCGAGTTTAGCTTGCATTTCAATCATAGATTCATCTGTTTCTTTTAGAATTGATTTAAATTCAAAGGTTAAAATAACATACGATGTAACTATGACACACACTAAGCCAAATAAAATCATCGGTACCGTCCTATATCTCATATATCCTCCCAAAATGTCATTAAAAAAACTGCTTACATTAAGCAGTTTTAAAACACATTAAAGAATACACCTTCTAGTGGGTCTAAGGTCAAGCCTCTATATTATTTTAGCCTCGATAATCATGACATATATGTGATTATCTATATAGGTGTTGCAACACTCTTCTCTTATAACCATCTGTTTGCATAGCTTATAACCATTCTCATATGCATAGGTAAGATAATCATTTACAACCTCAGTCAACTCGCTAAAATCAGAAATTACGACAACATGTTTGAGATATCTTCCTTCTTCTTTCGTTAAGGTTATATCTGAACTAAAGTTCTTGATAGATAAATATAAGGTTCTATCTAGTACAAAAGTTGTTAAAGGATGTTTGTAACCTATTAGCCCATTTGTCACGTAGCCTTCATAGACTTCTTTAGGCGTAGGCCACTCATCCACAGTATAGGTAACGATTGCACCGTACTGGCTCTGTTCATAATATACTTCACTATAAGTATCTACAGAATCTCTTAGCTCGATGATTGCCTCAAGCGTTGATTCAGTAAAAACAACTTTTTCCTCGAGTTCTCTAATTTGTCTCTTCAATCCAAGTATGCTTTTCTCGATTTCATCAATGTAAATAGATGTATCCTTTTCCATAGCTTCTCTTATTTTTCCAACAGAAATATTCATTTCCCTTAACATCATAACATGCGACATTTGATACATAGAATCTAAATTGTACTTCCTGTATCCATTGTCATCAATATAAGCAGGCTTTAAAATGCCTTTCTCCTCATAAAACCTGATTTGATGTGTGGATACATCATTCATTTTTGCCAATTCTCCAATTGTCAAATCCTCATTACTCCTCATATAGCCCTCTCTTTCACTCACAAAATAGTATATAAAATGACATAATTCTTTACAATTTTATATGAAACAAAAGTGCTTATAATTCCTGATAAAATAAGTATATGGATATAAAGAAAAGACCCCTGAGACTTCAAGGATCTTTACTGTTACATCAACTGTTTTTTCGCTTCTTTTATAAGAAAATCATGAATTACTTTATCGAGCGATTCATCATCCTCATGTCTATTGCCGATAAAATTTGTATGTTGTCCTTCATACTCTTCTAAGGTTTTCATCATGTCTTTAACTTCTAGTGTCATGGTCATCACTCCTTTTAAAATGTATACCCAAATGATACAAAAGTAAACAAAAGAAAAAACTGGTATGTCACCAGTTTAATGTGTGAATGGATCGATTTTATCAAATCTGATGCCTTCAACGTAACACTTATGACGTCCCCATTTTTTCTTATCATGAAATTCGATGGTTTCGCCCTCTACATCTGCTTCTTTTGAAACATACACTGAAATATCGCCAACCTGATATTCATCATATTGTTCTAAGTGTTTAGGCATTTTGTAATTAATCAATGGATATTTTGTATATACCACATTATGGAAATTAATCATGTCTTTTACCACTGACAAAGTGATAGCATTATGGCGATGATGATGCATGTAGTCAATTAAACTTTGATCTAACTTAACATCCATAAAATCACCTCTTACTATATATACCCATTTTGTGCACTTTTAATCTACATTCAAGTAGATCTTACTCCTCCTCTTCACTTTCTGCTTCAATCTCTTCAAGTAGCTCCTCTAAGGCTTCTAGTTCAAAATCAATGGCTTCAATAAGTTCTTCCATTTCAATAATGATTTTATTGTGCGCATCCAAATGCTCATCTTCTAAAGAATCAGCTTCTTCTTTTAAATCATCTATTTCCTCTTCAAGCTCTCTTATAGTAACTTCAAGTTCTTCAATTTCACTTTCAAGTTCACCCCTAAAGGCATCCGCATCCAAGTCTTCAGAGTCAAAATCTTCTAAGAAGTCATCTTCATAAAGTGCCTCATAAAGATCTTCAATAAAAGTTTCCACATCCATCATTTCTGAGCTGATCTCTTCAGTTAAAAGCTCTACATCTAAGACTTCAAATTCAAATTGACCTAAAAAGTCTTCTATGTCAAAGTTCTCAATATCAAAGTTTTCTTGTTCGAGTTCCTCTATCAAGGCTTCTTCAAATGTCATCAGTTCTTCTTCTAACTGATCAAAGTAATCTTGGTCAAATTCTTCGTCTATGTCAAAGTCATCATCAAAGTCTTCGTCTTCATCAAAGTCCTCATCCTCGCTAAAGTCTTCATCATCCTCGGCAAAATACTCTTCATCATCGTCTTCGTCAAAATCTTCTTCTTCATAGGCATCTATTTCTTCAATAATTGACTGTTCAATTTCATCTATCATATCCTTTAAATCAGGTAATTCAATGTCTTCTATTGAACCACCAACAATATCTAGTTCTTGTCTTACTTCATCAACAGTTCCCTGCATATATGGATATCTAACCACAAGTTGATCAAGTTCCTCATGAACACCTTCTATGGTTTCTATGACCTCTTCTTGAACTTCATTCATTTCCTCTAACTCATCTAAAGAATTTTCTACATTCTCAATCAGTTCATCTACAGATTTTTCAAGAAGCTCATTAACAGTCTCTTCAGTTCGATTGGCAATTTCCGAAGCCAAATACATTTTACCAGCCGACACTTTTTCATCATCTGCTTTATCTAGAAGCTCTTCAGTGGTTCTTACAAGATACAGATTACCAATACTTTCATCAGATTTAATCACTGATAGTGCCTTCTCATCTACAAGATAATCTACTTTTCCATTAGCAACTATAGTCTCAGAAATTAAGATATCATTTGCCTTATCCTTGATAAAACCTTGCTCTACTGATTTATCGATAGAAGTCTTGATAACATCATTTATAAGCATGCCTACAAAGCGTTTCTCAATAATCAACTCACCTTGTGGGTTTAAAGGTTTCACATCTACAACAATACCTTTTTCATCTACTGCATACTCAACACTTGACACATTGTCTAATGATACAATGGCATAAACCTCTTTTGTAGGTAGCATAAATGGCTGTACAATTAATGCTATGATTAGAATAGCCGCTATACTAACAGCGACATACCTTCTACTTCTAGGTTTTATAATGTCTTCTTCAAAAAAGGCAATGTATGATCCAACACTGACTTGTCCTCTTTTTCTAAGTTTTAAATACCGACCATCATCACAGTGAACAAGAATAAAGTCAGTATTCACTTCAAATACGATTCCTTTATACATCCTCTTCACCTCTTTCAATCTGTAAGACCCTCGATTTAATCAACTGCAGGTCACTGTCTAAAACGATGGTGGTCGCAATTGTAAACTTTCTACTTCTCTTTATTGTTTTAACAGCTACCTTAAAGGCCTTTGACAGTATTAAAACAGGCAGACGTTTCAATCTATAGAAATTAGCCTTTAACTCTTCTACATCAATGATATACTTGGCCATCTTTACCGACCTTACCCTCGTTTTCTGATGTTTAGGTGATTCTGCAACCAAATCCGTCATCTGAATGTTGAAGGCATTAAGCTTTACAGTAAAGAGCTCAATCTCATTTTTTATATCCAGTCTTTCTGTAAAATCACTTTTTTCAATTAAACCGCCATCATTCATCACTTTTTCATCAATTGGTACATTAGAAAAGTGTTTCTTATTACTTATTTTATAATCTTTTAAACGGTTGTTGATGACTAGTGATGCAAAGTTGATAAAGGAGCCTTTATTCAATTCATACTTGTTAATAGCCTCATTAAATGCTAGTAAGGCAACTGAATATTCATCACTATTATGCAGATCAACATAACCACCTAAAAACCTGGCTGTTACTTTCACGACAAAAGGAATGTATTCTTCTATGAACAACTCTCTTTCTAGTTTATCGTCATTTTTTATACGAATTAGTCGATCTTCTATGCTCTTATTCTTTGTCTTAAATGCTACTATCTTCATATAACACACCCTGATTTATTAAACGACAAAAACTGTATAGCCTTATACAGTAATGTCTTGTTCTTAGTCCATTAAATTATAAAATACATCATTTAGCTGAATCATTAAGGCTTCAAGCTCTTGCATGGCTTCTTCTAATTTTACCATAGCTTCTTCTACCTCTTCAGCGTATTCACCATATGCTTCTTCAAGCATACTATCATCAAAGTAACTATTCAAGTCCTCATCGAAGTCAAAGTCTTCGTCGAAATCATATTCATCTTCATCAAAGTCTTCGTCTTCGTCGAAATCATAATCATCTTCGTCATAGTCTTCATCTTCATCGAAATCATAATCATCTTCGTCATAGTCTTCATCTTCATCGAAGTCATAATCATCTTCGTCATAGTCTTCATCTTCATCGAAGTCATAATCATCTTCGTCATAGTCTTCATCTTCATCGAAGTCATGATCATCTTCGTCATAGTCTTCATCTTCATCGAAATCATAATCATCTTCGTCATAGTCTTCATCTTCATCGAAATCATAATCGTCCTCGTCATAGTCTTCATCTTCATCGAAGTCATAATCATCTTCATCGAAGTCATAATCATCTTCGTCAAAGTCTTCGTCTTCATCAAAGTCATAATCATCTTCGTCAAAATCTTCATCCTCTTCTAGATCAAAGTCAATCGAACTAGAAATATCACTTTCTGATGTTTTTACTTCTGGATTACCATAGATTTCTACTGAAGATGCACTTTCAGCTTGAACTTCTATTTGATCAAGAACACTCAGTTGAACATGTGATGCACGTTTACTGATGACTTCTGCATTCTTTGCTTCAAAATCTTCCATTTCAACTGTACTTGCATTAGTCGCATTGATTTTCACTTCGTTAGCAGCACCTTCGAGACTTACTTCACTGGCATTACTTAAATCAATATTTAAAGAATCAACAGTCATTTCACCACTTACACTAGATGCATATCTCAGTGTTAAATCCTCTAAATCTGGTAAGATAACCTCAGCTTTATATTCTGCATTCATGACCGATTGATTGTCCTTAATACCTAATATAAGAGTATCACCATCTACTCTAATATCAAGTTTTTCTTCTACAGACTCTGTATATGAGACCTTTACTTCGTAAGCATCTCCTTGATTAACAGAAACTTCAAAAGCATCTTCTACTAGGATGCTATCAAATCCATCTAAATCAAAGTCTTTTACAATGAGCTCATTCTCATCTGCAAATACGCCTGTTACAAATACATTCATGATGACCAACATAATGACCATTACTCTAGAAATTGTTTTTTTCATCTTACGCTCCTTTATCTGTCGTGTTAACCTTCACTATAGTATGCGGACCTTTATATTTTTTTGTGTCCCCTTTTTAAAAACTTTTTGAAAAAAAATAAACACATCCTGAAAATGTGTTTTTTAATAAACAAATGGTGTTATGTCATAGTCATAATACTTTTCTAAAAAGTGGTTCATGTCAATGATGTAGTCATATTGAATGGGTTCTTCTTTTATACCTTGATCTGTTCTTTTATAATAATAGATTGGTTCCTTATTGGTTTGATCTGAACCATCCTTATCATAAAAATGATTGGCTATGTAATTCTTTTGTAAAATCTTTTTCATACCATCTACTTCTTTAAAATGATACTTATAGGTATATGCATATAATATTGTCTGTGTCTCCTTTTCAACAGTCACATAAACATATGACTCATCTTTATCATAACCTTCATAGATGCCTGTAACAGAAAGAGTAAATGCAATATCAGAATCCATGTTTAAGATTCTAAAATATCTCTTCATATCTGTTTCTTCTTCTAAAAGCTTTCTCATTTCTTTTACATTCAGTCCGATGAAATCTGCTAGCAAAAGCTCATCGTAGGGAATACTTCTTAAAATATATGCACCAGCATGGAAGTGATCAGGGTCATCTTTATAAATAAGAAATTCCTTATAGGCTATTCTGAATGTATCATAATCTATTAGAAGTCGTCTTAATAAAATTTCTTCTACTTCTAGACGTATGGCAATATCTTGCTCTGAAAAAGTGTTTAACTCTTCATCATTTAAAAGATCTATAATATGATTTTCTGGTCCGCCTTCGTCACAGGCATATAAAGCAATTACCATTAGACTTATAAAAACATATAGTAGTACCTTTTTCAACTTATTGCCCTCCATTGACACGTCTAAAGTCAAGTATTCTATTTTTTCTAACAGCTACATCCACAACTTCACCAACATCGATTAAGCCATATTCCAAGGATGTACAAGCAAGAGGCAATCTTTCACCAAGATCATTATAAGCAATGAGTGTAAAATAGAAAACTGTAGAACCACTACCTCTAGGACTTATTGAATAAGCATGACCTTTCTTTTTCTCACTAATTTTCACACGTATCCATGTATGCTTCTTTAACCAATCATTTTGGGCCTCGTAAATATATGTAAGCATCCATGCACCAAATAGAGATGCTATGCCATATAAGATGTACCGAGCTGAGTATAAAGTAGAAAAATGTTTGATAATTAAACTTAAGTCAAATCCAAATGAAGGATGATATGTTGTAGTGCATTCATATAATAAACAGAGTAAAAATAATACTATAAATGTAAGAATATATGTTGTTATTACCTTCTTCATTTCCCTTTAATCCAGTCCTCCTGAAACAGATTCCCAAGGCTCTGACTTATTGATGATTTCCATTGCTGTTAAAAGCTCATTTAAATCATCGTCAAACTGTTTTTGACTCATGGGAATCACATTATTTTCAGCTGCATAAGATTCTACAGATCTAAAATCATTTAACAGCTTGTCTAAAAATACAATGACGTCTTCTTGATCTTGATCAAAAGCCTGGTCTCTAAAGATTCTAAAGGTCGCCTTATACCTGTAGGTGATGGGCGTATTTAGCTGCATAATTGACAAAACAGCATCTGTAGACTCAATCATTGACTCTATACGGTATATATCCTCAAGCCTCTCTCTTTCACTCATTTCATCCCAGTTATATCTCAGATGGCTGACTACTTCAGATGTTTCAGATATTTTTGTAATGGCATACTGAGCAGCTTCAACTTGGGTGGACCTAAACTTATAACCTTCAAATAAAGCTATAGCAAGAAAAACTGCCATTACTGCCATAGCTGTAATAACAATCGATTTACTTATTCTCATTTTCATCTTACCTCTTTATCTTTTCACTCTATTTCATTATACACCATAATATGGTACTTTCGCATCATTTATGCAAATCGATAAAATTCATACATTATGAAAGTTACATCCTACAAAAGGATATGATAAGAGACCATCTTATTAAAAATGGTCTCTTATCACTGTAAGTAAATAAAGTAAGTCACTTTATTTTATGAATTGAAATAGCTTCAGTTGGACAATTGCTTTCACAGATAGTACATCCAAAACACTTGTCTGGATCAAACTTGATCTGACTGTCTTCATATACAAAAGCATCAAAGTTACAGATTTTTGTACACTTCTTACATGAAATACATTTGTCTTCATTAAAACTTATATCATATCTTCTTTTGGGCCATATGCCTCTTGTACCTATAACTTCTGAGGCTCTGATAGGATAACAGCAGTCTCCGCAACAATGACAAATGGCATGAGCTTCTTCAGACGTATGCATTAAGCCATTTTTATCTGCCTTTATGGCTATGGCCTTTGCCTCCTCTTTTGAAATAACCTTTCCTCTACCTCTGTCGTACTCTGAGTTGATGTCGTATTCAAACAACATACAGGTATTAACATGCTTGTCACAAGTCATTTGAATGGACCTGCAGTTGCAAGGTACGACATAAATGTCTTTATCGAGACTGTCTATTAGTTCTAAGGTTTCATCCAAAGTATAAAAGTAGGCGTTTTCTATAAGCTCTCTTTTACCTTCTTGAATTTCCTTAAGTCTTGGAAGTGCCCCATCAGCATATTTCTTGACATACCATTTATCGATATCTTGTCTGATTTTTTCAGGTACCCTTTTCCAAAGGTCTTGCTCATACTGAGCAAAGTAAGCCAGTCTGGTATAAAGGCTAGAACATGTATATACATCCTCTGACACCTTGTTGATATTGGCCCTTTTATACATGTCCATGAGGAGTCTTTTAGGTGAAATCTCTATGTTATAATCCTTTAAAACATCCTCTATAATCTTTAATAATTGATCTTCGTCAAGTGATTTCTTCTCCATTTTCATGAGGATATCTTTCTCATAATCTGTGACGATCATGTTTTCTAAAATCTTTCCTTCACTTGGAATCTCAAATAACTCTAAAAAGTTCATTTAAGCCTCTTTTATTTCAGTCTCAGTCATAATGACCTTATCTAAGTTCTTGTCTTTTAAACCAATTGGCTTAGGCTCCACAACTTCGTCCATGCTGTAGTTTTTATCAATGACCAGTCGCTTGATGATACCTGCAAACAAGAAACACATGATAATAAGTACAGGGAAACCTGAAATTGCAAGTAGAGTCTTCATACCATTGATACCACCTGCTGTAACAAAGATAACTGCTAAAGCACCCATTAATGAGCCCCAGAATACCTTTACAAGAAGTGGCGCTTCTTTAACACCAATATTGTCTTTTAAAGACATTAAAGATATTGAAGATGTCATAGAGTCAGCCATTGTAATGTATGAAAGCATAACTGTTACAATAATAAGTGGTTGAATAATCTGACCCAGTGGCAAGAACTCAGCCAATTTCAGCATAACACCATCAAATCCTACTGTTGTCATATAAGAGAACATGTCAAATGTACCTGACTCCATTAAGTTGATAGCAAAGCCACCGAACACACCAAACCATAATACACCAAACATGGCAGGTGCAATTAAGTTGATTAGTACAAATTCTCTGATTGTTCTACCATAAGAGATTCTAGCTAAGAATAAACCAATCACTGGTGAGAATGACAACCAGTCTGCTAAGTAGAAAGTATCCCACCATTCAACCCACATATCCGAAGTACCTGGTGCTAAGAATATTGATGACGATACAAAATTATTTAAATAACCACCAAATGAATTCACTGTCAGTTCCATTAGGAACTTAGTAGGACCAGAGAACAATGTAATCAACAAGAATACAATAAAGATCCATGCATTTTTATCTGATAACCATTTGATCCCCTTTTGTAAACCTGAAGCTGATGAAATCGTATAAATAGTTGTAATAACGACTGCAAACATAATCCAGATTGCTGGTCCCGACTGGATGCCAGAAATCATTTCTAAACCTGCACCTAGTTGAATAAGACCATTTGCTAAACCACCTGCTAAACCAGAACAAATAGCTGTTAAGGCAATGGCATCTACAACTGTTCTCCATTTACTTTCTAAGAACTTTTCACCAAATAGAAGTGCCATACCAGATGATACCGCTTGTGGCAGCTTCATATTATACATAGCATAGGCAATACCAAAACCGCACAGTACGTACAATGCATATGGTGTGAATGTCCAGTGCATAAAGGCCTTGTTCATAGCAAACTGAATCGCTTCCGGTGAACCCGGCACTAAGTTAACACCTTCAGGTAATGCTTGTGAGAAATAAAGTGGCTCAATAGGTCCCCAGAACATGATGCCTGTACCAATACCTGCACAAAGTGCTATGGTAAAATAAGCCCAGGTTGACAACTCTGGTTTAGCATCCCTGCCACCAAACTTAATACGTCCAACTTTTGAAAATGCAATAACCATTACTGATACTAAGAATATAAAACATGCAAGTTGTGCAAACCAACCAAATTGTGATGCCATCCAAAGATAAACATTGGTGATAGAAGATGTTGCAACATCTGCATTAATCATACTTGCAATAATAACACCAACGAAAATGATAATTGGTACACTGATCATACTTAATCTTAATTTTTTCATTTTTCCCCCTCAAATACTATTATAACCTATAAGTGCTAAAACTTTAGTTGATTCGTCACCTCCTCAAGTGTTTTCATAATAACTCTTTCCTTAATTTGAACTGCAATGGCTTCTATGTAAGGACTCATATTAGAGTCGTCATGTACAAATGGTGCGACTTCTCTTACCTTGTCTCTAACATGTTTGGTAGCTGATGCAGGTTTTATATCTGTATAAAAATCTTGACCCTGGCAGGCATTGAAAAGCTCTGTTGATAAAATGTACTTGGCAAGATCTGTAACTTCTACTAACTTCTTTGCACAGTTATAACCCATGCTGACATAATCTTCTTGATTGGCACATGTTACAAAGTTATCTACACTTGCCGGGTGGGTTAAAATCTTAATTTGTCCCATAATACCAGCCGCTGTATACTGCGGTATCATCAGGCCATTATTAAGACCTGGGTTAGAGTTTAAGAAGGCTGGCAGTTCGTTTATAAGTGGATTGACCAGTCTGTCTAATCTTCTTTCTGACATCTTCATCAAGTTTGCCACAGCTATGACGCAAGCGTCCGCTGCAATACCAAGATAAGACCCGTCTGCATTACATCCCATCAATGCAAAGCCCACACCGTCTTCATCAAAGACAAGCGGATTGTCTACTGACGAGTTCAGTTCTATTTCCAAAGTCACCAAGGCATCTTTTAAAACCTTTTTTGCTGCCCCATGCAGTTGCGGCATAGACCTTAATGACAAGGCATCTTGTACTCTGTGATTTTCATAATGTTTGATAATTTCACTATCTTCAAGGATGGTTCTGATGTTATAAGCTGTATTGGCTTGGTCTTCATGTGGCCTTTGTGCCATCAGTCTTTCATCCATAGCCATAACAGTTCCCTTTAAAACTTCAAGAGACATGGCGCCTACAAGATCAGCTGTTTGAGCTAGAATCAAAGCATCGTACAAGCCCAAGGCTGTAAAGGCTGTAACAGATGTTGTCCCAGAAGTAAGAGACAAACCCTCTTTACTAGAAATCACGGTCGCTTCTAAACCTTTCAATTCAAGAGCTTCTTTAGCAGGATACAGCTTGCCATCTACATAGGCCTTTCCTTCTCCAATAAGTACCAAACCTATATGAGCTTCTAAACACAGATAACCAACCGAACCATGTCTAGGTACATATGGTATGATATCTTTGTTTAAAAGTGCTTTTAAGACTTCTAAAGTTTCTAAACGAATACCAGAATGCCCCATACCCAGATGCTGAATCATAACAAACATCATAGCCCTAACTTGATCCTTACTACATGGCTCTCCTAAAGAACAGGCATGTGATAATAAGTTGTTTCTTTGAACTATTTCTCTATCCTCTTTAGAAATCTTTCTTTTCCAGTTTTCCCCCAGTCCAGTATTGATACCGTATATGGGTGTTTCACCACCGGCTAATTCTTCTACAATCTTTCTGGCATGTGTCACACGCTTTATAAAATCATCAGAAAATGATATTTCAGCCTTGTACCTTGCAACTGCTATGACATGTTCTATTTTTATTTCCGGTCCTAGTACAACTTGTTTGATTTCACTAGGACATGATAGTTTTAAATTCATTCTATTTCCCCCTCGTAAATACTATATGCAAATCGCGTGCCATTATTTTTGACGATAATTCAACGTTTTGCCCATATTTTCAGATAATTCATACAATATAAAGCCTTCAAAAACAAGAAACGCCAAATGAGTTTGCACCTACTGCAAACTCATTTGGCATTTATTCACTTATTTATGACCCTCTTATAAGAATCGCAAAATCATTTTGCACTAATTCTTACTTAAGTCATATTTTTTTATTCGATATTGTAAACTTTGTCTTCTTAAATTTAAAATTTCTGCTGTTTTTGATATATTCCAATTGTTGATATCTAAATGATTCAAAAGCAGCCACTTCTCATATGCCCCCAGTGTTGTCCCTAAAGGAGCTCCAAAATCAACAGGTTCTTGATACTTCTTAATGATCTCAATAGGCTTATCCATCAAATGATTGGTATGCATCTGTATATAAGCTGGCAAATGATCAAACTCAATAATCTCTGTATGGTCTGGTATCAAGGCAAAGGCATATTCTATAACATTTTCAAGTTCTCTAATATTACCCACCCAGTGGTAGTTCATCAAGACAGATTGTACCCTAAGGCTTACACCATCTACACGCTTCATATACTTCTTGTTAAACTTAGAAATAAAGTGTTCCGTTAATAGAGGAATATCATCCTTTCTTTCTGGTAGGTTTGGCAAATCAAGTGTTATGGTTGAAATACGGTAATAAAAATCTGATCTAAATAGTTTGGTTTCTATTAACTTACTCAAATCATCATTAGAAGCAGTTATGATACGCGCTTCAAAGGGATATTCCTTTTGAGAGCCAATCTTTCTATAGGTTTTATTTTGAAGTGTTCTTAAAAGCTTGGACTGCATATTTAATGACATTGAGTTGACTTCATCTAGAAACAAGGTACCACCATTAGCTTGAGAAAAGAAACCTTCTGAATTCTCGCTGCCCGTATAAGCCCCCTTAACCACGCCAAAGAACAAGCTTTCTGCCAGACTTTCAGGAATAGCTGCACAGTTAACCGCTATAAAAGGTCTATCATTTCCATAGGAGAAGGAATGAATACTCTGGGCCAAAAGCTCTTTACCTGTACCTGTATCCCCGTAAATTAAAATAGATGAAGAAGTCATAGAAACCTTCTTAGCCACATTGATGGTCTTCTCCATAGACTTTGATTGATAAATAATATCTTTGAACTGAAAGTACTTACTCTTTTCAAAAGATGTATGCTTGCTTTGCAGGTATTCGTTTAAATAAAGTTTTTTATGAGCCTGTTTGTTGATGGTATCTATGGAGTTTTCAGTTAAAACAACCCCTATCAGCTCATCTTCATAGTATGTAGGAAAACCTGAGTTGATGGTAACCAAAGCCTTATGGTCCCTGGTTTCAAAGTAATCACATCTATCCATTGTCGGCCTACCTGTTCGAATGGTAGTCAAAACAGTAGAAAAGTCCTCATCTAGGTTGTATAAATCTACAAGGTGGGTGCCAACAAAGTCCTCTTTTTCTATGCCACTCATCTGCTCAGACACTTGGTTTAAATATAAATTATAGCCCTGCTTATTATAAATCTGTATGCCTACATCAATGGTCTCTAGGGCCTGTTTTGTCATCACGGACTCTATCACCTGCTTAGAAAAAAATACATATGAGACGCCCTTTAGGATGTTGATTTCATAGTAATAGGTCATGTTAAAAAGCTCATATAACCCCTTTTTCTTAACATAATCCAGATCAAGTAGTTTACCTTCAAACTTGAGCCTTCTTTTGTCTAAACTTTGGTCATTAACAATACAGTCCACCACTTTATTGTCATCGTCTAACTCCAATATCAAATCGTTAATAATCATATCCTCACCTTTATTACAACAAAACTTTTAATGCTTCTGCCACCATTAAGTTTAGCATAAGTTTATCCGACCTTTTCAAACAATGCAAGTTTTTCACTTATAAATAAAATCGTAATTATAACACATCTTTATTTACTTATAAGTAAAATGATTCTCAAACCAATATTATTTTAGATTCACATTTAAAAAGAACGTAGAATAATCTACGTTCTAGCCGTTAAGTTCTGCCATTCTCTTATCAAACAACTTACTTACTTTATCAAATTCTTCATCACTGATAATATCAGTTACTTCAATTGTGCCATCTTCATTGTCGAGATAGCCATACAACATAGCCACATCATCCTTTGGATGAAGCAGTGCAATATACTCTTTACCATCCACTTCAAATACATCTAATACCGGACATTCTAATACTGAACCATCCTGTAAGTTTAATGACACAACATCATATTCTTCTTCATAATCTTTACTCATATTTTCTCCTAACATTGATTTGTTCATGTCTATTATAACACTATCTCATCCACATGTTAGTCTATTTTAAGTATTTATCTAACCAATTTGAAATTTCACTTAATCTTACAAGTCTCTCTTTTGGTTTACCCGATCTAGACAGTTCATGATTTTCATCTTTGATCAAACAAAATCTTGTGTCTACACCATTTTTTTTAACAGCAGTAAACATCTGCATGGACTCTACATAATGACATCTGTAGTCTTTTTCAGAATGAATAAAAAGAATCGGCGTCTTGATTTTATCAGCATATTTCATAGGCGAATGATGCCAAAGCTTCTCGTAATCATTAAATGGCGTTGCACCATTTTGATACTCCGTCCAATGGTAGCCTATATCCGATACACCATACATGGTGATCCAGTTTGAAATACATCTTTGAGATATAGCTGTTTTAAACTTATCAGTTTTACCAACTATCCAATTGGTCATAAAACCACCATAAGAGCCTCCCATGACCCCTAATCTATTTTCATCAATGGCTGGACAAACCTTTAAAACAGTATCCGTGAACTTTAAAATATCTTGATAATCGATGGTACCAAACTTACCTCTGATATCAGAAAAAGCATCGTCTTTTCCATTAGATCCTCTTGGATTACAATAAAAAACAATATAACCTTGACTGGCCAAATACTGAATTTCATGATTATATACATCACCAAAAGCGCTCTTTGGTCCCCCATGAATACTCAAAATGCCTGGGTAAGTCTTAGATGGATCATAATCTTTTGGTTTTACCAAATAACCATCAATAGATAAGTCCTCATCATATACAAAGGACACTTTCTCAGTTTGAGCTCTTCTTGCTTTATCATTAATTGAAGTCAGCTTCTTATAAGAGTCTTCAGTCAATAAATAAAAGTCCTGTAAATCATAATCATGCATGCCAATTGTCATAATGTTTTCAGATATAGCATAGGCATCAATGGATCCCTTAGGTGTCTCAAAGCATGTATGATTGCCTTTTAAATCCACCCTATTCAAGTAAGAAGAACCACCTTGAGTCGTTATGAAATATAAGGCATCCTTATGGGATTTAAATGTATCAACACCACCATGTCTACAATCAGAAATCACCGAATTCCAAAGACTGAACTTAAGATCTGGTGTTAAAAGTGTCCAAGTGGCATTAGACAGATTGATACTGTATATCTTATGGTTTTCATTTTCTCCATATAGCTTACAATCACTACCTGCAACAATAAGCTTACCTTCTATAATTTCTGCAAAAGAGAATATAAAATTATTTGGCTTTAAGATTTCTGTATAAGTCTTTTTTACCAAATCATATATAAGTAGATCATTTCTAGTTTCAAGTACGCCTTTAAAAGGCATGAATCTTATGACAACAGACCTGCTGGCCTGGTCGTACTTAAATGACTCTACATATTCACCTTGTCTAGAAATAACTCTACTTTCATGTGTTTTAAGGTCATATAACTTTAAGATTTTCATGCCATAACCAAAAGAGCCGCCATTTGCCCAAAATGGAATTTCTTCGAATATCTCATAATCACCATCTAATTTTTCTTCTTTATGTTTGGCCTCAGTCATATAAAGAAGATGCGATTTGTCTATCACACACAAGTTACTCACAGATTCATCGAATGAGAAGACTAGATTACCATCTAAATTAAAGAACTTGGTCACTTCACCTTCTCTTATAGCGTATACCAGATCATCTTCATAAAATAAGAAGTCTACTATATCATGTCTATCCGTTAAAAGTTCATAGTCCCCGTTTGGATAAACCTTAATCAAATCATGAAAGTAATTGTTGCTTTCTAATTGAGCTTGATGGACTCTTGCCACCGCATATGTACCAGTCGGATGGTATTTAAGACTTGAAAAAGACTTATACTTTATAAAATCATCTATTTTAACCACATGTTCCCCCTAAAATATCAGCTTTATAAGTTTTATTTGAAAACATGGAATCTAAGAAATCAAAATAGTCTTTTTTTGTCTTAAAAACAGGTTCGTATTCTTCTATGATCTGCTTAGCAAGACTTGCCTGGTCCTTTAATAACTCATATGCCATTAAGGCAAGATATTGAGTTGCAAAAACGTAAGCTGTCTCCTTGTCTATAACTTCATAGTCTGGACTGTGTAAGCCACCTTTTATACAACCGATACATGTCTCAATAGCTGGCATCAAGGATGATACATCACCAAGGTCCGTTGAACCCGAACTTGGCACTAGATGAGTAACATCATTTCCTACAATCAAATGTCCTACAGATTCCCCTAAATCTGTCAGTCCCTTGTTCATAGTAAGTGGCAACATACCAGGTGTGTTCTCTATCCTAATATCACAATCGATTGCATAGGCAGAGCCTATTAAGGCACGATCAACTTTTAAGTTGGTATCAAGTACTGTCTCCACAGAGTTGGCTCTGACAAAAGTTTCTACAACCACTTCTGAAGGAATCACATTAACCGCCTGTTGGTTGGTATGGATAACAGGATGTACCCTTATATTGCCGGAATTAACAAAAGTCTCTCTAATAGCGTTAATGGCAGTCAAACCTAAATTAGCTGCATACAAGGCATTCTTACCTTTTTCAGGTGCTGACGCTGCATGAGATGCCTTGCCAGTAAAAATTGCCTTCTTAGCTACAAAACCATTAGATCCGCCCTCTAGACAAATTTTCTTGTCGTGAGATATGGCATGAATCATAACAGAAATATCAACATCATCAAAAATACCTCTACTTATGCATTCCGCTTTTCCCGTAGGATACTTAATGATGCCATCTTTTATTAAAGACTGTCTATAATCCATTTCCAAGTACTCTTCAGCCGGTACAAATAAGAAGTGTACATTTCCAGTCAGTTCTTTCATTACATCAAGTCTGATAAACAAATCAATGACAAACAATACATCTGACATCATGATGTTATGCCCACATGCATGCACAGCGCCAGTCTCTGCACTGTCTTTATGTTGAGGACATATTACAGCGTCTAGTTCTGCAATCAAGGCAACTGAAGGGCCATCTTTTCCAGAACTCAAAGTCACTTTAACCCCTGTCATACCTTCAAAGGTTTCATAAGGAATCTGCATCTTATCAAGATAGTTCTCTAAGTATGCCTGCGTTTCAAACTCCTTAAATCCTGCTTCAGGCCTATTGTACAAGTCATTTGCAATTGCCTCAATCTCTTTTTTAGATGACTCTATATAAGCCATCATTTTTTTATCTAAACTCATATCTAATCCTTTAATAGGCATCCGTCCAAAGACAGATGCCTGATATTTATGCTGACAGTTTCTCTACTGTCTCTTCCTTGTTTGAACCATACTTCTTAAGTAATCTTGTTATAGCTGCGAAACAAATGATTGTCATCACCAACATGTAGATAAAGATATATTTGAATCCTAAATCTCCTGGGAATTTATCCAGTAAACCACCAGTTACAATGTGGAAATAGGTATCTGGAATAAATCCAACGAATGATGCAAAACCGATAAATAAACCAGTTTTTTCTACACCAACACCCATGTCCTTAAGTGATGAGAAGTATACCCCTCTAATAGAGAAGTTGATGAATTGTGCAACAGCCCACATACCGATAACGATAAATAAGAATTGTGGTTTTGCAGGTACTAAAATATAAATAACTAATGATAAAATTGCAAAGATCATCAATGTTCTTAAAACCTTTAAAGTCGATGCAAACTTATCAACTAAGATACCAGCAGTCGCTGCACCCATAAAACCAACAACATAAAGCACAAACATAGAAATACCTGATGCCATTGTTGTCGATAATCCGAACTGCTTTGTTAAGTATGGTGTGATCATGTTTAAACCGATGTGGAAGTGATAAGCTGTAAAGATTAATAAACCAAATAACCAAGCTCTAGGATCAGCAATGATTGTAAATAAATCTTTGATTTTAACTGCTGTTTTCTCACCTTTACCAACATCTTTTAGCATAAACATTAAAGCAACACCTACAGATATTAATACCACAGAATAGATAACAATAATCATAGAAATACCAAGTTTTGCCTCATTGAACTTGGCAAATATAGCTAAAGCAGAATATGAGATGATCAAGCCAGAGATTTGCTTGCCGCCTTCCCAGAAACCAAACATCTTACCAATATCGCCACCAGTTGATAACATTCTCACTGCCTTGATAGCTACTGACCAGTAAGTTAAACAGATGATTGCACCATAAAGAATATGGATACCTAAAACGACATTATATGATGGGAATCTTGAATATAGAAGTCCTAATACACCCAGTGCAATAAAGTTAAATGATAATAGCGATTTTGGACTAAATCTATCGGCAATCCATCCACCTGGGAAGTAGCAGATCATTGATGAAATACCAAATGCACTTACCAGTACACCCAGTTGTGTGTTGTCTACATTCAATGCCTCTACTAATGCATCATAGTATGAATACTTTAAATACGGTATTTTATATACCAAACCACCTGCTAAGGCAAGTATCAATAAAGTTACCCAATTCTTGTTAAATTTTTTCACGTTTTACCCCTTTTCCTAATTCATTTTGTTTTCTCGAGAATTTTACGTCTGTCTATAGAGCAAAAGCCGTGCCAAAATAAAAAATGGCTAAAAATAGCCATTCTAATCTTTTATCATATTCAATTGGATGACCCTATAAAATAAACATCCAATTATTCATCCAGTTTTTTCATCGCCTCTTGACTGGCTTTACAACCAGCTCTACCTAGGCCCTTTTCTATAAGACCTCTATGACTCAGTGACTCAAGTGTTTTTCTTAACTTGTATTCAGAAATCTCCACACCAGACTCATTCAAAAGCTTAGTGAGTTTGCTTCTTCCTACACCACCAGAGGTTCTTGTCTGTTCAATAATCAAAGACAGAAGACTTTCTTCTAGACTCTTTTCACTCACTTTAAGATAAAAATGAGCCGGAAGTGGTCTCTTGGTATTTTTCATGATAGAGTAGTATTCTGAAACATTTCTCAGCTCACGAATATTACCTCGCCAATCATAATCAACTAGTGCTTCTTTTACAGAATCATGGATAAAAGACTCAGATATCAAACTCATAAAAATTGGGATAATATCTTCTTTTCTATCTCTAAGGGGTGGTACTATCAGAGGCAGAACATCCAATCGATAATAAAGGTCTTCTCTAAAATTATGTTTGTTCACCTCATCCATCAAGTTCTTATTTGTTGATGCAATGATTCTAACATCTATATCTATCACCCGGTCACTTCCAATACGCATGACCTGTCTTTCTTGAATGACACGCAAAAGCCTTGCTTGTAAAGCATATGGCATATCACCAATTTCGTCGAGTAAGATGGTGCCATTATGAGCTTGTTCAAATAAACCGGACTTCCCTTGTTTGTTGGCACCTGTAAAAGCACCTGGATCATAGCCGAAGAGCTCACTTTCAAGAAGTGTCTCTGGTAATGCTGCACAGTTAATAGCAACAAAAGGCTGACTCTTTCTATTTGAAGCATTGTGAATGGACTGGGCAAGAAGCTCCTTACCAGTCCCAGATTCTCCATGTATAAGAATTGTCTTATCCGACGCCGCAAAAAGCCTTGCAGTTTCAAGACAAGAGACCATTACAGAAGACTTATGAATAATATCTGAAAAATGATACTTGGCCTTAAGTCCTGTAGACATCAACTTTTTACTAACCGTTTGCTCTAACTTCCTGAGATAAGTGATGTCATTAAAAATCAAAAGTTTTTCCCAAGTCTTTTCATCTGTCATCAAGGTTTTGACAGATACCATAAGGTAGGACTGATCAAAAGATATGACTTCATGATCAAGATCTCCATTTGATAACATATGTTCAAAGGCATCTTTAAAGGTATCATTCACATGACCATCATGGATATGACATGAAAATACATCTTTTGCCTTATCATTTGATAATAAAACGTCCCATTTATTATTGATAACTAAAATACCGTCACTTGATTTTTCAAGTACAGAGTTAAGTCTTTCTGATTCAAAGTAAAGGTCCTTATATTGCTTAGAAATACCTTCTTCTATGGTCACAATCTTGTTGATATATTTGAGGAGATTTTGGTGAACCTGGCTATCATGAAAGCCAAGTTTGTTGATAATTGTAATTAAAGTAGCAGTATCTAAACATCTGACACCAACATCTACTATGTTTTTTATATGGCTCGGCACCAGTTCTGTAAGACAAGATACAATGGCATACTTAACGTCTTTATAACTTTCACTTTCCTTATAAGTAATGAGTTTTAAGTTTCTCAGTTTCCACTTATAAAATAAAGTTGTCATCTGAAGGGCTGTTTCATAGTAGTCATTTACAACAAGAACAGGTTCATTTTCCGGTATGTCAAATATGCCAACAGCATTTTCTTTCTTGATGGTTCTAGATACCACAATAACATTGTCTGGATTTTCAATACGACCAGCAAGTTTAGATAGTCTCTTTTCAAGCATAACTAAAATTAGATCACCAGAGATTTTCTCATTTTCTTTCATAGATTCTATGGTACAGTTCTCAATAAGTACCCTATCTCCTAAGACGTCTCTAATATTACTTAAAAGTTCATAATACATCTGTCCTAAAAAATCTGTGACAATTACAATTTTCTTCAAACCTAACTCCTCTCAAAACACAACCATTGTACAAGATTTAAATGTTTTAAGCAAATGAAACTTATTAAAAAAATCTTTGTAGCTACTTTAAACTTGAGTATCAGCATACATTATGCTAGTATATAGCGAACGGAGGCATTTTAATGGAATTCATAAAAAGATGGTTCAAGGAAAGTGGTCCACTTTCGTCTAAAAGGATCCATAGAGAACTTAACGGTCATTCAGTACATGGAAGACATATCATAACCGGCGCAGATAAAAGTAATTTCGGTGATATGATTGTGTATTACATCAATAGAAATAAATACAACTCTACGCCTGTCATCTATTTACATGGTGGTGCATACTTACACGGACTAAACCCACTACACTTTAAATTCTGTCATTCATTATCCAATATAATAAAGTCTCCTGTTGTCTTACTAGACTACCCACTCCTACCAGATGAGAATCATGAAGTCGCTTATGAAAAAGTACTTAAATACTTAGATCAGTTTGAAAACTACATTCTAATCGGTGATTCAGCAGGTGGAGGTTTAGCTCTAGGCTGTCACTTACATCAAAAGTTAAACAATAAGCCTCTTCCAAAGAAGACAATTCTTATGTCACCTTGGGTCGATGTAACCATGTCTACACCTGAGATTTCACATTTGGAATCACTGGACTTTGTATTAAATAGAGAAACCCTAATCGAAATCGGCCAGAGATGGGCAAATGACAAAGAGACCACTCATTATATGGTCAGCCCAACTTATGGTGATTGTGAAGCACTCGAAAACATCATGTTGATATCTGGAGATGAAGAACTTTTTACACCTGATCTAAGAAAACTTTCGAAACGCTTAAACAAAGAAAACTGCCTATACATAGAAGGTAAAAACATGTTCCATGACTATATCTTGTTTACAAACATGGGACTACAAACTGCTGATGATACATTTACAGAAATCATAAAATTCCTAAAAGATATACCTAACTCATAAGAGTTAGGTATTTTTTATATGCTGTATTTAAATGCTAAGAGATTTTCTGTATACTTCCACAATTCCTTGCTTAAGCCATCGTCCATTCCTAGTCCCTTAATCTGCTGAGCTACTGGAGGCCCCCATATAAATCTCTTAGGGCCGAATAACTTGCCACCTTCAATGTTTTTTTCAGTAGCTGCTCTTAAAAGTGGTGCAACTCCTACTTCGACTGGTGAAGCAATCATCTTACTAAAACCACCACCTATACCAATGGTTTGTTGTCTGTCTGTACCAGTTAATCCCGGATGTGCTGATACCGATACAGCATTGATACCAGCTCTATTAAATCGGTACTGAAGTTCTCTCATAAACAAGATATTGGCTAACTTAGAATCACCATAAGCCTTACCACGGTTATAAGATCTCTTTCTCCACTCAAAATCATTAAAATCAATAACACCACTTCTGTAAGCACCGCTAGAAACCGTCACAACTCTAGCATCCTCAGTTTTTTCAATGACAGGTATCAATAGGCCAGTCAGTTTAAAATGTCCCAAATGATTGGTTGCCATATGCATTTCTTGTCCATCTTTTGTTCTCCTAAGCTGGTTTAGGTTAACAACACCTGCATTGTTTAGGAGTATATCTAGTCGGTCATACTTATCTATAAAAGATTTTGCAAAGGTCTCTATGATTTGGTCATTTAATAGATCTAATTCCATCACTTGAATCTTTGCATGATTGACTTCACTCTGAATTTTCTTTTTTGCATCTAAACCTAGCTTTTTACTTCTACATGCTATAACAACACTAGCTCCCTTTTTACTCAGTTCCTTAACACATAAAAAGCCAAGTCCCTTATTGCCACCTGTCACTATAGCAACTTTTCCTCTAAGATCAGGTATATTTTCTACAGTCCATTTCTCTGCCATTTGATCCTCCAAATTATAACTATACACATGAGTAACTTCTAAACTCAGTATAGATAGCAGGCCAAAGTCTGTCAACGAAAGGCATTGAAATTACTCAGTTTTAAGAAAGTGAGTAAGTATTATGTCTGACTATATAAAACTAAGAAGATACAAAATGTTATGTAACCTATAACTATAAAAATCTATAATAATAGTGTCGATCAAGGAGCATTAGGCAGTTATTTATACATACCTTACTTTCTATTTATCTATAACTGTCAATCTATCGAGATTATATTAATAATGCTTCCTGTCATTTATTACACGTTAAAAGGAAACCTCATGGGTTTCCTTTTAGTCATTTAATTATTGATTTTCGGCATAAGCAAAGATTCTTACTCTGTTCCTATTGGATCAATACCTTTGTTTTCAATCATTAGCACAACAGCCTTCCCCTCAGCTACAATTGGGCGGTGCATCGTTCCCTTTGGTACACAACAGCCTTCGTACTGATTTAAGGTGAAAATCTTCTTTTCTGTTTCTAAGATCATAGTGCCTTCTAACACAAAAAAAACTTCATCATCATCTTCATGCTTGTGCATATGATATTCACCTTCAAATATGCCCAAACGCAAAACAGAAGAATTTACTTCACATAAGGATTGATTAAACCATTTATCTGTATTTTCTTCTACTATATTCTTTATAGTAATTTTTTCCAGATAATCATATTTGATATTCATTTGTTGATTATAATCATATTTTTTCATTTTGCCTCCTAGGTATTTAACAATTTACTTACTATAATTTTAATAACAACGATTGGATTACTCAAGGTCCAATTATTTAGTATATTCTCTGTACCAATTCTTACTTTGGTTCCATATATGTTTACGTTTATTGGTCCTTTCTTTTGAGGAAATTTAAAGGTAACATAACAACAATACATCTAAATACAGTTGACAAAAGGAGGTAAAAATGAAATTTATGATAGAAGATAGGGTATTCGATTTGTTTCCAAATCTACATATTGGCATTCTATCTGTTCGTAACATCACCAATATGGACAAAGGAAGAGAAGACCTACTAGAAAAGGCGTGTTGTCGTCTAAGGAACAATTTGGCTGAAAACAGTCAAATCAATCAAAATATTGAAATATATCAAGATGCTATGAAAAAGTTTAAACGAAAAAAAGGTGTAAAATCTTCCATCTACTCACTTGTTAACAGAGTCTCTAAGGGGCAGGAAATAAAAAGCATCAATCCTGCTGTTGATATCTACAACTCGATATCTCTAAACTACATTTTTCCATGTGGTGGAGCAGACAAAGATAAAATTGAAGGAGATTACTCTTTAATGTTTGCATCAGGGATAGAAGAATTTATCGCCTTAGGTGATACCAATAACAAACCACCAAGACCAGATGAACTCATATACAAGGACAACCATGGTGCTGTAGTTAGAAGCTGGTTATGGCGCGAGTCTGATAGGACAAAAATAACAAATAAGACAACAAATGTTCTATTATACCTCGAATTATTAGATATAAATCGAAAAGAAGATTTTCTCCTTGCGTTAGATGAACTCGAAAATCTAATTTGTAATGAACTTGGAGGCATTAGCGAAACAAACATGCTAAATATAAAAAATAAAGAATGCATAATCACATAATTCTTTTTCAATTAAGCAAAAATTTGCACATACTGGTTGCTTTATTAACCAGTATGTTTTTTTATCAACTGCTGTTAAGTAGATTGTAATCCCCAGACATTAGTTAAAACATAAGAATTATGAAGATTTTAATACAGATTTTATGATTGAAATACCTTCACTTATCTGATTCTCATCCAAATTACCATATCCAAGTATCAATTGAGATTTATGATTTTCAGGAAAGACTGAATACTGACTTACAGGCACAATATAAACACCTCTGCCTTTAATCTTCTCAATCAATTTAGATGTGAATCTTACTCCCTTAAAACAAACTACAAGATGTAAACCTGTTTCACCTCCAATAATTTCTACTTGTTTACCAAAGCTTTTCTTTAAGCATTTAATCAACACATGCTGTCTCTTAATGTACTTCTTTTTCATCTTATTTAAATATTGTTCTAAATAACCGTTTGATATAAACTTTTCCATAGCGAGCTGTTCAAAAGTTGGGCTGTGAATATTAACAAATCTTTTACTATAATGTATATTGGAAACCAAACTTGTCGGAAGAACCATATACCCCAGCCTTAAACTCGGTATAAAATTCTTACTGAAAGAGCTTATATATATAACTCTTTCTGGATCAAGTTCATGAATCGATTCAACTGGAGAGTTAGTATATCTAAAATCACTGTCATAATCGTCTTCTATAATATAGCAATTTCTTTCCCTTGCATAATTCACTAATTGTATACGTCTAGAAATAGATAGCGAGCCTCCCATTGGATACTGATGTGAAGGAGTTAATAAAATACTAGAAATCTCAGAATCCATAGGTAATGTTGTAGGATCAATACCTTGATTATCTACAGGATGATGTATTGTTTTTACCCCATTGATTCTTAACATATCTCGAACAACATTGTTGACCGGATCCTCCACAATAATACTTCCTGATAATCTACTGAAATATTGTATCAATAGGAACAGACCTGGTACAACACCAGATGTTATAATTATTTGGTCCTCATGACAGACAATCCCTCTGGTCCTATACAAATATTCAGAAAGTGTTTTTCTTAACTTAACATGTCCAGAATGATTACCATAAGCAAGATCGGAAGGCTCTCGATTTAAAATTGCATCCTTATAACACTATAACCATTTATGTTCCGGAAAATGCTCTAATGAAGGCAAGCCTGGACGAAAGCTAATATCATATCCAAAATCTTCAGCATCTTCAAGATTAATATCAGATTCTTTCATCTGCTGTCTGTCAAACTTAACCCACACATTTACATAAACGCCAGAGCCTACAACACTTCTCGCATACCCTTCAGAACATAACATATCGTAAGCTTCTATGACACTATTCCTAGACACTTTTAAATCCTCAGCTAATTTTCTTGAAGCAATTAATTTTGTATCAGGTTTTAAAATACCATTTAAAATCATTGTCTTAATCTGTGAGTATATTTGCTTTTTTAACGAGACTTTACTGTCTCTATCGATTTTTAAATACATATAAGTTAGAATTTAGCCCCTTTCATAAATTTTATCGTTCTATCTTCTTTACTAAAAAAAATATATAATAATTACTTATTATGCCATCTACAGCAAACCACATTCTATATGCATATCTTTTAGTGTTTTCTCTTTATCTTCACTTTCTTCAGATTTTTCATAGTCAACAGAATAAACTCTAGACTTATAGGTCACTTTTGAGACCTTCTTCATAATATGACTAAGTGGTGCATCAGCCATCATGCCAAGAAGGAAATAATCATAAGCCTTATTATGATGGGCAAGTTCTCTGATAAAATAATCCATCACATGTTCATCATTGTTTTTTACCCTTAAAAAGGCTAAATTATAATACTTTAAAACAGAACCTTCCTTAGGCAGCTTTGGATAGCCTAAATAAACGAGTAAAGGAGATAGAACTTTAAGAAGTTTGTATCTACTTGAGTACTCATGAAGGATGTGCTGCTTGTCTTCATGTCTGTCACCAAGGTAGCCGCATGCAATAATCTGGTCCGAATCAAGTACAATGTAAAATTTCTTATAATCAATATTTAAATAAGTCTCACCTCTTAAGTCCTCTAGTCCTATACGAGGGTAAAAATCACTCTCTTTGCCTTGAGCCTTTAAGAAGTCTACAAGTTTATCAAGCTCACTTTCTTTTACAGGCCTCATTTGATAAGGACTCTTGATTCTCTTTAGCCGCGTCGTGGGACTGTAAACGGTATAGTTACCAATCGGCTTATAATAGGGCATGGACTTACGTCTTTTTGAAAACATTTTAATGACTTGAGTGTTTTCTTCTAAGACAGTGGTATAGACCCATTTAACACCTTGATCTTTTATATAGTCTCCCATAAATTCATAGGCTTTAGTAATTGGTATAAACTTCTTTCTGTATGATTTCTTAATCCTTAGGCCTGATAAATAGGCAACAGGCTGAACTTTTTTTGACATATAAAAATCTCTTATTGCACATACACCAAATCCAACCAACTCATGTGTATCCGACCTTTTACAAAGAAGGACTTTAACAGCATTGCCTTCTCTTTCAAAAGATGAAATTGCAGATGGTCTTCTTGTATAGATGATGCTAATGTCTCCTGAAAAATCTGCTTCTTCAAGTATTTCCAGTATGTCTTTATCGTCACTTTTTTCAGCATCTACAAAGTAATATAATTTATTTCGGGATTTCATCTAAACCACATCCTACCGGTAATCTCAGTTTTTCATCCACTTCTCTTCTTAAGTTTAAGTTCTGAGATAAAAAAACAAAAAGAATAAAAAGTGATGGCTGTCTTTTAAAAGCTTCTATGCTTCTTTTTAAGATAGAGCCTATATGAAAGAATCGTCTTCTTAAGTCTGCACACTTATCGGATAATTCCTCGGGTGTATAACCTACCGGCTCATAAGGAATATCACCATATTTATAACCATCCTTTAGCCACCATTCATTGTCGTGCAGCTTATTTTCTCTGATAAGTCTGTCATGTAACCTAGTACCTGGAAAAGGTAGCAGGTGGTTAAATGCAACAAAGAAAAACTTGTGTTTCATGGAAAAGGCCAAGCTCTCCTCAAAGACCTCATGGGAGTCCCCTTCATTACCAAAAACAAAGGTCGCATAAATGCCTATACCATATGAATGTATTTTTTCTGTCAGTAGGTCTCTTTCTCCCATGCTGACAGTCCATTGTTTACCCATCTGAATCAGGTTGTCTACGTTCATAGATTCATAACCTATAAGGATAACCATACAGCCAGATGCTTTCATGACTTCAAGGAGACGGTCATTTCTAGCCATGGTAAGAGAACCTTGTCCCGACCATTTAATCTTTAGAGGTATCAAGGCTTTAAAAAGCTCAATGGCATAGTCTTCATCAGCAACAATATTATCATCTACAAAGAAGAAATACTTCTTACCAGACTGCTTGATGTCTTCTACAACATCTTCAACTGACCGTCTGTAGTATTTTTTTTCATAAGCTGATGTGATGGTACAAAATTCACAATTAAAAACACACCCTCTGCCTGTTTCTACAAGACCGAGTATAGAATACTTTTTATCACCATAAATAGACCGGTCCGGGTATAAACCTTTTTTAAAACCATTGGATCCTTGATAGGTTTTCTTCAATTGATTGTTTTTTGCATCTTCTAAGAGTTCATGCCAAAATCCTTCAGCATTACCCTGTACAACACAGTCAAAGTGCTTTAAGGATTCTTCAGGCATTAAAGTAGGATGATAGCCGCCACCAACTACTCTTATCCCTCTTTTTCTAAACTCATGGGCAATCTTATAAGCCCTATTAGATGTATACATTTCCACACTGATGATAACCAAATCGGTCTTTGTGTCATAATCAATTAACTCCATACGGTCATCAAAAAACTCAGTTTCTATATCGTCAGGCGTCATTGCTTTTAAGGTTGAGATAACTAAAGGTTCCATTAGACGCCATGTCTTGATGTACTTCTGGCCTTTTTTCTTACCAATGGCCGGCAGTATATATGTTATTTTCACGATTTCTCTCCATTTCCAAGTATCATGGACTGCTTTTTATAAACTTCTTTTCTAAACAAAGGATTGTATATCAGATAAGTGATGAACTTATAAGGTGTTCTCATATTTGTCTTTAAATCTGTTGCCCTATAGATGATAGAAGTAATTGAATTAAATGATTTTCGGCATTCAAAACCAATCTGAGTTAAGTCGTCACTTGTCATGTTTTGTGGCATATAAGGTGCATGATTAAATCTAAAGTCATCATGTAGCCACCAGTTACCATCATAAAGCAGTCTGTTTTGACTCTTTAAATCCTCATAGAGTTTAGTAGATGGATAGGGCATCAAAACATTAAAAGCAGCAAAGGCAAACTTATTTTTCTTAGCAAACTTTAGTGTTTCATAAATGCTATCTAAGGTATCCTCATCGTGTCCAATTGTAAAGGCTGCCCATGTTTGATGACCGTACTTTCTCAGGATTTGTAGTTGGCCTTTATAAGCATCAAAGTTCTCACCAATGTTATGGCCCTTGTTCATACCAGACAAGGTTTCTGCCTTGATAGATTCAAAGCCAATGACATTACCAAGGCAGCCTGATTTCATCATAAGTCTCATAAGCTCTTCATCTTCCGTCATATCGATACTCGCCTGGCTGACCCATTTTATTTTTAGTGGTATCA
Source organism: Acidaminobacter sp. JC074 (assembly GCF_022496765.1). Taxonomy (GTDB): domain Bacteria; phylum Bacillota; class Clostridia; order Peptostreptococcales; family Acidaminobacteraceae; genus JABXKX01. Next base: position 32,544 of record NZ_VANV01000008.1, on the reverse strand, counting down.
AGGCCCTAAACAAGTCTTTGGCTCTTTCATGATCTGAAACAATGTTGTCATCTACAAAAAAGACAAGCTTTAACTTCTGACTTTTAATCTCATCTACAACTGCTTGAATATCCCTACAATGGTGGGTCTTGTTGAAATAAACGCTGGTTGCACAGAAATGACAACCATTTGTACACCCTCTTGAAAACTGCATCAAGGAAATGGGTAGATAGCCCTTGTTTTCAAACAAGTCCCTTCTTGGAAAAACATTCTTTTGAGGTTTACAAGAAAAGTCACCTTTATAGTGTTTCTTTAAAAGGCCTGACTTTGCATCTTCAATCATAAGCGTCCAAACATTTTCTGCATCACCTGTCATAATGGCATCTGCATACCTCATTGCTTCTTCAGGCAAAAGTGTTGGATGCATACCGCCAATGACAACAGGTACCTTCTTTTCTCTGTAAATTGCAGCAATTTCATAAGCTCTTTTAGCAGTAAAGGTCTCTACCGTAATAGCCACTAAATCTGTCTGGTCCTCAAAAGGAATGTCTTCCATCCTGTCATCATAAAAGACCACTTCCACATCTGAAGGTGTAAGTGCAGCCAGTATACCAATTTGTAATGGTTCCATCCGGCCTTCATCCACATAAGAACCAGTCATCATCCTGCCCATATTGGGTTTTATTAGGGTTAACTTCATAAAATTCTTCCTTGCTTTTTCTTTATCTCACGCCTTGATATCAGATTGGCTGCAAGATATATACCCATGTTTCTTAAATTCACAGGCTCTTTTATCAACCGTTCATTGATGCTTTTATAAGTATTAAATGCTTCTCTAATTTTGAAACAACCATCTCTTAGTTCATCTGGTGTCATGTTCTTAGGAATAAATACAGTGTCACCATACTTATAGTCTTTTTCTAACCACCACTTGTCATAAAGAAGTCTGCCTTCATCTTCTAATCGTTTATAAAGTGGTGTAGCCACAGTTGGTATCAAAGGATTAAAGTTGGCGAGCATAAGCTTATTATCAATTGCAAACTTTAAGAGCTGGTCAAAGGTTTCTTTTGTATCCCCATCATAGCCAATAACAAAGGTGCCATAAACCATTAGTCCATGTGATTTTATGTTCTTAATAATTTTCTCATAGTTGTCATGTTTGATGTTAATGCCTTTATTCATCTGCTTAAGGCTTAGGATATTGGTGGTTTCAAAGCCTATTAAAACAGCCATACAACCAGCTTCAGACATCCTCTTTAAAAGTTCCATGTCCATGCCAACATCTATAGAAATTTGACAGACCCACTTGACCTTTAAAGGTTTTATAGCCTTTAGAAGCTCTAGAGTTTTGGACTTTTCCATAAAGAGATTGTCATCAACAAAGAAGATTATCTTTAACTTCCTTCTTTTGATTTCCTCTACCAATAGATTCAGATCTCTATAGCGTCGTGAATCTTTATACAAGGCGTGAATAGAGCAAAAATCACATGAAAACTTACACCCTCTAGAGTACTGAACAGGCGTAATGGATGCGTATTTTTTACCATCAAATATGGTCTCATCAAAGTAGGTTCTTGATATGTCTGGATAAGTATCACTTTTATAATATGCTTTCACACAATCATTCTTAAGATCATGTATAAAAGACTTGTAAACTTCTTCGGCATCACCTATAAACACAGTATCAGCATATATGCCAGCCTCTTCAGGTATCAAGGTCACATGGACACCACCGATACCCGTCTTTATCCCTTTAGACCTAAACTTTCTAATAAGTGAATAGGCTCTTTTTATGGTAAAGGAGTTGGCTGAAAAAATCAGCCAATCACTATCTATACTTTCAGGTAATGATTCTAATCGTTCATCTATAAAGTCTAAAGAAATATCATTTGGAGTAAGACCTTTTAGTACAGCAAAAGCCAAAGGTTCCATAGCATCAGATGACTTTTTTCCACCCATAGCTACTTCTACAAATGTTATTTTCACTCTGACCACCTCAATATATCTGAGTTATCAATCATTCGATTCCTGTCAAAGGTCTCAAGTCTATCAGCGTAATGCCTGTAGGCTTGATTGGTCATCACAGCTAGGGGAAACAAGATGCTTGGTCTAAAAATCCTCTTAATGATGCCTGAGTTCGAATAAGTATCTCGCCAGGCTTTAATAAAACCTTCGGTCAACTGATCTCTAGTCATATGTTTAGGTTGATGTACCACATGCTGAACATCGAACATGGCCCAGTTGTCATCTGTAATTCTATTTTCACTTAATAATTGGTCATAAAGTTTTGTTCCTGGAAAAGGCGTTAAAATTGAGTACCTAGGCAAATCAATCTTAAGCTTTTGAACCATCTCAACAGTCCTATCAAAGACATCTAACTTGTCCTCGTCCGTACCAAAAACAAAAGTGCCATTGATGGAGATGCCATGACTGTGCATCTTTTTCATCAACTCAGAATAATCGGTCACATGATTCTTATACTTGTTGATGGTTTGAAGGCCTTTTTCGGAAATCGATTCAAAGCCTATCAATAGACCTTTACAACCGCTTTTCACCATGAGGTTAAAAAGCTCATCATCATTGCAGACATCAGCTGTCACCAAACCAAACCACCACTTTTTAAGCGGAATCAAGGCCTTAAAAAGCCTGATTGCAAAGTCTCTATCTGCTACTAAATTAACATCAACAAAGAGGATGCCTTTGGTGTCTAAAGCTTCTATTTCCTCAACCAATACTTTTAAGTCTTTTGTATAATAGTGTTTGTCATGCATGGCGTTAACAGCACAAAAGGAACAATCATTTGTACAGCCTCGACTGGCTTCTAATGAAGAATTAGTGATGTACTTCTTTTTGGGAAGTAAAGTCCTATCCGGTAAAGAAAATGACCAAGGCTGACTTCTATCATCTTTATAAAAGGCCTTTAGATCCTTGTTTTTAAAATCAATCAACATCTTAGGGATCACGACTTCACCTAAACCGATTAAAACACTGTCGCAATGGGCTTTTGCCTCTTGAGGTAAAATAGATGGATGAACCCCACCCATAACCACCTTGATGCCCCTTGACCTGTAATAGTCACCGTAGGCATAGGATCTTGGCGCCGTACCTGTTATAACAGTAATGATGATCATATCTGCTTCAATATCCTTAGGTATAGCTTCAATGGTCTCATCGTATATCTGAGTTTCAATATCATATTTTGACAAAATACCTGCTATGGTCGTCAAGGTTAAAGGTGCGTAATGTATGGGCTTTTTAAATGACCCCGTATAACGGTGCATGGCACCTGCTGGTGAAATGATTGCTATCTTCATAAATCATCCTTCATATAATCGCCTTGAAAGGCTTGTTCAATGCCTGTGATATTAATAAGGGTTTGAAACTTAATATCTCCTAGTTTCATCTGCTTTTTCTTCACTAAAAAATCGTAGTAAGCTTTCTCATAATCACCAGAAAGCTTAAAAACTCTGAGCCTATCTAGTTGACCTAGATTTCTGGCATAGTCATAGTGAAAGTTCTTTCTAAGTTGAGCCTCAAAGATTTGAGGTGATACACTTTTATTTGTAAACAAGGTATAGTAGAAAGTCTCATCCTCGATTGGCGCTAAGAATGAGAAAGAATCATCAAGCTTCATTTCCTCTAAAATGCTTTTTACATGCATTTCATTGATTTTTTCTCCAAAAAAGTCCGAAACATTAGAAGACTTCCCCATAAAGACAATACAAGGGACTTGATTGTAAAAACCATCTACTTTAACGATATCATGGAGTTGATACCTATAAAGCCCCCCTCTTGTTGTCATGATAAGCTTATATGACTTACCATCTTCTAATTCATCTAAAAGCTTTATGTCATCACTTTCTAAGTCCATAAACTCAAAGAAGTGCGATTTATAACTGACTACGCAACCAATCTTATGTAGGGGAAAAGAGGCTATGCCTTCTGTTGCCAGTAGTCCCTTACCTTGTATGGTCACATCCAAAAAATATTGATTAAGTCTATCACAAGCACCTTTTGAGTTCCCCTGGTCCCAACAAGAAATGATTTCAAGACCAGGCCAAATCTTATGAAAAACACAAGTCTCAGAATCGTTTAAAAGACTTTCTATTGTCTTAGCTCTCTTCTCTTTTGCCTTTATCTTTAGCATAGATTTTGGAAGTTTAGATCCATTAGGTGGCCTGATAGAGCCCTGATTTATATCTTCAATGATTTGATTCTTATAAGTTAAAAAAGTCTTTAGTAAGTTCTCTAAAAATGTAGGATTCCAGACAGAAATCAAAGACAGTTTTTCTTCTCTTATCAAATAGAACATGGTTATATATCTAAAATCCCCAATATCAGATATAAACTTAATATCACTTGGTACGATAAAGAGTCTATTAAAAAGATGTTTTTGTACCCAGTCAAAGTAACCTGTATCATCTTGAAAACCAACAGGAATACCTGATTTTGTAAATGTTCTTTCACTTGCAATAGGTGAAACAGACCAGTAGGCCTTACCCTTCATCAGTTTTGGATAGTGGTGGTATAAATCATACAACCAAGGTTTTATGCCTGCCATAAAATCAGACTGAAGACCACTTGTATAAGGAATATACTTAGAAGCAGACGTTGAACCTGACGACAACTCAAACAAGTCTATGGTCTCATTAACCAAGGCCTGACACCTGTCATCCATATGCTTTTGAATGTAGGGTTGGTGATCCTCGTAATCTAAAATAGGGACATGCTTTTGAAAGTCCTTTATTCCCTTAAGAGAAGAAAAATCATGTAATTTTCCAAAGTCAGTTGATTCGTTTGACCTAATAAGAGCCATCAAGTATTTTTCTTGATGAAACATTGGATTATGACTGTCCTTTACAAAACTTTTAAAAGCTTTTAAGTTGGATAACTTTATCAATCTGTTAGCAATCATAATTACCTCAAGGCCCTGTAGTAACCTGGCTTTAAATTATCGTCAGAAAAGCTTGCCAAACAGACCAGCTCATCTCCATGTATATGTCCCGGATTTTTCTTTGCAAAATAGGCAACTTCAGGCTTTCTTAACAGTCTCTCTGTAATAGGCGCAACATCATCTTTCAGATAGTCCATACTGTCATCGTGTTTGATGATACCAGTATGAAGATCGTAGTTGTCAGGATACTTAAACTTTGCATAAGCATCCATTATCTTTTGTTCCATTTCAGGCGTTTTTGCCATATAACTAGGGTAGTACTTTTTACAGTAAACATTTAAGTACCTGTAGGTTTTATAGCCCTTACATATTAAAAACCAGTATAAGGCCTTGTCAGATGTCTTCTTTAGGTCTTCTATATACCTGACGAAAGCTTGCTGCAAGTGCAAGCTAGGTGGTATGGATAAGTCCATAATGGTATTGCCTGAAAACACTCCAAGAATCTCCTTGTCTTCAATCTTTAGATGAAGATGTTCTATGGTCGTAAATCCTCTAACGAGACCGCCTTCAACCATGATGATTACATGGTCTTTGTTACTTAAATCTTTATCAAACTGCATCTTAGATAGGTTGTCATAATAAGTACTCATCAAGCGAAACATGTCATCCTTTAGTGCTTGTTTTACGTCTTTTACTTTTATATTTATAATATCCATAGTCTTTCCTTTGAAATAAAATTATCTATATATTTATAGTATCATTAATAAAATCTGACCACAATTAACTTAACATTAAATCTTAAAAAGCCAACTGTCATCTGACAGCTGGCTATTATTAAATATTATCATGAACAATCTGGTTTTTACCAAAGAACTTGGCTTTATACATCATCTTATCTGCACGTTTGATAAGATCTGTCGCACTTTCTCCCTGCCACTTACTCATACCTATAGAAACAGAGATATGATGGTCTATTTCATCAAAGGTCTTAGCATGAATGTCTTTTCTGATGCGTTCAAAGATATTTAAACACTGGTTAAAGTCTAAGTCACATAAGACAACAAGAAACTCTTCTCCACCGTATCTGCCTATCAAATCATGACCTCTTAAACTCGACATCAAGACATCAGATACCGACTTGATGACCTCATCTCCTATCTGATGACCATGACTGTCATTGATGGCCTTAAAGTCATCTATGTCTAATATAGCAACAACTATATTCTTAGACTGGACCGCACCTTCTAGCTTTTGATTCAAGTATTCATAGATATAGGCATGATTATAAAGTCTGGTCATGGAATCACGTTTGGTCATATCTTCAAGCTCTCGTGTTCTCTTTTTGACTTCAATTTCAAGATTATTATTGGCATCAATTAAGTGCTGTTCACGTAACTTTTGATATTGGTACTGACTCCATAATGAAAACAAACGATAAATCAGCATAGATGCAATCAAGATGACTATTAAAGACGCCAAGGCAAAGCCATGAACACTCCTATAGATTTCCACTTTTTCTTGAGTAAAAACAATATACATATCATTTTCACTGTTATCAGAGTTAATATTCAGTTTCATACCATAGTAATATTTTTTAGTATCATTATACTTTGCTTCAAAGAAGTTCTCACCAGATTCTATTTTAGAAACAATATTGTCTACAGTCTCTTTGCTATCACCAGCATCCGATAGAATCAGGTCTCTATTATTATGAGCAATGGTAGCTCCTGAAGAATCCACTAAAAACATATAGCCGGTCTTTCCCAGTGTTAATGGATCTACAAATATCTCAGTAAAGTAATCCATTTGCGGCGAAACAAAGGCAATTCCCTTAAGTTCATCTTCAACTTGAACAGGTGCACTGATAACAAATATAGGATTTTCTCTCCATATGGACCTATATATTTCACTTACATAATAAGGCTTCCCCTTCATAATCTCTCTAATATAAGAGTATTCAGGTCCCCCCTTACCAACGGTTTCTCCATTTACAGTGTCTACTAGAAAATGCCCATTAGCAATTTCTACTAGCTCACCATCAACTTCTCTAGTGATGGTTTCATCTAACATAATGCTAACTGGAAGATTTTCATAATAAGGATACTTGCCGTGTAAATCTTTTAAGAAACGCTCTGCAAGTACCTGCTTGACTTCATCTTCAGGATCAAGGCATAATGAGACAATCCTGTCATCTGAAGCAACTTGCTCTACAATTCTTATTTGATCTTCTATCCAAAAAGCCAACATGGATGTTGTTTGCTGAACATACTGTTCACTGGTTTCAATGAACTCCTGTTTCTTTACAAACCTTATATGCATAACGGAAACAACATTACTTAAAAGCAAAATAAAAATAACCAATAAGTAAAACGACTTATGATTCTTTTTTAACATGTATCCCCCTTTAATCTCTATAATCTATTTTATCATCCAGCGATTCAAAAGTAAATTCATGGCAAAGTGTTTTTATCTTAAAACTATCAATCGTGATTACAAAAAAATGCATCCTGAAATAGGATACATAATATTTTATGTTTTTGCAATTTTACTTAAAACCAAATAAACAAAACTACTCAGTAGAAGAAAAACAATTGTCCTTTGAACCGTACTCGATGTCAAAAGCTTTTCTTGACTTATCTTATCAACGCCATAAACTAACACTTTGTCAGATATCTTTGCCGAAGCCTTGTAATACTTGTAATGCTCTGTCTCAAATATACCTTGATCAAAATCATCTACTTCCACATCCATGGGTACACTTGTGAACTCTTCAATCACCCTAGAACCGTCACTATTAAATATCTGAACGTTTTCCAGTGTTAAAATGGTATCATCTAAGGCCTTTAAATTATAATCTAAACCAAGGACCGATTCATCATTAAGCGCTTTTGCAAGAGTCATGATTTTATCACCAGTAAAAGCATCAATGTAAATATCTGTTATGATGACATCTAAAGATGCCATGGCCATCTTATACCAGCCTCTAGTCGTAGGCTTGTAATCTGATGGTGGATCAAAATGAGGTACAGAGATTATCTCATCTTGAATATTGGCATAATATATAAAATCAACTGACCCATCTTCTTCATAAAGACTAAGCGTCTCAACAATTTCCTCTCTGCTAAAGTTGCCATCTAAGTATAATTTGACTGCCTCTTCTTCTGATGCTAGGTCAACAAGCTCTTTTGCACGACTTTCAATCATGTCCATGCTGGCAACAAACCGATTTAAGGTTTGGGTATTTTCCTTTTCCACTTGTCTGTGGTTCTTATCCATATTCATTTTAATGTTTATGCCACCAAGGACTAAGATTATCACAGACATTAGTAAAGCCAGTTTCTTCATGAACCCTCCCATTGATATATAAGCAAATATCCTACATATAGTTTATCTTGAAATCTATTAACTTCATAGACGTACTACAAAGCAAATAAGAAAACCTCTCATTCTTATGTAAGAGAGGTTCTAAAATCCAAATAATAATGAGATTAGATAGTACTCAAGAAATACTAGGACACCACAAATCATTAAAAACATCCCTATTTTAAGTTCGCCTAAATAGTCTCTCATGTACTCCCCTTTAAATAAGGAAAAAATATCTGGTGTAAAGACATATCTCAGGCTTTCGTTAAAGTCTTCCATTGACTCAAACATAAAATTAAATACTCTTTTGTAGAGTGGAAAATTAATAACAACTAAAATCACAATCAATATAAATTTCATTTTATCACCCCATGCCCTTTAGAATCATCATTTCTGGTATATTTTAGCATAAAGATGTTTTGAATGTCTTAATTAATTATTAAGTTTTGCGTCTTTAATGTCATCCAGAAAAGAAAGTGTTTCCTGGTGGCTTCCTGCATACAAAATGATAAGGTTTTTATAAAGGAAAAAGTGAGGTTTTTCTACCCATGAAATTGAAGTAGACTGAGTCGCATCATCATCTACAAGCGTTATGGTAGAACCATTTGGACTGATAGAATTGGCATCTTCTTCTAAGACCTCTATATCGTCATAGACATAAATCTGAAGGATCTGTCCATGATAGATCTGGTAGTTAACATTGTCTCCTCTTAGCAAGTCAGAAATGGCATCAGAAGATTCATAGTCAATCTCAGCCTGGTCAAGTGCTTGTATAAAGTCATCGAGACCATTAAAGTCTACATCTTTTACCTCAACTACTTCTTGTTGACATGCTATCAGCATGATACATAAAACCAGTATCATTAACCTTTTCATCTTAGTTATAACCCAACCTTTCAAGTATTTTTACCAAGTAAACAGATTTCATCTGTTCAGATGCCATGGCTCTTTTAACTGGTGAAAGTTTTAAAATAGCTGATAAAATAGCAGCCATAGCCCTATGAGAATACATGGCCTGATTTTCAAAAATAAGATTTTGAAGTTTACCTTTTTCTATAGCCATCAAAACAGCCCTATGTACTGAGTTTTCAGGTGTGATGATTCTTTTTTCTCTTTCATTAAATGAAAGGCTTTCAAAATGACAATGCTTAACACAAACACCACATCCCAAGCAAAGTTCTTCGATTACTTGAGTTCTTCCATCTTTAACTTCTATAGCATCTACAGGACATATAGATTCACATTTGCCGCAGTTTTTACAGGAATCTTCAACATGTGCGATAAAGCGAGATGTCTCAACAGGATGTAAATTGCCAAATCTTTTTGCTGCCAGTAAAGCTTCACAACAGCAACCGCAGCAGTTACAAATAAAGGAAATATTCTTCTTAAAGTTTTCTCCACACTGAACCAGGTCATTTTCATAGGCCTGGTGTAATAGCTCCATCCCTTCCACTGAATCTACACGTCTGGCATGACCATGTCTGATCAGTGAATCTGCAACAACACCAAATGTCATACATATATCCATAGGCGCGTCACAAGCCTTATCCATATGACTCATCTTATGACGACAGTAACACATACTTATTCCCATATGTTCGGAAGTTTTAATAAAATGAGAAGCTTTTTCAAAATCAAGTATGGAAACTGTCTCATCAGTCTTTATCACACTTTCATTGCAAAAGGCCCTTACCATGTTGGTATCTGTACCAGTAAAAAGCTCTTTAACAAAATCCTCTTCTACGTTTAAATACTCGTAATATAGTTTCCCTAATGCTTGACGGTCAGGTTTTCCTCCTGTTCTCATCATTGAAAACTCAAAGAAACCTGCCATGGGTGGTGGTAAAACGTAAAAGACTTTACCCTCTTTATAGATATCAAGTAGAACAGCTCGACTTGCCAGTTCCTCTAAAATGTCAGCCGCTTGACCAAATGGCATGGACCAGATCTTGGCTGCCTTTTTTATTTCAAAAGGTCTGATAGGCAGTTGTGCAACTAGCTTGGCTTCTCTTTCAGAAAATAAAAGTTCTAAAATCTGATAGAGACTTTCAGATGGCGGTGCACCTTGAGGGTACTTGTTCAAACGACCAACAAGATCTTGATAAGACTTTTTTGCAGTTACATGTGACATAAAATCTCCTTTGTTAATTTTTCTACATTTTATCTATACTTACCCAAACTTATGGCCAATTATTCGTCTCCACTAAAACAAAACAGCCCCTAAGAGCTGTCATTTAGAAGTTTACTTTGACGATGAACATATTTCCATCATAGTCCAGTTCCATATCTCCATGGTGGGCTTTAACCAAGCCATCAACAATGGATAAACCCAGACCATGTCCACCGGTCTCCTTACTCCTAGATGCCTCTAACCTATAAAAAGGATTGGTCAGAAGGTCTAGCTTATCTTTTTCAATAACATCACAAGTGTTCTTTATGACAAGTCCCTTATGGAGGTTCACATAGATTTGACCTTGTGGCTTTGTATAGTGATATGCATTAGAAAGAAGATTATCAATGATTTGTTCAAGCCTCTTTATATCACCTTGTATTTCAAGATTATCTAAGCTTGAAATAACTTCAATGTCCTTATCATCAAAAAGGTGTTTGTATTTGTTAACTTCCTTTTCAAGAAGCTTTTTTAAGTTAATGGTTTGCATGTCTAGGACAAAATCTCTTTTGTCCAGCTTTGCTAGATCTACAATATCTTCAACAAGACCTGTCAGCTGGTCTGATTCCTCTAGTACATAGTTAAGAAAGGTCTGCATCTCATCATCAGATTTATAATACTTGAGTTTTACACTTTCCGTATAACCTTTAATTATACCAATTGGCGACTTAAACTCGTGTGCTATACTGGCCAAGAACTGTCTTTGGTGAACCATGTCATTTTTAAGGCGATCATTTGCCAAATTAAGTGCTGTAATTTTTTCATCAAGTGCAGCCGCCACAATTTGAATGCTATTTGAAAGCTGTCCAAGTTCATCCTTTGAATCAAGATGGACATCTATATCGAAGTTCAGTTCTGATAGCTTTTTAGTTTCTCTGTTGATCATCAGAATTGGATCGACAATTTTTTTCGATAAGAAGAATGTGATTACCAAAATGACCAAAGATACCAGTAAGCCAGTCATCATAAAGAACTCAATTGCCACATGAGCACTTGATCTTACATGCCTTAGTTGGTTTGAAATAATAAGGAACCTATCTTTTGAAAGCTTGCTATAGGACAAAACCTGCCTGTTGATATCATCCTCATGTTCCATGATAAAATAAGTCATAACCCCATCATCAAGCAGGGCCTTGTTCTTTCGTATATAATCGACTTGACTGTTGGGTAGTCTCATGTCTTGGTTTGCTCTAAACTCAGGCACAGAAGACAATATGACCTTGCCCTTATCATTTGCAATCTGGTACTTGTAGCCCTTAAGATTATTCTGTTCTTTTAAATAAGCCAGGCGCTTGTCATCTTGGTCAATCTCTTTAATGGCTTTAACATCACTTTCAAAATCATCTCGAATAGATAAAACATAATAGTCTTCTAAAAAAAATCTATTAAGTAAAAGCAGGATACCTAAAAAGCTGACTATGATAGTAAACATGATGATAATGAGTTTTGATTTGATCTTCATAGTTCACTCCTATAGTAGTAGCCCTTGCCTCTGACGGTAACAATCTGTTTGGCCATCTTACCTAACTTGTTTCTCAAACTTTTAATATGGGTATCTAAGGTCCTTGGGTCACCTTCATAAGCATAACCCCATACCTTGTCTAAAAGACTGTCTCTTTCCATTACCTGATTCTTATTAAGGACTAAAACTTTAAACAAATGATATTCCTTTTGTGTCAGTACAATAGAAAGACTACCATATGTCACTGTATAATTAGGATCTGAAAAAGCAAGGTTTCCATCTTCTAGTCTCTTTAACTCTTTTATCTTATTTCTTCTTAGAAGCGCTGTCACCCTTGCAATGAGTTTTTCATTGGAAAAGGGTTTTGAGATATAGTCATCCGCACCAATCTTCAAACCAGTCACTTCATCTTGGACTTGTCCCAGAGCCGTTAACATTAAGATCGGTACTGATGAATAAGTCCTTATAATCTTTAAGGTCTCTAAGCCGTCTAAAACAGGCATCATAACATCTAATATGATCATATCAGTATCTGGGTGTTTTGAATACAGGTCCAAAAGCTCTTGACCATTTGGGGCGGTCATGACGTCATGACCCTCCCCTCTTAGAAATAGTTCAATAAGTCTTCTGTATTTCATTTCATCTTCAGCATATAGTATCTTAGCCATTCAATCACCTTTCTATTTATAATATAAGTATACCAGAAATAATGACTTATAATCCTACTTTAATAAAGATGAACCATCAGCATTGTATGACTCTATTGGCTGAGAGTACAAATAATCACCATCAGGAAATACATATTGGTTTCTTAATGTATAAAGGGCATCAAACTGATCTTCAGTTAAACTCTCACTTACTGCTGCAAATCTTTCAGCATATAAAGACGATAGCCTACCTTCTACTTGCCCGTATTCTTCCATCAAGGCCATAACTTCAGCTTCATCCACATCATCTTTTATCATAAAATCCCTTAACAGTCTCGATACTTGTCCTCTGATTTCAACAATCCTATTCATCTCATTCCTTTGTTCCTCAATAATACTTTCAATAAGTTGTCTTTGATTGTCATTTAGAATTTCTAAGAACTCCTTGCCACTGTTGCCAGTAAGGCTTGTAGAAATGAAATAGTCCGGATTGTTCATGGCTGGATAATCTTTCATGTAAAAGCCACCAAAGTAAGTCCCATGTCTTTCAGGACAGAAATAGCTGTCCGCTTCTAAAGAACCCTTGTACCATGAAAAAAGTTCACTGGCATATGTCATAACCGCTACGTGTTCTAAGTGACTCATGGATCTCTTATCTAAAATACCTTCTTCGTCAATCTCAGGCCATGTAGAAGAATCATCAAATGCCATGGCTTCTAAATAAGCCTTTTGATCATCACTAAAAGATCTCACTATTTCTCCTAGTACTTGAGCCCTATGATAAGAAAGCTGTCCATCAATTTCAAACAAGTCGCCAGAATAGGCTGATACAGCATCTACATCTAATTCACTACCACTCAAAGTCTTTCTAAAAGCATCTATGATGGTTAAGCGACCATAACCATAATCCTCATAAAGCTCAAACTGTTCATTCGCCAAGACCTTAAGACTTTCAAGTTGATCCTCATTTAGGATACTTAAGACATTCATGGCTGCTTTGGTTAGAAATGTTGTGTTGTGTCCATAACCTGCTATGTCTACATCTCTCATATATTGAAATCCAAAGAAATCAGCTACTTTGCCTGGCGGTAAAAAACTATCAGCTCCCTGTGTTCCTGTTAAATAGGCAAGACCACTAAAGGCTATGGTGTTTAACTGAGCATTGTCAGAAACAGCTTGCTCTATAGAATACTTAGGCTGGCCGTCATTTTCTAAAGGCATGTTTTCTTTATCCCCTTCTTTAGGTGGTTTATGCTCACCTTCTTTTCTAGGCGGTTTGTTTTCATCCTCTCTTCTTGGTGGTCTCTTATCTTTATCGCCTGGCTTACTTTCATCTCTAGGTGGTTTATCTACGCCATCAATAGAAGCGCTTGATATGTAGTTCACATCACCAGAGTTCTCATCGATCTTTGGTTCATTCCAGTAAAAGCTACTTGATAAAAGTGCTACTGCCATACCTATCATAAATATACTTTTCATACTACTCTCCTTTCATCTGTTAAGTCCATTATGAAGGACCAATGTGAGACGAATGTGAGAAAAAATAAAATCACCAGTTAATCCGATGATTTTTCTAATGCTTGAAGAAAAGCATAGTTCTCTTTAGTATCTACATCTAAGAAGAAATGTTTTTCTTTTATTATATACTTCTCTAGCTCTTCAGGGTGAGCTTTAATGATATACCTGCCGCCATAATCTCCAGATAAGTCCATTAACTTGTCAAACCATTTAGATTGAAATATAACAGGATTACCTCTTTTTTCATGATAATAAGGTACAAGAATGCTCTTATCACTTATTAGAAAAGATCCTATCATATCATTGATTATTTCAGCTTTTATAAGTGGTTGATCTCCCATAAAAAACATGATTGCCTGGCTGTCTTTTAAGTGTTTGACACCCAGTGAAACCGAAGAACTTTGACCTGTTTTATAATCCTTATTATGGACAAACTCTACTGGTAATCCTTCAAGTGTATGTTTTACTTTATCTTCATCTCTACCAGTCACTATAACTAGCCTATCTAGATTCGATTCAAGTAGGACCATAACTATGTGTCTGATGATAAAAGACTCCCTAAAAGCTAATAAGAGCTTATTGTCTACCATTCTACTAGAAAGGCCAGCTGCTAAAATAATACCATCAACCTTCATAAGGCTTCCTCTCTAAAAGTATCATAACAGCCTCTAAGACTGCACCTGCAATATTTCTGCCTTTGTCACTGATTGAATAACAGTAGTCAAGCTTTCCTCTTGGATCTACATCACCAACCTTAAGCCCCTTAGTAGCCGTGATACTTGGATGAATCAGTCCTCGAATGATGCCATCTATCTTAGCATAAACAGGCTGACCGTCAATGGTCATAATCCTATCACCTTTAGAAACAGAGTCACCTATTTCATATTTACTTTCTACCTTTCCTGAACATGGTGCTCTTAACACTCTTTCCTTTGCATAACCATCTATAAAGCCTGGAATAGAGGTGTTTTTCTTTGCAAAGCCATTTGTAATCAATCGGCCTAAATCATGACCCCTACAGGTTTCAATAACTGTGTCCACATTAACACCTGCTTCAATTTCAGGTCCAAGACCAATCATAATTTGATAATCTCCAATATGGTAGTCAACCTGTTTTTTTGATAGTGTCGCATCAACAAAAATATGAGGCTGAAAAGCTTCTTTAATAAGTGCCTCATCAACTGTAAGCACAGGAATAGAACCTTCTTGATGGCACTTATCGATTTCATCACAAGACTCTATATGAACCGCTTTGATACCTTCTACACTAAAGGTTCCCTCATAAACAGCATTACAAAAAGAGACTGTTCTTCTAACAACAATCGGTGTAGGGAGTTCAGAAACCACAAGATTAAAACCCGTACGATAAAATTTTTGAATAACTGCACTTGCAAGGTCGCCTCCACCTCTGACAAGAACCTTATACTTCATCTAAGCCTCCAAAGTGTCTTTTAAGAACAAAGCCTTTTTATGAAACTTAACCGCCTGTATTTCTGCCATAATAGATAAGGCAATCTCAGAAGGTGTTTCACCACCAATATCTATACCAATCGGTCCATAGATTTTATCAATGTCCTCTTGAGAAGTGCCCTCTTCTAACAAGACAGAAAAACAATGTCTTATTTTAGAATGACTGCCAATGGTCCCTACATATCTGGCACCTTTTCCTACAACCAGTCTCATGGCATCTAAATCATGTTCATGACCATGGGTCACAATCACAACTGATGTTTTTTCATCAATGGTCACTTCCTTCATCAAGTCATCTAACTTACCTGCAAGTACCCTATCTGCATTTGGGAACCGCTCTGTATTGGCATAGTCTTTTCTTTCATCAAGAACAGTCACTTCATAACCCAATCTTTTACCGAAGTCACATAAATCAAGACCAATATGACCACCGCCGAAAATAATCAGCTGGTCACGGTTTTTAAAGACCTTTACAAAGACTTCCATAACACCCCCACATGCCATATGCAGTGAATCTTTTGTGTCTTTTAAAGTCAGTTCATAGTGAAAGCTCTTTGACAGGTTGTGTTTCAGACATTTGGCAGCATCTTTTTTGGCTTGTTCTTCAATACCGCCACCACCAATGGTGCCATCTAGTAAGTTGCCTGACTTATCAACAATCATCATGGAACCAGTATCTCTTGGACTTGAACCAGCTTTGGAGGTTACCGTCACAAGGGCAACCTCATTATGGTCTTCTAAATATTTACCTAGCTTTTTTATTAAGATTTGATCCATCATTACAAAACACCTTCTTCAATCATCTTGTTTATTTCTTCATCGCTAAACTCAAAGTATTCTTTTAAAAGTTCATGTGTATGTTGGCCTAGTAGAGGAGCAGGTGTTAAGATTTGACCAGGCGTTTCACTTAACTTGACAACAACCCCAGGTACCTGGAGCTTGCCAGCTACAGGGTGGTCTACATCTACAATCATCTCTCTTGCTATGACTTGTTCATTTTCCAGAACCTTATCCACATAGTTGATCGGGCCATTAGGTACGCCTGCTTCATCTAAAATGACCTGCCACTCCTTTGTGGTCTTACTTAACATCAAATCAGCTATAATAGGCCTTAGTGCCTCGTAATTCTTGTTCCTATCTGGATTTGACTTAAATCTTTCATCATCCACAATCTCAAGACCAGTTACTTGACAAAACTTTCTCCATAAAGCATCATTGCCTACTGCAACTACTATTTTTGAATCCTTAGTATCAAAAGGTTCAAAAGGCACAATGGATGTATGTCTGTTACCAGCTGGTTTTGGTACCTCTTTGGTGACCACATAACGGGCAATGGCATTTTCCAGCATAGCCACCTGGCAATCAAGCATAGCAACATCGACTTTCTGACCAATACCTGTTTCATTCTTATAGTTAAGTGCTGCCAAAACACCGATAGCCGTAAACATGCCGGCTGCTATATCACCAATAGATGGACCTACCCTTGTTGGCTCACCATCCTTTTGACCTGTGATGGACATAATGCCACCCATGGCCTGAACCACACCATCATAAGCAGGTTTTTTACTATATGGACCTGAATGTCCAAAACCTGATGCTGCAGCGTAGATAAGCTTAGGATTGATTTTTTTGAGTTCATCATATCCAAGTCCTAGTTTCTCCATAGTACCCGGTCTGAAGTTCTCAACAATAACATCTACTTTCTTTACAAAGGCCCTAAGGAGTTCTTTGCCCTTTTCAGTCTTTAAGTTTAAGGTCATGGAACGTTTATTTCTATTGAGACTCATAAAATAAGCAGACTCACCATTTTGATAAGGACCAAAATGTCTAGAATCATCACCCTTTTCTGGTATCTCCACTTTAACAATATCTGCCCCTAGATCCCCCAGTATCATGGTACAGTAAGGTCCTGCAAGTACCCTGGTTAAGTCTAATATTTTCAATCCTTCTAATGGTCCCATAAATGCCTCCTTGTACAAAGTATGAAAGTCGATTTAAAAATAAGGCTCACCCACAGGGTGAGCACATAATTACTCTTGTTCTTCAAATGCAACGATTCTACAGAATGCAGACTCCCCATCTTGGAATTTCCATGGGAAACAACCAATTATCAGTCTCTTATTTAGAATCTCATCTATTTGACCACCCACATTCTCTGCATGGATAATCTCATCTGGTTGTGGGAATACATGAATATGCATAGCTTGATAAGTTTTTGGCCATTCGTAAATTTCATTTAAACCTTTGCCGTATTTTTCTCTCATATAAGCATCACAAGCTTCTGCTTCTCTAGGTTCCCAGTCTCTTATTTTTGTATTCATAGGATGGTCTGCTGAACCACAATCTACACCAATCCAAGAGATTTCCATATCCTTGCACCACTGCGGGAAGTCCATTGATGGACCTGGATGACGAAGCATGTATCTTCTTTCATCAGCTTCCGGTTGATCCCAACCATACTTATGATAGCCGGTATTGATAATTAAGATATCGCCTTTTTTAACTTCAACACGGTCCATGATGTCTTGAGGTGTATAAATAGAGAAATCTTCTGCAATATCAGATAAATCTACAACAACGCCTGGTCCACACAGTTTTTCAAGTTCAAGTGATGCAATGTCTCTACCTGATGTATCAAAGTGTAGAGGACCATCTAAATGCGTACCAATATGGTTGGAAGTTGTAATCAACTGACCATTGGCCCCATTAGGTGACAATCTCTTAAAGAACTTAACTTGAAGTGGCTCGTAAGTTGGCCATGGTGGTGTCAAAATACTCGTATTTTGAGTTAAATCGTACATCTTAATGTTTTTCCAGAAATTCATATATTCCTCCTTATTTAATTAATCCCTCTTCTGCCATCTTCTCAACAAAGGCTTCAAGAGCATCTTCGAAACATTTCATTGGTGGTCTTACAATACCTGCACCAACTTGTCCAACACCTGGATCCTTATGGGCAATTCCTGTATTGATGATTGGTAGTATTTGCGTTTCAATGACCTTCATAATATCTATACCCGTTGGTGTTCCCCTAAAGTTCATGGTAGGCATCTTATAGATATTTGACTCGTCTTCAGTGATTTCATACATGCTTGTGGTATACATAATAGCATCTTGTGGTGTACCACCGACAAACTGAACAATAGCTGGTGCAGTCGCCATAGCAAATCCACCGATACCTGATGTTTCAGTGATAACTGAATCACCAATATCAGGATTGGCATCTTCCATGCCGTATCCAGGGAAGAAGAGGCCGTCTATAATTTCAGCAGGAGCTGTAAACCATCTGTCTCCTAAACCTGACACCTTGATACCAAATTCCGTACCGTTTCTTGCCATTATAGATACAATGGTTGAGTAAGGTATGTTTGCAATCGGATCTAATGCAGATTTACAAGCCGGCATGCTTAAGTTTAAGAAGAAATGATCATTAGAGTTCATAAACTTCAGTACCTGTGACTTGTCTTCATTAGAAAAATCAGTCATGACCACATAAGGTGCTATTTCTCTAATAAAAAGTGATGTCCCGGCCTTGTTTCTGTTATGACCTTCATCTCCCATCTGCACGATTTGAGCAATCATAGATTTCAAATCAATTTCACCACTTAGATTAAGTGACGCTTTGAGTACTGGCGCCAGTACGCTTTCCATCCACTTCAGTCGCTCGATAACTTCTGAAGAAAATGCACCATAACGAAGTACTTTTCCAAGGCCCTCATTTAAAGTACAATAGGCCAAATTATCAAATGCCTTATTTTTTATAATCCATACTGGCATAGATGCTGTTACAACACCTGCCATAGGTCCTACAGTCGAATGGTGATGACATGGTTCAAATTTTATATCACCAGAGCTAGCCAGTTTTCTAGCTTCATCCTCGTCTTTTGCAAGACCTTCATATATCAAGCCACCTATAACAGCCCCTTTTAAAGGACCACTCATATTTTCCCACTTGATAGGTGGACCGGCATGAAGTATCATTTTCTTCTCCATGCCAGGAATATCATCAATGGCAAGTCCGAGTCCCACAAGTGTTGGCTCAGCTTTCTGGAGATAATCCAGAGCTTTCTTATTCGCTTTACTAATTAATTCTTGCACTATTTCATCTCCTTTACTTTGATTTTAGACGGTCTAAAAGACGTCTCATTTTCTCATCACCACCAGCTACAGGCCGCCAGTTCATATGTAGTGATTCAACCTTCTGACTTTCTAAATCCTTATGGAATGATTCTAAGCCCATATTGAGGATTTTAAGCTTCTTGTTAAAAAGTTCATTTATTTTATTCATTAGAAGCCTCCCTTTTCCATAAACATTTTTACCAGTCTTACAGCCTGAGCATTAGACGGCATAACAATGATACCTTCATCCTCTAGGGTCTTTCTAGATTCATTTAAACCCTGCGGATCGTCTACCGTACCTGTCACAGAAGAGACAATAAAGAAATTTAATCCCAGTCTTTCTTTAAGTTTTCTTACAGAATCCGCTACCTCCTTAGCAGGATTTTCATGAGAACCATAACCTAAGACCACATCTAATAAAATCACAGCTGTTGTTTCATCTACATCACTTATGAAGTGATCATTTCTAGTAGATGGATCAATCATTGGATGAGGTCTACCCACCGTAAACTGGTCTTCACCTAAATCTAAAACAACATGCCCCTTTAAATCATTCAAATCTTCTAATCGATAGGCTTCAATTAGAGGAATGTTAGAATAAATCTTTCCGCCTAGTATTTTCATGGCTTCATCTGCTAGGGTCCCCCCTGTGTATAAGCCACGTAAATTGACTTGCTTATCGCTTAAGTCGTTTAAGCCTTTTTCGATCCAATTTCCTATTTCATTTTCATGTGTATCAAAACCAATAAAGTCCTCTGCACCTTCTTTTCTTAAAAGAGCCACGGACTTTCTTGCCGCTTCTTCTAAGGTTGAACAAGGATAAGCGCCAGCATATAAAATTGCCTTTTGATCGCCACCTATAAAATCTACAACAACCGGCTTATCCGTCTCTTTAACCATTTCAAGTATCTGGGCAGCTACCTGAGGCGCAGGCGGTTTTGATATCAAGGTGATTACCTCAGTCATAGGGTCATCCATCAAAGCCTTCATGGCCTGAATCATCATCAGTCCACCTACCTGAGATTTAAGATCTCTACCACCTGTACCAATGACTTGAGAGACACCCGCTCCTAGTTGATCAATTAAGCAAGTCACTTCTTGAGTACCTGTACCTGATGCACCAACAATACCGATGCCGCCTCTTTTAACAACATTAGCGAAGGCCAATGGCACACCATTGATAATAGCTGTACCACAGTCAGGTCCCATCATTAAAAGGCCCTTTCCTACTGCCTTTTTCTTTAAGGCCACTTCTGCTTCAATGCTGACATTGTCTGAAAACAACATAACATGCAAATCATTGTCTAAAAGCTTATGAACCTCTTCTTCAGCATACTTGCCAGGAATTGATACAATGGCTAGATTGAGATCATCTTTCATTTCAAGTGCCATCTTTAATGATACCGGCTGATAAACAGAGCCTGATTCCGCCTTCTTCTTAGACAAAAGCTCATTAACTTTGTCTATGACTGCTTGCATGGTTTCATCTGAATCTACCTCAGCCGCTATGTAAAAGTCATTGACAGAAATCTTATCTAAATCATCGTTATTTAACTTAAGATTGACTGTTAACTCCTTGTTTAAGTCTGTCCCCATACCCACCAGGGCTTCTGTCACCCCTTCAATGTTTTTTACTTCCTTAGAAATAAGCATTAAAGTTACAGAATCATAATACGCATTCTTTCGAATATCATATTTGATCATTATTTGCCTCCTTTTTTATCATTAAAGATGCCATCATATAGACACCGAAAAGAAAATCTGTGCCTGAAGTAGAACCCACATTTAAAACACTTGTTACTTCAGGTAAAATATCATCATTTTCATCATCAAATAATTCTTCTATAAACTCCTTATAGGATTCTGATACATGCCCGTGAACTGCATGATAAAGCATTTCCTCACTGATCTTAGTTGTGCGGTTTTTACAGGCATGAAATATCTTCTTAAGCATGTCATCCGTCACGAGACTTAAACAGAATATGATGGTGATAATACCCGATAAGAAGTCATCTGTAGATGGTGTTAAACCTGGACCAAAACCTATAACCTTTGGAATGATGGATAAAAACAAATCCCAGTCCTCATCTTGTATGGATTCTATTAGAAGAATCAACCGTTCTTTAATAAAGTCACTGTACTCATTTAATGAAACATCTGTAAAACTTAATTCATCTGAGAAATAGTAGATCAAACCTGAAATGCCTTCACTAGATCCCCTGTTTATGATCAAGTTCTCTAGATCCTTTAACTTCTGTTTTATATCTGTCAGTTCATACCTTGATAGACTTAAATCAACAAGCTCAAGATTTTCATACCTAAAGTAACTTGTATCAACTTCTAATTGCCCCTGGTGAAAACGTACCTTTTCACCTTGTACAATTTTAGAAAACTTATCTTCAGTAAACTGCATACTCATAGGGCCTAAGTCCTTATCATGAGATATAATGCCAATCAGCCGGTCATTTTCATCTAGTATGTTGAAGGCATTCTCGAAGACAGAATGGACGACACCTGAGAGATTTTCATGTTCATCTAAATATCTATAAAGGCATTTTGTCATTCTATCTATCATATTTTTCTCCTTAATTGTCAAAATCCAATTGGTCTATTGAAATGACATCTAACATTTTAAGTGCCATATGTACATTCAGTGATTCATCTGGATTAGAAAAGTCAATGTTTCCTATTTCTTTAATCCTCTGCATCCTATAGATGATTGTATTGTAATGGGTAAAAAGCTCCTCTGACACCTTCTTTAGGTTTTGTCCACATGCATAATACATCTTTAAAGTTGCGAGCAGTTCTGCATCCTTTTCTCTATCATATAAAACAATTGGACCTAGCACTTCTATGAAAAACTGCTTGATATCTGGCAGTACTTCTGCATTGGATAAGATTCTATAAATCCCTAAATCATCAAAGTGCATCATATGCTTGTTGCCTTTTAGACTTAACTGGTGGATGGCTCTTTGGGCTTCTCTATAAGATTTATGCAGGTATCTGTAATCTCTGTAGACTCTACCGAGTCCTAAGGATATCTTTTTGTTCAAGTTTTCAAGTCTAGCGAAGTCAAGCAGTTCACTGCCTAATGATGACATGGCTTTCTTCATGGTGATTTCATCATTTTCCTTGTCAAAGCCAATTAAGAAGACCACTCTGTCCGACTTATTGGCATAAATCATTTTGCCTTTGTAAAAGCGATGGACTCTTTCTACAACAGATATAAGTTTTGAATTAAGCTGCTTTAACATTTCTGTGTTGTTTGGTGTTCTGACTAGGTCTGTATAAGCCTTATCTAAAGATACCATTAAGACGCCATAGGAATCAGACAAGTTAAAGTTGAAATAAGCCGCCTTTTCAGCTGCCCTTGCTTGTTGGCTTTCATCAGAAGACAAGAGTTCTTCTATAAAATCTACCTTGTGTTTGTTTTCATTTTCATAAATGGATAACTTTTTAGATGAATAAAGAGCAATAAGAGATGTCGCCGCTTCTATGATCATCAAGGCCCGTTCAGGGATATTTTCATCAATGTCCCATATAATGACGTAACCATAAGATACACCATCTGAATAAATTGGAATCATCATTCTTTTAACAGTTTGATTCCTTATGATATCCTGGTCTGCTTCTATACCAGAATCTCCTTTTAAATACTTCATCTTAAAAGTCTGTCTCTTGATCAGTTTTTCAACAATGCTTGTAAACTGATCTTCATACTGGTCTGTCAATATGACATAGTCTTTAAAAATCTCCTCTACAATGGCTACAGGCGCATGTACAATAGATTGAATCATCTTTCCGATATCTTCTAACTCGCCACCTCTGAGCATAATTTCTTTTAGCCGGGTATTAAACTCATCAATTTGAACCAAAAGATCCATCTGCTTGTTAACAACACTTGTTAAGACATTTGAAATAATATCACCAAAAGACATGTCTATAGGTATGGATACCAGCGGAAAATCATAGGCATTGGCTGTTTGTAGAACACTTTCAGGAAGCGAGTCTACGTAACGTTTGGTTTTAATGCCAAGACCAGACACACCAATTTCTTTCATGGTCGGTATCAAGTCATTTAACTTATCAATATCATCTCTGATGGAATAGGCAGTCGTCAGCAAAAACTCGCCTGGTCTAACCCAGTTGATAATATCAGGCACTTCCATTACATTGACTTTGGAAATGTAATTATCAAGTCCTCTCTGACCACCTAATATGGTCAGCTGATTAAAGTATTCCATTGACATGATTTCACTTAATTTAATACCAACACTTGTATGCATGATTCACCCCTAAGTTAATTATACTGAATATTTCGACAATTTACTTTTCAGTTTATTAGTATCCAATTACAAAGAAATTAATCATATTTTATGTTTTGTTGTTATATAATTACAAAAGCATCACAGAATCTATCAATAGATTCTGTGATCTTGTTTTATTCAGGTAATACCACATTCAAAATAATACCAGCGATAGCCGCTAAAGCCATACCTTCTATTTGAACAAAGAATTCACCAATCTCGATTGGAAATACTGCCCCGCCTAGACCTAGTACAACAATTGTTGCTGTGATGATTAAGTTTCTAGACTTGTTAAAGTCCACCTTGTTTTCAACCAAAGTTCTAGCACCAATAGATGCAATCATACCAAATAAGATGATTGAAATACCACCGATAATAGGACCAGGAATAGATGAAATAATCGCACCTAGTTTAGGAATAAAGCCAAGTAAGATTGCAAATACTGCAGCAATTCTCATAACAACTGGATCCCATACTCTTGTAAGTGCTAAAACACCTGTATTTTCTGAGTAAGTTGTATTTGCAGGTCCACCAAACATAGCTGAAATTGCAGTCGCAACACCATCACCTGTCAAGGTTCTAGTCAAGCCTGGATCTTCCATAAAATTTTTATCAACTGTCGCACCAATGGCAATAACGTCACCCACATGCTCTACCATTGTAGCAAGTGCGATAGGGGCAACAGTTAAGATAGCACCTAAGTCAAACTTTGCAAGTTCTATCGCTGGAAGACCGATCCATGCGGCATCTTTAACAGCAGTGAAGTCTACTTGTCCAAAGATGACAGCCACAATATATGTAACAATCAAGCCAACTATAACTGGAATAACCTTTAAAAAACCTTTAGCAAAAACACTGATCGCTGTAACAACTGCAAATGCAATAAGTGCAAGCGCCCAGTTTTCAGAAGCCATGCCGACAGCAACTGGTGCAAGCTTTAGACCAATAACGATGATGATAGGTCCTGTTACAACTGGTGGGAAAAACTTAATAACTTTTTCAGTACCAAATATTTGCATCAGGCCAGCTAAAATCAGATAAATAAGACCTGCCACTACAATACCACCTCTTGCATAAGCCAAACCATGACTTTCAGCAACAGCGAGTATTGGGGCAATAAATGCAAATGACGACCCTAGAAATGCAGGCACTTTTCCTTTAGTAATCAAGTGGAAAATCAATGTACCTATACCAGCTAATAAAAGCGATACAGAAACATCTAAGCCTGTAATGATCGGTACAAGAACTGTTGCACCAAACATTGTAAATGCATGCTGTAAACCAAGTGTAGACATTTTGGCCAAACCAAGTTCTCTGGCGTTAACTACAGCATTTGTGTTCTTTTCCATAAACCCCTCCTTACCTAACGATGCACACCTATTCCTTCAACTTTATGGCATTTAAAACTTTTTCAGCTGTTAAAGGCATTGTATTTAAACGAACACCAATCGCATCATAAATGGCATTCGCAATTGCTGGAGCTGATGGTACCATAGCAGGTTCTGCAACACCTCTGGCACCAAATGGACCTGTTTCCTCAGGATTTTCTACAAACTTAATGATCATTTCAGGCATATCCTCTGCTGTCGGAATCTTATAATCTACAAAAGAAGGATTCATAACTTTACCATCTATTAAAATAAGTTCCTCAAATAAGGCAGTACCCATGCCCTGAACGATAGCCCCTTCTATTTGACCTTCAAGAAGTTGAGGATTCATAACCTTACCCACATCAAAACATGAGGCAACCCTTAAGACCCTAACTTGGCCAGAATCCGTATCTACTTCTACTTCTACACCTTGAACACCGTATGTCCAGAATACAACTGGATGATCTCCAAGACCTGTTTTCTTGTCAGCATTTCTAATATTCGGTGGTATAAAAGAGCCTCTACCAATGATTGGTCCGTGAATACCAGAACCATCTTCCATGGTAAGACCAAGAGCCAGTTCAGCTATCGAGACTTTTTTATCAGGATATATTTTTGAAACAATGTAACCGTCTCTCAACTCTAGGTCCCTCTTATAAATACCTAGCTTGATTTGAGAAAGTTCTAGAAGTTGATTCATAGCATCCATAGCCGCTTCATAAACTGCACGTCCTGCTGAATAAGTAATTCTAGAAGCAACCGTCTGCCACTCATATGGTGTATGGTCTGTATCGCCTGTTTTAATGGTGATCTTTTCCGGTGATATAGACAAGACTTCTGCAGCAATCTGGGTCATAACTGTATCAGACCCCTGACCAATATCTTGTGCGGATACAAGTAAATGAGCCGATCCATCTTCATTAAGCTTTATAACAGCTGATGATGCAGCGTTATTAGGCATAGATGGCGCTTTCCATCCACAAGCTATCCCTTTACCGATGACCTTATGTGGCTTATCACTTACAGATTTTTTACCAAAATCAATGTCTTTAACAACCTGCTCTAAACATTCCTGTAAACCCGACACATCTACTACTTCTCCAGTAGCAGTTGTACCACCTGGTTTCATACCGTTGATTCTTCTGATATCTACAGGAGAAATGCCTAGTTTTTTAGCGATCATGTCCATATTTTGCTCTATACCAAAATGCATTTCGCACATACCAAAGCCTCTATAAGGGCCACCTACTGGATGATTGGTATAAACACAATATGAATCTGTCCAAACATTATCTATATCGTATGGTCCTGCAGAAGCATAACCAGCTGCTTTTGCTATATTTACGCCATACTCGTTATAAGCACCCCCATCCCATACAAACTCATTCTGGACGGCAATGATCTTCCCTTCTTTGTTAACGCCTGTTTTAATACTTGCATGGAGACCTTGTCTTACATAGGCATTTTGGAACTCATCTTCACGGGAGTAAGTCAGCTTTATAGGTCTACCTGGATGTTTCATGGCAAGAGGTATAATGATGCCTTCTAAAGTTGTACCCGCCTTAGATCCAAAGCCACCACCAACTGCTGGCGATAAAACCCTCAGCTTGTTAAGGGGTATGTCAAAAGCTTCCGACAAAGCCTGTCTAACTGCATATGGCGACTGACACGATGCCCATACTGTACAAACGCCATCTAAGTCCATCTGTGCGATAGCTGTATGTGTTTCTATTGGCGCATGCTGTACATGAGGAACAAAAAACTTGTTTTCCACGACAAAGTCAGCCTCTTTAAAGGCCTCAGGTGCATTGCCTTTTCTTAAGGTATAGTGATTTGAAATGTTACTGCCTGGTTTAGGCATAAAGACAGGTACCCAGTAATAATCACCAAGGTCTGGATGAACAAGTGGTGCCCCAGGTTTCATGGCTTCTATGGCGTTGGTAACAGCCGGTAGTACTTCATATTCCACTTCAACCAGTTCAGCCGCATGTTTAGCCAGTTCCTCAGAGTCAGCCAGTACAGCAGCTACTGCTTCGCCTAAATACCTTGCCTTACCAACAGCTAAGAAGTTTTTATCTTCAAGATACAAGCCGCCTCTTTTTTTATAGGCATCACCTGTTATAACATCTCTTACACCTTTTAAGGCCAGGGCCTTATCTACATTGATGTTTAGAATTTTAGCATGAGCATGAGGGCTCCTTGCAACTGCAGCATAAAGCATTCTTGACAGTTTGATATCATCTACATATTTTAGAGCACCTGTTACCTTCTTGATGCCATCTACACGTTTCACACTTTTTCCTACAAATTTCATAGCCACCTCCTACTCATTCTGATCAGCAACAAACTGTATGGCTTCAATTATTTTTTTATAGCCTGTACATCTACACAAGTTGCCGCTGATGCCTTCTTTGATTTCTTCTTCAGTAGGATGAGGATTTTCATCCAACAATACTTTTGCAGTCATAATCATGCCTGGTGTACAATAACCACACTGTAAGGCTGCATTTTCTATAAAGGATACTTGAAGTGGGTGAAGTTCACCGTCTTTTGCCAGTCCTTCGATGGTTGTCACTTCACAGCCATCAACTTCCACTGCTAAGATCAAACAAGCATTGACAGCTTGACCATCAATGATGATGGTACATGCACCACACTCACCTGCACCGCAGCCTTCTTTGGCCCCTGTTAAATCAAAATCCTCTCTGATCATCTTTAAAAGAGTCTTATGGTTGTCAACTGCATATTCTATTTCTTCACCATTCAGGGTAAATGTTATTAATGTCTTCATAATCTCTCCTCCTATAACCACTCATTCAAAGAATGTTTCAAGAGTACTTTTACCATTTCTCTTCTGTAGTCCTCTGTTGCCCTAATATCACTAATTGGTGTGACTTCATGATAAGCATGTTCACTCGCTTCTTTAATCAGTTCCTCCGTTAGTTCTTTACTATTCAAAAGTGCTTCTGTTTCATGTAATCGAATGGGTGTAGGCGCCACAGCACCACATGAAATGGCATAGGTATCATCTGTTTTAATTACAGTTGCACAAACTGTTGACAGGTCTACTTCTTTTCTTCTAGATACCTTTGTAAATATACCTAAAGACTTTACATCATCAAAGGTAATGCCTGTTACAATTTCACCATGTTTTAAAATAGTCTTTCTAACAAATACAAAGAAATCTGATAGAGCGACATCTCTTTCACCTGATTTAGAATAAATATGAACCTTGGCATCTAACGATAAAAGTGGTGTTGCTGTATCTGCTAAAGGTGAAGCATTACATATGTTTCCGATACATGTGGCTCTATTTCTTACCTGTCTAGAACCAATTGATAAAGCAGCCTGAGCAAGGTATGGATAAGACTTTTGAATTCTAGGATGCAAGCCTAAGTCGTTTAAAGTCACGCAAGCCCCTATAAAAACCTTGCCATTTTCAAACTTAATGTCTGTAAGGCCATCGATCTTTTTAATGTCCATCACATAGTCTGGCTTGATATGACAATCACGCATTCGAACAATTAAATCAGTACCACCATTGAGAATCATGGTATTCTCGCCTTTTTCTAATAGGTAATCTACTGCTTCTTTTAAACTCTTTGGGGCATGATATTCAAAAACGTTCATCGACTCACTCCTTTATCCATATACAATATTCAGAATTTTCCGTTATTTTTATACAATTTAATTATAATATGAAATATAAATTGTCTGTTTGTTATTAGAAAATAAATATTTCCTTTAATTCTGCCATTCATTTGTTACCCACAAACAATGCCTCTATAAACATTATGAGCAAAAATAATACTATAGATCATTTTTTTTGGGTATAAAGTAGATGGAGGATGAAATGACAACCTATATCAAACACAACTTACTAGACCAACTAAGGATAAATGAAGTCATTGATGAGTCTGTCTATTTACAAAGATATTTAGAGGAAGGCTACCATCATTTTGATGACTTCTCAGAGCTGCTTAAAGACTTGAACTTTATGCTTTTTAAGCATGTCCTCCTTATAGATAAACCAAAACATTCGAACTTTCATTTGGAACTTATCTTAGAACTTATAAAGTTAAGACAAGTAGACCGGATAAGACTCAGAACAGCTGGTTCTATAACAAATACATATCTTTGTCTGAAACTTATTTTAGATAACCTTTTTGAATCCATAAGAGGTAAATCCATCATTGATGATATTACAAAACTCATTCAAGAACATGAAGAAAATAACTTAGATGCAGTCTTAACTGAAAAAGAAAAAGATCTTTTAGATAAACTGCTTAATAAGGAAAATGTCAAAGAAGCAAATAGAGCCGACCTGGTCAAGGAAATAAATAGACTGCTTGATTATGGTGACGACTCTGATTTTTCAAAATCTGTTTCAAAGGCTTTAAACCAGTCTCCGAAATCTTTTGATGATCTTTTAGATAAACTAGACGATCCTACAGAACAAGACGATTATCAGGATTCAAATGCAGAATCCATCGAACATGGTCAGATCAAAGAAGAGATGGAAAAAAGATTCTCTTCATATATGAACAAACAGCTTTTAACAAAAGCTAACAACTTTAAAAAAGGTCAGTATCAGTCTGAAATAGAAAATGATAAAAAAGAAAGCCATATGTCCTACTCTGATAACCAAGTCAGTAAGGACGATGAGCTTATCCATACAGAAGCTTATCAACTAGACCATAAAAGTGGTCAGATATATGGACATACACCTGTAGATACTTATAAAACCGGCAGGATCAGTGAACAAGACTACCAGAAAATGAAAAGTGATTTGTTCAAAGAACTAAAGCTAGACCGCATCATACACAAGGCCATGAACCAAGTCGATCAGTTTGAGGAGACCACTAAGACACTGGGTATTCATAAGAAGTCCATGAATACCCTATCATTTGATCAAGTGATCAAACTTTACAAACGTTATAAAAAACCTGACTTTGTCTCATTTATAAACAAGGTTGGAAAAAATAAAAGTTTTGCAAGACAGATGCAGTATAGGAAAAGAAAGAAACATGCCATCCCCATTGATAAGGTGACTGCTTCAAATAAGATTGATCTTTTGATAGATGATGAATACATTTCTCTAGCACTAGAAATCGAAGCGTTTGAAAATGATTTTTATGACCGCTACTTAAAAGACGACCTCTTGACCATAGAACTCATCAACAAGTTTGATAAAAGAAAGGGTCCTATCATCTTATGCTACGATGGCTCAGGTTCAATGGAAGGCATTAAAATCGAAGAGACCAAAAGCCATATCATCGCGATCATGGAGATCGCTAAAATACAAAAGAGACATATGGTCATCATTCAGTTTGCATCCGCTTCAGAACCACTTTATATCAAAGAGATCAACCCAAAACATATTACAGCTGATGACGTACTAGACATTATGGATACCTTTATATGCGGTGGCACAGACTTTGAAAAGCCACTTTCTAAGGCCATTGATTACATCAATATGGACAAACACAAGAAATCAGACATCCTCTTTATTACAGATGGTCAGTGTGAGATCAGACAGTCCTTTAAGGACAAGTTTTTAAGAACTAAAAAATCAAGAGACTTTAAATTATACACCATGATCATGCATTCACATACCTACCATGATTATGGTGATATCGCTCATATTTCTGATGAGATCCTAGAAATTCATGATAGGGATTTTAACAATTGGAACAAGACGACTAAAAGAATGTTATACTCTTTAATATAAGGGAGGTTTTATGAACCAAGATAAGTTAAACACCATCAGCCAAAAGATGACAGCACTATACGATTTTATTAACAAACACTATTATGAAGTTGAAGATTTTTCACTCTGTATCCTCCTATCCATGATATCAAGAACCAATATGATTGCTCTTGGTCAACCAGGGATTGCCAAATCAGAAATCCTCAGAACCGTTGTCGATGCTATTGATTTTACAGGTAGTCAAGGCACCCCATATTTCCATGTGCAAATGGGCTCTGATATCTCACCTAATAATGTATTCGGTGCACCAGACATTGACTACTTTAAGAAACATGGCATCATAAAACGTCATTACAAAGGCTTTCTACCAGATGCCATCATTGCATTTTGTTCTGAGTTTTACAGAGTCAATGACCAAGTTGCCAATTCAGGACTTTTAACCATCTTAAACGAAGGTGAATTTAAAAACGGAACGGATACTGTAAAAACCAAACTCAGATTCTTCATGGCAGATACAAACTTCTTTCCAAAACAAATCGATGATCTAGACGTTGAAGAAACTGATATAAAACTTCAGGCCTTACATGATCGTTTTCTATCTAGAGTCTTGGTTGAACCTCTTAAAGATCCAGACAACAAACTTAAAATGATTTTACAAGAAGATCATCAGGGTCCTGATGTTCAGATTTCTTTAGAAGATATCACTTATATACAAGACCATTTGAGTGAAATCACTTTAAGTCAAAATATAGCCAAACTTATGATTGATATTGCAGAAACACTTGAAAACAAGTATCATATCTTTATTTCTCCAAGAAGGTTGAAGCTCTCTAGAAATATGGTCAAAGCCCATGCCCTCTTAAACCAAAGACAATATTGCATAACAGACGATTTAAAAGCTTTACAGTATACCCTTTGGCAAAAGGAAGAAGACATTATCCATGTGAAAGATTTGATAATAGAAAAAATGGACTTACCTAGAATCCATGCCAAGCAATATGAAAAACTCATGGATTCCATAGATGAAGAACTTGAAAGAAACATCAACAATCAAAGTGAGTTCTTCGATTTCGACATCGACAAAATCTATGAACAAGCCATTTACAATGTCGTAAAGCTTATAGAAAAAATCGAACTTGAATATCCAAACTTTGAAAGATACGAAGATATATCAAATGTTAAAAAACACATCGAGTTATCCTACAACAGACTATCTAGTGAAAGACTAGCACTCACCTAGTTTTCTTCAAATAACAATTATGGGTTTGTCAAGTAAAGTGTGTAAATTTATTTAATTTAGATCAGTGATCATTTATTGACCACTGATTTTTTCATTTGTTTATTTAAAATCAAACAGTTAAAATATGGAAATGTATAATTAGGGAGAACCCATGGAATATCATTTAAATGTTTAATCTATCGATACAATTAGAACTAGTTCATCATTATCATTAAGCTTATAGCTAATATCGTAACTAGTCGTATTGGTATCATGATTAGTATCTTTAACTTGAATTGAAACCTCTGACTCGGGG
>NZ_VANV01000068.1 GCF_022496765.1 Acidaminobacter sp. JC074 | reverse complement strand
GGCTCTTTGTCAAATAGTGTTGGTGGAGAGTAATTCACAAATTTAAATGTAATTGCGGTTTAGGGCTAATAGTCTTAAACCGCTTTTAGTTTTAGCATTCCTTGTGTGATGAGTATTCTGTTTCGAAAGTGCACATAACTTCTATAACCAAAGGCTATCCTCTTAATTACTTTTATCTTGTTATTAATTCCTTCTATAATCCCATTTGTATAATGGCAGTTGAACATATTGATAATATATTTCTTATATTTCTTGGTTGTCTTTATGCATGTAATCATGTAGCTGGATAAGGATGATTYTTCAGTTGATAAAGCTTTATCKAGTAAAGGAAGACTTTTTAGTTTTATCGCTGTCTTCATATCTTGATAGAGATTATAACAAGCTTTCAGTTCAGGACTTTGCTCTARGAGAAAATCTACAATATCTATCTCTCGCATCTGTTTCTTAAATGAACGATTGTATCTAAGTTTCACTGCATCTAAATTGTCACGATCTTTAAGAATTAGCTTCCAAAACCGCTTAAATTTATTATAGTGTTCATCGGCTTGATTCATGATTCTAATTCTAGTTTTATTAAGCGCGCGACTATAGAGTTGCACTAGATGAAACTTGTCAATTACGATACTGGCATTTGGGAAAAGTGCTCTAATTAAAGTCATGTATGGTGAATACATATCTATAACAATATTTCTAACAGCTCTCCGAGCTGCCTTAGAGAAGCTAAGGAAGTATCTTTTAAGGTTCTCTAGTTTTCTATCTTCAACAATATCAATGATTTCACTATTATCAGCATTTACAAATAAGAATGACATAGCTCCAGAAGTTGCTTTAACGGACTTAAACTCATCGAAGCATATATTTCTAGGCAAGTAGTTCTTTTTTACTTTATATGCTTCATATGCATCATCAATGATCCTATTAACTGTGGAATGAGAAACATTRTGATTCGCAGCAAGATCTTTCTCAGATATTTTCTTTTTCGCCTCGATAGCGATAGATAACTTGGTATTATTAGATATGAAGCACTTTTCTTTAACCAGTGACGTTTTAAGTGTAAAAGTAGAATTACAATGTTTGCATAAATATCTTTGTTTACTGAGTCTAATAATCGTTGGAAAACCAGCAGTAGACAGAACCTTGATATCAGAAGTCTTAAAACCGTGCTTAATAATATTTTTATCAAACACGCATGCACAACTATAACAAGCTGTTGGTTCATAAGTCAGTTTTCCTAGGATAACTTTATGTACTACATCCTTAATTGTTTCCTCTAAATAACATTTATCAGAAATAATTATATTTGGGTCTTTTAAATCTAGTAAATCTCGTATAAAATCAGTATTAGGCATGAGAGTTCTCCTTTATATTAGTTTTTGTGGTGATTACATTATAAAGTATATGAACTTCTCATGTCTTATTTTTT
>NZ_VANV01000066.1 GCF_022496765.1 Acidaminobacter sp. JC074 | reverse complement strand
CTTCTCCTTGTATAATGAAGTTAAGTAGTTTAGCTACTGTTTCATTATTTTATATTTACTGTATATATAACATAGGTGCTGTGAATTAGTTTCTTCTCCTGTAGCTAGACTACTTGTTTGAGACAATAATCACATATCTATGTTTTTCTTTGTTTATTAGTACGATAACGATCAACGTTTTATCTATAGCAAGGGTACATGACATCGATATGTGATACACAGCAAACATACTATTATGAAAGGAGTTTTTTATGTATTACGTTGGTATCGATATCGCTAAAGATAAGCAYGATTGCGCTATCATTGATTCAGAAGGAAATGTRTTAGATTCATTTACCTTCGGAAACAACAAAATTGGGTTTAATGCCTTTTCAAATTCTATTTCTAAGTTTCTACCTTTAGAAATTACAATAGGACTTGAATCCACTGGACATTATGGCTTTAACCTAATTGACTTTATCGATTCATTACAACTACCCCTAATTGTATTGAATCCGCTAAGTGTTAACCTTTATAGGAAATCCCTTACACTTAGAAAAACTAAAACTGACAAAATCGATTGTATGGTTATTGCTCAAATGATCCGAACTGGTGAATTCAAATCCTATACACCTGTATCATATCATTTAAGCGAACTGAAAGCACTAACTAGACACCGTTTTCGTCTTATTCAAGAACAATCACGACTTAAAGTATCTATTTCAAGACTTATCCAAATACTATTYCCTGAACTACCTCATCACGTTTGGTCAATTCACCAAAAATCTTCGTATGCCTTACTTMGCAAGTATCCTAGCKCTTCATTGATTGCAGATGTACATCTAACAACATTGACAACAATTCTTTCAAATGCCTCTCGTGGTAAGTATTCTAAAGATAAAGCACTTGAGATTAGAGATGCTGCAAGAAACTCTATTGGTTCTACACGCATTTCCTTTCAGTTTGAACTTGTCCAAAACATTGAATTAATAAGAAAATTCAAATATGAAATCAAAGTTCTTGATAACGAAATTAAAAAACTCATGTTAGAAATCGATTCCGTTATTTTAACCATYCCTGGTATTTCTTACACCTTAGGATCTATTATAATCGCAGAAATTGGCGATATATCACGTTTTAATAATTCAGCTCAGCTATTAGCTTTTGCTGGCTTAGAACCAGGTGTTCATCAATCTGGTGGCTATWCTAGCGACCGTCAAAAGATGGTTAAACGCGGTTCCAGATATCTCAGGTATGCACTCCTAGAATCCGCTAGACTTATTGCAATGCGTGATCCTGTTTTTAGAGAGTATATGAAGAAAAAATTATCTGAAGGTAAACACTTTAACATCGCGAAATCACATGTTGCCAAGAAAYTAGTTAGAGTAATTTTCAAACTATTAAGTACCGAAACAAAGTTTAATCGATAAGCATTAACTTCCATATTAATTTTTGAAGTAGCTAACACTACTTCTATTAAGCATGCATTTTTTTAGTTAGACACAAATTTTGAAAAAATTATCAT
>NZ_VANV01000065.1 GCF_022496765.1 Acidaminobacter sp. JC074 | reverse complement strand
GGTAGTGGAAAGTAATCTATGAAAAAAGTAGGGATCGATGGATAAGCAGATTTTAATCTTTTCAGTCATCGTTTTTGAAATATATACACAAAAATAGCCACTCTAGCGCCTACAGTGGTAGTTAAATCTATGAAATTGGATATTAGGTTGTTTGAGCTTGAAGCTCGAGTATTTTAGCTTGAGACATTTCRAGAAGCTTCAGCCATTTGTTTGGCATTAGTTCTATGTTGTCAAGTTCAGGTACAGAGTTTAAAGTACGAGAATTGATGTGTGATTCAGGTCTTAGAAAGTTATAGTACGTAACGAATAGTACTAAACTAGTATCGCCTCCATCAAGAGTCATGTAGCCAGTAGTAGTTCTGTAGTGGTATTTGAAAGTACGATTGAGCCTTTCAATCATCTGTTTCATCCATCTAAACTCTTTGGCAACTTCATCGTCTTCGTTGGTTAATCCGATGACTTGATGCAGAATGAATTCTTTTTTATCTTTTTCTTTGAATTCACTCCATGCTAGTTTGTAAGCAGGATAGCCGTCTGATACGAATTTAAGGATGTTTTGAGGAAAGAMTTTGTATTTATMAAAGGCGGACCTCATAGCCATGATACATGCGCCTGTTGCACGAGTTTTGGAGAGTTTATAGGATAAAATAGACCTACTGCACACATCCATGATAAACCAGATGTAACCTTTGACACCTTTCACTTTGACATATGTTTCATCTGCAGCTAGATGATTTGAAGGATTATAATCAAAGGTATCTACGAATGGTTTCAAAACAGCTGCAGCAGCTCGAGCATAGTTTTGYACGTGGGTATGTGAAATAGAAACCCCATGTATCTCACGAAGGGCTTTGGCAGTGTTTCTGGATGATAGATTACAATTAACTGCGTAAGTTAAAACAAGCGCCAGTATATGAGGTGAAAACTTTCTGAAGGAGAAATTAYATGCTCCTTTGGGTAATGAATGTAGATCCATCTTGAAAAAATCAGTAGTAAACTCACGGTATCGATACTTGAGATTGAATCGCTCCGGATGCAGTTTGTATTCATCTAATTTGTCTTTTGGGATGTTAGCTTTGTTTTGTAAATAGAAGGTACATTTGCGATTAGTGCAAACATGAACATTGTGGTCTTTGCGTTCCTTCTGGCGATCTAGTTGTCGATTGCAGTAAGGACATTTAAAGATTTTCATCTWAAATTCTTTGCGTACGATATCGAAAGTATGGCCACAGACTTTGCATAGTAATTGTCCGCGTCCGCCATTGTTATCGTACATGTATTTACTTGGGGCATCACATCTAGGACACCTATGTTTTTTAGGAATGTTCTTACCATTTCTACGATTGACCGGTTTAAGTTCCTTACCGGTTTTGGATTTATGTTCTTTAAGTAAAAGCTTGTGATCTAGCTTTTCTATTTCAATGATAATAGGTACTTTATCAATAGTTGTTTGGGAATAAGGTGCTTTAGTCTCATCCTTAATATCAGGCAACTTGATGTTCATAGCAATAAAGACGAGTAAAGAATAAATAATTTGATATAAAGATTGGATTAATTTAGTTAAATCTAGTATAATTTTAGGCATAGCAAACTCCGTGTTTTTT
>NZ_VANV01000064.1 GCF_022496765.1 Acidaminobacter sp. JC074 | reverse complement strand
CGCTGTTTGTCAACTATGTTGTCGTGATTAACTGCTTTTAACTATACTTTTATCTTCTTTCTCCGGATTTAGATAAACTGTGTTATTTAAGTTCCAGTTTCTCGTTGGACCGCTCCATCGATTTGGGTTTTTAAGCTTTGCTGCTTCATAAACAGCTTTACGATTGTCCATTATTACTTTTGATAGACCATTGTGTCTTTCATTAGGTGTTATGAACTTTAAACTGCTATGACGATGTTCTCTATTATAATAATTTGAAAATTGTAGTACCCAAGCTCGTGCATCCGATATTGCATCGAATCCATTATATGGAAACGTCGGCATGTACTTCACCGTCTTGAAAAAGGATTCAATAAATGCATTGTCATTACTTACTCTAGGTCTACTATTTGATGGTACTATTCCTAACTCATAGAGCGTTGTTAGTAATGATGATCCTTTCATAGGACTACCGTTATCTGAGTGCAAAACTAAAGGTTGTAACAGTGGAGATATTTGTTCTGAGAGGCAAGCTTTTCGAACTAGTTCGCTTGCTTTTTCTGAGCTTTCATACTCCCAAATTTCCCAACCTATTATCTTTCTGCTAAAGAGATCGATAATAAGATATAAATAGTAGTAAATACCTTTCGCTGGACCTGGTAACCACGTTATGTCCCACATCCAAACTTGATTGGGGCCTGTAGCACTATGAGTCGTAACATAACGCTTTACTGRGGCCTTTGATTTGCCTCGATGATTATTTTGTTTATGTTCTCTTAAAACTCGATAGAAACTTGATTCTGAGGCTATATAAGTTCCTTCATCGGCTAATCTTGGTACCACTTGTGATGGTGGAAGATTCTGATATTCTTCCTGATTCATCGTTTTAATGATTTTAGTTTTTTCTGCTTCTGTCAGTTTGTTTGCAGGAACCGGCCTTGTGGCTTCTGGACGTTTATCTCTTGTTTCAGCACCTTCTTCACGCCAACGTTGTAATGTTCGTTCACTTATTCCAACGACTTCACAAGCTTTGAATTGACGTGCACCTGAGGTAATTGCTTCATCTATGATTTCGATTATTTTTATGCGATCTGAAGCTGTTGTTAATCGTCCTCTTCCGAATTCCAAATCGCATTCATCTTTTTTCTAAGAACCAATAATGCTGCGGTTTCAGCTAAAGCTTTTTCCTTACGTTCTAGTTCTTTTTGAAGTTGTTTTAGCTTTGCATCTTTTAATTTGATTTCTTCTTTTGCTTTGGTTTCGGATTCAGTTTTACCAGTTATAAACATAGTCTTCCAGGACTTTATTTCATCTACATAAAGACCTTTTTGACGACAGTACTCTGATAGTTCTTCTTCATTTAAAGAAGCAGTTTCAATGATGATATTTAACTTCACTTCATTTGAATATTTCTCTTTACTATTCTTAGAGTTCTGAATAACAGATCCATTGGCTTTTGCAACTCTCTTCCATTTGTAAAGAGTTTGCTCACAAATACCATGCTTATCTGAAAGTTCTTTCACTGGTACATTGTTTGGTGGTAACATGTCCTTTATAATTTTTTCCTTTAATTCTGGACTGTATCTTGGCATCGAGTATCTCCTTTTACTTATGTCTATTAACTAGCATATAGTAAAACCATCCTCCCGACAACTATCCTAACATATAGGG
>NZ_VANV01000063.1 GCF_022496765.1 Acidaminobacter sp. JC074 | reverse complement strand
GGGTTTGTCAAGTAAAGTGTGTAAATTTATTTAATTTAGATCAGTGATCATTTATTGACCACTGATTTTTTCATTTGTTTATTTAAAATCAAACAGTTAAAATATGGAAATGTATAATTGGGGAGAACCCATGGAATATCATTTAAATGTTTAATCTATCGATACAATTAGAACTAGTTCATYATTATCATTAAGCTTATAGCTAATATCGTAACTAGTCGTATTGGTATCATGATTAGTATCTTTRACTTGAATTGAAACCTCTGACTCGGGGTCAAATTCACTCAATAACTTAATTAGATTAATGTTTTTCATTTGCTCTCCTATAAAGCTTCAAACTTCATTATTCTAGCTTGCATAGCTTCATTAACAGATAGTTGATTTCTAACCATTGCCCAATTGTTTACGGGCCTGTTGCCCCATTTTTTATAGAGTTCTGTTACTCTAAGGTATAATAA
Organism: Acidaminobacter sp. JC074; assembly: GCF_022496765.1. GTDB lineage: Bacteria > Bacillota > Clostridia > Peptostreptococcales > Acidaminobacteraceae > JABXKX01. The sequence goes on along the minus strand of NZ_VANV01000063.1, from coordinate 1,223 downwards.
TTTGATCAATGAGTTTTCGTTTGGAAATGCTCCTTTTTTAGTAACTTTTCTAAAACTTGCATTTACACTTTCTACTGCATTTGTTGTGTACATTACCTTTCTAACAGCACTTCCATAATTATATAGTTGCTCTACATGACTCCAATTTCTTGTCCATACGTCTACAGCACCTGGGTAACTGCTCCAAGACTGTTTGAATCTTTCAAATTCAGCCTCTGCTGCTTTTAAGCTTGCTGCACCATACACTTTCTTTAAACTTGCTGTAAAAGGCTTATAGTCCTTACTAGGAACATACTTGATTGAATTTCTAATCAAATGAACAATGCATCTTTGGACAACCACATCTTTGAAAATGGCCTTAGCTCCAGCCTCTAATCCTGAAACACCATCCATTGAGATGAAGAGAATATCTTCTACACCACGAGCTTTAATTTCATCGAATATTTGCATCCAGACATGCTTGCTCTCCGTCTCGTTTAACCAAAGTCCCAATAGATCCTTTTTGCCGTTTACATCGTATCCTAAGATTGTGTAAACAGCGTAACTTTTTGTTTCATAATCTTTCTTGATTGAAACGTACATACAGTCTACAAAGAGGAAAGTATAAAATTTCTTCAAGGGTCTGTTTTGCCACTCTGAAGCCTCATCTAAGACTCTATCAGTTATGTCTGAAACCATTTCGTGTGATATTTCAAAACCGTAGATATCATCTATAGTAGAGGCTATATCTCTTTGACTCATGCCTCTTGCATACATTGCTATAACTTTATCTTCGATACCGCTAACGTCTCTTTGACGCTTTTGGATTATCTGAGGATCAAAACTTGAATCCCTATCGCGAGGTACTTCGATTGGCACCTCACCAAGCGTTGTTTTTACATTTTTCTTAGTATAACCATTTCTTCTATTCTTGGTTTCTTTTTCTGATCTATCGTTTGTTTCATATCCTAAATGATTGTCCATTTCACCTTGCAGCATTGCCTCAAAGATTGGACCAAATACATCTTTTAGAGCATCTTGGACATCATCTGAACTCTTGAGATCATACTCTTTYATAATCATTTCAGCTAATGCATTTGATTTTCTGTTTCTTTGTTTTCTTGACGCCATTACTTCATTTACCATCCTTTGTGTCCTTTCTAGATTGTAGCACACAAAGTCAATAAAAATAAGTGTGCTATCAGATCCTTAGTTCTGATTTACACACTTTATTTTACACTCCC
>NZ_VANV01000062.1 GCF_022496765.1 Acidaminobacter sp. JC074 | reverse complement strand
GGAGCTTCTTGCGATATAGTTAAATAAAGAAACCTCACAACTTAATAGGTTATAATGGTAGTGACTAAACTAACCAGAGCTTATTAAGAAGGAGGCTTCAAATGAATTATAACAAGAATGAGAAATTAAAACAAATTACTGATGAAACTTTAATTGTAGGAATTGATGTATCTAAGGATTTTCATGTAGCAAGAGCTCAGGACTTTAGAGGCATAGAGCTAGGTGAGGCTATTACTTTTGATAACGATCATATGGGAATAGATAGTTTTTTTAGATGGACAAATAATTTAAAGACAAGATTTGATAAATTAACTCTAATTGTTGGTATGGAACCTACTGGACCTTATTGGTTTAATTTAGCACGAACACTAAAAACAGCACAGTTAAAGGTAGTAACTGTTAATCCTTTTCATGTAAGAAAATCAAAGGAGCTTGATGATAATAGCCAAACAAAAACAGATCATAAAGATGCAAAAGTAATAGCGCAACTGGTTAAAGATGCTAGGTTCTCATCTCCGAATATCTTAGAAGGGATCTATGAAGATCTGAGGAACTACAAGAAGGTAAAGGAACTAATTATAAAAGACCTGGTAGCTAGTAAGAATCAAGTTCACAATTGGTTGGTACGGTTCTTTCCTGAGTACCATAAGGTATTTAAGAATTGGGAATCTCAAAGCTTTATGCATATTTTGAGAACCTATGTATACCCTTGTGTGATTGCTAAATACTCACCTGAAGAATTATATGAAGAGCTACCAAAGAAAATACGAAAAGGTTCAGGTAGAAATAAGATCATAAGACTTATAAGTGTTTGTAAAACAAGCATTGGTAGTTTAGAAGGACATAAATCAGCAGCTTTTGAGTTAAGAAATTTATTAAATAAATATGAGATTGCTAAACAAGAGTTAGAGATGGTTTCAGAAGAAATGAAAGATCTATGTATTGACATGGAAGAAACAAAGCTCATAGGAGAGATAAAGGGTCTTACAATTAAAACTGCATGTGATATCATATCAGAATTAGGTGATATAAGGAGTTACTCACATCCCGATCAGCTGATAAAAATGGCAGGACTTTCATTAATAGAGAATAGCTCTGGAAAAAAGAAGGGGCAAACAACGATTAGTAAACGTGGTCGAAGCGGTCTAAGAAAGGCTTTGTATTTAGCGGTGTTCAGTTTGATAAGGCATAATCAAGGCTTTAAAGAACTCCATAAATACTATACAACCAGAACTCAAAATCAGCTTAAAGGAAAGCAATCTATGATGGCTTTAGCCAGGAAGCTGCTACGAATAATCTTTGCATGTGTAACAAAAGGTGAATCATATGATGAGCAAAAGATGCTTGATGATATTCATCGACCTAAAGAATTTTTAGCAACAGCATAGTTAGGAATACAAGAATTAGATAAGATTAATAAATAGAAATAACAATACTCAATAAATGGTAGATCGAGAGTGTTGTAAAATATAAAAATACAAATGACAAAGGTGACGATCCCGGATAATTCCTTGGGGCACATGACCCTGCATTGGAGCACTTGGGACTCACATATAGTATAAGTTGGGCGAAAGAAGTTAGGGACAAGATCCTGGTAGTAAGAGGTTGTTCTGCTATATTCGAGTGAGTTGGTTACAGTCTATCAAATGACACTACTGTTATTTGTTGTGAGGAAAAATGGATTTAAAGGTATATTTACTGTACAAAGACTTAAATCTATAGGAATTGTATCAAAGAAAGGATATGTCAAAGTATTGGAATTACTTACTTGACATAAAGAGG
>NZ_VANV01000061.1 GCF_022496765.1 Acidaminobacter sp. JC074 | reverse complement strand
TGCTGGTAAATCATCAGTGAATTTTCTGATGGAAGTAGACTTACCACAACCAACATCTGCTGTGACAATAACAAACATTTGATTTTCAGCTGCATATTTTAATCGTGATAGGACTTCTTCGAGTTCAGAAGACATATATAATGCATCAGATGCGATATCGTTCATAAAAGGTGTTTTCTTCATTTCAAAGTAATCATTAAACATGATCTACACCTCCAAGATCTTTAAATCTGGTTGCAACTTCTTTATTCACTTTTTCACTAGTGCCATTAACTTTTAATGCCGCTAGTAGCCTGGAACCGTTGGCAGTTATAGGCTCTAATGCCTTAAGTATTTTCTTATCGACATTATAACAATCTTCACCTATAACTTGTCGTTTAGCTTTAAATGGCTTGAAATCTTTGTGATGAACTTCGATTTCATCAATCCAAGTCGGATCATAATAAATTTCTACTTCTCGACCCATTAGATGAGTACCGACTTCGTATTTATCCCCCTTAAAGCTAACACAACCAATTTTATCAACTCGACGTGATTCAGTTCGTAAAAATGCTTCAGATAATGTTTCTGCACTTACAAAATCTAAAGCTTTTTTATCTCCACGAAAAGCTGTACTGGGAGATATATTTCCAATAGCAGAGTGCGGATTTGAATGGTAATAATCATGCAACCATAAGTCAAATGATGCATTAAGTTCTTCAAGTGTAGATGGTTTATCTAAAGCAACTTCTGAAAGAAAAGAATCTACTCTTTTATTAAAGATTTCAATTTTCCCTTTTCCCTCTGGGGCGTAGGGTTTGCAATGTTTCAAGCGAATTCCTAAGCGATTACAAGCTTTCTTTAACCACTCAGAGCGGTATTGTTTGCCGTTATCTGTTAGGAGCTTTTGTGGTTTTCCGAAGGTCATTATTGCCATTCGTAAAGAGTCTTCTATAATGTCTACAGATTGGTTATCATAGAATTTTGCAGCAACGACAAATCTAGTAGCATCATCGATAATTGCAGACAGATATACTTGTTTCATTTCACCATCTTTACCAATTGGAAGATAGGGTCCATACTTGATGTCTGCTTGATAAAGTTCCGCACGATGTGACTTTTGAAATCGCTTTGATGCAGCACCTTTTTGACTGTACATTTTCATTTGTCTTTGACCAAATCCAGCAGATTGTAGATGTCTTTGTAATGTACTACGCTTAACTGTACCAGGTTCAATCAAACCCTCAAGTTCAAGTATTTGAATGATGTCATTTACGCTCCTTGAAGGAATTTCGCGTCGTAGAATGATGGCATGCTCTAAAACTTCTTCGAAGTTCTCAGGCAACTTATTATTTGATCGCTTAAAACCTGTCTTTGGTTTTAGACCTTCAAATCCAAATTCTAAGTAAGCTTGTAGATACCTCATTAATGTACGATAAGAGATATCGTGGTGTTCACAGATTTGTTTTTTTAGCACACTAAGTTCACTCTTACATAAACCGTCATCCAAGAGTGGGGTTATCATAACCAATCTGTACCCAGCAATGCTTTCTGGTGTTTCATTTTTGTTCATAATCTTACCTCCTTAATTTTATGAGGTAAGAATATCACCTAAAGTTTATGGCGAAAATGCAAACTGGGTGGGAATGCCATGATGGCCTTTGATGCAAATTTGAGTGACACTTGTCAACCAATTGGTTTCTTTTAGTCTGAATCTAGAGAGTAAAGAATTAGCTGTTAACGGATAATGTTTATTAAGAACTTTGTACCATTCAGCTTTAAGTATATTTTCTAATCGATTTAAGTTATTGTTAAACTGTTTATTCCAAAGTTTGATAGTAG
>NZ_VANV01000007.1 GCF_022496765.1 Acidaminobacter sp. JC074 | reverse complement strand
TCTATCAAATGACACTACTGTTATTTGTTGTGAGGAAAAATGGATTTAAAGGTATATTTACTGTACAAAGACTTAAATCTATAGGAATTGTATCAAAGAAAGGATATGTCAAAGTATTGGAATTACTTACTTGACATAAAGAGGTATTGTGAAGGATAAATATTATAGCAAGGCTATTGAAGAAATAGAAAATATCTTAGAAACCAATATAGATAACGGTTTAAAACATGAAGATGTAATTAAGGCGCGTGACAAATACGGTGAAAATGCTTTAGAGGAAAAAGCCGGTAAGACCATTTGGAAGATGATTCTTGAACAGGTGTCTGACTTTATGATTATCATTCTTATACTGGCAGCAGTCTTATCCATGATCGCAGGAGAATTTATAGATGGTGCTGTTATATTAGGCATCGTTGTTTTAAATGCCGTTCTTGGTATCACCCAAGAAAGAAAGGCCAGTGATGCCTTGGCTGCTCTTAAGTCTATGGCAGCGCCTAAAGCCAAGGTTATTAGAAAGGGTATTTTAGATCTTGTTGATTCCAAGGATCTAGTGCCTGGCGATGTGGTTGTTTTAGAGTCAGGAGACTATGTACCAGCTGACTTAGTCTTATTTGAATCTGTAAATATGAAAATAGATGAATCTGCTTTAACAGGTGAATCAGTTGCTGTAGATAAGGAAGTCGGACAAGTTGAGGATGAAGCACCTATTGGTGATAGGGTCAACTCTGCCTTTATGTCTACAATTGTGACTTATGGTAGAGGTAAGGGGATTGTTGTTTCTACAGGCATGTCGACAGAAATTGGTAAGATTGCAACCATGCTTAATGAAACTGAAGATGAAAAGTCACCCCTTCAAGAGAAATTGGCCTCATTTGGTAAGCTTTTGGGTATGATTTGTATTGGTGTTTGTATCATCATATTTGGACTTGGTCTTTACAGAGGTGAAGAACTTCTTGAAGTATTTATGACTGCCATTTCTTTAGCTGTAGCTGCTATACCAGAAGGACTACCTGCTGTGGTCACTGTTGTACTGGCTATGGGTGTTACTAGAATGGTTTCAAGACATGCTATTATGAAAAACATTTCAGCGGTAGAAACACTTGGGTCGACAACAGTTATTTGTACCGATAAAACAGGTACCCTAACACAGAATAAGATGACTGTTTTAAAGGTCTATGACGGCAGTGAAGAGTGGCAGGTGACTGGAACGGGTTACTCTTTTGATGGAGAGATTGCATCTGAATCAGATAAAGATAAGTCTCATATAGAAAAACTCTTACAGACAGCTGTTCTATGCAATGATGCAAAAATAAAAGACGAGCAGGTGATTGGCGACCCAACAGAAGGTGCTTTAGTTGTACTGGCTGCCAAAGGTGGTTTTGATCAGGCAAGTATGAATCAATCATATCCAAGACTTTCAGAGTTTCCATTTGATTCAGTTAGAAAACTAATGTCTACAAAGCATCAAATAGATGAATCATATTACATGTTCACAAAGGGCGCGCCTGATGAAATTTTAGCCAGATCAACTAAGATACTCATTGGTAATGAAGTTAGAGACATAACAGATGAAGATAAGAAGAGAATATTAGATAAGAACAAGGCTTATGCTGAACAAGCACTTAGGGTGCTTGGTTATACATATAAGCCTGTTGATAGTCATTCAGACTTATTCCATGAAGAAAATGATTTGATTTTCTTAGGACTCACTTGCATGATTGATCCACCTAGACAAGAAGCTATTGAGGCTGTCAAGCTTTGTAAAAAAGCTGGCATCCGCGTGGTGATGATAACAGGTGATCATATTACAACGGCAAGTGCTATAGCTAAGCAATTAGGGATTATTCAAACTAGTGATGAAACCCTTAAAGGCTCTAAAATAAACGATTACAATGATGAAGACTTTAAGGAAAAAGTTAAATCTACAAGCGTCTTTGCAAGAGTATCACCTGAACATAAGGTAAGAATTGTAGAGACGGTTAAATCAAATGGTGATGTTGCAGCCATGACTGGAGATGGTGTGAATGATGCACCAGCCCTTAAGCGTGCTGATATCGGGATTGCTATGGGCATTACTGGAACAGATGTATCAAAAGAAGCTGCTGATATGATTCTAACAGATGATAACTTTGCATCTATCGTAGATGCAGTAGAAGAAGGTAGAATTATTTATTCTAACATCAGAAAGTTTGTTGGATTTCTTCTTTCATGTAACATAGGTGAGATCTTAATCATATTTATTGCCATGTTAGCAGGTTGGCCAGTACCACTTGTACCTATACAACTGCTTTGGATCAACTTGATTACAGATTCATTCCCAGCTTTTGCTCTTGGACTAGAAAAGGGTGAGAAGGATATAATGGATAAGAAACCTAGAGATCCTTCTGAGCCAATTGTTGATAAGACCATGAAGATCGCTTTGGCTTTTCAGAGTATTGGTCTAACAGTAGCTGTTTTAACATCTTACCGACTGGGTTTTCTTATGGCTGGTGATGTGTCTTCTGAACTTCAGTTAACCATTGCTAGAACATTTTCATTTACAACCTTGATCATTGGAGAGATGTTAAGAGCCTTTTCTGCTAAATCAGAATATGTGTCAGTTTTTAAGATGAAGATATTTGATAACAAGTACTTAAACTACTCAGTGTTCGGGGCAATCGTCTTGTTACTTATAGTTGTTTATCTACCTTTCTTACAACCAATCTTTTCAACAGCTACATTATCTCTAAATCAACTTGGACTTGCTGTAGGTTTAGGCATAGTGCCACTCTTATTTGGTGAGATAGCTAAAAAAGTTAAGTAATTATAATGGAATCCTTTGTTTTATAAAAGGATTCTTTTTATTGTCATTTTTGAATAATTACCACTATTATAGTGTATATATAATAAGTGACAGCTTAATGACCATTGAGAGGATTATATGAAAGAAAGACTAGAGAAAACTGCCAATACAATATCCATTAACCGTATCATTTTTACCATTGTTACGACAGCTATTTTGATTCAAGGCATAATATGGATAGTTGATAGCATATATATATTTAGATCAGATATTGAGGACATACATCAGATTCAAACTGATTTTATTAAGGCAGAACTAAAAGAGCGAGTAGCATCTGTCATTGATTATTCTGATTATAGAAGTCAAGAAACTGAAAAAGTTCTCAGAGAAGAGTTGCATTCAAGGACTTATGAAGCTTATGCTTTGATGAACAGCATTTACGAATCCAACAAAGAGACCAAGTCAAAAGAAGAAATCACCAAAATGATCAAAGACGCCCTTAGAGAAATTCGATTTAATGAAGGTAGGGGCTATTATTTTATAGATACTTTAGAAGGTGATGTGATACTTTATCCTGTTATTCCAGAAAATGAAGGAAAAAACCTGATCAACCTTAAAGATGACATGGGCAACTATACCTTACAAGATGAAATCAACTTGGTTAAGTTACAAGGTGAAGGTTTCATAGAAGCTTACTGGAAAAATCCAAGTTTAGATGATGACAAAACTTACAAAAAGGTATCTTTTGTCAAAGCCTTTGAACCTTATGGTTGGTATTTGGGCTGTGGCGACTATTTAGATGAAATTACTAAAGAAATCCAGTCTGAAGTCCTTGATTATGTAGACAGCATCCAGTACGGTGAAGATGATGGACAATATGTGTTCCTTCATGACTATAATGGTGTAGAGCTTGCAAATGGTGTTTATCCAGAAATGGTTGGTGTGAACAACTATGACTTAGAAGATATCAACGGGGCTAAAGTCTATCAAGAACAGATTAAAATCTGCCTTGAACAAGGTGGCGGCTATTTGACTCACTTCTGGCCCAATGTGGAGGATTCAGGTCATCATAAAAAATTGACATATGTGGCACCGCTTCCAAAGTGGGAATGGATCATCGGCACAGGTTTAGATGTTACCTCTTTGGATCTATTAATAGAAGAGAAAGAAGCGGAACTAAGACATTCTATCATTTTTAGAGGTATTGTCATACTTATTGTCTTAGGTGTTATCCTTACAGTTACCATGTATCATGTGAAAATGTTTACCAAGAAGGTTAAAAAGAATTTCTCAGTCTTTAGAGACTATATGATATCTGCTAATAAGATGCTTGCGCCAATTGATATAGAAAGCTTGGATTATGTTGACTTTTCTGAGCTAGCTGATGTGACCAATTCTATGACAAAAAGAATTAACAGGCTCCTTAATTATGATGAGTTAACTGGCATCTATAATAGAAGACATATCAAGGAAATATACAATGAAAGCATCGAAAGATTTCCTGACAGAACTGGCATCATCATTATGGATGTGGACTACTTTAAGAAAGTCAATGACAAGTATGGTCATGATATCGGGGATGAAACCCTAATGATTATCGCCGGTCTTTTGAAGGACACAAGTCAAGGATTAGGTCATGTAGGCCGTTTTGGCGGTGAAGAGTTTATAGCGGTTCTTGAAGATGTCTCTTTTCAGGAAACCACTGAAGTCGCAGAAAGGATTAGAAAAAACATTGAAGCCTTTCATATGCCTTCTATAGATGGACATGTAACCATCTCTTGCGGTGTTGCCCATTCAAGTGTATGGAAGAAAGAAGACCTCTTTAAGCAAGCTGATAAAAAGCTTTATCTGGCAAAAGAAATGGGGAGAAACAGGACGGAGTCATAATTTTACTTGAGAAAAATCTTAAATGTCCTATAATAGTGATAGATAGATGCAAAGAGGGGATACAAAATGGACAGATATTCAGAAATTATGCTGCATGATGACATTTCTTCACCAGAGGATTTTGAGATGAAATGTCCTTCTTGTGGACTGATTGTTAAAATCAAGGCGGCAGATAGATTTTCAAAATGTAAAAGGTGTGGAGAGATATTTTATTTGGAAGAATTAGAGAATGAGTACTAAGGACATTAGACTTTCTTAATATGTCTCAAGAAATAATAAAATAATCAGGCAATTTATGATTTAATTGAAAAAGGGTGTTATGATATAGTCAAGTTATGAATGACCCCTTCATACTTCGTATAAGAGAAAGCCTCTCTAATACTAGCCCCAAAGACTACCTAACCAACAGGTAGTTTTTTATTTTTTTGATTTTTTTTTCATTTTGCAAAGAATTAATAAATTATAAATTAAGGCAAATATGATTGTTTGACGCATATTTTTAAGATAGAATCTGATTAGGACGTACGTCCGATTTAGTTGTTGAAAGGAGATAAAAATGGCAAATGTATTTGGTGAAGAATTAAGAAAAGTAGTTTTAGCAGGTATAGGCGCAACAGCATTAACTGTTGAAAAATCATCTAAGTTGATTGATGACCTAGTAGAAAAAGGTGAGTTAACCGTTGAGTTAGGCAAGTCAATGAATGAAGAACTCAAGCACAATATGAAAAGAACATTTAATCAAGAATCTAATTTAATCAGCTTAGACGAGTTAGATCAACTTGATCAAAACCAACTTGAAACATTAAAAGAAAAATTAGCAGCATTAGAAGTAGAGACTAAGAAGTCTTCAAAAGATGAAAAAAAATAAGATAAGTGAAGGTAGTCGTTTTAAAGAGGTACTTAGCATACTGATAAAACATGACTTGATAAAGGGCTTGGATCCTTATAAGCTTAGAGCGATCATTGAGGATTTGGGTCCTACATTTATCAAGTTCGGTCAGATCATGTCCTTAAGATCAGACATGATTCCAGCTGACTTTTGTGCTGAGTTAAAGAAGCTTCAGACTGAAGTTAAACCCATGAAGTACGACCAAGTGACAGAGGTTATAGAAAGTTCGCTGGGGAGAAGCATGGGAGACTTGTTTTCATACTTTGAAGGCAAGCCTTTAGGTTCAGCGTCTATTGCCCAAGTCCATAAGGCCAAACTTCACTCTGGTGAATGGGTGGTTGTGAAAGTCCAAAGACAGGGTGTCCGCCATACCATGGAAAGGGACATAAAGCTCTTAAAAAAGAGCTACAGGTGTTTTGAAGATAGCGCCTGGTGTTAATGAAATTATTGATTTTAACACCATATTGGAGGAGTTGTGGTTTACCACTCAAGAAGAACTTGACTTTATGTTGGAGGCTTCACGATTGGAAATCTTCTATGAAACCAATAAAGAGGTTAAGTATGTCTCCTGTCCTAAAGTCTATAGAAAACTGACAAGTAACAAGGTGCTTGTCATGGAGTATATTGAAGGCATCTTTATAGATCAAATCGAAAAACTTAAAGAATATGGCTATGATTTAGATGAACTTGGCAGGAAGCTTGCTGCCAATTATTCAAAGCAAGTCATGGAAGACGGTCTATTTCATGCTGATCCTCATCCAGGTAACATTCTCGTTCGAGGTGGAGAAATCATTTGGCTTGATTTTGGTATGATGGGAACCATTTCAGGTCATGGAAGAGGACTCCTGCTCAAGTTTACAGATTCAGTTGTCAACAATGATGCCAATGGCATCAAAGAAGTCGTCTTAAGTTTAGGGTCTGCTGAAAAGGCCATCAATCATAGTCTTCTTTATGGTGACATTGACTCCATATTAAGTCGTTATGGAACCATGGATTTTGGTGGCTTGGATATTGCCAAGTATTTAAATGAAGTATTAGAAGTTGCTATGAATCATCAAATAAAAGTACCTTCTTCTTATACCATGCTTGGAAGAGGTTTAACCAACCTTGAAGGTGTTATAGAAATAGTAGCACCACAAATGAATTATTTAGAAGTGGCTGGTGACCATATTACAAGTGGTCTGACTAGGGATGTCAACTTGATTAAGACCATGGAGTCCATACTCTTTAGACTAGGGTCTAGCTTTGACAAGGTTCTAGAAACACCAAAACTTCTGAATAATATTATGAGCATGGTTATGAAGGGACAGGCCAAGGTAGGCATGGAACTTCAGTCATCACATGATTTTGAAGTTATTATGACCAGACTGATCAACAACTTGGTCATGGGCTTGATTATTTCTGCCCTCTTGATAGGTTCCAGTTTAATCGCTACAACAGAAATGAAACCGCAGGTTCTAGATGTGCCTTTACTTGGAGCTGTTGGCTATTTAGCTGCCGCTATCCTTTCGCTTGGTATTATCTTGGACTTAAGAAAAGTAAAAAAATCTTGAACTGTCGCAGAGGTGGCAGTTTATTATTGCATGAAATCGGACGTTTGTCCGATAAATGAAATTTTGAGGAGTAATATATGAAAAAACAAATGGATAAAAAACTAAAAGGCATGTTTATGAACCTGACATCTAAAGTACTTAATAATAAAAGTGAAAAAAATATCGACTATTTTTTAAAAACAGCAGATGGACTTACAAAAAATTACGCATTGAATGTACAGATAAAAGCCATTCATGAAATGTATAAGGAAAAGCCTGAACTCAGAAAATTTATAGCTGAAACCTTGCAGACAACTGATAAGAAATCCTTGGAGAAATTCTTAACGAATTTTGTAGGTAACCATAACTGGTCTGGTCAGGTTGAAAGGGTAGCCATTAATGACAAGCACGATACCCATTTGCCTTATGTTGCTTTGATTTCACCAACTATGAGATGTAATTTAAGATGTGAAGGCTGTTATGCGGCAGATTATAAAAAGAGTGATGATATCTCAATAGAAAAAGTGGACAGTCTCTTTGAGGAAATGAAGTCTTTAGGTATATACTGGGTCATAATATTAGGTGGCGAACCATTCTTCAAAGATGAGATGATGAAATTATACGAAAAACATCATGACATGTATTTCACACCATTTACCAATGGCAGTTTATTTGATGAAAACTTGGCAGATGAACTTAAGAGACTTGGCAATATTATGCCTATGTCTTCTTTAGAAGGTTATGAAGCTGAAACAGACGGAAGACGCGGTAAGGGTGTCTACGATAAAGTAAAGCAAGGTATGTCTCTTTTAAAAGAAAGAGGACTTCTCTTTGGTGTTTCTTCTGCCGTGACCAATAAAAATATTGAGACGGTAACATCTGAAGAGTTTATAGATATGCTTATTGAATCAGGGTCTAAGATGAGCTGGTATTTCAGTTTTATGCCAGTCGGTGAAAATCCAATGGCCGATACTGATTTGATGTTAAGTCCTGATGAAAGAATTATGCTTGGAGAGAGAGTTACTAAGATAAGATCTACTAAACCTTACTTTGCAATAGACTTCTTTAATGACGCCCCATATGTAGATGGTTGCATAGCAGGTAGGGAATATCTTCATATCAACTCAAAACTAGATGTAGAACCTTGTATATTTTCACACTTTGCAGTAGATAATTTAAAAGATAAGACACTTTTTGAAGCCATCAATTCTGGTTTCTTTAAAGAACTTAGAAGTCGACAACCTCATAATGACAACCTATTAATGCCATGTATGATGATCGACAACACAAATGTTATAAGAGAAGTTGTCAAAAAACATGATGCTTATCCAACTCATGAAAGTGCCAGAAAAATGGTGGAAGATGTTCAGTTTATGAGAAAGTTAGATGAAATATCTAAAGACTTTAAACCTGTTGCAGATAATGCCTACACGAACTTTAAAATGAAACATCAAAAGGTGAGTGAAAAAATTAATTAATAGAACTTGAGGTAAAAATGGATCAGTTATTTAAGGATATTCATGATGAAGTTGTTATGAATACTAGAATAGATATGTCAAAAGAACATATACAACATGGGAATACATCTGTTTATGATCATACACTGAGTGTCGCAAAAATGTCATATAAGATTGCCTTAATACTTGGTCTAAATGTCAATTTAAGAAGTTTAATCATCGGGGCGCTACTTCATGATTACTTCTTGTATGATTGGCATGAAAATGATGGCAAACTGCATGGCATTACACATCCCAAAACAGCTTATGAAAATGCCAAAGTAGATTTTGAACTTGATGATGTATCAAAGGATGTCATTCTCAAGCACATGTTTCCCTTAACAGTCGTGCCGCCTCTTTATACTGAAAGTTGGATTGTTACATTTTCTGATAAAGTTTGTGCAATTGGTGAAATCATCTACTTAAATGAGTTAAAGAAGAAAGTAAGTGTTTTGCTTTAGGTATTTTTATGCCCATAAGAGACACTTTGATGTCCTGATAGAATATTTGTAAATAAATGGAGGTATGATTAAAGTAGGAAAAGAAAAGGGAGGGGACATATGCATATTAAATTAACCAAAATGGCAAAGAGAATTATAGTATTTAACTTGATCATTACACTCATACTTGTGGGCATGCATCTTTATAATCTACATAGAATCAATGAAACCACGGAGATGATTATGCTTTATATGGAAGAAAATGATGTATCAAGGGATACTGCTATATTAGAACTAACACATGCTGGCGAAGAACTTTTTATAGGTGGTGAGTTCGGCGTTTATTATGGCTTAACCATATCAGGGATTGCCATAGCTATGCTTATTGTTTTTTCTAAAAAAAATGGATTTTTCTTAGGTTTTTTTACTGCAATTGTTTGTACCTTTACAACTTTTATAGGAGGCCTCCTCTTATTCTATGTGATCTTGTCTGGTAAGAGTCAAATCGATATTGATCCAAATAAGTTTTCACTTAGAAATGATTGGGAAAAGTTCATTCATACGAGAGCAAACACAGAATCATAAGATGTACAAGCTTTCTTTAGACTCTCTTAATATCCATCAAGAATATATAAAATAATGAAGATTTTTAAGTAATTTATACTTGATGATGTTATGATGAATACAAGTTATAAATGACCCCTTCATACTTCAATAGAGAAAAGCCTCTCTAATAACTAGCCCTAAAGACTACCTAACCAACAGGTAGTTTTTTTCTTTGCATAGTTTTTATGAATATGACATCTTTCTTTATAGAAAAATCGAATACAAGGTACTGAATAAATCAGTAAGTTGAAGTGTATATATATATTACAGAAAGGGGTTAAGTATGAAAAGAAGTGAATGGCGTGAAAGACTCGCACCCTTTACACAGGCAAGCACCTTTAGGTCTTGGATGCAGATCGTAAATACATTGGTTCCCTATATATTATTGGTGGTTATAGCAGGATTGATGATTAGATTTGAGATACCTTATATCTTTACTTTTCTAGTAACTTTTCTTGCAGGTGCTTTTATGGTAAGGGTTTTTATTATCTTCCATGATTGTACCCATATGTCCTTTTTTACATCAAGAAGGGCCAATAGAGTTTTAGGAACCATACTGGGTATCATTACCTTTACACCCTATGCCATATGGCAAAAACATCATAACAAACATCATGGTACAGTTGGTAATTTAGATGAACGTGGTGTGGGTGATGTCTGGACAATGACAGTAGAAGAATATCTGTCAAGCAGTAGGTTTAAGAAGTTTACTTATAGACTCTATAGGAATCCGATCTTCTTATTTGTGATTGCACCATTTTTCTTGTTTGCCTTTGTCAATAGATTTCCGAAAGCAAGATTTGAAAGTAAAAAACTATACATGAGTCATTTGATTACAAACTTAGGTTTGCTTTTGATTTTCCTTTTGGTGACCTTTACCATCGGCATCAAATACTATTTGTTGATTCAAATACCACTCTTATTCTTTGCAAGTGCCATAGGTGTATGGATGTTCTTTATACAACATCAGTTTGAAGATGTTTACTGGGAAAGAGATGAGGACTGGGACATCGTCAAGGCGGCTCTAAAGGGCTCATCATTTTACAAATTACCATGGATACTTGATTGGATTACAGGTCATATAGGTTATCATAATATCCATCATTTGAATCCTAGAATTCCAAATTACTATTTAAAAAAGTGTTATAGACAAGTGCATGAGTTCAAAAAAGGCAGGACCATTACCTTATTTGAATCCTTTAAGATGGCCATGTTGTCAGTCTATGACGAGAAGAGTAAAAAGTTGATTTCTTACAAGGAGTTAAGACGGCTTAAGGCCAGTATGAAATAATATATCATCTACAATGAGACTACCTTGATTTGATAGTCTTTTTTGACTTTAGCTTTTTTATATAGTAATATAAAAATACGACCGAATGGTCGGTAGGAGATTGTATGGAAACAAAATTAAAAATAAAAGAAATCGCTTTAGACCTATTTGCAGTAAATGGATATGAAGGGACATCCATTGGACATATAACGGATGGTGTTGGTATAAAGAAATCTTCCTTTTACTCTCATTTTAAAAGTAAAGAGACACTGTATCTGCAATTGCTGACCGAAGTTTTGGAATGGGATAAACTCTATTTCGAAGAACTTCTAGATGCTTCTAGCAATTTAAGTGTCAAAAAGAAGTTTGAGCTAATAATAACTGAGTACAGTAATGTTTACATGGATACAGACAAAAGAAGGAAGGTTAAATTTTCTACACGTTCAATGATGTTTCCGCCAAAAGTTTTTATGGAAGAAAACAAGGTCATATTTAGAGAAAAAGAGATGTCTTATACACCACTAATAGCCAATCTATTAAGAGAGGGTATACAAAAGGGGGAAATAAGAGACAAGCCAATTTCTGAAATGATTATTTTCTTTTACTGCGTGGTGGATGGTTTGTTTGTAGAATCCTGTTATTATGACAATGAAGATTTTAAGAAAAGATCACTCGTGGTATCAGATATGTTTTGGTCGAGTATTGAAAGGAGATAAGATGGTAAAAGATTTGATTACTTTAGATGATTTAAGTAAGCTTGATATTAGAGTTGGACAGATAGTGTCTGTAGATGACATTGAAAAATCTGATAAGATGGTAAAACTATCTGTAGATTTTGGAGACTTTCATAGAACCATTTTAGTGGGTATGAAAAAGGAAAGAGAAGATCCTAAGGAAATTGAAGGCATGCAGGCCTTGTTTGTTGTCAACTTAGCGCCCAGAAAAATGTTTGGTGAGATATCTGAGGGCATGTTGTTTGATATCGGATATGAAGATGGTATTACACCAGTTTTGGCTGTCCCAGAAAAAGAAGTGCCTAACGGCGTGAGAGCAGGTTAAGATGTTTAGAGAGATGAGAAGAAAAGATAAGATGCTTTCAAATGAGGAGTGCATGAGGCTTTTAAAGGAAACTGAAGTAGGCGTTCTATCTGTACTTGGTGACAATGGTTATCCTTATACTGTCCCGCTTAACTATGTTTATAAGGAAGGTGCCATTTATTTTCACAGTGCCAAAGATGGTTATAAAATAGATTGCATTGAAAATGATAATAAAGTTTCATTCTGTCTTATAGACCATGTAGAACTTTTAGCATCTTCATTTGACACAAACTATGAAAGTGTAGTAGTCTTTGGTAAAGTCTATGAAGAAATCGACAACAAGAAGGAAGCTTTACTCTTGTTGATAGAAAAATATTCACCTGATTATTTAGTAAAAGGTCAGAAATATGTAGAGAAATCTCATGGTACAACAAGAGTTTTCAGAATAGATATCGACCATATGACAGGAAAAGCACAGCAGTAAATGGAGGCATCATGAGGTTATTATGCGAAGTTAGGTCTTATCAACCAACAGCAGATACACATTTTCATAATTACAGTCAATTGATCCTGCCAATAAAGGGGCGTTTATCTATTGAAACAGATGAAAATCAGTTAACTTTGGATCCTAACCATATGTTTTTATTACCGCCAGATACCAGTCATTCTTTTTATTCGAATACATCCAACAAATTTCTTGTTGTAGATATTCCAAATGATATCAGTCATATCCTTATTGGAGAAACCATAAGGCAGGAACAGTATAAGAGGCTTGATGAAAGATGGAAGGCCATTAAATACTTGATTTCAGAGGAAGCCAAAAGATCCAATGTAAAAGCTTTGGAAAAGCTCTTGTCTTATGCCTTTGATTATTTAAGAAATGAAGAAGTTCCTGCATCTGTAGCCTATATACATGAGCACTTTGATGAAAATCTGACCATAGCTGAGCTTGCCATGATTGAAAACTATCATGTGAATCATTATGTTCAGTGGTTTTCTAAGAAAATGGGCATGACCCCAAATATCTATATTCAAAAGGTCAGATTAGAACATGCAAAAAGGTACTTAAAGTCAACGGATTACGACTTGTTGATGATATCTAATTTAGTTGGCTATGAACATCAATCGTCTTTAACAAGACTCTTTAAAAATCACGGCTTGATGTCGCCTTCAAAGTATAGACAGATTGTACGTAATAAGGATAAAAAGAAAATTATATTAGATAAATAAGAATTAAGCCTCCATATACAATAGGTGTATGGAGGTTTTGTTATGAAAAAATCATATTTTTATATTATACTGGCAGCTATATTATGGGGAACAACAGGGACTTCACAATCGTTTTTAACAGGTGCACATCCCTTAAGTGTTGGTGCAATAAGGTTACTTATAGGTGGCGGTGGCCTTTTAATATACGACATCATCAAGTATGGATGGACTAAGGATTTTAACAAGTTTCACTTGTTTTTGACATCTTTGGCCATAGCCATTTATCAACCCTTGTTTTTTATGGGTGTTAAGCTAGCTGGAGTGGCCTTTGCTACGGTGTTAGCCATTGGTTCTGCACCCATTTTTTCAGGTGTCATAGAATACTTATGTAAAAGACCGCTCTCTAAAAGTTGGCTGATAGGGACCTTGCTTTCTCTTATTGGCTGCTTGTCTTTATTTGCAGGAAGAATCATCGGTGATATTTCAATTCTTGGTGCTCTTCTAGCTTTGGGAGCAGGACTTTCTTATGCTATGTATGTTTACTTTTCTAGAAAACTTATTGATGCTGGTTCAAAACATACAACAAGCAAGGTATTTTTCTTAGGGGGTCTTATATTGCTTCCACTGCTTTTACTGGTGGATGTGTCGTGGATGACAAAAGTTAGTAACATCATGCTTATGATTCATTTAGGTTTAATAGCCACTGGACTTTCCTATACCCTATTTGTAAGGGGACTTAAGCATGTTTCTTCGCCAGAAGCCGTTACACTTTCTTTGATTGAACCATTGACAGCTTCACTTCTAGGTGTATTTGTCTTAAAGGAATCATTGAGTCCTCTAGAGTTAAGTGGTATGCTTTTATTAATTATTGGTTTATTAATATCATCAAGACCAAGTAGGAGTGAGGTAATGGAAAAGATTTATAAATGTCCAGATTGTGACTCTGAATTGGAAGCACAAATATCTTGTGGGTCAGAATCGTATTTCTGTAAATCGTGTAAGAAGTTGATTTCCAGAAAGAAGATTAAGGGACATCCAAATTATGAAGTGACTTCGTAAGCACCTTTGGTGCTTATTTGCTTTTTTTGATAAGCTTTGATACTATATAAATATGATATATATCTTTTTGATATAGTGGAGGTTGTATGAAAAGTTCCAATGCATTTGCATTATTAGGTCTATTAAGTATTAAGCCAATGACAGGTTATGAGATGAAAAAGTGGGTGGAAAATGCACTGTCTCATTTCTGGAAAACATCTTATGGTCAGATTTATCCGACCATGTCAAAGTTTGTTGAAAAAGGCTATGTAACAGTTGAGAAGCTAGAAAATGATAAGGGACCGGCAAGTAAGCTTTATAGTCTAACAGAAGAGGGAGAATTGGTGCTTCTCGAATGGCTTAATGAGTCAGTAGAAGATTTTAACTCAAAGGATGAAGCCCTCTTAAAGTTTTACTTTACTTCTATGCTGCCAATTGAAAGTGTTATTGACATGATGGAAACATCACTAGTCTATAACAAGTCTGTAAGAGACAAGTATACAGGAAATGCAGAAAAAATGAGGACAGTTAAAAGACCTTCGAGGCATGAACTCAATACATATCTAGCAACCAAAAATGGCATTTATCTAAATGAAGCTAGAATCAAATGGCAGGAAGAATGCATTGAAACACTTAAGTGGTATCAGTCTTTAGAAGACTGATAATCTTTTAAAAAGAATTGTTTGAATATTTGGACGAAGGGAGCGAGTTATGAAAAAACGGTGGATGTATCTTGTCTTGATGATGCTAATTATCTTGACATTTTCATGTCAGGATCAGGCTAACGAATCCAGTGTGGAAGAAACACCTCTTGTTGAAGAAGTTGTTAGTGACCTTGAAGTGAGTTTGACGGTACTTGGCAGGGCTAGTGTAAGGCTTGATTTTTCAGATGGTAGAGTGGTTTATATCGATCCGGCATATGGTTCTTATAATGAGTATAAGGCAGAGGCTGACCTTGTTTTAGTTACCCATCAACATACAGACCACAATGTAACGACTAAGGTGACCATGAAAGAGGATGGTCAGATTGTTCAGTGTCCATATGACATCAAATCAGGGGGACAAGTTGAAGTTGCAGGTCTTAAGATTACTGCTGTAGATGCTTATAACAGCAATCACAGTCAGACTTCATCTTGTGGCTTTATCATTGAATCTGGTGATCTTGTTATATACCATTCAGGTGACACGTCAATGACCGACCAGATGATAGAGCTTAAGGATTACAGCATCGACTATGCCATGCTTTGTATGGATGGCTTTTATAATATGGGACCTGAAGAAGCTGAGATGGTTGCTGGTGATATAGAAGCTCAGGTGGTTATTCCAATACATACTTCTGCAGACGGTAGCTTTAATATCAACCAGGCAAACAAATTTGATTACGATGGAAGTTTAGTTGTTAAACCAGGGGAAACCATTGTATTAGAGGATTTATCAAAACCAGACATAGCCTTAGACCAGGCCATTGAAACCATCATGAGAGACCGTCTTGTGGCTATTGAAAATGAGGATTATGACTTGTACATGTCATCCGTTACCAAAAGAAATCCTTATTTCTACAATGAACAGGAAAGATGGTTTACACAAATGATAGATGATTCCATCAGCAATCTTTCGCTAGAAATTGAGTCCACTGAAATAATCAATGAACATACAGCCGTTGTCCATCTTAAACAAACACATTTTATGGACAAGAAGTATGTCTTTACTTATCCGCTTATTTTCAAGTATGAAAATGACATGTGGAAGGATTATGGCTATCACTTTGAAACACTTCAAACGGACAGATTTGAAGTTAAGTATATGAAAGATGAAGGGCGTTTAGAAGAGTTTGTAGACATGCTTGATTTGGCCTTTGATAACCTTGATAAGGTTTACAAGGAAAAACCACATCCTTACTTTGAACTTAAACTTTTTACAGACCAAGAAATGCTTAGACAAAGGTGTATACCGGCCAACGAGTGGTTGTTCACAGGCTGGTCAGAGCCGGATGAGTCTTTGAAGCTTTATACAGGTCATCCGACTAGGTATAAAGGCTATCCTGGTGTGATGCAGCATGAAGTGGTTCATCATATTACCATAAGGATGTGCAACAACAACCTGCCGGTGTGGCTTTTAGAAGGCATTGCCATGTTTGATGGTTCTGCACCACATGGGATTGAAAATTCCAGTCTGCTCAGTAACTTAAGTAGGGATAGTGTTACAAGAACCATAGCTGATTTAGAGGCAAATGATTATTACACTGCTACAAGCAATGAAGAGATAAGAAGCTTTTACAATACTTCATACATGTATGTCAGATACATCGAAGAGACATACGGTAGAGAAAAACTGATGGACCTGTTTTATGAAGCCGGTAAGAAGCCTTTCCATGATTCGACTCTCAATGAGGCTTTTGAATCGAACAATCAGAAAACAGCTGATGAAGTCATCTTGACAGTCTTAGGATTAACAAAAGATCAATTGAGTAATGGATACTTAGAATGGCTAGAAGGCCTTGAGTTTTAGTCTTAAATAAACCGTTATTTTGTGAATAATTACAATTTACTAGTAAAGATTTCAT
The DNA here is from genome assembly GCF_022496765.1 of Acidaminobacter sp. JC074. Taxonomy (GTDB): domain Bacteria; phylum Bacillota; class Clostridia; order Peptostreptococcales; family Acidaminobacteraceae; genus JABXKX01. The sequence continues at coordinate 207,377 of NZ_VANV01000007.1, read as the reverse complement.
CATATGATGGAATCTTTTCTTATTCCTCATAATGACATGGAAACGATACCGATTTTATTGTATAATAAGTGATAGTGTTTAATACCAGTGGGTATTAAGAAATTGGGGGAATAACTAAAATTTATATATGGAGGTAACAATGAGTATCAGAGTTGATTATTCAAAGGCAAACATAACAACAGATCAGTTGTTAAACTATCAAGATCAAGTGAACGAACTTCATAAAGTTATTCACGAAAAGACAGGTGCAGGTAATGACTTCTTAGGATGGTTAGATTATCCTGTTACATACGACAAAGAAGAGTTCGACAGAATGAAAGATTGTGCAAAAAAGATTCAAGGTAATTCAGATATCCTAGTAGTTGTAGGTATCGGTGGATCTTATTTAGGTGCAAGAGCGGTTATCGAAGCGCTAAACCATTCTTTCTTCAATGACTTAAGCGATGAAAAAAGAAAGTTTCCAAAGGTGATGTTCTTGGGGAATAACATCAGTCCTGTATATATGACTCATTTCTTAGAGGCAATTGAAGGTAAAGACATTTCTGTGAATGTTATTTCAAAATCAGGTACAACAACAGAGCCTGCTTTAGCATTTAGAATCATCAGAAAATACATGGAAGAAAAGTACGGTAAAGAGGGTGCTAAAGAAAGAATTATTGCGACTACAGACTACAAGAGAGGCGCACTTCGTCAATTAGCAGATCAAGAAGGGTATGAAACTTTCGGTATCAAAGATGATATCGGTGGTAGATTCTCTGTACTTACGAGTGTTGGTATGTTACCTATCGCGGTTTCGGGTATTGATGTAGATGCATTAATGGCTGGTGCTGCTGCAGGTTATGAAGAATATCAAGAGTTAGACTTAAACAAGAATGCTTGTTACCAATATGCTTCACTTAGAAACTTCCAATTAAACAATGGTAAAGACATTGAGATCTTCGTAGATTACGAACCACAGTTACATTTTACTGCTGAATGGTGGAAACAGTTATTTGGTGAGTCAGAAGGTAAAGATGGCAAGGGCTTATTCCCAGCTGCAGTTGATTACTCAACAGATCTTCACTCATTAGGTCAATACGTACAAGATGGTCAGAGAATCTTATTTGAGACAATCTTAAATGTTGAAAATGTTGCTTGTGATATCGCTATTGAAGAAGATGAACAAAACCTAGATAACTTAAACTACCTAGTTGGCGAGACTATGGACTTTGTTAACAAGAATGCATGTAAAGGAACTATCTTAGCTCACGTTGATGGTGGTGTACCAAATGTTATTTTAAACATTGAATCATTAACACCATTTAACTATGGTAAGTTATTATACTTCTTTATGAAGTCATGCGCTATGTCATGCTACATGGTAGGTGTTAATCCATTCAATCAGCCAGGCGTAGAGGATTACAAGAAAAATATGTTTGCCCTTCTAGGCAAGCCAGGCTTTGAAGCATTAAGAGAAGAATTACTTAAGAAATAGGAGTAGATATGTTAATTGGGATCGATTTAGGCGGTACAAATATTGCAGCTGGTTTGGTGAATGATGAGGGAGAGCTTATCTTTAAGAAAAGCATTCCTACAATGGCTGATAGACCAGCAGAAGAATTAATTAAAGATATCTATATGCTAATTGATGAATTAAGAAATTCTACTGACCAAGAGGTTGAAGCAGTTGGCATAGGTATTCCAGGACTGGTTAATAAAGATATGAGTGTGGTTTTGACTTGTGCAAATCTACACTGGAACCATGTGAGGTTAATGGATGGTCTTAAAAATCTAGGCTTACCGATTGCAATTGATAATGATGCCAATGTTGCTGCTTATGCAGAATATAAAATTGGTTCATTAAAGGGTGTGGCAAATGGTATTATGGTGACACTTGGTACAGGTGTTGGTGGTGGTATCATCATTGACGACCGCGAAGTAAGAGGTGGTCATGGTATTGGTACAGAGCTTGGACATATGATTATCGGTGATAATTTCTATGACTGTAACTGCGGTTCCAATGGTTGTTTTGAGACTTTTGCTTCTGCAACAGCTATTATCAAGTATGCTGAACACTTAGTTGAAACTACTGAGTTACCATCAAAACTTAGAGAGCTTGACAAGATCACAGCAAAAGATGTTATTGATCTTTCTAAAGAAGAAGATGTAATTGCATGTGAAACATATGAGAGATTTATCAAGTACTTGGCTAGAGGTATTGTTAATGTTCTGGTACTTTTAGATCCTGAAAGAATCGCCTTAGGTGGTGGTGTATCAGGTGCTGGTGACTACTTACTTGAAAGACTAAAAAAAGAAGTAGACAAGCAGTATTTCTTATCAGAGTTTTCTGATGTAGAGCTTGTTATATCAGAGTTAGGCAATGATGCTGGCATCATTGGTGCTGCACTGGTTGCCAAAGATCACTATAATTAAATAAATGAGTCTCCTACTGATGTAGGAGATTTTTTTTGAATTGTTATTTACAATTTATGGTAAATAATGTATTATATGTTTGAGGTGGTTATGAAATTTAAGATTGTAAGCAAAGACAAAATGTATGTTCAAGCACTAAAAAGATATTATGAAAAACACTATAGTGACAGGTTGGACTTGTACTTTGGTGATATCGAAATGGATGCAGTTATTATCTGTGATCAAGATATGAAAGAGACATATAATGAAAATCACGTCCTAACTTTATGTGATAAGAATCAAGTCATGACCCATAAGATTAGAAAGTATCAATCTGGCAAAGATTTCATGGAGTTTTTAACATCCATACATGAGGCTGACTTATCAGGACATTCTCCTTTTAGAGTTTATGGATTTTCAAATGTGGTTTCTTCAGCAGGTTCTACAAGTCTGAGTTTAAACTTGGCAGAATATCTTAGTCAAAAGGGCAGAACGCTCTGGTTTTCATTGGAACATGCGCCCAGTAGTCAGTATTATTTAGAGAAAAAAAGTGGTTTGTCTTTAACGGATGTTCTGTTTTATCTACACAATGACCCAGACAAACTTAAGAATAGGTTATCAGAGTTTATGAAAGATTCATTTTCGACTTTAGACCAGGTTGAGACCATCTATGATTTAAAACAAGTGTCATTAGACAGTTTAAGAAATTTCATTGATATACTGGAGCAAGTTGGTTTTTCTAGTGTTGTCATTGATTTTGGTTATAAGACTGCCTGGCTTGAAGAACTTAAAATCCACAAGAAGATTATGTGTATCCTACAAAATTTGAATCATTATTATAGATTTCAGTTTTACTACAAACATAAGAGTACAGATGATTACTGTGTATTTATTAATAGGGCCTCAAGTAAAGGAACGGCCCATGAAAACATACTAAAGATGGTTAATCACTTATATTATTTAGAAGAAGATCAGGAAGTTATGGAGAAGAAATGGCAGTCGAAAATGTTACAACATATAATGGCCAAACATTTGAACTTGAAATAAAGAGACAGGTTCTGTCTTTATCTGATAAGTTGTCATATAAAGAGCTGATGAACTTTATTTATAGCCGTAAACCACAAGAAATGCCCCTAAATGAATGTCAGCATCTAGCAGAAACCGTCTACAATGATTTATACAGATTGGGTCGTCTTCAAAAGCTACTAGATGATCCTAATATCAATGAAATCATGGTCAATGGATTAGAACCCATTATTATAGAAAGGTCAGGACGGATGCTTACAACCTCTACATGCTTTGATTCTTATGAGGATTTAAACAATGTGATTCAAAGAATTGTTTCAAAGGTTAACAGACGGGTCAATGCCTCTTCTCCAATCGTAGATGCAAGGCTTCCAAGTGGTGCTAGAGTCAATATCGTCATGAAACCTGTTGCAGTTAATGGCCCCATTGTGACCATTCGTAAGTTTTTTAAGAGGACTTTTACACTTGAAGACTACGTCACTATGGGACTGATAGATGACCATGTTAAGTCCTATCTGATTGAAAGTGTTCGAGCTAGAAAAAATATCTTTGTTTCTGGTGGAACCTCTTCTGGGAAAACGACATTTTTAAATGCCTTGTCCACCTATTTGGAAGAAGATGAGCGGATTATTACCATAGAAGATTCTGCTGAACTTCAAATCAACAACATCAAGAACTTGGTCACACTTGAAACCAAAACACCAAATTACGATGGTGAGGGTGGCGTAGATATGTCTTCTTTGGTTAAATGCTCTCTTAGGATGCGACCAGATAGGATCATAGTTGGTGAGGTAAGAGGATCAGAAGCCATAGAAATGATTCAGGCAATGAATACGGGGCATGACGGCTCCATGTCTACAGGTCACGCTAATTCTTCAAAGGATATGTTAAGTCGCTTGGAGCTGATGATTATATCTCATCTTGATATCCCTTTAGTAGCTGTTAAACATATGATTGGAAACTCTATAGATTTACTCATTCATCTAGAGAGACAGAGAGATGGCAAGAGAAGGGTTGTTTCTGTAGATGAACTTTCTTTTGATGGAAAGTATGTCTTAAAGTCGAGGTTTAAGTATGAGGACTAAGGTCATAGGCGCTATGACGGGACTTGTCTTAGGCTATGTTTTTTACAGACATTACATAGCCATGATATTTTTATCTGTACTTGGCTTTTCTCTGAGTGCTTATAAGAAAAACGATAAAGGCAAAGTCTTGCAAATCGAGTTTAAGGAGCTTCTTAATGGTATTTACGGAGAGTTGATGGTTGGACAATCTTTTAGAAACGCAGTCCATGAAACTTCTAAGCTTCATGATTTTAATCATAAGAAACTAAAGGAGGCTTACGCTACCTTGAACAGACATTTACAAAGTGGTGTTTCAGATGTAGAGGCGTGGGTCACCTTTTCAGAAACCCTTGATGAAGCCTATATAGATCGTTTTGTACAAACCCTTGAAGCCGTTTACCTTTATAGCGGTCATATTACTTACGTGATCAAACAAACCATCATAGAAATATCTGATGCCATTGACTTGACTTTAGAAATTGAGGTTATGATTGCTGCCAAAAGATTTGAATTTATGGCTATGATGTGTGCACCAATTGCTCTCTTAGGCATTATGATGTTGACCCAATACGATTATGTCAGCATCTTATATGAGACATTAGTTGGAAGGCTTATGATGACACTTATCCTATTAGGCAACCTTGCGGCATATATAATTGGAAAAAGGATTATAAATATAAGATGAATAAGCTTGTAGATTGTCTGATAAAAAGACTTGTAAAGTATCAAGTCATGAATCACCTAATAGCTAAATACAGTATCTATTTAAAGAGGCAAGGGCTCTTTATTGAAGATGCTGAGATTAGTTTCATAAGAAAAAAGGTCAAGAGTCTTATATTGGGAGTTACCACATTACTAGTGAGTTTGACTTTTCTTAAGGGGCTTGCAATTTTCTATGGTATGGCTTGTTCCTTAGGTCTTATCTTTTACCATGATTTGAAGTTAAAGGAATGGAACAAGCAGGTTGTTTCTGATATACATAATGAAATGCCTGTGATGATCATGTCAATAAAGCTGTTGATTACAGCTGGTATGCCAATGGTAAAAGCCATAGAAGTTTCTACAAGAAATGGCGTCTTGTTTGTCTGTGTAGGTGCTATAAATCAAAGGGTGATTAATGGCTCGAGTTTTGTTAAATCCTATATTTATTTGGCCAATCAAATGCAAATGACGAGTATGACTAGATTTTGTAGGATTGTTGCCCAAGACGAAAAACATGGCTCAAAAGAAACCGTTGTTTTATTAGATAAACTCCTAGATGACTTATGGAAAGAAAGAAGGAGTTCTTATCTAAAAAAAGGAGAGGAAGCCAGTACAAAACTTCTTTTACCAATGATGATGGCCTTGATATCAATTCTCATAGCCATGATGGTACCGGCTTTGTCTCAACTATTTACAGTAATATAAGGAGGCTTATGAGAAAAGAAGATGGTTTTGGAACAATTGAGGTAGTCATACTACTTGCAATTCTTGTTGGTATAGCACTGATATTTAAGGAGCAAATAACAGAGTTTGTAGAAGGTATTTTAGAAGATACCTTAAAACACGATTTTTCATTTTGGAGCATGTATGCACCTTTTTAAAGAGATGAATGGCCCCTATACGATTTTAGGTCTGACTTATCAAGAAGAGGATTTAATTTCTTATCAACATGAAATGATTCTTTATAGTGACCAAAGTGTTTTTATACAAGGTAAGTTAGACGGAAGGCTTAAGTATGATGTGACTTCTTTGATTCCAATTGAGGTTTATTTTAAGAATCATTGCAAGTCTTTTGAAAAACAGAAACACATCATGAAGAAACTGATAGATAGCTTATGGACGGCAGATCGGTACTTACTGGACTCATCTAAAATAGTCCTGGATAAAACCTATGTTTTTATAGATGTTCAAAGTATTTGTGTAAGACTCCTTTATATTCCTCTTCATTCTTATAATGTGGTTTTACATAAGTCGATGAGAGAGCTTTTTCTGAGCTTATTATTTACCATAGATTTAAGTATCATAGAGGGAGATACTAGGGTAAAAAAAATGATTGCCTACCTTCAAGATACTTCATTTGATGTCATGGTCTTTGATGCCATGTTGACAAGCCTAAAGCAAGAAAAGAAGGGAAAAAAGGACTGGATTAAAAGTCTCTTTAAAAAAGAAAAAGAAAAACTTGTGGATTATAGTCAAACTGTGATCATGCCTCAGGAGGAGAAACAGAGAATACTTGACTTTGAACATGGTTCTATTCCTATTAACAAGGCATCTTTTCTTATCGGTAGATCCAAATCTTTAGTAGATTATGCTTTGCCTGAAGCCTTAACGATAGGGCGCGTTCATGCTGAACTTGTTAAAGAATCGGATGACTACTACATAGTAGATATAAACACCAAGAATGGTACTTTTGTGAATGGTGAACGTTTGGAAAGTCAAAAAAAGTATAAGCTAAATAGTGGTGATGCCATCAAGTTCGGCAAAGAAGAGGCCATATTCAAATGACGAACATATGTTTGATTTTGTTGAAAAATTGTGGTATTCTTGTTCTATGAAAGGGATGATTTTATGGAAGGATATTGTGGTATCAATTGTAAGACTTGCGCTGCTTATATAGCAAGTGAAAATGATGATGATAGAATGCGTCTGGATACGGCTATTAAGTGGTCGAGAATGTTCAATATGACCGTCTTGCCAAGAGAGATTAACTGCTCGGGATGTCAGTCAGAAGGTATTAAGTTTAAGAACTGCCAAAGCTGTAAAATTAGACAAGTTCATCATCTCAAAAAAGTTGTAAATGGATAATACTTTGTATTATCTATTTTTTTATACTTTGTAAATAGGTATAGGATTCAAAATGTGGTATAGTTAGGTGTGGAGGACGATTATGATTACAAATAAGTATTTAAATAAAAAGATAGATTTAGAAGCGCTTTTAAGCAAACATAAAATAGATGTTGAACTTAAACAGATTAAGAAGATATATAACCATCACAGCAAATATTATCACAACTTTGATCATATAGAACACTTACTCAGTATCATAGAAATTGATGATGATCAGTTGATTATTGCCATCTTATTTCACGACATTATGTTTGATGTAAGAAGTGAAAATCATGAAAAGGCTTCAGCTGAATTTTTTTATGAGCATTGCTTTGGTGAACACGAGTTTAAAGACAAGGTCTATGATTTGATTATGGCTACAGAAAATATTCATGCTGCTGGCGATGCCTTAACCAAGGAGATTATGAGAGTAGACCGTCTGATTTTACATAAGACAGATATCAACTCTTTGTTAACTTGGGAAAAGAATATTTTTTCTGAACATCAGTATCTGCCTGTAAAGGAATATAAGAAAGGCAGAGTTGCATTTCTTAATAGAGCCTATGAGGAAACGGGTAATGCTACTTTGTTAGAACTTAGAGATATTGTCTCAGAAAAAGTTTATAAAATTGGCTTTTATCCAGGTTCTTTTAATCCATTTCATATTGGTCACTATAACATTTTAAAGAAATCTGAGAAGTCATTTGATAAGGTGGTTATTGGTGTAGGTATCAACTACGATAAAAGAGACATTGAGAAAGTGGCTATTCCAGATACAATCAAAAATCGAGAGATCATATATTACAATGGATTGATTACAACTGAGATTCAAAATCTTAGCCAACATGGTGAAGTCTTTGTTGTACGTGGTCTTAGAAATGCTTATGACCTCCAACATGAAGAGGGCTTAAGAAATGTTATTAAAGACTTCCTACCAGACCAGGAATTTGTTTATTACTTCTGTGATAAGGAGTATGAACATATCAGCTCAAGTCTGATTAGAGACATTCAATCTAGAGGCAAAGAGGGTGTTGGCCTTACAATGACTAAGAAATATTTATTGGAGTAAATGATGAAAATACAGATTAATCAAAAGGAACAAGTATTGTTAGGTGACCCTATATACATAAGAATTGAAACAGAAGCCTTAGAAGATGTACAGATCTATCTACGACGTTTTTATCATGATGGTGACATTGATTACTCTTATGGTGTCTATGAGCCGGTTAACGGTGTTGTTGATACACATAAGTCAAAGCCAATAGGTGGTATGTACTCAAAGGCTGATGTGTCAGGACTCTTTTGGTCTATGGAATCAGCTACCATGGACTACGATTTAGACTTAAGCCATTTAGATAAACTCAGTGAAGAAGATATGGGCTACTATATCATAGATATTTTTCAAAACGATCTTCATGAAGTCTATCGATTTAAGGTGATTAGAAATCTACCAGAAGTCAAAGTCAAAGCCTTAGATGACATTTCGGCCAAGTTTTTTTATATACCAAGTGACGAGCCTCTGCCTGTGATGATTCATGTAGCAGGTGAAGAAGGTATTGAAGGTGTTGAGGTCAATGCTAGACTTTTAGCTTCAAAGGGGATTGCAACACTTGCACTTCCCATCTGTGGCTATGGTAATCTCCCAGGAGAATTTAAAGAGTTGCCTTTAGAAAATATCTTAAGAAGTATTGATTATATGAAAAAGATACCTATTGTTGATGAAAACAGAATTGGTATCATGGGTGGCACAAGAGGGGCAGAGCTAGCGCTAAAGATTGCCAGCATGAGAAGTGATTTGAAAGTCTTAATTGCTGCCAATCCGTGTGATGTAATCAATCAGAGTGTGGTTAAGCAGATTACGACTTCTAAATCCTCTTGGACTTATGAAGGAAAGCCAGTATCTTTTTCTAAGGTTAACAAGTTGGAACTGATGAAGTTGTATGCTGGAAGGATTTTATTCCAAAAGACTTATGCCATGAAGCCATGTTATAATCATGAGAATGCCATGATTGATACTTCAAAAATTCGTGCTAAAACACTTCTCTTAGCCGGGAAACATGACGAACGCTGGGATAGTGTCATGATGGCAGGTAGAATCAAACAGGGTTTAGACTGTACCGTAAAGACATATGAGGCTGGTCAGATATTAGGTGGTCCTGGCTGTCTACCAACCACATCTTTTCAACAATTATCATTTAGTTTAGGTGGTACCCCAGAAGGTAATGGTATTTCTCAGAATGCCAGCTGGCATGACATCATCGATTTTATTAGAGATAATCTATAGTAAAAAGTATTCTTTCGAGAATACTTTTTTGGTATGAAAACCTGTTTTCATAAGAAAGAGAAGACTTTATGTCCTGAGGACTTGTTTGGCACCTTTTTGTCAATACAGAGTTTCTTGATAAGTAAAGTTAAAAAGATTCTAGAAACTATATCTCTAGCATGTTTAGGATTTTCAAGCGTTAGATTGACCATGATAATGGCTTTTAGACTTGCATTAGGCCATTATTTTAGAGATAATATAAGAAGTTAGGAGGAAAGATGAGCCCTTTTATTATTTTATTAGGATTGATACCAAGTGTAATTATTTTCTTTCTTGGAAGATATATTGGTATGACACAGTACGTAGATGTTTTAAAAAGCTACGATGAAAAGAAAACTTATGATAAGGCTGCTTTTGCGCTTTATGTAAAAAAACTTATGTATTTTACAGCTATAGCAACAGGGGTTATGTGTATTGTTATGTTGATATTGGCTCTGCTGATTAAAACTGTTGATTTTGTAAGTATAGCACTTGTATTATATATTATTTTGAATTTGAATTATGTAATAAGATTAAGAATGTCAGGAAGAAAGTTTGAGGTGAATTAATGAAAGCAGTAAAGATTTGGACTTTTAAGACTTGTCCTTTCTGTATTAAAGCAAAGAAACTATTAGATGAGTTAAATGTTGAATATGAAGAAATTATGATTCCTTTCGGCGACGACAGATTAAATGAATTAGCCAAAGAAACAGGGTGCACAACTCTACCACAGATTTTTGTTGAAGGTGACTTTATTGGTGATTGTTCTAAAATCCATGAGTTAAATGATCAAGGCTTGTTGATGCCAATGATAGAGGGGTAAAATGAAGATTTTAGCAATAGAAAATGAGTTGTGTCCTTTAATGTTGGGTGAAGAGGTTTTACTTGCTGAACAGCGCAAGGCCATGTATGCTCTTTATCTACATGGTTACATACGAGAGATGAATCAAAAAGAAAATTCAAATGAAATGATTTTGATTATGGAATGTGTATCAAAACGTGAAGCAGAAAACTACTTGGCTAAATTACCTTTGGTTAGAGGTGGTAAATCAACCTTTGAAATTTATGTTATGGAGCCATATGCTGGCTTTAAGGAGTTGGTATAATGAAAGTAGATTTGCACATGCATTCTTATCACTCAGATGGTAAGCTGACATGTAAGGCGCTGGTAGAAGAAGTCATGGATGCTGGCATTGGCTTGTTTTCATTGACCGACCACGATACGATAAATGGTCTTGAGGAAATGAAAGAAGCTGTAAAAGGTCAGAACCTTTCATTTATTCCAGGAGTAGAAATTGCAACTGCCTATCAAGGAAAAGAGTATCATTTAACAGTCTATGGTTATGATGCATCTGATGAAACTTTTAAGTCATTGATAGATGCTAGCATCAAGATTCGTAGCGACTATGATAAGGCAATTGTGAAATTTATGGAGCCAAAGGTATCTTTAGAAGAGTTCTTAGACTATGAAGATGATCCCTTTATTGGTGGCTGGCCATCTTTGAACTTCTTTAAGAAAAAAGGCTTGGTCAAAGATATATATGACTACTTTGAAATCAGCGATAAGTGTCCTGCTAGAATGGTGTTTCCTGAACCTAAGGAAGTCATCGAGGCTGCTCATGCTGCTGGTGCAGGCGTCTTTATGGCCCATCCTTCTTCTAATGGAAAAGGCGGTCTTCCAGTAGAAATACTGGATTATTTTAGACTACAAGGCTTAGATGGTTTAGAATGCTATTCCCCTTATACTGAATCTGATCGTGAAGTGGACTATTACCTGGACTATTGCAAGAAGTATGATCTTAAGATATCAGGTGGCTCGGACTATCATGGTGGCTTTGTTGGTAGACAATTAGGATTTCCTCATGTGACAAGTGATCAAATATCATATGATTATTTAAAAGAGTTTGTTTGGAAAGAATAGGAGATGAGATTATGTTATGCCCAGTTAGTGATGAATGCATGTTTAAAAAGAAATATGAAAGTGATCAAAATATCCAATGCAAAGGATTTATAAGAATTTACTGCAGAGGCGGGAGACATAATGAGTGTAAAAGAAGGCAATATCTAAGAGAGAATGGAGAATGGCCTGAAGAAAACTTTATGCCGAATGGCTATATGGCAAGAGACTAAGCATGCGGGAGTATGCTTTTTTTTACATTTGATTTAGTTTTATGATAACCTATATGTGAGGTGATAAAATTGATTAAGATAAGAAGTTTCCATCCACTGTCTAAGTTGGATTTGGAGTTGTTTTTAAATAAAGAAGCAGAAAAAGGTTATATACTAGAGTCAGCTGGCAATATGATCTATAGATTTAAAAAAACAGAGAGAAAAGTTCATTACTTTGCTTATCCTTTTTATTCACATAAAGCTTTTCAAGCACCCAAAACGACGCCAAATATGAGAATAAAAAATGAGATGGAATCAAGTGGTTATAAGTATGTGGCCAGCAATTCACTCTTTCAGATTTATGTTTCGGATAATGAGGATTCAAAACATCCCCTTGACGAAGAAGTAATCGGTCATGATACATTAGTGGCAACAGTCAAGTCAGATTTATTTCTTGTTATCATGGCTTTATATATGCTGTTTTCAGCAAGAAATTTTGATTTTCCTTCATTGATAAACTTACATATATTAGATCAGGCTGATATGTCTTTTTATTTCATTAGAGTTCTCTTTTATGGATTGATTACCCTACAAATTATAGTGGACCTAACATGGCTAATCGTCAATCTGATCAGAAAAGAGAAACTTTGGTTTCTACCAGTCTTCTTTGTAAAAACTTTTAATACAATGATTTATCTAGCACTAGTGATTTGCATATTTTTATTTGCATCTCTGCTCTTCTACAATGAATGGAAAGTGCTTTTAGGTATGAGTATATTAATGGTTTTGACCTTAGCTTTTAAGTATGTAAGCAATAGATTTAATTTAAGCAAAAAAATGAATCTTATCTTATTAGTTGCTGTTGTAGTTGCCGTAATATCTAGCCTTGAGTTTATATCTGACATACCAACAGTTAAAGAAACCCTTGATAAAAGTCATCTTTTAGAGTTAGAGGACTTTTCTTATAAGGGCGACGATTATGAATGGGAAAAAAAGGACCGGTCCATGCTTGTGTCTTATGACTATTATTTTTGTAAAGGCAGTCAAGAAGAGTTGATGACACTTAAGGCTCAATGTATCAATGACTTTGTGGTTGATATGCTTGTATCTGATATTAAAGATGAGTACGAACTTTCTAATCATATATATGTTAAAGCGGGGGATTTGACCGATTTCATCTCCTATTATGATGGCAATTATATCATACTCGTTAAAGAAAATAGGGTATATTTTCTTTCTGGAGATATAGATCTTGAAGATAAAAACCATCAAGAGATCATAAAAAAGAAGCTGGAACTATAAAAAAACTGCATTTCTGCAGTTTTATTTTAGTGTTTCTATATTGCTTAAGTTGATGCTTGTATGTGTTTCACCTTCATAAACATTGATATTAGCTTGTAGCTTTCTGATGAATGAAATAACTTGTTCCTTGTCACACCAGTCTAAATGAATGGCATATGATTTACCATTTTTTAAATGGAATTCTAAATCTCTTTCTTTTACTCGACAGCATTCTAAGTCTGCTTTTTTTATCTTTTGTCTGATGATAACACTAGACTTGTGAATACTGATTTTCTCATCATCCATGATGATGTAATTGATGCGTGGCATTAATAAATAGTAAATACCAATAAGGATGACTAGACCAAGTACAAATACAGCTCTTTGAATTAAGAACTCTTCTGGTGCATTGGCAATCCATCTGATATAAACAAAGCCAGCAAGGGCAAACCATACAACGGCCATTATTTTCCACGTTAAAATGTTCTTATATTTTACTTTCAATGAGTTTTCCTCCTTAAATCTTTAATTAACTAAATATTCAAGCAAATGATAGTTGTGACTTCAAACTATATAGGATCAATAGGGTGTGTAAAATCATGAGAAAATAACTACCCAACTTGAAATAACGCTTCTTAGTCTTATGGTGAAACAACTTCATACCCAGATAGAAGCCATAGCTTGAAAATGGCAGAGCACTTAGAAAAAGTGCCTTTTCAGAGATGCGATAAGATTGGCGTATAGCTTTCAGTTTATCAACACCCACAAGTATAAGAGAAAAAATGTTCACACCTATAAAAATAGGGATAATATATTGATAGGACATACTACCTCCTGACCTGTAGATTCAGTATAAATAAAAGTCTATAGAAAGTCAAAGGGTATTGAAATTTGAATAAAATAAGTCGCATTATGCAATTTTCTGAAAATTTTAATTGCTTTGAATTGATGTTCTTTATTTGCTTGTTAATAATTTATTAAATGAGGTTTCAATATGCAAAAATGTATGATAATATTGTATTGAAATGTGAGTGGCAAACGTTTTCTAGTTTTGTTTACATAATATGATTTATTACGTTTGGCTCTTAATTTCGCAGCGATTTTATCGCGAAATAGGTTTGGAAGGTACTTACCTTTCAAGTGGGATAATCCCAAAATTTTTAGAAAGAGGAGTTGTTAACATGTCGTATGTACAAAGTGTATTAGAAAGAGTTCAAGCTAGAAACTCTAGCGATCCAGAATTCCTACAAGCAGTAGAAGAGGTATTTGAGTCTCTTGGTCCTGTTGTAGAGCGTCATCCTGAGTATGTTGAAGCAAACATCTTAGAAAGAATCGCTGAGCCTGAAAGACAAATTATCTTCAGAGTACCATGGGTAGATGATGCAGGTAACTTACAAGTAAACAGAGGTTTCAGAGTTCAATTTAACGGAGCTATTGGACCTTACAAAGGTGGTTTAAGATTCCATCCATCTGTTTATGTTGGTATCGTTAAATTCTTAGGTTTCGAGCAAATATTCAAGAACTCTTTAACTGGCTTACCAATCGGTGGTGGTAAGGGTGGTTCTGACTTCGATCCAAAGGGCAAGTCAGACGGCGAAGTAATGAGATTCTGTCAGTCTTTCATGACTGAATTACAAAGACACATTGGTCCTGACGTAGACGTTCCAGCTGGCGACATCGGTGTTGGCGGAAGAGAAATCGGATTCATGTATGGTCAATATAGAAGAGTTAGAGGCGCATTCGAGAATGGCGTTTTAACTGGTAAAGGTTTAACTTACGGTGGTTCATTAGCTAGAACTGAAGCAACTGGTTACGGTTTAATGTACTTCGTTGAAGAAATGTTAAAGTACAACAAGATTGAGATGAAAGACAAGATTTGTGTTATCTCAGGTTCTGGTAACGTTGCTATCTACGCTACTCAAAAAGCTCAAGAATTAGGTGCAAAAGTTGTTGCATTATCTGATTCAACTGGTTACATCTACGATCCAGAAGGTATCAAAGTTGATACTGTTAAGCAGATCAAAGAAGTAGAAAGAAAGAGAATTAAAGAGTACGTTAACTACCATCCAAACGCTACTTACACTGAAGGTAGAGGTATCTGGAGCATTAAGTGTGACATCGCATTACCATGTGCTACTCAAAATGATATCGATATGGCTGAAGCTAAGCAATTAGTTGAAAACGGTGTTATGGCTGTTGGTGAAGGTGCAAACATGCCTACTACTAACGAAGCTATCAAGTACTTCTTAGAGAACAAGATCTTATTAGCTCCTGCTAAAGCTGCAAACGCTGGAGGTGTTGCTACTTCTGCTCTTGAAATGTCTCAAAACTCTATGAGATACTCATGGACTTTCGAAGAAGTTGATGCTAAGTTAAAGAACATCATGATCAACATTCACACTAACGCTGCTAAAGCTGGTGAAGAGTATGGTTTCGGTTACAACCTAGTTGCTGGTGCTAATATCGCTGGTTTCAAGAAGGTTGCTGAAGCAATGATCGCTCAAGGTAACTACTAATAATAACTAAGAACTGACTTTATGTCAGTTCTTTTTTTTTACAATAAAGGAACTTCGTGATGAAGTTCCTTACAAATGTTTGATTAAGTTTTTCTTCCATGCTTCAATCATGTTCCAGTCTCTTTGGTCTCTTTTAGCATTTTTCGGTATACCGAGGATGCCACCAACAATTTTAGGCGTGTCGCTGACAAGTCCTCCAAAGATTGCAGTTTCCATAGGATTGACAATCTTACTTGGTCTTTCAAGCGATTTAAATACTTTCTTTTGCCAGAAATTACGTCCTTGATAAGCAAGTGAAGCAAGGGCGATATAGATGACTTCTTTCTTCTTTAAAATAGCCTGATTAGTAGTGACAAAGTCATAGGCCGTTTGATGCCAATTCATCCCATGAACAGGGGCGGCTATAATAACGGTTTCATAATCCTTGATGTCATGAACAGAACTAATGGGTCTTAGTGTAACTTCGAATGACTCATCAAGCGTTTCTTTTATATTTTCACAAACTTCTTTTGTTGAGTGTGTTCTAGAATAGTAACAGATTAGAATTCTTTTCATATGGGTCACCTCTTTACACATTCAGTATACGCCTAATTACTAAAAAAAATAAGTCTTTCGACTTATTTCTTAAGACTTATTTTAAAGTTTCGTAAAACTCATCAACGAGCGATTCGAACTTATCAAATGCTTTTTGAAGTGGCTCACCTGTAGAGAAATCTACGCCAGCTTTTTTTAGCAGTGGCAGTGGCAATTCTGATGAACCTGCTGATAAATAAGTTAAGTACTTATCAACGTCTTCTTGATCACCATTTAAGATGTTATCAGAGAAGTTGAGTCCTGCTGATAAACCTGTTGCGTACTTATACACATAATAAGCATTGTAGAAATGTGGAATTTCAGACCACTGGTAAGTTGCAACTTCATCTAAACCGTAATCCGGTCCATAATACTCTACTAAAACTTGTCCCATCAGGTTGTTAAATAGTTCAGCACTGATTGGCTCACCAGCTTCATAAGCTTCATAGGCGCGTTTTTCGAAGTCGGCATAGATCATCTGTGTAAAGATGGTGTTTTCTATAAGTTCAATGTAGTTTAAAAGGGCTTCCTGTTTCTCCATTTTTGTTTGAGCATTGGCGATTCTATATTCAAAGACCATCACCTCGTTTGTTGTTGATGCGATTTCTGCATTGAAGATAGGCACTATAGCTGAGAAGTAATCTTGTGTTTCATTGGTATACTTAAAGTTTAAAGCATGGCCCATCTCGTGAGCTGCTGTAGACACATCTGTAATTTGTCCATAGTAGTTAAGTAAAACAAATGGATCTGTGTCAAAAGTTCCCCATTGATAACCACCTTCATACTTGTCATCTGTAGCAAAAACATCTGCCCAACGAGAACCAAAACCTTCTCTTAAATCACTGATGTACTTATCGCCAAGTGGTGCTAAGGCTGCATAAATGATTTCTTTGGCTTCATCAAAGTAAACCACTCTCTGCTCAGTTTCAATAAGTGGTGAGTATTGGTCGTAGTAATAAACCTTATCTACAT
The DNA here is from genome assembly GCF_022496765.1 of Acidaminobacter sp. JC074. GTDB lineage: Bacteria > Bacillota > Clostridia > Peptostreptococcales > Acidaminobacteraceae > JABXKX01. The sequence continues at coordinate 190,335 of NZ_VANV01000007.1, read as the reverse complement.
CTAAAAGTTCTTTCTTAATTGAAATCCACTTGTGTAGTATGTCTAGGTTGTCATGAGTGATTTCAAAAACTTTATCATATTCATTTCTAGTGATACCATCGTTGAATAAGGCTGCATCTAATGCTGAATCGAAGTTAGAAGCCTTTGCAAAGAAAGTGTTCTTCTTGATTTCAGATTCATAAATCTCAGCTAATAGATCGTTACCTAAAGTAGTTTTAGCATAGTAGTCTGTTAAGATGTCTTTTCTGTCTTCTCTTGTACCTGTCCAGAATAATGTGAAGTCAGGCTCGGGTAGGTAGTCACTTAAATCAGTATTGTAGTTGTATGCATCATAGATTGATTCAGGTACTTCATAAAGAATCTGTGCTTGAGCGAGTAAAGCTTCCTCTTCTACTGATAAGATATATGGCTTTGATCTTAAAATCCTATCCACGTATGGCTGTAATTCTTTCATTTCTTCATTGGCCATGTAAGAATTAAGAAGGGTGCTATCCATGTTTGCGATTTCAGGATAGAAGTATGATGTCGCTTCACTTAAATCAGTATCTAGTTCAGCTGCGATATCTTCTAAATCAGAAAAATCTGTGTTTGAAGTATCTGTATGAGCCTGCAGGGTTGCAAACACATAGAGTTTGTCATTGATTCTTTTGGTATCCTCATAAGCCATCAATGTTTCAGAAAATGTCTTGTAGTTTGAAGTGAATGTGTTTTGATTTTTAGAAAAGAGTTTAAATGATTTTCTTACATTTTCCACATCAGCCATAAATGCATCTGTGTTTGTATAAACTTTTTCTAAGTCCCACTTGTATTCATCTGGTACATCAGATCGTTTGAAGCCAGGATCTTCTACCTCTTGGTCTGTTTCCGTATCTTCAACAAGATCTGTCTCTGTATCTTCAACAGCTTCTGTTTCCGTTTCCTCTGCAGTTGCTTCAGGTGTCTGATTTTCTACTTGATTTTCTGTAGCAAGCGCATTTTCTACCGGTTCGTTTCCAGTATTATCTTCACATCCTATAGCTGTAAAAACTAATAATAATGAAAGTACTAGAACGAATAATTTTGAATTGCTTTTCATTATGTCCTCCTTGTTATATGGTCATTATAAGATATTTTTATAAGTCTCTAAAGACTTTCGCTTCTAAATTAAGGAATCTTTTATATAATGATACCCCAATAAAAGACATTTTCATGAAAAAACTATTAAATAAGTAGTGTTTTTTTCAATATCGTGTTAAATTGAAGTCAAGAACAATATTAGGAGGCAATTATGTTAAACAGAATTAGTCAAGCAGTCGATAAAGTTTTAACGGAAGTATCGGAAAACTATCAGTTAGATGTCAAGGCTGCTTTTGAAATTTATAAGAGACCCTTTAACTCATATGATATGGATTTAGATATAGAACATGGTTTTAATCAGTGGTTGATTCATGATTATAGAAACGCTAAAGGCGAGACCATGGCAGAACTTATATTAGAAGATGAAATGAAAGATGTTTTGATGAACTCAATTCATTCTGTCTTTAAAGTCATCTTTGAAAAGAACAAAATTGTATTTAAAGATTTGTTTACTGCAGTAGACTATGTCATAGAATCATCAGAGACTTTTGAGAACAATGACCTGGTAAGTGTAAGGATTTATCCTGTAGAAGGCAAGTATCTTGTTGTAGATAATCCAGAGTTTTATGGTGCAGAACTTGAAATGACCATTAGACAATCGATTATGAACAAATACAATGAATACTGTTCTTCAAATGCACCGATGGGCATAGAAGACTTTATCAAAGATAACTCTCAGTTGATTTACCATCTGACAAATATCATCCATTACTACGAAAATGAAATGATGGAAGATGATGATATGGTTGTTTATGTAGCAGAATATGCCATTAAAGAAAGAGAACTTGTATTGGATATGCTTTTAAATACAGATCACTTTCAAATCTTAGAAACATATGAAGATGAAATGACTTTAGTTGTTTTAGATGATGGTGTTCAAATTGGAGAAGCTTTGGTGACTTCTCACAAAATAGAGTTAGAAGCTAAGTCGCAAACCATACTTGATATTGGGAAGTCTCTTATCCATAAGTATGCTGGTGATTCAGCAGTATTTATTAAGGATTTGGAATTAGGACTGGATGACTTACTAGAATAATTGACAGTTATAAGAAATGATAGTAAAATGAAAATGTTATCGTTTTATGAAAGGAGAAATGCAATGAAAATGGTTTTTTCAGATTTACCTGAAAATGCTGATGATGCACCCTCCGCCAATAACTCAGAAGTACTGACCATTGGTGTGGATGAGCTCATCAAAGATATTAAAGAAATGATTGAAGATGATGCGAATCATAAGGAGAAGTTATCGACATACTTAACAACTATTGAAAAACAAATCGAGTCACAAAACAAACTGGACCTACAAAATGTAGATAGGGATGCTATTAAAAAGCTGATAGAGAAGCATCCATACTTTAAGAATCCTAACTCTTATCATATCCGTATGATTACGATTATGAAGTACTTAAAGAAGAAACAAGTCGACATATCAATTCCAGATTTTGATTTATTGGTAGATGAGATTATACAAACAATAGATGGCGTCACCAAGGTCGCTGATGGTAAATATAAGAAAAAGAGCAAATAGCCTGACATTGTCAGGCTTTTTTTAGAGGTAAATATGACAGACAATATCCATGATGTACTGGCAACCTATATATCAAAAAAACACTCTATAAATCTTGAACAAGTGAATCATTGCTTGAACAAGTCTTACGTTTTTTGTGATGTTGAGATTTATGATGAAGATCTCATGCATTATTATGACCGTTATATCGAAAATGAACAGAGAATCTTAACAGGTTCTTACTACACGCCTTATGCACTTGCTGAAAAAATGGTTTCAATGGCTTTTCAGGACTACTATAGAGACTATAATATTGACAAGCGCTTTTTTATAGAGCCCTATGCACTTTCCAATGAAGAACTGGCTTTGAGTCTAGATAAGATTAAGCTTGCAGATATAGCATGTGGTAGTGGTGTTTTTTTAGTAGCGGCAATAAAGATGATGATTTCTTATTATAAATCACTTAACCACCCATATGAGATAGACCAGATTATAGACCGGGTTTACGGCTTTGACTTACAAGAAGAACCGCTAGAAATCTATCACTTACTGCTTTTAGACATGGCTTTAAATGAAGGTGGTCAACTGAATCAAGTTAATATCATACTAGGAGATACCTTGCTTTCTAGGGAAGATTATCAGTTTGATCTGATTATCGGCAATCCCCCTTATGTGGGTGAGAAGGGCCATAAGGCACTCTTTGATGGTTATAAGCACTTAGATGGCTATGAAGGTAGAATGGACTTATTTTACTTCTTTATTTACAAGGGTTATAAATACTTAAAAGAAGATGGTCTCTTATTTTACATTACGACCAATTATTTCATTACAGCAGATGGTGCTAATAAGTTAAGAGCTTTTCTTAAGGAAAATGTGTCTTTTGTCAGACTCATTAACCTAGATGAATGCAAAATGTTTTCTGAAGCCAAAGGCATGCATAATCTCATATTCTCTTTTACAAAGGTCCATGTAGAGGAAGTTTCGATCAATGTCATCGCGCAGACCAAACTTAAGTCTTTAAACCGGTTGACTGAGACCCAGTACATGGTTTTGCAGAATAAGATTTTTTCTGAAACTGACCACATTCTCTTATATGAAAACAAGGTCTACTATGACATTATAAATAAAATATTATCCAAGTCCTTAACAACGCTTGGTCAGGTTGTAAAAATCAATCAAGGAATTGTGAGTGGGGCTGATAAAGTTACAAAAGCTGTGATAAAAAAGAAAATGGACCCATCACTTATAGATCAGTATGGTATAAAAGAAGGGGATCCGATTTATGTCTTTGATGACCCCATGGATTCTTCTTTTATGAAGCCTTTTTATAAGAACAGCCAGATAAGGTCCTATAAAATTTTAGACCAGGATAAGCGTTATATCCTTTATGTCAAGGATGGTGACTTAGAAGAGGGCATGAAAGAATATGAACATCTCCTGCCTTTTAAAGAACTGCTTTCAAATAGAAGAGAAGTTAAAACGGGTAGAAGAGAGTGGTATGCATTACAGTGGGGGCGCGATCAATCCATATTTGATGGCGAAAAGATTGTTGTCCCTCAAAGGGCAAATCTCAATTATTTTGCCTATACAGACCAGCCCTTTTACTCAAGTGCAGATGTTTATTATCTTACGGAGGGACCCCTAAAGTTTTTACTGGGCTACCTAAATAGCAAGATAAGCTATTTCTGGCTTTATAACAGGGGCAAGAGAAAAGGCAAGGCTTTAGAATTATATGCAAATCCATTACAAAGAATGCCGATTCCTATGATAAATTATGCTATAATTGAAGAGCATGTGGAAAAGGTCTTATTAGGGGGCAGTCCTGATGAGATTGATGCATGTTTGTATGAGTTCTTTGAACTCTCTAATGAAGAAATAGAAATTGTGGAAGAACTCTACAGTAGGGGTAATTAATTGGAAAGAAAATCGTTAATAAAAAAATCAATATTTGTCGTCATAGTCATCTTATTACTTATTAGACTCACATCACTTGCCTTTAAAGAATCAGCCAATGTGACAGATAAGTTGGTCAAACACTTTGAGGTTTCTCAAGAGGATATCATCAGTTCTGGTAAAGAAATCATCATTAAGAGTTTTGATGATATTACAAATGTGACTTGGTTAAGTGTCGACAAGCTTGTAATTGAAGGAGATATAGATGGAAAGTTTGATTCCTATCTATTTGATATGACTTCTTATGAGTTGATGCTTTATGATGAAGCCGACTATGTACCTGAAAACTTTGAGGATTACGAAATTGTAAAAGAGATACCTGGCTATGGACTTTTGGCTACTAAAGATAAGTCCATCGGTCTGATCAATGATTTGGCGTATACAGAAATTCTTGAAGATATTTCATATAATGATAAGCTGAATTATAAGCTTTCTGACGACATGTCTAAGCTGCTTGTCTATCATGCAGAAAAGAACACGCTTGTGACTTACAATTTTGAGAAGTCTTTTTATAGAACCATTAAAGCACCAGTAGATGAGGAACTATTAGAACATTTTCAGAAGCGTGCTCAGATATCGCCTCTTGGTGGGTATGTGTCTGTAGAATACCATACTGACCTAATAGAAGAATCCTACTTTAGGATTTATGGTGCTGACTCAGGCAAGTTGTATGCTGAAGATGTATTCGGTGTAAATATGTCATGGGCGCCAGATGATACCTATGTGTGTTATTTTTACTCTAAGGAACTACAAGCTCTTGATAAGCCAGTATTTGAAGATATGAACTATATCGGTAGACGTATCGGTTATTATGATGTTGAGCATAAGACCATTGATTATATTGATGTGGTAGAAGATGAGAAAATCATCTCTCAGATATATTGGTCAGATCATACAGCAACTACTTTAGTAGGTGAAGTTACAGAGAATATAGAGATTCAGTCGGTACTGGCTTATGATTTTGATACTGAGTCTTACAGTGATTGGCAGCTAGATTTAGAGCCTTATCCTTTAGATACTTCTGTAGACCTATTAAATGATTTTGAAGCCATGCTCTTAGAAATACAAACAAGTACAAACACGCAAATGATTCGATTGATTAAAGAAACAGGTCAAGTACAGCTTTATGAAGATGTTAAGGCCTTCGATACAAAAGAGGATCAAAACCTCTACTTCTATCAGGTTAATGACCGATTCATAATGGCAGACCAAGTACAGATAACGGTATCAAATGGTATGTCTCAGGGTTTTATCTTATTAGATGACAAGTCTTATATGGTACTGCCAAATGATGATTTATCTAGAGTTGGCGTTTGGTTTACCCATTTAAACGAGATCAAGATTTTAAATGTAGAATAAATTGTAACCATACAATTTTTGAGAAATTGTATGGTTTTTCTTATATTGTCATGATTTTATTTACATACAATGCCTTGCGTGATATTCTGATTTCAGAATTTAGGAGGGGCTTATGAAAATAAAGAATATTGTATTTACAGCAATTTTTATTGCTTTGTGTTTTGTAGCAACATCAATGATAAAAATTCCAATCTCTGTAGGTTGGGGATATGTACATTTAGGTGATTCAGTAGTCATGTTGGCTGGTATGTTATTGGGGCCAGTATTTGGGGCAATAGCAGGTGGCGCGGGTTCAGCCTTGGCTGACTTTGCAGGTGGTTATGCTCACTATATGATACCAACGTTATTAGTAAAAGCTGCTTTAGCATTTTTTATTGGTATGGTCTACAAAAATTTTGCTGGTCAAGTAAAGTCAGGTGGCGTATTTAGAATTATCTATCATGTGATTGCAGCAGTTGTCATAGTAGCAGGCGGTTACTTTGTAACAGATTTACTACTTGCTAATCTCTTAATCGTAGATGCAGAAGGTGCAACACCAATGGCATACGCAGCATTTGGTTTACCTTGGAATGCATTACAAGCTTTATTTGGTGCTGTAGTATCGATTTTACTCTACGTACCTTTAAAGGAACCGTTCGAAAATATGTACGAATAATCATCGCCGAAAGGCGATTTTTTTTTCCATTCATGATAAAATAAGTGAGGGGTAGACAAGGAGGCCTATGAAAAAAATATTACTAATCCTGGTCATGATGATGATGACCTTAACATGTGTTTATGCTGAAGATACCTTTGAAAGCATTTTTGAAAAAGGAGAGGTACTAGCAGTTGAAGAAGTCGAATCCGATAATTCTTACATCACTAAAATACAATATGTCGATGTGAAGATTTTATCCGGTGAATATAAAGATGAAGTTGTACAAATAGAGAATGGCTTATCAGATTCCTATGTAACAGATATTGAAGTAGAAGTAGGACAAAGAGTCCTATTACAAATAGATAAGTACTCAGATGGTTCTAAGATCGCTTATATTACAAGTCATGAAAGAGACCGTCATATTATCTTCTTGTTGTTAGTGTTCATTGCAGCTCTTTTAATTGTTGGGAAACTGCATGGTATAAAGACCATTTTCACTCTAGGTGTGACAGTTTTCTTTATATTTTTCGTTGAGTTACCATTATTGGTCAGAGGTCATAACGCTATATGGGTGACAGTTGTTGTAGCCATGTTTATCACTGTGATAACAGTGACTGTTATTTCAGGTTTGACTAAAAAGACACTTGCTGCCATCATTGGTACAACATTTGGTGTTGTTTTATCAGGTGGTATTGCCATTGTAGTTAGTAATCAAGCACATCTAACAGGGATGGCTATGGAAGAAGCCATCATGCTTTTAACCCTTTTAGGAGATAAAATAGACTTTAGACAGCTACTCTTTGCAGCTATTCTATTAGGTACACTAGGTGCTGTTATGGACGTTGCCATGTCTATAGCATCCTCTATAGATGAACTTCATAATGTCAATCCTAACTTGTCTGCTAGAGAACTTTTTTCATCTGGTATGAGAGTCGGTAGAGACATTATGGGCACCATGGCCAACACCTTGATACTTGCCTATGCAGGTTCATCACTTGCCCTTATGTTGCTATTTACAGCAGCCAGTGATAATCTGTCTAGACTGGTCAACTTAGATGTTGTAGCAACAGAGATTATTCGTTCCTTATCAGGATCCATTGGTCTAGTGGCTACAATTCCACTGACTGCTCTGGTTTCTGTATTTCTGATTAAGGACAAACGATTTAGACAATCCTAGGAAATGGTAATTACCATTTCTTTTTTTATCAACAATATGGTAAAATATGGTAGAGGTTAAATTATGAAAAGAACATTCACTTTTACAGCTGCCATGGGTTTATTAACCATCCTTTTATTCAAACTTCATTTTATTTTGATGTTTATACCCATCATTTTGTGCTTTGTTTATTTAAAGAAGTCGTTCAGATTATTAGGTTCAATTTTGATGCTTCTTATCATTGTATCTTTGATGTATCAGGACTTTAGATATGATTCTTATCAAATCTTAGAGACAAAAGATAAAGAAGTTGCTTTGAAGGCTTATGGGGCTGACTATCAACTAGAGTTTGACGGCTACCGCGTGCTACTTAAATCTGACATGGACTTGCTTGCAGGCGAGTACAGGGTGACCTATGACAAATATCAATTTTTTTATCAGAATCCAAATACATTTTCATATAAGAAGTATTTGAGGTCTTTAGGTTTTGTAGATGTACTTGAGTCTGATAATTGTCACTTAGAGTTGATAGAATCTCATAAAACCTTAAAGCTACCTAGAAGAGACTTTGCAAGTTCACCTTATCAAGGTGTCTATAAGGCCCTTGTTTATGCAGATAAATCTGATCTGGATCAAAAGATTTATCATAAGAATGGAACCAGCCATATACTGGCGATTTCTGGTCTTCACATCGGTTTGATCTATGGTCTTTTATATGGCCTTATAAGTTTCTTTAATAAGACAAGAGGCAGGTGGTTGTCTCTGATCATGGTATTTTTATATGTGGCTATGATCAATTATCCTATATCGGGTCTTAGGGCTTTTATCATGCTTGTTTTGGGATATGTAGCTTATCTATCCGACCGCAAGTACGACCTCCTTCAGTCCATAGGTCTTTTATCACTCATTATGATGATCTTAAATCCTTATGTGATTTACCATACAGGTTTTCAGTATTCTTTCTGTGCGGTCTTGGTCATAGAAGTTATTTATAAACCTCTATTTAAGCATACCCCGAAATATTTTGCGCTTATACTTTTACCTATGGTTATTCAGCTAGGCATGTTGCCACTTACAATCTATCATCAGAATACCATTCATTTATTGAGCTTTGTTTGCAATGTGTTTTCAGTGTTTTTAATTACATGGGTTTTGTATGCCTTACTTTTATATGTACTTTGTCCTTTGGAGATGCTTCTCTATTTTGCAGATTTTATCTATGGTTTTATTGATAAAATTAACATTTTCTTTTCTGGAATGTCGGGTTTTCAACTGACCTTGCCTTCCTTTCATATGATATGGGTTATAAGCTTCTATATGGTCCTCATGCTATATCGAGAAAAGAAGTTTAGAAGGCCTATGGTCTATATGATTGTATGTCTTATGATTTGCATGATCATCTATTATAGCCTTGTTGTAGAAATCTATTTCTTTGATATAGGTCAAGGAGACTGTATGCTTGTTAGAAAAGGCTTTGACACACTCTTAATAGATGGAGGTCGCAAAACTGAAAATGTCTTGATTAGGGATGTTCTTTTAAAGCAGGGGATTAGCTCTGTTGACCTTGTGATGCTGTCGCATAGTGATATGGACCATTTAGGCGGTTTGACACAAATTCCTGAAATGACTTATAAAAGCAAGCTTCTATATAAAAGACCCAATGAAGAAAAAGAAGACTTTTATGACTTACTTGTTTCAGAAAAAATCCCCTGTAGAGATCAAGTCTTTGACTTTTCCTTCTGTCAATTTGAATGCCTAGATTATCCTATAGGTGATACATACAACAACGCCTCATTGATCGGTTACTTGACAGTCTATGATACCACTGTCTTTTTAACAGGAGATATAGAAGCGGAAGTTGAAGAAAGGCTGAATCTTAAACCAGTAGATATTTTAAAGGTCCCTCATCATGGATCGACTTCATCATCAACACCTGACTTTATAGATGCTTTATCACCAGATAATGCCCTTATATGCGTTGGAAAGAATAATTATGGTCATCCATCACAGACTGTCTTAAATCGCTACGAATCAAGAAATATCCCCATTTATAAGACCCTTGATGGTTGTGTCAAAGTTTGGATTCTACCTTTTAACATTTACTTTATAAAGACTTTAAATTAGACCGTAATTGGTGTAAGATAATGAAGTACAGAAAGGACAATTATGGGATTTGAAGTATTTGATAATGATATAAAAAATGGATTAAAACCGCTCTATCTATTTTATGGACAGGAACGTTACTTAATCGACCAGTTCGTAGATAAGATGATTGATAAATATGTGCCGGATGCTTATAGGGATTTTAACCTCGTTGTATTTGATGGTGATAAATCAGATGTGGATGAGATTTTAGATGCATGTGAGACAGTTCCTTTTTTCAATGAAGTGAAGATAGTGATTGTTAAAAATGCGACCTTCTTCAGGAGTAAAAAAGCCAACCTGTCAGATGCGCATGAGAAAAGACTTTTGGAGTATTTTTCGACACCATTAGAGTCAACTAAACTTTTCTTTATTTCTAATCAAGCCATCGACAAGAGAAAAAAGATTACCAAAGATATCGGCAAAAATGGTCGTGTGGTTGAGTATGGCAAGTTAGATGCCGGTATTTTCTCTAAATGGATGCATAAAAAGATCAAGTCATACAAGAAGGATATAGACAGAAGAAATTTAGCCTATTTAGTAGATAGAATGGCTTATTTGGATAAACAGTCTTCTAAGACCCTATTAGATGTAGACAATGAAATTAGAATGATTTGCTCATCTATGATTGATAGAAAAAACGTAGAAACAGATGACATTGACAAGTACGTTAAAAAACCTCTAGATTCTGATATATTCCATATGGTCGATGCAGTAGGGCAAAAAAAAGCTGAAACAGCCATTTCGATTATGCATGAGATCCTTAGAAAAGGTGAGCCTATACAAGTTATTTTTTCTATGGTGTGCAGACAGTTTCGTATGTTAAAGAAGATAAAGATGTTGGCAGATGAGGGCTATAATCAGGCCACCATTGCCAAACTATTAGGTGCCCACCCCTATGCTGTTAAATCGATCATGAGACAGATTCATCGCTTTGACTCTAAGACCCTTACTAAGATTTTAACTAAATGCTCTGACTTAGACTACAAGATGAAGTCCACAGCCATTGATTCTGTTTTAGCTGTAGAAACCTTAATTATAGAATGTTCTTACCAAATATAATCCGAGCAATCGGATTTTTTTGCAGCAAAAAAGCGTACCTAGATAGGGTACGCTCAACTTTCGTTATAATTAAACACGGTTTGGGGAATCTGACGGTTTACGCGTTTAATTGTTTTGCTAATCTAGAAACTTTTCTAGCAGCAGCGTTCTTATGAAGTACGTTCTTTGAAGCTGCTTTATCGATTGCCTTTTCAGCAACCTTAAATCTTTCTAATGCTAATTCTTTGTCACCAGCTTCGATAGCTTCGAAGAATCTTCTTTCAGCTGTCTTGATGATAGACTTTCTAATTCTGTTGTTAGCAGTTTTCTTAGCGATTACTTTAGTTCTCTTTTTTGCTGACTTAATATTTGCCACAGTGATTCACCCCCTCTATACGTGATTAACAAAAGTATAATATCACTTTTTCGATTCTAATGCAAGCATAATAATTGATTTTTTTTTAGAATTATTATATTATTGATAGGTACTGAATGAAGTTAAGTATAACTAATGGGTTAAATAGTTGTATTTTAGATATGTAGGAGGAAAAATGTCGTCAGAAAGACAGAGTAAAATAAGGAACTTTTGTATCATTGCTCATATTGATCACGGTAAATCTACTTTAGCAGATAGACTGATTCAAAACACAGGTGCATTAACCGAAAGGGAGATGAAAGAGCAGATACTTGATACCATGGAACTTGAAAGAGAAAGAGGTATCACAATTAAGCTTCAAACAACACGTTTGAACTATACAGCGAAAGATGGCGAAACTTATACTTTAAATCTAATTGATACGCCGGGCCATGTCGACTTCACATATGAAGTTTCGAGATCGCTTGCTGCCTGTGAAGGGGCTGTACTGGTTGTAGATGCAGCTCAAGGTGTAGAAGCACAGACTTTAGCTAATGTATACTTAGCAGATGAGCAGGGCTTAGAAATGCTACCGGTTCTTAACAAAATCGATTTACCGGCAGCAAGACCAGAAGAGATTATTGAGGAAATAGAAGACATTGTTGGTATTCCAGCTGACCATGCGCCAAGAATCTCAGCTAAGAACAATGTGAATATTGGAGAAGTGCTAGAACAGATTGTAACGGAGCTGCCAGCCCCAAATGGTGATGAGAAAGCACCTTTAAAGGCTTTGATCTTTGACTCGATCTATGACCAATACAAGGGTGCTATTGCTTATGTACGTGTTGTAGATGGTTCAGTTAAAAAAGGTGATGAAATTATCATGATGTCAACGGGCAACAAGCTAGAAGTTGTTGAAGTTGGTATTTGTGCACCTAACCAAGTACCAGTAAAAGAATTAAAAGCTGGTGATGTTGGTTACGTAACGGCAAGTATTAAAAATGTTCGTGACTGCCAAGTTGGTGATACAATTACAAGTGCTAAAAATCCTACAAAAGAGCCAATGCCGGGTTATAAGGAAGCCACTTCAATGGTTTACTGTGGTGTTTATCCAGCAGAAGGTGAGAGCTTTGAGCTTATAAGAGACGCGCTAGACAAGTTAAGGCTAAACGATGCTGCTTTATCATTTGAGCCAGAAACCTCACTAGCTTTAGGTTATGGTTTTAGATGTGGTTTCTTAGGTCTTTTACACATGGAAATCATCCAGCAAAGACTTTTAAGAGAGTTCGATTTAGATATCATTACAACAGCACCAGGTGTTATCTACAAGGTAACTAAAACAAGTGATGAGGTTGTTTATATTCAAAATCCAGCCAACTTACCTGAGCAAACTGAAATCAAGGTTATGGAAGAGCCGATTGTAAAGGCCGACATCATAGTACCAAACGAGTTTGTTGGTAATGTTATGGAACTTTGTCAAGATAGACGTGGTGTGATGCTGACAATGGATTACATTGATTCAAGACGTGTCATCTTACACTATGATTTACCACTAAACGAAGTAATCTATGATTTCTTTGATGCCTTAAAGTCTAAGACAAAAGGTTATGGATCCTTAGATTATGAGTTCAAGGAGTATGTACCAAGTGATCTTGTTAAGATGGATATTCTTCTTAATAAGGAATTGATTGATGCCTTCTCATTGATTGTTCATAAGACAAAAGCAGAATCAAGAGGACGTCAGATTTGTGACAAATTAAAAGATGTTATTCCTAGACACATGTTTGCCATTCCTGTTCAGGCAGCGATTGGTAACAAGGTTATTGCCAGAGAAACCATTAAGGCTATGCGTAAAGACGTACTTGCCAAGTGTTACGGTGGTGATATTTCTCGTAAGAAGAAGTTATTAGAGAAACAAAAGGAAGGTAAGAAGAAGATGAGATCGTTAGGTTCAGTTGATGTACCTCAAGAGGCGTTCTTAGCTGTTCTTAAGTTTGATGATAAATAAAGCCGCATTAGCGGCTTTTGCCATAGGTGAAAAATGATTAGTTTGTATATACACATCCCATTTTGTGTTAAAAAATGTGGCTACTGTGATTTTGTTTCTTTTGAATATGATAGAGACCAGTTGAAATCCTATTTGGAAGACTTAAAAAAAGAGATTGTTTATTATGGTGGAAAAAAGGTGCATTCAATTTTCATAGGTGGCGGAACACCAAGTTTATTATCTGGACAAGAGATGATAGATCTGATGGCCCTCGTTTATGATCATTTTGATATGTCAGCATGCCAAGAAATTTCTATGGAGTCTAATCCGGGCACTTTAACACTGGAGAATCTGCTTGATTATAAAAAAGCTGGCATCAACCGTATCAGTATGGGTGTTCAAACCCTTAATAATGATACTTTAAAAACATTGGATAGAATTCACGATGTAGGAGACGTTTATCATTCAGTAAAACTTATAAAGGAAGCTGGCTTTGATAACTTCAATATGGACTTGATGTTTGGTCTGCCAGGTCAAACAAGAGAGATGCTTTCAAAGACAGTAGAGAAGATGGTCAGATTAGAACCAAGTCATATATCTGCCTACAGCTTGAAGTTTGAAGAAGGCACGGCCTTTTATAAAAAGTTAGAAGCAGGCGAGCTTACAGAAATAGATGACGATCTTGATAGAGACATGTATCATTTAATAGAAAAGATACTCCTTGATCATAATTATTACCAATATGAAATATCAAATTTCTCTAAAGTCGGTTTTGAATGTAAACACAATCTTGTATATTGGGAGAAGAAGGATTACATCGGCTTAGGTTTAGGAGCACATTCTTGTTTGAACAATGAAAGATTTTATAACTTTTCTAATTTTGAAGACTACCACCAGTCAGTAAGTTCCAGAGGACATGGTGTAAAAGGGTCTGACAAGATTGATCCTCAAGAAGACTTGTTTGAATACATCATGCTGGGCTTAAGACTCAACAAAGGACTTGACATAGATGCATTAAATAAAAGATATGACTTAGACTTTGAGACAAGATATAAAGATGAAATCCATAAACTCATGGCCCAGGCACTTCTTGAGTGGTCGGATAAAAGATTGAAATTAACTTCTCTTGGGAGAGATCTATCCAATCAAGTGTTTTTACAGTTTTTAGATTAGATGTTGTAAATGATAAATTCTGTGCTATTATATAAGCAGTTGGAGGTTTTATGTTTATTTTAGGATTTGGAAGACGTGATTATAAAGTACTCGGTGAAACTGAGCCTCGTAAATGCAAGTCTTGTTCTCATGAAAGACCATTTAAATATGTAGAAGAGAAGCGTTATTTCTCACTACTCTTTATACCATTGTTTCCATATAAGACACGCAATCTTATGATATGCGGTGTATGTGGCGCTGGTGTAGAAGATCTAGATGGTGTTTCATACCACAAGATTGGTCCTGTTAAAGAAGGACCGGATAAGGAATCAATTATCAAGTCAATTAAAGAAAAACTTGACCGAGGTGAGATTTCTAGAAACGAATATATTAGAATGATCAATGTACTTAAATTTGAAACTTCTCATACACATTAGCACTCTGGATTATAGAGTGCTAATTTTTTATTTAAATTTTATAAAATTCCTTGACACTAGGCCTTTAGCGGTGTATATTTGTTGTAGAAATTGATTTTAGCACTCGAAATTAATGAGTGCTAATAGCGAAGGAGGTCTGCTATGGATGATAGAAAACTCAAGATTTTACAAGTGATCATAGATGACTTCATTCGAACAGCACAACCTGTTGGTTCAAGAACGTTGGCTAAGAAATATGGATTGGGTATTTCATCTGCTACCATTAGAAATGAAATGGCAGACCTTGAGGATTTGGGACTTTTAACTCAACCTCATACCTCAGCAGGACGTGTACCAAGTGAAGATGGCTACCGTCTCTATGTAGACAGCCTTATGCAAAATAGAAAGCTAGACATTCAACAAAAAGATTTGATTAGAAAGCTTTTGCTGCATCGAGTAATTGAAATAGATGATGTAATAGAACAAACCTCATCCATTATGTCAGAGATGACAGGTTTGGTTGCACTGGTATCTTTACCACAATTTAAAAAGTCAAAACTAGAGAATATGAAGCTGATTCGTGTGACAGAATCAAAGGTACTTCTTATCTTGGTATCGAACTCGGGTATTGTAAAAAATCTTACACTGGCCATGAGTGATATCAGTCAAAGGGTACTGGATATGATCTCAGATACTTTGTTACAAAAGTTATATGGGACACCAATTGAAGAAATCACACCTAAGGCCATTCATAATATAAAGAAAGAACTGGTTGAGTACTCAGAACTTATAGAGTATTTGGTGCCACTTCTAAGAGATACACTTCGTGAAATAGATGATGTGGATGTCAGCTTAAATGGTGTAAACAACATTTTCAACTACGCAGAGTATCAAGATGTACACAAAGTAAGAGAACTTTATGAAAAGATTACTGACAAGGAGTTCCAAAGTAAGATTATCAACTCAAGACCCATGACAGATGATGTGTCCATAGGTATTGGACAGAATAATCGTATGAGTGACTTAAGTGATTGTAGTATCGTTTCAACAAGTTACAACTTTAATGGTAAACAAGCAGGAACGCTTTGTTTTATAGGTCCAACAAGAATGGACTATTCACTGGCTGTTTCTGTTATGGGATATATAAAGGAGACCTTAGAAGGCATTTTCTCAGGTATATATTTATAAGTGAGGTTTTTAAATGGAAAAGGAAAAAGAGATTTCTGAAGAAATCAAAGAAGAGGAAGTTGTGGAAGAGGTAGAAGTAGAAGAAGCAGCGCCTGAAGAAACACCTGAGTTTTCAGAAGTAGATAAGCTTAAGAATGAATGTGCAGATATCAACGATAAGTATGTAAGACTGCAGGCTGAGTTCTTAAACTTTAAGAAAAGAACAGAAAAGGAAAAATCAAACCTTTACAAGTTTGCAAATGAAAAATTATTTGAAGACTTATTACCACTGATGGACAATATGGAAAGAGCCTTAGCTTCTACTGAAAGTGGTTCAGATGGTATTGTAGATGGTTTGAAAATGATAAAGAAAAGCTTAGATGACTTGTTTTCAAAAAATGGTGTTGTTGCAATAGAATCTATTGGACAACCATTTGATCCAGAACTGCACCATGCAGTTATGAGTGATGAAAGTGATGATCACGAAGCTGAACATGTAATTGAAGAATTTCAAAAGGGATATAAATTAAACGAAAAAGTAATAAGACATTCAATGGTTAAAGTGTCGAAATAAGGAGGACTTAAAAATGGCTAAAGTTATAGGTATTGACTTAGGAACAACAAACTCATGTGTATCGGTATTAGAAGGTGGCGAGCCGACTATTATTCCAAACGCAGAAGGTAATAGAACAACACCATCAATCGTAGCATTTACTAAGAATGGTGAAAGATTAGTTGGTGAGACTGCAAAGCGTCAGGCAATCACAAATCCAGATAGAACAATTGCTTCTATTAAGAGAGAAATGGGCCACAACTTCCACGTAGATATTGATGGTAGAAACTACACACCTCAAGAAATTTCAGCGATGGTATTAGGTAAATTAAAAGCTGATGCTGAAGCTTACTTAGGTGAGAAAGTTACTGAAGCAGTTATCACTGTTCCTGCATACTTTACAGATGCTCAAAGACAAGCAACTAAAGATGCTGGTAAGATCGCTGGTTTAGAAGTTAAGAGAATTGTAAACGAGCCAACTGCTGCTTCACTTGCATATGGTTTAGATAAAACTGAAGATCAACAAAAGATTTTAGTATTTGACCTTGGTGGTGGTACATTCGACGTTTCTGTATTAGAGATTGGTGATGGTGTATTCGAAGTACTTGCAACTAACGGTGACAACCACTTAGGTGGTGACGACTTTGATAAAGTTGTTATGGACTTTATGGCAGACCAGTTCAAATCTGAGCATGGCATTGACTTAAGAGATGACAAAATGTCTAAGCAAAGATTAAAAGAAGCTGCTGAAAAGGCTAAGAAAGAGTTATCTTCAACTCAAACAACAAATGTAAACTTACCATTCATCACTGCTTCTGCTGCAGGTCCACTTCACTTAGATATGGATATCACTAGAGCGAAGTTTGAGCAATTAGCTGCTGAGTTAGTAAGAAAGACTGAAGGTCCTACTTCTAAGGCAATCAAAGATGCTGGTATCAATGCAAGCGAGTTATCTCAAATCATCTTAGTTGGTGGTTCTACTAGAATTCCAGCTGTACAAGAAGCTGTTAAGAAGATCACTGGTAAAGATGCTCATAAGGGTATCAACCCAGATGAGTGTGTAGCTGTAGGTGCTGCAATTCAAGCGGGTGTATTATCTGGTGAAGTTAAAGACTTATTACTTCTTGATGTAACACCATTATCATTAGGTATTGAAACATTAGGTTCAGTATTCACTAAGTTAATCGAAAGAAATACAACTATTCCAACTAAGAAGTCTCAAGTATTCTCAACTGCTGCTGATAACCAACCTGCTGTTGATGTACATGTACTTCAAGGTGAAAGACAAATGGCTGCTGATAACACAACTCTTGGTAGATTCCAATTAGATGGTATCCCACCAGCAAGAAGAGGTGTGCCACAAATTGAAGTAACATTTGATATTGATGCAAACGGTATTGTTCATGTATCTGCTAAAGATTTAGGTACTGGTAAAGAGCAACACATCACATTAACTGCTTCTACTAACCTTTCTGATGAAGAAATCGAAGCTAAGGTAGCTGAAGCTGAGAAGTTTGCAGAAGAAGATAAGAAGAAAAAAGAATTAATCGAAGCTAAGAATCAAGGTGATTCTATGGTTTACGAATTAGAAAAGACATTAGAAGAGCAAAAAGAGCAAATTACAGATGATGAAAAAGCAGCTGTAGAGCCTAAGATTGAAGCATTAAAAGAAGCTCTTAAAACTGATGATTTAGATAGAATTAAGTCAGCAACTGAAGAATTAACAACTGCTTTCCAACCTATCGCACAAAAGATGTATCAACAAGCACAAGCTGAGCAAGGTGCAGCACAAGCTGGTCCTGAGCAAGCAGCTGGTGAAGAAGTTGTTGATGCAGACTACGAAGTAGTAGACGAAGAATAAAAAAATCACAGGTGTCCTAGGACACCTTGTGGTCTTTATGACGATAGAAGAAAGGCGGTTAAACAGTGAGTGACAAAAGGGATTATTATGAAGTCCTTGGTGTAGAAAAAGGGGTTTCAGAACAGGATCTTAAAAGAGCTTACCGAAAGATGGCGATGAAGTATCACCCTGATAGAAACGCCGAAGACAAAGAAGCTGAAGAAAAGTTTAAAGAAGTGAATGAAGCATACGAAGTGCTTAGTGATCCAGAGAAAAGAAACCTTTATGATCAGTTTGGTCATGCTGGCGTTAATCAAAATGCAGGCGGAGCAGGTGGCTTCGGCGGTGGTTTCGAAGGTTTTGGTGGCTTTGAAGATATCTTTGGTGATTTATTTGGTGGTGGCTTTTCATCAGGTAGAAGATCAAATGGTCCAAGACGTGGACAGGATATTCGTGTAGATATTACACTTTCTTTTGAAGAAGCGGCATTTGGTGTTAAAAAGGACATTGAGTTCTTGAGAACCGAAGAATGTCATACTTGTCATGGTGAAGGTGCTGAACCTGGAACAAACACATCTACATGTCCTGACTGTAATGGGCAAGGTCAGGTTAGATACGCTCAAAGATCTTTGTTTGGTGAAACCATTCAGGTAAGAGAGTGTGATAGATGTAAGGGTAAAGGTAAGATTTACGATACACCTTGCCATACATGTAAAGGCCATGGCAAAATCCGTAAGAAGAAAAAGATTTCAGTGGATATACCAGCAGGTGTAGACAATGGTTCTGTTTTAACACTTCGAGGAGAAGGTCAACTTGGTACTAAGGGTGGCCCTAGAGGCGATGTAAAAGTTGTGATGCGTGTGAGAGATCATAAACTTTTCGTTCGTGACGGCAACCATGTTATGTATGAACTTCATATTACTTTTGCTCAAGCAGCATTAGGTGCAGAAGTTGTGGTACCAACACTTGAAGGTAAGGTTAAGTATAAGATTGCACCAGGTACTCAAAGCGGTACTATGTTCAGATTAAAAGGCAAAGGTATACCAGTACTTAACGGTTATGGTAAAGGCGATCAGTATGTAAAAGTGATTGTAGACGTACCAACTAAGATGAATGATGAGCAAAAGTCTAAGTTAGTAGAGTATGCTACAAGTATGGGAGAAGATACAGATTTTTCTTCAAAACCAAAAGGTTTTTTCAATAAAGTAAAAGATGCATTATCATAGATAGAATACCAACCCTGAGTTGGTATTTTTTGTTTTGATATAAACTGTTTCGCAGAGTTTAAAGTGCTGATTAGTAAACGCTGATAGCCTTGTATTCATTTAAATCATAATATGGAAGAAGTTTTAGATAAAGGCTATTAATTGTCTGAATATTATGATAATATCTACTTATAAATTTGTTGCGGAAATGGAGAAGTAGTGAACTCCATTTCTTTTCGTTTTTGAAATTGTGACTTGAGAAATCACATGATAAGAAAGGAGCTTATATTTTACCCGTAATCAATATATCTAAATGATGGAGGTAACAAAGATGAAAATGATAAAGAAAAGTATGATTTTAGTCTTGGTACTTGTACTAGTAGTGACAAGTAGCATATTTGCATTTGCAGAACCAACAATTGGGGATGTGGAAGGCCTTGAGATTGATAGAAATGATGGAAAAATTGATGTTCAGTATTACAATCATGGTTTAACCAAGATGAAGAATGCATCTCAATGGAATGCACTTGACCTTGACAACCTAACCAAAACAAACTTTTATACAAAAGATGCTGAACCTGGGAGAAACAACTGGAGCGATCAAGTCAATCCAAATGGTCAGGTGATTAATATTTATCAAGAGGATTTTATGAAGGCCTTTTTGAATAAGACGGAGTTTAGTGATGAGACTAGTCCTAATCTAGATGATTTAGTTTCTGACAATGCTCAAAGACTGACTGGATTTTTGGATTTAAGTCAAATTGGTAGCAGTGAAAGCCAACTTAAAGTTAGAGTCTATTCAGATGATGGTGTTAAGTTTAAGTACAGAGAAAAAGATTCAGACGCATCTTTTATGCAGATTGAAGAATGGGATGTAAACACAGGTAACAAAACACCTATTGCGGAACTATCTACAAGCCTTATTTATGAAGTTGAAATGGACTATTTTAATTGGGGTGGTAATGGTGAATTAACACCTATGTATAAAGATGGTGATACGTGGAAAGTAATTCCGAAACTTTGTTTCTTTACGGATGAAACTCTTACAAAACATCCAGCACCAACAGTCGATTCTGTTTCTATAAGTGGCGAAACTTTTAAAGAAATTTCTATAGATAATGATAAGAATGAAATTAATATTATCTTAGATTACAAAACTGGTGTTACTGACTTAAACTTAGATCCTATATTTGAATCAAATGGCAATCCTGTTGAATTGTATGGCAATGATGCATTTGGAACAAAGATATCACATGATTTTACAAGCACTGGTTATTATAAATTCCATGGACAATATGGTGCTTATGCAGTTTACTCTGTAACTATTGTACGGGAAGATCCAATCAAAAATCTGATGTGGATATCTGGAAAAGATGAGATCATAATTGAAGCTGCATCAATGTCTGATACTGAACTAGTCGTGACAGAAGATTATGTAGCTGGTGTATATGACCAACTTGATGAAGTTTTAGAAGATGAAGTGACATATGAACTAAAAACAGCTGTTCCTGGTATAACTTGTAGCTCAAGTGGTAGCGTTGAAATCGACAAGACTGTACCACATAATACAATGTTTACTGTTGTTGCGAAATCAGGTGATTTAACGCCTATTGAAAAAGAAGTTAGGATTAAGCAAAAGACAAATTCAAGTTTTGACCCGAGTATACAAATTTCAGATGCAGGCAACAATGGCGACCCTGTTTATTTTGAATATGGTGGACAAGTATATGAATCAGATATAGTTTTACAGACAGGTTATAACGGTGCAACTGCAATCGATGGAATGCTGGATTTAGACTTTGTTTTAGATATAATTGAGGAGCTGGATGTAGAAACAACTCTACAAACCGCCTTACAAAATTATATGGAAAATGAGATGGTCAACTACAGTATAGAATGGCAACTTGATGATGAAGCGGTTTCTAGCATCGACGAAGCGTCTGGTAAGATTATAGGTGCGCAAGCAAGTGAATCGATTGTTGCGACTGTAACACTGGTTATCTATGAGATGAAAAACCAAGTGACTGATACTGCTGTATTTAGTTTTGATCCGATAGAACTTACTGATTCAATTAACATCAGTGTCAATTTCACTGAAAAAGAAGAACCGGAAGAACCAGAAGAGCCGGAAGAACCAGAAGAACCAGAAGAACCAGAAGAACCAAATGAACCAAATGAACCTTCAACACCTTCAACACCGAGTAGCTCTACCCCAAATATAAGAGTTTCATTAGACGCTGACTTTATTGAGTTGGAATACGGTGCTAGTGCTGACCCAGAACTTAGGTCATTTGACTTTACTGAAACAGTAAGAGGCACAGATGATAAAAGAGTAAGATGGTCAATAAGTAGTAATGATTATCTCGAGATTGATGACAAAGGTGAAGTTACCTTTATAGATGACGTTGATGTTCCTCCTGGACTAGAGGACTTTTCAGTGACAGTTACCGTCAGGACTGTAGATGGTAATAAGAAAGCTACAGCAACTGTAACATTGGTTGAAAAAACACCTTTGGGTGCTATCGAGTTTTATGATCCTTATGTATTTGGATATCCAGATAATACATTTAGACCAAAGAACTCAGTTACTAGAGCGGAAGTTGCAACTATGTTTGCAAAAATTTTAAAACTAAATCTTGATTATCCTGGAACGCAAAAGTTTAGTGATGTTGATAATGACCAATGGTATTACAATTATATTCAAGCCTTGGCAAGAACGAATATCTTTATTGGTGAAGCAGATGGTAGGTTTAGACCAAATGATCCGATTACAAGAGCTGAAATGGCAACAGTATTTGCGAAGTTCTGGAAGTTCTTAGATACAAATGTGGATAGTTCTAAGGTGACCATAAGTGATTTAGATGGACAACATTGGGCTTCTGAATACATTTATATGATGTACAATGCAGGTATTGTAACTGGATTCCCTGATGGTTCATATAAACCTAATGAACCTACTTTAAGAGAACAAGTTGTTGGTATGATTAATACTTTAATTGCAAGACCTGAAAATATTGCTCCGGATTCAAAGTTTGGTGATATCACACCTACTCACTGGGCATATGGCAATATTGAAGCAGCATCTCAACCGTTTATTCAGCAAAATATTCCGTTACCAGAATAAAATTAAGCCCTTTTCGAAGGGCTTTTTTTCGTGGAAGTGTGTCATTTGATAATAATTGGTCGTATTTTAGTATATATGACCAGTAATAGAGTGTAAAAGGTCATAACACAAAAAGTGCAGTATGTATAAGTGTACAACACATTATTTGAAGTATCAGTAATCAGAAGGTCTCATTTGTTTATTTAATAAAAGTTCTACTATAAAAATTCATGTATTGCTGCAAAATTTCGTATGGATATGTTATAATAGATGTAGACAAGAAGTCGAGTTGTGGAAGAAATGGAGAGGTAGTGGTCTCCATTTCTTTTAGTTTTAGAACTGTGTGACATGAGAAATCACACCAGAAAGGAGGCTATATTTTACCCGTAATAGGAATATTACAAATGATATTGGAGGTAAAATGAAAAAAGAAATGTTGAAGAGAGTTCTGGCTTTAACACTAGCATTCCTAGTTGCGTTCGTTGGAATGCCTATTAATGCGATGGCCATTGAGAGTGTGCCTACAATAAGTGTTAATTTGCAAACTCAAGAGAACCTTGAAAATCTTACAAGAGATTTAAAAGTAACAGAAGTGGTTCCACCATTAGAAGAAAAACCAGAAGTGGTTCCGCCAGTGGAAGAAAAACCAGAAGTGGTTCCACCATTAGAAGAAAAACCAGAAGTGGTTCCACCATTAGAAGAAAAACCAGAAGTGGTTCCACCATTAGAAGAAAAACCAGAAGTGGTTCCACCAKTAGAAGAAAAACCAGAAGTGGTTCCGCCAGTGGAAGAAAAACCAGCAGTGGTTCCACCAGTAGAAGAAAAACCAGAAGTGGTTCCACCAGTAGAAGAAAAACCAGAAGTGGTTCCACCAGTAGAAGAAAAACCAGAAGAGGTTCCACCAGTAGAAAAAAAACCAGAAGAGGTTCCACCTGTGGAAGAAAAACTAGAAGTGGTTCCACCAATAGAAGAAAAACCAGAAGAGGTTCCACTAAGTGGTGAAGTACCAGAAGGAGTACCACCTGTAAGTGAACAGGATGAAGATACTCTAAATTTACCTTTTATTTCTGAAACACCAGATTTTGCGTTGCAGTCAATGGACTTACCTATTGAAAGTGCAGCTACTAAAGGTGAAGTAGATCCTTCTAAAGCACAAATTGCTGTAGATGACTTTTTTGAATTGTACATCGATGGCGGATTGATAGATGATGATGAGATTAAACCTAATCTGAGTGTGTTGACAGGTAATGTTTATGGGTATCCCAAAGACCTTCCCACTGATGTGAACAGTAATTCTGTATTTGCTGTGAAAGCTTGGGATAGAGATAACGGAAATGCGACGATTGCAGGTATGTATATGCAATATCCGGATTCGTTTTCTGGGAATATGACAGGTACTGATGGTGATTGGTATATCTTTATTGGTCAAGAACCAAGTCCTGACAGTGAAGGTCGAGCTTGGACTGATCCTTATTATAAAGGTTCTTGGTCAAATGCACATGAGATTACCAGTCCTGATAACAACTGGGTCGAATCGCTCAGCGATGAAATTAAATGGATCTGGCATTCTGATTATTATGAGGAGCCCTTCACTGAAACAGTATACTTCAGAAATATTATGAACAAAAATGTTCCGCCTGAGATTAGTAAAACTGATTTTTTAGAAGTAGTTCAATATGACATCATTAACTTATTAGATGGTGCATCAGCGATGGACGAAGAAGATGGAAATATTATAGGAAATATTGAAGTTTATGTTACAGCTCCGGATGAAGATGAAGAAAAAATAGTGACTCCTGATGCCTATAAAGTTCTAAAAGCAGGTGTTTATCAAGTTAGATATACAGTAACAGACAGTGGTAAAGATAGTGCAACTGTAACTAAGAGTTTCGATGCGATTGTCGCTCCAACTTTTGAATATACAGATTATACTGGTGAGTTAGCTAAAGAACATACTTACAAGGGTTTTAATCTAAAATCAGATGTAACTGTTTTAAATGCGAATGTTAATCAGGAGTTTTCTGTTGCAATTCAAATCGGAGATGAACTGAAGACAAATTATTTGGATATCAGACTGCCAGGTGAATATGTAGTAGTTTATTCTACTGAGTATAAGGGAAGACCTTTTACTGATACTAGGACAATCGAAGTAATTAAGTCGGGTACTGATGATTTTGATTATGGTTTGATAGACAGTGTTACGAACTCAGTAGGAAGACACAAAATTGGTGAGTCATATGATTATTTAGTTTTGCTAGCGCAAATGCAAACTACTAAAAATAATTCTGCTGCTAATCTAAGAAATAGTATTCAAGTTGATAGAAACGGAAGAGATCAAGTTGACGACTTAAGAAATCAAAACTACCAAATAGAAAAAACACACTTTACGACCTATGTAGAAGAGGCGGACGGTACAAAAAACAGCGATGAGAGCGTAGGATTCTTTGCAATGGAATCAGGTTATTTATATAATGGACCAAAGTTAATTGCTGAATCAGGCACATTTATTATTGACTATAATCAAGGTGTTGATCCTGGGACTTCAGATCCGGAATGGTATGAGATTGATATTCAGAAATCTTTTAATAATCCTGTTGTGATAGCACATCTTGCTTCTGTCAATGGTGGTCAGTATACACATGCTAGACTGAAAGAAGAGAATGGCGACTATTATGTATGGCTAGAGGAATGGGACCAACATCGAGACACGAACTCACATTATCCAGAGTTAATTTCGTATGTAGTGTTTGAAGAAGGCTTACACATATTAGATGATAATCAAGCTATTTATGCAAAGAAAGGTTTAGATAACGGTACTCAGATATATAATGGCACAATTGATCTTGGTGAAGGTAGTTCAAGAGATTTGGAATTTACGTATGATGACTATGTAGTTTTTAGTCAAGTTCAAAACTATAATGATCAAGACCAAGTTTGGGTTAGGCAATCAAATAAAACTTTTGAGAGTGTTGACTTATTTGCACAAGAGGAGTTTGATGGAAGTCATGTTCTAAGTGATATTGGCATGGTGGTCATTGGTAAGTTGTCTGAAATGCAAGGCCCTGAAATTACGATGCCTGAATCAACATCGTTTAGAGGCGAGTTCACTTTAAACTTTGAGATTTCTGACGATTCTGGAATAAGAAGCTTTAGAATTGATGAAGGAGAACCTGTTGAAGGTGATTTGAAAATGGATATCAAATCTTTTGAAGATCCTATGAATGATGAGGATCCGAATAACGATGATGCTCCGAAATCGGTGAAATTTACTGATTCACGTACAGTTACTATTACTGCAGTAGATAGATACGGTAATGAATCAAGTTTAAGTAAAGTTTATACAGCAGACAATGAAGCGCCATCTATTGAGTTTGATCCTAAAGGTGTAGAAGGTATGCCAGTTAAATTTAGTGGGACTCAATCAGTGGATATCCTTTTTGGAGAAGATGCAGAGGTTAAGAAATATAGAACAAGCCTTGATGAGGAATGGGAAGATTATACTGATGCGACTGAAATAGATTTAATAGCAACTACTACAGTTTATGCATATGCTGAAGATGAATTAGGTAATAATATTACAGAGGAGCAAATGTATGAGTTAGATAGGGAAGTGCCTGATTTAACAGTAACACCAGGTACGTCATATTTTATTAGCGAACTACTTGTTACCTTAACATCAACGTATGAAGATGCTTCCATCTTGATAAGTTATATAGATCCTGAAGAAAATGAAGAAGCATGGCAAGTGTTGGATGGAAGTACCTTGTCGCTAACGAAAACGACTACATTATGGGCTAAAGCGATTAGACCAGTTACTGATGAAACTGGTAGACCATATCAAAGTCCAGTAGTGAAAGCAACTTATACTGAAATCAATGATGTTATGATTATTGATCCGGAAGTTAGGGATGTTGAGTTAGAAAAAGTCGACTTGAGATATGGCTATAGCGGAACAACTCCACTAGACGCTGACTTGAGAGAAATGGACTTAGACTATCAATTAAGATTAACAGAGCTAGTTGAAACGGCAGCTACAAGGATTTCTTTGCCATATTCAGTTAATAGAGTGATATGGTACACTCATAAAGAAATGATTGAATACGAAGAACCAAATTACGACCAAATAAATCAAGCCGTAACGGATGAAAATGACTATATTGAGTTTGAGGGCTATAGATATTATACTAGCAATGATACAGTAAGCCTTGATGGAAGTATGGTTTACGGTATGGAGGTAGGAGATTCAAAAGTTTATGTAGATGTATTCTTACTGCATAAGGATGGGATGTCTGTAACTGTACCAGATGAAGAAGTTAAACTTACATCAGTAAGCATGCCTGAATATGTTGTCCTTAGTGATGATGTTGATGTCAATGTTTCGTATTCATCTTATTATGATCCTAGTGATGATGACGATGACGATGTGGAACCATCTTCTCCGCAACCAGAAATTACGATTGAATTAGATGCAGATGTTGTTACTTTAGACTTTACTCCTGGTGAAGATAGTGATGAGTCTGTAGACTTAAATGCAATCATTAGAAACACAAGAGATAAGAGAACTCGTTGGGAGATTTCAAATAATCCTTATTTAGAGATTGATGGTGATGGTACAATCACATTCAAATCAACTCCGCCAGAAGGAATAGAAGATTTTTCTGCAACAGTAACAGCAACATCTTTGGCTGGTAATGTATCTGCAACTGCTAGAGTACTTCTTAATGAATTAGTACCGGAAGCTGCAATATCATTCTTCAATCCATACGTTTATGGATATCCTGACAATACTTTCAGACCTGAAAATGCTGTAACTAGAGCTGAAGTGGCTACTATGTTTGCAACTATTTTAGAGATGAACTTAGATTATCCAGGAACTCCTAAGTTTAATGATGTAGTGGAGGGTGAATGGTACTACAATTACATCCAAGCTATTGCAAGAACAAATATCTTCGTTGGAGATGATTTAGGAAACTTTAATCCTGATGCTCCAATTACGAGAGCGGAGCTTTCTACAGTGTTTGCTAAGTTCTGGCAGTATAAGAATGTTGATGTAAATAAACAAAAGGTTATGTTAAGTGATGTAGCTGAAAATCACTGGGCAAGTCAATACATTTATATGATGTATAATGCCGGTATCGTGTCTACATTAGATAACGGATCATATGCTCCAGAAATGGACACTCTCAGAAGAGATGTAGTTGCTATGATCAACAAGCTTATTGAAAGACCAGAGAATCAAGCTATTGCTTCTAAATTCCTAGATGTTGAGAAAGAAACTCATAATTATGGAAACATTGAAGCAGCTGCACAACCTTTTATAAGACAAGCAGATGGTCCAACTGACCAATAATGTTTAGACCCAGTGAAAACTGGGTCTTTTATTGTGTATAATATTAAATAAGCTTTTAAGGAAGAGAATAGTCATGTTATTTTAGAATGAAATCTGAGAACTACAATTATGATGCAGGCTAAGTAATTCCGGATATTTGCACTTATTGAAGTGTTTTTTACAAGTTGCTAAACAGCTTTGTAGATTCAAGTGTAATAAAATATAATGTGAAAATAAATGAACAACGAAATACATATGTTTATTTAATCGTGATTGTATGTAAAATCATTTAAAATTGCTGTTTTATTCACTAATTTAGTGGTATATTAATACTATATCTTTTGTGCAATGAGAGGATTCAATGATGAAGTAGTGAGCATCATCTTTTCGTGGTTCAAAATGAAGTAGAAAAAGGAGGTTGAAAAATTCTATAACTACCCGCAGTAGAAATAGAACGGAGGTATACTTTGAAAAAAATGATGAAAAGAATCTTGGCAATAACATTGAGTTTTATGGTTGCGACAATGAGCTTGCCATATGCTGCATTTGCAGACTATGTTGTAAATGATGACAACGAAATAATAATTCCTTCCAAAATAGATGTTCAATTTTACGATGTAACAGATATTAAGGAAATGAAAGAAGGAGAAAAGTGGGTAGGGTTAAATCTAGAGACAGAAGATAAACTTACTGGTTGGGATTTTGAAAGGACACCTACTTTAGGTGATGACAATTGGCAAGAAGGTGATGATAAAAAAGCTTTCTTAAGGAAAACTTCTGGTCAGCCAACTACTAAAAATGCTCAGAGAATGACAGGTAAATTTTCTTTAGACACTGATTCACATTTCCAGTTACTAAGTGATGATGGTGTAGAGCTGTTTATTCGTGAAGTTGGTGAAAGTAGTTATTCAAAGCCATACAATGGTTCAGGATGGTATGTTAGTGCAAATAATGAAGTTGTTACTGATAAAATTACTGCTGGAGACTATGAGTTTATATTAGATTACTTTAACTGGGGTGGAGATGGTAAACTTATTTTTAATATCTCTACTGATACTACTTCTTGGACACCGGTTGATTCAGGTATTTTCTATTTAACTAGAACGATACCGGAAATTGATCCAACGCTTGATCCGAGTGAGGTTAAAGTCGGAGAGACAATTGAACTTTCAAGTGATGATTTACCAAATAATAGATGGACAAAATCTTTTAAATGGTTCAAAAAAACAGGTGATACTATTGAAGAGCTTACTGTCTCTGGGGATGAGTACGTAGCTGAAGATGATGATCTAGGTAGCGAGATTTACGTTGAATCAGTGCTTAGCTATAATGACACTGAAGTACCTGAATCTAAGGAAGTCAGTAATAAGGTTCCTGTAACGATTGAGATGCCTGATTTTGATATTACTTTTAAACTAAAGACATATAGACTAAGTGAAACTGCTCAACCTGTAGAAGCGATTACATCTCTTTCTGATAGTGGTGAATACTTTGCTAATGCAGGAGACAAGTTGTCAGTAGAGCATGCTTCAATATCTGATGATAAATGGTCTATAGACTACAAGTGGTTTGAAAAAGTATATGATTTAGAAAATGACGAATGGATTGAAAATGAGTTATCACTTGATGACTCAGAAGAAGTAATTCCACAAGTTAAGGGTGGTATGATTTTTGTTAGAGCCAATGTGAAATACAATGGTGTTACAATGGCTACTGAAACTTCTCCATTTGTTCGAGTAAATAACTTATATATTACTGTAGATGACAAACACGAATTTTACATCAATGAAGAACCCATAGGGGTTGTAGATCAATACTGGCAAACAGTAGATGCATATTTTCTTCCGGGTGATGACTATCAAGAAACGCCAAGTTTTGCAATTAAGGCTTGGGATAAAGATGATGGTACTGCAACAATTTCTGGTTTTAGATTTGAATACTATGGTGTTGACGGCGATTTAATGTCAAATAACTCAGACTGGTATGAATACCATGCTGAAAAAGATATCAATAAAAATGATTTAAACACTGGTGTTGTTCCGCCTAAGTACAAGGATTCTGTAGAGTGGTTTGAAGACGACTACAGAGCTTCTTGGGATAAAGCGACTCTAATTGATCAGTTTGCAAATGGTTGGACAAATACTTCCAATAAGTTTACGAACGATTCTAATTGGATTTGGTCACCTATTTACAAGGTAAATCAAAATGAAGTAGAAGGTGACCCAATCACAAGATTCACTTCGCCAGTATACTTTAGAAATGTACTTAATGTAGATAATCCACCTACAGTAAGTGCGGATGATGTAGAAGTGGTGCAGCATGCTGATGTTGATTTGTTAGATTATATTACAGCTAATGATGATTTAGATGACAATTTAGATATTATGTTTGAAGTTGTTTCGGGTGATTTATTGTTAGATGGTGATGAATTGAATACAAATCAGTTTGCGAGTGGTAAATTGAAAGTAATTGTAACGGATTCAAATAACCAAAGTAGTTCAGATGAGTTTGATGTCGTTATTACAAAGCATTCGAGTGATGTTATTGAGATTGGAAAAAATGAAGCGACTGATAATAAGAATTATAAGATTGACTTAGATGACTATAAGAGATTGGTACTTCTAGCTCAAATGCAAACCGCTAATAATATTGATGTTACTGCTAACTTGAGAAATAACATTCTTAAGACGAACTTAACATCAGTTAGAAATGGTGACTATGATATCTTTGATGATAAGTTTAAAACTTTTGTTGAAGTTGCATCTGGAGATGTCTTAAAAGAAGATATTGGCTATTTGGCACTAGAATCTGGTGTGTTATTGAATACAGAAGGTGAAATTATTGGTGAAGCTGATACAGTGGTTGTTGACTATAACGATGACTTAACCAATGAAGATGGTTCATACAATAATCCTGAAGATAGAGAGTTAAAGGATGCTGATCCCGAATGGAAAGATGTTAGTTTGACTTCTAGTATTGGTAAACCAGTTGTTTTTGCACAAATTGCATCATACACAGGTAGCAATAAAACACATGCTAGAATTAGTGATGTATCTGCAAATGGTTTCAAGATATTCCTTGAAGAGTGGAAAGATGATAGACCGACTAATCATCATAATCATGAGCTCGTTTCTTATTTAGCAATCAAACCAGGTAAACATGAAGTTTATATCATGGATGGTAGTGAAAAAGTCAAGAGAACGATTATTGTTTATGAAGATAATGGTTTTTCTGATAAAACTGCGAAAGAAGAAGAGTTCGTGTTTGAAAAGACTGAATATCCTTCGTTTGAAACTGGTAAGACTGAAACGAAGTTTGTAGAGAAGCCTATTGTGATGAGTCAAGTTCAAACATTTAGCGATAAGCAGGTTTGGATGAGACAACAGAACGCTTTATACAATACTGTTGAGTTGTTCGCTCAACATGATGATGTTTTAATGGACGAACAAGTTGGTATCATGGTTATTGGTGTAGAAGCTGAATATAAAGCACCAAGTGTCGAGATAACTGGAAAAGAAAGATTTAATACAACGAGTCATGCTGCTACAGTTACAGCTACTGATGAAGATAGTAATATAGCATTTGTAGAATATTCTTTAGACGGTGAAAACTTCACAAAGGTAGATGCTGATACATCAAATATGTCGAATGTATTATCGACTGCAGCTGAATTTACTGCTAGCCTAGAGTCGCCTAATGTAACTGTTTATGCTAAGGCTACTGATGTTTATGGTAATGAATCAGAAGTGGTGACGAAGGATTTTATTTATGATAATGTAGGCCCAGCAATCGTTATTAATCCTGAAGAGCGTATGTTCAACAGAAACCTAACGGGTACAATTTCGAGTCCTGATAGCGATGTTATTTCTATAAGATACAAGTTTGATAATGGGACATGGACGTTAGTAGATGTAGAGGATGATGCTTTAAAGAGTGCTGACTTCTCAACACTTGTTGATTCAGCAGTCATAACTGATACTACGCTATATGTGGAAGTCGCTGATTCAGCTGGTAATGTATCAACTACATCGAAAGTTTATACACATGATCCAACGATTCCAAATGTTAACTTCGGTGATCAACCAACTGAGTTTAAAGAAGCATTCAAAGTTGATATTGAATCTTCAACAGGTGACACAATTCATTACATTATTGTAGATTTAGGTAGTGATGCAGAACCTGATGCAGAGTCACCAGTATATAATGCTGATGATGTTGAGTTGATTCATACTACAAAGCTAGTAAAGGCTATTGCGATAAATGCAGCTGGCAATGAATCAAGCATCATTGAAAAGACCTTTAACTTCACACCAGAATTAAAAGTGACTGAAGCAGTTGGTAGCGAAGTAGTTGTTGAAACTGTAACTTTAAGATACGGTTATAATGTTTCTTCTTCAGAAGGAACTAAACAGCTCGGATTTATGACAAATCCAAAGCCAAGCGCTGAAAATAACTTAGCTGGTGCTGATTTTGACTGGAAAGTAAAATCGGGTGATGAATATATATCACTTATGAATAATACGGTAACATATAAGAATGTTGAGACCGATGCTGAAGGTTATATTACATTAGAGATGACTTATCAAGATGGTCTTGATAGCAAGAAAAAATCTGTAGATGTTAAAGTGATTGTTGACTTTGTTCCAACACCTGAAGATGAAGGTGACGACAATGAGTCTGGAGACGATTCTGGTTCTGGTAATGATTCTGGATCAGGTTCAAATTCTGGAGGAAATCCACCAAGTTCAGGTAGTAGTGTTTCTACTAGTTCAACACCAACAATAAGAGTTAGATTAAATGCAGACTTAGTGCCTTTAGAGTATGGAGCAAGTGCTGATCCTGACTTTACAACATTTGATTTTGATGAGACTGTAACAGGTACAGATAATAAAGATGTTACCTGGTCAATCTCCAATAATGATTATTTAGAAATCGATCAAAATGGTGTGGTTTCATTTAAAGAAGAACCACCTACAGGTGTAGAAGATTTCTCTGCTACAGTTACTGTTACTACTGAAGATGGTGGTAAAACAGCTACTGCTAGAGTGATCATTGAAGAGAAAACACCATTAGGTGCTATTGAGTTTTATGAGCCATACATCTTTGGTTATCCAGATCAATCGTTTAGACCTCAAAACTCAGTAACAAGAGCTGAAGTTGCAACGATGTTTGCTAAGATTCTTAAGCTTAACTTGGATTTCCCAGGTGATCAAAAGTTTAGTGATGTTAATGCTGACCAGTGGTATTACACTTATGTTCAGGCAATAGCTAGAACGAATATATTTGTTGGTACACCAGATGGTAAGTTTAACCCGAATGAACCAATTACAAGAGCAGAAATGTCTGCAGTGTTTGCGAAGTTCTGGCAATTCCAAAACATCTATGTAAACAGCACTTCTGCTGGTATCTCTGATGTTGAAGGTCACTGGGCTAATCAATACATCAATATGATGTACAATGCTGGTATTGTAACTGGTTTTGAAGATGGTACGTTCAGACCAAACGACCCAACACTTCGTGAGCAGGTTGTTGGTATGATCAATACCCTAATCGCTAGACCGGAATATTTTGCACCTGTAACTAAGTTTACAGACATAACAAATAAACATTGGGCATATGGTAACATTGAAGCTGCATCGCAGAACTTCATTTTCCAAACAAATATCCCATTACCAGAGTAAAAGAAATCCCCTCAATTCAATTTGAGGGGTTTTTTGTTAGGTGTTTTAAATAAATAGTTAAATAATCAGAGAACTGTGTTCTGAAATCCATAAACTCATAGTTGGTACCTGAAAGTTTAGCAGCTTCTCTTTGTACCTCTGACGGATGACAAACTGGATACAAGCCAATAGAAGTTGAAACATGGTAGTTAACAAACTTAAATGTATCTTCAGGACTTAAGTTTATTTGACTTTGAATGATTTCTATCAATTGAGCAGATTCTAACATCATAGACTTCTTAAATGATATCAGGTTTTCAAGTGGTGCGTTTCTTTCTAAAATTGTAAACATGATAGAAAGCAGCTGGATAAGTTGTTTGTTTTTAATGGTGACATCTGTCCATAAATCTACGAATTCCTCAATAGACTTAGCGGGGTTATTGTGACTTCTTTCTTTTAAGTCGAAAACCCATTTTTTGATGTCGTCTAAGATGATATCTAGATAGATGGCTTCTTTAGTTTGATAATATTTATAGAGATTGCCTCTTGTAAAGTTCAGTTCTTTTGCAATACCTGCCATAGAAATTTCAGAAAATGATTTTTCGTAAAAGAGTTTTATGGCAGCAGTTTTTATTTCATTTAAGCGAATTTCCTTGTTTTGATCGCTTCTTGCTCTTTCGAATGTCATACTTTCACCTCATTTTTATTCTAACATAATTTAGTGTATTTATAAATAACACCGTGTTACTAAATGACTTTTATGACCAATCAACTGTTATGGAATCGTAAACTTCTGGTAATGTGATTATCACCTAAGTTGGTTTCATATTTCTCAATATGTGGTATAATATAGGTGAGAGGGTAATCAAGTCGGCAGAGTTAGCCGAGAAAAGGCAAACCTGATGAAAGTCAGGGACGCAAAGCTCAAGGGTCTAAGGGGAAACCTAAGATCGCCAGCTACCGAGAAGACTTTGATTACCATGTAATCAAAAGCTTTTCACGACATGGCAAACCTAATGAAAGTTAGGGACGCAAAACTATAGGGTCTAAGTCAGAAATGATATGACAGCCAGTTATCGAAAGGAAAGTTTATTACTTTTCTTTCCCAAAATGTAAACGGCAAACCTACTGTGAGGTGGGGACGCAAAACTATAGGGTCTTCGAAAGAAGATAGCCAGGTGCCAAGGGAGAGATCTTATGAAAAGAATAATGTTAATTTTTATGGTTATGCTGCTGCTAGTTTCTAGCGCAACATCTGTTTATGCAGATACAAATACAGTAAAGGTTAACACTGCTGATGCAACAGTTGAGATCAAAGTATCTTCAGCTGGTTATTCTAGTTTTAAGGCAATCGTTGAGAAAGATGATGTAGAATATATCTACAATTTAGTATCAGCGAACGAGACACTTCCTTTACAAATGGGTAGTGGAAAATATAAAATCTCAGTATTAGGTAGTAATGATGGTCGTAGATATAAACTGTTATCTGATAAGACAATCAATGTTACTATTGATGAGGAAGTTGTATTTTTAAATGCTACTCAAACAGTAAACTGGAACGAAGAATCGCAAGTAGCGATCCTAGCCAAAGAATTGACTAAAGACGCTGTGACAGATCAGGAAAAGCTTGAGATCATTCATGAATACGTTATTACTAATGTAAGATATGATTATCAAAAAGCTGCTAGCCTTCCAAAAGGATACATTCCTCTAGCTGATGATACATTGGCTGAAGGGACTGGAATTTGCTACGATTTCGCAGCAATGATGGCATCGATGTTAAGATCGGTTGATGTACCTGCTAAACTTGTGAAAGGTTATAGTTCTTATACACCAGTCTATCATGCGTGGAATGAAGTTCTTATCGATGGCGAATGGGTTGTTGTTGATGCTAGTACTGACTCTATTTACGTAGACTACAATGTTGCTTATACATTAGTAAAAGCAGATTCAGCCTATGTTGGTAGTAAAGTATATTAAAATTAGAAAAGTTTATCCTCTCAATCTTTTATCTAGTTCGCTAGATTTTTATTTTTTTGCAGGAATATGTTATAATGCATTGATTATAGAAAAGAGGAAATATGAAGTGGTATAAGATAGAAATACATACAGAGACGGAAGCGGTAGATGTCTTAACCTACTTGCTTGAAGAAAATGGCATTGAAGGTGCTGTTATTGAAGATCCTAATGATGAAATGTTTAGTGACAGCTACAAGGGGGACTGGGATTACAGTGAAGAAACTGCTAGACAGTTTAATCATGAAGATGTAGTCGTTAAAATCTTTGTCAGTGAAGAAATTGAAAAGACAGTAGCTTTTATTGAAGAGACTTTAAAAAACATTGAGTCTAATGGCTTGAACATCGGTACAGGTCAAATCAAATATGAGATTGTTGATGATGAGGATTGGAAGGACAAGTGGAAAGAGTACTTCAAACCCTTTAAAATAGGAAGTCATATCGTCATAAAACCGACATGGGAAGACTATCAGTCTGAAGAAGGCGATATTGTCATAGAGATGGATCCAGGTTCTGCATTTGGATCTGGTACACACGAAACCACCAGTATGTGTGTCAAGCTTGTTGAAAAGGTCTTAAAAGATTCCGATACAGTTTATGATATCGGTTGCGGGACTGGCATCATTGGCCTTGCTGCAGCTAAGCTAGGTG
Organism: Acidaminobacter sp. JC074; assembly: GCF_022496765.1. Classification (GTDB taxonomy): domain Bacteria; phylum Bacillota; class Clostridia; order Peptostreptococcales; family Acidaminobacteraceae; genus JABXKX01. The sequence continues at coordinate 153,990 of NZ_VANV01000007.1, read as the reverse complement.
CTAAATCAGTTGTAGGTGTAGACATAGCAGAAGATGCTATTATAGCTACAAAGGAAAATGCGGCCCATAATGGACTGAATCATGTTGTAGATGCAAGACTCGGTAATTTGACGGATGTCTTAGAAGACAAAGCAGACATTGTAGTGGCTAATATTATGGCTGATATCATCATCATGATGACAGAGACTATTGAGAACTTTGTAAAAAAAGATGGTTACTACATCACATCTGGTATAGTCAACGGTAGAGAAAAAGATGTCTTAGAAGTTATTTCAAGTAAGTTTGAAGTAATAGAACATATAAATGAAGGTGAATGGCATGCCATTCTTGCCAAGTATAGAGGATAATTATGCATAGATTTTTTGTTGGTTATGTTATAGAGTCTGACCAAGTCATTATTGATAATATCAATGATGTCAATCATATCAAAAGGGCATTAAGAGTCCAAATTAATGAAAAACTAGAGATTTGTGATGCTGCAAGCCAGGAATATGTTGTAACCGTTGAAGCCATGGATGACCAGATTGTATGTAAGGTGCTTGAAAAAAGAGAAGTCTCTAGAGAAAGTCATGTCTTGGTAGATCTTTATCAAGGATTGGCCAAAGGTAGTAAAATGGAGACAATTGTACAAAAATCCGTTGAACTGGGGGTACACAATATTTATCCTCTAAGTACAAAGCGTGTTATTGTCAAACTAGATGCTAAAGGTCAAAAAAAGAAAATTGAGAGATGGCAAAAAATTGCTGATGAAGCTGCTAAACAGTCTAAACGTTCACATATACCTGAAGTCAAACCTATGCTTGCCATAAAGGACTTGGCAGGATTGGTATCAGACTACGACTTGGTTTTAATTGCCTATGAGCTTGAATCTAGTCGTTCTTTAAAAAATCATCTGACTGATGATAAAAAGAAGGTTGCCATAGTCATAGGACCTGAAGGTGGTTTTGAAGCTGAGGAAGTGGATGCACTTGTAGATGCTGGAGGACACTCTGTCAGTTTGGGACCGAGAATTTTAAGAACAGAGACTGCTGGTATTACCATGCTTTCTATTATACAATATGCTATAGGAGACATATCAAAGTAGACACTAATGAAAGAGGATATTATGAAGAAAATACTTATAGTTGTAATGATTTTTTTACTGGTAGGCTGTAGCGGTGATTCATCTAGAAACTACAATGAAATGAGTTTGGACATGATGAATCTGAAAGGTCAAGTTGAGTCTTTTGTACAAACTGGCTACAATGATGCAGGTGAAATCACAAGCTTTGATTTTATTGATATGGGTTATTATATGAATAGCCTTGCAAGCTTTGAATATGATAAAAAAGGCAATTTGACTGCTCAAACAGATAGAAGTACTGAAGGTGATACCATTGTAACCTGGATGTATTCTTATGACAACAAGAATATGATGAATGTGTTTGCCATTGATTTTGATGAGAATATCTCTAAAATGGATTATGAACAGATCTTTAAAACAGAAGAAATGGAAAATAACACAGTCAAAGGTGTTATGTATGGTGTTGCTGGTGAAGAGAGAACACCGCTTACGGTTCATGATAGAATTTATGACAAAGATAAACTCATTGAAACAAAAGATTTTAACTTAGAAGCCTATATGGTATATGGTGTAACATACGCCTACACAGATGCAGGTTATATTTTAGAAACGGTTGCTAGTGAAGAAGTAGGTGTTTTAGATCAAATGACCATGACCTACAATGAAGACAATCAATTGCTTTCTTATACTCATTTAAATGCCAACTTTGAATCAAAAGCTAATTTTGAGTATGTGGCATTTGATGAAAAAGGCAATTGGACTGAAGCGACAGTAACCATTGATGATCTTACTTATAAACTTACTAGAACATATAGTTATTACTAATGCAAGTCACCTATAAGGTGGCTTTTCTTATTTCTTTCCTTGACCACTTGGTCAAGGTGTGTTATATTATAATTGACCACATGGTCAAAGGAGGCAAATATGACGATTATTAAATTAGAGAATATGACGAAGTATTATGGAAAGACTCTTGGCGTTGAAAATCTTAATCTTGAAATCGAATCTGGAGAAGTATTTGGTTTTATTGGACCTAACGGTGCTGGAAAATCTACAACGATTAGGACCATGATGGGCTTTATTAAGTCAAGTGGAGGTATGTGTTCTTTATTCGGCGAACCTGTTTCAGGAAAACTGCATGAGATAAAACATATGATTGGCTATCTACCTTCAGAAGTTTCATACTATGATGATATGACGGGAGGACAACTGTTAAATTACTCAATCAAGTATTATAGGGGCGATTTTACAGAAAGACTAAAATATCTATGTGATTACTTTGAACTGGACACCAGTAAAAAAATTGAAGATCTATCTTATGGCAACAAGAAAAAGATTGGCATTATTCAAGCTCTGGCTCATGAACCGAAACTTCTAATACTTGACGAGCCAACTGGAGGGCTTGATCCCATTATGCAAAATAAGTTTTTTGATCTATTAATCAAAGAAAAAGAAAAAGGGACGACTATATTTTTTTCTTCACATATCTTGGGAGAAGTACAAAAGCTTTGTGACCGTGTAGGCATTATAAAGGAAGGGCGGTTAATCAAAGTAGAAACCCTTGAAGAACTGAGTAGGGTTAAGTACAAGAAAATCAAAGTTCTTTTAAAAGAGCCTTCTACATTTGTATCACCAAAAGAAAATATAAAAGACCTAATCATCAAGGATAAGATGGTGACATGTTTGTGTATAGGAGGACTAGAGAATTTTTTAGTTGAACTTTTAAAAAATCAGATTGAAAACATATGGATTGAAGATCCATCCCTAGAAGAAATATTTTTACACCACTATCAATAAGGAGGCGCGTATGTATTTGTTAAAAAGAGAATGGCAGTCTGGTCTTAAATCACTAGTCATATGGTTACTTGCATGTGGTCTGATTATGACCATGTCCATATCTATGTTTCCATCATTTGCAGAACAGAGTGATTACTTATCTGAAGTTATGGCAAGTTTTCCGCAGGAGATGCTTCAAGCTATTAACGCCAATAACATAGATTTCTCGAATCCGATAGATTACTTTTCCTATATTTATCAGTATGTCCTCTTAGGTGCAGGCGCTATGGCTATCTTGTTGGGGATTCACAGTTTGGGAAAAGAAGAGAATGATAAAACAATTGAATTTCTTGCAGCCAAGCCAATTTCAAGATCTGATATGCTTGTTCAAAAGGGACTTCATATACTACTTTCAATTATATGCTTTTCGTTGTTTATGTCCCTTATATCCATTGTACTTCTTTATTTTATTGCAGGTGCAGAAATTAGTACTGACTTTTTTATAACAGTATTTTCATCTACTTTATTAACGCAAGTTATTTTTTCTGGAATCGGTTTGTGTCTTTCAACTGTTATTGTTAAATCAAGAGTGGCTATGCCTGTTGCTTTAGGACTGGTATTTATCATGTACTTTATAGCCATGATTCAAGGTATCTTTACTGACTTTGAATGGCTTAAGTATTTAACGCCATTTGGTATTTTTAATGTAAGAGCGGTTCTGAATGCATCTCAATATGATTTTCTAGCGCTCGGTGGTAGTCTCTTTCTACTGATTGTATTGTCTACTTTATCTTTATTCATGTATAATAAAAAGGACTTTACAAACTAGGAGATAGCATGAAAATAGAAGAATTAGCTGAGGAAAAAAGAAAAAAAATTAGAGATGCCTTAATTAAAGAGTATGCTCAAAAAGGTTATGCAGGTGCATCAACCAATACGATTGTAAAAGAAGCTGGAATTTCTAAGGGCTCTTTGTTCAACTATATCGGTAACAAAGAAGCTCAGTATTTCTATTTGATTTCATATATATTAGATTTTTTTAAAGATCGATTACAGACTTATATGGAAAGTGCTCAAGTACCAGAAGATTATTTTGATAAACTTTTGTTTAGATCAAATATGAAGATTAGGATGAGTTTAGAGTATCCTCTTGAGTATAAATTGATGTTCGATGCCTATATGGAAGAGGCACCTGAAGTGAAAGCTTTTATGGCTGAAAAGTATCAGGCCTTTGCAGCCTTGTCTATGCAGAGTGGTAAAGATAGGCTGGATGAGAAAGTTCTCAAGGATCCAGAAGATAGAGACAAGCTGGTAGAACTTGTCCATCATCTGATTGCCGGATACTCCGCTAATTTTCTGAGTAAGAGAAGTAAACTGACAGAGGGTGAATTAGCTGATGTTTTAGAGCATATGACAGAAGAACTGAATGGCTACTTCTGTCTCTTAAGAAAACAGTTTTTTAAATAAGGAGTCAAATATGAGTTTAATAGATGCGGTATTTAATAGAAGGTCGGTCAGAAGTTTTTTAACAGATCCTATTCAATCTGAAAAGAAAAGTCAACTTCTGAACTTTATAAACAACCTGGAAGTACCCTTTGAGCATAGTGTCCAAGTTAAGCTATTTGAAGCTTCTGGTGGAAAAAAACTATACACCATGTTTACTGCACCTAAAGATAACTTTGCTATTATGTCTGAGACCGATATGGTTTCGATTTCAAAGGCTGGTTTTATAGGAGAACTAGTCCTCCTATATGCAACGGATCTTGGTATATCAACTTGTTGGTTTGGCCATTATCATTTAAGAACACTCAACGATTTAATGCCTCATATGACGCCATCTGAAAATGATCCAAGATGGTCATATGGTAAAGGACCAGTAGATGGGACGCGGGTAATTGCCATTAGCCCACTGGCTTATCATAAGGAAAAGGGACTTAGGATTATTGATAGGTTACAGTCTTCAATGATGAGTCATAAGAGAAAAGCTTTGGATGAACTTCTTGTTGGTAAAAAAGACCTTTCAGAGGACATCTATTTTGCCTTGGATCTTGCTAGATTGGCTCCATCTGCTGGTAATCTACAGTTCTGGCGCTTTGATGTTTCGGAAGATGAAAAGCTTGTAAGAGTTGCCATGCCAGTAGGTTATAAACATCCTAAATGGGAGCACCCCAATGTAGACATTGGTATTGCCGCCAGTCACATTTTTTTAGGTTTAAAGGAAAGAGGTATAGATTTTTCAGTAGATATAAAAGAAGAAGAAGGATGTGCCGTATGGTACTTTAGACTATAGCATCTCCTAGAGGTGCTTTTAATTTAGACTATAATGGTGAAAATTTAATTTGCATCACACTAAATATGCTGATATAATGCTTTAATGAAAAGAGTGGAGGCAATATGAAGAAATCTGTAGCAGTCTTAACACTAGGCTGCAAAGTTAATCAATATGAATCTGAAGCAATGATAGAGCAGTTCCAATCAGCTGGCTACAATTTGGTGGATGGTGACTATGCTGATTACTATGTTATCAATACATGTACAGTAACATCTATCAGTGATAGAAAGTCTCGTCAGTTTATGAGACGTGCTCGAAAAGCCAATCCAGATGCAGTTATTGCTGTAGTCGGTTGCTACTCACAGGTATCACCTGAGCAAGTAGAAGCCATCAGTGAAGTCAATGTTGTACTGGGTACCAATGAAAAAAAAGATATACTTAAATATTTAGAGTCAGCAACACCTACAAGTAAAATTGTACAAGTTGGCGAAATCATGAAAACCAAGACTTATGATGAAATGTCTATAGAGGATACTGTTGATAAGACACGTGTATTTATGAAAATACAAGACGGGTGTAATCAGTTCTGTTCCTACTGCATCATTCCTTATGCCAGAGGGCCTATTAGGTCTAGAGATCCTAAAAATGTGGTTTCAGAAGCAAAGATCTTATCTTCAAAGGGTTTTAAGGAAGTTGTATTGACTGGGATTCACTTATCCTCTTATGGTAAAGATATAGAAAATACTTCTTTAATAGAAGTCATTGAATCCCTCAATGACATTACGGGTTTAGAGCGTATCCGATTAGGATCTTTAGAACCTAAGATCATCACTGAGGATTTTGTGAAAAGATTAAGCAAACTTGATAAGTTCTGTAATCACTTCCACTTATCTTTACAAAGTGGTTCTGACACCGTTTTAGAAAGAATGAACAGGAAGTATGATACAAATGAATACTATGAGGCTGTCAGTCTAATTAATGCTCATTTAAAGGATGCTTCTTTTACAACCGATATTATTGTTGGTTTTCCAGGAGAAAGTGACCAGGAATTTGAAGAGACGTGTGACTTTGTCAAAAAAGTAGGTTTTTCTAAGGTGCATATATTCAAGTATTCACCTAGAGAAGGTACAAAGGCTGCAGTCATGAAAAATCAAGTACACGGTGAAGTTAAGAGCGACAGGTCTCACAAGCTTCAAGATCGCTGTAAACAGGTAGAAGAGGATTACTTAAATCAATTTTTAAAAAGAGAAATGAAAGTCTTGTTTGAAGAAGTTGTAGAGGGTGCCTTTGAAGGTTTAACAGAAGGTTACTTAAGAGTTTCTGTTAGAAGCCTCGATAACCTTGTGAATACCATTAGGACTGTTAAGATTAAAGAGGTCATTGATGGTAAATTGATTGGTGACTTGTTACAATAATGTAGCAATCCTTTAGATTTCATTATATAATTATAATGAAAATAAATCTGAAGGGAGGCGAAATTAATGGACTGCATTTTTTGCAAAATTGTATCTGGTGATATACCGAGTAATAAAGTTTATGAAGACGATAAAATACTTGCCTTCAGAGATCTAAACCCTGAAGCACCAGAACATATACTTGTAATTCCTAAAGAACACATTGCTTCTTTAAAAGAGGCAAATGAATCTCATCTAGAGCTTTTAGGTTACATTCAGCTTAAGATAGCTGAGATTGCTGGGAGTCTAGGTATAGCAGAGTCTGGTTTTAGGCTTGTTGCAAATACAGGTGATGAAGGTGGCCAAACGGTACATCACTTACATTATCACCTGCTTGGTGGACGTTTTATGAAGTGGCCACCGGGTTAGACTAAAAAAATACGAAATATGTATTGAAATGTCTTTTAAAATAGGGTATAATACTTTAGTATTCTGTGTTCCCTTATAGGTTGGCACAGTACAACCTGTTTATCAGAATATGATATTTGAAATAAGGGGGTGTAAGTTAAATGGCTGGCGTTGAAGTAAGAAAAAACGAGAACATAGATAGCGCTCTTAAGAGATTTAAGAGAGAAACTGCTAAAGCAGGTACATTAGCAGAGCTAAGAAAAAGAAGACACTACGAAAAGCCAAGTGTTAAGAGAAAAAAGAAATCAGAAGCTGCTCGTAGAAAGAAGAGAAAATCTTTCTAAGGAGATGACTTATGAGCATTAAAGATCAATTGATGGCGGATTTAAAAGAAGCCATGAAGCAAAAACAAAAGTTGGAGAAATCAGTAATTACGATGCTTCGAGCTGCTATTAAGCAAGTAGAAGTAGATAAGAGAGTTGAACTTTCTGATGACGAAGTTATTGATATTGTCGCAACTCAAGTTAAGCAAAAACGAAGTGTTATTGATGAGTTCCTTAAGGGCGGTCGAGAAGACTTGGCAGATGAAGCAAGAGCAGAGATTTCTGTACTTGAAAAATATTTGCCGGAACAATTATCTGAAGATGAATTGAAAACTCTTATATCTGGTGTAATTTCGGAAGTGAACGCTACTTCTATGAAAGACATGGGCAAGGTTATGGGGATTGTTAATCCTCAAGTAAAAGGCCGTGCTGATGGTAAGACTGTGTCTCAAATCGTTAAAGGTTTCTTAAATTAATATGACTGTTTAAACGTTTATAACTGTTTCAACTCTATGTTGAAGCAGTTATTTTGTTTTACAATTGTCTCAACTAGGATGTTAGAGTGAAATATGGTAAAATTAACAGGAGTATTGGAGGAAACATGAGAGAAACAATTCAGATTCATCATGTAGATGTTATCATGCAATTGGCTGGTAACTTAGATGAACATTTTAATTATATAGAAAAGATATTAGACATCAGCTTAAGCCTTGTCAGAGATGAGATTGTTATAGAAGGCCATCAGGCATCAAAGGCTAAAAAGCTACTGGAAAAACTCATTGCCATTATAGAAGTAGGTGATGATTTAGACCTTCAAAAGATAGAGTATGCCCTTGAGCTCATTGAAGATGATGCCGAAGCGGATATAACAGATTTTTATAAGACGACCATCTGTGTCACGAAAGAAGGCAAGCCTGTTTATCCAAGAACACTTGGTCAGAAACAGTATTTAGATATTATTGACAACAAAGACTTGATATTTGGTATTGGACCTGCTGGTACAGGTAAGACTTATGTGGCAGTTGCTATGGCTATCAAGGCCTTTAAGAGTGGAAAAGTCAAAAGGATTATTGTCACAAGACCTGCCATAGAAGCTGGAGAAAACTTAGGTTTCTTGCCAGGTGATTTACAGTCAAAGGTTGACCCATATTTAAGACCTATCTATGATGCCATGGAAGAAATATTAGGATACGAGTCTTTTAATGCATACAGAGAAAGAGGCCTTGTAGAAATTGCACCGCTTGCTTATATGAGAGGTCGTACCCTTGATCATGCCTTTATCATTTTAGATGAGGCGCAAAATACAACAACAGCCCAAATGAAGATGTTTTTAACCAGGTTTGGTTTTGGTTCCAAAGTGGTTATAAACGGTGATGTGACTCAGGTAGATTTAGAAAGAAAGACATCAGGGCTTAGTCATGCTTTACATGTGTTAAGAGATTTAGATGAAATTGGCGTCATGACATTTACAGATAGAGATGTCATGCGTCATGGTTTGGTAAAGAAGATAATTAAACAATATGAACTGTTCGAAAACGATTAGGAGTTACGATGAAAGCTATTTTAAGTAAGTTTTTTAAAGATTCAGCGTTTGCAGTAAAGTTTAAAGAAATCAATGTACATATTTTGATTGGATGTCTTTTATTATTTATCATCTTACATACGACATATGCCCTGACCATATTTTCTTATCCTTATGATTATAAGGTAGGCGATATTGTAAGTGAGGATATTGTGCTTTCTGAAGATTATCATGATCTTGAGGCCACAAGTGCTTTAAAGGAAAATGTTAAGTATGAAGTGGATGAGATTTTTACAATTGATCCAAAGGTTTACTCGGATGCGAAAACAAGCATCGGCGAATTTTATAATAAGGCTTATGATATAAGAGCAGAATACACTGAGGAAGTAGAAATTAGAGAACGTGTTTTTTCTTACTTGCTAAGAGGCTCTTTTGGTCTTAATGAGGAAGAACTTAAGGCGCTATCTTCTATGGAGGATGTGGATCTAAGACTGACTGAAAATTATTCCTATGACATTTTAAAGAACATCTTAAGATCTGAAGTAACAGATGAAAATATTATCTCGAAAAAGCAGGAAGTGACGGATTATTTTAATGCTATAGAACAGATTGATGAAGCCGTTAAACCCATCATCGAAAAGATTGTACAATTTCATGTCGTACATAACAGCCACTTAGATGAAGCAGCAACGCAGGCTGCCATAGAAAATGCTCAAAATTTAGTTGAAGGTGTGGTTATTCCAGCTGGTACGATTTTGGTTTCCAGTGGACAGGCCTTAGATGAAAAGAACTATAGGATTATCAACGAGCTCGGTCTCAATGACCTGCATACATTTGAACAAAACATTCCACTTTTAAGTATGGATGTTTTAGTCATACTTATGCTTTTCTTGATGTATTTTGTTGTACGTTTTTATTCTCACAGGTACAAGAAATCCATCATGCAGGTTTATTTGAACTTTTCCATTTTAATATTGGTCTACCTGCTATCCTTTGGATTAAAAAGTTTGTCCGTATACATCATGCCCCTTGCTAGCATTGGCATGCTTATAGCAATCGTGGATGACTTTTCAAGTGGTATCATTTATTCCTTCTTTGCTACAGTCATTTTTTCAGTCATCTTTTCTGTGCCAGTAAGCTTGGCAGCAATGGTGATTTTAGGTTGTATGATATCCGCCATTATGGTAAGTGGTGTTCATCAAAGGGGCCGCATCTTTTTGGCGGGACTTACGGTGTCTGTGATAAATGCCATTATGATTGTAACTTATCTTTTAATAAGCGGATCGCAAAGTGGTTATATCATTGAATCTATGCTTCTAGGTATGTTGTCAGGTGTTTTATGTTCGGTCTTAACCATTGGATCACTTCCGATTTGGGAAACGGTATTTAGGGTTCTAACACCACTGAGACTTTTAGAGCTATCAAATCCTAATCATCCTTTGATGAAGAAGCTTTTATTAGAAGCGCCGGGGACTTACCACCATTCTATTATGGTAGCTAACCTTAGTGAAGCTGCTGTACATGACATCGGCGGTAATGCCATTATGGCAAGAGTGGGTGCTTATTTCCATGACGTTGGTAAGATTGAAAGACCATTTTTCTACGTGGAAAATCAGTTTGACAACAATCCTCATGATCAACTGGTACCCATGGTAAGCGCTAAAATTATTAAGGAGCATGTGGAGAAGGGTTTGGAGCTTGGAAGAAAGTACAAACTGCCAAATGAAATACTTGCTTTTATAGAAGAACACCATGGCACCACCATGATTAAATACTTCTATCATAAGGCCAGTGAAAACCTAGAAGAGGGTGTAGAAATTGATCCGGGTGCTTATACTTATGATGGCCCTTCACCGACTTCTAAGGAAACGGCTGTAGTTATGCTAGCTGATAGTGTGGAAGCTGCTGTAAGAAGTCTCAAACAAGGTGATGTAAAAGCGTTGATTTCTAAAATAATAGATGATAAGATAAAGAGCCATCAACTTGATAATAGTGGTTTAACTTTTGGTGATGTAGAAGTCATCAAACAATCATTTTATTCCAATCTTTCTAGTGCTTTTCACGAAAGAATTGAATACCCACAAGAGAAGACACATATTAATGTCATCAAATAAGGAGGGCAAATGGATATATCTATTTTAAATCATCAATCTGTACTAGACATTGATGATAAACTTGAAAAAGTCTTAGAAGATTTGATTCAAATGGCGATTGTTGAAGAAGATTTAGACTATGAAGGTGAAGTATCTATTATGTTTGTAGATGATGAAGAGATTCATCAGCTCAACAAGATGCATAGAGACAAGGATTCACCTACAGATGTTTTATCATTTCCTCAATATGAATCTATAAAGGATGCTGAGGAAGTAGATCCTTATATCATACTGGGGGATGTGGTCATATCGACAGAAACAGCTATGAGACAGGCTGACTCATTTGGCCATTCTTTGATGAGAGAGATTGGCTTTCTAGTAGTACACAGCATGTTCCACTTATTTGGTTATGATCATGACACAGAAGAAAATACTAAAGAGATGAGAGAGAAAGAAGAAAAAGTCCTCTCTTCATACAATTTGACGAGGTAAATATATGAAAAAGACACTAATAGCATTGCTTTTAATCCTTACACTTATACTTGTAGGCTGCGGCAATGATAAAAACTCTACAAATACAACAATAAATGCAATAGAAAACATTGAAACAAACATACCAGATGTAGATAATGGTGTTGTAGAAGAAACTGAAGAAGTTGTTACAGAGACAGAAGAAGCAGCTGGTGGGGAAGAACAAGCACCTGAGGAAGAAACATCAGATGAAGCAGTTATTGACCCGACAGGTAAGATTTTTTCTCAGTTAACAGGTTTAGAGCTTACTGAAGAAGAAAGCTTAAAGAGACCTTATGTGGTTATGCTTGATAACCATTACAAGGCAAGACCACAAGCTGGTTTATCCGATGCAGAAGTCGTTTATGAAGTTTTGGCTGAAGGCCTAATCACAAGATACATGGCTGTGTTCCAAAAAAACGAGCCAGAAGTGATTGGACCAGTCCGTTCATCAAGACCATATTATATAGAAAGGGCTTTAGAATTTAATCCGCTCTATGTACATGTTGGTGGTTCAACTCAAGCTTTAACGGATATAATAAACTATAAGATGGCAGATGTAGATGGTTTAAGTGTTGGCGCAGGTGTGTTTTATAGAACATCTCACAAGAAAATGCCCCATAATGCTTATTCATCACATGATGGTATCAGAAAAGAAGCAAACCGTAAAAACTACTTTACAGAAGTCGAGTTTGCAGGTATGCCTATTTCATATGAAAAGTATGATTTAGATGGCAATCAGGCAAATGAAGTAACAATTTGGTATAAAAAACCTTCTGGCAGTGACTCTACTGGCTATTCAGTGAGTTTTGAATACGATGAAGCAAATGAAAACTACCTGCGTTATGTCAACTCAAGTCCTCATAAGGATGAAGAGACGGACATCCATTTAAGTGCAGATAATATCATTGTTCAAAAAGTATTCCATAAGACGATTGATAGTGCAGGCAGAAGACAAGTGTCTATGGTAGGTAGTGGCGATGGCTACTACATCAACAAGGGCACATACATTAAAATTACTTGGAAAAAGACGGGGATCTATGATCAGACGAAGTACTATTATGAAGATGGTTCTGAGTTGATTCTAAACCCAGGTGTTACTTGGGTACAAGTGATCACCACAAGTATGGAACCATCTATTGAATAGGAGTTAACTATGAACAATGAAACACTATTAAAAATGGCTTATGAAGCAACTGAAAGATCATATGCACCATATTCGAAGTTTAAAGTAGGTGCAGCACTCTTAACAGAAGAGGGCAAAGTATTTACAGGTTGTAATATCGAATGTGCTTCATTTGGTGGTACAAACTGTGCAGAAAGAACAGCTATTTTTAAGGCTATTTCAGAAGGTTATAACAAGTTCGTTAAAATTGCTGTTGTAAGTGCAGGTGAAATCTTCACTTACCCATGTGGCATTTGTAGACAGGTGTTAAATGAATTTGCACCAGATATAGATATTGTACTTGACGATCACGGAGATGTGAAAGTCATCAACTTAAAGGAAATGTTGCCTTATTCATTCGGTCCGAGTGATTTAAGGTAGGGAGGAAAAATTTTGAGTTTTAAATCAGGTTTTGTAACCATTGTCGGTAGACCTAACGTAGGTAAGTCTACTTTGTTGAATCATATTTTAGGGGAAAAAATAGCTATTATGTCTGACAAGCCTCAGACAACTAGAAATAAGATTATGGCTATTCATCAAAGGGAAGAGTCGCAGGTTATCTTTATGGATACACCAGGCATGCACAAGCCTAAGCATAAGCTGGGTGAGTACATGATGAAGGCTGCAACTGAAACTTTGAAAGAAGTGGATTTAGTTTTATTTATGGTAGACGATTCTAAAAAGATTGGTCCTGGTGATCAATGGATCTTAGATACCCTTAAAGAGGCTAAGGTTAAAGTTTACTTGATCATTAACAAGATGGATTTACTTGCCATTGAAGACTATGCTCAAATAGTAGAAAACTACAAGGCGTATGACTTTATTGAAGAAATCATCGGCTTATCTGCTATCAACAATAAGAATGTAGATGTCTTAATGGATAAGATCATCGATGCCTTACCAGAAGGCCCAATGTATTATCCTGATGATATGATTACAGATCAACCTGAAAAAGTCATTGTTGGTGAAATCATTCGTGAGAAGATTTTACATTACATCAGAGATGAAATTCCTCATGGTGTAGCTGTAGAAGTTGAAAAGATGAGAAAACGTGAAAACAGTGAGATTTATGACATAGAAGCCACTATTATCTGTGAGAAGAACTCTCATAAGGGTATCCTGATTGGTAAAGGTGGTAGAAAACTCAAAGGCATAGGCAAGTCTGCCAGAGAAGATATAGAAAGATTTTTAGACATGAAGGTGTTTTTACAGCTATGGGTGAAGGTTAGACCAGGCTGGAGAGACAATGATATGCAATTAAAGAATCTTGGATATCGACATAATAAATACTAGCAAGTAATTTGCTAGTTTTTGTCCGTCAAGAAAGGAGTGAAAACATGCAAGGCTTATTTGAAGAAGAATTAAAAGTATTACTAGAACGTGTATCGCACTATATAGATCAAGGCGATATACCCGCCCTTCAGTCCATTGTAGATAACATTCACTCCGCCGACTTAACGGAGATCATCGAAGAACTAGACGAGACACAAAGAAATATCCTGATCAAGGCTTTAGATACAGAAGAAGCAGCCGAGGTATTAGAAGACATTGATTCAGAACTTTTCTCTGAAATCTTAAAGGCCTTAACATTAAGAGACAAGAGAGAAATTCTTGATGAAATGTCCCTAGATGATATTGCCGATCACCTTGGTGAGTTAGATGATAAAAGAAGTGAAGAAATTATTGGATTTCTTGACGATGAAGATCAGGACGATATTCGTGAACTGATGATTTATGATGAGGATACAGCCGGTGGTAGAATGACTACCGAGTTTATCTCATTAGAAGAAGAGTATAGTATAGAATACGCCATAGAATATCTAAGAGATCATGCACCGGATGCAGAGACCATTTACTACCTGTTTGTCATCGATGAGTACGAAAAGTTATCAGGGGTAGTTTCGCTTAGGGACCTGATTGTTGCGGATCCTAAAGATAAGGTTAAAGATATCATGAATACACGTGTTATCAGTGTAAATGTATCTGATGACCAGGAAGAAGTTGCTAGAGTCGTATCGAAATATGACTTCTTAGCAGTGCCTGTTATTGATGATTTTGACCATATGAAGGGTATCATCACAGTCGATGATATCGTCGATGTCTTAGAAGAAGAGGCAACAGAAGATATCTTAAAGATCGCCGGTGCCAGTGAACTGGAAGTAGAAAACTACGAAGAAAAGATGCATATAAGAATCTTAAACTCATTAAGGTCTAGACTGCCTTGGTTAATTGTAACCCTTTTCGGAGGTATGTTATCTGCATCGATCATTAAGAACTATCAAAGCACATTGGATTCTAATGCTGTACTTGCTATCTTTATACCAATTCTTGCTGGTATGGGTGGTAATATTGGGACTCAGTCATCTACCATTACTGTAAGAAACATTGCCATTGGTAATATTTCAGGTATAGAAGTTTGGAAGACTATTTTCCATGAGATGTCTGTTGGTCTTTTGGTAGGACTCTTTTGCTCTGGTATTGCCTTAGTAGCATCTTATCTTATTTATGATGTGTCACCACTATTAGCGGTTGTTGTGGGGCTTTCTATGTGGGCAAATATGCTTGCAGCTTCTACAATCGGTACGGTTGTACCTCTTATATTTAAAAAAGTTGGTGTCGACCCGGCGGTGGCTTCTGCACCATTTATCACTATGACCGTGGATATAACAGGATTAACGATTTACTTTTCACTTGTTATCACACTTTTAAACAATATGTTATAGAGGGCTTATGTATATAGTAACGGATGGTATTGTACTTAAACGTGTAAAGGTATCTGATTACGATAAGATCTTAACCATTTTTACAAGAAAAGCAGGTAAGGTGAGTGCTGCTGTCAAGGGGTCTCAAAATCCCAAATCAAAATTGGCTTCTGGTGCTCATCCCTTTGTTTATGGTGAGTTTTCCATTTCAAAGTCAGGCAGACTTTCTAGTGTGACTTCCATAGATGTAAAAAATGCTTTTTATCATCTCAGAGAAGATCTTGACAAATTAACCATTGCATCATATTTTTTAGAGCTTGCACATATAGTAACAGTAGAAAATATTATCAATAATAGCTTGTTTGACTTACTCCTTGTTTTTTTACAGGTCTTAGAAGGGTCGAATGATTTAAAGGTTCAACATCTGATTAAGATAGCCTTTGAGCTAAAACTCTTAGATGTTATTGGCTTGCGCCCTGAACTGAACTCATGTGTTAACTGTGGTAAGGAAACTGATGATCCAAAGTTTACAGTTGAAGAAGGCGGGGTAATATGTAAAGAGTGTTATCATCTTTACCCGGACAACTACCGTATTGGTCATGTGATTCCAAAGCTGATGAAGTTTATACTTGCATCTGATTTAGAAAGAATCCTTGAAACAGATATAGATCCTGTGCTGGTAAAGAAGATAGATTTCATTCTAAATGAGTTTCTTTTATACCATTTAGAGAGGAAAGGTTTTAGAACATTAAAACATTTTAATGAAATTACAAGCCATTCCTAATGTATTATTATAATGTATGTTGTAAAATAAAGATGGTAGAAGAAAGGAAGGTTACTATGTCAATTACATTAGAACAAGTAGATCAAGTTAGAGAGAGAACACACGTATCGTACCAAAAGGCTAAAGAAGCACTAGAAAAGACAGATGGTGATGTCTTAGAAGCTATCATTCTTTTAGATAATGAAAAACCACAGATGGATAAATTTACGCAAAACGCTTCTGATTTTGGTAATGAAGTTATTAAGACGATGAAAGACATTTTAAAGCAAGGCAATGTGAACAGAATTGTTGTAGAAAAAGATGATGAAAAAATCATGAACATTCCTGTAACAGTTGGTGCTTTAGGTGCAGTATTCTTAACTTCAGCAACAGTTGTTGGTTTAATTGCATCATTAGCAACAGGTTGTGTGATTAAGATCCATAAAGAAGATGGTGAAATCATCAATGTCAATGAAAAAGCTTCAGAGGTGATGAAGCAGACAAAAGACAAAGCTAAAGAAGTTTATGAGACGACAAAACAACATGTTCAAGATCCTCATGTTAAGCGTGAAAGAAATGTCAACGTAGATGTGACTGAAGAGAATGGTGAAGTAACTATTGAGGTAACAGAAGAAGTGACTGAAGAGTACGATGAAGCATTCGAAGAAGAATTAAAAGAAAACGATGAAGAATAAAACTTGCCTGTGATTTATCACAGGTTTTCTTTTTTTTAAATAAGCATTGCAGTATTTAGCCCAGTGTGCTAAAATGCTTATATATTAATAATGCTATGAGAAAGAGGAGTAGCGATTCTGAGATGGTAGAGAGTCTGTGGTTGGTGTAAACAGATATCGAGGGAGAGTGAAGGGCGCTTTTGAGCATATTCAACTGAGAGGGTGCTTAGCATCAATTAGGGTGGAACCGCGGAAGATATCTTTCGTCCCTACTTTTATAGTAGAGGCGGGAGATTTTTATATTTTTTGCCTCAGGAAAAAGAAGGAGGAAAAATATGAGTGTAACTATGGAGAAAATCGTATCATTAGCAAAATCTAGAGGTTTTGTATTCCCAGGTTCAGACATTTACGGTGGTCTGGCAAATGCGTGGGATTATGGTCCATTAGGCGTTGAGCTTAAAAACAATGTTAAGCAGTTATGGTGGAAGAAGTTTATCCAACAGTCGCCATATAACGTTGGTATGGATGCAGCGATTTTAATGAACACACAAACATGGGTGGCTTCAGGTCACGTTGGTGGTTTCAATGATCCATTAATGGATTGTAAAGCTTGTAAAACACGTTACAGAGCCGACCAATTAATCGAAGAGTACATGGTAAGAAAAGACTGTGTTCAGGTTGTAGAAGGTTGGACAAATGAGCAGATGGTTGATTATATTGAAGAAAATGAAATCAACTGTCCAAACTGTGGTAAAAGAGACTACACTGGCATTCGTCAGTTCAACTTAATGTTTAAAACACATCAAGGTGTAACAGATGACAGCTCAACTGAAATATATTTAAGACCAGAGACTGCACAAGGTATCTTTGTCAACTTCAAGGCTATCCAAAGAACGTCTAGAAAGAAAGTACCATTCGGTATTGGTCAAATTGGTAAATCTTTTAGAAATGAAATCACACCAGGTAATTTTACTTTCAGAACGAGAGAGTTCGAACAAATGGAGCTTGAATTCTTCTGTAAGCCAGGTGATGACTTAGAGTGGTTTGCATACTGGAAAGATTTCTGTATGAACTGGTTAACAGATTTAGGTATGAAGCCAGAAGCTTTAAGATTTAGAGACCATGGTGAAGATGAACTATCTCACTACTCTAATGCAACAAGTGATATTGAGTTCTTGTTCCCATTTGGTTGGGGTGAAGTTTGGGGTATTGCTGACAGAACGGACTTCGACTTAAAGCGTCATTCTGAGCATTCAGGTACTGAACTCAACTATGTAGATCCAGTAACAAATGAAAAGTACATCCCTTACTGTATTGAACCATCTGTAGGTGCTGACAGAATTGCTTTAGCATTCTTAATCAATGCTTATGAAGAAGAAGTATTAGAAGATGAGTCTACAAGATCTGTACTTAAGTTCCATCCAGCACTTGCACCATTTAAGGCTGCTGTATTCCCATTATCTAAGAAGCTAAAAGATGAATCTTTAGAGGTTTATGAAATGTTGGCAGCGCACTTTAATGTAGAATACGATGAGTCTGGTTCTATTGGTAAGCGTTATAGAAGACATGATGAGATTGGTACGCCATTCTGTATCACTTTTGACTTTGAATCTTTAGAAGATAAGTCTGTTACAATTAGAGATCGAGATACTATGGAACAAACAAGAGTAAAGATTGAAGACCTTGTGAAGTATATAGGTGATAAAGTAGCATTTTAAGTTTAAACTCTGTGTTTTTCACAGAGTTTTTCTTTGGTTAGAAAACTTGTTTTCGTGAATAAGGAAAGGCTAGATACCTTAAATTATTCTGAAATATGATGCACCATTTCCTTAAAAGCTATGATATAATATGGTATATTGAAAAAATCGTGATATTTTTATCAAAAAAAGTCTGTACAAATTATAAATGATGTGACATAATGAATTAATCAACAAATATGATGCACTATATACAGTATGTATGATGATATACTTCGAATAGTGCATCACATATACTTATTCGTTGGACACACATCAGCTTTTAAGGAGGGAGTATGGAGTTTAATGAAAGGCAAAGGCATATCATTGATATTGTTCAGAAATATGAACCAATAACCAGTGAGAAGATTGCAACGCTTTTAAATGTGACACGTTCAACGCTAAGAACTGATTTATCGATATTAACAAAGATGAATATTCTAGAGGCAAGACCTAAGGTGGGTTATTGCTTTGTTGGTGATACCCTTGAGAGTCAAGTGGTGAATGAAGTCACAAAAACGAAGGTCCAAGACATTATGTCTAGATCTGTTGCAGTTGATGAAAAGGTCTCGATTTATGATGCTATAGTAACCATGTTTTTAGAAGATGTCGGTACCATATTTGTTTTATCAGACAAATGTCTTGCAGGCGTTATTTCTAGAAAGGATTTTATTAAGTCATCTATTGGCGGAGCTGATATGAAGTCCATGCCAGTGGGTATAATCATGACGAGGATGCCTAATATCCATGTCGCACTTGAAGATGAATCTGTTGTTCATGTAGCCAAAAGACTTATGGACCATGAAATTGACTGTATGCCAGTTGTAAAAAAGACAGATGATCAAGCATGTGAAGTGATTGGCAGGATATCAAAGACCAACATAACAGAATTTTTTGTTGATATATTTAATCAGTAGGAGGTAATATGGGTAAGTATGTGATTTATATTGTATCAGACTCTATTGGTGAAACTGCAGAGTATGTTGCTCGCGCGACTGCGGCTCAGTTTGACAGAGAGTATGAAATTGTTAAGTTTCCTTTTGTAAGAGAAAAGTCTCAAATCGAAGAAGTCGTAGAAGAAGCAGAGGCTCACAAGTCAATTATTCTTTATACTACAGTTATAGATGAGTTTAGAGAATTATTAACGACGCGTTGTAAGGCATTAGATATTCCTTGTATCGATGTGATGAGTACAGCCATGCATGCATTCCAAAGCTTTTTAGGATTAGAACCTAAACATGAACCAGGCATTATTCGTAGATTAGACGAAAAGTACTTTAAAAAAGTAGAAGCAATAGAATTTGCAGTAAAATATGATGATGGTAAGGATCCTCGGGGTATAAAGAAAGCAGATGTTGTTTTACTAGGTGTATCAAGAACGTCAAAGACGCCACTTAGTATGTATCTCGCTAATAAAAACCTAAAATGCGCGAATGTACCGTTGGTACCTGAAGTGCCGGTCCCAAAAGAAGTGTATCAAATACCTAAAGAGAGAATCATTGGACTGACAACAAATCCTATTAAACTTAACGAGATAAGACAAGAACGTTTAAAGGCACTTGGCTTAAGTGATACTGCCACGTACGCAAATCTTGATCGTATATTGGAAGAACTCGATTATGCAGATAGAATAATGAAGGAAATAGACTGTCCGATCATTGATGTTGCGACAAAAGCAGTTGAAGAAACAGCCAATATTATTATTGAAATAATGAAGGAAAACCATAGCGAGTAAAATAAGGGCGCTTTGGACTTCATTAGGGAGGTAGAAATGGTTAAGTTTGTTTATGCTTTTGAAGAAGGTAACAAAGAGATGAAATCTGAATTAGGCGGTAAGGGCGCTGGTTTGGCTGAAATGAAAAAAATCGGCCTACCTGTACCGGATGGATTTACAATCTCGACCAAAGCGTGTATGAATTACTACGAGAATAATAAGAAGATCTCAGAGGATATGAAAGAGCAAATCGAATCCTATCTAAGTGATCTTGAAACGAAAACAGGCAAAACATTGGGTGGTAAGAATCCCTTGTTGGTTTCTGTTAGATCAGGTGCGGTTATTTCTATGCCTGGTATGATGGATACCATACTTAATTTAGGTTTAAATGACGAAACCGTGGAGATTCTTGCTGAAAATAGTGACCCTGTTTTTGCATTTGATGCATACAGACGTTTGATACAGATGTTTGCAGATGTTGTACTAGGCATTGAAAAGTACAAGTTTGATAAAATCTACCAAAGATTTAAAGAAAAGAATGTTGTCAATCTTAGAAAGATTGTAGAAGAGTTTAAGGGGGTTGTATTAAAAGAAACAAGATCCCCATTCCCGCAAGATGCAAAAGAGCAGATGTACCAAGCTATCAATGCTGTATTTGAATCATGGAACAATCATAGAGCCATAGTTTACAGAAAGATCAATCAGATCCCTGATGACTTAGGTACTGCTGTCAACATTCAAGAGATGGTCTTTGGTAATACGGGGGAACGTTCAGGTACAGGTGTTGCATTTACAAGAAACCCATCGACAGGTGAAAATGGTGTTTACGGTGAATACCTATTAAACGCCCAAGGTGAAGATGTTGTGGCGGGTATACGAACACCAAAACATATTTCTACACTAGAAGAATCTTTGCCGGAAGTATTCAAGCAGTTTATAGATGTAACAGATGTCTTAGAAGCACACTACAAAGACATGCAAGATATTGAGTTTACAATTGAAAATGGCAAGCTCTTCTTATTACAAACTAGAACGGGTAAACGTACAGCTCAGGCTGCAATAAGAATTGCTGTAGATATGGTAAAAGAGGGTGTTATTGATAAAACAACAGCTATTATGCGTGTTGAACCTAATCAGATTCACCAACTCTTACACCCAACATTTTCAGAAGAGTCTAAAGGAAAAGCAAAAGCATTGGCTGAAGGTCTACCAGCATCTCCAGGTGCTGCATCAGGTAAAATCTACTTTGACGCCAACAGGGTAAAAGAAGCGGTTTTAAGTGGTGAAAAGGCCATCTTAGTCAGAACAGAAACATCACCAGAAGATATTGAAGGTATGATTCATGCAGAAGGTATTTTAACGTCACGTGGTGGTATGACTTCACATGCGGCCGTTGTTGCAAGAGGTATGGGTAAATGCTGTATAGCAGGTTGTCATGATGTGGTTGTATCAAGTGACCATACTCAAATGATCATCGATGACAGAACTTTTGTAGAAGGCGATGAAATCTCATTAGACGGTACAGCTGGTATTGTTTATGACGGTATCATTGAAACTGCTGACGCGTCACTTTCAGAAGAGTTTAATACCTTAATGGCTTGGGCAGATGAAAAGAGAATATTAAGAGTACGTGCCAATGCAGATACTGTACATGATGCATCCATTGCACTTAAGTTTGGTGCTGAAGGTATTGGTTTGTGTAGAACTGAGCATATGTTCTTTGACCCAAGTAGAATCATGGACATGAGACGTATGATCTTGGCTGAGTATAAAGAAGATAGACTCAAGGCTTTAGATAAGTTGATGCCTTATCAGCAAAAAGACTTCTATGGTTTATTTAAGCTGATGAAAAATCTACCGATTACCATCAGGCTTCTAGATCCACCGTTACATGAGTTTTTACCACATACAGATGAGGAAATATCAGTTCTTGCAGACATGGTGAAAAAGCCTATGGGAGCCATTAAAGAGCGTATCAAGAATTTAGAAGAAGTCAATCCTATGCTTGGCCATAGAGGTTGTAGACTTGGCATAACTTATCCTGAAATCTATGAGATGCAAGTTAAGGCTATCTTTAATGCGGTATGTGACTTACAGGATGAAGGTATGACCATTGAGCCTGAAATCATGATTCCTCTAGTAGGTTTTACAAAAGAATTGTCTCTTATGAAGACCCTTGTTATCGAAACAGCTCATAAGGTACTTGAAGAAAGAAATCACACTTGTACATTTACAGTGGGCACTATGATTGAAGTGCCAAGAGCAGCTTTAACAGCAGATGAAATTGCAAAAGAAGCAGAATTCTTCTCATTTGGTACCAATGACTTAACTCAGATGACTTTAGGTTTCTCTAGAGATGACTCTTCTAAGTTTATCCATGAGTATGTCAACCATAAGGTATTTGATGTGGATCCATTTGAAAGTGTGGATCAAACAGGTGTCGGTAGATTGATGGAGATTGCTGTCAACTCTGGTCGTTCTTTTAAGGCTGATATGAAGATGGGTATCTGTGGTGAGCACGGTGGTGAGCCAAACTCTATCCATTTCTGTCATAAGATTGGTCTTAATTATGTTTCTTGTTCACCATACAGGATTCCAATTGCTAAATTAGCAGCTGCACAAGCGGCGTTAAAATAATATCAGTAAGGTAGCCGTGCTACCTTACTTTTAGGTGGAGATTGTTTCAATTAGTTTTATACATAACTTCTGCTTTCAATATCTGTTAAACTATTTAGAAATACAAAGGAGGCAATTATGAAATTTGAAGTTTACAAAACACCATTTGACTTCTATCCAGAAGTTCAATCGTTCTTATACAAAAATGAAGTGACCAATTCTTTGATGATTGGCATTTTAAAGAATGCCAATAAAGAAAGAGATTACAGTCAAGACTTTTACTGTTTAGGTCATGACAAGGAAATTAAGATAGTCATGGTTATTAGTGGACTGCATATTATAATTGCAACAGAGGATGCTTCCTCTTTAAAATCGGCTGCTGATTTTGTGGCTAAGGCTGATTTGAAATATCCAGGTGTTATTGGACCGAGACCTTTTGTAGATCAGTTTGTAGAAGCGCTTAATCAAGTGGACTCTAAAAGCTTATCTCTGATGATGTCACAGAGAATTTACAGACTAGATAAGGTAGATGAGATTAATAAGCCTAGTGGTTATATGAGATTTGCTAGAATGGAAGATTTAGACTTATTAATTGACTGGACGATTGAGTTTGCCTTTGAAGGCACAATCGATCGAGAGGTAATTAGAAAAAATAGAAAAGCTGATATAGAAAACAAGACCATGTTTATTTGGGATGATAATGGTGCGGTTTCCATGACTGCTCTTAGACGTTCAGTAGGTGATGGTGTCACTGTAAGCATGGTTTATACACCAGATCACGAGAGAAGAAAGGGCTATGCCACTGCTTTAGTTGCAGAAGTCAGTCTCTATGCTCTAAAAAGTCATAAGTACTGTTCTTTATACACAGACCTTTCAAATCCAACTTCAAACAGCATCTATCAGAAAATTGGTTACAGACCGATTGTTGATTCTGCACTATATACACTAGAGTAGTCCTTTGACTGCTCTTTACTTTATGGAATTTTAATATAAGAAAAAAGGGTATTTGTCTACATTTGTGGTATAAATACTATAAGGAGGTGACCAATGAATTTAAGAGAACGCGCAGAAGCATTTGAGCTCGTACATTTATCAGAACATGCATGTTTATCTACTCAAAGTAAAGGTCGTAGTATTGAAGAAGAACAATGTGACGTTAGAACTGTCTTTCAAAGGGACAGAGACCGTATCACACATTCAAAGGCTTTTAGACGTTTGATGCATAAGACACAAGTTTTTTTATCACCAGAAGGTGATCATTACAGAACACGTCTAACCCATACACTAGAGGTATCTCAAATTTCAAGAACCATTGCTAGAGCACTCAGTTTAAATGAAGACTTAACTGAGGCCATCGCGCTTGGACATGATCTTGGTCATACACCTTTTGGTCACTGTGGTGAAATGGCTTTAAACGACATTCATAAGTATGGTTTTAGACACAATGTACAATCCTTAAGGGTTGTAGATATTATAGAAAAAAGAGGGCAAAGAGAGGGCCTTAACTTAACAGATGAAGTGCGTGATGGGATTTTAAATCACAGCGGACCTAATGTGCCTTATACACTTGAGGGACAAATCGTTAGATTAAGTGACAGAATTGCCTATATCAATCATGATATTGATGATGCTATTAGGGCTGGTGTCATGACCTTGGATCAAATTCCCTCGGCTTACATCGAGGCCTTTGGTGATACTTCTTCTAAGAGAATCAACAGCATGATTATGAACGTTATAGAAAACTCAACAGATAAACATGAAATTCAAATGTCACCAGACGTTTATGAACTCATGTTAAGACTGAGAAACTTTATGTTTGACAATGTTTATTTAAATGAAATTGCCAAGGGTGAAGAAAAGAAGGCTAAAGTCATTGTAAAAACTTTGTATCAATATTTGATTGACAATCCACAGTACCTTAAAGAGGAGTACGACAGATGCAGCTCAGGAGATGAGTTTATTGTCTGCGTTAAGGATTATATTGCTGGTATGTCAGACAGATACATCATCAATAAATACTCTGAAATATTTATTCCGAAATTTTGGAGATAAAAAAAGGGTTTTTAGTTTTTATGGCGAATTTAATAAATTCAAAGCTCAATCGGGTTATCTAGATGTTAATATATATTGTAGTATTTTCCAGCAGTCATACAATATATAGTGGATAATTCGATATTTTTTCGAAAAGAAAAAAGGGTTTTTGGACTTTGTGCAGAATATAAAATAAAAGACGCACATAATATTTAGAGAAAAAGGTGGTTAAATGGGACGTTATGTTAATAACATATCTGAAATCATTCTAGATGCCATTGATCTAGAGGCATTGATATCAGAATATGTTACTTTAAAACGTGCAGGATCGAATGTAAAAGGTTTATGTCCTTTCCATAATGAGAAAACACCTTCTTTTGTTGTGTCAAAGGACAAGCAGTATTATCACTGTTTTGGTTGTGGTGCTTCAGGCAATGCCATAGGCTTTGTCATGGCCATAGAAAACATGGACTTTCTAGATGCCATTGAATTTTTAGCAGAAAAAGCCCACCTGGATTTAGACCAATACAGAGAAAAAGGACAAAGCAATTATAAACCTCAAAATAAAGATTTGAAGAAAAAATATTTTGAGATTACAGGACATGCCGCTAGGTTTTTTTATTCTAACTTACGTAAGGATGAAAAGGCACTTACTTATTTTAAGAATAGAGGTATTTCAGAAGACATCCAGAAGAAGTTTGGACTGGGCTATGCCAGGGACGAATGGCGTGACATCTTAGATTATCTGGCAAGACCACCCTATAAGGCAGAAGAGCTTGAAAAGGTTGGACTTGTTATAAAAAAAGATAAGAAGAATGATTATTACGATCGTTTTAGAGATCGCGTTATGTTTCCTATTATCGATGTGCAAGGTAAAGTTGTTGGTTTTGGTGGTCGTATTATGGGGGATGGACAACCCAAATACTTAAACTCACCAGAAACACCAATTTTCAATAAATCTAATACATTATACAACTTAAACTTAGCAAAAAATGAGTTATCAAATGAAAAAATCCTAATTGTTGTAGAAGGCTACATGGATGTTATTGCTCTTTACCAAAATGGTATAAGAAATGTAGTAGCAACATTAGGAACGGCCTTGACGTCTAATCATGGTAGACTTCTAAAAAGATATGCTGATGAGATTGTTATCGCTTATGATTCTGATGAAGCAGGTCAAAAGGCGACTCAGCGAAGTGTAGACATTTTAGAACAAGCTGATTTAAAGGTTAGGGTTTTAATGTTAACAGATGGTCTTGATCCAGACGAATACATCAAAACTTATGGTGTAGAGGCATTAAAGAGCAAAATCAACAAGGCGCTTTCATATGTGGATTATCAAATAAAGCTTTTAAGAGATAAGTACAATTTAGATTACGAAGATGACAGAAGGCGTTTTTATGAGGATGCTTCAAAGCTTATTGGGCCTATGCCTGAATCGCAAAAGAAGCTAAGGCTTATTGAAGAAGTAGCCAAGTGGACACATACGGACTTAGACTATATGAAATCTAGTTTGATGAAGAGACCACAAACTGCTCCTCAAGAGCAAAACTTTGCTCCGAAACCTAAAGTATCTGGAAAAAGAACAAAAATAAAGACAATTGAGACAAGACTCATGTATTTATCCTTGCTAAGTAAGAAAAATTTTGATAAAATTTTTAAGTTAGTGCAATTTGAAAATTTGCAAGATCCGATTGCAAAAAAAGTGCTGAATTTCCTAAAAGGTTATTATCAGGTCATGGATAAGTTTGAAATTGAATCATGTATCGATCATCTGGGTATAGATGATATAAAGTACATACAATTGGTATTAGAAAAATCCGTGGAGCCTGTTGATATTGAAAGAGAAATTCAGGTCAATGCAAAGAACTTCGAAAGCGAAGTTATCAATCACAAGATCATCATGGTCATGAATAAGATGATGAAGATCAAAGAGTCCGATGAAATTTCTAAAGATGAAAAGGACAAACAGTTGAAACGTTTAAATGTACTTTTAGTAAATTTAAAGGAAGAACAAAAGAAGCTTATGAAGGCTTTGGGAAGATAGAAAGGAGGGTTTCATGAGTAAGGCTGTATCGCAAGAGGAAATGATAGAACGTATTGCGAAAGTTGGTGCAGTAAAGAACTATATCTCTTACACTGAAATCAATGACCTATTAGAAAACGTGAAAGTAAACCTAACGAGTATTGACGTGGTGTATGAAGCGTTAGAAGAAAAGGGGATTGAAGTCATCTCTGACAAGGAGAAGGCTAAGAGAGAAAATACTGAAGAAGATAGCAAAGAAGTTGCAGAAGACCTTTCTGTTCCTAAAGGTGTTAGCTTAGATGACCCTGTAAGGATGTACCTTAAAGAAATTGGTAAAGTACCACTTCTTTCTGGTGATGAAGAAATCAAGCTTGCTCAAGAGATGGAAAATGGCTCTGAGTATGCTAGACAAAAGCTCTGTGAAGCAAACTTAAGACTGGTAGTAAGTATTGCCAAAAGATATGTTGGTAGAGGTATGTTGTTTCTAGACCTTATCCAAGAAGGTAACTTAGGTCTTATCAAGGCTGTTGAGAAGTTTGACTGGAGAAAAGGTTACAAGTTCTCGACTTATGCAACTTGGTGGATCAGACAGGCTATTACTAGAGCTATTGCTGACCAAGCTAGAACCATTCGTATCCCAGTACATATGGTTGAAACAATTAACAAGTTAATCAGAGTAAAGAGACAATTGATTCAGGAGTTAGGTAGAGATCCAGCGCCAGAGGAAATTGCTCAGGAAATGGATATGCCTGTAGAGAAGGTAAGAGAGATCTTAAAGATTGCTCAAGAGCCGGTTTCGTTAGAAACACCTATTGGTGAAGAGGAAGATTCACATCTTGGTGATTTCATTCCAGATAGTGATGCACCAGCACCTGCTGATGCAGCGGCATTCTCAATGTTAAAAGAGCAGTTAATAGAAGTACTTGATACTTTAACACCTAGAGAGCAAAAGGTTCTTAAATTAAGATTTGGTCTTGAAGATGGTAAGGCTAGAACGCTTGAGGAAGTTGGTAGAAGATTTGAAGTAACTCGTGAGAGAATTCGTCAGATTGAAGCTAAAGCATTAAGAAAGCTTAAGCACCCTAGTAGAAGTAAAAAGTTAAAGGATTTCTTAGAGTAATCATTACGGCAGACATAGTCTGCCTTTCTTTTTAAGGAGTATTATGAAATTAACCAATAGATTACAGGCGATTGCAGAACTGATTGATAAGGATGTTGTTGTAGGTGACATCGGTTCGGATCACGGCTATTTAATGGCCTACTTAATAGAAAAAAATATCATTAAAAAGGGGATTGCCTCTGATATCAATGAAGGACCAGTAAGAAACTGTGAGGAAACTGTCAAAAGTCATGGTTTTACAGATCAAATTGATGTCCGTTTAGGTGGTGGTCTTTTACCATACAAGAAAAACGAAATCCATACGGCTGTTATAGCAGGTATGGGTGGTCAACTTATAAGAGATATCATTCTTGAATCTAAAGTTGCAAAGACTGTGGATACTTTTATCTTACAGCCAATGACAGGCCAGGATGTTCTTAGAAGATGGTTGGTTGAAAACAACTACAACATCATAAAAGAAGTCATTGCAAATGAACAAGACAGATACTATGAGATATTAGTGGTCAAGCATGGCAAGCAAGATAAGACCATGTCAGACTGGATGATTGATATTGATATGGATGATGATTTAATATATGAGATTGGCTTTAAAATGATGATGTCAGATGACTATAAAGGTTTTATTGACAAGAAAATCAAGAAGTATGAAGTCATCAAATCAAACATTGAAAAACATAGCAAGGTTTCTGATAAACTAGATCAAGTGAAACATAACTTAGATAAATTGTATGAGGTGAAAAAATGCATACAAATATAAAAAAGGTTATAAAGATCATGGACCAGATTGCACCCAGACACTTAGCTGAGTCATGGGACAATGTTGGTCTACTTGTTGGTGATGAAAATAAGATGGTAGAAAACATCTTAGTGGCTTTAGAAGTAACGGATGAAGTTGTTGAAGAAGCTATAAATAAGAACATTGATCTAATCATTACCCATCACCCTTTGATTTTCAAACCACTGAAACAGATCAATACGAATGATCCAATCTCTAAGATGGTTTTGAAGATGATTCAAAATAACATCAACTTATTTTCTGCTCATACCAATTTGGATATATCCGAAGTAGGTACCTGTCATTACCTGGCTGATTTATTAGAGTTAGATAGGGTAGATTATCTAACTACGAGTCATGAAGATAACTTATATAAGATCAACTGCTATGTACCGGAAAGTCATTTATACATTGTAAAAGAAGCCTTGTTTAAATCAGGTGCTGGTCAGTATGAAAACTATGATTCATGCGCTTATGAAGTTAAGGGACAAGGACAATTTAGACCACTAGAAGGTGCCAGTCCTTTTGTAGGTGAAGTAGGGCAAGTTGAAACAACTGAAGAAGTTCGACTTGAAGTTATTATCAACCGAAATGATTTATCAAATGCCCTAAGTGCCATGATAAAGGCCCATCCATACGAAGAGCCTGCTTATGATGTGATAAAAACTGAAAAGAAGATCAATCAAAAGGGTATTGGTGTCTATGGCTACACAAGTACAACTATAAAAGAACTTTGCAAAGAGTTAAAAGATATTTTAGAATGTGATCATCTAAAAGTGATTGGTGATGTAAACAAGAAAATAGCCTCTGTAGCCATTGTTACAGGTGCAGGAAGTGATTACATTAAAGCTGCATCTAAGAAGGTAGATGTCCTAATTACAGGCGATATGAAGTACCATGAAGCTCACTATGCTAAGCAAGTGAAGCTAAATGTCATTGATGCAGGTCATTTCGAAACTGAAAATGTGTATATGCCAAGACTTAAAACTTTGCTAGATATAAATTTTGAAAAGAAGTCTTATGATATCAATGTCATGGTGTCTGAAACAAATATCAACCCATTTCAGTTGATTTAATGTGAAAATTATTGTATGATAGAGTTCGAGTTTAACAGTTGATCGCATGCGAAAGCATGAGGAAAGTCCGGGCTCCATAGAGCAGGGTGCTGGCTAACTACCAGTGAAGGCGACTTTAAGGAAAGTGCAACAGAAATAAACCGCCTACTTTTGTAGGTAAGGATGGAACGGTGAGGTAAGAGCTCACCAGCATATAGGCGACTATGTGGCTATGTAAACCCCACCTGGAGCAAGACCAAAATAGGAGTTGGAGGGAGGCTGCTCGTTTCCCGTCCGGTATGGTAGGTTGCTTGAGCCCATACGGTAACGATGGGCCTAGAAAGATGATCAATCGCGACAGAACCCGGCTTATCGTTAAACTCGAACCTTTAAGAACACTTGCGGTCACAGCAGGTGTTTTTTGTTGCTAAAAATAGAAGTTAACAAACTTTTTTTGTATTTTTGTATAAGTTTCTAGCAAAGTTTCATTGATTTGAGTGATTGAAATGTTGATGGTCAAAGTAAAAAACTGGAGAGGTGTTAACTGGACAAGGGCAATTGTCGAAACAGTGAGATAGGAATATTACCATTTTTCAGTATGGATATTTCCTATATTTTGATTACTATAAATAGTATTATTTAACTACGGATTTATCATTTCGTTAATGAAAGGTCCTAGCAAACATATTATAGGAGGGGAACATGAAGAAATTTATTTCATTACTGTTAGCACTTGTACTTTGTTTTTCAGTAATAGGTTGCAGCAATTCGCAAGAGGCGAGTGTTGAGAGTAATGTCAGTGAAGCTGGCGGAACAGAAAAAATTAAGTTAAAGGTTATGATTCTAAGTGAGGATTCAAACCGTCAGGCAATTTATCAAGACTATTATTCTGCGAAGATTGGGAAAGCGTTTCCAGATTATGAAGTGGAATTTGAACTACCAGGATCAGCAGAGAACTATACATCAAAGTTGACTGTATATAATGCTTCAGGCACTTTACCAGATGTATTCTGGGGTGGCGATGTTGTTTATCAATCAGGCAATGCTTTACCTTTGACAAAAATCATTGAAGAAGATGGTTTTCTTTCGAACTACAGTAATCCAGCTGCATTAATTCCTGCACCAGATGGTGAAATATACTGTCTAAGTAGTGGTACAGATTCATTTTTTGCTGGACCAATATTTTATAACAAAGAAATCTTTGAAAAAGAAGGTTTAGAAATGCCAGAATCTTATGAAGAGTTAAAGACTTTGGTAACAACTCTAAAAGATAAAGGTTATGTACCGATTTCAGCTACAGGTTGGGCTGTTAAAAACTTCTTGTTTGCAGATTTATTATCAGCAAGTGAAGATGATGGTTTAACTATGGCAAGATTACAATCAAAAGAAATCAGTTTTGAAAGTGAAGCAGTTTTAGAAGGTGCAAGAAAATTACAGGAACTATCAGCTCTTGGTGCTTTCCCGGTTGATTTAACATCGATCGAGCAACAAGTTCATGAGCAGTTATTCATTGATGGTAAGGCTGCTATGATTTATCATCCGATCTGGGTATACCCAGCAATTGAAGCTGCAGATTTTGAAATAGGTTTCGGTTACTTACCGGAAGTATTTGGTAACAAAACTGTCAATGCGTGGGGGTCTGCTACAGCAGGTGGCTTCATGGTTGCAAAAAATTCTAAACACCAGCAAGCAGCTGTTGAAGTAGCTGAATGGTTATCTATGCAAGATGCTGATTATTGGACTAACGTTGCAGGTAATGCGACTGCAATTAAAGGATTTGATGCATTGCCAGAAGGTGCGCCAGAAGTTAATCAATACTTTTATGACAAGATCAGAAGTGAAGAGTCTAATGTTTTAGCGAACTTCCCTACAAACTACTTTGACTCAGCTACAATCGCTGAATATGAAACAAGTGTAGAAAAACTAGTGACGGATCAAATTACACCTGAAGAATTTGTTGAGATTATGAAGGATTTGTACAACTAGAAAAAGATAAATTAAATAGTTTGTAACTTTATTCTAAGCAATGACAAATCAGTCATTGCTTAGATTTTGAAATCAATTTCACTTTTATGCAAACTATCTTATAAAAATAGAATGAAAGAGGAACTTATGGCAATACAAGAGGCATCAACTTTAAAGTTTCAAGAAAGAAGAAACTCTAAAATATCAGCCACAAAATTAAAAAAGAATCTTACAATATTGTTGATGATTTCACCTTCGTTGATAGTCTTTTCATTATTCATCATCTATCCACTGGTTGTGACTGTAATCCGAAGTGGGTTTGAATTTAATGGCTATCAATTAGGAAACTTTATTGGTATAGACAACTATGTAAAAGCATTGACTGATGAAGTGTTTTGGAGAACAAACTTCAATACATTAAAAATGCTGGCAGTTCAGTTGCTGGTTTGTGGACCGTTATCTTACATGCTTGCAGTCTTAATCAACAATCGTCCAGAGCGATTTAGAAAATACTTTAAAATAGCTGTTTTCTTACCAGCTGTTTTGAATGTTGCAGTAATAGCATTGATGTGGAAAATGATGTTTCAACCTGAATGGGGAACATTAGATGTTATTTTGAGAAGCATAGGATTAGAACGTTTTATTATCCCTTGGCTAACACACAAACATTTTGCAATATGGATTATTGGATTTGTTGTTTTGTGGCAGTATATCGGCTTTAACATGTTGTATTTCTATGCTGGTTTAAGAGCGATACCAAACTCTTATTATGAGGCCGCAGAAGTTGCAGGTGCATCCTTCTGGCAGAAAACAAAGTCGATATCAATTCCATTGACTCAAGAAATGATCAAGTTTGTATTGATTATTTCAATAACAGGTACCATGCAGATATTTACCCAGATTCAATTAATGACTAATGGTGGACCTGGTGATTTAACAAGATCCTTGGTTTATCAAATGTACTATACAGCATTTAAGCTTCAAGATTTTGGTTTAGCAGGTGCCATATCTGTTATATTTGCAATTGAAACATTCTTGATGGTATTACTTGTGAACCGTTTTGTAGCAAGAGAAAGAATTGAGTTAAAGTAGGTGAGAAGATGAAAAATAAGAATTCAAAAATAGTTACAATACTTCTTGTGATATTTGGACTGTCAACACTGTATCCAATTATTTGGATGGCACTAAACTCCTTCAAATCAGCTCAAGAAGTCATTGCAAATCCAATTGGATTGCCTTCAAGTTGGAATTTTGACAATTACATTAATGCCATAAAAGCATTTGATTTTGTTAGATACTTTGGTAACAGTATCATCTATACAGCGGGAACCATTATTTTAACTTTAATTTGTTCTACTTGGTTTGCCTATGCGACTTCACGTATAGAGTTTAAAGGCAGTGGTTTTCTTTACCGATTCATACAGTTAGGTTTGGTAGTACCTATGTCGATCATTGTATTGGCACTGTATGTATTGTTAGGTGATTTGGGATTAAAGAATACCTACATTGGCACAATTTTAGTTTACACAGCCAGTGCTTTGCCAATGAGTTCGTTGATTCTATATGCCTTTATGAGGGGGCTACCAAGAGAATTAGAGGAAGCAGCTTATATAGATGGCTGTGGCATTTTCGGTGCCTTTTATAGAATTATATTACCTATGGTAAGATCGGCGATTAGTACAGTTGTTATCATCGTATTTATGCAATACAGTTGGAATGAATACTTTACAGCCTTTATTACCATAGATGATGTCAAAATGCGGCCTATAGCTGTTGCCATTGGCTACTTCTCGACATCACGTGGTACTGAATGGGGCATGCTGTGTGCAGCACTTGTTATTACAAGTATTCCAGCAGTCATTATCTATTTGATGGGTAGTGAGAAAATCGAAGAAGCACTTACGGCAGGTTCTGCCATGAAATAAATACAAGCCACAAGCTCTTTAATGTTTTAGTTGAACTCATATTGAATTATAATAGTCTTAAGGATTAAATACGATTTTCAATAACTTAAACGGAGATGTAAGTATGAAACTAAGTAGCAAGATATTTCTATACAGTACAATTATAGCAGTCATAAGTGGCAGCATTATTATGTGGTTTTCAGGACTTTCTTACAAGAACTACAGCATTGAAAATGCTCAAAATTTAGCCAACTCAGAATTAACACTGATTACAAACAGTATTGATTTACTTGTTGAAAGTGTCAATGAGAAGACAATTGATATCATCATTGACAATCGAACTCGAAAAACACTATCAGACTACAATAATAGAAATATTGATTACGCTACAGCAAAATCAGAACTGTCAGATATCATCATAGAAAATTTGGGCATCACAAAAAAAGTTGCTGGATGTGATGTTGTTTCTATAGATGGAACAATTATTGATGTCAGTCCTTATGATGATGACGACGTTCATGAATTAATAAATGAAGTTATACCAAATGATGAAAACTTTTCACTTAAATGGCATGGTCCTTACAGTGTTGAGCACTATAACGGCTTAACCTCATCAGTCATGGTTATTACCAAGAATGTTTATGATTTGGATTCAACAAAGCTTCTTGGAAGAATCTATCTTTATGTTGATATGGAAAATTTTTCCGGTATCTATAGAGATTCCTTGGAATACTCTGATGCAAGGGTATTTCTAATCAACAATCATGGGAAAGTGGTTTTAAGCTCTGATGAGAGCATTTTGGAATATTCGATAGATGAGATAATTGATATTCCTGTAGAGACAATCAACTCGTCAAATGATAAGAACTATGAGATCCGAGATGACAATGTTTTACACTATATAAGCTTAAAGGAAATATCTTTTTTAGAGTGGCATATTGTAAGTGATATTCCAATGCATAACCTTCAAAAAGCTTACAGAGAATTTTTTAGATTGACCATGCTTCTAATGGCGATTGTGCTTATAACTGTTATGATAACAAACAGAATTTTATCCAACAGTATTACCAAAAATATCAGGTCATTGGTTCAAGTTATGAAACGTATAGACAAAGGTGAAAGAGAGTTACGTGCTGTCAATTCTAATTCTTATGAAATGTCTGTCTTAAATGATACTTTTAATCAGTTTATGGATACCAACGACAGATTGATGGAAGAAAACTATCAGAAGCAAGAAGAACTCAGGGAACTTGAAATCATGCTGATACAAGCACAAATCAAACCTCACTTTCTATACAACGTTTTGTCTATGATCAGTAATTTTGTCAAACTCGATATGAAAGAAGAGGCCATCAGTTCTATTAACTCATTGGCAGCTTTCTTTAGAATATCTCTTAGTGAAGGCAATGAGTATATCACTGTTGAACGAGAAATACAGTTGACAAAAAATTATTTGATAATACAGAAGTATCGATATATAGATGTCTTAGATTATGTCATAGAAGTTGATGAAAACGCAAAAGCTTTTATATTACCAAAACTTCTGATACAACCAATTGTAGAAAATGCCATTTATCATGGTATCAAGCCTAAACTCTCTAAGAAATCTTTTGTTAAGATATGTGTTTCTGTAGAAGATCAAGATGTGGTGATTGTCATATATGACAATGGTGTTGGCATGAGTCCAGAAAAGTTAAAAGATGTACGAGATAGATTATCGTCTGAAAAAAATAAAAGTTTTGGTATTTACAGCGTACATACTAGGATTAAACTTTGTTATGGTGAGCCATATGGACTGACAATTGAGTCTCAAGAAAATCAGTTTACAAGAGTGACCCTGAGAATATCTGCTAAGGAGTTGAGCTAAATGAAAAAAGTGATAATCGTTGATGATGAATATTTTGCGCGATTAGCTTTAATAAAGTCAGTTGATTGGGCATCATATGGTTTCAAAGTAGTTGCTGAAGCAGAAAATGGGAAAGATGCTTATCAAGTTATTTTGGAAGAAGCACCAGAACTCGTGATTCTAGACATCAATATGCCTTTTGTAAATGGCTTAGAGCTTCTAAAAAAGGTATCTGAAAAGAAACTTCATACCAGATATATTCTTTTGTCTGGTCATTCAGAGTTTGAATATGCCAAAGAGGCTATCAAGTATGGTGTAGAAGCTTATCTGCTAAAACCTTTGGTAGAAGAGGAGCTTCAAGAAGAGTTGATACGCATTGGCAAAGCCATAGACGATGAACGAAAGATCCTTGAGTTGGATGCAAAGTATCTGGAGATAGCGGAAAAAGATTGTCTTAGGAAGTTACTTGCAGGTAGATTAAAAGAACCTATTGAAAAATCAATGCTGCCTAACTTGAGAAAAGCTTTTGATAAGTATATGCGTGTTGTGTGTGTTTCATTGAAATCAGATACAGTAAACGAACCACATCTCCTGCAGATGGTATCTGAAAGGATTGATAATGCATCGAGCGATTTAAATATGGTACATTGTTTTTTGGATGATCTAATAGGCCTAGTTCTTTCTAGTTCGAAATCTGAAAGTCTTGCTGAGGATAAAATTGAGCATATGTTTTTATCGACATATGAAGATATAATGACTATGGCACAAGTTAGAAGTTGCTCTATTGGTATCAGTGATATGTACACAGGCATTGAACTGACTGCAAAAGAATTCCAAGTTGCAAAACTAAACAACTTAGAAGGTGAGGGCGTTAAATTATCTAGACATGGTGAACTGGGTAAAATAGACTTATCGGATCTTATTAGGATATATGTTATTGAGAACCTGTCTAATCCGGACTTTGCCATTACAGACATCGCAGAAAATTTTAATTTCAGTTACGACTATACATGTCGGATTTTTAAAAAGAATATCGGTATCAGTCTAGGTGATTATATTTTAAAAGTGCGTATGGAAGAAGCTCATAAGCTTTTGATAAAAGAAGAAATTAAAACCACTGAATTAGCACTAAAGTGTGGCTATTCTGATCCGGGATATTTTTCTAAAGTGTTTAAAAAATACTTTGGTATGACGCCAAAAGGCATGCGAAAAAAAATTAATAATGGAGAATAAAATGTATAAAATTGAAGAATATCATAGTAGGAGCATTTGCCCTGAAAATCCAACGGGTGGCAAAGGTATGGCAGCTCAAGCAGAACCCAATCCTAAGTGGCCTGCAAGAAATTTAGGCGTAGGATCTAAGTGTGCACCCTTTATTGAAATAGAAGCGCATTCAAGGGTTACATTAGGTGAAATATCAGACTCAGGTGTCATTACGAGTATCTGGATAACAGGAGAAGTGGATAGAGGTTTGATACTTCGAATGAACTGGGATAATGAAGAAATTCCGAGTGTAGAAGTACCATTAACAGATTTCTTCTTGTATGGTTTTCACCCTGCACATAATATACAAGAGGATAATTGGAATGCAGGACCTGATTATACCGTTAACTCATCTCTAATGTGTGTTAATCCCAATAGAGGCTTAAACTGTTTCATTCCAATGCCCTTTTATAAACATGCAAAGATTACACTGGAAAATAGAAGCAGTATGAAAAAAGGCATCTATTATCAGATCAATTATCATCTTAAAGAACACAAAGAAAAGATTGGTTATTTTCACGCACAGTATAGAAGTTCTAAGCCTGTAATAAAAGGTCAAGACCATGTTCTACTTGAGACAGATGGTAATGGTCAGTACATTGGTTGTGCAATGTACGTAGGACTTAACCGTAATAGAAACTGGTGGGGAGAAGGCGAGTTTAAGTTTTTCATGGACAATGATGAAACCTATCCTACCATTTGCACCACAGGTTTGGAAGATTATTTTGGTGGCGCTTTTAACTGGGATATACAAGGTGAATATAAATGTTATCAAACACCTTATATGGGCATGCCTTATGTTTATAAACCTGATGGCTTATATCAGATTCAACAAAGGTTCTGTTTGTACAGATGGCATGTAATGGATCCGATTCGTTATCATGAAAATTTAAAAGTAAGTGTACAATGTCTTGGATGGAAAATAAGTGATGATGGTAAGAACAACAAGGATTTCTTATACCGAGAAGATGATTATATCACGGTGGCCTATTATTATCAGGATACTGTTAATAAGTTAATTGTGCCATTACCATCGCATGATGATATACAAGCAGATTAAGTATAGGAGAGATGATGGAAGAACTTAAACTACAGGAATTGAGTCATTATCTAGATAAAATTAACATATCAAATATTGGTGGTAATAAAGCAGAGCTAGAGCTTACAAAGATAAGTTCGGAAATATATGAGCTTCATGTAGCCTTCAATCTTGATAAAACCATCTTTCAAGATGAGTGGCAGTTAATAATCCATCCTTCATTTAAGCCCAGTTTTAACTGGGCACCCCATTTAACACCTAAA
Organism: Acidaminobacter sp. JC074; assembly: GCF_022496765.1. Classification (GTDB taxonomy): domain Bacteria; phylum Bacillota; class Clostridia; order Peptostreptococcales; family Acidaminobacteraceae; genus JABXKX01. Next base: position 115,972 of record NZ_VANV01000007.1, on the reverse strand, counting down.
GAAGGTATGGTAGCTGACCAGCACAGTTTTAAATCACCTGGACTTATTGCCAGTGATGATAATAAAATGCTAATCATGATACCGAAGATTGAGTTAATAGATCCAAGTAAAGCCTACAGATGGTATATGGACTCTGATGCAGAAAATAATCAGCTGATACTTGGAACTGCAGAAACTCAAGTCAAGGGGCATGTTTTTTTTGAGAAAAAATTAGACACTAAATATGAAAAAGGTAATCATCAGTTTGGATGTTATTTAATAGTTACGGATGATCCTGAAAAGATTAAAAACCCTTTTAGGCTTATTTTGGCTTTTCTTTGGGAAAATCATGGTAGTAAGTTATATGCAGCTGAGCAGCCTATAAAGGGTGAAATGGACCACTTTATTCGTTACACCTATGATTGGGCTTTTGATAAATGGAAGGATGCAGTATGGCAGGAGTTTACTTTGAATAATGTTTCTGTTGGAGCGCCTACATTTATCGTTAATTACTCACAGAGCCCTAATTATGATGGGGTTTATTTTGAACGTGAAGATAAATCCATATGGAATCAAGCCTGGTTCAGTTCTTTGAGATCGGCTATAGGCATGTACAAGTATGCCGTTAAAACTGATGATGAGGAACTTCTTGATAAAGCAAGAAAGATGAAACGTTTGGCTTTATCTGCACCACAAGATCAAGGTATTTTTCCAAGTGTGATTGCAACAGAAATGGAAGATGTACTAATAAATGATCAAAAGGTAAGACGCTCAAAAGGATGGGCAACACATTATTGGGGTAACTCTAATAGAAATCCTTATTCAGATCAGATAAAATCATCCCCTTATCATGTTCTTGATATGAGCTGGACATGTTTTTTAATGTTGCGATGGTATGATGAGTTGGAGGAAGACCCGTCTCTATTAGAATATGCAGTAAACTATGGTAAAGCTCTTGTAAAATTACAAGACAAAGATGGTTTCTTTCCTGCATGGTTGGATATAGAAACACTAGAACCATTAAGTATGTTGGAGCAATCACCCGAAACTTCAATGTCTGTAACGTTCTTGATGAAACTTTTTTCGATTACGAAAGATAAGATTTTCTATGAAGCAGCTCTCAAGGCCATAAATGCAGTCTGTGGCGAGATTATTGATGATGGTAGGTGGGAAGATTTTGAAACCTACTGGTCGTGCAGTCAGTATGGTGCAGATAATTTAGTTGGTAAAAAAGTAAAAAGAAATAACCAATACAAGCAGTGTAACTTTTCTATGTTCTGGACAGCAGAAGCTTTGTATCATTGTTATATGATGACTGAGGAAAAAAGATATTTATCCTATGGACAGAGATGCTTAGATGAGATGTTAATGAGTCAAGCTTCTTGGCAACCGCCTTTCATACACGTTAATACCTTTGGTGGTTTTGGAGTGATGAACTGTGATGGTGAATGGAGTGATGCTAGACAAAGTTTGTTTTCTAAGCTAATAGTACAGTATGGCCTATTGCTTAACAATAAAGAATATATAGAAAGGGGCATTGCCGCATTAAGATCATCATTTATTATGATGTATTGTCCAGAGAACATGAAAACTAAAGAGCAATGGGAACTGAAATGGCCATTTTTCTCTAAAGAAGATTACGGATTCATGATGGAGAATTATGGTCACGATGGTACAGCATTAAGAGATGGCACTGGTATGGGAGAGTTCACAATTTTTGATTGGGGAAATGGTGCTGCTGTAGAAAGTTACATGAGCTTTGATGACTTAGCAGATCAGCTAAAAGATTATCCTCATTTTCCAAGTAAGTTGTTATAAAAAGTTTTGATTAAGTCCTAATTCGTTAGGGCTTTTTTCTATGGGAAGTTGTGAGTATATAAAATAAAATCCATTTATAAAGTATAACTATTGACTATGTATTGAATCCTTTCCATAAATGTTTTATTATTATCTTTGCAGCTAAAGGTAAGGAGAGACGAAATGAATTATATGCATAAACTAAGAATCATTTTATTGGTTCTACTGATAACCACGATGGCTATGGGATGTACAGATCTTGAGGGGCAGCAAGCCGTTCTATTGGATGACAGCATCTTTGAAGGTTATGAACTCATTGAAGTCGATGGTGGCGATCTGTCAGGTGATCGAGAACCTAATGTTGTTGTAGATATCGGTTTTGGTGACAGAGAATACTATGCTTTTACAAATGAATATGGACAGCTAGTTAAGGTGGTTGCCTCAGATATCATCTTACAAGATGATGATGCTGAGCCAGTACTTTCTACCGGTAGATATTTTTCTGATGAAGCCAAAGTACCCGGTGTGGAGAGTAAAACCCTAGATGAGGGTCATATAATTGCAGATAGCCTTGGCGGTGTGTCTAATGCTTATAACATAACACCACAAAACTCCACACTAAACAGACATGGCGACCAGGCTTATATGGAAGATGCTATTAGAAAGGCCGGTGGGTGTAGAAACTTTGAAGCCATCATTACATATCCAGATAATGAAACACAGATACCCAGCCATTATAAGTTTACCTATACACTTAAGGGCAAGGTTATAGTAGATGAATTTGATAATATTAATCCTGATGAAGCCAACAAAGCTTTATCCATAGATAGTGATGTTAAAATAATAGAATTAGACAAGAAGTTAGAATATATTATACTTAAAAATATTGGTTCAGATGATATAAATTTAAAAGATTGGAAACTTGTTTCAGTTAGAGGCGATCAAACTTTTATTATTCCAGACTTTTTATTACAAGCAGGAGAGACTGTAAAAATTGGAGATTCAGCCACAAATGAAGATGTAAATTTTCATTGGCTAGATGGTTCTGGTACTTGGAACAACAGCAAATCAGACCCAGCAGAACTCTATAATGACCAAGATATTTTAATGGATAGATACGATGATAATTAAGTATAGAGTGTAAAGGTTATATACTTGACGGACATATATGTCGTGCCAGATATGTTTGATAACTTAACACAAAGTGATAAAATCATTCTTGAACCACTAAGGTGGTTAATCTTTAGACAGATTTCGACATTGATAGGATATAATATCCATATTAATGATAAAAATCACCCAGACATAGTCTCGGGTGATTTTTATTTGTTGTACTCTTATAGGTGAAAACTATTAATTTGTAAAAATTTTTATTGTATTCATCAAGTATTTGTATCAGATTCTTGCTATAATGATAGAGATGAAAAGGAGTGATCAATTTGAACAGAGTAGATAAGATGTATATTGATAATATTGTAGATATTATTGAAAACGGTAGTGATGATTTTGATGGCAATGTAAGACCTGTTTATAAGGATGGTACACCATCTCATACAAAATTTATCACACAGAACTTCGAGAAATACGATATATCAAAAGGTGAGTTTCCTATCACTGCACTTAGAAATATAGCATGGAAATCAGGTGTTAAAGAAATTCTTTGGATCTATCAGGACCAATCTAATGATTTAGACCTTCTTAAAGAGAAGTACAACATCAAATGGTGGGACGAATGGGAAGTTGATGGATCAAAGACAATTGGTATGCGTTATGGTGCAACAGTTAAAAAGTATGACATGATGAATGCCTTGTTAGAAAACATCAAACACCAGCCTTATGGTAGAAGACATATTATCAGTTTATGGCAAGAAGATGACTTTATTGAAACCAAAGGTCTTAATCCATGTGCATTTATGTCTATGTGGTCTGTAAGAAAAAAAGGGGATGTTAGATACTTAGATATGACACTGGTTCAAAGGTCAAATGACTATTTAGTCGCTGGTCATATCAATAAGATTCAATATGTGGCGCTTCAAATGATGGTGGCAAGACACTGTGGTTTAGAAGCGGGTGTGTTTGCACATTATACCCATAATCTTCATATATATGATCGTCACTTTGATCAGGCAAAAGAACTTTTAAATAGATATGAAAATAATCCAAATATGGTACAACCGAAGCTAATTTTAGATACAGATAAAGATAACTTCTTTGATTTTACCATTGATGACTTTAAAATGGAAAATTACAAGCCAATCAAACCTCAGCTGAAGTTTGAACTTGGGATATAGGAGGCTATTATGAAAAATATAAACATCATTGTTGCAATTGGTAAGCATTATGAAATTGGCTTATCAAATGATTTGCTATGTCATATAAAACCGGACTTACAGTATTTTAAGAAGACAACCAAAGATCATATTGTTATCATGGGTAGAAAAACATTTCTATCACTACCAAATGGTCCATTAAAGAACAGGGACAATATCATCATTACTAGAAACAATGGTTTTTCTCATGATGGTGCACATATTGCCAAGTCTATTGAAGAGAGTTTAGAAATAGCAGATAAGTTAAATGATAATGGTGATAAGAAGATCTTTATCATTGGTGGCGCTTCTATTTATGAGCAGTTCCTTCCAATTGCAGACAAGTTATATATCACACATATATTTGAAGATTTTGAAGCTGATGTTTACTTCCCGATTATTGGACAGGAATGGGAGTTAGAGTGGACACATGCTGAAAGAGAAAATATTGAACATATGCATCAACATATGTTTGCAATTTATAAGAGAAAGTCTGTTTAAGAAATGCATTAAGCATTTCTTTTTTTGCATGTTTACATGAGTATTGGGTATATGAATATAGAAGGAGACCCATATGAAAATAGCCCCAAATTACTTAAACACAATTATAGATGAACTAAATATGATGGTTGTAGTTATCTCAAAAGACAACACACTAATATCGGCCAATAAATCCATGCTTGAATTTGCAGGTCTTTCTTTGGATGATATCAAAGGTGAACCACTTTGGGACCTGCCATGGCTTAAACACGATCCGGATGTACAGAACAAGCTTATGTTTGCACTGAGCGATTCTTATTTTGGTACATCATCTAGATTTAATGCCTCATACAAAGATAGAAAAGGACTGGAATACGAAATTGATTTTATTGTTAAGCCTGTTATGAATGAGGATGAGCCTGAGTATTTTATTTGTATGGGTTATAACATCACAGAGCTTGTACAGGCAAGAAAGGCCCTTACAGACAGAGAAAGACGCATCAAGGCCTTCTTTGACCATTCTAATGAGGGGTATTTCTTCATGTCCTTGCCAGATAAGATTCATAAGGACAAGGTGAATGATCAAATTATTCAAGAGATGATTGAGCACTTTAAACTTGAAGACATCTCAAGAAGGTTTACTGAAATTTATGGTAAAAAGGCTGAATGCGCTGCAGAAATCTTTGAGATACTTTCTATAGAAGAACCACTTGAAGAAGTTCTCAAGAAAATGGTTGAAAATAGGTCTGTCACTTACCAAATTACTTTTGATGTAAATGGTGATGTCAAGCATACAGAAGTTGTCTTGGTTGGAATCTATGAAGAAGATGACTTTGAAGGCTGTTTTGGTATTGTAAGGGATACAACCAATCAAGTGGAATATCTAGAGAAAATTACTTACTTGGCCCATAAAGACTACTTAACAGGTATTAACAACAGAAGAAACTTCTTTACTGAAGGCAATGCTTTGTTTGACTTGAGTAAAAAGAACAAATCACCTTTATCACTTGTTATGTTTGACATTGACCACTTTAAGAGAGTTAACGATACCTATGGTCATGATGCTGGTGATGTGGTTATTAGAGACTTAGCCAAGCTAGTAGATGAAAGAATATGTGAGAAATGTGTATTTGGAAGGTATGGTGGAGAAGAATATATCTTAGTGATTCCACATCCAATTCATGAAGTTTACAAGGAGTTTGAAACCATTCGTAGCATGATTGATAAAACCATGTTTGATGAAGATCATGTACCGATTCACATTACCATCAGTTTAGGTATCTATAGTTTGGATTTAGATAGAGATACTTTAGAATCTGGTATTACAAAAGCTGATAGGGCCTTGTACGAATCAAAGAGTAATGGCCGTAATCAAACGACCATTTATGTGGATTCCATTCATGGTGACTCTGCAAGAGATGAACTAACTGGCTTATTTACTGAACAAAGCATGAGGTATAAGCTCAACAAGACCTTGATGGATGTAAAGGCCATTGATGATACCATGTGGGTAATTTACTTTAAACTCAATGTTTTAAAGGAAGATAGGCTTTTAACAGAAAGAAGACACTTTAAAACCATAGCCACTTGTTTAAGCAGATCGATTAGAAATAGCGATTATATTGGTCGAGTCGGTAAACACGGTTTCATGGTAGTCCTTAGAAACGTCAATATGAAGCAAGTAGATGATAAACATCAAAGGATGATTGATAACATAGAAATAGGTTTTTCTGGCATGATAGGCAATGTATTAACCATTAAGACCAGTATCTTAAATGTATCAAGGTATAAAAACGATGATCAAGTTGTTAAAGAAGCTGACAAGCATTTGGAGGCTATATAAGTTCCCCTATATAGGGGAATTTTTACGTCTATGGTTTTCATTTATCCTTCCTTCAGATAAACTGAATAGGGAAGGTGATTTTTATGAAGATACGATATAGCATAGTAATGATTCTACTTATCATTTGCTTATTTTCTTGTATAGATGAAAATAGAGATTATAGACAAGACATGAGAGAGCTTGTGATTGATTTAAGCGAACATGCTAAAAGAAGTGAGACTGATTTTATTATTCTGCCCCAAAATGGACAGGACCTTTTAAGACAAGGGGATAAAGTATCCACGGACTATCTAAATGCCATTGACGGCATTGGTAGAGAAGATTTGTTTTATGGCTATACAGGTGACAATATAAAAACACCTCAAGCGGACACCGAAAATATGATAGACTATTTGAATCTAGCAAGAGATTATGACAAGAAGATATTGGTTGTAGATTATTGCAGCGATACAGATAAGATGGATGATTCTTATAAGAAAAATAAGGACCTGGGCTATACTGCTGTAGCTACATCAAGAAAACTAAACCAAATACCTGATAAGATAAACCATGAAAGCAGTCGTGATATAGGTTCTGTTCTTGATGTTCAAAACTTCTTATATTTAATCAATCCTGAACGATATGATTCTAAAGAAGCTTTTCTAGAAGCTATAAAATCCACCAACTACGATTTGATTATTATAGACGCTTATTTTCATGAGAGACAACTGACAAAAGAAGATATCATGTCACTAAAGCTTAAAGCGGATGGCGGTTCAAGACTTATTATCTCCTATATGTCTATAGGAGAAGCAGAAGACTATCGCTACTACTGGCAGCAAGAATGGTATGAGTCTTCGCCAGACTGGTTATTAGATAAAAATCCTGATTGGAAAGGTAACTATAAGGTTAAGTACTGGCAGAAAAGCTACCAAGCCCTATTAGTTGACTATCTAGATAAGATCATGGAAGCTGGCTTTGATGGTGTTTATCTTGATTTAATTGATGCTTATGAACATTTTGAAGAAAATTGATATAAAGCCTTAGGATAGATACATTCTAAGGCTTTATGATATTGAAACTTTTTTTGTGTCTTTTAATTCCTATATCTTACATTTTCATGCACATTCACCGTTAAGAAGTTATCTTTGATGTACTCTTAGTTTAATGTAACAGAGAATTATGGTAAACAGATAAGATGATGGGGGGACTAATGAAAAAACTTGGAATGATAGTTATTCTGATCTTGATGATGACAATGGTAGCTTGCTCTTCTAATGTAGAGACAAGTACTGATGAAACACCTAAGCAGGAGGAAAGTGGCAATGAGTCAGTCGATGAAGTCATTGCAGAAGATAAGCTAATAAATGAATCGGGTGTGATTTATCTGTATGGTGAATACCATGGCTATGAGAAAATCTTAAATAAGGAACTCGAGATGTGGAAGAAACACTATAAAGAGGATGGCATGAGGCACTTATTTATAGAGTCTCCATATTTTAAGGCTCAGCTTTTAAACATCTGGATGACAGAAGAAACAGATGATATTTTACATGACGTAATGGGGACCAATGGTGATTTAGAAGCCGTACTTGACTTTTATAAAAGCATCAAAACAGAATGTCCGGAAACAGTTTTTCATGGGACGGATGTAAATGGTTATAAGAGTTATTATCCTGGTATAGACTACAGAAAGTATCTTGAAGATAATAAGATGGTTGACTCTGAGGCATATAGACTTAATGAGCTAGCTATAGCACAAGTAAAAGAGTTTCAAAATACAGGTGATGATCTTTATAGAGAAGAGATGTTAGTTGAAAATTTTATACGAGAATTCAATGCTTTAGGTAATGAAAGTGTTATGGGGATTTATGGCTTATCCCATGTAAAAAAAGAAAGTTTTACAAAAGAAAGCTATACGGTAAACAGTATGGCCATGCAGCTTTCGGAAATCTATGGTGATAGATTAGTCACAGTAGATTTGTCTGGAGAACTTCTAAAAGGTCTATTAGATCAACCTCTGTACATTGAAGAGTTAGAAATAGGGGGTAAGTTATACGAGGCAGAGTATTATGGGAACAATGAAAACACGGGATCAGAAATGATCAAGTCATTTGACTACTATAAGCTGTTAGATGCTTATGAGGATTTTAAGGATGCAAAAGACTTAGACATGATCATTCCAGCTCATAACTATCCCATGATTATTGAAGAAAATAATGTCTATCTGATTGTAGCTAACCTTAAAGATCAAACGATCATGACGTATTATACAATTGCAGATGGGACCAAAGAGGATGGCTTTTTAGTTACCAAGCAAGTTCAGATTGACTAAACTTATTTAAAAAGCACCAGTAAACTACTTAGTGTAGAATATTGGTGCTTTTTTATCTGTAATAAATTTGATTTTGATGTCTGTATTCTGTTGGAGTCATAGCTTCATGTTTTTTGAAGACTTTTGAAAAGTAGAGTGCATCACCATAGCCAAGGATATAAGCGATTTCTTGAATACTCTTTTCAGTGGACAGTAAGAGTATTTTTCCTTTCTGCAAAAGCCTGTCTGTGATATCGTGTTTTATTTTTCGATTCATATGTTTGAAATAGTATTTAGATAACGTTGAAGATGTCATATTTACTTTTTTAGCCAACCAACCTACCCTGAGACTGGCACTCAGGTTTTGTTCTATAAGCACTAAAAGGTCTTGGATGATTGGCGTTAAATCTAAGCTCTTATCAGCATGACCATAGGATTCATATAAGTCAATGAAGTCATGGATAATGCTATCGTATTTGAGCTTAAGTCTATAAAAGTTCCTGATATCGTCATTTTCTAAGACCTGATGAAAACCTTTAAAATCGTTTATGGCGTGACGCAAATCAAGTCTCCTGATGAAGGGATGAACCACAAAAAGATCGGAGACAACATCATTCTCAGTTAAAAAGTGGCAGTAGAGTTTTTCCATATAGACGGGGGTGTGACAGGAGAAGTTAAGACCAGCAGGTATCAAATAAGCATACCCTTTGTCCAGAGTTATTGTCTTATCTTCTAAGTGAATGACCCCTTGCCCATCCAATATTATATAAAGTCTGTTGTAAGGTGCAATGATGTTTTCAAACTCCCAATCATCGCCCTTATAGTAACCTTGTTCATAATACCTTATTTTAAAAGTATTACAGAAAGCATTAAATCGATCAAAAAATTCTACACCCATATGACCTCCACTATCATTTTACCATGAAAGCTTAATAAGAATAAGAAGTATGGAAAAAAAGTACATATTATCAGATGTTTTTTGCATTTAAATTCAACCTGTGTATTCATATAATAGAAAAAAAGGACAGTATATTCCTGAATACAAGGAGGCAAAATGAGTTTTAGATTACAAGGTTCATTACCTAAGGTAGGTATTCGACCTACTATTGATGGTAGACGAAGAGGTGTAAGAGAAAGTCTTGAAGAGCAGACAATGAAGATGGCAGTAAATGTTGCTCATTTTATTGAAGGTGCATTAAGACATGCTAGTGGAGAAAAGGTGACATGTGTTATAGCTGATTCGTGTATTGGCGGTATTGCTGAAGCGGCAAGATGTGAAGAAAAATTTTCTCGTGAAGGGGTAGGATTAACCTTAACAGTTACACCTTGCTGGTGTTATGGCACAGAAACCATGGATATGCATGGCTTTAGACCAAAGGCCATATGGGGCTTTAACGGCACAGAACGTCCTGGGGCTGTTTATTTAGCTGCTGCAGCAGCGGGACATGATCAATTAGGACTACCTGTCTTTTCTATTTACGGAAGAGATGTTCAAGATATGGGTGATGAAACCATTCCTGAAGATGTTAAAGAAAAAATACTATTATTCGTAAAAGCAGGTATTGCTATTGCGACTATGAAGGACAGAGCGTATTTGTCAATAGGTTCTGTTTCAATGGGGATTGCCGGTTCTATTGTTGATACAAACTTTTTTGGTGATTATCTAGGTATGAGAAATGAGTTTGTTGATATGAGCGAGATATCTAGGCGTATTGAAGAAGGTATTTATGACCAAGAAGAGTTTGTACACGGTCTTAAATGGGTTAAAGAAAACTGTCAAGAAGGTCATGACTATAATAAGTTGGAAAACCAGCCAACAAGAGAAAAGAAAGATGAAGACTGGGCTTTCTTAGTAAAAATGACCCTTATATTTAGAGATTTAATGATTGGTAATGAAAAACTAAGAGGACTCGGTTTTGGTGAAGAGGCAGAAGGACACAATGCCATAGCGTCTGGTTTTCAGGGGCAAAGACACTGGACGGACTATAGACCAAATGGAGATTTTCCAGAGACGATTTTAAATTCATCTTTTGATTGGAATGGGATTAGAGAATCATTTGTAGTAGCAACGGAGAATGATTCTTTAAATGCTGTACCTATGTTATTTGGTCATTTATTAACAGGTAGGGCACAAATCTTTTCAGATGTTAGAACTTACTGGAGCAAGGAATCGGTAAAAAGAGTAACAGGTTATGAACTAACAGGAAGAGCTGCAGGTGGTATTATACATTTGATTAATAGTGGTTCCACTACACTAGATGGTACAGGCCAATCGAGTGATGACAAGGGGTATCCGACTATGAAAAAATATTGGGATATGACAAATGATGATGTTAAAAATTGTTTGGATCATACAAGATTTTGTCCAGCCAATAAAGAATACTTTAGAGGTGGTGGTTTCTCAACCAAGTTTACGACTAGATCGGATATGAAGATCACCATGTCTAGAATCAACATCATAAAGGGACTTGGGCCGGTGCTTCAAATAGCAGAAGGTTATACAGTGGAACTTCCAGATGACGTTCATGAGACCTTGGATTTAAGAACAGATCCAGCTTGGCCTACTACTTGGTTTGCACCTAAACTTACAGGTAAAGGCGCCTTTAAAGATGTTTATTCTGTCATGAATACGTGGGGAGCTAACCATGGTGCCATATCTTTTGGACATATTGGCGACCAGTTGATCACATTGGCTTCTATGCTGCGTATTCCGGTATCTATGCATAACGTAGAAGAAGAAAGAATCTTTAGACCTAAGGCATGGTCATCGTATGGTAGCCAAGATACAGAAGGTGCAGATTTTAGGGCATGTCAAACTTATGGCCCTCTCTACAAGAAGTAGATTAATTAGAAAAGGTGGAAACTTATGTTAATGGAAAAAGAAAGACAAGAAATTGTTTATTACGGCAAGCAACTGCTTGAAAAAGGACTTACAACAGGTTCTGGCGGCAACTTAAGTATATATAACAGGGATAAAGGCCTAATGGCCATATCACCAACCGGTATCCCATATTTTGAAATGAAAAAAGAAGATGTGGTGATTATGGACCTTGAGGGTAAAATCATTGATGGTAATAGATATCCGTCTAGTGAACATGAAATGCATGCAATTGTTTATAGAAATAGACAAGAGCTTAATGCTATGGTGCATACTCACAGTATTTTTGCTGCTACTATTTCAGCTTTAAATCAGCCTTTGCCAGCTGTGGATTACCTTGTTGCTATAGGTGGCGGCAAGGATGTCAAGTGCGCAAAGTATGCGACTTATGGATCTGAAGCATTAGCCATAAATGCCCTAGAAGCCATGGAAGGTAGAAACGCTGTACTTTTGGCCAACCACGGTATGAATGCATGCTCTACTGACTTAAAAAAGGCCATGAATGTTGCCGAGCAACTGGAGTTTTGTAGTGAGATTTATGTTAGGGCAAAATCCATGGGTGAGAAAATAAATATCATTGATGATGAAGAGATGATTAGAAATGTAAAGAAGTTTGTCACATATGGTGTACAGAAATAGGAGTCCTTATGCATTATAATATAGCAGTAGATCTAGGTGCATCAAGTGGCAGGGTTATGTTGATGTCCTATGAGGATAATTGCCTTTCCATGGAAGAAGTTCACAGGTTCTCTAACAGTCCCTATCAGTCAGAAGGTCATTATTACTGGAAGCTCGATTATTTGATTGATGAGATTAAAAAAGGTTTAGTGTCTATTGGTAAAAGAGACATTAAAATCTCTTCCATTGGATTTGATACATGGGGCGTTGATTATGGTGTTTTGAATAAAAAGGGGGAAATTCTCACAGATCCCTTTTCTTACAGAGATGAATCAACCCTAGAAGTCATGACCGAAGTGCATCAGGTCATTTCTAAGCTAGAGATGTTTGAGAAGACTGGCATTCAGCCTGCCTATTTTAACACACTCTATAGGCTTTTTAAATCATATAAGGACAGGGATATGTCAATAATCAATGCAAATCATATCTTATTTCTCCCCAGTCTTTTAGGTTATGTATTCTCAGGTGAAATAAAAAATGAGTTTACAATTGCCTCTACCTCCCAGTTAGTGGATGTGGAGAAAAAAATCTATAACAATGAGGTGTTAGAAAAATTAGGATTAGATAAAAAGGCCTTTCCAGACCTGATTGAACCGGGTCGTATTTTAGGGGGGTTAGATAGGGATATAGCTCGTGCATGTGGTTTGAATAATGATATTAAGCTTGTTGCAGTGCCAGGTCATGACACTGCCTGTGCAGTGGCAGCAAGACCAGGAACTGAGAAAAGTGCTTTTATCATTCTTGGAACATGGACCATCGTAGGTAGCGAACTTAAGCGTCCTATAAAATCCGAAAAAGCTTTTAAACTTGGCTTTACAAACGAAGCAGGTGTTTTTGATACAACTAGGTTTCTAAAAAATATAACAGGTTTATGGGTACTTAATCGTGTCAAAGAAGCTTATGAAGTGAATCATCCTGCTTTATCTTTTGATCAGATTACAGATTTAGCTTTAAAACACAGGGAAGAAACATTTCTTGTAGATATCCAAGACAAAAGATTTAATAACCCTTTAGATATGTATGGAGAAGTCGACCAATATTTGAAAGAAGTTTACGATTTAGAGCGGGTGGCCTTTGGAACAATGGTACAGGCTATCTTTAAGGGAATGGTGGCTGTCATTGTAGATACTGTTGAGGAATTAGAAGATTTAGGTATTGAGATAGATACTCTGAATATTTTAGGTGGAGGTTCAAGAAACCAATACCTGTCAAATCTTATTTCAGAGAAATCAGGTAAAAAAGTAACCATGGGGCCAGTTGAGGCATCTGTTATGGGCAACTCTCTTATGCAAGTATACGCCTTGGGCCTTTTAGATGATTTAAGTGCTATTAGAAAGGTTAAAGAAGTCTAGTAGGCATTATCATGTAATGGCATTAGGATATAAAATAAAAGGATTGAGCATGGCTCAATCCTTAATTTTATTCAAATTTATCATAGAAGATCAACTCTTCTGGCATGCCTTTTTCCTTTAACAGGGGAATGACAGCATCGATCATGAGTGGTGAGCCACATAAGTAGGCTTCGCATTCAGGACCGTTATCTAAGAATTTATTAATCAGATCTGTTACACGACCTTTTTCACCATCCCAGTTACAGGCTTCCGTTGGTCTTGATAGACATGTGATCAAGTTAAAGTTTGGAAGGGCCTTTTGAAGCTCTTCTAACTCGTCCATCATATAGAGGTCGTCTCTGGTTCTTGCACCAAAGTAGAAGGTCACCTTTCTATCAATATTATTATCTCTCATATGCTTTAAGATAGACATGATAGGTGCCATACCTGTACCGATGGCAATACATACCATTTCTCTGTCGCCATCTTGGTAGAAAAAGTCACCGTAAGGACCAACGATGGTCAGTTTATCATCTTCTTTAAGTAGTTGATGAATATAGGTTGTACAAACACCGTTTGGTACGTAACCTATAAAAAGCTCTAGAGATTTCTTATCATTTGGTGCAGAAGCAATAGAGTAGGCTCTGTAGACTTCCTCACGATTCCCCTTGTATTTAGGTGTCAATATTTGAATGTATTGACCTGGTTTGAAGTTGATTTCATTATCGTCCGGTAGATGTACACGTAGATGTTTGATCTTTGGTGTGACATCTTTTATAAACTCTATGTCGTAATCGTACTGCTTGACATTAAAGAGTTCTTCTGGGATATGAATCTGAATGTCTTCTTTAACCTTTAACTGGCAAGAAAGTCTGACGCCGTCTGCTTGTTCAGCTTCAGATACATAACCTGCTTCTGTTGGTAAAAATCTACCACCACCAGCATCGACATGTACCTTACAGTAACCACAGGATCCTTTACCACCACATGCAGATGGTATAAAGATTTCGTTGTCTATAAGGGCTGTTAAGAGGGTATCACCCCCATCAACGGTATATTCTTTTTCTTGGTTGATCATCATTTTCTTTTCGCCATAGTTAGCAATGGTTCGATTGGCTATAGAGAGTAGAAATGCCAATAAGCCTGTCATGGCACTGATGATTAAAATGGTTCTAATAATTACATACATCATTGCCTCCTTATTGAATTTGTACGATGCCTGAGAAACCTAAAAATGCAAGTGCCATGATACCCGTGATAATTAGGGTGATACCAGGACCTTCTAGGCCATTAGGCAGTTTTGCTGTTCTAAGTTTTTTTCTAATACCAGCAAGTGCAACTATTGCAAGGGTCCAACCAATACCTGATCCTGCACCGAAAAGTACAGACTGGATTAAGTCATAATCTCTGATAACCATAAATAAAGATACACCAAGGATGGCACAGTTAACAGTGATAAGAGGAAGGAAGATACCCAATGAATAATACAAATGTTCAAAGTATCTTTCAATGATCATTTCAACCAATTGAACAAAGGCTGCAATGACAATGATAAAGATGATGTATCTTAAGTACTCAAGACCAAATGGTTCTAGTATATAATTGTAAATCAAATAGTTGAGCAGTGATGTACAAGTCAGTACAAAAGTTACGGCCTGTCCAAGAGAAAATGATGTTTCTATTTCTTTGGACACAGCAATGAATGAGCACATACCAAGGAAATTAGATAAAATCATATTGTTGGTAAAGATTGATGCTATGAATATAACTAAAGGATTAATATCTACCATTATTTAGCCTCCTCTTCTGGACTCGGGAACACATTCTTGGCAATCCAAATAACAATACCCAACATGAAGAATGCGCCTGGTGGCATGATCATAAGTGTCCATGGCGTAAATGATTCGCCAAGCACTTGGATACCGAATAGAGAACCAAAACCTAATAACTCTCTGAAGAATGCGATAAAAAGTAAAACAAGTGTGTAACCTAAACCCATGGTCACACCGTCTATGAATGAAAGAATCGGTGGGTTATGCTGGGCGTAAGCTTCACATCTACCCATGATGATACAGTTGGTAATAATCAGACCAACATAGGGACCAAGTGCTTTAGACATTTCTGGCAAGTAGGCCTTTAAGAAGATGTCTAAGATAATAACAAATGCTGAGATGATCAGGGTTTGTACCATCATTCTAATGTGCTTTGGTGTATGATGTCTTAAAAGTGAAACTGTTAAGCTTGAAAGACCTGTAACAAACATAAGACCAATCCCCATTACAAGGGAGTTCATCATAAGATTTGTTACTGCCAGTGCAGAGCATATACCAAGAATCTGTCTGTAGATAGGATTGTCTTTCCAGACGCCATTTGAAAAAATCGCTTTAATTTCCTTCATAGAAACCCTCCTCTCTAGCAAATTCTAATATCTCAGGAATATTTAAATTAACCATATCTCTTACAGCAAGTGATGTTAGAGTGGCACCTGAAATGGCATCTAAGTTACCACCTGTATCTTTATTTAAGACGATGGTTGGGTCTGCCATTACAAGATTTCTAAATTGACTTTTAAACTCTTCTTCATCTATACGACCACCTAAGCCAGGTGTTTCTGAATGCGAGACAAAGTTGATGCCGAGAATTTCCTTATGATCAGGTGTGATAGCGATATGGCCTGTGATGGTTCCCCATAAACCCTTACCGGAGAAATCAAAGGCATAACCTTTTACTTGATTCTTGTCTTTATAAATATAAATGTTTCTGTTGTCCTTAACTTCTATGTCGATTGTGTCAGTAAACATCTTTTGAACGTCTTCATCAGAACCATTACCATCTAGATTAAATACATATAAAACAGATCTTTGAATGACAAGTGCTTGTTGTTCTTCTATGGTTTCTGAAGTCGCCAGGTTGATAAATGATAATAGGAAAGTGAAGAAAACTGTTAAGACGACCATAAAAACAACAGGATATAAGACTTGTTTTTTCTTAGCCATTTTGTCTCCTTTCTCTACCTTTAAACATTTTCACCAACTCGTCGATAAGTGGAGCAAATGTATTACCTATTAAGATGGCAAACATCATACCACCTGCAAATAGGGCAAAACCTCTGATAATCACTGTGACCAGTCCGATGATGGCACCATAGATGTATTTACCTTCCTTTGTCTTAGGTGATGAAATAGGATCTGTTGCCATAAAAAATGTACCAAATAAAAGACCACCAGCAAGCATACCGTATAAAGGATTTGGTATCTCTGAGACACCCATTAAGAATAGGGTACCTGATGTGATGATAAATGAGCCTAAAAGGCCAATAACGGTTTCTTTAGAAGCTGTTTTGGTAATGAGTAGATAAAGACCACCAATGATAATAAGAATGGCGCTCGTTTCACCGATAGAACCTGCCACATTACCAAATAAGACTTGTATGTAACTGAGCATATTGCCTGTTGCCCTGAACTCTAATAATGGCGTGGACTGACTGATGGTATCGATGGTGTATTTCGTCAAGGAACCAAATGCACCTGAAGTTGGTTGCATCCACTCCATGGTCATGGCATTTGGAAAGTTGACGTAAATAAAGGCACGTCCAACAAGTGCTGGATTGAATGGATTTTTACCAAATCCACCAAAGACCATTTTCCCAAATAGTACACCGAATATGATGCCTATCATGGCTATGTGGTATGGAATACCTGGTGGTAATGTCAATGTGTACAAAATCGATGTAACGATAACTGCCTCGGTAATCTTTTTAGTTGATTTCCTTACAAATATCCATTCGACTACACATGCTGTGAGTGTAACGATTAGTAAAAGTAACAATGTTCTCCAGCCATAAAAATAAATGCCTGCTAGGATGAGTGGTACGAGTGCATAAATGACTTTTCGCATCATATTCTGTTTCATAAATTGAATTTTCAAGAAATAACTACCCCCTTTAATGTGATTTCTTAACTCATTATTTCACTCATACCCAATTTTAATAAAATATTTCAAATAATTGATTATATTATAAGGAAAAGTGTATAAATATAGTGAACTAAGAAAAAAGGAGAAGATTATGAGAACAATTATGGGGATTGAAATCCAAAACAGAGAAGAATTAGCAATGGAAGTACAAGGTTTATTAACCAAACATGGTTGTATTATCAAAACAAGATTAGGCTTACATGAAACAGGGAATTTCTGTAGTCCAAGCGGCTTGATTATTTTAGAATTTGCCCCTGATGACAAGGGTGAGTATGACTTACTTGAGAAAGAACTGAATGAAATTGAAGGCGTTGTCGCTAGAAGAATGGAATTTTAATCACCTTAGGGTGGTTTTTTCTTGCATGTTACCAGTGATTGTGATAGTTTATTCTCATTAGGAGGCAGACATGAAAGTAGGAATTATAGGTTATGGTAACATTGGTGAAGCCATGGTTTCTGGTTTATTAAATAGCAAGACTGTAAATCCAGATGAAATATTGGCAAGTAGCCGTAATGAAAAGAAAATTAGAGCCGCTTTAGATAAATATCATATAGGGATCACAAGGGACAATATCAAGGTAACAGAATTTGCAGATGTACTGATTATATCTGTAAAGCCTTTAGGTCTTGCAAGTGTGCTTGAGCAGATAAAAGACCATATTTCAGACAATACCATTGTAGTATCGGTAGTCTCGTCAGTAGAGATATCTGAAATTGAATCGATCATCGGTGATAAGAAAATTGTAAGAGTTATGCTGAATACACCGGTTATGGTGAATGAAGGTATGTCAGCACTTTGTATGAACCAATTGGTTAACTTTGAAGAGGTAGATGAGATTGTTGCACTCTTTAAGTCATTTGGTAAAGTAGAGCTTGTTGAAGAAAAGTATATGGAGATCATTACTGCTGTAAGTGGTACATCACCAGCTTACGTCTTTATGATGATTGAAGCTATGGCTGATGGTGGTGTTATGATGGGTCTTCCAAGACGTAAGGCATACAAGCTTGCTGCCCAGTCAGTAAGAGGGGCTGCAACCATGGTCTTAGAATCGGAACTCCATCCAGGGGCTCTCAAGGACATGGTGTGTTCACCTGGTGGTTCAACAATAGACGGTGTCTATACTTTAGAAAATAACAATTTCAGAGGAACGCTTATGAAAACCATTAGAGAGGCTACTAAAAAAGCTGATCGACTTAAGCAAAAATTATAAGAGAAGCTTCGGCTTCTTTTTTGTTATATTTGGTTGAAAATGGGTATCTATCAACTGCTGAGAAGGAGTTGTTATGAACATAATTATAGATAAAAAAATCTGTCCTGTGACACAGTTAGATATAATAGAAAGCCCACGTTGGAAGAACCTAAAAATATCAGATAATTATTTGGTGTCTTTTAGAAAAATTGGCAACCATATAGTGGATGTTCATACTTATGGTAGGATTGTAGACTTTGATGCAGAAAGATACCAGCATTTTTTAGATAAGTTTTTAGAAGACCAAAGCATAGAATTTCCTTATGTAGAAATGAGAAACTATGAGGACTTAACAGGCATATTGCCTACAAAAGTAAATATCAGAATACAAAAGGATTATTTTATTGAGAACAAGGAAAAGCATATTGGTTTTATTGCCTATAATGCCAATCGAGGTATGGACCTGATCCTTAAGTCTGGTAAAAGACAGTACAGTCAATACAATGTGGATGTTGGTACAGAAGCGGACTATAAGAGTGC
The DNA here is from genome assembly GCF_022496765.1 of Acidaminobacter sp. JC074. Taxonomy (GTDB): domain Bacteria; phylum Bacillota; class Clostridia; order Peptostreptococcales; family Acidaminobacteraceae; genus JABXKX01. Next base: position 96,679 of record NZ_VANV01000007.1, on the reverse strand, counting down.
TGTTCTAAGAGCTGTGTCTATTTTAAAGAATTATTCCCCTTATAAAAAATTTATAAAAAAGAAGAAATACCATAAGATTTCGTCTCATGATATTGAAGAAATCGCAATTTCTTGCGGAGAATTTTTATGGGAAGACAACGATATGTTTGATTTTGGTAAGCTAAATATTGATGCTGAACATCCTTTGTATCCCATTGTTGAGAACTTTGCCATTATAAGAGAAGAGTTGATTCATTTAGAAAATGAATCCTTTAACAAATCTAAGGCCTTAGAATCTGAAAAACTCCAGACTGAAAAGATTGTCGAGTCCTTACAATCTGGCATCATCATTGTAGATCCTAGAAAAGACCAGGTGGTGGATGTAAATCCTGCGGCTTGTGCTATGCTTGGAGGGCGTAAAGAAGAGATTATCGGTAAACCTTTTTCAAGATTCTTAGCTGAAGAAGAAGACTATAATGAGGCTTATAATTCAAGAGATTCCTATCTCTTATCTTTACAGGAAGTGTCGGTGCCTGTTTTACGTAGTTCTGTTAAAGTAAGACTCAACAACAAACAGTATCTTTTAGAAAACTTTGTAGACATCAGTGAGGCAAAGGAACATGAAGAAAAACTGAAAAAGTCTCTGGCTCATACTAAGCAGCTCAATAATTTGACCTTTAACAGAGAAAAAAGAATCATAGAAATGAAAAAAGAAGTGAATGCACTCTTGATAGAAGCGGGGAAAGAACCCAAGTATAAGAGTGTTATAAAGCTAGATAAAGATAGAGGCGTGGATGAATAACAAAACAGCTAAAAAGATTTACATGGATTATCATACGAGAAGAGCCAGTCAAGAAGTTGATACCTTTTCTTACATATCTACAATTGGCAGACTACTGCCACTTGCTGTTGTTGTTATGATGTTCATTACCCTCAATAAGATGAGGTCTGTACCTATCGGGATCGGTATGTTTTTGGTCTTTTCTATTGTCAACTCCATACTTGGCATCAGGGCAAAATATGCCTTAAGTACAAATCTTTACACCAATGAACTTGTTAGGGTCATCTTCAACACCATGCTTTGTTTTGTATTTAACTTGGTTGTGATTGATATACCTGTTGGCACTATTTTGGCCATCATTATTTTCTGTATGCAGATGTTCACAATCGATTCGAATCTTTTAAACAAGTTAGGATTTTTACCTGTTATCTTTGCCGTACTTGGCGATGTTTTAGGTGGTCATATTTCTTATTATAGTGATAACCATATACTCTTATTTACCATGGCCATTCTCCTTATATTCTGTTGGTATTCAGGTACCATGGTAAGAATCAATGTCAAGAAGAAAGACGAGATAACCCTGAAACTGAGACAATCTGAAAACAAGTTTAAAAGTTTCTTTGATACCAACTCAGATTCCATCTTAATTCTTAAGAGATACAAAGTTCTAGACTGTAATGAATCTGCCTTGGACTTATTTGGCTATGCATCCAAAGAGGACCTTATTGGTAAGGATATCAATGAACTATCACCACATACTCAAGAAGATGGAGATCAATCTGAATATAAGATGAGTCAGTATTTAAGAACTGTATTGGAGGTGGGAAAAGCCACCTTTGAATGGCAGTATATTCAAAAGGACTCACTTGTTTCTTGTGAAGTTAAAATGAACACGCTCTATTTGGATGACCTAAGATACACCCAGGCGGTTATCAGAGATATCACACCAAGAAAAGAAGTTGAAAAGGCCCTTATGAACCAGAAGATGCTCGACCAAGCCCATGCTGAAGAGCTTAAGTCTAATCAAGATATTTTACTCAGTATCATGGAAGATGTGGAAGCATCAAGGGTTGAAGCAGATGTGTTAAACCGTTCCTTAGAAAAAGAGATGAGACGTGCCAAGGAACTTGCCAAGCAAGCTGAAGAAGCCAATACAGCCAAGTCAGAATTCCTTGCCAATATGAGTCATGAAATCAGGACCCCAATGAATGGGATTATTGGTATGAACTCATTATTATTAGAAACAGTTTTAAATGAAGAGCAAAAGCAATATGCAGATGTTGTGGATGTTAGTGCCAAGAACCTATTGGCCTTGGTAAATGACATACTTGATTTCTCTAAAATTGAAGCGGGTAAGCTTGAGTTAGAAGAGATTGAGTTTAATGTAGAAGCACTTATAGATGATGTTCTATTGTCTTTTTCTTACGAAGCAGATAAGAAGGGCTTAAACCTCATCAATATGCCAGCTGAGTCACATGAAAGGTTATATATTGGAGACCCAAGTAGGATTGCACAAATTCTTAACAACTTGATGAACAATGCCATCAAGTTTACCCAAAAGGGGGATATTGTCATTTCTATGGCGGTCGTACATATCGGTCATTATGATTCTATTGTCCGCTTTGAAGTGAAAGATACCGGTATAGGTATTCCACTTGAAAAACAAGATGCCATCTTTGATTCCTTTTCACAGGTGGAGACTTCCACTACAAGAAACTATGGTGGTACTGGCCTTGGACTGGCTATTTCTAAACAGTTGACAGAGGTGATGGGCGGAAAAATTGGTGTGACATCAGAGATAGGCCTTGGTTCAACTTTCTGGTTTGAGATTAAGCTTGGTAACGTTGAACAAGAAGTTATAAAGACTAACTTGGACGATACCTTGGTTGTCATCCTTGAACCAAATAGAAACATGCGAACCATGTTTGAACGTTTATGTTCAAAGTATGATGTGGAGCATATCATCGTATCTAATGAATCGGATATGATTTTGAAGCTCTTTGAAGCCAACCTTAAGACCGATAAATCTATTCAGGTTGTACTTGATGGAGATGAAAAAATTGGCTACGAGTCACTTCTAAATACCATAAGGTCTGATGTGGACAATACTTTCTCTATTACGAGACTCCATAGGTTGAATGATTCTAATATCAAAAAACACCAGAAATACTTGTTTGACCACTTTATTTCTAAACCAATCATTCTATCTGATCTTTATAAGGAGTTCTTGATTGATAAGCAGATGAATGCTGAAGCAGGCGATGTAGAAAAGGATTTTTCAAAACTTCATGTTTTGGTTGTGGATGACAATACCATCAATCAAAATGTAGCCCTTGCCATGCTTAAGAAAGAGGATGTACATGCTGATGCTGTCGCCAATGGTATTGAGGCTATAGAGATACTCAAGTATAAGTCATACGACATGATATTGATGGATTGTCAGATGCCAGAAATGGACGGCTTTGAAGCGACCAGGCATATAAGGGAAAAAGAGTTTATTGAAACACCGATTGTTGCCATGACGGCCAACGCCTTAAAGAGTGATTTAGATAGGTGTATAGAGGCTGGTATGAATGATTATCTTGTTAAACCCCTTACTCAAGAAGGTTTCGTAAGTATGATAAGAAAATGGGTGAACTTTGAAAACGTCGCTGAAAAAGTCACTTATACAGAGCAGTTTATCGGAGGAAACATATTTAATTATAACCGTTTGCTTGATATCTTTGGAGACGACAAAGAAGGCATGAAAGAAATTGTTGAGATGGTAATTGATAAAATGCCAGCCCATTTGGATTCCATTGATGCTGCCATTAGAGAAGAAGACGTAGACACTTTAGAGTCTGTCTCTCATCAAATCAAGGGTATGCTTGCAAACATTGGCGCAGAAGCCATGATGGATGTTTCTAAGTCTATGAATGACAGGGTACGCGAATCAGGCATTACAAGAGAAGTGCTTTATCTTAATGAAATGCTCCATCAATCCTTTGGAGAACTGGTGATAGATTTTCAGAATAATTCTTCTCTACTAGACTAGATTTTTGCCAGCTTATCTAGTATGATGTTTATAGAGAACTTAATAGTACTTTAGGTGCTGATCGAAAGATGAGTTAAAAGGGAAAGAGGTGTGAATCCTCTGCAGCCCCCGCTACTGTAAATGGAATGAAATCTCAAATACCACTGTGAAAACGGGAAGGTGAGAAAGTAAGTGGCCATAAGTCAGGAAACCTGCCTACTGTATACTCTAATCAAACTTCGGAGGGAAGTTTCGAATTGTTCACAGAATGATTTGACGCCCTTAGGCGTCTTTTATTTTGCATGAGATCGACCTTCGGAGAATCTTGCTAACCTATTCCCTTTTATAGGTATGTCATCCTTCAATTCTGTTTACAGAAATGACATGCAAGATCCCTTCATAAAGATACGTCAAGATTAAAACCCGAAGAGAAATCTTCGGGTTTTAATTCCTTTTATTCACTTGCGTTGACTTCATCGTTTCTGATTTTTACTAGTAGTTCTTCTAGAACCTCGTACGTTAACATACCTGGTACACTACCAAGTAGAATGCCTTCTTCGTCAACAAAGTATGTTGTAGGAAAAGATGCCACATAAAATGTGTTGGCTAAATCTCCATTTTCATCAAGGACCATAGTTAGATCATAATTATGTTCGTCTTGATAGTCTTGAACGACGCTTTTAGGTTCTCTAACGTCAATTGCAAGTACTTGTACATCATCCATTTGGTTGATTTTCTCGAGGTCTGGCATTTCTTGATTACAATACGGTCACCAAGTTGCCCAGAAGTTTAGAATAAGAATCTTGCCTTGGTAATCATGAAGAGAAATTGTATCACCTTCAAGTGTTGTTAATTCATAATTAGGAATAACTTTACCAACTGCAAGTTCTTCTTCTGGCAGGACAGTAGATGTCTCAGAACCTTCAACAATAACAGTGTCTTTTGTCACATCTGCTGTTTCTTCTGTTTCTACTGCTGCTTCTTGAGTCTCTTGTTCTACATCTGTTTCAGATGTGTTTGTACCGCAGGCAATCAATGAAAATGACAATACCGTTATACCTAATAGTATCAGTATCTTTTTCATTTTTACCTCCTAAAATAGGTTGGTTATCTGCACCAGTTTATTGGTGACAATAAGTAGACCAAAGATAATTAATATAGCGCCTGAAATTTTTGGTACATACTTAATAAATCTTTCTGCCTTATCTAATAATCTGTTAAAAGCATTGATAAATAGTGCTGTTAGGATAAATGGAATTGCCATACCCAGTGAATAAACCAAGAGTAAAACAACACCTTCAGCCATGGTTGATGTGGCGCCAGCATATAAGATAATGGATGCTAGGACTGGTCCAAAACATGGTGTCCATCCTGCAGCAAAAGCTAGGCCCATAACAAAAGCACTGAAAAAGCTAGTAACATTCTTTGGTGAGTTAATGAATTTCGGTATCTTTATAAATGAAAGTTTAAAGAGTCCCATCATATTTAAACCGAAGATTATCATTGTAACACCAGCTATTCTTAACATCAACATGCGGTGTTGATTAAATAACTGTCCTAAAGCACTGGCTGACAGACCCATAATCATAAATATGACTGTAAAGCCTAATATAAAACCAAAGGTTCTCCTTAGTGCCAACATTCTTCTTTCACTGATTTCTGATTCTGCAGTTGTACCTGTTAAATACATGATATAAACAGGTATAAGTGGCAAAATACAGGGTGAAAAGAAGGACAGTACGCCTGTAATAAATGCTAGGGGTAATGAAACCTCTTGCATGCCCATAAACTCACCTCCTTATATCTAACTATACCCATAAAGTCTAGATTAAACAATCATTTTATTGAAAGTTAAGATAATACTTGCTTATTTTATATCCATTTTACTTATAACCAAATCATCTATAGTCAATGATTTGAAACTTTTAAAAAAAGGTCTATAATGAGAGTGAAGGAGATTCTTATGAGTGATAAAATGTTAGCTAAAAATTATCTTGTTATTGGCAACTCTTATCTTGAAGAGGGGAATCTGTTAAAAGCTAAGAAATTTTTTAGAAGGGCTTATCAAGCAGACCCGACCAATATAGATGTATTATATGAATTTGCACTGATGTGTGCTGAAAATAATTTTACAGATCAAGCGCTTGCCTACTACGATGAAATCATCAAGCTAGATGCAACACAGGCTGGCGCTCACTATGGAAAGGCCATCATCTATGATGATATCGGCGATGACGATCAAGCTGAAATGAATTACAAAGAAGCCTTGGTTCATGACAAGGAATACTACCATGCTTATTTGTACCTTGCAGATATCTATGATAGAAAAGAAGACTACGATACTGCAGAAACTTATTACATTAAGGCCATAGAAGTTAATCCATACAATGTATGGGGGCATGTGAATTTTGGATCTTTCTTAGAAATGAGAGATCGAAATGAAGAGGCCCTAGAAAAATTAAAGAGTGCGGATGATTTGGTGCCGGGACATTATATGATACTCTTTAATCTAGGTGTTGTTTATAAGAAGCTTTCTATGATAGACAAGGCCATACTGGCTTATGAAGATGCCATAGAAGCCAATTTGAAGCATCCCTATTCATTTTTAAACTTAGCAGTTATCCATAAGGAAGCAGGGAGATTCCAGCAGGCTCTACATGTGCTCTCAAGAGCCGTTAAATACAATGACGGTGTCAGTGTACTTTATTACAACAGGGCCATTATGCTGACGCTTCTTGGTCATTATGAACTGGCAAAGGAAAACTTAATACAAGCCATAGAACTGAGTCCTAGCCTACGTTCCTATGCATTAAAAGATGAGGAGTTTAAAGCACTATTCGATTATGAAGAGTTTCTTTAGACTCTTTTAATATATTTCAACAGGGACGGAACTTGACAAGAATAAAATCCGGTGATATGATTTAGTCAAAGAGGTGGTCATATGGCAAGAGAAGCAAGAGAAAAAGCACTGTACTCAACTTACTACATAGAGCAAAAGTGCCCGAGAGTTAAAATCTTTAACAATAAGGAAAATCGACTAATTTTTATTGAAACCCTTCAATCGGTGAAGGAAAAATACGATTTTAAACTTTATGGCATGGCGCTAAATGAAAATGGATATGAACTGGTACTTTATGATAATGGCAGTGATATTTCAAGAATTATGAAATCCATCAATATCAGCTTTTCAATGAAGTACAAATGTAAGAATGAGGGATGTGAACAGCTTTTTAAAGAACGCTATAAGAGCATGATTTTAGAAGCTGATAAAATCAATGAAACCATAGTGAACTTACCACTTTGTTTATATGCAGATGATTCATTACTAGATACTTATTTATTAAATGATGAGCCTATAAGAGATTGTCTAGACTGCAAAGCCAAGGCAAAAGAAAAACTAGATGAAATCTTAAAATCTCAAGGTCTTACTTTTGAAGACATGTTAAAAAAGAAAAAGTATCGAAATGAATTGATCAAAGACTTTAGGAAAAAATCCATCCTGAGTCTTAAGGAACTAGGAGAATTATTTGGAGGGTTATCGGAATCGGCGATATCCAAAATTCTAACAAGGTAGGAGGGGTTATGTTACTGAACATTTCGACTCATAAGAATGTGCTGGATAGTGAAAAACTTTATGATGTATTGATTATTGGTACAGGTCCAGCTGGTCTTTCAGCCAGTATATATGCTGCTAGAAAAGGCTTAAAAGTAGGTGTCATCGGAGATAAGACAGGCGGTCAAGTCGGCGACACATCAAGTGTAGAAAACTATATAGGATTTGAGTTTATCTCAGGTCAGGATTTGGCAGAATCATTTGAAAAGCATGCTAAGTCACTGGGCATCGACATGTTGGATCATGTAAAGGTAAAAAAAGTTGAAAAGTCAGATAAGATCAGTCTAATATGTGATAACTATATGACTTATCAGGCAAAATCACTTATTGTGGCTACTGGATCAAAGTCAAGACAGCTTGAGATTCCAGGTGAAAAAGAGCTTTATGGCAAAGGTGTTACTTATTGCGGTATATGTGATGGACCACTCTTTAAGGATAAAACAGTCACTGTAGTAGGCGGTGGCAATTCGGCTGTAGAAGCGGCCATAGATTTATCTAAGATTGCTAACAAAGTCTATTTGGTCCACCGTTCTCAGTTCAGAGCTGATAAAATTTTAATGGACAGACTAGAAAAGATAGAAAACATCAAAGTTCATTTAGGAACAAGAATCAAGGAGATTGTAGGGACGAACCAAGTTGAGAAAATTCTCTTAGAAGGTGAGATAGGTGAAATAAAAACGGATGGTGTTTTAGTAGAAATAGGTTATGTACCAAACTCTCAGTTCTTAGATGATATCACACTCAATGAAAGAGGCGAAGTCCTAATAGGTGAGTTGAACCAAACTAATATTGAAGGGATATACGCAGCAGGAGACGTCACAAATGTACGTTACAAGCAAATAGTTGTTGCAGCCAGTGAAGGTGCAAAAGCTGCTTTATCCGTGAATGACTATATCAATACATTATAGATAGGAGGTAAACCATGAGTTTATTTAATGAAGACGTAAAAAAACAATTAACAGATATTTTTGAAGGATTAAACAAGCCAGTAAATATGGTATTATTTACAGATGAAGCTGACTGTGATACATGTAAAGAAACAACTGAGTTTATGAAGGAAATGGAGAGTTTATCTGATAAAATTGGTTTAGAGTTATATGATGTAAAAAAAGATACTGAAAAGGCAAAACTATATAAGGTGGATAAGGCACCAGGCATTGTGCTTTTGGATGAAGAGCGAAATGATTTCGGTATGGTATTTTCAGGTATTCCAGCTGGACATGAAATCAATTCTTTTATTTCGGGTTTAATGGAGGTATCTGGATCTGGTGAAACACTTCCTCAGGAAGTTGTAGACCAGCTAAATACACTTGATAAACCAGTTAAAATCAAAGTGTTTGTTACTCTGGCTTGTCCACATTGTTCAGGTGCAGTTTCTAAGGCACATAAGCTGGCTTATGAAAATGAAAACATCGAAGCTGAAATGATTGAGTGTTCTACATTCCCAGAATTGGCTAGCCAGTACAATGTACAGGGGGTTCCTAAAATTGTATTCAATGAGACAGAAGAGCTTATCGGTAACCAACCATTTGACCAATTTGTTGATGCAGTAATGAAAGCATAGACTAATAATAGAAAGTGAAATTGATTCATTTATTGGTATAACAGTCTATAATCATTATAAGTAGGAAAGTGACACTTTAAATAATCAAACACAAAATATGTGAATCAAATTCTTTAAGTTATTTAGATAATCAAGAATCAGGTAATCTCGACAAGAGGCTACCTGATTTTTTTAATTTACACGGTAATTACTTGGTGTTACGCCTGTTTTTTTCTTAAAGAATTTTGAGAAATGAGCAGGATATTCAAATCCTAATTGATAACCTATTTGGCTAACTGGATCGTTGGTAGAAATGAGTAAGTCTTTAGCTCTTTGAAGTAGGTATTCATGGATGTAATCTTGCGTACTCTTACCAGTTTCTTTTTTTAGTAAATCACTTAAATAATACGGCGAGTATCCTAAGGTTGTTGCTAGTTCTTTAACAGTGGGAATGCCCTCATTTTCTAATCTATCCGTATTAAACCTATCTTTTATGACCGCTTCAAACTCTGAAATCGTATCATTGTTAGTTGTTGTTCTTGTTAAGAACTGCCTGTTATAGAAACGTTCGCTAAAGTTAAGTAAAAGTTCGATGCTATTCAGAATCAACTTTCTTGTATATACATCGATATTCTGACTTACTTCATTTTGAATGGTTTCTATTATATTGTTGAGTGTCATTTTTTCTTGATCAGACAAATGAAGTGCTTCGTTGGCAGTATAAGAAAAGAAATGATACTTATCTATTTTCTTTGCAAGTTCACTCCCTCTAATAAACTCAGGATGAATACATAACATCCAACCTGTAGCATCTTCATTTGGTGGTGCTATATCAAATGTAGCGACTTGATTAGGTTCTATAAAAATAAGGCTACCTTCTTTAAAATCATAGAATTGCCTACCGTACTTCATACCTTCTTCTACATCAGATTTCATGGATATACAGTAGAATCCAAGTCTAACTCTTGCATCTTTGATTTCTTGCAAGGGTTTTATTTTTGTAACGTCAATAATTGTAACTAAAGGGTGAGTTGGCTTATCGTAGCCACTGTATTCATGTAAGTCGGTGATTGAATCTATTTTAATGATGTCATCCATAGTCTACTCCTTCCTTGTTCTAATTAAATTATATCATAGTAAAAATTGGAACCCATATACTTATTCCCTAGAGACTTATACATTTTGCTGATTTTAAAGAATAAGGAAAATGTATAAGCCTGTCAGCAATTGGTTTATTTAAAGAATAGACATTTTTTAATATGATTATTGCAGATACTTGATAAAACTCAATGAGAAAATTATAGAAAAGAGGTAGGCAAATGATTATACCAACACTGAGATGTGATAAGAATTTATTTGAAAAAGACTTAAATGGAAAGAACTACATTGTAACAGGAGCAAATTCAGGAGTAGGCCTTGAGACAACTAGACAATTGGTTAAGCAAGGTGCACATGTAGTTATGGCATGTAGAAGGGTTGACTCCGCGAAGGAAGTTGCAAAGTCTTTTACATCGTTTAAGGGCACTGTATCTTTTGAACAGTTAGACTTATCAGATTTGGAGTCTGTTAAGTTATTTACCAAAAGAGTTAGAAGTAAGTTAAATAAAATAGATGGTCTAGTTAATAATGCTGGGATGGTAACAAGTGGTCAAATACCGAAAAGGACAAAACAAGGATTTGAGATGATGTTTGGTGTCAATCATTTAGGACACTTTCTATTAACAGAAAGTCTTTTAGACATCATAAATAATACAGAGGGATCTAGGATTGTGATGTTGTCATCTATTGGACATGCAGGTAGTAATAAGAAACGTCCAAATATACATTTTGAGGATTTGAATTATGAAAACAGAAACTTTAATAGAACCGATGCTTATTGTGAATCGAAATTAGCAAGCCTTCTTTATGCAAAAGAGTTGGCTGAACGTGTTAAAGACCAAGATTCAACAGTTGTTTCAGTACACCCTGGATGGGCTAAATCAAACTTAGCAGGCAAAGGGTTCACAGCATTTGTTCAAAATGTACTATTAACACCTGTGGCTCCACTGCTGACAATAATGAGTAATGAAGATGCTGCTCAAACAAGTTTACATTGTCTATTAGATGATGATGTACCTAATCATTCAGGTGAGTATTTTAGTCAAAACTCTCTATTGTACTCTGATAAAGCATGTAGACGAGGTGGATGGCCTATGAAATCTCCTAATCCTAATGCCCATAATATGAAGATTGCATTAAAGTTAACAGAGGTAAGTAAGGAAATGGTGGGATTAAAATGATTAAATATTGTGTAGATCTATTCAACGATGAATGTAACAGATCAAATGAGAAAAGGAGATAAGTGATGATTAGAGACATGTTAATGAAACGAGTAGTAGGCATGGTCTGCAAGGCAAATAGATCACCAGTACTTAGAAGACCTGACGAGTATGGTATGGACTATGAAGATGTTTTTTTTCCAGCTTTAGACGGTGTTAACTTGGAAGGATGGTATATTCCTTCTAAGACGAAATCCAATAAAGTTGTGATCTGTAATCACTTTTCTCCAGGCAATAGATATGGTTATGCAGGACATATAAGACCCTATAGATCTGCTGGAGGCTTCGAAGTGAACTTTTTACCAAAATACAAGGCTTTACATGAAGCTGGTTATAATATTCTTGCTTATGATTTAAGAAACCATGGATTTAGTGCCTCTGCTCAAAACGGTGGATATAATCCAGGATTATTTGAGTATAAAGATGTTATTGGTTCGTTGAACTACATTAAAAGTAGAGAAGATACCAAGGATATGGATATTCATCTTCATAGTATGTGTTTAGGTGGAAATGCTACTCTCGTAGCTATGAGAAAGTTTCCTGATCTTTTTAAAGATGTGAAATCGATGATGTTAATACAGCCCATATCAGGTCAGGCATTGGTTCAGACTCTAAGTAAAACTTTACGTATGGGTAGTAAAGGTCCTGAGCTATTTGAAAAATACTACAGAGAATTATTTGGCTATCGTACAGAAGATTCATCTCCTATTAAAGATGCAGCTTTTGTTAATATACCTACCTTTGTTACTCAAGTGAAAGAGGATTCAGCGACACTTCCAGGAGATATACAGGCTATTTATGATGCTATTCCTGTATCTGATAAGAAGTTATTTTGGATTGAAGGTACTAAGCAAAGATTTAAGGGTTATACCTATTATTCAGAGCATACAAAGCCAATGATCGATTGGTACAATCAGTTTAAGTAGAGGTGGCCAAGTGATTATATATTTTTCAGGAACGGGTAACTCTTTTAGTATTGCCAAAAGATTAGGTGAAAAGCTAGACGAGTAAGTTGTACCTTTAAAGAAAGCTGTTAACAATGAAGATAGAAACATAACTTTTGTATTTCCACTTTACTGCGAGGATATCCCTCCTCATGTAAGACTTTTTCTAAAGGAATTTGATATCAAAGATCACCAAAGTGTGAGTGGCATATGTACTTCTGGTGGTGGCACCGGAAACGCAGAGTTTACCTTTAACAGAATAATGGCTAAAAAGGTGTTCAGGTTAAAAAGTTTTTAAGTGCACCTATGATAGACAATTCATTTCCAGTCTTATTTGGTGTTGATGTAATAAACGTTATGTAGATGAAGAAACGATTGCAAATCAATTTTTAGATATGACATATATCAATAACTCAAACTTTCACCCTATTCACAAGGCAACGGAGTTACTTGTCTATAATGCTGTCACAAGAAAATTCTTAAGGAAAAAAGTAGATGAAGAAAAGTGTATTGCTTGTGGTAAATGCCAAATGATTTGTCCGTATGACAATATTCAGTTGATCAATAAGAAGGCACATGTAAATAGTAACTGCACAGAGTGTTTTGGATGTGTTCATGTATGCCCAAGACAAGCGATATATGTGAGAAAGAGACTCAGTAAGAACAATCAATACATCAATAAAAACATAGATGTAAATGAACTCAATCAGTAAGATAAGGAAAATGTATAAGTCCATCAGCAATTGGTTTATGTCATTGAATAGTGAGATTTTGTATGATTGATATATAAAGAAGCGAAAGAGAACGGAGGGAAAGTATGTTAACGAATTATGTTGCGGATATGATGATTAAACCTGGCGCGTCACCTGTATTTGATAAACCTTCTGATTATGGATTATCATATGAAAATGTTACCTTTAAGGCAAAAGATGGTGTTGAGTTATCAGGATGGTTAATCAAAGGTGGTAATAAAAGAGTGATCATTCAATCGCATTTTGGTGTTCAATCTAGTCGGTCTGGCTATACACCAGAAGGCAAGGGCATGATTAAAATGTGGAAAGAGGACATTCATTTTCTAAATCAAGCTAAGCATTTAGTGAGTAAAGGTTATTCAGTACTCATGTATGATTTTAGAAATCATGGTGATAGCGGTCAAAGTGAAAGACCATGGGTATCATGGGGACCTGAAGAAGCCAAAGATGTTGCAGCTGCAGTTAATTATATTAGCACTCATCCTGATTATAGAGATGCAAAAATTGGTCTACTTAGTATATGCATGGGAGCTGCTTCAACGACTTATGCATTTGGTAATGATCTGATTGAAAAAGGCAAAATTTCTGCTATGGTTGCTGTTCAACCTTTAATCTATCCAGATTTTGTTAAGGCCATGGGCATTCCAGGTTTTATTGCAAAAAGAGTTAATGTTGAAACAACAAAGCGTTTAGGTTTTGATTTAAATCAGAAATCATTCCTACCTGATGTTAAAAAAATAGATATGCCAACATTGGTTATTCAAAATACCAATGATCCTTGGGCTAATAAGCAGTTTGTTGAAGATTATTTTAAGGAATTAAACACAGAAAAAGAAATGCTTTGGGTTGATTTAGCCAAGAGTAGAGCAGCGTCGTACGACTATATTGGTAAGGAAGCAGAGACTTTATCAAAGTTCTTTGATAAATATATGAGATAAGGAGAGGCATATGAGTACATTTGATAGCAGATTACCAAAAACAACAACACATTGGAAAGAAGGACAGATTTTTATTATCAAGCATGATTCTTTTAGAGTTACTTTAGAAGAAGGTCAAGCCATAGCCGAATTGCTTAGATATGCTATTGAGGATAGGTCAACTAAAGCGTTACTTATTAACAATCGACAAGCCAAAGGTGCATGGTCTAAAGAAATCAATGAATTATGGGAAGGTGGCAGTAATAATACCGAAAACTTACCAGTTAAAAAGATGGCAACACTAACAAATAGTGCGATTACTACGATGCAGATTAATAGAATTTCTAAAAGTAATGGCATTGAAGCATGGTCAAAAGCCTTTAATAGTGAGTTTAATGATGAAGTGAGAGATTTCTTATTAAAATAACAAGTGTTGAGATAGTTGGAGGTATAGAATATGTTAGGAAAATTTATAGCGAATATGGTAACAGTACCTGGTGATTCACCGGTATTTGAAACACCAGAAAAATATGGGCTTAAGTATGAGACTGTAACATTTAAAGCAGAAGACGGTGTTGAATTAAGTGGTTGGATAATCAATCCTGGGATGGATAAAATCATCTTGCAACAACATTTTGCAAGCCAATGTAGCAGAACGGGTTATACACCTAAAGGCAAAAGTGGTGTTAAGTTATGGGATACTGATATTACTTTTTTAAGACAGGCTAAGCACTTTACAGATCATGGATACTCAGTTTTAATGTACGATTTTCGTAATCATGGGAAGAGTGGAAAAGCTAATTTACCATATGTAACAGGTGGTGTTGAGGAAGCAAAAGATGTTATTGCAGCTGTAAAATATATTTCGAAACACCAAGATTACAAAGATGCTTCAATTGGCCTATTCAGTATATGTATGGGTACCAATGCAACCTCATTGGCTTTTGGTATAAAGGGTGGATTGGAAAATTATAAGAACATTAAAGCTTATGTGTCAGTACAACCTTTGAATTATGGTGATTTCTTACAAGGCATGGGTATGCCTAGATTCTTAGTGAACAGAGCGAATAATGTCAATCTTGGTCGTGGAGGCAAGGATTTTTATAGAGTGCCTTATGACAATTTGAAAAAAGTGCACATTCCTGTAATGGTGTTTCAGAATTCAAATGATCCATGGACTAACATGAACTCTGTTAAGAAGTATTATGATACTATTCCAACTGAGAAGGTAATGGTATGGGCGGATCTTGAGAAGAAAAGAGCAGCTGCCTATGATTATGTTGGAGCAAAACCTGAAGAGTTTGTAGAATTCTTTAATAAATATATGAAGTAAGTGAGAATAGACGAAAGAGAGGATCATTATGAGTGAATTACAAGCAATGATGAGTCAAGTTGTAACAGCTTTGGTACAAGCAAAAAGGTCACCAATCTTAAGAACGCCAGAAGATGAAGGACTGGCTTATGAAGATGTAAAGATAACAGCGTTAGATGGTATAGAGTTAGATGCATGGTTTATACCTGCTGATTCTGATAAGGTGATTATTTGTAATCATTTTTCACCTGGCAACCGTTATGGCTATCCTGGACACTTAGAAGAGTTTAATACAAGTGGCGGTTTCGAAGTAAACTTTATCCCTAAGTATAAAGCATTACATGATGCAGGCTATAATGTCTTAACATATGATATGCGTAATCATGGAACTAGCCAGGAGGCAAACGGTGGGATATCTACAGTTGGTGCTTATGAGTGGCAAGATGTAGTTGGTTCTATTAATTACATTAGAAACAGAGAAGATACAAAAGATTTTAGAATTGGTCTTCAGAGTAATTGTATGGGTGCTGAAGCGACATTTATTGCCATGGAAAAAATGCCTGAAGCATTTAATGATATTGAAGCTTTAGTTGCAGCTCAACCACTTTCAGGTGAACCTATGATTCAAAGAATGGTAGATGGTGCAGGTATGCCTCCTCAAATGTACAGTCTTGCTATTGAAGCTTATGATAAGGCATTAAGAGAGCAAACAGGATTTGGTGTAGATCGATATGATATGCCGAAAATTGCTCATTTAGTAAAAATGCCTACACTCTTGTTACAAGTAAAAGATGATTTAATGACAAAACCTTTTGATATGGAAAATATTTTTGCCAACTTGGGTACAAATGATAAGAAACTGGTATGGGTTGAAGGTACACCAATGAGATTTCATGGTTACACTTATTTTTCAGAAAAACCACAAGAAATGGTTGAGTGGTTTAACACTTATATGAAATAAACTGATTATTAAGATTAGTATATGACTCTTTTGTACATGCATACTTTTGAATAAGCAATATTTATAATTTAGTAGCTGAAACCATAGAGAATACAATAAGTTCACAGAGTAGTTTCTGACAATAGAAATTTTTAAGGCAGCGATTTATCGCTGTCCTTTCATGTAACTAAAGTATTTGAGACAATAGACAAGTTAAATTATCTAGGATCACATAAGACTGTATTAAAAATATTCCGCGGAATACACTTGACGATGTCAATTTAGTATGTTAGTATTTTATTAAGCTAGTAAACTGAAATGCCGCGGAAGCGGTAAAAATAAAACAATATATATTCCGCGGAATCTATAAAGGAGGATGAATAATGAAATTACATTTGATTTATTTTAGTCCAAGTGGAACAACGAAAAAAACTGTCAAAAATATTGCCGAGGGCATGTCATTGGATGAAGTAGAAGAAATCGATATGCTAGACAAGTGTAATCGAGAAAAGTCATACGAATTTGATGAAAATGATCTGGTTATATTAGGGATGATGACAGGGACACGCTTGTATGGTCTACCAGAAGAAATATTCAATACACTTAAGGGAAATAACACACCTTTTGTTAGTGTTGTCATGTTTGGTAATGGTTATTACGGTAATTCGTTGATTCTTATGAAAAGGGAAATGGAGTCTAGGGGCTTTAAGATGGTCGCTGGAGGTGCATTCATTGGTCAAAGTAGTTTGAATCCTAATATTGCAAGTGGGCGCCCTGATGCAAAGGACAAGGCAATTCATTTAGACTTTGGACATCAGATTTACGACAAAGTCATTGTAAATAAAAAGTTAAGTTTTGATCATTCCTTAAGCATTGATTATTCGAGAGATGATACTTTTACAAAAGTTAAATGTGCTCTAGGCACACATACACCAGGTGTCTCAGTTGTTATGCCTAAGTTTATGAATGAGTTGTCTATAGGTGATAAGTGTGTTGGATGTAAAAAATGTGAAAAGAGATGTCCTGTAGGTGCCATAGATATAGATTCGATGACCATAGACAGAGACAAATGTATTATGTGTGCTGCTTGTATCAATGGCTGTCCAGTCAAAGCCATTCAAATGGAGAGTAAAAAACTCAAGAAAATGATGACCAAATTGGAAACAACAAGAAGTATAAGGCGTGAACCGGTTGTTCATATATAAAATATTCCGCGGATTATTATTGGAGGATTGAATGGAACAATGGATTATAGATAAGTTTGATGAATCGCATTATAAGTTGACAATGCAAAGAAGAGCTTTGTTAAATTACATTCACACACATCCACATGTTACAGCAGACCTTTGTACTGAGAGTTTACCAAGTGACAGAGTAAGTATCGCGACAGTTTATAGGAATCTAAACTTGTTTGAGGAACTAGGTATCATTGAGAAGTTATGGTTAAAAGGGACTGCTTACTATGAAATTAAAAATAAAAGCTCTATTCATATGTTGTGTAAGTCTTGTGGCCTTGTAGAGGAAATAGAATACCCGGTTAAAAACATGATGACAGAGTTCCTTAACGACTCTTTTGGCATCCTAGTAGATGATGTGAAAGTTGAAATTTCAGGTGTATGTAAATTATGTAATGATAAAGAAACTTTATATGATAGGAAAGAACATAAATCTTAGATGTAAGCTTAATTAAGGAAGGTGAAGGAAATTGAAACTTAGATCCTGTGGTGAAATATGTGGCAATGCGCTTCAGCTTTTGGATGAAGTCAGTAAGAAACTAATTCATATTGGCCATCGTACAGAAGCGAATACAACAAAGTTTTTAAAGCCTTTTGGCTTATCCATAACACAATATGAAATCATGATTGTCTTAAAACAGGAAGGTAACAAGCTAACAGTAGGAGAAATAAAATCAAAAATGATAGACGACAGTCCCAATGTATCAAGGTCACTTAAACAACTGGTAGAAAATCAGATGGTTGTAAAACTCAGAGATAAGACGGATAAAAGACAGGTCTATATCAGGCTAACTGATAAAGGAAATAACTTGTTAGATAAGATACAAATGACCATAAATAAGACTCGTAAAATGGACACTTTAACAGAAGAAGAGTTAAACAGTTTGCAAAACATTTTAGAGAAATTAGGAGGATAAAATGGATAAGAAAATAATACTGCATCAGGTTAAGAGATCTGCCTATTCAGAAAAGATAAGATTAATGTTAGATATAGCTGGACTTGATTGGTTACGAGTGGATGCACCCACTCACACAAATAAACGAGAAGTTCAAAGGCTTTTAGTTGAAGGCTATAGTAGACGAATACCACTCTTACAAGTAGGAGCTGATATGTATTGTGATACCGATGTCATCACACACCAGTTAGCCCTTTTAAGTGGTAGAAAGTCATTTAGTAAGGAAAACCTAGGTGATGACCGCCAAATGGCAATTGAGATGGAAAGAGGAGCTTTTATAGCATTTTTATCATCCATACCAAAAAAGCAGCTTTTGAGTTCTTACTTTAAGGATTACTCAATTAAAGACTTCTCAGGATTTCTTATTGGCAGAGTACAGAGTTTTAAAGGCGTTGAAGTTGAAAGTCTGCCATTTGATCAAGCTGTAAAAGAGAAAGAAGGATACTTGCATAGATTTAATGACATTTTGAAGAATCAAACCTATCTATTGATGGATTTAGAACCAGCTGTAGTAGATTTTTCTCTTTATCACCATGTATGGTATCAAGAGCTTAACAATAATTTGCATACCATTGAAAAGTATCCTCATGTAATGAAGTGGTATAGACATATGAAGTCAATGAGAAAAAGTTTACCAACTCCTATAGATGGCATGGATGCACTCAAGACTGCTCGAGAAAACGAACCTGCTGAAATACCAGAGCATATGCTAAAGACTAGCAGAATTGGCAGCAAAGTCTCTTTACAACCCAATGATTTTGCAGGACAAGCTACATTACCTGTGTCTGGAGTTATTGTTGGAGAGGATGAACACAAAATTATTTTGAGACGTGAAACCAAAGAAACTGGTGTGATACATGTACACTTTCCTAAAAATGCTTTAGGCGCTTGTATGTAGTTGTTAACAAACTGAGAAAAATACAAAGGAAAGGATAAGTATATGAGCATAGAAATTCTTAAAGAAAATAAATTGAAAGATTTAAAGGGGATTTATCTCTTTGGATCGACGGGGTCAAATAATTATCTTAGATCGGCATTAATGCTGGAGGAGAAGAAACTCGACTGGAAACAAGTTCAGGTAAATCTGTTAAAGTATGAAAACTTTAAACCTGAATACCTTAAAATTAACCCTCAAGGAAGCATTCCAGCTATGATACATGATGGCCTAGCCATTTATGGTAGTGAAAATATTTTAAAGTACATTGAAAAAGCATTTCCAAATCCTACTTTAACACCTGAGGATGAAAGTGACATGTGGGAGTGGGTTCAGTCTGCAACAAGAACTCATATTGAAACAGCTATAGGCATACTGTATAAGAATAAATCAGGTAGGCCTATTAGAAAAGATATGATAGGGAAGTATAAAAAGCATAATCCTAATAAACTTAATTTTATTGAAAAACGTGGTTATCATATGACAAAGGCTCAAGAAAAGGAAGTTCTTGATATTAATCATGCAAAACTTAGAATGCTTGATGATCAATTAAAACAATCTTCTTATATCATGGGTGATGAAATAAGTGTAGCTGATTTTGCTTGGGCACCTGATATAGTATTCTTAAGTACACTTGGGTTTGATGTTTCTCCCTATAAGAATATTGAAAGATGGCTAAATGATATCAGTCAAAGAGATTCATGGAATAAGAGGACCAAATTACCGAAAGCCGGACTAAAAATTGGTGGTTACTATTTAAAAATGTTGTCAAAGAGCAGTAAGTACATGGATTAGAAGAGGAGTGCGTGATGAATAGAATATATAGGATTTATAGCAAGGAAAAAAAGGATTCTATTGCAGTAGGCTACTTGATAAGTGAAGATCAATCAACTTATGTGTTTAGAGTTCAAAACGAGCTAAAAACCTTTACTAAGGAATTTGATAAAGAGAATTATAGAATTGAGAGTATCTATGAACAAAATGGTGAGTCAAGATATCAAGTTAAAACCAAAGACAAGACTGGAAAATCAATAGTAATTGACTTATCAAAACCTTGTTATGGTGGTTGTGGCTAATGGTTTGAAATAGTAAAAGACATTGATTTGTATGATTTAATAGGTTGAAAGTACAATGATAAGAAGCAGCAAGAAATTGCTGTTTTTTATATTAGTATGAGTTTTATAGCAAGATGCAATAGGACATTCACACGATTATCTAGATATCAGAAAGATGATATAATAAAGAGAAGATTACAAACTAGTATTTAAAAATTATGTAACCAACAAATATAAAAGTTGTCTATTAAGGTGAAAGCTTTCAAATGTAATGAGAGGAGTAGACATTGGACGATTATGAAATAATAAAGCTCTATAGAAATAGAGACGAAGAGGCGATAAAAGAAACAGCAAAAAAGTATTCAAGCTATTGTTTTGCGATTGGTAAGAATATTTTAGATAACCATGAAGATGTTGAGGAATGCGTTAATGATACTTATCTAAAAGTATGGCAAGCTATACCACCTGCGGTACCCGATAACTTTAGGATCTTTGTAGGGATCATTACTAGAAGACTGTCTTTGAACATGTTCAAGAAAAATAAGGCTCAAAAGCGAAACTTTGGTCGTGTAAATATCTTGCTTGATGAGTTAAATGAAGTAATAGAAGATCCAAGTACAAATATGGAAATGCAAGCAGATGGGGAGGAGATTGTTAAGGCCATCAATGTCTTTTTAACTAAACAGCCTAAATTGCAGCGGATGGTTTTTGTAAGAAGATACTGGCATGTCTCTTCTATAAAAGAAATAGCAAACGAGTATGGGATTTCTGAAGCAAACACCAAACAAATACTTTTTAGAACAAGAAAAAAACTTAGAAAGCACTTAGAAAGTGAAGGTATAAAAATATGAAAAATGAAGATTTATTAGAGCGAATTGGTCAAATAGATTCAAAGTTTATTGAAGAAGCAGAAGCACCATCCAATATAAAAAGATTGAACATCTATAAAAAATACTTTAAACAAGTTGCTGCCATAGCTTCCATGTTTGTAATTGTCTTCTTTGGTATAAGCAACATAATGACCAATGACTTTGACGGCTTTATTATAGCGGCCTATGCTGCAGAGGATGAGAACCAATTCTTAAGTCCTTCTTATATAGAGCATGCAGTAGCGACTGAGTTAAAGCCTAGTGTGGAAGTACTATTACCAAAGTATAGCCCTATGATGAGTAGTGTACCAGGTTTTCCTTTGCATTTTGGTGCAGTCAGTGATGAGGTTGATATCAAAATTAGTGTAGATGGAGGTACTATATTAAATTGGGATAGTCTGATATCTGAACACAATGCTGATGAAGTTATCGATCAGAATAAGACTTGGTACTGGGCGCCTTATTCCTATGACATTGATGAAATCAGTGAACATTCAGTCATCACAGTATCAGCATTTGATTCAGGTAAGTTAATAGCGAAACAGGAACTATATATTGATTTAGTTGATGGATTTTATAGAGCTACGGTGAGTGAGATAATTGTTTATTAATAAGGATTGGACTCACAAAAAGAAGTTGATTTTCAACTTCTTTTTTTATATAACCTTATATCTGATTATAAGGAAAGTCTCTTGAAATCATTGGTGTAATAATTCTGTAACGCTTCTGTGCTTGTATCACTATAAGTCTTGTGTTATATTGTTTATAGTTTATTGGACGACACACAACGAGTTATGGGAGGTAGTAAAAATGATTATGCTAACTAATAAGACTGACAAAAGAATATTTAAGATATCCCTACATTTGGAGTATGTTTTCTAGTTATATAAGATTGAGAGACTATCCGTAGGTTGCTACGGTTTTTTTATGCTTAAATATAGAAAAAATATCCTTAAAAGGAATAATTAGATAAAATGATGAGGTGGGAAAATGAATAAAGTGCAAGTAAGATACATAGAATCAAATACAATCAGCAACTCTCGGGTAAATACTAGGCAAGATGATTTCTGGTGTCTACAAGTGAGTTTAGAAGGAAACAGCAGTAAAGGAATTGAATCGGATATTAGCATTTTTAGTGATGCTTGGATGAGAATGTAGGATTAGAAGCATCACTGGACCAGGCTATAAAAATTGATTCCTTTAGGAAGGGGGTCATTATGACAGCTAATCAAACAAGAATAAAAAATGTTGGAAATAGATTAATAGAGGTACAAGGAGACGTATTAAACATGTTGAAAATTAAGAGTAAAAAGGTTCCTGAGTATAGGAAAATAAATAAACAAGACCAAGCAGATTATGTTAAGTTCAACTTAGATATTTTAAGAATACTTTTGTAGATTTAAGGTAACACTATATAGTGAAGATTTCGTTAAGAAATCACAACGATCTATACTGTAAAATTGTTAGGAGCCATAACATAAGTGATTGCATATTCACTGTGTTATGGCTCCTTTCTCTATTATATGACAAACTCTCTTTTATCTTATCTATAAATGCAAATGTAGAAAAACCAAGGTTAACTGTTATGTTGATAATTTTATATCTAAGCTATATGAATGTGAATAGGAAGATAAGCAGTTTAATTTAATTCATTCTATATTTGATGATATTTGACTCATAATTATCTTGATTTAAACGACACTTTTTTAGTTATGTCAAGAATGCTACATTCCTGAAATACTGCATATTGAACTCCTCTAAAAAATATTTTAATATACAGATGTCAAATAAATTACGAATGTCGTATGAATGTTTGATATTAAATCGAGAGGAGTATAGAAATGAAAAGATTAAATGAAAAAGTTGTTGTAGTAACTGGAGGATCATCAGGTATTGGTTTGGCAACAGTGAAGAAGTGTTTAAACGAAGGTGCAAGAGTTGCAGTCTTTGACTTGGCTGATCCTACTGATGCAATTGCAGGCTTAGGTGAGAATGTAATTGGATTTAAAGGTAGCGTTACTAATAATGAAGATCTTGAAAAGTTTTATACATTAGTAAACGAGAAATTTGGCAATGTTGATGCTATTGTTGCAAATGCAGGTAATGGTAAATCAACAGACTTTGTAAATGAAGATGGCGCTTCTTTAGAGTTGATGTTAGATGTTCATGTTAAGGGCGCATTTTATACAATTCAAAAATCAATGCCTTACTTAAACAATGGCGCTTCAGTAGTTATCACTTCATCAAACTCAGGTTTACATGGATTTGAGAATCTTTCTGCTTATTCAGCTGCAAAGGCGGCAAGTGCTTCACTTGCAAGAACACTTTCAAGAGATTTAAAACATAGAAGTATCAGAGTAAACTCAGTTTCTCCTGGTTTTATTGATACACCAGGTCACCAAGTAATGGGTTTATCAAAGGAAATTGTTCAGCAAGCTGCAATAGGTGTTAATTTAGCTGATAGACCAGGTCGTCCAGAGGAAATTGCAAATGTTATTTCATTTTTAGTAACTGATGAATCATCTTTTATCATTGGAACTAACATACTTGCTGATGGTGGTCAAATCGTATTGTAAGCAAAAAAAGGAGCTTTAGATTTAGGCCTAAAGCTTCTCTTTATTTTTGATTAAGTAATCTGAGATTATTGTCAGCAATGGCTTGAATGTATGTCATATTACCATTACGAACCCACTCTCTTAAAAGAACGTAACAACCGCCAGCTGCATATTTAAGACTATTATCGAAATCTTCTTTACTTTGAGTAGATTTAAGATGAGAATGCAAATTGAATTCATCGTGTATCCTTAAAGTAATATCTAGCATGGCATCTAAAACAATGTCTTGATTGTCTATTTCAAATAGTAATTTTGTAAAATCTTTGTTGAGTGTAAAGGTATCGAGCATTGTAGCTTGTACAACTTCTATAGTAATTGGATGAACGTTTCTAACTTCATGACAAATATGATCGAAAAATCTATCATATTGGTTACTGATATAGCCAACCAATATTTCTTCTTTTGTTTCGTAGTGTAGATAAAAAGTTTGTCTTGAGACCAAGGCTCTTTCTGTGATTTCCTTAATCTTGATTTTACCAAAAGGTTTTTCACGACATAAGTCAATTAATGCTTCTTCTAAGGCTTTCTTAGTCTTATAAATTCTTAGATCTTCTTTTACAGGCTTTTTTTTCATTTAATACACTCCAAAATATGATTCATACTGATTACTGTAATATCAAATATAATTATACATTTGTAAATTAATTTACACAAGTTAAGGAGGCTTTATGAAAATACTAGTAGTTTATTTTTCTTATTCAGGCTGTACAGAAAAAGTTGCTCAAATGATTGCAAAAGAAGTAGGTGCAGATCTTGAGAAAATAACACCTGTCAGCCCTTATACAATAGATGAACTTCGTAATATAGAACATAAAATTTTAAATAAGGAACATCGTGAGATACAAGCGTTGAAATCTGATCTAAGGGATTATGATACGATAATCATTGGAACCCCTGTTTATTGGTACACTTTCGCACCACCAATCAGAACTTTCTTAATGCATAATGATTTAAGTGAAAAAAGGATAAGACTTTTTTCTACAAGTGCAGCTGGAGGTGGGAGGACATATAGAGATATGGTTGAAATGTTAGGAAATGTACCGCCATCTGATTACCAAGATTTCTATATGGGGACACCTTATGCTGATCAGGTTACACAAGCAACATTAAACAATATTCGTCAGAGAATTCATTTATGGTTTAAGAAATAGTAGACTTTCTATTAATTGAAACCGAGTTCTCATTTTATTGTCAGAATCATAAGGTGATTTCTAAATGAGTATATCAAGCTAATATGAATTCTATGTAAAAAAACACTGTAATGAACAGTGTTTTCTTTAAGTCTATAAAAGTAATGTTTCGACTATCTTAGTGGCTTTTAATCCGTGATCGAATGAAACTAAGTTGTTTTCTTCGCCGTCGATTGCCTTATAAAAAGCATCAATTAGGTTGTATGTTGCATCTGTTGCAACTGGTTCAACTTGAATTTTTTCCTGGTCCTTTGTAAGATAAACATCGCGCCAGTTAACCAGTTCGACACTTGCCTTTTCACCTCTGATGATAAGTCTTAAATCTTCTTTTTCATTGACACCGACAAGACCATTAAAAAGTACCTTAATGTCATCTATTTGTCCTACAGCGATAAGTTCGTTTTCACTTTTACTAGGGTCGTCATGTCTAACGTGGTAATTAAGCAATTGAATATCACCAAATGAATCATGAATAAGCTGGATAAAGTGAGTGAAGATTTCTCGAGTAAAGCCACCTTCTTGTCTTGTATCAATCCACTTGTTTTGCTGCCATGGTCTTGGCCATACTGGAAAGACTGCATTCAGTTCAATACGCTTAATCTGACCAAAGACATCGTCTTTTAAGCAGGTTTTGATGTAGTCATAACCAAAGTTATAATAAAGCGGGAAGTTCATGCCGTGTAATAAACCAGATTCATTGGCTCTTTTACACATATCTTCAGCTTCCTCAATTGTACCAGCCAGTGGCTTTTCACAGAATACATGTTTACCTGCATCTAAAACTTTTATTGCTAGTTCATGATGAAACTGAGGTGGTACAGCTATGTAAATCATGTCTATAGATTCATCATCAATAAGTTCTTCATATGCATTTACTGGTCTTAAGTCAAATTTCTCAGTGACTTGTCTCATAATGTCTGAATCGATATCATACACACCAACAATATTTGTACGTTCATGTTTTAAAAATGTGGGTATCAGTCTTTGTCCGATAACACCTAATCCTATAATACCTATATTAATCTTTTTCATAAATGCCTCCTAAATCTATTCTAACACATTACTAAAGATTTTCTTATGTTATAATTATTAGGTGAGGGGGATATTATGGACAGTTTAAAAATAGATTTACCAGGTTATATATCAATGAATATCGTTTATACAGCATTGGCAATAATCATTGTTTACATTTTAAGAAGTTTGATTTTGAGAATAATTCATAGAAATATGAAAGACTTAAAGCTTTATTATAAGACAAGAAGAACCATCAATTATATCTATTTTGGTGTTGTACTATTACTGTTGATTTCCATATGGTCTGAAACCAGCTCTATGAGTACTTATTTGGGTCTTGCCTCTGCAGGTATTGCCATAGCCTTAAGTGATTTGTTGGTAAACATTGCTGCCTTTGTTTTTATGATTTTTAAGAAGCCCTTTTCAGTTGGAGATAGAATTGAAATCAATGGTCATGCAGGGGATGTTATTGACCAAAGGCTCTTCCAGTTTACTGTTATGGAGATTGGCAATTGGGTTTCAAATGACCAGTCTACAGGTAGGATGATTCATATTCCTAATCGCTTGATCTTTAATCATCCACTCTTTAATTACAATGCAGGCTTTAAGTTTATTTGGCACGAAGTTCATGTGATGCTGACTTTTGAGTCTAATCATAATAAGGCCAAAGAGATGTTTTTAAATATAGCTGGTAAGTATACTGTTCAGAAGACGGATACGCTTGAAAAAGAGTTGAAAGAAGCTTCTAGAAAGTATTTAATTTACTATAACAACTTAACACCAATTGTTTATACAGATGTTAAAGACTCTGGTATTGTTTTGTCGATTAGATACTTATGTGAGCCACAAAAAAGACGGACAACCCATGAAAAGGTTTGGGAAGATATATTGGATATAACAAATAGAGAAGAAGATATAAACCTTGCTTATAACACTATGAGGTTTGTATCTGAACAAGTAAAATAGCATCTCGTGAGATCAGAAATTTTTTCTGATCTTTTTTTATATTCTATCGGGGACGGAACTTGACAAATGGAATTGTGCGTGATATTATGTATACAAAATTAGTCGATATTAGGGAGGGCTTATGTTCTTTAAAAAGAATTTAATGAAACTTGTACCACTTACAATTGTTATGGCATTATTCATTGGCTATTATGCCAATACCACATTCTTAAAAGGGGCAGTTACATATGTCTTGTTTCTAATGATTTATCCAATGATGATCAACTTAAATACCTTAGACGTTTTTAAAACTTTTCAAAATCCCAAAAAGATTTTAATGGCTACCGGTATCAACTTTATCGTGTCACCTCTTTTGGCAATCCTATTAGCAAAGGTATTTTTCGGATATTATCCATCTCTACAGTTAGGGATGATGGTAATTGGTTTATTACCTACAAGTGGTATGACGGCTTCTTGGACAGGCCTTTCAGGTGGAAACTTAAAACTAAGTTTGGCAGTGATGTCAACAAACTTACTTCTAAGCATGGTTATGTTGCCACTTTATTTGAGTATATTTAATAACAGTGGTCTAGTTATAGAAACAAGCGTAATTTTAATGAGTCTTTTAAAGGTTGTTGTATTACCTCTGATTTTAGGAGATATTACAAGAAGGTTGATCTTAAAGTTTAAAGGTCAAGAAGGCATTAAAAAGGCAAAACCTTATTTTGGAGAAATTTCTAGCTTCTTTGTTTTAGTTATAATCTTTATAGCAGTATCCTTAAAGTCTAAAATGATTTTAACTTCAGGCTCTCTAGTCATATATGCTATGGTACCAATGGCACTTTACTATATAGTTTTGATGACTATCAGTCACAGTCTTTCTTCTAAACTAGATAAGGCAGACCAGATTTCAATGGTCTTTTCAACATCCATGAGAAACTTAACCATAGCCCTTGGTATCGTCATGGGATTAGAAGGCGGTAGCATGGCAGTCTTCTTAATGGCACTGGCTTATATGATTCAATTGCCAATAGCCACATATTATCATCATATTTCTACAAAAAAGTTGGCAACGAGCTAACTTTTTTCTCGTTTCATCATAGGTTTTTAGTCAAAAAAAAGTTATAATAAACATATGAAAACACTGATTTTAGCTGAGAAACCTTCGGTAGCAAGAAATATTGGTGATGCACTGAAAAACATGACCAAACATGAGGGTTACATAGAAAACAATAACTACATCGTTACATGGGCTTTTGGTCACTTATTATCTCTTTATGATGTGAGTGATTATGACCCTACAAAGAAGAGCTGGCAGATGGCTTATTTCCCTTTTATACCACGTATTTTCGAGTACAAGGTTAAACCTAGTATAAAAGATAGAAGTAAGCCTGATTTTGGTGCAAAGAAACAGCTAAATATCATCAGGTCTTTGATAAATCGTTCAGATGTAAACAGAATCATATCAGCATGTGACTTTGACCGTGAAGGTCAGATCATTGGTGATATTATTTTTAAAGTCTTAAAGCCAAATCAACCTGTAGAAAGACTTCTCTTAAATGAATGGACAGCTGAAGCTGTAATAGAAGGCTTAATGCACACAAAGCCCAACACAGAAATGATACCTCTCAGAGATGCTGGCATCTCAAGACAGTGGGCTGACTGGGTCATTGGTATCAACATGACATCAGTGACAACCTTAAAGTTTGCCAAAGGTTCTAGGCAAATATTAAATGTCGGTCGTGTGATTATGCCTACATTAAAAATCATTTATGACAGGGATATGGCTATAAGAAACTTTAAGCCAGAAACCTATTACAAACTTTCTGGCCTCTTCTTAAAAGATTCATCTGCCTTTGAAGGCATCTACTTTGAAGACAAAACAGACCAGTTTGATAGAAAGTCTATATTAGAAGAGCTTATTAGGGATGTTCAGGTGCCGACTGTGGCTAAGGTTGTTGAGGTCACAAAGAAACTAAAAAAAGAATATCCACCTTATCTTTTTAACATGTCAAACTTACAGGGACATGTAACCAGTAAGTTTAGAGGATTTACATCGGCTAAGGTTTTAAAGGTTGCTCAGTCGCTTTATGAGAAGAAGTACATTACCTATCCAAGAACCGCTTCCATGCATCTAGATGAAAGTCTGATTGGTAAAACAAAGCAAGTGGTAGAAAAGCTTAAAACAGATCTTCCTTATGAAGATCAAGTTAACTTTAATGTCAGTAAACGTGTTTTTGACTCTAAGAAAGTTGAAAGCCACTCTGCCATCATTCCTACCCATGTGGTGCCGAAGAACCTTTCGGATGATGAATGGCTGGTATATAACGCTATAAAAAATAGGTTGTTGATGCAGTTTATGCCTATAGCCTCTTATAATGAAACCAAGGTAGTCCTGGCTTTAGACAATGGGATGAAGTTTAAGGCCTCTGGTCGTATTCAAGTTGAAAAGGGCTGGAAAACTGTAGAAAATATTAAATCTAAAGACAAAATATTACCAGAACTCTTTAAAGGTGATAAGGTAGATGTGAGAGAAATCAATATCACCCATCATGAAACCAAACCACCTAATCCACATACTGAAAAGACCCTCTTAAAGGTCATGGAAACATGTGGCAAGAAGTATAAGGAAGAGTCTGAAGAACACATTATGCAAGTCCTGAGTGGTTTTTCAATTGGGACAGCAGCAACTAGGGCAGATATCATTTCTAAACTAAAAAATATTGGCTATATCACTTATGATAAGAAATCACTTGTAACAACTGAACTCGGAAGAAATATGGTAGAGATATTTCCAGTAAAAGCGCTCTTTGATCTGGAGTACACTGGTAGACTTGAAAAACAACTTTTAGATATCTCAAAGGGTCAGCTTTCCAAGAATGTTTTTCTCAGATCTATATTCTCTTTTACAGACCAAGGTGTAACCATGATCAAAGACCATAAGGATATTGTCTTAAAGGAGAAAAAGGAAAAAGAGATCCTGGGTAAGTGTCCAAACTGTGGTGGCAACATCATAGAAACATCTAAGAGCTTTGGCTGCGACCAGTGGAAAACTGGCTGCAAGTACGTGATTTGGAAAAACGACAAGTTTTTTAAATCAATGAAGAAGAAACCAACCAAGACCATCGTTAAGAATCTTTTAAAGCATGATCGAGCTTTGGTCAAAGGGTTTATAGGTAAAAGTGGGCGTAAGTTTGATGCTTATGTCAAATATACAAAACAAACTGACAGTGAGTATTATCACTGGGAGATGGAGTTTAAATAGGGGGACACATGTATTTAATTAAAGAAGATTTTCTTAAACAACATCCTGATGCTGTTGTAATTGACTGCAGATATGATATGACCAATCCACCATATGGTGAAAAAGTTTATTTAGAAGGTCATGTAAAGGGTGCTTTTTATGTGGATTTAGATAAGGATATGACCAGTGAAGTCAAAGAACATGGGGGCAGACATCCTTTAAAAGACTTAGAAGTTTTTACAGAACTCATGGGTTCTTTTGGGATTACTTCTGATTCAACCATTGTTATTTATGACAATGGTGAACTGGCTATGGCTTCAAGACTTTGGTTTATGTTAAAGCTGATTGGCCTAAATTCATTTATTGTAGAGGGTGGTTATGATCATCTAAAGGACCACTTTGAAATGACAAATGAGGTGCCTGAAAAAGTGCCTTCAAGCTTAAAGATTCACTACAATCCAAACCTGATTTGTAATAAGGACGACGTAATCATGTCTATGACCAATCCTAAATCAGTTATTGTAGACTCTAGATCAAATGAAAGATATTTAGGTTTTGAAGAGCCTTTTGATAAGATTGCAGGTCATATACCAACAGCAGTGAATTATTTCTGGAAGGATAACTTTGATGGTTTAAATGCAAAAGACTGTGGCGATATAGAAGCTATGTTTTTAGAGATGGATAACTATGAAGAACGTATCATCCACTGTGGTTCAGGTATCACAGGTTGTGTTAACATGTTCTTTCTAAATGAAATAGGCATAGAATCTAAATTATATGCAGGTAGCTACAGTGACTGGGTAAGTTACGATGACCATGATGTCATCGTTAAAGACAACATAAAGAGGAAAGTGAAAGCATAATGAAAAAATTAAGTTTGCTACTTGCTTGTTTATTACTAACAAGTTGTGGCAGTGTAAATAATACAGCAGAAAATCCAGTAGTAGAAGTTGTTAGTGAAGCAGAAAATCTATCTGAGGAAATTGATCAAGTAACAGAAAACTCAGAGGAAAATGATCAAGTTGACCAGGAAGTGCTTGTAGAAGAAGTAGAAGAAGTTGTAGAGGAAGTTGTAGAAGAAATTGACTATGAAGCTCTTTACAGAGAATACAAGGTTAATGAAGCGGGTAAGGTATTGGTCATTATGTACCATAACCTAGCAGATAAGCCAGGGACTTATGCATCTACACCTGAGCTTTTTAGAAAAGACTTGGAAAGACTTTATGCAGAAGGTTATAGAACTGTTTCCATGACAGATTTTGTTAACAATACTATTGATATTCCTATGGGTACGACGCCTGTTGTTTTAACATTTGATGATGGATCAAAGTCTAACTTCTACTTTGATGAAAATGGTGAAATTGCTTCTGATTCAGCTGTAGGCATTTTAAATGACTTCTACGCTGAACATGAAGACTTCGGTAGAAATGCAATTTTTTATCTATTTGGAACCAATCCCTTTAGGGAAAAAGACTTGGTGGCAGAAAAGCTTAACTACCTTGTAGAAAATGGCTATGAAATAGGTACCCATACCTATGGTCATGATAATTTAAAAGAACTTTCTGGTGAAGGCATTGAAAAGACACTGGCTAGAAATGAAGCCTTTATTGAAAGTATGGTAGAAGGTTATGATATGATTCATTTATCTTTACCTTATGGTATTCGACCAGTAGAGGAACTCAGAAAACATATTTGGTCTGGCTCTTATGAGGAGACGACTTATGAAATCATTTCTGCTGTTAACGTAGGGTGGAATCCAGTGGTTTCTCCAGCTCATGTAGACTTTAATCCTAAGTCCATTAATAGGATTACATGTGGTGATGATGAAGCCGAACTTCACTTCTGGTTAGATCAATTGGCTGATCGTCCAGAAAGAAGATATTACAGTGATGGTGATCGTAATACAGTTGTTGTGCCAGCTTCTAAAGCAGAGGATGTTCATGAAGCTTATAAAGATCAACTGATTACATATAATGAAAGTGAGGAAGAGTAATGAAGTTTAACGATTACAAATATGTCAGACCTGATATGGCTGAGGTTGAAAAGTCATTTGAGACATTAATTGAAGCTTTTAAGACAGCTGAGACATTTGAAGCTCAAGATAAGGTCATGACAGATATCAACAAGTTAAGAAACAACTTAGAGACGATGATGGTGTTAGTAAGTGTTCGCCACTCAATAGATACAAGAGATGAATTCTATGAAAAAGAAAATGATTTTATGGATGAAAATTCTCCGATTTACCAAGGGATGGTTTCTAAGTATTATGAAGCGCTTGTTGCATCTCAGTTTAGAAATGAACTTGAAGCTAAGTGGGGCAAACATATCTTTGTTATTGCTGAACTCACTTTAAAGACCTTTAAGCCTGAAGTGATTGAGTTGATGCAAAAAGAAAATAAATTGGCAAGTGAGTACATGAAACTTCGTGCGAGTGCTAAGATTATGTTTGACGGTGAAGAAAGAAACCTTTCTCAAATGACACCATTTACACAATCTAAAGACAGATCTGAAAGACTAGCTGCTCAAAAGGCAGTAACTGCCTTCTTTGAGGAAAATGAAGCTGATTTTGATAGAATCTACGATGAGCAAGTAAAGGTTCGTGATGAAATAGCAAGAACTTTAGGTTATAAAAACTTTGTAGAACTTGGATATGCTAGATTAACCCGTTCTGATTACAATGCTGAAATGGCAGCTAACTATAGAAAGCAAGTTTACGAAAACTTAGTACCAGTGGCAACAGACTTAAGAAATCGTCAAGCTAAAAGACTGGGTGTAGATAAGCTTAAGTATTATGATGAGTCATTAGACTTCTTAACAGGTAATGCAACACCAAAAGGTGAACCAGATTGGATCATCGATAATGGTAAGACTATGTACAAGGAATTATCAAAAGAAACAGATGAGTTCTTTAACTATATGGTAGACCATGACTTACTAGATTTAGTAGCTAAAAAAGGCAAAGCTGGTGGTGGCTACTGTACATTTATTTCTGACTACAAGTCGCCATTTATTTTCTCAAACTTTAATGGTACTTCAGGTGATGTAGATGTCTTAACACATGAAGCTGGACATGCATTCCAAGTATATTCAAGTAGAAACTATGAGTTACCTGAGTATGTATGGCCAACATTAGAAGCTTGTGAAATTCACTCTATGTCTATGGAGTTCTTTGCATGGCCTTGGATGGAAAACTTCTTTAAAGAAGATGTGGACAAGTACAAGTTTGCTCATTTAAGTGGTGCTTTACTCTTTATTCCATATGGTGTAACCGTAGATGAGTTCCAACACTTTGTTTATGAGAATCCAAATGTCACACCAGGTGAAAGAAAAGCGAAATGGCGTGAGATTGAGAAAAAATACTTACCTCATAGAGATTATGAGGACAATGCTTTTATGGAAAGAGGGGGCTTCTGGTTCAAGCAGGGACACATCTTCTCTAACCCATTCTACTACATTGACTACACACTTGCTCAAGTATGCGCATTTGAGTTTTGGAACAAGTCAAATGAAGATAGAGAAAAAGCATGGTCAGACTACTTAAGACTTTGTCAAGCAGGTGGTTCTAAGTCATTCTTAGACTTAGTTGAACTTGCCAATCTTCATAATCCATTTGAAGATGGTACAATCAAGAAAATTGTAGGACCAATCAATGATTGGTTAAACAAGGTAGACGATACAAATATGTAATCAAAGAGGATGTAGGCCCAGCCTACATCCTTTTAAGTTACAGATGAAAGTGATTCATAAAATACAGCAGGTAATACATCAATATGGTTACCAGATAGACAAAAAGCGAGATGCATAAAAGAATCAAGGTATTGAGAACAATATCAATAAGTCCTGTGTAAAAGCGTAACCATATAAGAGACCTCATATAATTTGCGTAGGCCTTGACTTCATTCTTTAAAGAAGCCCTCATTTTGATGCCGATGAGTTCATCTTTCTTTTCTGTATAATACACATTCATAAAACTTTTAAAAATTATATACTTAAATGTCTTCGTCATAACAACCCCTTACTATCTTTTTTTCTAGTATAGAACTTAGGGCTTTTAAGGTAAATATAAAAGTCTGAATATTAAGAAAACTTAAATTCTAAAAAAACTGGCTGGGCCAGTTTTATGCTGCAACTTCTACAGGTGATATTTGATTGATTTCCTTATGAACTCTTATAGCCAGAACAGCCGTCAAGAGGATGGTACATAAGTCAGCAAATGGCTGAGCAAATAAAACACCATCTAGTTGGAATACTTGAGGCAGTATCAAAATAGCTGGGATAAAGAAGATGCCTTGTCTTGATAGAGACAGTGTTGCTGCTTCTTTACCTTTTCCTAGAGCTTGAAACAAGGTCCCATAAACCGTTTGGAAACCAAACAATGGGAAGAATAATACCATCGCTCTCATGGCTCTTATTGAAATCTCAACAACCTTAGGATCACTAGAGAAAATACTGATGATCTGTGGCGTAAAGGTAAAGTAGACAAGTGTTGAAACCGTACAGAAAATAGATGTTACAATAAGTGAAAATCTGATGGCTTCTTTAAGTCTGTCGGTATAACCTGCACCGTAGTTGTAGCCTGCTACTGGCTGGAAACCTTGTGCATATCCAAATATGACCATGGCCACTAGAGAGAAGACCTTAGTAACGATACCCAGTGAAGCAATGGCTTCTGCACCATATGGGCTTGCTGCTGTGTTTAGAAGTCCCATTGAAAAACTCATTAAAAATTGTCTGATAAATGTTGGAATACCAATCTTAAAAAGCTCAGAGTATGTTTCTGTAGAAGGTTTAAACTTCTTTAATGACAGGTGAATAACGGTCTTTTTTCTAAGAAAGAATGATATTAAAACGACCGTTGAAATGGCTTGTGAGATGACCGTTGCGATGGCTGCACCCGATACACCAAAATCAAAGACGAAGATGAAAATTGGATCCAGTATGATATTCAGCACAGCCCCTAAAGATAGACCAATCATAGAATACTTAGCTGAACCTTCTGCTCTTAAAAGATTGTTAAAGGTCATATTTAAAATTGTAAAGGCTGAACCGAACACAAGAACTCGACCATATGATAATGCCGATGGCATGATATCTGGTGTCGCACCAAACATTTTAAGTACCGGCTGTAAAAAGACTATTAAGAAAATGGTAACAAGTATAGAAGTACCAGCACTAGTTAATACAGTTGTTGTGGCAACTTCTTCAGCCTTCTCTTTGTTGTCTTTACCTAGAAGTCTTGATACAAATGAGGCACCGCCTATACCAAACATAAGGCCTATTGCTGATAAGAGCATGAACATTGGATAAACAACAGATACTGCACTGATGGCAATGGTACCTAACATAGAAACGAATAGGGTGTCTACTAGGTTGTAAATGGCTGATACCATCATACCAATGATGGCTGGTAATGCCAGTTTCATTAATACTTTGGGTATTTTTTCTTGACCCATTAATTTTGCACGTTCTTGATTATTCATGTCTACTCCTTTATTAGATGATAAAAATACTCAATGTTTTTTTCTTTTTCATTTGGATAAAGCTTTATTACGTTGGCAATCAAAAGTACCGATGAATAAGCTTTTCTCTCAGGAAAACTGATGTCTTTTTTCTTGAAATACTCACTTAAATCTAAGATGAGTTGATGAAAAAGTTCTTTTAGGGGTGAATCAATATTTGTATCATTGATTTCAAACTGTATCACATAGCCACCCAAACCTTTTCGATTTACAATGTCATCATAGAGGATACTGATGATTGTTATTAAGTCTGAATCTAGATGATCTCTTATTTTTTTAGCTGTCTTTTGCCAGCTTTCCAAAAGGATCTCTTCAAACAAGTCTTCTTTATTGGAAAAATAGTTGTAAAGGGTACCAACCCCTATGCCTACTTTTCCTGCTAATTTTCTCATGGTTACAGCTTCGTAACCGATATTTTCAAACTCCTCTAGAGCAGTTTTCTTTATTTGTGGTCTTAAATCTTTAATGATCTTAGGCATATATTCTCCTTTATGAACGGTGTTCATTTACTTGTTTCATTATAATGAACACTGTTCATAAAGTCAATAAAAAAAAAGAACTTTATAAAGTTCTAATATTTAGAGGGAACAGGTGTCGAATAGATGATGACTGCAATAATAATAAGGATTGTACCAATAACTGCTTGTAGGGAGATGGTTTTTCCAAGTAGGAAGTAATCTATGGTTAAAGCACATATGGTTTGTCCTACCAGTATAAGAAGGGTTGAAATCAAAACCTTGGTTTTAGGTAAAGTGTAATTAGAAAGTGCAACAAAGGTTGCGCCTAGTACACCACCAATAAGTGGGAAAAAACCGACCCTGGTCAAGTCAACAATTTGAAAAGTAGATCCTCCTGCAAATAAGATGACAAAGAGTCCAGCACCAATGGTACCAGTTAAATGATTGGTGACATTGGATTTGTAGATGCCAACTTCATGACTCAGCATCATGTTGATGGTTTTTACTAATATAAATAACATGCCTGTAAAGACAGATAAAATTAAAATCATGTAAGCCTCCTAAAGGGTTAGTAGAGTAACGCCAATTAACATCAAAACAATAGATAAAATCTTTTGTTTGTTCATTTGTACTTTTTCAAATCCAAACCATCCTTTTAAATCGATGATAAATGAAAAGACAAACTGACCTGCGACTAGGGCTGTGGATACTAAAAAGACACCTATTTGTTGTACAGAATAAGAAATTGAGACAACAGCCACTGAGCCTATCAAACCACCTAAAACTAAGTGAGGCTTTTCTTTTATTACCTTTAAAAGAGACTTCTTCTTATCTTTTTCAAGTATCAGATAATAGATGACTGAAGTTGTTAAACCAATTAAATGAACCACAAGTACAGATTCAAAAAGACCGATCTTATCAGCCAGGATGCTGTTAACCGAGTTGATGGTGGCTGTAATAAAGCCCATAACAAATATAATGATGTAGAGTAAGCTTTTATTCATAAAATCCTCCTGTCATCGATTCGAGTTTCTCATAGTCGAGTATGATGAACTGTTTGTTTTCTTTCTTAATAATGCCTTCTGATTCAAAGTTTTCTATGACCCTATTTAAATGCCTATAACTTGTCCCTAAATATGTGGCCAAATCAGTTAACTTGTCAAAGTTAATTTCGTCCACTCGATTATTAGAGTCTGTCCTTGTAATAGATATCAAGTAAGAAGCAAATCGATTCTTAAAAGGATAAGAGTTGTTTATAGAAGCAGTCATGGATACGGTTTCTAGTTTATGGCCAAGTCTCTTAATGATGTACTTATGAAAGAGTATATCATTCTTTGTCTTTTCTAGTAGTATAGACATAGGTATTCTTATAAGTGTTGCACTATAAAGGGCCTGTACATTGGTATCAGCAGTTTTGTCTTCTCTATAGAGTTCCATAGAACCTAGTTCTGATAAGGGTCTTGTAAACCTTAATAGAACAGACTTGCCATTTTCAAGTTCCTTAAATATCTTTGCCTTACCATCGACTATAAAATCAAAGTACTTGATTTCCTTACCAACAACGATAATATCTTCACCCTTATCAAACTCGACAATCTCCATATAGGGCTTCATATTTGATTCAAAGATTTCATACATCTTGTATTTATTTATATAGTAATCCAGTAATTTTTCATCAGTAATATTTCTCATCATTTCACCTCATGTGTAGTATAATATGAAACTCATATAAAAAGTAGGACATATGTCCCAAAATAATAATTTGACAACAAAGATTTTATGATTTATAATAATTGTATAAAATTCAATTGCGCACAACTTAAATTAGGAGGTAATATGTTTTACGATTATGAAGCAAGAGATATGGACGATGAAGTAAAGTCAATGAGAGACTATGAAGGCAAGGTTGTCCTTGTAGTAAATACAGCAAGTAAATGAGGTTTCACACCTCAATTAAAAGGGCTGGAAGCTCTTAATAACAAGTATTATGACAAAGGTTTAGAAGTGATTGGTTTTCCTTGTAACCAGTTTAAAGAACAAGATCCAGGCACTAATGAAGAAATTAAGACATTCTGTGAGATTAACTATGGTGTGACTTTTGAGATTTTCCAAAAGATTGATGTAAAAGGTGACAACCAACATCCACTCTATAAGTTTTTAACCAATGAGAAAAAAGGTCTTTTAGGCAACGATATTAAATGGAACTTTACTAAGTTTTTAATAGACAGACAAGGTAATGTTGTCAAAAGATTCCCATCAACTGTACCACCGGAGAAGTTGGTTAAACATATTGAGGCTCTACTATGATAGACTATTTAAAATTGGACAACCAACTGTGTTTTGCACTTTATACGGCCAATCGTAAAATGACGAGTCAGTATAAGCCACTTTTGGATCCATTGAAACTTACCTATCCTCAATATCTGGTTATGCTAGTTTTATTAGAGGAAGATGGTATAACAGTTAAGTCACTTGGAGAAAAGTTATACTTAGATTCAGGTACATTAACACCACTTCTAAAAAGAATGGAAAAGACCGGCTATGTGGTCAGAAAACGTTCTGATGAAGATGAAAGAAAAGTTCTCATTCACCTTTCTGAAGAGGGAAAAGCTTTAGAATCATCATTAGAACAAGTACCGCTTAATCTTTGTATCGATGTAGATATTGAGAAACTTGTTGGTCTAAGAGAATCTTTAAATGAATTAATAGAGACATTGTCATGTCAGGCGTCTAAGTAGACGCCTTTGTTAATTCCATGTAAATTTAAAGAAAGTTCTTGACGGATATGAAATGGCATGATAGTATATGAGTGAAATTGCATATAGTCATATAAGGAGTTTGTATGTTAAATCAATTAAAAGCGCTAGCAGATGAAAACAGAATGAGAATATTCCACTTACTTTTAGCAGAGGAGTTATGTGTATGTGAAATTGAAACCATGCTTGAGGTTACTCAATCAAATGCTTCAAGACACTTAACCAAGTTAAGACAAGCGGGACTTATTACATCTTCTAAAGATGCACAGTGGGTACATTATAAAGTTTCAGATGAGTTTAGAGTAAAGGGTGAAAACCTTATTTCTTATCTAAACAACACTTTAACTTCAGATGAACCTTATGTGTCTGATTTAAAAAGACTAAGAAAATATCAGGAATTGGGGCTAACATGTACTGATATTAGAAAAGACAGTGTGGGTGTTATTACACTTATCCAGGAGGACTAATGAGAGAAAAAGTATCACAAGATATGAGTTTATT
This sequence comes from Acidaminobacter sp. JC074, assembly GCF_022496765.1. Lineage (GTDB taxonomy): Bacteria > Bacillota > Clostridia > Peptostreptococcales > Acidaminobacteraceae > JABXKX01. The sequence continues at coordinate 57,276 of NZ_VANV01000007.1, read as the reverse complement.
TGAAAGATATTTAACGCTATGGGTAGCAATATGTATCGTTGTTGGTATCGGTATTGGTAAATTCCTACCGATTATTCCAGAGACACTCAGTAAATTTGAATACGCACAGGTATCTTTACCAGTTGCTTTATTAATCTGGTTGATGATTTACCCAATGATGTTAAAGGTTGATTTTAAGTCTATTGTCAATGCGACAAAAAGACCTAAAGGTTTGTTTTTAACATGTGGTATGAACTGGTTGATTAAGCCTTTTACAATGTACTTTATTGCCGTATTCTTCTTTAAGGTAGTATTTAAGTTATGGATCCCTATTGATCTTGCTAATCAATATATCGCAGGTGCCGTTTTATTAGGTGCTGCACCATGTACAGCTATGGTATTTGTATGGAGTCACTTAACAAAAGGTAATGCAGCTTATACCTTAGTACAGGTTGCTGTAAATGACTTGATCTTATTGGTGGCATTTACACCAATCGTTGCCTTCTTATTAGGTATAACAGATGTATTTGTACCTTATAATACTTTATTCTTATCAGTTATCTTATTCGTGGTAATACCATTATTAGCTGGGTATATATCAAGAAATCATATTGTTAAGACAAAAGGTGAGAAATATTTTAACGAAGTATTTATTAAGAAGTTTGACGGTGTGACAATTGTAGGTTTATTATTAACACTTATAATCATCTTCTCATTCCAAGGAGAGATTATATTAAATAACCCAACACACATTTTATTGATTGCCATTCCACTGACTTTACAAACATTCTTAATCTTCATCTTAACTTATGGTGGTGCTAAGGCACTTAAATTAGAACATGCTATTGCAGCACCTGCTGCAATGATCGGTGCAAGTAACTTCTTTGAACTTGCAGTAGCAGTAGCTATTTCGCTATTCGGTCTACAATCAGGTGCAACACTTGCAACAGTAGTAGGTGTACTTGTTGAAGTACCGGTTATGTTATTACTTGTCAATATCGCCAATAAAACTAGAGGCTGGTTTAAGGAGGTCGCATGATTAAAATAGCATTTGTATGTGTACACAACTCTTGTCGTTCACAAATGGCTGAAGGCTATGCAAAGTCTATAGGCAAGGATGTGTTTGAAGCATATTCAGCAGGCACGGAGGAATATGGTCAAGTTAAGCCATTAGCAGTTGAGGTTATGGAAGAAGACGGCGTAGATATGTCTAGTCACCATCCAAAGCTTTTAACAGATATTCCTGAGGAGTTAGATATTGTTATTACCATGGGGTGTAATGTTGTTTGCCCATTTGTTCCTAACAGATATCAAGAAGATTGGGGTCTAGATGATCCATCTGGTGGTCCAATTGAAGACTTCAGACAAACAAGAGATATCATCAAAGAAAAGATGCTTGACTTAATTAAGCGTCTTGAAAATAATGAAATCACATTAGCAGGCGAGTAGCCTGCTTTTTTTCACTTTATGTCAAAGGACTTTTGACATAAAGTGGTGTATAATAGATTTTGAGGTGGTCAAATGAAAATTATTGTATTAAACGGTTCTCCAAAAGGCAATCAATCTGTTACACATCAGCATATACTCTTTTTAGAAAAGCACTTTAAAAATGCAGAATTTAAACACGTTCATATAGGTAAACGACTAAAAACAATGAAGGATGAGGTGCTTGATCAAGTCTTAGAGGATATGATTTCAAGTGATTTGATAGTATGGACATACCCGGTTTATACATTTTGCGTACCTTATCAACTTATGGCCTTTATCAACAGGCTATCTAAACATAAAGATGTTTGTCTTTTAAAGGGCAAACATACCACCCAATTTTCGACATCTAAACATTTCTATGATGTGACGGCATCTGATTACATAAGAGAAATCTGTCACATGTTTGAGATGAACTACCTATCTGGCATGATGGCGGATATGGAAGAAATGCTTACAGAAAAAGGCCGTTATCATATGATCAGCTTCTTTGATCAAGTGACAGATCAAGTTGAAAAACACCTCTTATACCCACTGCCTAGAGAACATAGAATTTCTTTGTATGATTTTGATTACAAACCTGTTCCAGAACCGGAACCTAAATCAGGCAATATTTTGATTGTCTACAATGGTCAAGCGTATTCAGAAACCATACGTCAGATGATTTTGGCTTTTGAAAACCTGTGTGAATATGAAGTCCACCGCTTGGATACATCCAACATCCATATACAAGGTCCTTGCATGGGTTGCTTGGATTGTACCTTTACAGGTCACTGTATCTACAGGGATGGTTTTGAAAAAATCTATAGAGAAAAGATTATGAAAGCAGATGTCCTCGTATATGCCAGTGACATAGAAAACCACTATATGAATGAAGACTTTAAACTCATGGATGACAGGGCCTTCTTTAATGGTCACCGGGTCAATTTAGAGTCAAAAGCAGTTACATATCTTTTAAATGGTGGACTTACTTATGAAAGAAACTTAAAGACCTTGATAGAAGCCAGAGCTTCTGTCGGTCATATGGTTTATATAGAGCCAGTAACAACGGAATATGAAGATATTCTAGGTCAAATCAAACGCCTTGTTTATGATGTGTCTTACTTCATGGAAAAGAGACCTTATGCAAAGGCTTCATTTTATGAATCAGGTGGCATGAAAATCTTTAGAGACCTTGTCTATGAGATGAGAGCGCTTATGCATGAAGACCATGCGTATTATAAGAAAAACAATCTTTATGATTATCCAAAGCCAGACTACATTAAAAACTTCTTTTTAATGCAGTCTTTCAAGTGGATGTCTAGTCCTAAGAGATTTCATAAGATGAAAGATCAAATGAACAAGAAGATGTTAGAGAGATACAAAGAGATTTTGGAGGAAAAGTAATGAACGATTTATTCATGAAAATGAAACTGATAGATGACCAGGTAGAAATGGGCAAGATGATGTCATGTGATGGCCTTACTTATCACGGCAAGGTCTTTTGCTTTGAGTATAAAGATAAGATGGTCTTTAAACTGGGGAAGGGTTATGACATTAAAAAGCACGGCATAGAGGAGTTTGAGTATTTAAATCCCTTTAAAAATAAGGGGCCTATGATGGCATGGTTTGAAGTTAAAGATCATTATGCAGACAAATATGAAAGCCTTGCAAAAGTAGCTTTGGAGGTTATGAAGGGTGCTTAAAAGATTTGGCGTATATATCATCATGGTCTTACTCCTTGTAGGCTTTTATTTAAATAAAGATGTCCTTCTTTTTATACATCAAATGAATCAAAGTGATTATACTTCATACCAGGGGCAGTTAAGAAACGATGATTTTACCTTTGACCATGAGTTTGATAAAAACTTTCATCGATTGGGTTTAAAGGTCATCGGTAACCATAAACTTCATCTAGAAATACTGATAGATGATAAAATCTATTTGGCTCTACCTGAACTTAAGGATACATTTTTTACTTTAGATAAAAACATAGATTCACTTGAGTTAACCCTAAGTGATTATATGAAAGCCTATGGCTACTTGTACAATCACTTAGTCTATTCAGACGGTCAGTTCTTACTGGAAATAGATGCTTCAGACTTAGATGATTTATCAATAGATACCATGGAAGTATCTATTAGAGATCAGTTTTTAGCTTATGGCTTATCCCTACCAGAGGGACAGATTAAGTTTGAGAAAGACTTGGAAAGTTTTGAGTTAGATATATGGATGGGGAAAAATCATCTTGTAGGTGACTATGAAATTGGACCTGAGATAAAGGTGCCTAATTATGAGATTACAGACGCTCAGCCTCTCAAGGATACCTTAGAAGAGTGGGTAGATGCTTTAAAGGATTTGATGGATTATGAAGGATAGCAAAAACAGTTTCATACTATTTGCATTAGCCTTTACACTGATGCTTGGACTGCTTTACACGACAGAACAGTACAACGAAACCATGACCCTACCAGATCGAAAGATTGATTATGGGGCTGATGTATTTGATGCAGCTGATATTTTTGAAAAGGACGAAGTGGCAGCATTTGCCTCTGAGATGTTTGAATTTCAAGGCATACGGTCAGGGATTGTTGATATTGCAACAACAGGTTTTACCAAAGAAGACTTAGGTGTGGAAGATGCTGTTGTTTACATCACTGAGGTAATTTTAGAAGATGGGGCTCAGGTATCCTTTATAGAACCTGATACTGAAGCGGTTGATATGTACAATGCCATATCATCAGACAGTTTGCTTGTGGTAATCGTTAAGGATAAAGAAGGGGTAAGGTACATCATCCGAGAAGGTGATGATGACTTTGAACGTTATAAAAGAGCCCTCTTAAAGGAAAAAAGATCCATACAGATCACCAAACTGACCAACTTGGATATGCTCTTATCTGAAGCAAAGCTTATCGGTAAATATGATGCCTATTTAGGTTCTGAAGATAATTTGATTAGAACCTCTTCTATTTATCATAACGAAAAGGATAATTACATGCTCATGTTATCCAAAGATAAGTTGGATGTAGAATACTTTTTAGTGGATGCAGATGTGGATATGTATTTTGATCATATATATGAACTTGGAAGTGAATTTTTAGAAGTTAAGGGTTATGTTACATCTAACGATTTAGACCACCTCATGTATAGGTCCTTTTTAAGGATGGTGGACATAGATACAGATTATTTTGAGACGAAGTTTAAAGAAGACTTGTTGATAATAAAGAGAGTGAAGGAGTAAGAATGACCAATAAAATGGGCACCATGCCAATCCCAAAGTTAATCATGACCATGTCTTTGCCGGCTATCATATCCATGATGGTACAGGCCCTTTATAACTTCGTGGATTCACTATTTGTTGCACAAATTGGTGAAGAAGCTTTAAAGGCTGTATCTTTAGCTTTTCCAATCCAGTTGATCCTTATATCCGCTTTTGTTGGCTTGGGTATAGGTATCAATTCATCTGTTTCAAGAAAACTGGGTGAAGGTGATTATAAAACAGCTGTCAATATTGCAGAACATGGTTATTTGCTAGCTTTTGTACTATACATATTTGTTGCTATTTTAGGTGTTTTCTTTGTAGATGACTTCTTTTCATGGTTTACAAAAGATCCTGTGGTCCTTTCATATGGTATCACTTACGCCAGAATCATTCTAATATTCTCATTTGGTCGTATATTAGCTCAAGCAGGTATGAGTATTTTACAGGGATCCGGCGAAATGAAAAAGCCTATGGTGGCTCAGTTGATTGGAGCCATTACAAATATCGTTTTAGATCCTATTATGATTTTTGGTCTATTTGGTTTTCCGAAAATGGGTGTTGCAGGTGCGGCCATAGCAACTGTCACAGCTCAGTTTATTTCCATGATTTACGTCTTTATAGTTCTTTTTAAAGGCAAGAATTATATAAAACTGGACTTAAAGAACTTTAAGTATCAATCAAGTATCACTAAAAAAATATTATTAGTGGGTTTACCGGCAGCTATTATGCAGGGACTGGTTGCCGTCATGCTGACAGTCCTCAATAAGACTCTTTCTAATATTGACGAAACTGCAGTGGCAGTGCTTGGCATCTACTACCGCTTGCAGTCACTTGTCTTTATGCCTGTCTTTGGTATCTCCCAGGGGACCATGCCTGTTATAGGCTATAACTTCGGTGCAAAAAACAGGGATAGATTGACAGGTGCTCTTAAGTTTTCTGGCTTACTTGCATTTTCATATATGATGCTTGGCTTTATTGTTTTTCAAGTCTTTACAGAAGGACTTTTAATGATGTTTAATTCAACGCCTGCCATGTTATCAATTGGCATGGTAGCTTTTAGAAGAATCAGTTTGATGTTTCCTCTAGTGGCTATAAACATCGTCATATCTACTTCTTTTCAAGGTATGGGCAAGGCCCATTACAGTATGATTGTGACTTTCTTAAGACAGATCATCATACTTTTACCTTTGGCATCGTTTTTAGGTAACACCTATTCCTTAGATGCTTTATGGTACGCTTTTGTTGTAGCAGAATTTTTAGGTTTATTACTGGCGCTTTACTATTATCAAAGTGTATATCGCCAAACTTTGTACAAATGGGATGCAGTGGAGGTTTAAATGAAATTAGTATCTTGGAATGTTAACGGCCTTAGGGCTGTCTTGAAAAAGGGATTTATGGACTACTTTAATGAAGTGGATGCCGATATCTTTTGTCTGCAGGAGATTAAGTTGCAGGAAGGTCAGATAGAATTAGAGCTAGAAGGTTATCACAAGTATTGGAACTACGCTGTCAAGAAAGGTTATTCAGGAACAGCTGTATTTACAAAAGAAGAACCCATCAGTGTGACTTATGGTATGGGGATAGAAGAGCATGACCAAGAAGGTCGTGTGATTACTGCTGAGTATGAAGACTTTTATCTGGTAACATGTTATACGCCGAATTCAAAACGTGACCTACTAAGACTGGATTATAGAGAAGTATGGGAGGACGACTTCAGAGACTATCTCAACAAGCTTAAAGAAAAGAAGCCTCTTGTCTTGTGTGGTGATTTAAATGTAGCCCATAAAGAAATAGATCTTAAGAATCCAAAAACCAATAGGAAGAATGCAGGTTTTACAGATCAGGAAAGACAAAAGATGACCAGCTTGTTAGAGTCAGGCTATATTGATACCTTTAGGTATCTAAATCCTGAAAAGACAGATGCTTATTCTTGGTGGTCTTATATGAACAATGCAAGAGAAAGAAACATCGGTTGGAGAATTGATTACTTTATCGTCTCAGACAACTTTAAGGACAGAATCAAAGACGCTGAAATACATGCAGATACAATGGGTAGCGACCATTGTCCAGTTGTACTTTATATCTAGGAAAAGATTTCTTTTCCTTTTTTTTGTAATTTCATTATATATGGTATAATATGGCTGGGGGGTATAAATGGTTGAAGAAAGAAAAGAATTGATAAAGGAGACCTCAGTAGTAGAGACATCCTATGTGTATGATATAGTAAAAAACAGCAAGGTGGTTGTTTTTGAATGGACTTTAGATATAGATGTGCCAACCAAGTATGTGTCAAAGAACATTGACCAATTTGGTTACAAGCCGGAAGACTTTTATCAGGGACCTCTAAAAGACTTTTGGCTGTTTGTTCATCCAGAAGATCGAGACCGTGTTAAAGATGAAGTTTATGATGCTAGAAAACTAGGAGATACATTTACACACCAGTATCGTATCTTAACCAAATCAGGCCAAACTAGATGGGTGGAAGAACGTATTCAATATGAGAAAGAAAATGGGACTTTGTCATCTGAAAAGGGTATAATATTAGATATTACTGATAGAAAGAACTTGCAAATAGCACTTCAAAGATCTAAAGATAAGTATGAGAGAATATTTGAAAATTCCAGTGTCATTATTTTTACAATGACTTTAGATGGTAAGGTTCATACCATCAACAAGATGTTTGAAAAAACCTTAGGTTATGATAAGAGCTTCCAAGGCCATAACATATCGGAGATTCTTATCAATGATCATGCCTTTGACTTATTAACAGATTTAAGTGGCAACTCCAGTTTTGATATTGAAGTGCGCTGTAAAAGTAAACAAATAAAAACTCTGAATATTTCAACAAATATGATTGATACCATTGGAGAAGAAATAGAGATTGTTGCTGTTGATGTTTCAGAGAAGAAAAAAGATGAACAGAAGATCAGATACCTAAGTTATCATGATAAACTGACCAATGTTTACAACCGTGCTTATTTTGACGATTTGATTGACAAGTATGATAGAAATAAACGTTATCCATTTTCAATCGTCATTGGTGATATCAATGGCCTTAAGGATTTAAACGACCACTATGGTCATAAAAAAGGTGATATGCTGATAAGGCATATGGCCGATATTTGTGTGAAATCATGTAGAGATGGCGACTATGTCTGTCGTATCGGTGGCGATGAGTTTGCCATCGTTTGTCCAGATACTGATGAACAGGCTGCTTCTAGTATCTGTGAAAGAATCAGACACCTGTGTTCTAACACCTATGTAGACTATGTGGGTTATCCGTCTATAGCACTAGGTCATGCAACCAAGTCATCGGATGAAAACAGTGTGGATGAGATCTTTAAACATGCTGATAACAACATGTATAGAAACAAGATGACCTACAGTGAATCTTCATCGGGTATGTTTTTAAAGGCCTTGCAACTGACACTAGAAAAAAGTGGTCATGAGGAAAAAGAACATCTTGATAGGGTCAAACATTTTGCCTTAATGCTTGGAAAGGCGATAGACTTAAATCAGAGTGATATAGATGATTTAAGTGTGGTTGCCAAACTACATGACATCGGCAAAATTGGTGTGCCTGACGAGATTCTTAATAAAAAAGGACCTTTAACAGAAGAGGAATATGAAGTCATAAAAGGCCATGCCTACTTTGGCTACAGCATGTTAAAGGCGACACCTTCGACAATTAGGATTGCAGAGTATATACTTTATCACCATGAATGGTATAATGGAACAGGTTATCCTGATGGTCTTTCTGGGGAAAATATTCCACTGATATCTAGAATCATCCAAATAGCTGATGCTTTTGCAGTTATGATAGATGGTGCAGTCTATAAAGCCCCTCTAACTAGAGAACAGGCCATTAAGGCATTAAAAGACAACAGTGGCAGTCAGTTTGACCCTAACTTGGTAAAGACATTTATAGATATGATGGAGTAATTATGGACATTAAAGTAAAAAGTTACAATCACTATAAACAAGAATCAAAGTACTCACTGGCATTGATATACACCATGTTGTCTATGCTTGTTTGTGTCTTGTTTTCTATATCTTTTATTGCAATCGGAGCAACTTTAGCTGCTTTGATTCAATTAATAGGTGCTTTTGTTTTTATGATTGTATCAGGACTTTTAAGAAGAAGGATAAATATTTTGACAAGGTATATTTCTATGACCTTGTCTTTGATATTGGTTTTTATCAACTCGACCTTTATGTTTGGACCGGGTTATGGCTTTCAATATCAGCTTTTTCCCTTTTTAGTCGTGATATTTTTACTTTTGGATTACAACCTTAAAATTGAAAGATGGAACATATACGCTATTTCCATCATTACAGTCACCATGTTTTTTATCATTCAATATGTGCCTTTCAAACCGATATTTGAAAATTACATGATGTATGAATCTTATTACTTTGCCATATCACTGGCCTTTTCCTTTATAGGTATGCTGGTTCTCTTATTTTATTTATCTAGAGAGATATTCGCTGTTAGAGATCAGCTTTACAGTCTGGCTACGACAGATGCTTTAACGGCTCTTTATAACAGGAGAACCTTTATTAAGAGGGGACAGGAAGCCTTTAAAATAGCTGAAAGAGGTGGCAATCACTTTTCAATCATTATCTTTGATATAGACTTCTTTAAGTCGGTTAACGATGAATATGGTCATGTCATTGGTGATGTTGTCTTAAGGTCTATTGCCAAGCATGCCAAAGATTCTTTAAGAGAAACAGACCTACTTGCCAGGTATGGTGGGGAAGAATTTGCTGTACTTCTTCAAAATACTTCTCAAGACCAGGCCCTTGTGGTTGCAGAAAAACTACGAGAACGTATAGAAGCATTTGAAGTAGACGCACAACCTCATAAGATCAACAGGACCATCAGTTTAGGTGTTATGGGTTATCACTACTCGATATCATCATTTGATGAACTTATTGATAAGGCTGATAAGGCCATGTACAAATCTAAGATGATGGGCAAGAACAGGATTACTTTATACAATATGACAGATCCCTTTTACAGGGAAAGGAGACTGAATGAACATAGAAATAAAACACTTTGATGACTTATCAACAAAGGACTTGTATGAGATCTTATATTTAAGATGTAAGGTCTTTGTTGTGGAACAGGCTTGTACTTATCAGGATTGTGATGGCAAAGACACAGATGCCTATCATCTCATGTTAAAAGAGGATAAGCTAGCTGGCTATTTAAGGATTTTAAGACCGGGTGTTTCTTATGAAGAAGTAGCCATTGGTCGAGTGGTTGTAGATGAAGATTACAGACATCTTAAATTTGGCAAGAAAATTATGAATGAAGCCATTTCATTTATACTTTCTCAGGGCTATGATGCCATTAGGATTTCAGCCCAGCTTTATCTGAAGGACTTTTATCAATCCCTTGGTTTTGAAGTTGTATCAGATATGTATTTAGAAGATGACATAGAACATATAGAGATGTTGTATAAAAAATCGTGATTTGAAATCACGATTTTTTTAGTCTATAGCTTGTTATGATTTTGTATTTTATCAGCCATACAGTAAAGAGCGTAAAAAGTGGTATGATGATTACCATACTTGGTGGAAGTAAATAAATGGTAAGAACTGATATTAGAAAACATACAAATAGAAGTAGTGTTTTAATCAAATGACCATTTGTCAGTCGTATGGCATTGATGATATAATCCTTGGAAGAATTGAAATCCATTAGACCTCTTAAAGTAAATAGAATGATGGTTGTCATTAAAAGCTCAAAACCAATAAATAGGGCTAGATAAATGATATAGCCAAGGTTGTTGATGTACATAAACAATAGCGAATAAGATAGGGCTAGGTTTAAAAGACCAAGTGGTATCCAGATCAAAGAGTTTTTGAAGTCTGATTTAAAACTCTTGATAAAGGTTTTTATGATATAGCCATTGTCTTGAATAATTGAATTGTCTATTGTATAGCAAGCTGCTGAAAAAGCCCCACCGATACCAATGCCCAGTGTTAAAATGGATGTTAGGATGGTCAACAAGCCAATTAAAACACCATCAAAACATCCAGTGGCTAATCGATATAGCCGGCTATTTATACTCATAAATTTCATTTTATTACCTTTCTTTTGACCTGTATTGAAGTGGTGTTAAACCAACCTCCCTTTTGAATGTACGATTGAAACTCGTAACAGCATAGAAGCCTACATTTTGACTGATTTCACCTACAGACAAGTCTGTTGTTTCCAATAAGACCTTGGCCTCATCAATCCTTAAGTATTTGATGTAAGAGACAAAGTTGACCTTGGTCTGTTTCTTAAAATAATGACTTAAGTTAGAAGGTGTCATACCAAACTCACCTGCAACATCTGATAGAGAAATCTCATAGTTTGAATAATGCTTGTTGATGTAAACTAAGATAGAAGTAATCAACTCTTCTTGCCTATCTTCTGATTTTTTCTTAGTAATGGTATCTAATGTTTCGTCTAATGTTTTTATGATTTCATCAATGCCATAATGAGCTGCAAGTATCTCTCTTAGGAAGTAGTCTGCATCAAGGAGATTTTTCTCATTGTCTGAAAGATGAGAGTACATAATGTTAAACATATCGTAGCTTAAGTGCTTAATGGCTGATGGACTTTCCTCTTTATTAAGATGTTCTATAAGTTTGTCATAGACTTTATAGGTTTTCTTTTGGTCTTTAACCAATAAGGTTTTTTTAAATTCTACAATAAGTTTAGCCGGATACAAGGTATTGTTTGAGATTGGTGGCAAAACATCATAATAGAAGATGCCTTCAATGGACTTAAGTGTCTGATATTCGATGACTTTAATGGCCTGATTATAGGCAATATTTAAAGAATCAACGGCATCAAAGACAGTAGAAACGCCAATAAAGCAATCTAGACTTAGTTCCTGAGATAAATAACTAGAGATTAGACGTAGGTAATTTTTCACATCATCCAAATGGTCATAGGAAGTTAGCCAAATAAGCGAATCCTTTTGCATCCCTCTACAGAAGTAACCATTTAAGTCTGTGCTTTTAATCTCTGACAGAGATTCTATGATTTGATTGTCCAGATTTCTTTTAAGTTTAATGACAGCGATGGAAAAGTGCTGGCCTCTTAGACTAACACCATAGTGACTAGCTATAGAGTTAAACTCATCTATAGATGTCACTTGATTATTGATGATTTGCCTAATCATAAACTCCTGTAGAGCAGGAATACTTTGGTCCATTTTTTCTGACATGGTCTTATTCTGATCAATCAAGTGTTTGATATTGTATTGTATCAATTGATAAGCTTCTAGATCATGCTCTTCGTCCATGTTAAAGAGTTCTATTAAAGCATTGATTGGGCGGTAATTAATTTTACTTAGGCCGTATGATATCAAGAAACCAAGTAAGAGAAGGGAGATAACCAAGATGAGTGATTCCATCTGGAGCTTCTCAACATTTCTAAAAAACGTTTGATAAGGCAGTAGACTGACATAGGAAACAGGGAATAAGCCATCTGACTTTACTGTGAAGATATAATCTATGCCGTCAATGGTTACAATTTCAGAGCGTTCAGAAGCATCCTTACTGAGTAAATACTGAATCTCGTTATCGAGATTCTTTTTATTTACATGACTGAGTAGGAGCTGGTTTTCATTGTATAAATAGTAGTCGTAATCATAATCGCCTGCTGATAATTTGAAAATATCTACAAAAGTCTTTTCTGATATTAAAAAGACATTAGAGGTATCGCTTAGATAATTGGTTGGCATTATGATGGCAAGTAGCTTTTCTGCTTGGCCATTATTAAACCTAAATGTATCAACAGGTCGAAGGGTGATCTTTTCAGTTGAGGTCATATCATGTCTAAGTTGATCAAAGGACCACCCACTAAACTCGAAGTAATCCTTGTTCAAATAAAGAATACCACTTTTATTTAAGATCATGTCATTGTCTCTGATGAAGATAAAAATGTCTTCTAAAAACTTGTTAGATGAAATATAAGAAGACAAGCTTGTTTTGCCTTCCATTCTGTTTAAAGGTCCATCATCCAAATAGAAAGATGAAAGTTTTGGGTTGTCAGAGATAGAGACATAAGTCTTTAGCATATCTTCAAAATTCATATCAATGGATTGCTGTATAGAAGTGAGTTTATTGTGACTGTCCAAGACGGCTTGTTCTTCAATGGCTTTATTTAGCTTTGGATAATAGTATCCGAGAACAGCAAGTACTGGAATCATAATAACAACTATATGAGATATCATCAGTCTCTGGAAAAATGAGAAATACTTTTTCATAAGAATCCTTTCTTCTTTCTGTATTTGTAATATATATGACGTGAAAACGTTTGTCAAGGTCATAAAAAATACTTTCGTCTTTTTAAAAGTTGTCAGAAATTGAATGACCTAAAATGTGCATTTATCAAGGGTTTGACTCGATGTGATAATCCTCTTTTCAAGAATTGATAAGGCTCAAATTTTGTTAATTGAAGACCAAAAGGAATTGAGATAAATTGTTGTTAGCTGGTCAATGACATTTGGCCCAAGAAAAGGAGGAGAAGTAAAAGCATGAGTATTGCAAGGGAGGATTATTCAGAAACATCTTTACCAATTAATGAAAGATTTGTTTCAGGAGTAAAAAGATTCTTAGGTGCTGTTGGCTTAGAGTTAAAAAGAAATTATCAATTGTATTTGATGGTTTTACCAGCAGTCTTATTGATCTTTATATTCAGATACATTCCTATGTATGGTGTACAAATCGCATTTAAAGATTTTGTGCCTACCAAGGGAATAACAGGAAGTGAATGGGTGGGGTTTAAACATTTTATAAGATTTTTTGAGTCTTATAACTTTTGGGACATATTAAAGAACACCTTAGGACTGAGTCTTTATCAGCTGATTGTAGGCTTTCCATTTCCAATCATATTGGCATTGATTTTAAATCAGATCAAACACAATCCATTTAAAAAGATGGTGCAGACTGTAACTTATATACCTCATTTTGTTTCAGTTGTGGTTGTAATTGGTATGCTGACTTTGTTCACCTCACCAGATAAGGGGATTATAGCACATTTATTTACCATGTTTGGTATGGAGCCAATCAACTTTATGGGAGAGGCTAAATGGTTTAAATCCTTGTATGTGTTTTCTGGTATCTGGCAAAGTGCAGGTTGGGGTTCTATTATCTATCTAGCAGCATTAGCAGGTGTCGATCCATCTTTGTATGAAGCGGCATCTATTGATGGGGCGTCAAAGTGGCAAAAGATACTTTACATTGATATACCATCCATCGTACCTACAGCCATTATCTTATTACTGCTAAATACAGGTAAGTTGATGTCTATTGGTTTTGAAAAGGTCTATCTGATGCAAAACCCATTAAATCAGTCAACGTCGGAAATTATTTCAACCTACGTCTATAAAATGGGTTTATTGAACTCTCAGTACTCTTATTCAGCTGCAATAGGTTTGTTTAATACAATGATTAACTTTGTTTTACTTATTACACTCAATCGTATTGCTAAAAAAGCGAATCAGACAAGTTTATGGTAGGAGGCAAAATGAAACTTAAATCAGTAGATAAATTTACAACTGTTGTGATATACCTCTTAGCAGGTATTGCAGCAATTATGGCCTTATATCCTATATACTTTGTTGTTATAGCTTCCATCAGTTCACCGGATGCTGTTGAAAATGGCTTGGTTTACTTATGGCCAAAATACATTACTTTTGAAGGGTATGAAAAAGTTTTTCAGGATGCAAGAATCTGGATGGGTTACAGAAATACCATATTCTATACACTTGCAGGAACGGCTATCAGTTTGCTTGTAACTTTACCAGCAGCATTTGTTCTGTCAAGAAAAGACTTTAAAGCCCGTAACACAATTATGATGATGTTTGTTTTTACCATGTTCTTCGGAGGTGGTTTGATTCCAACATACTTATTGATAAAAGATTTGAATCTCTATAACACTATTTGGGTCATGATACTGCCGTTTTCACTTAACGTATACAATTTGATTATTGCTAGATCATTCTTTGAAAGCTCCATACCAGAATCCTTAGGTGAGGCTGCAAAGATAGATGGTTGTTCTGATATCAGATTTTTCATATCGATAATTTTACCATTATCAAAGGCAATCATAGCAGTTATCTTACTTTATTATGCGGTTGCCCAGTGGAATGAGTACTTTAAAGCGCTTATCTACTTAAGAGATGAAAATCTTCAAACACTACAGATTGTTTTAAGATCTATTTTGATACAGAACCAATCATTTGATGGCTCGGCAGCTGAAGGTTTTGCAGAAACACAAAACCTCTTTGACTTGATTAAGTATGCTGTTATTGTTGTTTCTACAATTCCAATCATCATGGTTTATCCATTTGTACAGAAGTATTTTACAAAGGGTGTCATGATCGGTGCAGTAAAAGGTTAAATTTTGGTATGATGTCTATAGTATAATAAAGGTAGAGATCATAACAATATTTATATAGGTTATTGTTTAAATATTAAAAGGTGGTTAGAATGAAGAAATTTGTAACGTGGTTATTGATTTTATCACTGTGCCTAACATTCGTTGGATGTGGCGGTGGTAATGAAGCAGCCGAAAGTACGACAGAAAAAGTCGTGGATGATAACTTTAATGCAGAAGGCTATCCTGTTGTTAAAGAACCAATTGAGTTAAGCCTAGTATTTAACTCACATCCTAACACATATGAATTAACAGAAATGGAGTCATTCCAAGTTATTTCTGCTAAGACAGGTGTTAACATCAGTGTAGAAACAATCCGTTCTGGTTGGGATGAGAAGAAAAACTTAATCTTAGCTTCTGGTGATTTACCGGATGTTTTCTTTGGTGTGGGTTTATCAGATATAGATATTTTAAACAACAAAGATTATTTTGTAGACATGGCACCATTAATTGAAAAATATGCGCCAAATATTCAAGCTATGTTTGAAAATGATCCTTTAACAAAAAAGATTTGTACAGATCCTGATACAGGTGCTATCTATGCTTTACCTAGTGTTAGACCATTTAGACCTAAAGTGGCAGATACATGGTTTATCAACAAAACATGGTTAGATAACTTAGGTTTAGAAATACCACAAACTGTAGAAGAGTTTGAACAAGTATTGATTGCATTTAGAGACTTAGATCCAAATGGCAATGGTGAAAAAGATGAAATTCCATTTAACTTTGATACTTCAGGTAACAACTTTACATGGAGAGGTTTACTTGGTTCATTTGGTGTAACAAATGATAGAACTGGTGAACAAGTTCAAGTAAGAGATGGTAAGGTAGAATTTATCTTAACTTCTGAAGGTTACAGAGATGCTGTTTCATATGTAAGCAAATTATACAGTGAAGGTCTGGTATACCCAGAGATTTATACTCAAAGTAACTATATGGCTTCAGGTAAGGCAAGTGATATTGCTAAACTTGGTGTAGGTGTACACTGGCAAGCTGAAAACCTATTTGGTCAATGGACGGATCAATATGTTGTTTTACCACCGCTTGAAGGTCCAAATGGTGACAGACAAGTACTTAACAGTGGTGTGACAGAAAAGTATAAGAAGAATGTTATCGCTATGACTTCTGTTAATGAAAATGTAGAAGCAACTATGCGTTGGATTGACGAGTTGTATGCAGAAGAGAACTCTATTCAAATGTTCTTTGGTTCTATTGGACCAGCGATTGAAAAAACAGATGCAGGTTATAAGGTGTTAGATCCACCAGCAGACCTTAACTTAAATGCAGGTTTGTGGAAGTGGACAGCCGCTCCAGCTGATAGAGCACCACTTTATTGTTCTGAAGAACTAGAAAATAAGACAACAGTACCAGAATTCCATTTGGTTAAGTTATCTTATGAAGAAGGCATGGAAGATTTTATTGAACCACTTGAGAACAACTTCCCAATGGTTACATGGTCACCAGATGTTGCAGTTGAACTTGCTACTCTAAAGAATGACATTTACACATATGCGCAAAATATGACTGCTAAATGGATTACTGAAGGTGGTGTAGAAGAAGACTGGGATCAATATATTCAGGAAATTGACAAAATGGGTTATGAGCGTCTGATGGAGATCTATCAAGAAGCTTACGATAAATTCATGGCAAATTAAATTCTACGGATGTTAGCATTTTGCTAACATTCGTTTTATGTAAGGAGAAAAAAATGAACGTTATATATATACACACGCATGATACAGGAAGGTATATTCAGCCTTATGGTGAACCTGTTGAAACACCAAATTTGATGAGATTTGCAGAGTCAGCGACACTTTTTAGAAATGCCCACTGCGTTGGCCCAACCTGTTCACCTTCAAGGTCGGGCCTGCTGACAGGCATGTCACCTCATAACAATGGCATGCTTGGTCTGGCCCACAGAGGTTTTCAATTAGATGATTATGAAAAACACTTGGCCAACTTTCTAAAAAGAAATGGTTACAAGACTGCTTTATCAGGGATTCAGCATGTAGCACCTGATGAGGGCATGATTGGTTATGATCATATTCTAGGTTGCTCTGATAAGTCGGTTTCTAAAAATGACAGGGACATGATGAATGCAAAAGCTGCTTGTGACTTTATCAAGTCAGAACATGACAAGCCCTTCTTTTTATCTTTTGGCATGTGGAATACACACAGAAAGTTTCCAGAACAAGATAAGTACAATCCTGACTATGTAAAAGTACCTCATCCAATCATGGATACAAAAGAAAACCGTGAAGATATGGCCAGATTCTTATCCTCAGCTCATTTTATGGACACATGTTTTGGTCAGGTTTATCAGGCCATTGAAGAGGCGGGACTAAGAGATCGAACCATTTTGATATTTACAACAGACCATGGCATAGCCTTTCCACATATGAAATGTAACCTAACCGATACAGGTACAGGTGTATCTTTGATTATGGATTTTCCAAGTAATCATTTAAAGGGGAGGGCGACGGATGCACTTGTGTCTCATATTGATTTGTATCCTACCATTTGTGAGCTTTTAGAAGTGGATAAACCAGAATGGTTACAAGGAAAATCTATGTTGCCTATTTTTTCTAAAGATGAGGCTATCAATGAATTTGTTTATTCAGAAGTATCTTATCACGCCGCTTATGAGCCTAAAAGGGCCATCAGAAGTAATCGATATAAGCTGATCAGACACTATGACATTCATAAGAAACCTGTTCCATCTAATATTGATAACTGTCCATCTAAGGATCAACTTGTTGAAAGTGGTTATTTAGAGTACACAGTATCAAGAGAGAGGTTATATGATTTATACATCGATCCTCTTGAGCGTGTCAACTTAATAGATGATGCCTCTTATCAAGGCATCTATGAAAGTCTTTTAGACAACCTGACATTTTGGCAAGTTCAAACAGACGATCCTATCCTTTTAGGGCAAGTGGCTAAACCGGATGGTGCCATCGTCAATCGTCTAGACTGCATCAGTCCCGAGGCCGATGAATTTGAAGAAGATGGCATAAGGTAGGTGGCTATGAATCAGGAAAAAATATTTTTAGATAATGAATGCCTAAAAGATCCCTTTGTAAGGGTTGAGGAAAAACAACTTGAACAAGCTGCTTTTAATTTAAGTGTAGATTTGCAGTCAAACAACAAACTCATAGATAAGATGATTGCTATTGCTTTTTCAGATATTGAGTCCAATATGGTAGAGGATAATGAAATAACTTACTTTGGGGCTGGAAGAACCTTTGGCAAAGCAGTCTTTACAAGAGATATCAGTTTATCGGGTGTGCTATCACTTAACAAATATTACCCAAAAGTTATGTTAGATTCTTTAAAGTACACCAGACAGGCAAGGCGACATACAGGCTTTGATGTGGATCATAAGGACTATATTGTAGAGGGCATACAAGCACCTTGGAGAGTAACCGAAGATAATCCCTATCACTGTGGTTCTATTACAAGAAGGTCTGATGACGTCATATGGCTTTGGGGGATGTGGGACTTGATACAAGAACATCAGATGCTGGATCAAATCCCATACCTATATGAAACGGGTAAGTGGTTCTTTGAAAACATATATGATTATTTTTATGATGATACAGACGGCCTTTACAGAGGACAGGCTGTATTTGTAGATGTACACTTTCCCCATATGAAATCCAATGGTTATCCACTTGATTGGACCATAAGTGATTGTGTACGTATCAAGGCCTTATCTACCAATGCTGTTTATAAACATGGTCTTGATATAATGGCTAAAGCTGCAGATTATCTAGGACTTGAAGAAAAAGCTTATTGGCTAGAAAAGTCTAGTCATCTGAAAAAAAGCATCATAAAACATTTAAGCTTAGAAGACAAATGTCTCAGCTATTACAAAGATGGATCTGGTCAGCTAAGTTTACAAAAGGATGCCTTAGGCATTGCCTTTGCGATTTTACACGATGTGGTTGATGATGAGCTTTCAAAAGTCTTGCTCAATGATTATCCTATGACACCTTATGGCATCCCTTTATTAAGTCCCTTCTTTAAACATGTCAAGGTTTATAAAGATATACCTGTCATTCATGATGGTATTTATCATAATCTGACAACATGGGGCTTTGTAGATGCTTTTTATTTACAAGCTTATGAAAAAGCCTATCAAATGTCTACAGCAGCCACAAGCTTAAAGATGATAGGTAGAATGTGTATGGCGTCTAGTTTTTACGAGTTGGTGGACTTTAATACCAAGTTGCCAATTGGGTCATCCCATCAACTTTGGACAGCAGCTTCCTTTATCAACGCTGCTGATAGACTGGATTTTATAAGGAGGCTAGGATGAAGCAAAATGTAATATGGATATTCGGAGATCAACATAGGGCTCAGGCTTTAGGGATAAATGGTGATGAAAATGTTTCAACACCTCACATCGATACACTGGCAAGACTTGGGTTAAATTATACAAGAGCGGTATCTGGCTTTCCTTTATGTTGTCCATTCAGGGGATCTCTTTTAACAAGTAAATACCCACATAAATGTGTGCCAGGACATGAATATGCTCTTGATGAAAATACTCGTACCATTGCCCATGCTTTTAACGACAATGGCTATCACACAGCTTATTTTGGTAAGTGGCACTTAGATGGCTTTGAAGAAAAAAACATGAAAGACCATGATTGTAACAGCCAACTCAATCTTGGAAGAGCTGTTTTTCATGTGGTACCGCCTCATAGACGAGGTGGCTTTAAAAGATGGTATGGCTATGACAACAACAATTCTCCATGGGATACATGGGTTCATGGTGGTGAAGGCAAAGAGACGGAAAGTATCAAACTGGATGGTTATGAAACAGACTGTTTAACAGATATGCTGATAGAGTATTTATCAGAGAAAAAAGATGACAACTTCTTTGCTGTCTTATCGGTTCAACCACCTCACAACCCTTATGTTGCACCAAGTGATTACCAAAAGAACTATTCTCCAGGCAAAATAAAGTTTAGAGAAAACGTACCCAATATTCAGTCGATAAGAGAAACAGCTTCAAAGGACTTAGCTGGTTATTATGGTCAAATAGAAAATCTTGATGACAATGTTGGAAGAATTCAAATAGCACTTAAGGACCTGGGTTTATCAGAGTCAACTCATATCGTTTTCTTTAGTGATCATGGTGATATGCATGGCAGTCATGGGCAATTTAAAAAGACCAATCCTTATGAGGAATCGATTAGAATTCCATTCATAATTGGTGGTGAAGCCATGAGATATAATGGTCGACTAAATGGAGAATGCGACGTGCCACTTAATCATGTAGATATTGCACCTACAACACTTGGCTTATGTGGTTTAGACATACCTGATTGGATGGAAGGCACCAATTATGCCCACTATCGAATGAAGGGCAGAACAAAAGACAATGAGCCGACATCTGCTTATTTGCAGTCTGTTATTCCAACAAGGCATGGTGACTCTACAGATTTACCCTGGAGAGGCATAGTGACCATCGATAATTGGAAGTATGTTTGCTTTGAAAATACAGTTTGGCTTATGTTTGATTTAAATGAAGATCCTTATGAACTTGTGAATCTTGCGCATAATACCAAGTACCTGACTAAGAGGAAAGAACTGAATGATGAGCTTCAATCATGGATAGATAAGACGGATGATAAGTTTACATTACCAATTATAGAGGAGGTGTAAGATGGCGATAACAGATGTTTTAGAAGGAAAAAGTCTTGACTACGGTAAAAGACAAAGATTTCCCTTAAAGAGCCTTGGAGACTTGGTTATTTCAATAGAAATGGACAAGGAACTCCATTTGGCATTCTCATCGGGTGCTAAGGGGAAAATCAGCTTGATTTATGATCAAGCCATCCACTTTGAAATGTATACACAAGATGTATGTGAGTCATATCCAATTGGTGCTAATGCCCCTTATATGATAGGTGACAAGCCTTCTGTCAAGAAAATAGATGTGATAGACCAAGATGACAAGGTGACCCTTACTATTAATAGATACAAGCTAATCTTATATAAAAAGCCTTTTTCATTTGAACTTGTTTTAGAAGATGAAAAAGTTCTTGCAAATAAGGATCTTTCTTGGAATGAAAGAGAAATATTCTTTGATTTAGAGATAAAAAATCACGAGTACTTTTATGGAACCGGCCTTAGAAGAGCTTATCCTCTTAACAATCATACAATAAAACATAGGATAGAAAAAAATACTTGGGATGGTAAATCTGTACCATTCTACATGAGTAACTCTGGTTATGGCTTGTTTTTAAATACCACCCTTTGGGATACAACCTTTGATTTTGATGGTAATCAATTAGAGATCTCTCTGCCAAAGAGTCATATGTTGGACTGCTATATCTTTTTAGGAGATTTTAAGGAGGTTCTTAAGTCTTATCATGACTTGACGGGCAAGCCCTTTATGCCGCCTAAATGGTCATTAGGCTATTGGACCGGCAGGTATAGCTATAGGACTCAAGAAGAGGTTTTAGAGAATGGCTTTAAGTTTAGAAAAAAAGACATTCCTTGTGATTTGATGTTTTTAGACCTGATGTGGCGTGGTGTTTATGTACCTAATGAAGTGACAGATTTGACTTGGGACTATGATTGTTTTCCAAAACCGGTAGACATGATCAATGATTTAAAAAAGGAGAACTTAAAGCTCTTTACCCATGTAAATACAACTTGCAACATTCATTATAAAGATTTCTCGAATCCACTTCATATTTCAAAATGGCGTCAACAGATTATGCCTTTGATTGAAGAAGGTGTTAAGGGCTTTATGGTTGATGGTGGTGAAGGCAAGGGCATGAATGAAAACTTCATGTCATGGAATGTTCAAGGTGGCAGATATTTTAATGGTATGTATCCAGAGGAAATGGCCAACATATGGGGGCTACTTTACAACAAAACTGTCATAGAGGCCATGAGAGACCAAAATCCTGATGAAAGAATGTTTGGCTTAACTAGAGCTGCTACAACAGGCAGTCAACGTTATGGTTTAATCTGGTTTGGTGATCACGAGTGTAAGTGGGAAGAGCTACATGATGAAATCATGGCTGGCATGAATATGTCGATGTCTGGTTTACCATTTTGGACAATGGATATAGGCGGTATTCAAGGTGAACCTAAATGGGATTTATTCATCAGATGGTTGCAGTTTGGATGTTTTGTTTCAGTGACAAGAACCCATGGAAGATTCCCCAAAGAACCATGGTTATATGGGGTAAGGGCTGAAAGTATAGCAAGAGATTTACTTAATTTCAGAATGAGAATCATGCCTTATATCTACAGTATGATCAAAGACATGCATGACAGTGGTTTGCCGCCTGTCAGACCAATGGCACTTTCTTATCCAAGGCAAAAGGACCTTCATAGAATTTGGGACCAGTGGTTGTTTGGAGATAATTTGCTGGTTGCACCAGTATATAAAGAAGGCAGAAGCTCTAGACATGTGACTTTACCTTCAGGCAGATGGCTTCATATGGCTACAGGTAATATCTATGATGGCCATTCTGAAATTCATGTCGATGCACCAATTGAATCTATTCCTGTATTCTTAAAAGAAGGTGGTATTTTACCATTAAGACCTGTGTGTCAATCTGTGGATGAAAGCTATAATGAGTTAACAGTTTATGTGTTTTCTGATGAGAAAGGTTCATCTTACTCTATGTATGAAGACGATGGCATGACAGTTAACTATAAAAATGAGCATGGTTTTATTCATTTTAAACAAGTGCTTTCTAATAAGTCTCTTCATATAGACTTTAGGCTTGAAGACAAAGGTTATTCATCCTTGATTGAGAAGATCAGCTTCAGGTGTGTTGGGGATATAGATATGGTATATGTTAATGGTAAAGACTTAAAAGTAAATCCCCTGTATTCAGAAACTGTAAATAGGACTATATATGAGGTTGAGGTAATCGTATGATAAAAAAATCTTTTAATTTGGAATCACCAGATGGAAACGTTAAGGTGAAAATAGAATTAGATAAATCTATAAGCTATCAGGTTTATTTTGGTGACCAGACCATTATAAAGCCATCTTCTTTAAGTATGGTTTTAAAACATGATCTTATAAAAGATAATCTAGAATTTATAAAAAAAGAAACTGCTAGGCACAAAGAGGTTTGGAAGCCAATATTAGGTCAAAAATCTTCTATAAAAAATGACTACAATGAAGAGAAGATAATGTGTACAACAGGTTTGACTCAAGTAACCTTTGTATTCAGAGCCTTTAATGACGGCCTGGCATTTAGATATATTTTAAATGCAGATAGTGATATGACCATTCTAGAAGAAGCTAGTATGTTTAATATAGACCAAAAGGTGGACGCTTGGTGGATTCCAAATGATTGGGATAGCTATGAGTATCTATACCATCATACCAAAGCCGAGGCCATCAAGGAGGTTTCTACCCCAGTAACTTTTAAAAATGACCAGGGCATTTGTTTTTCTATCCATGAAGCGGCCTTAGTCAACTACTCGGGTATGGCTTTAAAAGGCATGAGTGGGGGAAGTCTTAAAAGCCACTTGTGCCCATGGCCGGATGGTAGATTGGTAAAGGGCAAAAAAGAAATTATCACACCATGGCGTACCATTATGATTGGAGAGAATGAAAGTAAGCTAGTTGAATCAGATATGATTTTAAATCTGAATGATCCTTGTGAAATAAAAGATACATCTTGGATCAAGCCTATGAAATACATGGGTGTTTGGTGGGAAATGCATATCAATCAATCTGATTGGGGCAGACACAATAGTCGTCATGGTGCAAGAACTGAAAATGTAAAAAGATATGTGGACTTTATTAAAGAACATTTGATTGAAGCAGGTAACTCAGAAATCGGTTTATTAGTAGAAGGTTGGAACAAAACTTGGGATGGCCACTGGCCTGACAATTACAATGATTTTATTTTTACTGCAGATGGTGCTTATGATGACTTTGATTTAAGTGAGGTCATTGACTACTGTAAAAAGAATCAAGTGGCTTACATCATGCACAATGAAACCGGCGGAGGCATTTTAAATTATGATAAACAAAGGCTTCAGGCCTACAGTGATTATGAGAAACTTGGCATTCATGCTATAAAATCTGGTTATGTTGCTGGTGGTCCTATGAAGGACCCAAAAGGCCTTCACCACCATGGCCAGTATATGATTGATCACTACAATCAGGCCGTTATTGATGGTCTTAGGCATAAGCTTATGATCAACACTCATGAGCCTATTAAGGATACCGGTTTATCAAGAACTTATCCTAATTGGGCAACACGTGAAGGGGTAAGAGGGATGGAGTACAATGCATGGAGTGAAGGCAATCCGCCAGATCATACAACCATTTTACCTTTTACAAGAGGCTTAGCAGGACCTATGGATTATACACCAGGTATTTTTGATGTAATAATGAATGACAAGTACAGGGTCCATACAACAGTAGCCAAACAGTTAGCCTTATATATAGTCTTATACAGTCCATTTCAAATGATTGCAGACGTGCCTGAAAATTACCTTGATGCTGATGGTAAACCACTGACAGGCTTTAAGTTTATACAAGATCTAGCGCTCGATTGGGATAAGACATGCATACTGAACGGTCAGGTCGGCAAGTACATTACAACAGCTAGAAAAACAAAAGGCAAAGATGAGTGGTTTATAGGGTCTATTACAAATGAAGAGTCTAGAGAAGTTACATTATCCCTTGATTTCTTAGATGAAGGTATCTATCAGATGGAAGTCTATAAGGATGCAGAGGGCACTGATTATTTGACCAGCCCAATGAGTCTTGTTTATGAAAAATCCAGTGTAAACTGCGAGACTCAAATGACACTTAAGTTACCAAGTGGCGGTGGACAAGCGATTAGACTATATAGACAAGTTTAGCTTCCTACTGGTAATTAAGTGGTCACTTGGTTATAATAAAACGTGAACGAAGTTTAAGATGAAATAGAGGTAAGTATGGCAAATTTGAGTTTATTGATTAAACCGGCTTCAAGTCTGTGTAATTTAAATTGTGAGTATTGTTTTTACCATGATGTGGCTGCTCATAGAGAAACAGCTTCTTATGGTATCATGACTTTAGATACGGCTGATAAGATTTTAGAAAAAGCCAAGGCCTTTGTAAAAGAAGATGGCATTGTCATCGCTTTTCAAGGAGGAGAACCAACCCTGGCAGGACTTGACTTTTTTAGGGCTTTTGTAGACAAGGCAAAAGTTTATTTTAATCCTCATCAGCTGAACTTTGCCATACAAACCAATGGTATGGTCATAGATGAAGACTGGGCTGGATTTTTTAAGAAACATAACTTTTTAGTGGGTGTCTCTTTAGATGGTAAGAAAGAGACCCATAATCTTAACAGGTTAGACCACAACAAGGATGGTTCTTATAAGAGGGTACTAGAAGGCATTAAGATGCTTGAAAAGCATGAAGTGTCCTTTAACATTCTGACAGTATTAAATAAGCCTGTTGCCAGAAAAATAAAAAGCATTTATATGGATTATAAGAAGAAGGGCTTTAAGTATCTTCAATTTATACCATGCATTGAACCCTTTGAAGGGCAAAGTCGTTTTTCTCTAACACCAAAAGAGTATGAGAAGCTTTTGAAAGAGCTCTTTGATTTATGGTATGAAGATATTATAAAGGGCCATCCAATAAGCATACGTCTGTTTGATAACTACCTGTCTATGTTACTGGGTAGACCACCTGAGTCATGTGATTTAAATGGTCACTGTTCTGTCCAGAATGTGATAGAAGCAGATGGTTCAGTTTATCCATGTGACTTCTATGTCTTAGATGAATACAAACTCGGTAACGTTCATACAAATACTTTTGAAGACATGATCTCTTCACAAGTGACACAAGTCTTTATCACACCATCACTTAAGAGACCGAATGAATGTGACGTTTGTAGGTATCTGCCTTTATGTAGAAATGGCTGTAGACGATACAGAAAAGATGACAAGTACTACTATTGTGATGCTTTAAAAGGCTTCTTTGACTATACAATATTAAGATTTGAACATGTAGTTCATATGATCAGAACGGGACAAATTTAATCCCGTTCTTTTTAAATAAAAGTATTTTTTTAGCTTGTATAAATGTTCACGATATGATATATTAATTGAAGATAAAAATCTTTAATGATGTGCGGGTCGCATCAAAGATTGGAAATGTCGTTATGGATTTTTGTCGCGTGCAAAAATCTTTTTTTATTACTTTAAAATGGTACAGTGAGACCAAAAGGAGGCAAACGATGGATAAGAAATTATCAGCAAGAAATTTTATTCTAGGTTTACAGCATCTTGTAGCAATGTTCGGAGCAACAGTATTGGTTCCAGCTATTACAGGCTTTAATCCAGCAGTTGCATTATTCGCAGCAGGTTGTGGAACATTAATCTTCCACTTTGTTACTAAAAGAAAAGTACCTGTATTTCTAGGATCTTCATTCTCGTTTATCGCAGTAATATTAGCAGTTAAAGAAATGCATGGTGGAGATTTAAGATACGCACAAGGTGGTTTACTTGTAGCAGGTCTGGTATATGTCATTATTTCATTATTTATTGGAAAGGTTAAACTTTCTACAATTCATAAAATCTTACCACCATATGTAATCGGACCAATGATTATGATCATCGGTTTAACACTGTTACCAGTTGCGGTAGATATGGCAAGCGCACACTTTTTATTAGCAGGTTTAACACTTGTATATGTTGTATTAATCAACAAGTTTGCAACAGGTTTATTAAAACAAATGTCAATATTATTAGCAGTTGTACTTGGTTACTCAACAGCACTAGTAATTGGTATGGTATCAGGTACACCAATTGTTGACTTCTCAGTAGTAACACAAGCAAACCTTCTAGCTTTTCCTGAGTTTACAACACCTAAGTTCAGTGCAGCAGCTATCTTTACAATCGTGCCAATCGTATTAGCGGTATTCATGGAGCACATTGGTGATGTAACAACAAACGGTACAGTAGTTGGTCAAGACTTCTTAAAAGATCCAGGCTTAAACAGAACACTTTTAGGTGACGGTTTAGCAACAATGTTTGCAGCTATGATTGGTGGTCCAGCAAATACTACATACGGTGAAAACACATCAGTACTTGCAATTACAAAGAACTACGATCCAAGAAACTTAAGAATTGCTGCAGTATTTGCAATCCTACTTGCATTATTCGGTAAGTTCGGTGCAATCCTTCAAACAATTCCAGTAGCTGTAATGGGTGGTATCTCATTCATGTTATTCGGTATGATTGCTTGGATTGGTGTAAGAATGATCAAAGACAATAAAGTAGAATTTAACGCTCAATCAATTATTGTTATGGTAGTGATGTTAACAATCGGTTTAGGTACAAGCTACTTATCAAAGTATGCTGGTATTACTATTGGTGTGAAGTTAACAGAGACTGTTATGTTAACAGGTTTATCTTTAGCAGCGATTTCAGGTGTGGTATTAAACTTAGTACTTAACTTGGTATTCAAGACTGAAATCAAAGATACTGAAGAAAGAAGACCAGAAGCAGTATAAAAAAAATCCTGAATATCAGGATTTAACGGGCATAACACTTATTAGGAACTTGTAGGTCACACGACCTATGAGTTTTTTTATTGGATTAATTTTAACGGGATAATAGTAGTCGGCCTTGTACCAACCCTTTTCTGTCCAGTATTTATAGTCAGCCTTGTGTTCTATCTGGGTATTGGCCTTCCACATTGAAAACCAGATCAAGTCTTTGATGGTAGGCGACTTGGTCTTTTGGTGTAGGAGATGATGGTACTTTCTAGCGGACTTCTCAATCTTAGTTGTAATCTTTTCATGAGAAACAGGTCTTCCAAATAAGGTGATATCCAGTTTAATGGTATCTTTGACTCCAAAGGCTGAAAGTACCTTCTTTAGGTAGTTAACATTGTCCTTGGAATGAGAACCCATGGTTGTAACAACGGCCATACCCTT
Organism: Acidaminobacter sp. JC074; assembly: GCF_022496765.1. Classification (GTDB taxonomy): domain Bacteria; phylum Bacillota; class Clostridia; order Peptostreptococcales; family Acidaminobacteraceae; genus JABXKX01. Next base: position 29,180 of record NZ_VANV01000007.1, on the reverse strand, counting down.
CTTATGAAAAAGCTCAGGTCGATGGAACAAGAAAGTCAGTGAATCGATGAAGTTTTTCATAGCACCTGATACATTCATGGCATAAACAGGTGATGAAAAGATGATGCCGTCAGCTTGTCTTAACATATCTGCATAGACCTTAACCTGATTACTTTGGTAACAAGCGTCTTCACCTTCTAGAAAGCACCTGAAACAAGACTTACAAAAGCCCAGTTCTAAGTCTTTCATATGGATGTATTCAAAGTCATAATCGCCTTGATTTGTTAGTGTGTTTTCTATTACTTTTAGTGTTTCATACGTGGCTCCTTTTTTTATGGAACCATTTACAATGACAATTTTCATGTTTTCACCTCCTATTCAATATATCATATATAAAAGTCTTCATCTATCATGGATTTTCATGATATTCTAAAAGGGGGACTTTTTTTATGAAGACATATGAATTGATGAGAAGACGTGTGAGTATCAGAAAGTTTAATGACAAGCCTATAGACAGTGAGATTATGGATAAAATCATTGCTGCAGCGATTCATGCACCTACAGCAGGTAACATGGTACCTTATTCTATACTTAAGGTAAAAGATAAAGAAACACTTAAAATACTGAGTGAGACGTGTGACCATCAGCCTTTTATAGCTGATGCAGACACAGCGCTTGTTTTTTTAGTGGATATCAATAAGTGGCATAGGTATTTGATGTTAAATGATGTAGAAGACTATGCAAAAAAAACGGGTAGAAAGTACCTTGGACCAACCATAGCAGATGCCATACTTGGCATCAATGATGCCTTGATTGCATCTGAGAACTCAGTTATGGCTGCTGAAGATTTTGGTATAGGTTCATGCTACATTGGTGATATCATGGAAAACTTTGAAACACACAAGAAGCTTTTTAAGTTGCCAGATTATGTTTTTCCTGCAGCCATGCTTGTATTTGGTCATTACGATCATAGGCCTGAACCAAGGTATCGATTTGATACCAAACATATTGTATCAGATGAAACCTATCACACCCTGAGTGATGAAGAGCTTCACGATATGTTTTCTGAAAAAGAAAAGCTATACAATCCAAATATTTCAGAGGACATCAAGAACTATGCTCAACAGTTTTACAATAGAAAAATGGGTGCACCATTCTTTGAAGAAATGAATCGTTCCATTGAACTAATGCTTAACATGTTTAAAAGGCCATAGGCCTTTTCTTTCTTGTAGTTTATGGAAAAATTTGCTAAAATAAAATAGAAATTATGGAGGCAGTATGAAAATTTTACATACCGGTGATTGGCATCTAGGCAAACAACTAGAAGGTGTCAGTCGCTTAGAAGAACAAAAGTTAATACTAAAAGATATGACTGAGCTTGTGAAAAAAGAAGATGTAGATCTGATTTTATTAGCAGGTGACGTTTATGATACATTCAATCCGTCCTCAAGTGCTGAAACACTTTTTTATCAAACACTTAAGGATATGAGTGAAGGTGGCAAAAGATTGATAGTCGTCATACCAGGCAATCATGACAATCCTCTTAGGCTTGTTGCGGCCAGCCCGCTTGCTAAAGAACATGGCATCATCATGATAGATAAGTTAACCTCTAGTCTTCCCGTGGGTAGATATGGAGACCACCAAGTACTTGGTGGGGGTCCAGGTTACATTGAAGTTATGATCAAGGATGAAAAGGCGGTAATCTTAACCCTGCCTTATCCAAGTGAGAAAAGATTAGAAGAGTCTTATTATCAGTTTGGTTCTGAAGAGGAAGACCAGTTAAAGGCTTACAATGAAAAGATTCGTGATATCTTTAATGAGCTTTCTAAAAACTTTAGACAAGACACCATTAATCTTGTAATGAGTCATCTATTTGCCATGGGGGCAGAAGAAACAGGTTCAGAAAGGTCCATTCAGCTGGGGGGCTCTTATATCATAGATGCTTCGTGTTTTCCTGAAAATGCAGACTATGTGGCCTTGGGTCATATTCATAAACCTATGACAGTACCAGGCACTCAGAAGAAGGTAAGATATTCAGGCTCACCCCTTCAATACAATAAAAAAGAAAGGCACTTTGAAAAAGGCTGTTACATCTTAGATATGGCTGTGGGCGGTATAAAAGACATTGACTTTCATCCTCTAAAGGTTTATAAGCCTATAGAGGTATGGCAGTTAGATTCCATTGAAGAAGCCATCTCTATGTGCAAAGAAAAGTCTGAGGAATCCTCTTATGTCTATATGGAAATTAAAACAGATCGTTTTATACAAGAACATGAAATCAAAGAGATGAAATCCTTAAAATCAGACATTTTAGAAATTACACCGATTCTGGATCAAATGGAAATGGACTATTCTGGCAATGCTACAGAAGAGCCTATTCATGAACTTTTTGAGAAGTTCTACATCAAGGAAAGACAAGTAGCGCCTACAGAGGAGTTGACAGCACTTTTAATGAAGATTTTAGGAGATGAAGATGAAACCGATTAAATTAACAATGAAGGGTCTTAACAGCTTCTTAGAATCTCAAACCATAGACTTTGAAGCCTTAACTCAGTATGGCCTATTTGGTGTTTTCGGACCGACTGGCTCAGGAAAATCGTCTATATTAGATGGTATGACATTAGCACTTTATGGAGAAAACTCAAGAAACTCTTCTAACTATATCAATGTGCAGACCGACCGTATGCAAATCGAGTTTGAGTTTGAGGTGGACAAGGTTTCTTATAAGGTCATAAGAACTTTTAAAAGAACGCCACAAGGGTCTATTAATTCAGCCAAGCCTATGAAACTGGAGTCTTTTGTTCACGGTGAGTGGGTCATCTTAGAGGAACAAAAGAAGCTGATAGACAATAAGATCTATGAGATCATCGGCCTAGAGTTTAAAGACTTTATTCGCACAGTCGTTTTACCACAGGGCAAGTTTTCAGAGTTTATACAATTAAAAAATCAACCTAGACGAGACATGTTGGAGCGTCTGTTTGATTTATCAAAATACGGTAACGACTTATCAGATAAGTTAAAAGCCGCCAAAAGAAAAGAAGAAGACAAGGCTTTAACCATAGCTGGTGAATTAAAGGGTTATGAAGACGTGACTCCTTCTAGAAAAAAAGAACTAGAAGATAAGTTAAAAGAAGTAAAAGAACAATACGAAAAAGATCATAAACAAGTAATCACGTTAAGAGACCAGCTTAAGTCTTTAGAAAAGACTTATAATCTCAGTCAGGAGCTTGAAGCATCTGAAAAGCTTCATCAAGAACTTTTAAACCAAGCTGAGGACATGAAACTTAAAGAAAAGCAGATGCTTGAAGGACAAAAGATTCTTCGTGTGGTGCCTTATTATGACCAAATGCGTGACTCTAAGAAGAAACTTGACCAGGTCATTATGGACTATGACCAGGCGTTAACATCTTATCAAGTACTCGACCAAAGACTTGAAAGCGATCAAAAGCTTTATGACAAGTCCAGTCAAGACTATCATAACTTTATGAATCTCTTTGAAGTAAAAAGATCTAATTTTGAAAAACTCATTAAAGACAAAGACATGCTCCTTAATAAAGAAGCCCGTCTTAAAGAAGAAGAGAAAGTGCTTAATAAAAGTGGGCTTGAAGAAGCGGAAACGACTTCTTCGATAGAAAAAAAGAATCAAGAGAGTCATGACATAGAGGAGCATATTCAAAGCCTAGAAAAGGATATGGCAGACAAGGTTGTATCAGCTGAAAAACAAGCCTTTATTGACAAGGGATATGAACTTGAAAAATCTATTGAAAAACTAACTAAAGACCAAATATCCTTTGAAGCTTCTATAGAAAAATTGGCTATAAGTAAACATAGGCTTGAGTTAGATGCATTAGAAAAAGAGCTTAAGACCAGTAAAGAAAAAGTGACTGACTTACTGGAAGATGAAGCTTATACGCTTAAAAAGCAAGACCTTCTAAGAAAAGAAGAAATCTATACAAAATCAAAAAAAGATTTGGAAGACAATCAAAAATCTATAGACCTTATAAAAGCCTCTTTAGATGAGAATAATACTGCTATTGAGAAACACCAGCTTGTCTTACAGGATTATCTTTCTAGAAAAGAAGACAACTTACTTCAGACTATTAAGTCGACCTTAAAATCAGGTGATGACTGTCCTATATGTGGCCATGAAATTACTCAAATAACTTCTAAAGAAAGAGACTTTGTAGAGGATGAATCTATTGAAGAGACCATGAAGTCTTTGAAAGTAGAAGAAGAGACTTTAAAACACCAATTGAATCAGCTAGATGATGAGAAAAATCGTCTACATGAAACGTTTGAATCTGTAAAAGATTTTGATGTAAAAGCCATTGAGACTTTGGATATAAAGTATCAAGAGGACAAGAATCATGCAAATGCGCTTCAAAGGTTAGGCTTAGATGTAGAAAAGAAAAGAGACTTTGTAACTCTATTAGTTCAGCAGGAAGAAAGTGAAGTCAAAAGATTAGAAGAAGTAAAAGATAGCTTGGGTGAGTTAAAAGATCAGTACGGCTTATTAAAGTCTGATTATCCTGATACTTCTTTTGAAGTCCTAAAAGCTGACCTTTATGAGAAATCTAAAGACTACCAGACACTTAAGACAGAAGTGGATAAAAAACGTGACTTACTAAAGCTTGTTCAAAAAGACTTAGATACTAAAAAGATCACTCTAGAAGATGCAAGAAAGACCATGGCTTTAAAGTCGCAGGCTATTTCTAGTCTGAAAGGCGATATAGAAGCTTTAAGTAAGATGGTTGATACTCAGATAGACTATGAGTCAAACTTGACTAAGCTTTTAAACGAAAAGAAGCAACTTGAAATCAAACATGATGCAGACCAGGCGGCTTATAAGAAGCTAAAAGACAGTCACCAAGAAGCCTTACTGTTATACAATGAACTTAAGACGCTTAAGTCAACGTCTGAGTCTGCTTATTCTAAAGCTGAATCTACTTTAAATCAAAAGTTGTCTCAAGAAGTTCTGTTACTGGACCTTCTAAAAAAACATACATGGACAGTAGAAAAGCTGGACCAATTAAGAGTGACCTTAGAGGATTATCATAAAGAAGTTCATAGACTGACACTTGCTGTTCAAAACTTTAAAGATCTCTTAGGTGATGAAAAGGTCACACAAGAAGCTTTAGAGTTTCACAAGAAAGTACTGGTTGAATCAGAAGCAAACTTTGAGACTGTTAAAGAAGCCCGTATAAAAATAGAGAGAGACCTAGAATCTTTAAAGACAAAGTTTGATGAAATGAAAGACCTGCTTGAAAAGCAAGCGGCTATTGATTATCAACTCAGTCTTCTAAATGATTTACAGACCCTATTCAGAGGTAAGCGCTTTGTAGAGTTTGTTGCGGCTTATCAGTTAAGATATATTTCTATTGAGGCATCTAAACGCTTATTTGATATCACATCGGGTAAGTATGGCTTAGAGGTCGATGATCATGGACAGTTTTTAATCAGAGACTACAGTCATGGGGGTCAAATTAGAGATACATCCACCTTATCTGGTGGTGAATCCTTCTTGGTATCCTTGTCACTGGCACTTTCATTATCGAGTCAAATTCAGCTTAAGGGTAAAGCACCACTGGAACTCTTCTTCTTAGATGAAGGTTTTGGTACACTCGATGATAGATTTTTGGAATTGGTTATGTCTTCACTTGAGAAGATACATCATGATAAACTATCTATAGGATTGATCTCACATGTGGAATCGATTAAGAACAGGGTACCAATCAAGTTAAATGTAACACCGAGTGTTTCGGGGGTGAAAGGGAGTCGTGTAAAAATTGAGAAGTCATAAAGGCATGGTAAAGAAAATATTTAAAGGATCGATGCAGATTAAGAAGCCTATTTCAGAGGTTACAGAAAAGTTTTTAGATCCTGAATCAATCCGACACTACCAAGACGGATTTATGAAAAAAGAAATGAGACTTGGTAATGTAGGACAAGAAGACAGCGTGGCCATGTTGTACTATAAAAAGATGGCCATTGAGGAAACTGTTCTAATCAATCAGTTACCTAAATCATATGTAGCACTTTATCATCATAAGGACAGAGACTATATGATAAGGTCTTCCTTTGAATCTGTTGATGAAAACACAACTAGATTTGACTATGAGTATGAATACATCCGTTTGAGTCATCGAATGGATAGATGGCTTTTAAAGCTCTATCCTGATTTTTATAAGAATAACGTGGACAAATGGACTGAAAAGTTTAAAGAATATGTTGAGAAGTCATAGGAAATGGTTTAGGCCATTTCTTTTTTCTTGCAAGGAAAAGGATTTCATGATAATCTAAAATTGATAGTAAGACTATCAGTTTTAGAAATGGAGGGAATCACATTGAAGAAAAGTCGTATGTTTACCTATGGATTAGGTTCTTTGGGTAACAATATTATTTATGCATTTGTTTCTACTTACTTGTTAAAATTTTATGTAGATTCATTTGGTCTAGCAGCAGCTACAGTAGGTGTTTTGTTTTTTATAGCAAGGATTTGGGATGCCTTTAATGACCCTATTATGGGCATGATAGTTGATAACACTAAAACAAAACATGGTAAGTTTAGACCTTATCTATTATTTGTACCTGCCATCATGGGGATTACGACAGTCTTATGTTTTAGTCAGCCAAACTTGTCACCAAGTCTTAAGATTGTCTATGCATATATTACTTATATATTGTGGGGCATGTCTTTTACAGCAATGGATATTCCTTATTGGTCAATGTCAGCTGTCTTATCACAAAACCCAGATGACAGGGCAAAGGTTACAACCATTGCCAGAACATTTGCTTCATTTGGCTTTTTAATTGTCAATGTGGTGACTCTTCCACTTGTAGATATGTTAGGATCATGGGCAGCTGTTGCAGTTTTATTTGGTATATCATGTGTTGTCTTTACCTTGATTACATTCTTCTACAGTGAAGAAGTTGTGACTTATGAAAGAAAAGAAAAACAGACCATCAAGAAGGTCATTGAGCTTGTAAAAGCCAATGATCAATTAAGAATCCTACTTATGTCTATGGTTATTATAGAAGCTGTAAACACATTAAAAATGTCATTTACACTCTTTTATCTGGAATACACATTTTTAATTCCTAATCTTATTCCTGTCATGTTAGGCTTGTATTTACTCTTTACTGTCTTTGGTTCCATTGCAGCACCATTTGTGGCTAGGAGAGTAGGCAAGAAAATGACTTCAATTATTGGTTTACTTATAGTGGCTGTAACAAGCATCGGTATGTTCTTTACAGGCTATTCAAATATATACTCTGTTTTTGCATGGAATCTGATCAATGCTGTCGGTTACGGTTTTGTTTTGATTTCACAAAATACCATGGTCATAGACTGTGTGGAGTATGGCGAGTACAAGACTGGCAACAGAGCTGAAGGGATGGTATTTTCCATGAACATCTTTAAGACCAAGGTGGCAGCAGCAGTTGGTGGTATGATTGGTGCTTTTGGACTAGAATGGATCGGTTATGTAAGAAACGCTGTTCAAACAACAGCTACAAAAGACGGTATGCATATGGTCTTTACACTTGTTATTGGTATCTTATCCTTACTGGCTATTATTCCCTTAAGATCGTATACACTCACTGAAGATAAGTACCAAGAAATTGTTAAGAAAATCAGCTAGGGAGGCATCATGTATAAATGGGAAAATCCTCAAATCATAGAGGAAAACAAGGAAAAAGGTCATGTGGTATTAATGCCTTACGATGATAGGACTCTAATAGAGGGGCCTTCTTCCAATAAAATGCTTTTAAATGGTAAGTGGGATTTTAGCTACAAGTTTGGCCATGGAGATTTTACAGAAGAAAAAGCCATAGATGTGCCAGGACTCTGGCAACTGCAAGGCTACGGCAAACCCTATTATCTTGCCTTTGATTATCCACCTGCCTTGTCAAAAAAGAAAAGCAAAATACCTAAAATAGATCATGCTATGCAAGAAACAGGTGTCTACAAGAGACACTTTTTCTTAGATGAATCTTGGCTTGTTAAACACTTGTTTATCCACTTTGAAGGCGTTAAGTCTGCCTTCGAACTTAAAATTAACGGTCACTATGTCGGTTATTCTCAAGGGTCTATGACACCAGCAGAGTTCAATATTTCTGACTATGTCTTAGAAGGTGAAAATGAGGTAGAAGCCATCGTCTACAGGTATTGTGATGGGACTTACTTAGAAGATCAAGATATGTGGTTTTTAAGTGGTATCTTTAGAGATGTCTATCTTTATAGAGAAAAAGATACTTACCTAAGAGACTTCTACATGCATTCTAAGTTTGATAAGGACTATAAGGATGCTGAGGTTACTTTTGAATATGATGTTGTCTCTGATAAAGCTTATGAGATAACAATCGAGTTAATAGGTGAAGACATAACTTATAAACATGTAGTTTCTGATATGAGTGGTCTTACGAGCTTTAAGGTCCAGTCGCCTAAGCACTGGTCTTCTGAGATTCCTAATCTCTATAGACTGATGATCACACTTAAAACAGATACTGTTCAGTCTGTAAAAACCATGACCTTTGGTTTTAGGGACATAGAGATCATTGGTGACAAGATTTATGTGAACGGCAAAACCCTTTTTATTAGAGGGGTAAATCGTCATGATTTTGATCCTGAAACAGCATGGCATGTACCGGATGAACGTTATGATCAAGACCTTACTATTATGAAGAATCATAATATCAACGCCATCAGATGCAGCCATTATCCAAATGATTTAAGATTTTATGAAGCCTGTAACAAGTACGGTTTTTATGTCATGGATGAGGCCGATGTGGAAACACATGGTGTTAGAAGAAAAAATGTACCAGGCGACAATCCTAAATGGCGTCATGCGGTTGTAGACAGGATGGAGCGTATGGTCCTTCGTGACAGAAACTTCTCTTGTATCTTTATGTGGTCTTTAGGTAATGAAGCCGGTACTGGTAAGAACTTCTCCTATATGAAAGAGGCGGCTTTAAAACTGGATAAGAAGCGAGCTTTTCACTATGAAGGGGACGATACCATTGAGGTGTCTGATGTTCTTTCGAGGATGTATCCAACACCACAGTTTCTAGAACGTGTAGGAAAAAAAGAAGATATCACTGTCAACTTTGTAGACAATATTATGAATCAACTGGTTGCTGATAACAAGCCACTTAAAAAGGACTGGTACAAAGACAAACCTGTTATCGTTTGTGAATATGCCCATGCCATGCAAAACAGTTTAGGCAACTTCGATGAGTATATGGCTGTCTTTGATAAGTATGACAACTTAGCAGGCGGCTTCATATGGGACTTTGTCGATCAAGCCCTTAAGGTAAAAGAAGACGGCAAGATCAAATACCTGTATGGAGGCGACTTTGGTGAAGAAAAGGATCATGGTTATTTCTGCGCCAATGGTATTGTAGACTGTGAAAGAAATCTCCATCCATCTATAGTACAAGTAAAAAAGGGCTACCAGCCTATTCAGGTCACAAAAGAAGGTGACAGGTACAAAATTTCTAATAAACACATGTTTTTAAACTTAAATGACTTTACCTGTAGTCTTAAGGGTTTTATCAATGGTCAAGTTAAAATAGAAAAAGACAAGGCATTTGACCTAGAAGCAGGCCAGTCCTTAATCTATGAATCCAAGTTTAAAAACATCGATATGATAGAGTTTTCATTTAAAGATCATTCAGGTCATGAGGTGGCATTTGACCAGTTTGTCTTAAATGACTATAAGCCAGATAAGTTGGTCATGAAGAAACTGGATTATAAACGTGAAGGGGATAAACTCCTTGTGGGTGGTCACCAAATAGACTTAAAGACAGGTGATTTACATGTAGAAGACTTTGGTCTTTTAAAGATGAACTTTTGGCGTGCAAAAACAGACAATGATAGGGGCCTTGTTAACTTTGACAGACGTTTACATCGCTTTGTAGATAGACGCCTTGAGAAGGCATCTGATGACTATAAGCTTGTCAATTATCAGATTATAGAAAATCCAGAGGGTTTAAAGGTAGCCATTGATACCAAGGTGAATGGCTTTTATGATCAGGTAAGAAGAAGTTATATATTATCGAAAGATCAAGTGGTAATAGAAATGTCAGGTAAGCCAAAGAGAAATCTTGATAGATTTGGTATGACACTTATGTTAGACTATGATTACGACAAGTTTAAATGGTTTGGTAGAGGACCTGAAGAGAATTATCTAGATAGGAAGTCAGGTTCAAAGTTTGGCCTGTATGAACGCCATTTAGATGATTATATCCACCATTATATGAGACCACAAGAAAACAGTAACAGATCGGATGTATACTGGTTTAACTTAAGCGACAAAGTTAAGATTGAAACTCAAAATGAAAAAGGTTTATCCATCAGTGCTTATCCATATACACAAAAACATTTAGATCAAACAGAGCATATACACAAGTTAAAAAGACATAGTAAGTTTACCTTGAATATTGACCATCTCCAAAAGGGGGTAGGTGGTGATGAACCAGGTGTGGCAGCGCTTCATGAGCCCTACATACTAAAAAAGGACAAGGTCTACTCATATGGCTTTAGGATTATTAAGGAGAAACATGAGTAAGCGAGAAGAAAACAGGCAAATACGAAGTCAAAAGATGCTTGACGGGGCAGTGGCAGTCTTTGAAAAAAAATCTTTAGAGTCTGCCAAGATGACTGATATTGCAGATGCAGCAGGCATTGGTGTGGCTTCCTTGTATCGCTACTTCAAGACAAAAGCTGATATTGCCCTTCAGGTAGGCATCTTGTACTTTGAAGCGGTCAACGAGACACTTTCTGTCATACTGTCTAAAGATATATCTGGCATAGAAAAAGTTGAAGAGATGATGAGACAGTATCAAAACAAAGATGAAGCGTCTATGAGATTTATCAAGTTTATAGAAGAGCTTGACCATTATATAGAGAAGTTAGAGGAAAAGCCTGAAAGATTAAAAGACTATGAAGCAGCTGTTTATGGTCAAATTCCAAACTTCAATCAAGCCCTGACTGATGGTATATCTGATGGGACCATCTCTGAGACCATTGATTTAAGATACACCATAGATATGTTAAACCATACGCTGATGTCATTGAAGCAAAAGTTCTCAACAAGAGGGCATGTTGTTTCACTAGATACAGAAACGGCTCACGACCATGAAATGGCGCTTTTGATTAATGTGTTTTTATCTTATTTAAAGAATGGATTATAAAAATGAAGCTGGTCACCAGCTTCATTTTCTTGACAGAAGTCAAATACCATGTTACATTAAAGTAAACTGGTCTAAATGAAAGGTGGCAATATGGCAAAATACAATCGGGAAGTGATACTTGAAACAGGCCTGATGCTTTTAATGAAAAGTGGCTATACTGGACTTGGTATTCAAAATGTCTTAAAGGCATGTAACATACCAAAGGGTTCTTTTTACAACTTCTTTCCTAGTAAGCTTGAATTTGTAACAGAAGTTTTGGACCTTTACAACATGAAGATAGAAGAAGCCCTTAAGGATATTGATAAGCAGCAGATATCTCCTTATGATAAGGTGGTTCATTTCTTTAAACTGGCCAATCAAACCTTCTTTATGGGTGAGGAAATCGTCACTTGTCCCATGTTAAATGTTGTGGCGGACGAGGTTTTGGATGAAGCGTCACTTCTGACATTTATAGATAAGAAGTTTAAACTTCATAAGTCCTATCTAGAAAAGTGGATAGAAGAGGGACAAAGATCTGGTGTTGTAAAAAATCAGATTACACCACAAGAGTTAGCAGATATGATTTACGATATTTATCATGGCATTGTGTACAGAAGTAAATACAGTCAATCAAGAGATGTATCTGAAGTTTTCGTCATGAAAACACTACCATTTGTATTAAAATAATAGGCAACTATTATTTTTTTAGGACATAATAAGTAAACCAGTCTAATATAGGAGGTGTTTATGAGTTTACTATTTGATGTGGCCTACATAGGTTTATTAGTAGGTGTTTGGTTTTTTGCTAGAAGAAAGGAGATAAAATGATTACAGGTCATTTCACAACAGCCCTTGTTCCTTATGGAAACAATAAGAAGTACCCTTTGGTGGTCTTACTGATACTCACACAGATTCAGGATTTTCTAATTCCTGTAGACATGATGTTACAAAACCTAGGACTAGGCGATTTTAGGATTTTAGAGATGACTTACAGTCATGATATCGTGCCAGCGCTTATCCTTTCTTTTCTTTCTATGTTGATAATACATTTAATTTACAAGAATAGAAGCTTTACCTTATGGGCAGGATTTTTAGTGATCTTCCATGAAGTATGTGACTTACTAGCTGGTTTTTCTCATCACATTATGGGCCCGCATACCCAAGCTTTAGGATTTGACTTTTACAGACAAAATCAAGTCATGGCAGCTATTATAGAAGGTATGCTTGCTATTATCTGTATAGGCTACTATGTGAAAAAAAGAAAAGACCAAAATGACCCTATTTCAAGAGGAAGTCTTATTGGCCTACTGACAGTGGTATTTGCGCCTATTATAGGATTTGGTATTTTAGGAGCAACAGTAGGCGTTTTCTAGACCTTTTATGAGAAACATCCCTCTTATGCCTTGTGAAAAAAGCTTTTATATAATATAATGAGCTTGAAACAAAATTGTAATCATTACAAGGAGAGGCTTATGGAAGGAAATAATGTACTATTTGCATTTGCACTGACTTTGTTTGCCGGTTTATCAACTGGTATAGGTTCTGCACTTGCATTCTACACAAAAAAGACAAACAAGAAATTTTTATCAGCAGCACTGGGTTTTTCAGCGGGGGTAATGATCTATGTATCAATGATTGAAATCTTCGTTAAGGCGAGAGACTCGCTGGAATTGGCTATGGGGCCACAAAAGGGCTACTTAGTAACAACTCTAGCCTTCTTTGGTGGTATCGCTTTAATCGGTTTAATTGATAAGTTTGTACCAAGCTTTGAAAATCCTCATGAACTCCGTGATGTAACAGACATGGAAGAAAGAGGAGAAAAGCAAGAATTATTAAGAATGGGAATGTTTTCAGCTTTAGCTATTGCTATACATAACTTCCCAGAAGGTCTGGCAACATTTACAGGTGCCTTACAAGATCCTACACTGGGTGTAAGTATTGCCGTTGCCATTGCTATTCATAATATACCTGAAGGTATCGCTGTATCTGTTCCGCTTTACTTTGCTACAGGAGATAAGAAGAAAGCCTTTAGATTGTCATTCTTATCAGGTTTATCAGAGCCTGTAGGTGCGATTATAGGATACTTCATTTTAAGAACATTTATGACTGATACAACATTCGGTATCATCTTTGCAGGTGTTGCTGGTATCATGGTTTATATTTCACTGGATGAATTATTACCAACAGCTGAAAAATATGGTGAACACCATATAGCTATTTGGGGCCTAATTGCTGGTATGGCTGTTATGGCATCAAGTTTGGTATTGTTTGCATAATTGAAGCAGTCTTGACGACTGCTTTTTTTAGACTTATAATGTTTATAGGTTTAATTATTTAAACGAATGGATGGAGGACTTATGAGAAAATCATCTACTTCAGATCTATTGATCGAAGAAACTTTAGATAAGTTTCAAATGTTAACGCCAGTATTTACAGTGCTAGCAGATGAAAACAGACAGGCCATCGTCATGGCCCTAGGTAAGTATGACGAACTGAATGTGAAGACATTAGATGAAATCATTCCCTTGTCACGACCTGCAATTTCACACCATCTGAAAATACTCAAGCAGGCAGGGATTGTTGGCAGCAAGAAACAAGGCACAGAAAACAACTACTATTTAACCATAAAAAATGCCATTGAAGATGTCAGAAGATTATGTGATTTAATTGAAGAATCATGTAAGTTGATTTAGGAGGAACTTATGGTAAGAACACTATTAGAGAATCAAAAGATGTATTATCACGAAGGGCATACCCAGTCTGTCCGTTTTAGGATGGGACAACTACAAAAGCTTAGAGACGCCATAAAAAAATACGAGCTTGATATCATAGATGCCCTTTATAAGGATCTAAGAAAGCCTGCATTTGAGGCATATACACATGAGGTGGGTTTTGTATTAGAATCCATAACCTTTACAATGAAACGATTGAAGAAATGGCTACGACATGAAAACAAGAAGGTGCCCCTTCATCAGTTTGGATCAAAGGGTTATTTAACCTATGAGCCTTATGGTTCAGTTCTAATCATCGGTCCCTTTAATTATCCTTTCCAGCTTCTTATAGAGCCGCTTATTGGTGCGATAGCAGCAGGTAATACGGCTATATTAAAGCCTTCAAGCGATACACCACATACTGAGGCGGTTATTGTTAAAATGATTCAAGAAACCTTTGATGACCAGTTTATCTCTATTGTAACCGGTGGTAGAGAGATCACTACTGAGTTGATAAACAGTCCATTTGACTATATGTTTTTTACTGGTTCTGTGAATGTAGGTAAGGTGGTTATGGAAGCCGCTTCAAAGAACTTAGTACCTGTAACACTTGAACTTGGCGGTAAAAGTCCGACCATTGTCGATAAGTCAGCCAATATAAATATTGCAGCAAAACGTATTGCATGGGGCAAGTTTTTAAATGCAGGTCAGACATGTATTGCACCAGATTATGTTTATGTTCATGAAAAGGTTGCAGATAAGTTTAAAGTTGCTTTAAAGAAGCATCTACTAGCTTTTTACGGGGCGGATCCTAAAGAAAGCCCAGACTATGGTCGTGTTGTATCAGAAAAACACTTTAATAGATTAACTGAAATGATTCAAGGAGATGTGATTATCGGCGGTGATAGCGATATAGAAGATAAGTACATTGAACCGACTGTTATAGATAATGTCACTTGGGATGAACCAATTATGGCAGATGAAATTTTTGGTCCAATTTTGCCGATTATGACCTATTCTGATTTAGATGATGTCATATTCCAAATTAACTCTAGACCAAAACCACTGGCCCTCTATTTATTTACGACTAAGAAGTCTATTGAAAAGAAAGTCTTACAAAAGACTTCATCGGGTGGCATGGCCATCAACGATACCATCACCCACATCACTTCACCTTATCTACCATTTGGTGGCGTAGGCCATTCTGGTATGGGGGCTTATCATGGCAGGTATAGCTTTGAGACATTTTCTCATAGAAGAAGCCTTATCAAGAAAAGTAATTTAATTGACCTTGCCATTGCATTTCCACCTTATAAGGACAAGGTAAAGTTGGTTAAAAAAATCATGAAATAAGGAGTGACGATGGATTTTTATGAAGCATTGATGGACCATCCTATAATAGGCGCTATTGATACATCAAGGGATGTATCTTCAGCACCTTGTTCCATCTTCTTTATATTGGATGGAGATATTTCTGAACTGAGTCATCAGATAGATAGTATCAAAGCTATTGGGAAGAAAGTCTATGTGCACATGGACTTGATACATGGCATTAAGGCCGATGAAGCAGGACTAAGGTTTGTTAAATCTCTTGGTCCTGACGGCATCATTACAACCCATAGTCGGTTGATTACAAAGGCAAAAGACCTAGGATTATTTGCTATACAGAGGCTATTCTTATTAGATAGGAAGAATCTCAAGTCAGGCATCAAATCCATTAAGAAAAGCCAGCCAGATGCCATAGAAGTATTACCAGGCGTTGTTTATAAGGCAACAAAAGAACTGACAGAAGAAACCAAGATACCTGTGATTACAGGTGGCTTGATTATGGATAAAGAGGATGTCATTAACAGCTTAAAGATTGGTGCGATTGGTGTATCGACGAGCTTAGAAGAACTATGGACATTATAGGGGGAAGAAATGGACAAGTATATCTTATCATTTGATCAAGGAACAACCAGTTCACGAGCAATCATCTTTGATCACAAGGGTGCAATCATTGAAGTTGCCCAAAAGGAATTTGCACAAATATATCCAAAGCCAGGTTGGGTAGAACATGATCCAATGGCCATTTGGGGTTCACAATCGGGAGTGGCTAGAGAGGTACTTGAGACAGCAGGCATCAGACCGGATCAAATTGCGGCCATTGGTATCACCAATCAAAGAGAGACCACTGTTGTATGGGACAGACATACCGGAAAGCCGGTTTATAATGCCATTGTATGGCAGTGTAGAAGAACAGCAGAAATTGTAGATGACTTAAAAAGAAAAGGCTTGGAAGATTACATAAAAGAAACAACAGGACTTGTGTGTGACGCCTATTTTTCAGGCACTAAGATCAAATGGATTTTAGATAACGTTGAAGGGGCTAGAGAAAGAGCCGAAAGAGGCGACCTCTTATTTGGTACCATCGATACTTGGTTGATTTGGAACCTAACAAGGGGGAAAGTTCATGTAACGGACTATACCAATGCCTCACGTACCATGGTCTTTAATATTAAAACACTTCAGTGGGACGACAAGCTTTTAGAAGCCTTAGATATTCCAAAATCAATGATGCCAGATGTAAAGGCCTCTAGTGAGATTTATGGCACAACCGATGAACAAACCTTTGGTGGGGCCTTGATTCCGATTGCTGGGGTAGCAGGTGACCAACAGGCGGCTCTATTTGGACAGACGTGTTTTGAAAAGGGTGATGTTAAAAATACTTATGGGACAGGCTGTTTCGTTCTAATGAACACTGGTGACAACCTGATTCATTCTAAAAACGGTCTTCTGACAACCATTGCCTGGGGCATGGATGGTCAAGTGACTTATGCTTTAGAGGGTTCTATATTTATTGGTGGTGCCAGTATCCAGTGGTTAAGGGACGAAATGCGTTTGATTCACGATGCAGATGACAGTGAGTATTTTGCCAGTAAAGTAGACGATACAAACGGTGTATATGTGGTACCTGCTTTTGCAGGCTTGGGAGCGCCTTATTGGGATATGTATGCTAGAGGTGCCATTGTTGGCTTAACAAGAGGGGCCAATAAGAATCATATCATTCGAGCAACACTTGAGTCGATCGCTTATCAATCAAGAGATGTTATGGATGCTATGGGAAGTGATGCCGATTTAGCCATTAAGACCATTGCAGTAGATGGTGGTGCTGTTAAGAATAATTTCTTGATGCAGTTTCAATCAGATATCATCGGTAAAAAAGTGGTTAGACCTGAGGTGACGGAAACCACAGCTTTAGGGGCTGCTTATTTGGCTGGTCTTGCAGTAGGCTACTGGACTTCAAAAGAAGATTTGATTTCAAACCATCAAATTGGTAGAGAGTTTACACCGAGTATGGCCTTTGAAGAAAAAGAAAGAAGATACTCCAAGTGGCAGAAGGCTGTTAAAAGGGCCATGTCATGGGAAGAGGATGAATAAGACAAACATGAAAAAAAGCTCTTTCGAGCTTTTTTTCTGGGATTGTAATAAATTTGGTTGTATTAATATAGTGTTATATTAAGTAAGGACTTAATATTAGTGGGCTATAAGGAAATCTTTTATGATACTATTATAGTATACTTACTAAATTAAATCAATAGCAAATTTGAAATAATTACAAAAAGAATAAGATGACCTTATTCTTCTTTGTCTTTGTACATATTTTGATCTGCAAAGTTGTAAAGTACATCTAGGTCAACGCCGTCATCCGGGTACATGGCCACACCTGCTGATATAGAAATTCTGATATTTGAGCTGGCGACGATAGGGTAGTCCTTTACAGAGTTTTTAATTCTTTCCGCAATGCCTTCAAGCAAGTCTAGATCATTGATGTTTTCTAATATGATGATAAATTCATCACCACCGATTCTAAAGATCTCTTGACCTTTTCTAAGGTCATTTTTTATCTTATTAGAAAAATTAATAAGAATTTCATCACCAGTTTTATGACCATAGGTATCGTTGTACTTTTTGAAGTGGTCAATATCTATGACAATGATACCAATCTTGTATTGGTTGATCTTAGCAATATTAAAGATACTTTCAGCATACTTATAAAGATAGTGACGGTTGTATAAGCCTGTTAATGGATCGTGGTTGGCATTATGAATATTGGTTTGGTTGTCTATATAAATTGAAAAGACTTTAAATGATCCGAGTATGGATACCAAAAGAAAGACAAATGGTAACAGGATGAACCAAGAATTACTAAGTGCCCAACCGCCTTCAGGTTGCAGATAGATGGTCCATTTAAAGATTTCATTTTTTAGTGTAAAAACCATGTCATCATTATGACCAGCATAATTCTTATCGTAAATGGTCCTGCCATTGGATTTGATCATAAAGCTGACCTTGTTGATTTCAGCTGTTTCATCTAAAAAGCCAGTAAACTTGTCTCCGTCAACGACAATAGAGATTTGACCAAAGTATGCATCATTTCTTCTAATAGGCATTCTAATGATATAAGCATTGCCGCCCTGTACCAGGTCTACAGGCCCAGTTAGAATGGTTACACCCTCATTTTTTACTTGGAGAACATCTTCTCTTTGACCAGGTATCTCAGCTAGGTCAACGCCTATAGCAGCCTGATTGGTCTCATATGGATAGTTCCATACAATGGTCGTGTCTTCGATGATACCGATGTTTCTAATAAAGGTATTGGACCCTTCAAATAAAAGGTCTAAGAAGGTATAGATGTTTTCTCCTGTTAGCTCATCAGTCGTTTGAATATATGCAGAAAAGCCTCTAAGAATATTGAAGTTGGTATCAATAACACCTGATACACGGTCTTCTATAACAATGTATTTTTCTGCTAGATTGTTTCTTTTTTCAGTCATGACGCTGTTGTAAATAAGAATTTCTATGATGAGCAAAACTGAAAAGATAAGAACGCCAAATAAAATGGCTAAGATTTTTCCCTTGTTCTTTTGATTTATATTCATAATTCACGCTCCTATTTTATATATACCATTTTATAAAAAGCTTATTCACATAAGTGATAAAGCTTAAAAAAAGGGTATAGGGTTACTAGGAGGGCAAGTATGAGTGATTTTAACAACGACGATTATTTAAAAGGACAAGTGATCAAGCAAATACGCCAGAAGAAAATGACCTCTTACCAAGTGAAACTAGAATCAACTGATTATAAATTAGATAAGGACCTCCTTGACGAGACCTTGTTTTCTCTGCAGAACAGGGTCAAAAAAGGCGAGCTTACCTACGAAGAAATCCTTAAGTTCTATCTTAATCGCATTCATGATAATCAGGATTTAAATGCTTTGATTTGTATCAACAAGCATGCTGTCAATGAGGCACGTCAGAAGGTATACGATGACAAGCACAGCCTTCTTTATGGTATCCCCGTACTTGTAAAGGACAACATCTCTACTAAGGACATGCCGACAACGGGTGGGGCTGTCGCACTAGAAAACCTTCAAACAGAGGATGCAGAAATTATAAGACTTTTAAAGGAAGCGGGTGCCATTATCCTAGGCAAAGCCAACTTATCTGAATGGGCAAACTTTATGTCCACAGAATCATCTAATGGCTATTCAGCATTAGGTGGACAAACCATGAATCCTTATGGGTCCTTTGATGTTGGTGGTTCAAGTTCTGGTTCAGCTGTAGCTGTTGCCAGTCAACTAGCACCTCTAGCCATTGGTACTGAAACAGCAGGTTCTATCATATATCCTGCTAGTCAAAACGGCATTGTTGGTTTAAAACCGACACTGGGCCTTATCTCTCAGGATAAGATCATACCCATTTCAAAGAGTCATGACACGGCAGGTCCAATGGCAAGGTCTGTTAAAGAGATTTATGAACTCCTTAAGTGTATGACCATGATTCAACTAAGAAAGCCCGTATTTAATGAAAGGGCCTTTAAGAATAAGAAGGTAGGGCTTATCGTTAATAATGAGGTGACAACCTATTATAGAGAAGGTGATGACCTTATCATCAATGAGGCCATTAGGCATTTAGAAAGCATTGGTGCTGAGGTCAAAGAAATAAAACTGGATGACAGGGCCTTTGACACCAAGGTTTATGACATTTTAAAGTACGAGTTTAGACTGGGGGTAAAATCTTTTTTACAAGGACTTAAGACTGACATAAAGAATCTAGGTGACGTCATTAAATTTAACCAAAAGGATATGGATGCTTTGGCACCCTTTAATCATGAAATCATCAAACAGGCATACTTAGAGTACTTTGATCCTGATGAAATAAACAGTCAAACCGAGCAAAATAGAAATTTTACAAGACAAAGTCTTGATAAAGCTTTAGAAGATGTCGATATACTTATGACCTTAAGTAATTACTCTACATCGGTTTATGCACCAGCTGGCTATCCGGCCATTTGCCTCCCAGCAAGTTATAGGGCAAGTGGAGAGCCTGTCGGTATCACCTTTATAGCAAGTGCACACGAAGATATAAAACTACTAGAACTGTCATATGCATTTGAAAAGTGCATTACTAGAAAAAATCCAAGGAGGCTTACATGAGAAAAATCGTAGTGGAAAATTACAATCCCAAATGGGCGCACGCTTTTAATGAACTAAAAGCAGCTTATGAAACTCACATTGATATGGAGCTAAGAATTGAACATGTGGGCTCTACTTCAGTACCAGGTTTAGCGGCTAAACCGATTATTGATATCGACATTGTTGTTACAACTAAAGAAGAAGTTTTAAAGCTTATTGACGCTTTAGAGGAACTGGGGTATATCCATCAAGGCGAACTTGGTATTCCAGGTAGACATGCCTTTAAAAGATCTATTGAAGATGTGCCATTGATGTATGAACATCATTCTAAATGGCCAGCCCATCACCTGTATGTGGTATATGAAGATTCTCTAGCATTTAAAAATCATATGACCTTGAAAGACTATTTAATGGCTCATGAAGATGCAGTTAAAGAGTACAGCGAGTTGAAACTGGCACTTGCTCATAAATATCCTCATGATATTGATATGTATGTCAAAGAGAAAACACCTTTTATAACCAGGGTACTCAGTGCTTGTGAGTTTACACCTGAAGAAGTTGATGAAATAACAAAAATGAATGAGTAACTTGACATTTGGCCTCCATTTAGGTAATCTAATCTTGTGTGTAAATGGAGGCAGTCATGGAATTCAAATGGACGACAAAATATTCGGTTAATAATGAACTCATAGATGTACAGCATCGTATGCTATTTGCTATTATTAACGATTTGAATACCTATATCATCAATGGTCAAGGTTTAGAGAATATTGAAGAAATATTAAATAAGATGTCAGCCTATGCAACGCTGCATTTTAGGACAGAAGAAGATATCCTACTAAAGTCTAATTACACTGAATATCAAAAACATAAAGATTACCACGATAGCTTCAAAAAACAAATTTTAAAATCTACTCAAGAAGTCATCAGTAATAAGAATGAAAAAACGGTTATAGAAATCCATCGTTTTTTAATGAATTGGTTAACCAGTCATATTCTTGATGAAGATGTTAAATACAGTGAATTATTAAATTAACTTGAGGAATCTCAAGTTTTTTTTGTTATAATTATAATAGAAACACATCAAATGGAGGCACAAATGCGAGTTGTTAATGTATCTCATAAATTACATAATAAATATCTAGCAAAAGATGTATATGACAACGAAGGCAGATTGCTTCTAGGTAGAAATGTACAGTTAACACCTTCTTTAATTGATAAGTTAATAGAAAGTGATGTCTTTATTGTCTACATAGAAGATCAACTGTCTGAAGGTATAGAAGTAAAAAATGTTATCAGTGATGAGCAGATGATTCATTCTGTTAGATCAGTTAAACATATCATGAACAATATCACTAAACAGGATTCTGGTGTACCGACAATGATCAGAGAAGAAGATTTAGCTCTTGTTGGTGATATCATCAAAGAACTCATTGAAGCCCTCGAGGAAAATGAAGGGGCCCTTTATACGGTTGTAGAGCTTTTAGGTGCAGATATGTATACCTATAAACACTGTGTCAATGTAGCCGTTCTTTCAATACTCACTTGTAAGTCACTCTCATATGACTATGAACTGACCAAACACATAGCCATGGGTGCCTTGTTACATGATATTGGTAAGGCTGCTGTAAAGGACAATCTGATTCAAAAAATTGAACCTTTAACAGATCAAGAAATGAAAGAGGTACATAATCATGTCATCTATGGTTATGATGCTATTAAGGATGATATCAGTTTATCTGGTTATACCAAGCAGATAGTAAGGCTTCACCATGAAAAAAGAGATGGTTCAGGTTATCCACTGGGTCTTAAGGAAACAGAAATACCTGATTTCGTAAGAATTGTGACCATCTGTGATATGTTTGATGCTATGTCGTCAACTAGAGCCTATAAGAAATCTATGCCAGTTTATGAGGTCTTAGATATTCTGATGGCCGAATCTGTCTTTAAGTTAGATCCAGTTATCCTTCAGATGTTTACTAAAAATATCTGTGTTTATCCACCAGGATCTGGTGTTAAACTAGATGACGGTAGGTTTGGACTGGTAGTGAACTATAATAAGTTTTCACCTACACGTCCTGAAATAAGAGTCTTTGAAGATAATTTAGGCAATATGAATGTAAGTCATATTGACCTTCAAGAAGAACGTACCTTGTTTATAGAAAAAACTGTGGCAACAGAGATCATTAAGGAACACTACAAATTGTAGATTTGGGTGTTCTTTTTGTATACTATGATACTACTTTTATGATAAAATAGATTAAAGGGAGTATTTATGAGGAAATGGGTTATCGTATTAATGGCAACATTTTTGGTGGGTTGTTCGCAAAGTGTTTCTCCAATTGAGGAAACAGAGCATTTACAAGCCACTTTAAAAGCTATGCCTGAAAAAATTGAAGAAAAGACATCTTTTTATATACATGATGAACTGATGCCGACTTATGGTATGTTGAGTGATTATCCTTCAGAAGCATTGATTGACTGGGATATGGAGACCGGTCTTGAAACCGATGAGTGGTTATCTTTTCAACTGGTTAAGTCTGAAAATATCAGATCGGTTGAGTTGTTTACTCAAGGTGTCAATCAAGTAGAGATTGATATCAATGGTCAAGTGATGGTTTATCACATCAACAAGTCACACCAGATCATAGATTTTAATGAACAGAGATTTTCTAACCTAGTAAAGATAAGAGCTTTAGAAGGTAGTATCAGAGACGTTCATATATCCTATGACCTGCAAGTGGATGAAGAGACTTATGGCGTATTCCAAGAGATGAATCAAGATTTACAGACTTTAGAGTCTTATGATTGGTCTTCTGAACCACTTGAGGCCTTTAACACACTGAACAAGGTTTATGATGACTTTACCTTATCAGAAGTTGAAATCTTGTCAAAAGACATAGACATTAACAGGTTGATGGTCATTGATAGGGGGATTGGTTGTCCTTATTCTCTGATTGGTAAAGTTGTTTCAGTTGAGCTGAAAGACCAGTATTATGAAGTGACAGTAGATACCATTATCGATCATGTGGAAGTCTTGGTATATTCAAAGAAAGTTTATAGTGAAAATGATATTTTTCAAGAACACTGTATCTTGATTGATAAAAACAATATGATGAAGTTTATCACGATTCACTAGAATCGTGATTTTTTTTGTAAAAAAAGGGAATCTATAAGATAGCGCGAATTAATAAAGAGGAGGTCTTATGATACTATCAAATAATGTTCAAAAAGCACTAAATGACACACTCGTCTATCATAGACACCAGAAAAGAAAGGGGACTGATATTCCATATGCAGCCCATCCTATCTCCTTAGCGGTTTTATTAATAGATGGTAAATTTAGTGAAGAAATGGTTATAGCAGCCTTATTACATGATACAATAGAAGATACCAGCATGACAGAAGCTGAGTTAAAAGAACGTTATGGTCAGAGGGTTTACGATCTGGTCATGGCTTGTACTGAAAAAGATCAGTCACAGCCATGGGAAGAGAGAAAACGTCATACCATAGAAAAGTTTCATAGATTAGATGAAGAAGCCAAGTGGATACTTCTTGTTGATAAACTTCATAACATTTACAGCATGACTGAGCAGTACAAGCTTGTAGGTGATAGGTTATGGCAGTTTTTCTCAAGAGGTTATGACAAACAAAAATGGTATTATGGTGAGCTACTAAAAACCTTTAGTCAGCACAAACCTTTTCATAATCATGATTTATTGAAACGATACGAAGAATTTTATTTAGAACTGTTTGAGGAATAAGTATGAGAAAAATAATCATAGGTTTAATGTTGTTCTTATCATTTGGTCAAGTATCATTTGGTGAAGATATCCATATTGAAGTAAATGGTGAAGAGAAGGTCTTTGAACAAGCACCACTAATTGTTGAAGACCGTACCATGGTCCCGATTAAGTTTTTACTAGATACCCTGGGTTACAAGGTTGAATGGCTTGAAGAAACCAGACAGGTAAAAATGAACAGAGGGTCAAATGAGATTTTACTTACCATAGGTGAACATGATATTACTTTAAATGGCCAGGCCTATTATTCTGATGTGATACCACAAATCATTAATGACCGTACTTATGTCCCTGTAGCTGTACTGGCTAAGATTATAGGTTCAGATGTTTTATGGAATGGTGAAACAAGGACTGTTTCTATTAATGAAAAACTTGACTATATCAATGTTTATTATGGTTCGGGTTCCTATAATAACTTTAATGAAATCAAACAAGACTTAGATAAGGTTGATCAGGTTTCATATGCATGGGCCCAACTTCAGATAGACAATGGTCAGGCAATACTGAATACAACATCTGTAAACAACAATAAAATGTTTTATCCAACTGGTCATGAACTGGTAACAGATATAGAGGGGCATAAGCTTTTAAATATTTATTCGAATGGTCCTTATGACCAAGTCTTTACAAATACTCAGGGTTTGATTCAAAGTATTAAGACTAAAATTGCCTCACCGGCATCTGATGAACCAGAGTTTGATGGCGTGGTTTTAGACTTTGAAGGTATGTCTAGTGAGAACTTTGGTGACTATATCATCTTTGTTGAACAGTTGAGAGAGGCTCTGCCTTATATAAGTATTGATGTGGCTTTACAACCAAGAGATTATGCCTATGAAGACATGTTGCCACTGGTTGACCATATGATTTTGATGTTACATGATTATGAATCTAAGTTAGATGTGGTTGTCAATCTTAATCAAAGCTATGTTAACCAAGAGACAGCATCCATTGAAGATATAAAAGAAGATTTAGATAAAATTTTAGAGAACATTCCTACATGGCAAAGAGATAAGATTCTCTTACAGTTTAATCTTGCAGTAGTACAGTGGCAGGGTAATACAATCTATGAGGTAACTAGGTATACACCGGATTATGAAAAACTCATAGAGCGTATGAAGCTTATTGATAACAAGGATTTCTTCTTTAAGGAAACGGCTCAATTGCCTTATGTTCATTATCAGGCCGACGGTCTTGTTAATACAATTTGGTATGAAAACGAAAGCAGTCTACAAGCCAAGCTTAAGTTGATTTATGATTATGATTTAGGTGGATTATCACTATGGCAGATTGGTAACTTACCAAGTCAGACCTTTAGTGAAGAAAAAGAAACCTATAATTTGAGAATTTGGGAAAAGATTATAGAAAACAGCAAGTC
Organism: Acidaminobacter sp. JC074; assembly: GCF_022496765.1. Lineage (GTDB taxonomy): Bacteria > Bacillota > Clostridia > Peptostreptococcales > Acidaminobacteraceae > JABXKX01. The sequence continues at coordinate 3,682 of NZ_VANV01000007.1, read as the reverse complement.
TCTTGATTGACCTTGCTGTTTTTTTGGTATATATCTAACGGAGGTGTAATATGACAAAATTTAGAGGTATGGTCCTAGGTGCATTTGTTGGTGATGCTTTAGCATTAGGCGCACACTGGATCTACAATGTAGATGACATTAAAAAGAAATTTGGTCGAATCTCAGATTTGACAGCACCTGAAGCTATATACCACGATGGAAAAGTAAAAGGTGATTATACCCATTACGGCGACCAAGCCTTAATGGTGCTTCAATATTTAAAGCTTAACAGAAGAATTGAAGACCAGGAGTTTTATGACTTCTATGAAAACTATATGATTCATTACAAGGGCTATAAGGATCATGCGACCAAAGAGACCTTGATGAATCTTAAAAATGGTATGACAAAAGGTTCTAACTCAGGAGAGCTAGGAGGCTTTGTCCGTTTTCCTGGTATCATTTATTTAAATCAAAAACAAGTACAGGTGGGGATAGACCAGGCTGTACTACTGACCAAGCTGACTCATCAGGATCCGGTTCTTTTAGATAGGTCGACTTTCTTAGCCAAGCTATTATACCAAGTGCTTAAAGGTGATGAACCAACTGATGCCATAAAAGCCCTAAAAAAGGATGCATCGAAGCAAATCTACGATGACATAGAAAAGGCAAAGAGCATGCTTTCTTATCCAGCGACTCAGGCTATTAAACAGTTTGGACAATCATGTGATTCTAACAATGCCTTTCCGGCAGTGCTATACTTTATAATGAAGTATCAGGATCATTTCAGTGAAGCTTTGATTGAAAATGTAATGGCAGGTGGTGACTCTGCTGCAAGAGGCATGGTCATAGGTGGTATACTTGGTGCTTACCATGGTGAAAAAGAAATTCCTGTTAATTGGCTGGCTGGTATGAATCAGCTGAAAACTTTAGAGAGTTTACTTCAGAAATAAAAAAGGACTCAGCACATTGTGCTGAGTCTCTTATGTTCATGATTCAAAGAACCAATTGAACGAATGGATTAATTTAAATACATTAAGTATCTTTGGATCTTTAATTCGTATTCTGCTCTTGCAGCTTCTTTTCTGTTATCCGGATATAATCTGTTTTTTCTTCTTAACTTCTTCATAAAAGCCTCCTAGAATTTTACACCAAATCTATTTAAGTCTACTGTCATAAATGTTGGCTTTGTGTTTTTCTTGTTTCTTCTGAATAATTTCTTTAACATTTATTTTCTCCTTTCATCTTTTAACTGATATCAGTATATGATGTTGGGTGCAAGCCACATCAATAGCTTTTTTTAATTTTTTTTCATATTTTTTATTGAGAGTATAGGTCTAAGTCAATAGTAAAATCTAAATGTCTTAAAAAGAATTTTACAACTAGTCTGACTCTTTAGGAAAACGTTCGTTTCAAGGCTTTGGCCATGTATGGGGTTAACCCCATACTTTTAAGTACTAGGTGACAATTTTTCATTTATGGGTATAATAGAGTAGAGACTAATAAGAAACGACGAAAAAAGAAGGATGGCTATGAAAAAGGAACATAAATATTTATCTTGGGGCATACTGGTATTTGGCTTTGTGATTGTTTTCTTTCACAGATTGGCAATAGGATCAGTATCAGATTTTTTAATCAGCGATTTAAAACTTGATAGTGTGCAGATAGCCAATCTTACAGCTATGACATTTTACGGCTATGCGCTTATGCAGTTACCGGTTGGTATCATGGTTGACACCATCGGTGTAAGAAAGCTTTGTACAGCTGGTATGGCTATAACGGCCTTAGGTTCTATTCTATTTGGCCTATCGGATGTTATCGCACTTTCTTATCTAGCAAGACTTATGGTGGGTATAGGTACAGCAACCATCATCGTATCGATCATGAAACTGCAAGCCACTTTATTTCCAGCCAACATGTATTCCACATTATCAGGCTTAACATCTTTATTTGGTAACTTTGGTGCATTCTTTGCAACCATACCACTGACTTATCTGGCTTTAAATCTTGGCTGGAGACAGACCTTTATTATACTAGGTATACTAACAGGCTTTTTATCTATAGCAATCTATGTGTTTGTTAGAGAAGGTCATGATACCTACAAACGTGAAAAAATCAATGTTAAAGAAGCTGTTAAGTTTGTTCTTACCAATAAAAAAGTATATCCAGACTTTTTCATTATGGTTTTCTTCGTTGGCTCATTAACTGCCGTACTCGGCTTATGGGGTAATGGCTATATGAAAAATGTCTATCATATCACTAATGAAAAAGCAGCTTATTACTTATCATTTATTACATACGGCTTTATAGTAGGCGCACCTATAGTAGGGAAGTTATCAGACTATCTAGGCGGAGAAATCAAGAAAATACTATTATTTGCTTCAGGTGGTTATTTAACCATTTGGGCATATGTACTTTTAATTTATAAGGGACAACCACCTATCGGACAGTGGCCAGTCATTTTCTTTATCATGGGAATTTTGATTATCTGCCACATTCTTGTCTTTTCAAATGTTAAAGAGGTCAACCCACTTAAATATACAGGTATTGCTATATCAATCGTTAATATAGGTGAATTCGTAGGTTCAGGTTTAATCAGTCTTTCTATGGGGTATTTGATTAAGAGATTAAGCCTTACAAATATGTTAGCTGAAGAGGTTTATAAGACTGCTATGATACTTGTTTTAGTATCAGCAGTATTAAGTTTTATATCTGTGATTTGTATGCATGGTAAAAAGGAGCGATTAGAAGATGAAACTGGGAGAGTTACTGGATAAGCAATTTGGATATCAAGTTTTCGAGTACGGTGAAGAAGCTTATCTTAAAGTTTTTGATCCAGATATACCGCTTAAGCGTGTGGTTAAAGAATATGAAATCACCAGCAAAATCAATCAGGTTTATATACCTTCTGTAAAAGCAATAGACCTTCTAGAAATAGATGATGCTTACGGTATTGTGTATGAAAAAGTTGAGGGTATAACACTGCTTTATTCTTTAGAAGATGATCCACAAAGACTGGATGATATTGCAAAGTCACTAGCAAAAGTACACGCTGACCTTCATAAGTTAGAAATAGACGACTTACTTTCACAGGACGCCTATTTGGAAGAACAAGTAGAAGACTGCGACTATTTAACAGATGAGGAAAAAGCGGGCTTTTTAATGTCATTAGAAGGTCTACCACATGGACAAACCTTTTGTCATGGTAATTACCATTTAAACCATGTAATTGTGAATCATTCAGAACATGTTACTGGCTTTTCAGAAGCCTTTACCGGTCATCCAATGTCAGACGTTGCCAAGGCAGTAATCATTATGTCTGTGCCTAGATTTATTGAGGGTGCAAAAGATGAACTCCAGACTCAGATCAAACAGCTTAGACTCAAGTTTGTTGAGGTTTATCTAGATTACTATGCATCATTTGGTAACTTTGATAAAGAGGCTTATGACCAGTTTTATAAGCTTATGGCTGTAACAAGACTGAACGTAGGACATGACATAGAAAGAGATTGGTTGTTAAATGTAATCAGAAGCTAGCGTAGTGCTAGCTCTTTTTTTAGGCTCTTTGTCAAATAGTGTTGGTGGAGAGTAATTCACAAATTTAAATGTAATTGCGGTTTAGGGCTAATAGTCTTAAACCGCTTTTAGTTTTAGCATTCCTTGTGTGATGAGTATTCTGTTTCGAAAGTGCACATAACTTCTATAA
>NZ_VANV01000058.1 GCF_022496765.1 Acidaminobacter sp. JC074 | reverse complement strand
TGATGTTACCACTTGACAACAATCCAACCTCTTGAGCACTCATATCATACAGTTTCATTTTCCTAAAATACCCATTTGATAAAAGCTTTTGAATAATGTACACTTTCGAGTTCTTCCAAAGTGTCACATTCATTTTCTCACCATTGTGTGGGATACCTGCTTTCCTTAATTCTTTATGCATTTTCTTATAGGTTTTCCACTGCTTCATTCGTGTGCTTCTTAGTCTCCTTCGTGTCCATTCCATCAGTCGTCTGACTAATGCTTTGATGTCTGCAATTTTGTAGTAATTTAACCATCCTCTGATAACAGGATTTAATTTCTTGATTATTTCCATCATCGGTGTTGGTTGATTTCGCTTAGTAATCTCATAGACCTTAGTCTTAAACTTTTTAATTCTAGATGGTTGAATGGATAAGTATTTTCTTCGCATAATAAATCCAAGAAAAGGAACACCATCATCTAATCTAGTAATGTGCGTTTTCTTCTCATTCACCTTTAACTTAAGGTCTTTCTCTAAAATGTTTGTCGCTATATACTTATAATCACCAGCTTCTTTCTTTGTGCTCGCAAAGATAAGAATATCATCAGCAAACCTAACAATACGGATGTTCTTTGACTTCATTTTCTGGTCAAAATAGTCCAGATATATGTTAGAAATCAATGGTGAACATACGCCTCCCTGACTAGATCCGACCTCCGTGTCATGCAAAGTCATATCTTCCATGATACCTGATTTCAGCCATTTCCTTACCAAGTTTAGCACTCTGTTGTCACTAATCTTCTTTGCTAAAGAGTCTATAATAATATCATGGTCGAGTGTATCAAAACACTTACTCAAGTCCATATCCACCACATGTTCTAATCCGTATTTCCTCATAAAATCAGCAGCCTTAGCAACTGCTTGATGTTGTGATTTTCCTCGCCTATAACCATAACTTGATGGATGAAATTCTCTATCAAAGTATGGTTCTACTACATTTACAAATGCTTGTTGGACAACTCTATCCCTTACGGAAGGTATACCCAGTTTCCTCTTGCCACCATCAGGCTTGTCAATTTCAACCCTTAATACTGGTAGAGGTGTGTATTTGTCGGTTTTCAGTTCGTCATGAAGTCGCTCAATGTTTTCATACATATCATTAGCAAAATCTTTTACAGTCTGTTGGTCTATGCCAGGTGCACCATTATTCTTTTTCACCTTCCTAAAGGCTTCTTCAAGATTATTTTTGCCATAGATTTTATCAATCAAGCTGTACAACTTCCTCATGCTTCATCCTCCATTGTCGCTATACCTTTCACTACGCTTCATATCCACTATAATTTCTTCGTTATGGCTTTCTTGACGTCTCTAGCTCATTTGCAATCTTATCTTCGAAAACAACATATCTACTTATTATTCATGTTTACGTATATATCAGTTTTCACCATTATACCGTGCACAGGTATTTCAACCCATGTTTAAACATCTTCACTTCCAATCCACGAGTTGCCAGTATACTTAAAACTCTCTTCCGTCCTTCGCATTCAATGAGTACTTTTGGTACTCAAAGTCCTTAGTAATAAATACTAAGTCACTTCAACGTTATCCTCCAGTCAATCGCTTGCCTTCATCGGTTGAAGCTTCATCACTACTACGACTTCATATGTACACTGCACCTTAATAATACGCCTTGCTTTCACTTGTGCGTACACCTACAGCTACAGATACAGTGCTTCCTGGGGTAAGTGCGTTCGCTTGCTACAGATTATGACCATTGTAACGTGTTAGATTTACCAAGGTAGGACTTCGTCACTTTTGGCAGACTCATCCATCTAACCCGCCAGATTCTGGTTTGTGTTACTCCACACCAGTAGCCGCCATCAGCTTCCTTCAGACCCCTTTGTCGCCAAAGACGCCCTTGCTTACAGCTTCTCTTCCCAAGCTTGGTAGGTGAGATAGTCAACTTTTCAGACTATCAGCTCACGCACATGCCCAGCGCACCAAAAA
>NZ_VANV01000057.1 GCF_022496765.1 Acidaminobacter sp. JC074 | reverse complement strand
GCATAGCAAACTCCGTGTTTTTTTAGTTGTTGTTTTTGTGTGGTGCTTAAATTATACAACGAAAACGGGAGGTTGCTATATTTTTTTGAAAATATAGTAATTGCAATAGATTAAACAGTGTAACTACTGAAAGTAGTTTACGCTAGCACAAGTTTATAGGGGAGGCTTTATGAAAACTTGGTGGAAAGAAGCAGTTGTTTATCAGATATATCCTAGATCTTTTAAAGACACCAATGGTGATGGTATTGGTGACCTTCGCGGTATCATTGAAAAACTTGATTATATCAAATCGCTTGGTGTAGATGTTGTATGGTTAAATCCTATCTATTCATCACCGAATGATGACAACGGTTATGATATCAGCGATTACCAAAACATTATGGAAGAGTTCGGAACCATGAACGATTTTGATGAGCTCTTAGAAGGCATGCATGAAAGAGGCATTAAGCTGATTATGGATTTGGTTGTCAACCATACCTCTGATGAGCACCCTTGGTTTATAGAATCAAAAAAAGGCAAGGATAGTCCTTATCGTGATTATTATATCTGGAAAGATGGTAAGGGTGATAATGAACCCAATAACTGGGGTTCTGTTTTTTCTGGTTCTGCTTGGGACAAGGTAGATGACCAGTATTATCTCCACTGTTTTACTAAAAAGCAGCCAGATCTAAACTGGGAAAATGAAAATATGAGACAAGATGTCTATGACATGATGCGGTTTTGGCTAGACAAGGGTGTGGATGGTTTTAGAATGGATGTGATCAATGCCATTTCAAAGGCAACTTATGATGATGCAAAGGTCCCTGGAGACAATCTTTATGGTGATGTCATCAGTGTTGTATGGAACAATCCAAAGGTCCATGATTATCTGCATGAAATGTATGAAAGTGTTTTAAAACACTATGATATTATGACGGTTGGTGAAACAAGCAGAGTAACACCTGAAATTGCAGACTTGTATGTTCGAGAAGACCGTCAAGAACTCAACATGGTTTTCCAGTTTGAACATATGAAGTTAGATACAGACTGGTGCAAGTGGGTTGAAAGAGACTGGCAGCTGCCAGAGTTAAAAGAAATTCTAAGCAAGTGGCAAACGGATTTAGATAAGAACTCTTGGAACTCTTTATACTGGAACAATCATGACCAGGCCAGAGTGGTATCTAGGTTTGGTAACGACAAAGACTTTAGAAGAGAAAGTGCAACCATGCTTGCAACCCTTCTTCATATGATGCGTGGCACACCTTATATTTATCAGGGTGAAGAAATCGGCATGACCAATATTTATTTTGATAAGTTATCACAGTATAAGGATGTTGAGATTCACAATGGCTACAAACAACTGGTTGAGACCGGTAAAATACCACATGATCAGTTTATGGATAATTCCAATAAGTATTCTAGAGACCATTCTAGAACACCTATGCAGTGGGATGATTCGACCTATGCTGGCTTTAGTGATAGTAAACCTTGGATTGAAGTCAATCCTAATAAATCATCTATTAATGTAGAAGCAGCCCTTAAAGATGACAAGTCAATTTTCTATTATTACAGAAATTTGATTCAGCTGAGAAAAAAACATGAGGTCATTGTTTATGGTGATTATGTCTTACTTGAAAAAGACCATGACTCTCTCTTTGTTTACAAGAGAAGATTAGGTGATGAAAAGATTCTTGTTATTTGTAACTTCCATCAAATGACTCAAACTTATCATCTGCCTGATGATATTTTAAGTGATTCACTTGAAATCCTAATCAATAATTATGAGGATTTTGAACTAAAGAATGAAGTCAATTTAAGACCATACGAAGCGGTAGTCATTAAATATTAAGATGATGGCCTAGAAGATTTTCTTCTAGGTCATTTTTGGTGCGCTGGGCATGTGCGTGAGCTGATAGTCTGAAAAGTTGACTATCTCACCTACCAAGCTTGGGAAGAGAAGCTGTAAGCAAGGGCGTCTTTGGCGACAAAGGGGTCTGAAGGAAGCTGATGGCGGCTACTGGTGTGGAGT
>NZ_VANV01000055.1 GCF_022496765.1 Acidaminobacter sp. JC074 | reverse complement strand
GTAAATGAATCTAACACATTTCCTTCTGAATCAATGATAGCGCAATCGTGCTTATCTTTAGCGATATCGATACCAACGTAATACATAAAAAACTCCTTTCATAATAGTAAGTTTGCTGTGTATCACATACCGATGTCATGTACCCTTGCTATAGATAAAACGTTGATCGTTATCGTACTAATAAACAAAGAAAAACATAGATATGTGATTATTGTCTTACCAAAGTAGTCTAGCTACAGGAGAAAAAACTAATTCACAGCACCTATGTTATATATACAGTAAATATAAAATAATGAAACAGTAGCTAAACTACTTAACTTCATTATACAAGCTTCTTGCGATATAGTTAAAAAGAACCCTCACAACTTAATAAGATATAATAGTAATAACCACAAAACTAACAATCTTATTTAAGAGGAGGATTCAAATGAATTATAGCAAGGCTGAAAAACTTAATCAAATCACTGATAAAACTTTAATCGTTGGAATAGATGTTTCTAAGAATTTTCATGTTGCAAGAGCACAAGATTTTCGGGGAATTGAGTTTGGAAAATCGATAACATTTAACAATAATCATATAGGATTTACAGAATTAGGTGTATGGATTGGTGAATTAATGCATGAAAACAGTAAAGAAACTCTGATTATCGGTCTAGAACCAACTGGCCCTTATTGGATTAATTTAGCTAGGTATTTGAGACAAAACAATATTAAGGTTGTGACGGTAAATCCAATGCATGTTAAGAAGATTAAAGAACTTGATGACAATAGTCAAACCAAGACTGATTTCAAGGATTCAAAGATAATTGCGCAGCTAGTCAAGGATGTTCGTTTTTCAGAGCCTAATTTGTTAGTTGGTGATTATGAAAGTTTGAGAAATGCAAAAAATCTTAGAGAAGTAATGATAAAAGATTTATGTCGGATTAAGAATCAAATGCACAATTGGTTAGATCGTTATTTCCCAGAATATCAAGTTGCTTATAAAGATTGGGAGGCTAAATCGTTTTTGACGATTTTAAAATTGTATCGATTTCCTTCTAAAATTGCAAATGTTGGGTCGAGTGAAATCTATAATGCGTTACCAGGCAAATTACGAAAAGGGGTTGGTTTAAATAAAATTACAAAGTTGGTTAATGCGGCTCAAAATAGTATCGGTACAACTGTAGGCCTTGAAATGGCAGAGGAAGAATTAAAGTATCTTCTAAAACAGTATCATAATATTTCTGATGAAATATCGGCTCTAGAATTAAAAATTGAGAACATTTGTAGACGTTTACCTGAGGTACAAAAGTTACTAAAAATAAAAGGTATGGGATTATCTACAACCAGTGGAATTATATCTGAAATCGGTGATATAAGAAACTATTCACATCCAGATCAACTAATAAAGATGGCAGGACTGTCACTCATTGAGAATAGTTCTGGTAAGAAAAAGGGTCAAACGACAATTAGTAAACGTGGGCGAAGTGATTTACGTAAGTTTATGTACCAAGTAATATTTAGTATGTTAGCAAAAAATGAAGCTTTTAGAGAACTCTATAAATATTTCACTGAACGAAAGAAAAATCAGTTAAAAGGCAGGCAAGCAATAATGGCACTTGCTCGAAAACTGTTAAGAATAATATACTCTATTGTGATTAATAATTCGGATTATGATGAAAGAAAAATGCTTTCTGATATAAAGCGTCCAAAAGAATTTTTAATGACCGCATAAATCCTAGAATAGAATTATTATATAGCAAATAGACTACAGCAATATGTTCATCGCAGCAATAGTAGTAAGTGAGATGAATAAAAAAAATGAAAAATGACAAAGGTGACGATCCCGCATTTTCTCCATGAGGGTATAACCCTGGATACGAGCATATAGGGACTCACATATAGTAAAAGATGGGCGAAAGAAGTTAGGGGCATGACCCTGTTAGAAAGAGGTTCGACTGCTGTATTAGTGTTTCTGCCTAATAGATTTGGCATTGCCTAGCTCTTAGGCATTGTCTTTAATCATATATATTTGCTCTCTTGATTTGTCATAGTTTATATAATAGACTTACATAAAATTATATGTAAGTAGGTGAAAAGGAAAAACACCACTAT
>NZ_VANV01000054.1 GCF_022496765.1 Acidaminobacter sp. JC074 | reverse complement strand
GTAAACGGTCAATCATACGTACCTAGAATGAAATAACCGGATATGCATTTGTATGCAAATCCGGTTATCATTTAGTCAGCTTTCTTTTTGCAAATATCAGGTAACTTATCTGACCATGGTAATAGATCATCAAGTTTTTCTAAGTCATTCATAGATTCTAACTTAGGTATTTCTGTTAATAGATGTTTGAAATATTCATATGGTTTAAGTTTATTAGCCTTGGCCGTTTCAGCAATGCTATACGCGATAGCACTTGCTTGTGCACCATATATAGTATCAATCAGTTGCCAGTTCTTTTTACCAATTACAAATCCTCTTATAACCGATTCGGTTGCGTTATTATCCAAAGGAACATCACCGAAGTTTATAAAGACCTTCAGATACTCCTCTTGGTTTATACAGTATTTTAATCCACTGTGTGTTGCTGATTTCTCAGGTACTTCACTAATGATTTCTTTTGCCCACGCAAAGAATGCCTCCACTTGAGGTTTGACAATCAGTACACGTTGTTTTGAGCGATCTTCAAATGACGTATATGAAAGTTCGTTATCCAGTTTATATATGGTTGCAATTTGTCGTAACGCATCATAGGCTACAGTTCCTTTTGCTTTCTCTTTACCAATGGCTTTCACAATCTCTGCAAACTTTCGTCTTGCGTGGCTCCAGCAACCTGCAACCTTAAGATTTTCCTGGTTCTTTGCCATAGTATGATAAACCTGATAACCATCTGTTACAAGAATGCCTGAATAACCTTTTAAAAACTCTCTAGGGTGTTCAGCTTTTCTAGTCTTTTGGTAATCATAGAGAATAATAGGCTTCTCACCATAAAGCTTACCTGTTCGATAAACCCACATATAACTTTTGCTACCTGCTTTACGACCATCCTTACTGACTTCGACAGTTGTTTCATCTGCTTGCAAAACAGGATGCTCGAGCAAATGTGTTTGTAATTTATCGTAGAGTAGTGATAGGTAACGTTCGCTGCATTTAATCGTCCAATTAGCCATGTTTTGTCTAGATATATTTATATCGTGTCTTTTAAACTCTTGTTCAAGGCGATATAGTGGCAATGCATTTACATATTTGCTGTTATAAATAGCAGCTTGAAGCGATGGTGTAACAATACTATTTCGTAGTAAATCTACACCGCGATCAGCACGTATTATTGGTTGTTCATCTGTACCACAATAAACTGCTACTCGATGTTCTTCAACTTCGAATCTAGCAGGATGAAAAGCTAAACGCTTATAGACTTCATCTGGCAATCTACGCCATTTATTCCCGTATACTTTTTTTAGTTCTTTTTCATTAATTTCGTGAGTGATAACCTTAATTGGAAGCCCTTGAAGATCTGCTTCACGCTTGCCTTTGACTTTCTTCTTTTTCTTAAGCTTAACGCATGCATCCAGTAAATCAGGTTCATCAACGTCATGTGTATCATTAATAAACTCAGCTTCATTAAAGCAAAGTTCCATTTGTCCATCTAATTCTATTTTTTCGCTAGATCTACCAAATTGTCTTTGATTAGCTAAAACAAGTTGTTCCATTAAAAGGTCCATTTTCTTGCTTAATTGCGTCATTTGCTCTTGCTGTTCTTCACTTGTTTTTCTTAATGATTCGGTAATCTCTTGTAAAGAAAGGTACATCGAAACTAATGTATCTTTCTTTAACTCGCTTAAATGTTTCTCAGTATAGTTAGTATTCATAGCATCACTTTATCATAGTAAATGAAGGGTGTATATAGTTTTTACCTAAAAAAATAAATCTGTGGAACAATTGAAATTTCAACGATTTCGTCCACAGATTGTTATATAGTTATCCACTAAATTGTACGTTTTGGATAAGACTTTTTTACTAATTTTTTTGGATCAACAGTTAAACCTTCAGTTAACCATCGAAACTCTTGAAGACTTATTTTCCGAGCAGCTTCTTCAGTACGAGGCCATTGAAATTTTCCGTTTTCTAACCTCTTGTATAAAAGCAGAAAACCATCGCCCTCCCAGACGAGTCCTTTAATTCTATCTGTTCGTCTACCACAAAATAGAAACAGAATGTTTTGGAAAGGATTTAACTCAAACTTCTGCTGAATAATTGTACTAAGACCATCAATTCCACGACGTAAATCAGTATAGCCACATACGATATAAATCTCATCAAAGCCGTTTGCCTCATTAAGCATGTTTCAGCTCCCTAATGACTTGCAAGACTAAATCGCTAGAGGCGTTAGAGTCAAACTCAACTCTCATGACATTAGTAGTAATGCTCAAAGAGCAATTCTTAGAATAAGAAGTTGTATCATTATCATTTGGTGTTTCTTGATCTGACAGCGTCTTCATCATCGGCACCAAGGTGTTTATCGGTTCCTCATGAGTGCTATTTTCTTCTAGAACTCCCTTTCTGATCTTCTTTAACCAATAATAATATGAGCCCTGGTTGAGATTATGCTGAAAACAATATTCTTTCACAGTTAGACCACTTGCATTACGCTCAGATATAATTTTCATCCATTGATCTTTACGTATTAGAGAAGTGGCTCTTCGTACATTCATAAAAAGTACCTCCTCGATAAACTTGAGTTACTCAAAAAACTCTAAACAGTTTTTCGAGCTTACTATTACTTATTATCAAGAATATCAGTTATACTATTTTTTAAAAAGGTACGCATGATTAACCGTTTACA
>NZ_VANV01000053.1 GCF_022496765.1 Acidaminobacter sp. JC074 | reverse complement strand
ATGACTTAGAAAAACTTGATGATCTATTACCATGGTCAGATAAGTTACCTGATATTTGCAAAAAGAAAGCTGACTAAATGATAACCGGATTTGCATACAAATGCATATCCGGTTATTTCATTCTAGGTACGTATGATTGACCGTTTACATTACTTTAATCAATACAAGCTGAAAAACATCCTATGCGCAAATATAATACTATGATAAAAAAAAGTTTTGAGAGGTGTTCTCTCAAAACTTTTTATCAAAATCATATATAGTTCAACTATTTAGAAACTTCGATTTCATTACGAATGATTTTAACAATACGATCGTAAATAACCTGTGTCGTCAGCTCGGTTTCATCACTAACTGTATTTACAAACTGAATGACAACAGCATCGATATCACTGTGGTAATAGGCTATACTTTGATAACCCAGTACCCAACCTTTATGACCATATTCATACAATGAATCATAAATAACTTGTTCATCCTTTGTTAACAAACTTCCATCGTTTAATGCCCTCACAAATATACCGACATCCTCTGCTGTTGCCAACATACCAAAATCAATATCCTTAAAATCATTATCTAATCCAACATAGTAGCCACTCATAACATCATCCATAGCCACATCCGAAAGAGAAGCATATGTATCCTCTAAACCTAACGGATTAAGAATTTCCTCTTCAATATACTGAAATTTGTCATATCCCAGGACATTATTCATGATTTCAGCCAGGAGCAAGTAATTCGTATTGGAATACTCATAATCTTCATCTGGATCAAAGCTTGCAGGCAAATTGAATACTAAATCAAGTGATTCTTCCATCGTTTTAGGAGGATTATCCCATTTGTAACCATCTTGATCTGTAAAATTAGGAATACCACTACGATGTCTTACCATCATTCTTAGAGTTATTTCCTCTGCATTTTCAATCTTCCCAACTAGTTCTGGAAAGAAATCTGCTAATGTATCATCTAAGGATAGTTTTTCATCCCCCACCATTTTAGTAAGTGCCACTGCATCATATAGCTTTGCAATACTTGCAATCTTAAACAGATTATGAGCGTTTGCTGCTATATTATTATCCCTATCTTTCATGCCAGCAGTATAAGTTTGAGGTGGTCTACCCTCTACATCCACATATACAATAATACCATCTAAACCACGCCTTGTAGCATCACTTACTTGTTCTTGCACAGTATCAGGAAGTGGTGATAACCATGTCAAAATACCATCCCATGGAGGCAACAAGACAAGTGTGAGTAGTCCGATTGGAATCATAATCATACGTAAAACTCTAACTATATTCTTCTTTTCTTTCATCTATAAACACCTTCTTTTCATATATTATGTGACAAGTATAGCAATGAAGCCAGTTGCAAACAAGCAAGCAGCCTTGTAAACTTGTCAACCTCTGGTTGCATCTGCACTAATATTTAGAATCACCAAGAGACTGGCACATACCAGTCTCTACTACTTATCTTTTCTCTTTTTTTGTAATGTACATATTTTCATCTACAATAGCGAGAACATCTGAATAATGGTTCTCTTGAGGATCAAATATAAAATAATGTCCCATACTCAATTGAATTTTATATGGTTTGATATTCTTATTATTATATGCTGACAAATGGCTTTCAATCCGTTTCATCACAAGATTTCCAGCTTCCTCTTCACTCGTTTCTAACAACAACATGAACTCATCTCCACCATATCGACTAGCCATATCAATATGCTTTATAGAATGTTCTAAGATACTTGCAACTGTAACAAGAACCTTATCACCTTCTTCATGACCATAAGTATCATTGATAAGCTTAAACCTGTCCATATCAATCATTACTAGAGTAAAAGCTTTTGATCTTTTTAACTTTCTTTTTAAGCGTTGCTCAAACTGACCTCTTGTCACCAAACCGGTCAATGTATCCCTTAACATATCTTCACGTTCTATAAAGATGAATATAAACAATGATAAAAGCGTAAACATGGTCCACATAGCTGGTATGCCATAATTAAAAGCTTGAATGATTGCCCCCGTAATCGGCATCACTGTAAAGGAAAGCATAACAATCAAGAGACGCCCTTCTATGGATTTCATGTACTTAATCATCGAGATGGCATAAAGTAGTAGGACAGACAGTGAAATAGCAACTGTAAAGTACATACCAGGTCCTCGACTGTATACATTTACATCACTTATTCTAAATAAAATCCCAGTCCAATAATTGCTGATATTCAATATTGACATTACAGCAATCAAAGATCCATATAAGATTATTCTACGTTTTCTAATTGACTCATGTTTAATGACTCGATAATCAAAATAAAGAAACAATGAAATCATTGGCAGTAGATTGATATTGTACAAAATACTGTTTGTTATGAAATGAAGACGAACAGCCCACTTCGTTGTAAAAGTCATAAGAGGCCATGAAGCCCCTTCAAATAAGAGCACACCAATATTGCAACAAACCGAACCAATAAAAAGCCACATTGTTTTTGTTTTCTTTGAAGTAGCCCATAAAGTATATCCCAGTATAAATGAAAGAATAGATAAAGCATAAAAGTAGATATATAAACGAGTATTTAACATCTCTTCTCCTTGTATAATGAAGTTAAGTAGTTTAGCTACTGTTTCATTATTTTATATTTACTGTATATATAACATAGGTGCTGTGAATTAGTTTCTTCTCCTGTAGCTAGACTACTTGTTTGAGACAATAATCACATATCTATGTTTTTC
>NZ_VANV01000052.1 GCF_022496765.1 Acidaminobacter sp. JC074 | reverse complement strand
TGGTACATTGTTTGGTGGTAACATGTCCTTTATAATTTTTTCCTTTAATTCTGGACTGTATCTTGGCATCGAGTATCTCCTTTTACTTATGTCTATTAACTAGCATATAGTAAAACCATCCTCCCGACAACTATCCTAACATATAGGGGTCGCAAGTTGATGAAGTTATTATTGAAAGACAAGAAACGCCAGCAAATAAATTGTTTCCTGTAAATGATCTTCTAGAAGATTTTGATCAGGCATCCAACCTGTTAGATACATATCATCCCAAAACATTTGCAGACCAAGATAATATCAACAGTTTAGTTACATCTCAAAGGGGATTAATTTCTAAAGAAATGACCCAAAACGAGTTTTTAAGGATCTTAGCCCCTGTAGTAACAGCTTACAACAGTGGACATACAGAGGTAGTTTCTTCTCAAGTGTTGTACTCATATAATTATCAGAATGCATTGTTTTTCCCCTTAACTACTAGAGTCATTGATAGAGAGTTGTATATTGTTGAAGATCCTGTAAATGTGGGAATAGTTTTAGGTTCAAAAATAACAGCAATCAACGACAAAAAAATAAGTGATATATTTGTGGAATTCGAACAGTATTTGAGCACGGATGGCTTGAATAAAACCTTTATTGAATATAAGTTGAATAAGTATTTTAGATTCCTTTATTATGAATGGATGGATCAATCTGAATCATTCACTATTGAGTATATTGAGTACGAAACTGGTGAGTTGAAAGATGTTACAGTAGATGCAGTTCTTATGGAGGACTTACCTGGATTCCCGGATTGGAATAGGTGGCATGCGACATACAATGATTCATATGCAATTATGGAGTTGAACTCATTTTATGCAAGTCGTACTGGCCACGCGGGAAACGCAGGAGCTACAGAGTCTGATTTTTACGATTTTTATGAATCTTTTTTTAAAGAAGTAGAAGGTAGAAACATTGAGCATGTAATTATAGATCTTAGAGATAATGGCGGCGGTTCACTGTCTACTACTACAAAGTTACTTTCTTATATTCAATCGATCGAGCAATCATTCTATCATCCTGAATGTATGACATGTGATAATGAGTATAAGAATTTAATAGCAAATAGCACCTATCATTTTGATGGTGAACTTTATACACTTGTTGGTGGCGGTTCTTATTCACAAACAAGCTTGCTTACATCCTTGATAAGAGATCAAAATATTGGTGTGCTTATTGGTGACGAAACTCCTGGTTCATATATATTAAATGATGAAAAGCAGACATATAGACTAACTCATACTGACGCCTTATTAGATGTTACCAAAAGTGTTAGTTTAACAAATGTAGATGATGTAAAATTTGTTCATGGCGAGGGCATTCAACCTGATTATAAAGTTCATATGACAATAGATGATTACTTAAATGGTGTGGATACTGTTTTGGAGTTTACTATTGATATGATACTCAGAGGTAACGAATAGAAGCTAAATAATTAAGTGTATGTTGAACAGATAAATACAAAGGAGTTGTCCTAATCAGTAATTTGGACAACTCCTTTCTTTATCCAGATTAAAGCATGAACTATGGATAACTAGTGAAAAAGGCTGTTTTTTCGTTTAAGAAAAAGAACTCAGGAGAAATTCCTCAAATATAAAACAAAATATTCGAAAGCAAAGCTCCATTGAGGTAATTAATGAAAATACAGAATTGGTGCACTTGAGTTGACAAATCATCGTATAAAAATAGACTCTCCCAGATGGGACAGTCCCTGTTGTGTTGAATAATCTTATTATAAATCCTATAAAAAAGTGTTAATCAGTCTCTGTAAAGATTGCTTCTACAATCATATCGTTAGATACATCTGAAAAGTCAACACTCCAACTATCAAACTCATAACCAGTTACATCAGGAATCTTAGGTGCAACGGCAGAACTACCAACTTCTATATATTGTTCTTCTAAAAGAATCTCATTTAAACCTAGAAATTCAACTTTAACAACAAAATCTAATTCTCCTAAATTCGCCTCACTTCCTGAGTTAAATGACATAATTAAATTGTCATCACTGTCATAATGATAACCTTCTATAGAAGAAACGCCACCCAATAAAGTGAGTAAGTTAACCAAAGTGTTCCACTTATCTTCTCCATCATATCTCCATTTTAAGTGATCGTTTGTTATCGTAAACTTTACTTGTCTTTCCAAATCTGTAGGTGGCGAAACGCAATCTACCCATTCCTCATATGTTCCATCATAAGGACTATTCGAAATAACTAACTCATGTAGCACTTTTATTTTCTTCTCTAGTTCATTCAAATCATTACCATCCAAATATGTAGTTTGGTCTGGATCAGAATCTGCAGAATCAGGAGTTATCTCATCTACTCCGCACGCTGCTAATGAAAAAACTAAAGTAAACACAAGTAATAAAGATAAAAATTTTTTCATATCTTACCATCTCCTTCTATTGATTTGAAAGCAATAACAACTAATTAAATTATACATTGTCGATTCTTTTATAACAATAGATTGTTTACTGTAAACTAGAAGTACTGGGAATTGCAATGAAAACTCCCGATAAATGCAAAATAAACCACCCAATGTTTAAAATTAGTGTTTACAGTAATTGTTGTTTTCAATCTATTATCAAAATAGTATCACAACAATTATAACAAGAAAGGCGTCTTTGACGCTTCTATTCTACCCGAAGATACAATAGCATATTAAACTACACGTAGTCTAAAAGGATTATCTCGAAACCCCTTATCCCTCATCGATATAATCAACCTGGGAATATTTTTTTCACCTAAATATTTTCTTAGGATATTCAAACTACCATTGATATCTGAGTTTATTATCCCTTTTGTTGTTGTAAAGATTCCTCTAAAGACACGTCTTGATTTATCAGCTGCTTCTTT
>NZ_VANV01000051.1 GCF_022496765.1 Acidaminobacter sp. JC074 | reverse complement strand
GATGTTCTTTGAAAATTGCATATATGAAAGACAAAGATGTTTATTTATAAATATCTAGTCGACAAGCAAAAACAATATTCTCAAATCCTATATTTATATAGGTAGTTGAAGAACTATAAYCTTAYAGWCGAGAGWCTTTAAATYTAGTGACGAAAGTCGCGAGTAAATGGCGAAGCGAGAGCGGAGTCATGCATTTAGGTTATATCGCTATAACCATTATTAACTAGGTCAAGTTAATAAGGGCATGCGGTGGATGCCTAGGCACTGAGAGCCGATGAAGGACGTGATAAGCTGCGAAAAGTCACGGGTAGCTGCAAGTAAGCTTTGATCCGTGAATGTCCGAATGGGGGAACCCAGCTGTTGTAATGAGCAGTTACTGCTAAGTGAATACATAGCTTAGTGGAGGTAACCCAGGGAACTGAAACATCTAAGTACCTGGAGGAAGAGAAAGAAACATCGATTTCCTAAGTAGCGGCGAGCGAACGGGAATTAGTCCAAACCAAGGTCTACGGACTTTGGGGTTGCGGGCAGCCATATACGTGATGGAGGTATCCTAGTCGAATGATCTGGAAAGGTCAACCGAAGACGGTGAAAGTCCGGTAGACGAAAGGAGAAGRCCCACAGGCTGTACCAGAGTACTACGGGGCACGTGAAACCTTGTAGGAAGCCGGGAGGACCATCTCCCAAGACTAAATACTACTCAGTGACCGATAGCGCATAGTACCGTGAGGGAAAGGTGAAAAGAACCCCGGGAGGGGAGTGAAATAGAACCTGAAACCGCATGTTTACAAGCAGTGGAAGTCTTTGAATGGACRACCATGTACTTTTTGTAGAACGGGCCAACGAGTTACGCTACGTAGCAAGGTTAAGGTGTTCAGCACTGGAGCCGCAGGGAAACCGAGTCTTAATAGGGCGACTAAGTTACGTGGTGTAGACCCGAAACCGGGTGACCTATCCATGAGCAGGGTGAAGCGAAAGTAAAATTTCGTGGAGGCCCGAACCCATATCTGTTGAAAAAGGTTGGGATGACTTGTGGATAGCGGAGAAATTCCAATCGAACTCGGAGATAGCTGGTTCTCCCCGAAATAGCTTTAGGGCTAGCCTTAAATTGAGAGTAACGGAGGTAGAGCACTGACTACCTGCGGGGGCTTCACCGCCTACCAAGGGTTATCAAACTCCGAATGCCGTATACTTATATTTAGGAGTCAGACTATGTATGATAAGATTCATGGTCGAGAGGGAAACAGCCCAGACCGTCAGCTAAGGTCCCAAAATATAGATTAAGTGGGAAAGGATGTGGGATTGCACAGACAACTAGGATGTTGGCTTAGAAGCAGCCATWCATTTAAAGAGTGCGTAATAGCTCACTAGTCGAGTGATCCTGCGCCGAAGATTACCGGGGCTCAAATCTATTACCGAAGCTACGGCTTGATACTAYGTATCAGGGGTAGGGGAGCATTGTATGCGGGTTGAAGCTATACCGRAAGGCGTGGTGGACTGCATACAAGAGAGAATGTTGGCATAAGTAGCGCAAGGCAGGTGAGAATCCTGCCCGCCGAATACCCAAGGTTTCCTGAGGAAGGATCGTCCTCTCAGGGTAAGTCAGGGCCTAAGCCGAGGACGAAAGTCGTAGGCGATGGACAACAGGTAAAAATTCCTGTACCACCAATCATTGTTTGAGAGATGGAGTGACACAGAAGGATAGGCTAAGCACGCGATTGGAAATGCGTGTCCAAATAGTGAGGGAGTTAAGATAGGCAAATCCGTTTTAACAATCCTGGGCTATGATGGGGAGTGAAAAATAAGTAACGAAGTAGCTGATTTCACACTGTCAAGAAAAGCTTCTATTGAGATGAAAGGTGCCTGTACCGAGAACCGACACAGGTGGGAGAGTAGAGAATACTAAGGCGAGCGAGAAAACTATCGTTAAGGAACTCGGCAAAATGATCCCGTAAGTTCGCGAGAAGGGATGCCGGAATAGGTTTAGAGCTAATTCCGGCCGCAGAGAACAGATCCAAGCAACTGTTTAACAAAAACACAGGTCTATGCTAAATCGAGAGATGATGTATATGGGCTGACGCCTGCCCGGTGCTGGAAGGTTAAGAGGAAGTGTTAGCGTAAGCGAAGCTCTGAATCGAAGCCCCAGTAAACGGCGGCCGTAACTATAACGGTCCTAAGGTAGCGAAATTCCTTGTCGGGTAAGTTCCGACCCGCACGAAAGGCGTAATGATTTGGATACTGTCTCAACGATGGACTCGGTGAAATTGTAGTACCGGTAAAGATGCCGGTTACCCGCAGCAGGACGGAAAGACCCCGTGGAGCTTTACTGTAGCTTGGCACTGGACTTTGGTATATCATGTACAGGATAGGTGGGAGTCATGGAAGCGTGTACGCCAGTATGCGTGGAGACAACCTTGGGATACCACTCTTGGTATATCAGTGTTCTAACCATGTTCTGTTATCCAGAACTGGGACAATGTCAGGTGGACAGTTTGACTGGGGCGGTCGCCTCCCAAAGAGTAACGGAGGCGCTCAAAGGTTCCCTCAGAATGGTTGGAAATCATTCGTAGAGTGCAAAGGCAGAAGGGAGCTTGATTGCGAGACATACAGGTCGAGCAAGTAGGAAACTAGGACTTAGTGATCCGGCGGTGCCGCATGGAAGGGCCGTCGCTCAACGGATAAAAGCTACCCCGGGGATAACAGGCTTATCTCCCCCAAGAGTCCACATCGACGGGGAGGTTTGGCACCTCGATGTCGGCTCGTCTCATCCTGGGGCTGAAGAAGGTCCCAAGGGTTGGGCTGTTCGCCCATTAAAGAGGCACGCGAGCTGGGTTCAGAACGTCGTGAGACAGTTCGGTCCCTATCCGCTGTGGGCGTAGGAAATTTGAGAGGATCTGTCCTTAGTACGAGAGGACCGGGATGGACAAACCTCTGGTGTATCTGTTGTTCCGCCAGGAGCACTGCAGAGTAGCTAAGTTTGGAAGGGATAAGCGCTGAAGGCATCTAAGCACGAAGCCCCCCTCAAGATGAGATTTCCCACTCATAAGAGTTAAGACCCCAGAAAGACTATCTGGTTGATAGGTCTAAGCTGTAAGCGTAGCAATATGTTTAGGTGATAGATACTAATAGGTCGAGGACTTGACCAAATAACGGCGTAGCGTAAGCGAAGTCGTATGAGCGATATCACGCAAGTGATTAGCGAAAGAGAATTGTAAA
>NZ_VANV01000006.1 GCF_022496765.1 Acidaminobacter sp. JC074 | reverse complement strand
AAGGTAACATCGTTTACGCAGGTGCTAGACGTGTTGAGAAAATGAGAGACATTGAAAAAGCAGGTGCAAAAGTAATCAAACTTGATATCACTGAGGACGAAAGTGTTGATGCATTTGTAGAAACAGTTCTAAAGAACCATGGTAAAATCGATGCTTTGGTTAACAATGCAGGTTATGGTGCTTATGGTATGGCAGAAGCAGTTTCTATTGAAGATGCTAAACGTCAATACGAAGTGAATGTATTTGGTACAGCAAGAATGACAAAGGCAGTCTTACCTCATATGAGAAAGAAATCTTCAGGTACTATTGTTAATATTTCTTCTATTGCTGGTAAACTAACTACACCAATGTGTGCATGGTATTCTTCATCTAAGTTTGCTCTTGAAGCTTACTCAGATGCCCTTAGAAGAGAAGTAAAGCAGTTTGGWATCAATGTCGTTATTGTTGAACCAGGTGCTATGGATACTGGCTTCTTCGAAGTCGCTGAGAAAAAAGTTAGAGAAATTAATCATCCTCAAGCTTATAAGAAATCAGTTGATGCATTCTTAGGTTCTATGGAAAAAGCTTATAAGAACCCACCTTCTACAGCTAAAGTTGTTAAGACAATTGTAGATTCAGTAAACAAGAAGAATCCAAAGCCAAGATACAAGGTTGGTACAGACGCTAAAATGGGTGGCATGATGGCAAAGCTTCCTGACAAGATGGCAGATAAAGTTATCATCAGTATGTATTCTTAAATCTCAAACGCATTTTCAGCAATCAATCACAATCAATATAAGTTAACCCATGCTTCATTAGAAGCGATAAATATATACATTACTAGGAGGCAAAAATGAACAAAAAAACTATTGTAATTACTGGAGCAAGTTCAGGTATGGGAAAAGCAAGTGCTATTAAATTTGCTGAGGAAGGATGGAACGTAGCTGCAACAATGAGAAATCCACAAAATGTTACAGGCTTAGATGATTTAGACAATATCAAGCTGTATGCTTTAGATGTAACAGATGAAAAAAATATCGAAGAAGTTAAAGATCAAATTATTAATGATTTTGGTAAAGTTGATGTTGTATTCAACAATGCAGGTTATGCGATTGCAGGTTCATTTGAATCAGCAGATAAAGCAGCCATCAAAACACAATTTGATACCAACTTATTTGGTTTATTAGATGTTACTAGAGCTTTCTTACCACACTTTAGAGAGAATAAAGACGGCTTATTTGTTAACACATCTTCTATCGGTGGATTCTGCGGTTTCCCATTTGTAAGTTTATATAACAGTACTAAATGGGCAGTTGAAGGTTTTACAGAAGCAGTTTCTCACGAACTAAGACCATTAGGTATCAAAGTAAAATTAATTCAACCAGGTATAATCTTAACTGACTTCTTTGAACGTTCTATGACTATCACATCTAAAGAAGGTCTTGAAGATTATAATCCAGCTTTGCAGAAAGCTTTCTTTGGTGACGATCCTGCTGATAGACAAGGCAGCACACCAGAATATGCAGCAAATCTTATTTATGAAGCAATCACTGATGAATCAGGCACAATGCGCTACTTAATTGGTCCAGACGCTGATCAAACTAAACAAATGAGAGATCAAGCTGGTCCAGATCAATTTATTGAGGGCTTATACCAGTCACAAATTGGTTTATAGGCAATCTCAACAAGAACATTGTACATTAAACGACAAAACATACTCTTAAATAGAAAGCAGCTTGAAAAATAAGATTTCATGCTGCTTTTTAACTTATTCTAATAACTGGCTTTGAAACAAAACCCAATCATAAGAAAACCCCAAACTAAGAAAATAGTTTGAGGTTATTGATTATTCTAGGACAATGATTAAATCAGCTTCAAATAATTCGCCTGATACTTCTACACCATAGATATAAACTGAATCATCTACTGTGTAATCATTGATATTTTGATCTGAACCTTCTAAAGATACAATCCAAACCTTGCCACTTGCATCCTCTGCTTTAAGAAGGTTGATGTTCTTATGAATCTCAGTAATCTTAGCATTGAAATGTGTCTTTTCAACAGATTGGTTTATTGAAATTCTATCAACAGCCATACCTGATAACTCTAAAGTTACATCTTGGTCAAGTCTTAATGCATAAAGTCCATTAGAATCATCTGAACCTAAATTATTAACAACCACATTAGATGCAATGTTAAAGTTCTTTGTTTCACCAGCCTTAGTCATGATAGATACTGACGGTGAAGATGAGATAACGATTTTAGTGATTCTACCACTTGCTTCAGTTGATAAGCCAGTACCTTCAACGGCAGTAATCTTACCTTTTTCCAAGGTAATCTTTACAATATCACCTTTAGCTAAATCAGATGTAATATTAACCTTGCCAATATTGCCGTCGATTGTTTGCTCGAACAATTTGCCGTTTGACAATTTGATAGAAACAACATCACCATCGTTAAAGCCTGTAGATCTTTGTAAAGCACCATCTAAAACAGCCTTGTTTGATAAAGCTTCTATTTTCTTAACGTAGTCTCCCTGATATGAGATCTTAACTACATCACCTTCATTTAAATCATCTAAAGTAGATGTTTGGTAGTCTCTTTCAATAACAACTGAGTTTAAAGCCTTGTAATACTTAAACTGGCCATTAACTGAGATAGAAATTGGTCTGAATGTTTCACCCTTAACAGTTACTTTCAAACCAATGCCATTTAAAGTACCATCAATTGAAGTTAAGTCTTCTAAGACATTCAGTGTCTTTAAGTCTTTACCAATTGCAGTTACTTTTACATCCATACCTGGTTCTAGGTTTTGTAAAGTGATTGTAGCATCATTTAAAGTCAAGACACCATTAGAAGCATCATAAACGTAAAGCTTGTTGTTTTCATCTCTTACTTCAATGATGTTTAAATCATAGTGAATGATTGAAATTTTACCATTCATGCTTGTTAAAGTACCTGTTACAACAGGTGTTTCTGTATCTGTGCTTGCATCAACAGTGACACCATCTAACTCATTTAAGATATTAGAAGATAAAACTGAAAGAATGCTTCTATTTAAAATAGAATTTGGATAGAAGTAATTATCTGTGCCACCTACAACAATTTCCTTTTCAATTAATAAATTGATCCAAGGCCATTGTAGAAGTGTAATCTCTGCACCATCTTTATACTGAATTTCATAGAATTTATTAACATTTTCCTTAAGATAAACATTCATTGCCTTTGACATAAAGACTGAAGCATCCACTTTTGAGATCACTTCAAACTTGCCATTTACAAAGAATAAGCTTAATTCTGATTTTTTTAAGATATTTCTCTCTAATGCATAAGCAATGGCTCTATGGTTATCAGGACCATATGGCTCTAATGTATTAGGGATTAAATAAGCCTCAATTGTTGGTAAATGCTTTGTTACATAGTCATCAGCCAAATCAGTTGTCACATCACCTTTTAAAAGCGCTATCCTGTAAATAACATTAATGACTTCCATCTTAGTGGCATGACCAAGTGGCTTAAACTCATTTGTTGAATACAAAGGCATCACATCTGTATCTGTTACCTTTTGGATATAAGGCTCTGCCCATTCCGCTTCTTCTAAGTCAGTAATTTGACTAACATCTACGCCTTCTGCGTATACCATACTAGACATTAACAAACATAATACGAGTGCTAATATAAAAATTCTATTCTTCACTTCTTCCTCCTTCTGTAAATACAAAAAATTTACTATATATGTAATTCAGTAGGACGACTATTATCGTCACTATTATTTTACTGTAAAATTCATCAAATTTCACCCATGAGACGAGTATTATCAAAAGAATTGTCTCAATAATAAAAACGCCCACTCGCCCCGAAAGAAATTTTATACTTTCTGATACTATATTGCCACTGGATTTAAAGACATACATTCGGTTTGTCATAAAGGCAAACATGACTGCAAGGGCTGCTGATAGGGTTGTTGCAATCAAGTAATGAAAGCCCAATATTAAAAACAACTTATAAGATAAAATACTGATTAAGGTGGTCAGACCACCAAAGACCGAATACAGACTAATCTCTCGTATGTTCATCTTCAATACCTTCTTGCTTTTGGATAATGTATAAAGGTCTTTTTCTTACCTCTTCATATATTCTGGCTATATATTCACCAAGAATAGATATCTGGAACATCAGGATACCAAAGAAGAAAAGCATAATGGTCACTGTTGATGTCCAACCAGCTATTGGATTGTTGGTTACCAGCTTATAAATAATCCAATAGATCATATAAATAAAGGAGAATGCCGACATGGCTATACCAAATACTGAAAAGAGTTTGAGTGGCTTATCTGAAAAAGACAAGATGGCGTCAATAGCAAGCCTCATCAACTTAAAGTAATTGTATTTGGTTTCACCAGCATGTCTACCGTCTCTGTTAAACTCGACACATGTTACATTGAAACCTACCCAATGGGTGATACCACGAAAAAAGCGGTTATGTTCATCCATCTTGTTGATTTCATTAATGACCCTTCGGCTTAAGAGTCTAAAGTCGCCTGTATCCAGGGGCAGTTCAACGTCACTCATAAACTTTAAGACTCTGTAGAACATCTTAGAAGTGAACTTCTTAAAAAAAGATTCCTTCTTCCTTGATTTCCTCTTGGCATAAACCACATCATAGCCTTCTTTGTACTTAAGATACATATCTTCTATGAGTTCTGGTGGATCCTGAAGATCTCCGTCTATGATGACAACTGCATCACCAGAAGCTTTTCTAAAGCCTGCACTATTGGCCATTTCATGACCAAAGTTTCTAGAAAAGCTGACCAGCTTAACGGTCTCGTCCATATCCCTTAAGGCCATGACTTCATCAACGGTCTTATCATGACTGCCATCATCTACATAGATTATTTCATGAGATGGTGTGATTTTATTTAAAGTGACCTTTAACCGGTCATACAAGGGTCTGACATTGTCCTCTTCATTCATGACCGGTATTACAATACTTAGTTCCATTAATTTAAATACTCCTGATAATCATTTTCTTCCCATCGATGTGTATCATCGAAGAAATTGCTATTTTTATTATAAAACTCATATAAAACACGATTGTTGACATCATCGTCATCCCAGGTTAAATCATAGTGTTTATATGTTTCATCTACTTTGATTAAGTTCCAAGCATGGTTGACTTCACCTGTGAAATCACCTTCTTCATCCACTTCACCAAATATCAAGACGTTCTCAACACCAACCTTATCCAAGAGGTACTTAAAGGCTTCTGCATAGCCATCACAAACTGCAACACCATCTATTAAAGCACCATAAGCCGTATGTGAGATTTCTTTGTAATCATTTTCAGCTATAGGATCTGGATCGTATAAAATATGTGTGGCTAGATAATCATGAATTGCCTTGATTTTTTCTACATCGCTAGCCGACTCTAAATCGAGTTCTTCAAGAATATCTTCAACCTGTAATTCCACTAAATTGCTGGCAGTATCAGATGTATCATCTTTGGCATAGTACATGCCTTTACCAAGTCTTGACCAATCATCAAAATAGCCGATGTACTCAACACCATTTTCAAATCTAGTAAAGCCAAAACCTGTAAACAGATGGTCTGAAATTCCTTCAGAATTCGTTGGTGCAATGTTGATTTTACCATCAGGGTCAATTCTCAAAACCACATCTTTTTCTATATTGCCTCTATCAAAGAGTTCATACCCCTCTTTGTAGATAACGTATTCTAGCTCACTTGATTCATTGTCGTTATAAAAATAATAGGCATCATGCAACTTTACATTGTTATGATCAAAGGTAATCTGATGACTGATCCCCTGTCTACCATTTTCATCAAAATAGGTCGTACCTAAAATATAACCTTCAGGTACCCCTGTATATGAAAACTTCATACCAGATGCCTTGTCATCTTCAAAGAAAGCATAGTCATAACCAGAGTCATAGATTTCAGATAAATAACCGTTTCTCATGTTATTTTTAAATTGTCCAAGTAAAGCACCGCCACTTTTAAAGTCATAATAACCAAGACCAGACATTTGATTTAAATAAAAATCACCATAATACTGATCGCCATTTTGAAATTCATAAACTTTGTACTTACTTTCTAAGTCAGCAATCAACTGGTCATGTTGCGCTTGTTTATAAGCATGCATCTGTAGAAACATTTGATCCATGGTCAAGCTACTGTCTAATGTCAGACCACCAGAAGCAGCAAGTGCTATTAAGTCTGTTTTTAAACTTTCCTCAGATCCTAAGTACATGTCTTTTAACTTCATAAGTTGATTTAAAATATCATGGTACTGTTCTCTTACGATTGGCATATTAGGACCATCTTCATCATGAACATCTGCATAAATATCTTTAAAGAGTACTTCATAAGACTTGTCCATCAAGTAATCAATGGTTATATGTCTTTCTTCTCCATGCCAAGTTACCACAGCACCAGTCGATTCTGCTACAAATCTAAGTGGTACATAAGTTCTATCATTAATGATTGTGGCAGAGACATCCAGTTCAACGGCTTGTCCGTTTACATAAGCTGTTGTACTATCAATCACCATATCTATTTTTAAGTCACCTTTAGAACCAGTAGCTGTTCTCGTTTCACCATTCCACGAAACATCTAGACCCAAGGGTTCAAATATAAACTTAACAGGTATTAAGGTTCTACCTTCAACTATAACAGCCGGTTCCTCTAAAACCATCAACTCTTCATTTAGACTGATGGTAATGTCCGTTTCGGCTGATACACTGACTGTCATCAGTAACAATAACAGCAGGACACTAAGAGCTTTTTTCATGTATGCCTCCGATTTGATTGAGATAAGATTCAACCAACTGAACCTTACTTTTCTTAAGCCCTTCAATCTCTATCTTTATTTCATTTCTCTTTTGATCAAGTATTAGAAGTGACTCATCTATATGACGCATCATCTCCTTAATTAGTTCGACTGCGCCATCAAGTTTTTCACTTAGTTCATCACCCTCAATGACCCTAACTAAAAAACAATCTGAAAATACTAGCAGTCTACTGATGTCTAAGTGAAGATCTGTAACGCCTAAAACGTCCATCACTTCAATGTGGTACCTTCTGATATTTTGTTGTATCAAGACCAATTGTTCATTGGTCTTCTTAACCGATTCATGACCACAATCAGAAACCAACAGACCATTCTCTAAAATATCAATGATACCCAAATCGTCTGCTGACGAAAAACTTTCTAATATACAATTAAAGGCTTCCTTTAATTGATCACCAGCTTCTTTGGCCTCTCTGATTTCTCTTAACACTTCATTGTTGTAGTAAACCTGATCAATAATGGTTTTAACTTGTTTCGAATCATTAGAATCAATGTCTAAGATTTTCTTTTCTTCTGATTCTATAAAATCAAGATACTGACGCTCAATTGTAAATTTCTCTTTTAAACGGTCGCGACAAAGTGATATTTCCTTTAAGCAAACATCCAACTCCTGACAAGCTATTTCATACTGGTTCTTAGCGACCATGGCTTCTCTTTCTTCCTTATCAAGTTTATCGATAAGGGTACCTTTTAAAAGATGGACAAAGCCTTCAAGTGACAGACCTTCTAATTTTTCTACATCATAATTCTCTTTATCCAAAGCAGCTTTCTTTTCTCTAACTTTCGCTTCTAATGATGCTTTATTCTCTATGAGCATGGTCAATCGTTCTTCTGAACGCTTAATTTTTTGCAAAGTTTCTGTTAAAGTTTGATACACTGACATACTTCCTCCAATTTAACATGATTCATCACACTAAGTATAACAAAGAAGGCACCTACAAACACCCTTTGCATTAAAATGTAATACTTTCATAATACCTTAGAAATATTTAGCTTTCACCTTAAAGTTTTATTAATTAAGCACCTTCTTCTTGTCAAGAATAATCACTTAAACTATCATTAACATAAGAAGAAACGAAAGGATAAGAATATGAACGAAAAAATTCTAGTTGTTGAAGATGAAAAAGAGATTGCTGATCTGATCAGAGACTACTTAACAGCATCAAATTACAAAGTCGTTATTGCAAACGATGGTGAAATGGGTTTAGAATTATTCAATTCTGAAAAGCCTCAATTGGCCATATTAGATATTATGTTACCGAAAAAGGATGGATTTGAAGTTTGCAGAAATATTCGTTCTAAGTCAAACATTCCAATCTTAATGCTGAGTGCAAAAAAAGAAGATACAGATAAAATTATTGGTTTAGGCTTAGGTGCGGATGACTACATCACCAAACCATTTAGCCCAAGAGAATTAATCGCTAGAGTACAATCTCAGCTTAGAAGATTCACAGAGTTATCAACCAATCAAGAGAAAAAGGAAGTGCTTTCTTTCAACGGATTGGAAATTGATGCAACAGCTTACACCGTGTCACTTGATGGTGAAATCATTCCATTCTCAGTTAAAGAGTTTGAGATTTTACACTATCTTGCATCCAATGCCAACCAAGCCCTTTCTAGAGAAAAGATTTTCGATGAAATCTGGGGTTACAACGAGTATGGTGATATCAACACTGTAACGGTTCACATCAGAAAAATCAGAGAAAAAATAGAGAAAGATCCTTCTAGACCAAACTTTATCGAAACAGTTTGGGGTATCGGTTACAAATTTAAGGGAGATAAATAATGTCAGCAGGCTTAAGATCTAAAATTATCTTAGCTTTGGCTTCTATTATACTTGTACCCATCATTATTGTAGTTTTAGCCCTCTTGTTGATTCAGTTTAATGTGATACAGATTTCTGCCTTACAGGATATCAATCTTTCAAGCATTACTTTACAGGCACCAGGAAAATCAACGGAAGAACTCGCAACCCTAACCATTACCCTTGTATGCATCTATTTCATATCATTAGTAGGTATGGTTGTTGCAGTCTCAAAAGTTTTATCAGATTTTTTGCTCCTGCCTTTAAAGGAACTGAATTACGCTGCTGAACGTATTGGTTCAGGTGAATTTGACTTTAAAATTCGTTACAACAAAGACAATGAATTTGGCAAGCTTTGCAGGGAGTTTGAAGATATGAAGGATAAGCTTTATATGACTTCAAGCAAGCAGAGCATTTATGAAAACTCTAGAAAAGAGTTGATTGCCTCTATTACTCACGATTTAAAAACGCCACTAACTAGCATCATCGGTTATGTAGAGGGTTTACAGGATGGTGTGGTTACCAATCCAGAAACCGTTCAAAACTACTTGAATGTTATTCATGATAAATCACAAAGACTGGATCATTTGATTGATGACTTGTTCACATTTACCCAGTTAGAACTTGAAAAGTTTACGGTTAATGTAACAGAAACTTCAATGAAATCCATGTTGACGGAATACTCGACAACTAAAATCAGAGAATATCAATCCAATGAAAAAGTATCCTTTATTGTGGGTGATCCCATTCATGAAGCCAACTTAGATGTGGATGAGTTTAGAATTGGCCAGGTTTTAGAAAACTTGATTTCTAATGCTGAAAAGTATACAAAGACCTATATCAAACTCTATACAACTGTGGATGAATACCACTACAACATTTTTGTCGAAGATGATGGTATCGGTATTGCTAAGGAAGATCTGCCATTTATATTCGATTACTTCTACCAATGTGATAAAGCCAGAGAAACCAAAAGAAAAGGCACAGGTTTAGGACTGGCCATATGTAAGCAACTTGTAGAAGCCCATAAGGGTAGAATTTATGTAAGAAGCGAACTTGATAAAGGCACCATTTTTAAAATAAGCTTGAAACTAAAATAACCTGTCATCCTAGGATGACAGGCTTTTTTTAGTAGATTATAAACGCTGCAGTTTGTGGTGGTAAGCTCATTGTCGTAGCCATTGATGTTAATGCAGAAATCATATCACCTACTTTTACTTCCTTTTGGAAGTAAGTTGTTTCATTGGTGTGTAATACGATATCTACCATATCGCCGCCTTGCTCATATGTTACAAAGTAGCTTGTCACATCATCATTTACTTGAATCTCTTTAACATAACCTTGGTAAGTGCCCATTGGGAAATTGTTAAGAGTCATGCCAGTATCACCGATTTCTACGCCAATATCTAAAATTGTGTAGAAGAATTCCGCTGGTACCAATGTTCTTCCTTCTACAATAACTGGCGCTGATGACAAAGGCCTAGCAGCCATCCTATTTTTAAAGTAAGCATTTTCACCGATTGTAATCGATGTCCACTGTGCACCCTTGTTGATTTCAACAGATTTTGTTTCAGGTTTCCAAGTTACAGTGTAACCAAGAGCTCTTAATGTTTCTGCTACAGGCACCATATGCTTGCCATCAACGATTTGCGGCATCACTTCTACATCAATAACTTCATCAGCAGAGATTTCTTCAACTACCACGTCATTGATTGTAACGATTTGATTTTCTTCAACAAAGACTTTATCACCATTCTTGTAAACAAGAATATCTAGTTTTTCTTCAGAACCTTCTTCAAAACTTCTGCTGTAAACAAAATCAATTGTTGATACACCATCAGCTAATACTTTAAACGTAAATCTGTGTTTGCCTGGTGCACCCATTAAATCACTATCTACTAGGTATTCATCTGAAATATAGTTGACATGCTTTAAATCTTTCACATGATACGTCCATGCAAAACCTGTTGTTTGGTTACCATCTAAGATAATTGTAAACTCATCACCATCTTGTTCTAAACCAAAAGGCTGTTCATTGACACTGATTAGGGTTGGAACAGCTGTATCAGCAAATACACCTGTTAACATCATTAAAATTAATAAAATACTTATAACTTTTTTCATTTTTGTCCTCCATTTATTTCGTCCTTCGTAAGTTTTGACGGTAGAAATAAAAAAAGGTTCCAAAAAAGCTGAAAAAATTTTCAGCTTTTTAAAAACATATTTTCAAAGGTCTCAGAATCAAGGGGTCTACCTAGGTAGTAACCCTGAATAATATCACAACCCAATGATTTTAAAATAATAAGTTGCTCTTTGGTTTCAACACCTTCTGCTATGGTGGAAAGCTTAAGTCCATCTGCCATCATGATAATGGCTTTAACAATTAAACGCACATCCTCATCTTCTTCTATATTAAAGATAAGTTCCTTTGCAATTTTTAAAGTTTCCACATCAAATCTTTTTAGATAAGATAAAGAAGAATAGCCGGTTCCAAAATCATCGATGGCAATCGATATACCTAAATCCTTTAACTTTTTAAAAGTTTCTGCCATCATAATGGATGTATTCATGGCAGAATGCTCAGTTATTTCAAACTCTATTCTTTCAGGCTTCATACGATACAAGTTTAAACAGCCTTCCAAGTCATTATAAAATTGGTCAGAGTTTAAAATCATAGGTGGTAAATTGATACACATCACTAATGAGTCATTGTAAAGTTGATGCCATCTTGATAACTGTTTAATGGCTGCCTTATAGACAAAATCGTGTATCTGTAGAATCAAGCCGGTCTCTTCTGCAATCGGTATAAACTCTCCAGGCGATATAAAGCCTTCTTCTATGTGATTCCAACGAATCAATGCCTCCATCCCTGTAATCTTTTCACTTTTAGCATCAAACTGTGGCTGATAATAGAGCTCAAAGTCATTTTCAAAATCAGCTTTCGAAAGAAGCATTTCAATGTGATTTCTTCTTTCCAAACCTTCTACAAGTCTTGATGTATAAAAAACATGGTTAACATCAGAAGCTTCATTCTTGGCATGATACATGGCTATGTCTGCACTCTTAACCAAATCAGACGCCGTACCTGCATCTTTAGGATATCTGGCAAAACCCAGACTCGCTTCTACTTGGAAGGAATACTTTCCAATAACTATGGTCTTATCTAAAAGTTCCTTAATAAGCTGACTTACACCCGTCATTACTTTGGCTGAATCTCCAGGAATAATAAGAGCAAACTCATCACCACCGATTCTACAAATCTCATAATCAATAGACAGATGATTGCCAAATAACTTGGCAATATGAATGAGTACCCTGTCTCCCATATGATGGCCATGTAAATCATTGATGATCTTAAATTTATCTAAGTCTAAATAGGCTACTGTAAAGACGTCTTGCCTTTCAATGCGGTCTAAAAGCTCCTGATTGAAATAATCCCTGTTAAAAAGACCTGTTAGAGAATCTGTAATGGCACGTTTTTCCAAAGCTTCTTTGGAAATTAAAAGCTCTCTTGTTCTCTCTTTGATCTCTTCTTCTAATTTAAGTGTCATCTCATGTTCTTTATCATACATGACTTCCGTCATCATCAAGAGCTGAACATAGTGACTGGTTACCTGATAAATAACCAAGACCAAAAGTATCATTGAAAAATGAATGATTTCAATTGAGCCTGTCACCAGTAAAATTATTGGTGCAACCAATGCAAGCCACAGTATTTTAGAACGCCCATAATTAAGTGGCAATTTGTCTTTATAATCAAAATATTCATTCGGTTCTTTGCTAGCATGGTGTGACGCGATTGCAATCGTAAAAAAGGCAAACAAAAACAAAGCATCTGACAATGCATTACTTGTGAAAGCGTCATTAATACGTTGCCAGAGGTATATAAAATCTGCAATTACATAGACTATAAAAGCATAGTATAAATGGCGGATGGCAAGCTTTACCTTAATGTATCTTGATGATATTATCATGGTCATCACAAGTACTAGAATAACCACATCTGTTATCAAGTAGAACATATTGACCAAGGTATTTAGAGACATATAACGAATATCAAACTCAACTAAAAAGAGTGCATAAACGATGATACCAATGATCAGTGTGACGGCTGTAAATTCTATGGTCAATTGTCTCTTAGACCACTTGTCTTTTGAAAAATAAAAATACCATAGACTTGAGATAAGAAGCAGGACATTTGGAATGGCATAAAGCAAACTCAAATACAAGTTATCTTCAGACATGAAAAAGCCTAAACTTTCATAGACTAGCCAAGCCCCGTCTGCGACAAGCCAAATAAACGCTGCCCCAATTAGAAGTTGCCAGTTGCCTTTTAATACTTTAATCTCTTTTGTATTATAATGAACTGTATAAACGACTACTGATAAAAACAGAAGTGACACCACATCTACTACAGCCATATTTAAATAAGATGTTATAAACGTCATTAAAAGCAAAGCTGTTAATGAAATGACTAAATTTTTCCTCATAAATAACCTTCGTTTCTATATTGGAGATACCCAAAATATCTATTATAAGTAAAAGTTAATGACATAAATTGCTGGATATAAAATTATTATTATTCTAAATGCAAAATAGGATGGTATACATCCTATTTAAGTCTATGATATCATAGTTTATTCAATGTCTTCATTTCTTGATAAAAAATCATCTTTGACTTAGATACTTTTTATAAGCATCTAAGGTTTTTTCCTCAATAACATGGTCATAAAGGATAAACTCTACAGTCTGTCTTAACTGGACCAAGACATAATTTTCTTCAAACTCTTTTGGATACATTTCAAAGTATTCCATTAAAAAGTCTAAAATCATCCTTGCTTCAGCCTTATCAAAGACCTTATTTTTTAAACGTGCTATGGATTTAGATTCTTCTTCTGAAATAGGCTTATCGCTGTTTTTCAGTAAATATTTCATATAGCCTACAAGGCATTCTTTTCCATCACAGGTACCACATTGATCGGGACCCTTACACATATTTTCAACTTTTAACTCGATTCGAGTCTTTACCTGCTTTAAAACCTCAGCTTGTCTAGCAAAAGCACTTTCACCATGAAGGATTGATTCCTTGTGGAATCTTCTTAACATAACTCCTGAAACAAGTATAAGTGCTAAGGCAAATATGAGTGTATAAACCATATTTAATGCCAATGACTGATAAATCTTTTGGAAGCCAAATAAAACAAACATAATATAAGCTGCTATTTTCAACTTTTCTTCCGGTATATTTTTACCCAGTTTTATACCTATAAAAATTCCTAAAAGAGAGGTCAAGATCATGCCTGTAACGGTGCCCATAAGAACCATCCACAAGTAAGTAGAATCTACTGAAAGACCAAGTGCAGACAATTGCGTCTTATCTCCAAGCTCTCCTAAAAAAAATGCCAAAGACACGGTTAAAACTGGCCCATATTTTTCTTTGCCTTCTTCTACTTCCTCATCTTCTATCTTAAGAGAGTTCATAGCAAAAAACAGAAACATCAGACCGGCAATAAGACCAACCACATTAGTTGGTATCAACTCAAGGATAGCTCGTCCTAATAAGATTGCCAAACCGTGATTAAAAAAGGCACCTATTGCGACACCTAATATGATTTTTCTAACTGGATACTTAGTTGCAAATGCCATGGCTAAAAACTGAGTTTTATCTCCCATCTCTGCAAAGAGTATCAATATGACTGCAGATATATAATCGTTAAACATTCATCTTCCCTTTCTTTTGCCTAACAATGATAACATGTAAATTCATCAAATGCAATTTAATAAAAACCGCAGAAAACTGCGATTTTTATTAGTCAAATTTCTGACCAGAAATTTTATTAAACTCTTCTATACTAAGCGGTTTGCTGTAATAATAACCTTGAATATAATCACAGTCCATACGAAGTAAAAGCTCCACTTGCATAAATGATTCAATGCCCTCGGCTACCACCTTTAAGTTAAGGCCATGAGCCAAGGTGACAACGCTCTTGATGACATTTCGGTCCTTCATATTTAAAAACTTATCACATAATGATTTATCCAGTTTGATATAATCTACCGGCAGGTAGGTTAAATAGCTCAATGATGAATAACCCGTACCAAAATCATCTAGTAAAATTGGACTGCCTAGATTCCTTAAAGCTTCAATAAATTCTACTGATACAGCTTCCTGTCCTAGAAGAATAGACTCTGTAATCTCAAATCGTATCATTTCAGCAGAAACATGATATTTATCTAAAAGCGATTGATAGTAAGAAATAAAGTGTCTGTCCAGTAACTGTTTTGGTGAAAAATTGATACTGATAGGCATGACATGCCTTCCTTCTTTTTGCCAAGTATAAATCATTTTAACAGCTTCCTGTAAGACCCACCTACCAATATCGATGATTCTATGAGAGGTTTCCGCTACTGGAATAAATCGGCTTGGTCCCAGCTCAGAATGCTTGAGTCTGATCAGTGCTTCAGATGCGGTGACATAACCTGTAGAAGGATTGATAATAGGTTGTAAAACCAATCTAAAACCATCATTTTCTAATGCCTTGTCTATGACTTTTTCAATGTTGGTCTTTTCGTATACCTCCGCTCTCATGGTTTCGTCGAAATAAGCATAGTTATTCTTACCCGACTTCTTCACATGATACATGGCAACATCTGCATTCATAAATAATTGTTCAGAAGTCTTGCCATCATCCGGGTACTTAGTCAAACCGATACTGGTTGAAATAAAATGTTCATGGTTATCAACCAAAATCTTTTCACCAATAATCTGCTTGATATTCTTAAGAATATCATCTACCTGGTTTTGATCATTTATAAGAATCAAAAACTCGTCTCCTCCAAATCTAGAAACAAACAAATGATCATTTGCTAATCCATACAAGCGATTCGAGATAATCCTTAAAATATGGTCACCATATATATGACCTAAGGTATCATTGATTTCTTTAAAATTATCTAAATCAATTAGCGCAATCAAGCCCTTTTCATTATTACGAATGGCTTCTTCTAATACCGATTCAAACTGACTTCGATTAGGTAGTCTGGTTAAAGGATCAATAGTGGTCATCTTTTGGACCACTTCCTCCTGATTCTTAAGTTTTGTTATGTTGACAATTGTACCAATGATAATTGGTTTGTCCTCATGTTTTTTCCCATGAACAAGCCACCATGACAGGAGTCCTTCTTCATCATAAAGCCTTACTTCTTCATGCAGGGTGTCAGTCTCCCCCTTGCTGTGCTTTTGAAGTGCCTGCCAAAACTTCATTCTATCTTCTGGATAAATCATCTCATCAATGGTAACAAGGTCATTGTCATCTTCTTTTAAATCATTGGACACATTGTCTCTAAATCCAAGGGTAATAGAAAGACTTTGCTTTTCGATATCAAATTCCCAAACAGAGGATTCTGTAAACTGAACAGCCATTTCAAACTTATACTTAATATCTTCTAATTCAGCTGCATAGGCTTCTTTATCAGCTAATTGCGCCTGGATTTCCTCATCAAAGGCAGTCAACTGTTGATATGCAGCCTCTAACTCCAAGTTTTTATTGTAGAGCTGGGTATTGGTTTCTTCTATCTCAGCATGTTTTTCCTTTAAGGATTCATCTTGTTTTTCAAGTTTTTCATTCATTTCAATCAGTGTTTTATTATCATTTTGAAGTTTCATCACAGTGCTATAAAGCATCAGAAGAACCATAGCAATCATCAGCAAAACACCAGACATGATACTTATATAGGTGATTTGAGTATTTAATTCACTAATCGGCAGATAAGCGCAGATATACCAACCCTCTACAGAAGTGGGTGAATAGTATAAGAAGGCCTGTTTGCCATCAATGATCACTTCCTGTACCTTTTCCATTTGATAGTTCATGGATTTAAAAGGGTGGTTTTCAGTAATCACTAGATCCAAAGAATGGCTGATGACATGTCTGTCTTCAGTTACCAAAGCTACTTGACCATTTGATCCAATCTTAAAAGTCGCGACATAGCTTTTTAACTCATCTAAGTTCAAGTCAAGCCCAACATTACCTATTATCTCATCACCATCGTAGATAGGTTTAACCATTGTCACAACTTCCGTATAATCAGCAACTTCTATATAGGGCTCTGTGATGGATACCCTATCTGGATTTTCCATCATGATCTTATACCATGGTCTTTGAGAATAAACATAATCTGAAGCCAAATCAGCATAACCATCTGGATAGATAATTTTATTTAGTACGTTCACACCTATCCATGCAAAACCATCTGCAGAGTTTGAACTATTTGCATCACTTAAACTCGTCATGATAAATTCAATTTCATCAGGCTGCATTTCTAAGTTTCTAATTTGATCTACAAGATGCGTGTTCTCACTTAGTTGTTTGACAATCTCTTCATTTTTGACCAAGTGTTCATTAATAATGCCTGATAAAACTTGGGTTTCTGTTTTTAATTGATGGTGCATCATCTCTAGACTGTTTTTTCTTAACATGCTGTTAAAAAAAGAAACGATTACCATAAAGGCAATGAGTATAACAACAAGTATACGTCTATAAATAATGAGTTTTTTGTATTTACTGGTATATGTCATAATGGCTCCTAAAATTTCCGATTCATCTTAAACAATTTTGTTATATATGATACTATTATTATGAGTATACCCCTTTATTACTTTTGAGAATCATTGGTATACGGTTGAAATGGAGGAATCATGAGGAAAATTGTTTTATTGCTTATTGGGTGCCTGTTGGTTTCATCCATGTCTTTTGCGGCAGTAGATGAACCAAGTATATGGGCCAAAGATTTTGTTGAGGAATTAAAGGCTTATCAAGAAATTCGATCATCAGCTTTTACGGATTATCAAGATAATATTACCCGTGGTGAG
The DNA here is from genome assembly GCF_022496765.1 of Acidaminobacter sp. JC074. Lineage (GTDB taxonomy): Bacteria > Bacillota > Clostridia > Peptostreptococcales > Acidaminobacteraceae > JABXKX01. The sequence continues at coordinate 224,519 of NZ_VANV01000006.1, read as the reverse complement.
TTTATCTATCTTACAGTAAAAATGATTGAGATTGTACAAGGTAAAGCCATAAAAGTAGACTCAAACATCAGTTTTTCTGATACCAACGATATCTACGCTTTAAAGGGTGCTTCTGCTGGTATTACTTCTGGTATAGGCGGAGGCAAGTTCGGCCCAGATATGCTATTAACAAGAGAGCAAATGGCCACACTTTTAGTTAACACACTAGATGCTCTTGATATGAAAATCGCGCCAAACTCAGGCTATGCTTTTGTAGACGACAACCAGTTCAGTTCGTGGGCTTCAAGTGCTATCTACACAGTTAAAGCCAATGGTATTATGGATGGTGTTGGTAATGATAAGTTCAATGCTTCAGGCAATACAACAACCGAAGCTGCCATTGTTGTTGTGACAAAACTTATCAGAAAAAATATCCATAAGATAGATAATACCTTTATTAATACAATGCACAAAGAAGACTTAAATACGACTGTAAATATAGATGGTCAAGTAGAAGTTGTCATGGAGAAGATTGTCATCTCTCAAAAACCTTCTATAAACACCTTAACATTTACTTACTCTCAAAAGAATGTTTCTAGCAAAGACTTGCCAGAATCAAGTTTAAGAGTCTTCTTTAAGGATGGTTCTTCAGAGCTTATAAAAGGCTTTTCTAAATATTACAGCCCAGGTACAACAAAGTACTTAACCAAATCACTTGATTATAACAAGTCAAAGGTTCCTGCTTTTGTAATCATAGAAACCGATCAAATTAATATCAATCTTAATTTACCAGAAATGGCTAAATGGGAAATAAAATAACTCTCGCAAAAGCGAGAGTTTTCATTTTACCATTTGGTTAATATTTCATATAATACATGGCTGACATTAACCATATCAGACACTTTGATATATTCATCTAAGGTATGACACGCTGACATAGCAATGGCTAAGTTCACACAATCTATGCCTTTTTCACGTAGGTTATTCACATCAGAACCACCACCAGTAGGAATCAATGCTGCTTCTATACCAACAGACTCAAAAGCTTTTAAAGCTCGATTCACAGATTCAAAAGACTCATCTACTTTGTAAGTTTTGTAATTCTTAGTTGTTTTAAAGTCTACTTGGCCACCATAAAAATCAGCAGCTTCTTCAAAGCATGCACGCATATGAGCAACTTGCTTATCTAACTTTTCATCATTTAAAGACCTGGCTTCGGCCTTTAAGTATACCTCTGGTGTAACAATATTGGTAGCAACACCACCATTTATAATGCCAACATTGGCAGTTGTTTCTTCATCTAATCTAAGCAGATTCATTCTATCTATGGCTCTAGCAGCAATCATAATAGCTGATATACCATTTTCCGGTTCAGTACCCGCATGAGCAGGACGTCCTTTAAGAGTAACCTCCATTGTTGTCTCTGAAGGTGCTGAATTAATAATTGTACCAACTGGTTTACCAGAGTCCATCACATAACCAACTTTTGACTTAAAAATGCCTGCATCTACATATCTTGATCCTAATAAACCAACTTCTTCTGCAACTGCAAACATGATTTCTATATCTGGATGAGATGACTTATTATCAATAATAGTTCTAACAGCTTCCATAATTGATACGATACCACCCTTGTCATCACCACCAAGAATTGTTGTGCCATCAGATTTTATAACATCACCTTCAAAGACTGGCTTAACACCATTCCCTGGTGTTACGGTATCCATATGTGCACTTAAAAATACAGAACCTTCTAAATCACCTTTTTTCTTTGCAATCAGGTTACCTATGTTACCACCTATTTTGTCCCCCACATCATCAAAGCTTACTTCAAAACCTAATTCTAGCAATTCCTTTTCTAAATGTTTCGCCATTTCAAGTTCATTTCTTGATTCACTGTCTATTTGAACATACTCAAGGAAATGTCTAACCAATCTATCTTTATTAATCATTATAATATCCTCCACAAATAGGATACCACTTGTTTCGGTTAGCGAACAACCTTTTTCTCAAAAAAACTTAAAAACGAACTTGTAAGCCATAATAAAAGAATCTATGTAAACAGATTCCAATCATTCAGCTTCTTGTTTTAAGTCATTGACTAGCTTATCATTTATCAAGGGTTCACTTTTTATATCCAAGATTATGCCATCTAAATCATAGGCTACCTGGTGAAAATATAACTCAAATGCCTCTTCTTTTATAACTTCTACATAGCTGGCATTTGGATTACCGTGCTTAGGTTTTCCAACAGAACCTGGATTAATAAAATGTACTCTACCTACTATTTCATAATTAGGTAGATGAGTATGTCCATAAAAAATATACTTAAAAGACGTTTTATTAGCAACTCTCTTTATGACGTCATCACCTGCATACATATACTCAGAAGAGTTATCCGGTGAACCATGCACAAAATGCATATCATCCAATATTATTTCACTCGGTAGTTTTTCTAGAAAATACCTATTTTCGTCTGATAGCTTTTGATTTGTATATAAAAAGGAGCCGCCCTTATTTCTCAGTTCTTCCGTAATTTCTTCCTCAGAAAGTTTTGTGCCACCAATATATTTTTCATCATGGTTGCCTTTTATTAGTCTGCATTTCTTTTCTCTTAAGAAATCAATAACACCATTTGGGTCTGTCAGATAACCCACAAGGTCTCCTGTACAATAGACTCTCTCTATGCCTCTTCTTTCAATATCTTCATACACCTTTTTTAAAGCATACAAATTACTGTGTATATCACTTATTACTGCAAATCTCATATTTCTTCCTATCTAAATTCTAATATATGTGCCCTTACATAATCGATTAAAAGCTTATCAAGATCTTCTTCGTGTTTCTTAAAAACTTCATTTAAAGGTTGCCAAATGGGTGTGCATTCTTCTTTATAGTCTTCCATGTATTTCTGACGTGTCGCCATATCTTTAGCCACCATACCTCTGAAAGCTTGCATAGATTCAAAGAACAAGTTCTTTACAATCTTTGATCCAATCAAGTCTAAGGCATCATAAGTATCAGATGCATGGTCGCCTGAAGCATTAAAATAGAAGCTCTCAAAGCCACCTGTCTGGACCTGATTTTCCATTCTTTTAATTAAGATAAAATGCTTTTCAGCCTTCTTAATCTTTTTAGGTTTCTTTTCATATACAGCTTGTAATAAATCATCAATCTGAGTTACGGCTTCTTTTCCATCATGTTTTGCTAATATTCTAGATACTTTTTGTCCTCTACTAAACATAAGGCCTCCATCCATTTTCTATCAATTATGCTTAACTTATTATACCAAAAAAAGATGGCATAGCCATCTTTTAACCTTGAATCACAAGAAATTTTTCGATAATGTACTTTTGCATTTTCTTTATTTTTGAGCAAGCTCTTGGAAAATAAGGTTGATACCGATTATATATAATAGAAGCTTCAGCTAATAAAGTCATTTCATGATGACTTATCAGCTTTAAATTGCAAATCTGATTCATCAAATCTACATACTCATTGACCTTATCTTCAATCTCTGTATAGTTCTTTAAAAAGCTTGTGTGAGCCTGAACATGCATCTTGGTATCAATCATATATTGTCTCCTTTTGTGTATCATATCACAACACAATAAACGATTAATAAACAACTACAACTTGAATTTTGAAATGAGACCATTGAGTTCTTCAGCTAACTTTGACAAACTTTCACTTGAATCAGAAATCTCATTCATAGCTGCAAGTTGTTCTTCCATCGAAGCAGATGCCTCTTCTGTAGAAGCTGCATTTTCTTGGGCAACGGCTGATAAGTTTTGGATAACCGCTTGTACATTGACTTTCTTTTCATCCATAATATCGCTGGCCTTTAGAAGAATATCAACAGCTTGATCTGCTATAACCATTGCCTCAGCAATTTCTCTAAACTTGGCTTCAGTATCTGCAACACTTTTGCCTTGTAAAACAGAAATTTCATTGGCCTCATTCATCTTTTCAACGGCTAAATTTGCATCTACCTTTAGACTCTGAATGATAGCATCAATCGACTTAGTTGAAGCAGTCGACTGCTCAGCTAATTTCCTAATTTCTTCTGCAACCACTGAGAAACCTCTTCCGTGTTCTCCAGCCCTAGCTGCTTCAATGGCAGCATTCAAGGCAAGTAGATTGGTTTGCTCTGCAATAGAAGCAATCAAAGCACTCGCTTGACCAATTTTTTCTGTACCTTCATTGGTCTTGTTGATACGCATTTCAACTTCTTTGGTAACTAAAGACGTTTGAGATGTTTTATCAGTTAAGTCCTCAACCAATACCAAACCTTCATCTACGAGATGCCCAACCATTTGTGTGGCCCCTAACATCTTTTCTATATTTACCTTATCTTCATCAATGATGTCACCGAGTTCGTTAGTCTGTGCAACACCTTCAGTTGTATTTTCAGCCTGTTCTGTTGCACCAGAAGAGATTTCACTGATGGTATAGCCTACTTCCTCTGCAGATCTAGATGACGCCTCAGCAATGGCTGTCAGTTCTTCTGATGACGCCGCAACGCTTTCTGAAGTTACTGCCACTTGGCCTATAAGCGTTCTCAAGTTACCAATTACATTTTGCATTGAAACAGCAATTTTACCAAACTCATCTTTTCTATCTACAAACTTTAAGTCCAAGTCTTGAGACAGATCATAATCCCCCAGAAGTTTGGCACTTTCAGAAACTGCATGAAGTGGTCTTGTGATACTTCTGATTAGAATAGTTGCAATGACAAATGATATGGAAATAATAATCACAGCTGCAATACCAACTTTATATAGCAAGCTTTTTACACCATAAAAGGCTTCATCGTAATCGACTTCTATTACCAATCCGGATAACTGGTTACCAACTCTAACAATCCCTAGAGTTCCGTATACTTTTTCACCACGGTGGTCTTCATATGTGAAACGTTTTGAAAATGACAAATCCTCATCCAATATGGCCTGATTGATAAGGGCAGTTGCCTCAGTATCAATATAATGATTAAGAGCAGCATTATCTGCATACTCACCTAAGCGCATATCTGTTAAGAGTAGACCTTCTTCATCGACTATATAAGCGTTGGCACTCTCACCTAGTCTTTCAACACCTTCATGCACAATAGAGTTCATTTCTTCTTGGCTGAAAAGAATGTTGAAGGTTCCTAGAATACGGCCATTATCAGTAACCGGTGTAGAAATAACCATCACATTCATATCCACCACATCAGAATAAAACATATCTGACCATGTCTGATAACCTAGCAGTGTCGATCCGATATAAGCTCTATCAGAAAGATTTGCCCCCTCTAAAGTATCCTTCAATCCTGTAGAAAAAAGTACTTTACCAGTATTATCAGTTACATAAATAGCAGTGTAGCCATACTCCTCGTGTGCAGGCATTAGAAACTTTTTAAGCATTTGAAATGCTTTTATTTCATCTGAACTTGTTAATGATTTACTACTTAATATTCTTAGATTTTCAACAACACTATCAGACTTAGACAGTACATCCCCATCGGCTTCTCTTTCAGCATAATAATCGTTTAACTTGCTAGATGTCAATTCTGAATATATCCCCGCAGAGTTACCAATAGCAGTTTCCAACTCACTCTTAGATGCTGTGTATGACATGGTTGATACAATGACATACGGTATGATACCGATCATAACTGAGAAAAAAATCATTTTCATTCTCATAGACAAATTTTTCATAACCTCTCCTCCCCTAAACAGTTTAATGTTAAAGTATATTCACGAAATGAGCAATATTTTTCTCAACAAATCATGATTAACTTTCTTGACTTCATCTAATAAGCCTTGCAAATACATGGCCTAAAAAAAATAACATGACCCGACAAAGAGGTCATGTTTATTATTGGAAATTCTTATGATTCTATTTCACTGACAAGTACTGGAGAAAGAAGATATTGATACTGGTTTCTTGATGTGATAACACCAGGTGATTTGCTGCCTTTAACAAATGATATTCTTGTTGTCGCTTCATTATTGGCCTTGATGCCCTCTGTTAAATATCTGATGTTAAAACCAATTGTCAATGGATCACCTTCTACTCTGGCAGGCACTCGTTTTGATATCTTACCTACTTCTGATCGAGACCTTATTTCAATATGGTCTTTATGAACACTTAAAATAACAGATGAGTTGACTTTCTCAGCCAGAACCGAGTTGATACCCAGTGCATCCAAAAGACCCTCGGTATCTACGGACACCTTTGTAAAGAAGGTACTTGGCATAATGGCTTCATACTTAATATATTCCCCCTCTAAGAGTCTAGAGATAATCCTTGTGTTATCCATTTTAAAGACGATATGATGTTCATCTACAGATATCCTGATAAAGCGTTCGGCATCATGTCCAAGAAGCTTCTTGATCTCTTTTAGGGTAGAACCCGGTACGACATACCTTTTACTTATAGAAGCCATGTTTTCAACCGCCTGCTTTCTTAAGGCAAAACGGTAGCCGTCTGATGCAGCCAGAGTAAGGATTTCTGAGTCTAGTTGAAACAATACACCATTGATGATTTGGTTGTATTCTGTATCAGCAACTGCAAACAAGGTCTGATTAAGCATATCTAAAAAAACATCTTCTTTAATGCCAATACTATCATTTGAAGCAAGCATAGGCAGATCAGGAAACTCTTGATCGCTGTAACCTTTTAAAGAGATATCTAGGTCTCTGTTTTGAATGCTGACTGACAAGTCTTTAACTTCTATAGAAACATACTCGTCTCTTATATGACGGATGACATCTCCAAATAACTTTGAATCAACGACAACAGAACCTGGCGACTGAATGTCACAATCAATGCTTGTCTCTATGCCTATCTTTAAATCATTGGCAGTCAAAATCAAAGTCTGGTCTTTAGCTACAAGTAGTATTCCCTTTAAAATCGGTATGCTTGGTCTAGATGAGACAGCCTTTTGTACTATACCAATGGCTCTTATTAATTCACTCTTACTTACTCGAATTTTCATATTTTCTCCATACATTTCATTCTAAGATTTTCATGTCATTATTATAGCATATTTCTTCATATTAAAGGGTATATAAAAATAACAGAAAAGGACAAAGTCTAAGCCATTCTGTGGTAAAATGTGTCATATGGGAGAATATGATGAAGAAAATATTTATATTATTAATAACACTGCTTTTAGTTTCATGCTCAACTTCAAACATTGAAATATACAGTAATGAGTACAATAAGATGATTCAAGAAGCAACAGGTTTGATCAACGAAGGCAATTACTTCGATGCTACTTTAATACTTGAAGAAGCCATCAAGGAATCACCTAAGTCAAGTATTGCTTACAATACCTTGGGCTTTACTTACATTGAACTAGAAAAGTATTCAGAGGCCATTGATGTGCTTAACATGGCTGTTGAGATCAATCCGGACTATTCCATTGCTTATTCTAATCTAGGCAATGCACATCTAGGATTATTTAATGACGACAAGGCAAAGCATGCCTATAATAAGGCCATCTTATCCGATAAAAGCAACTCATACGCTTATTATGGCTTAGCCCTTATATATAGAGACAACAACCAATATGACTTAGCCATAGAAAACTACGATTTAGCCATCAAGTATCAAAGAGACATTGACTACTATATTTCAAAACTCGACTGTATGATAACCTACGGTGAATACATCGATGGTCTTTCTTTTTCAGAAGTAGCCATAAAGGCTTTTCCTAACAACTACGAGCTACATGAGTTAAAGGGCATGGTATTAGAACAAATTGATAAAGAAGAAAATGTTGTTGCCTACTATGAAAAATTGGCTGAAGATTTTCCCGATGAATACAATATCTCACTCAATCTTGGTGTTTATTACTTCAAACTTGGTGAATATCAAAAGGCATTAGATGCCTTTAAAAGTCATGATGAAAACTTTGATAACCTGGTCTGGAAAGGCTACTGTTATCAGTACTTAGAAGATTATGATCAAGGCAAGAAAGTGGCTAAAAAAGTCATTGATAACTATCCAGAAGACTTTGAAGGTTATAATCTGATGGGCAATATTTTAGCATCTGAAACAGACTATATGGCAGCCTCTAGATATTTTCAAAAGGCACTTTTAAAAGCAGAAGATGACACGCCTGTTGTCAACCTTGTGGCCAGTCTAAAAAATGCCCAGCGTTATAAAAAAGCCATTGACATCGGCTTGAAGCAAGTAGCATCCTATCCTGAAAGCTCAGATCTTTTGTATGAAATTATGTTGTCACAGTTTTATAGAAATGACTACAAAGAAACAATTGAAACGGCTGAAAAATATTTTAGACTTATTGAAGATTATGAAGCCATCTATATAATAGCACTTTGCCATTACTACAATGGAGAGTACGACCTGGCTCTTGAGTCTTTAAATGATTATTTAAAGATCTATCCTTATGATGAATCATCCTTGTCTATGAAATCATCACTGGAATCACTTACAGGTTCAAAGCTAGATACAGTTAAAGACTATTTCGACGGAAATTATCTATATAGCTTTAACAAAGAAGCCTTTAACAGCTACAGGGATCCCGTAACAGATAAAGATATCCATGAGCTTATAAGATCTGTTAAATCAGAAGATGATCCATATACTTTTGTTCTTACAGACATTGATTACGATTATATGATGGATGCTTCTAACAATCCACTAGAAGTCATTCACCTCAAGGACAATCAAATCTATATGAAGTTTAACAGGTTTGATTATAATATTGACCACCATGTCATAGAAGCAATTGACCAAGTTGAATCACCAGAGTCAAAAGACCTCATACTCGATTTAAGGGACAACACTGGTGGTTCGACTGAAAGTGCCAACAACATTTTAAATGTACTTTTACCTGATCTCTTGATCAGTCAAATGATATATAAAGATGGTTATTCCTATCCTTATTACTCAGACAAGTCTATGGTTTCATTTAATCATATATATGTCTTAGTCAATGAAGATACGGTTTCTGCTTCTGAACTTTTAGCACTTGGTTTAAGGACTTTTTTAGAGGACGTAACCATTATAGGACAAACCACCTATGGCAAAGGGGTTGGCCAAGATGTTTTTGAAGATAGAATCAACAAACGCATCTACTACATCGTCAGCCATTACTGGAATGTTAGAGAACAAAATATATCTGAAATAGGTATCACTCCTGATATCATTATTGATGGTCATGAACTGAATGACTACTTAAGCGAAATTAATTAGAGAGATGCATGAGCATCTCTCTTATGGTGTTAATCTTTGTTTGTCTCTTGGGAACAAGGTTGTTCTTCTTATATTTTCTATGTTTAATAGCTTGGCTGTTAACCTTTCTAAACCAATGGCCAATCCACCATGGGGTGGTACACCATATTTAAAGGCTTCCAAATAAGATTCATAGTCTTTAGGCTCAAGTCCTTTTTCAAGCATAGATTCTTTTAGCATATTTAAATTGTGTATCCTTAAACCACCTGTTGTTATTTCTAAGCCTCTGAACAAAAGGTCAAAGCTCTTTGTATACTGGCCGTTTGGCATGGTGTACATAGGTCTTTTGTACTTTGGATAATTGGTTAGAAATACAAAGTCTGAACCGGTCTTTTCTTTAATGTATTCATAAATCAGAAGTTCTCCTTCAGGGTCTAGGTCACCTTCAAGGTGTTTGCCGTACTCTTTATTCAGTATTTCTATGGCCTCCTGTAAAGTCATGCAAGGAATACTTTCAATTTTAGGCAGTTTTGTATTCAAGACTTCAAGTTCTCTTTTACAAGTAACATTTACCTGATGGATAATAAATTTTAAAAGCTCCGTTTCAAGTGCCATAAGTTCTGAAATGTCCTCAACAAAGCCCATCTCAAAATCCATGCTTGTGTACTCGTTTAAGTGTCTGATAGTTGAATGAGATTCTGCTCTAAAGACTGGACCTATCTCATATACTCTTTCAAGACCTGCAATCACCATCATCTGCTTGTAAAACTGGGGACTTTGTGCAAGATAGGCCTTCTGACCGAAATAGTCTAATTCAAACACATTAGCACCACCTTCAGCCCCTTCTTTAACAAGTTTGGGTGTATGGATTTCAGTAAATAAATGGCTTTCTAAAAAGCTTCTGAATCCATGAGCTATCTGAGCCTGGATCTTAAAAATCGCCTGGTCTTTTTCATGCCTTAAAGCTAACACGCGGTGATTTAAAATAGTGTCAAGGTTAACATTTAACTCACTTTGATTCACTGCAATCGGAAGGTCCTGACTTTCTGATAAGACTTGAAGCTTATCTAGTCTAATTTCATAAAGACCATACTTATTAGGACTTTCTAGAGCTTGTCCTATAATAGAAACCACACTTTCTAGTTTAAGTCCCTCATAGTCTTCTGGTCGCATGACAACTTGGATAAAACCTGTTTTGTCTCTTAAGATTAAAAAGACAACAGCCTTTAACTTCTTGACTCTGTGGATCCAACCACATACCTTAACTTTTCCTGGTTTGATACTTTCAATCATTGTTCTTTTCATTTTACACCTCCATAAGTTACGAAAGGGCGATTGCTCGCGGTGCCACCTTTCTTTTAATCTTCAAAAAACTAAAAACATCCATTCCTGTTAGGAATGAATGCAATATCCACGGTACCATCCTAGTTGATCAAAGATCCTCTTATGTCCCTATAACGTGGGAATCCGGCTTGTGCTAATAGACATTCACACAAACACCTCCAAGACGTCCTTCCAAATGTTTATTCCATAAGTTTTCACCAACCACTTATTCTCTAAAGCCTAAATCATCTGTACTCTTCTTTTCATCGGTTTTGAACAGTTTACATCATATTTCTACAGGCGTCAAGTTTTTATTGTCATACATTTTTTGATCAACCTTCATCATAATATCAGAATATGTAACGTTTTCAGCCGCTTTGTAATTATAAACACCATATGTAAAACTTATGTCACAAGGTAGAAGCTTCTTATTGTTGTAAAGACAAACCTGGTCTTTGAGTCTCTGTCCAACCTTGTCACCTGCTGAAGCATCATCACCTTCAATGAGTAAGAAAAATTCATCTCCACCGATTCTAAAAGCTTGATCATGTCTTTTGACATTAGCATGTATGATAGAAGCCATGGCCGTTAACACCTTGTCACCAATAGGATGACCATAAGTATCGTTCACCTTCTTAAAAGAATCAAGGTCTATCATGATAACGGTAAATGATAACTTTCTTTCAAGTAAAAATCTTATCCTTTTCTCTAAATGCCTTCTAGTATACAAATTAGTTAAATCATCCTTTTGAAGACCATCGGTCTCAAACAAGATATAGGTGACCAATATAACTAGAGTCAGCGACGGCCAGATGATGGTTAAGCCTAGATGACTCATCTGGATAAGAAATGCCGTAATCGGTATCATGCATACCAAAAGTATGGTCTTTAAGACTCTTTCATTGGCTTGTTTTCTTCTTATAACAACCGACAATATGTATAGGACTAGTGGACAATAAGCCAGTATCTCCATCAGATAAGATTGAGGACCTTTCTCAAAATAATTCATGGAGTTAATGATGAATATCATACCATTAAAGTGGTTGATTACAATTAGAAATGTTGATAAAAGAAAAACACCTGAAAATCCTACTATGATTGCTTTAGACTTTTGCTTTTCACCAAAAGCCTTATGTTCAAAATATAAGGTCCATGCAACAGCAGGAAATGAAAACTGTATATATAAAAGCGTATTAAATATCCTATTCATAGATCTTCCAAAAGGACTTATATCACCACTGTATAACCATGACAGAATCTCTACAGCCATTGCAAGAAAGGTTGCTATTACAACAGTTATACACAGTTTTTTTGATCTTGTAGAGCTATAAGAATGTTTGCAAATAATAATCAATAAAACCACTAGGATGACCATTGCATATATAGATATGTCGTATTTAAATATTTTTTCCAAAACTTCTCCTTAGTCTTTTACAATTCCAAAATGCCTTAAAATGTGTTTGGCTGTAATGGTCTCCCATTTAGAAAGATGATGCCACCAGAATAGTGGATAGGATAGACCAAATGTAGCAAAATGAATAACAAACCAAATGCCTTTCTGATTGCCAGTTAGTGCCTTATTTTGATCAAAATAGACCACATACAAGATAATGAGATAGATACTGATAAACATAACGAAAATATGAAATGGCACCAGCATAAGCAGAACATTTTCATCCATACCATCCGAGAAAGTAAACATAAGAATCGTTGCTGCAAAAATGACTATATATATAGGCAATAAACAGCCTATGAATAAGTTAAATTTGTTGTTTTTCATAGTGCCTCCTTATTTTTATCATACAGGAAAAAACAGGATATTTCTATCCTGTCTAAGTAATTCTATTCTTAAGTGCTTCAATGAAGTTAAGGCCATGAATCTTTCTGTATGCTGCTAATAAAGCTATGATAACAAATATAATAACTGTTATGGCAGTTAAACCATAATGCATAGGCTCTAAAAGGATATCAAAAGAATACAACTCTGTCGAGAATGTAGAAGATAAGCTCTCTAGCATTGCTCTTGCAATTGGTACACCAAGAATAATCCCTAAAATAGCATTAATGATATTTTCTTTTAAAAGACTTATAAATATTTCATTTTTTGTAAAACCCATTACCCTTAATGAAGAAAACTCCAATCGTCTTTCATTGATAGCAATAACAGCAGAGTTATAGATAATTGCAAATCCTAAAATACCACCAAACATAATCATAATAGACAACATCATAATCATCAAACCTAGAAACTCTTTAAATGTATCTTGTAGATCCTGTGTCGTTTGAATAGATGCAACAACTTTATATTTCTCTACTTCATCTTTTAGACTTTGGTCAGTGGCTATATATGCCCCATTGATGTAGTCATCATCCATCAAAAGACCTTGCATATCATCTAAAATCATGTAGCCATTGGCTCCTAGATTTTGCTTGACAATACCTGTGACTTTTATTTCTATATCATCCCTGTCAGGAATAAATGACGAAACAGTCAAATAATCTCCGATTTTTATGCCAAGTACATTGGCGAGTCCCTCTGACATAAAGAAATCACCCGGTTTTAAATATATTGGATTAAAATTTTCATCTTGGAAGTTAAAGAATTGTGTATTTTCCTTTACACCTACTATATTGACGACTTTGGTTTTCCATTCATGCTGGAGCTCAAATGGGAACTCAAGCTTACCCTCAATCTCATCTATATCTAATGTATTTCGTAAATCATAAATAATATCTTCATTAGCACCACTTGAGAAATTCAGAACATAATCCATGGTCTGAAACTCACCATACATGGTGTCAAACATATCATTAAATGCTGATAACATGAAAAAGGGCATCAAGGTAATGGCAAAAGTTAACGAAATACCCAAAGCAATGAAGAAAGCACGTTTTTTACTTCTAAACAAATTCCTGAAAACCATCTTGTTTGAAAAACTGATATGCTTCCACAACCATGTTCTTTCTAACAGAATCCTCTTACCCGTCTTTGGCGGCTCTGGTCTCATGGATTCAGCTGGCGATATCTTCATAGACTTTCTTGAACCCCATAAGCCTGCTGCAACCGAGAAAATTGAAACAAGTATCGCTGACAAAAGAATAAGCTCTGGCCTAAATACAAATCTTAAAGTTGGAATTGAAAAGAAGTCTATATAAATTTGAGTAAACTGCATTGACAGCAAATAGCCTAATATCACACCTAAGGAACCACCTAAAAGTCCTACAACTACAGATAACTTTGTATAATGCAAAATCACATCTGAGTTAGAGTAACCCATAGACTTTAAAATACCAATTGCTAGACGGTCACCTTTTACCATTCTAGAAATCATAACGCCCATTATAAAGGCTGCTACACCAAGGAAAATTACCGGAACAGTAGAAGATGATTGCTCAAGGCCACGCATCTCTTCATGAACCATTCTATTAGACAACTGATCATCTTGATCATAGATTCTAGTAACACCGAACTTATCTAGTTTCTTTTCAAGCGTTTTCACATACTCATCTACATTTAAATCTTTCTCTAGAATGAATAAAACCTGATTATAACTTGATCCAACACCAATGGCATCAGAGATAAATGATTCTGTTGTAAATAGGATGCCAAACTTTTCAGCAGCTGGTAGCAATGTTTGGTCATTTTCCATCAAGTAAACATATTCAGGAGAAGATACAATACCTACAACTTCCAAATCATAATCTCTACCAGATATATGCGGACTAATGATATCTCCAACCTGAATATTTCTAGCAAGAGCAAACTTTTCCACAACAAGACATTCTGTATCTGAGTTGACAACAGATCTACCTTCCAAAGCATATAGGCTATTGATACTGTCTTCACCATAAGACGAAGATACGAGTCTAACATTGACCTTTTCTTCATTACCTACATTCAAAGGCACATCATAAACCAAGCGCCCCTCAGCAGCTTCAACACCCGGAATCTCTCTTAAATCTTCTATGTCTGACTCCGTTATTTTCATCACTTCTGCAAAGACTTCTGCAAAGTTATGCTGGTCGTAATGATATTCTAAAGACGAACTTAAATTGATATATGCAGAGTTCATAGCTACATACATCATAAGTCCTAACACAATCACCATTGAAAGAGCAATAAATTGTCCCTTAGAATGGCTCATATGCCTAACAAGTCTAACATCTAACTTACGCATTACCATTCAATCCTTTCAGGTGATATTGGCTTATCGTTGATATAGTTCTCAATAATTTTTCCACTTCGCATTTTTACAACACGATTTGCCATTTCAGCAATGGAAGCATTATGGGTAATAACAACGACTGTTTTATTGTATGTTTTGTTTATCTTTGATAGAAGTTCCAATATGGTGATGCCTGTCTTAAAGTCTAAGGCACCAGTCGGTTCATCACATAATAAGACTTTTGGATTTTTAGCAACTGCTCTAGCAATGGCAACACGCTGCTGTTCACCACCAGACATCTGTGATGGAAAATGATCTTTTCTATCTGCCAATCCAACATCTTCTAAAATCTTATCGATATCAAGTGCATCCTCACAGATTTCTGTTGCAAGCTCCACATTTTCTTTTGCTGTTAAATTGGACATGAGATTATAAAACTGAAAGACAAAGCCAACCTCTGTTCTTCTATAATTGGTCAACTGTTTGTCATTGTAACCACTCAGGTGTTCATCTGTGAAAATGACATCACCTTCAGTTGGCGAATCCATGCCACCTACTATATTTAATAATGTCGATTTGCCAGAACCAGATGGACCTAAAATCACAACAAACTCACCTTCATTTACATGAAAGCTCACACCATCCAAGGCCTTAACAAATACTTCACCCATTTCATATTGTTTTTTTAGATCAACCGTTTCTATTATTTTCATATCCACCTACTTAATCTTTAGACCTTCTTCTAGATCATTGGTAATGACTTTTACAATTTCATCATTCTCTGATAAACCAGATAATAAGGTGTAATAATCTTCACCCTCAATACCAACTTCAATTTCCTTAGAGGTAATCATGCCATTTTCAACCACAAATACAAAGTATTTGCCTTTTGATTTATAAACGGCATCAATTGGCACTCTTAAGGATGTTTCTTCTTTCGTAATAAATTCAAGTTCTAAAGATTGACCAACAATGTAACCTTCGAGGTCACCTTTTGGTTTCACTTCGATTTTCACCCTGTTTTGCTTGATACCCAAGTCAGATATTGCAGATTCTGAACGAGGATAGATTTTTGAAATCACAGCTTCAAAACTTTCATCTGTATTGGTATCCAAAAGCATTACTGGTGTATCCATACTAATAGTCGAGTAATCATCTTCTAATATCTCACAAACCAGCTTAAGTTCACTCAAATCAGCTATGTCAAAAAGAGCTTGTCCTACCATTACATAGTTGCCTGACTTTACATGACTGGCTAAAACAACACCAGACATAGGTGAATCCACTGTATAATCTTCTAATTGTCTTTCTAGTATCTTTCTTTGGGCATATAGAGCATCAATTGAAGCTTCGTATTGTGAGGTCACATTTTCACTAATGCCTTTGTTGATAAGCTTAGACTCATTAATGGCCATACTATAAGCCTTAACAGAATCATTGTACAGCTTCTCACTTAAATCCAAAGCAACTTTACTTAGATTGCCTGAAGAATAAAGTGCTAAATTGTCTTCATAGTCTTTTTTTAGCTTATCTCTGTTTGCTCTGGCTTGAGCGGCTGCAAGATTAGCATTGTTAATGCGTTCTTGATCTGCTGGTTTTGAGGCTTCTAATAGTTGATAATCCAAAGCTTTAATCTCAGCTTCTACGCCTTCTATTTGAAAATTCAAAACATCATCATCGAACAAGAGAAGGACATCGTCTTTTAAAATTTTGTCTCCAATTTCTACGAAAAGTTCATCTACATTCCCTGAAATTGCAGCCTGCACTTCAGCAGTTTTAACAGCCTCAATGTAACCATCCTCATTAAATGACTCTACAACCTTACCTACATCTACTGTATGTAGATCAACTTCAACTCTCATAGCAAAGTCATTGGCAAAATAACCGCCAACGCCAAGAATTACAAGAGCTACGAAAATAATCATATTCCTTTTACTAAATAACTTTTTCATTTCGACCTCGCTTTTATAATGGTGTTATTATTATTATACCACCCTAGTTCAGAATTATTCGTGTATAAAACAATTAAAGACGCTTTCAGCGCCTTGTAAATTGCCATTTCTTATCCTTATAATCAAATGTCCCTAATGTTTCACGATTGTTATAGTTATCCCATACCAGATTTACTTGTTTTTCACCGACCCATTCAAACCTACTCCTCTGCCATCCATAGAAGGTAAAAGCTTCATTCTCATCAATTTGATCACCTTCAATATCATAGAAAACAACATCATAAGCTTGATTTTCCCAAGCATAATCAATGGCCATAAAAGAAGATTTATCAGGTGAAAGATTCACATAACCCTTGACCTTATGGATAGAACCACTGTCTTTATTTATAAGGTAGGTCGATCCATATTCATATTCAAGTTGTAAGACATAATAATCAAAATCATTGTACTCATTTGATAATGAATAGTGGAGATAGGAATCAAAAGGCACTTCCTTTATGGACCCATCATTTAAAACAAACTTTATAACAAAATCATTGTTTACCTCGTATCTATACATATAAGGATCCATCGGTAACATGACATAACCTTTTAGGCCTGCTTGTTCAACTTCATGCCATGACATGAGCTTATTATCAAATACTTGGTATTGTCTGATAAAATTAACACTTTCAAGATCAAAATTAACAATGCCTATTTGCTCACTTTTTAAGCTTGCTTCTTGGTAAATTGCAATGTCATTATGGGCAAGCTTCTTTTGAACATAGTGACCATTTACATTAGTAAATGAAGTAAACTTATCATATATCAGATGATAACCAGCTGCTTCACCATCTTCTCTGATGTCAAAACCATCATCACGCCAGGATATCCAAAGCGGTTTTAAAATATCGACTTCAAGACTATCAACGCTTTGATAACCTTGACTTGTAAACTCATATATGGTCAAAAGATCTGTATCATAAGCTATAATCACCTTGCCATCATTAGAAACATAAGGATCTTCAAGAGCTTGCATCTCATGGGTAAAGACACTGTATATGTAATTTTCACCTCTATTTTTACCTAGAAGATAATAGCCATCTTGATTTGGAAGTTCATCATAAACCCACATATCTAGAGGTAGTTTTTCACCGTCATCAGCGTACAATTGCCCATGGTAACGGTACATATCGCTGTCTATTTGGATATAACCCTTATCCACTTCTAACCATTCATTCATACCTTTTTTAGAAAGTTCCGTATACACCAAACCAAGCTCAGTATAAAGATCGTCTATATCAACTTTACCTAAATAGGGACTAGAGATTGAGTAACTCTTATAAAGCTCTAAAGGCAAGTCACCTTTATTAACCAAACGAACTGGCTTAGAAGCATTTACATCATATCTATACGTTTCTAAATAATCTTCTCCAAGCAGGCTTCTTATAGACCCATCACCTTCAATAGAAAATCTAAGCTCATCTCCTATTAAATATGAATTAACATATGTATTTGCTTCTTTTAAATAAATATAATTCAAGTCATAAGAACCATTCTTATATTCATACAACTTAAACCCATCTTCTTGTCTTGTAAGCATATACCTTCCACTCATAGATAACTGGTGATTTCTAAGCTCAATGAAGTCAGCCGTTTCTATATCAACAAGATAATCGCCATGTTCGGATTTAATGCTGTAGTAGCCATTCACTAAAACAACATCTGAAGTGATCTCTCCCCTGACATGAAAGGTGTTGTCTTTACAATTAAGTTCAGTGATCTCTGGATTGTATGACTGACCTTCAGGAGCAGTAAAGTAACCTTTATCATTTAAATAGTAGTAAGTTCGAATCTGGTCATTTTCAATTCTTATAAGTCGTTTATAAACATCCAAGGACCTAATATCACTGGTTAAAATTTTACCGGCTGGTCCATCTAGTTCTTCATACAAGGTCGTATAAAGCGATTCAATGTTTTCTGCTATTTCAATGTTCAAATAAGCATGTGGAGATTCCTCTTCACCTACAAAATAATGAACACCTATCTTATGCTTACCATAATCGAGTGTAAAAGCGTCTTCAACAACTTGACCATCCACTTGAACAATCAAATCTTCAGGCCCTTTTATAACATCTGCCACTTTAAAGGTTTGTGGGGCATCATAGATTTTTTCAAGAAGAATCTCAGGCTTACTCAAAATAATATTCTCAGAAACCGTTCGGTCCACTGGAGGACGTACTTGAACAATGGGTCTTTCAATCTCTTCTTCACACCCAATCAAAAAAATAAGAAATATAAATACAAATAACTTTTTCACTTTATCACCTCTACAATCAGAGTAACATATATTTCTATATTAAAAAATAAATAAGGCAGCTAAAGTCCATCAACTTTAACTGCCCTATTGTAATTCAAAATATCTATAATAAATTTTTCCACGTCTCCAGAATTTTACTTTTCACTTGATCATTACTCTTGTATATTATCTCAAGAAAGGCATTTTCTGAATTAGGCCAAGCTTCAACTCGATAATCACCTAAGACACTCTGTACTAAGAAATGACCACTGTCATTGATAAAGCCTTTTATCCTAAGTGTTAATGGACCTATTTTCTCTAACCACTTTTCTACTTGTTCTAAACTGTATTCGCTGGCATCAAGGTGTAACTTTGAAATACCAATTGTTTTAGTGATTAAACCGTTTGATAGAGTTCTTTCTCTACTCATAATCACATCATCAACCTGTCCATACTGAGTTTGAACCACTTGGTGACCTTCAGAAACCAACTCATCAGTAAGTTCAGTTAAGTAAACATCACCAACTAAGTCAATCTTGTTAATGACTATTAAACTAGAACCTATTACCTGATTCTTAACAACAGGAAGGGTTGACTTCACTTTATGATAATTAAGTGCATCCAAGACACAAATGGAACCTTCATATTCAAAAGTATTTGGAGATACTTTTTCAAGCATATCCATGATACTCCCCATGCCGGTAGGATCTGCTAGTCCTGAATTCTCTACTAGAATGGTTTCAACATCAAAAGCTTTTGCTCTAAGGAGTACATTCAGAAATTGATCTGAACGACAGGTACAAAAAATTGAACCATTACTTATTTCCTGTACATCAAAATCACCATGTACAAGTTTATCGTCAACACTTTCTTTACCATATTCATTAATAATGATGGCTGTTTTTTCCATTGTCTTTATTAAATGATTCAGAAGTGTTGTTTTTCCTGAACCTAGAAAACCCGATAAAAGGATTATCTTAATCATTATAAATGCACCTTAATCGACTCTTCTAACTCTGTCTTAGAAGGTATAATTGACTTGAATTTAAGCTGGCCATTAATATACATACTAGGAAGATTAGGAACCTCCATCTTCTTACAACGAGCAATGTTTTCTCTAATGGTGTACTTATATTCAATCACTTCAATATCTTCACCAAATGTTTCTTTAGCAACATTAGCGGCTGCCATCATATAAGTACAAGCTGCACAGGTCTCTGAATCCAAAGTGAATACTTCAACCAATGGCCTTTCTAAATTTTTATAGTCAGGTAACTCTACTTCAATGTCATCATCAACAGCTTCGTAGTTTTCAATCATTTTTCTAACTTCTTCAGGCTGTCTAATTGCCTGTTGTACAGCGATGGTATTTTCAATTGGTGTTGCATAAGGCATATCACATCCTGGTGCTATGATTAGGTTATCATGACTCACACTATCCATAAGATCAATGGTGCACTTCATGTTATCTTGTTGGTTACCTAAAAGCATAACTGTTGTTAGAGGGATATTACCACCAATTGCAACATGGTGTTTATCTGTAATAGCCTTAGCTGTCATCATATCCACATTCTCATCAATTGAAATTGAATCTGGCTTTGTTAAACACATCACTTCAATATTAGGTGTTGCATTACCACAAACAAAGAAAGATGATAAGACATTTTTATTTCTAATATGGGTAAATAAACTTTCAAATGGTTCATGCATAAATTGTTTGAAGTGATCTGGAGATATCTGTGATACCAATGGATCTACCACAGCAATAACATCCATACCGGCTTCAATATAATAGTCTGCTATCTTTTTACATACCTCATTTGCGTAATCTAACAAGTCTTTTACATACTGTTCATCATCAAACATATCCATAAATATCATAGAACCACGAAGATGTGATGCAAGTGTAAACGGACCGCAAACCAAACCATATAAGGCAACATCATCAACAAGCTTTCTCAGTGCAGTCATAGCATCCAGTACTAATGGCAGTCTGCCGTCATTTTTAGATGGCATCAAACATTTACATGGCACCTCTTTACTTAGTTCAAGTGGATGCGTCTTTACTGAAGGTGGTGCATCTTCTGCCCATACGAGCTCACAACCTAATATTTCAGCTTCTATTTGTAAGTCAAACATAACTGGCATACCATCAGGTCTATAGATTTTTTTTACTTCTAAAAGCGATTCTATTAGCTTATCTTTATCAGTCAAAAGTTCCCTTGCTGTATAGCCTTTTAACGCTCCAGCATGTATACCGGCAAAAGGTACCCATGGCAATTGGTCAACAGCTTGATGTTTAAGTGTGTTAATTATACGTTCTCTACCGTTCATCGTTTCTCCTAATTTACTAATTCTTTAGCTTTTGCAGCACATGATGCAGCATCTGTTGTAAATGCATCTGCTCCAATTTGACTTGCAAACTGAGATGTCACCGGTGCACCACCGATCATAACCACATACTTTTCTCTTAAACCCTTTTGTTCCAATTCGTCAATTACTGTTTTCATATTGTTCATCGTAGTTGTTAAAAGAGCCGACATACAGATGATATCAGCACCTAACTCTTCCGCTTTACTGATAAACTTATCGCTATCAACGTTGACACCTAAATCTACAACTTCAAAACCAGCACCCTTTAACATCATACCAACTAAATTTTTACCGATATCATGTAAGTCCCCTTTTACAGTGCCTAAAATAACTTTACCTGTAGGCTTTACATCTGAGCCTACCAAAAATGGTTCTAAAACTGATAAACCTGCATTCATTGCGCGAGCAGCAATTAAAACTTCTGGTACAAATACTTCATTTTTCTTAAATCTCTCACCTAATGCACTCATAGCATGTAATAAACCTTCATTAAGAATAATTTTTACATCTACACCTGCATCAATAGCCTTACTAACATAGTCCATAACTTCATTAGACTGTCCTTTAGTAAGCGCTTGCCCCATTTCTTCTAAATACATATACGCCTCCTTCAATCTGTTAACTATATGATACGCGATTACTGGTATCATTTCTTGTCGCATCGTTCTAATTTTGGTACTATTTCCACATGCTTAAAGACAATTTTGGTAAAATATAATATAATAACAGAAAAGGAGAATACATATGTTGTTAGAAAAAGGGCACTTAAACATACCAGTTATAAAAGAGTTATTAGAAGTGTTTTACCACTCTACAGGAATATCTGCAAAATTTATAGATGACAATGGCAAAACCATTTCTTCCATTGGAGATGAGTTTTCCTTTTGTAACTATTTCCACTCAATTGCAGACAAAAGTAATTGTAATCAAACGCATCTTTATTCTGGCCTTCAGGCAAAGCTTCAAGGAGAAGCCTATATCTTCTTTTGCCATGCAGGTTTAACCGAGTTTACCTATCCAGTTTCTTATGAAGGTGTTTTCAAAGGATCATTTATTGCAGGTCCTATACTAATGGCTTACCCAGACGAATATTTTGTGGATGAAATCATAAAGAAGAACCATTTGGATATCAATGAAAAAAGTAGAATCAAATCCTATGTCAGAACAATTCCTGTTGTAGAACCTCCTCGAGTCAGACATCTTAGCAAACTTCTACAGCTTATGGTGTCCAGTCAAATCAACGACGACTTGATGGAAATGAAAAAACGTCAAACAAAGACTGAACAGCAAATGGCTATTCTCAATACGATTTCTGACTATAAATCATCGACACATGATTTCTATCCCTTCGACAAAGAACAGGCATTACTTAAATATGTGAGAAAAGGTGAATCACAAAAAGCCAGACAAGTCCTTAATGAACTTTTAGGTTATATATTCTATGATACAGGTGTGGACATTGAAGTCAGCAAATCTAGAGCTTTAGAAATGTCCGCTCTTATCTCAAGAGCAGCCATTGAAGGCGGCGCTGATGCTCACCTTTTATTTGGGCTTAGCAATCAATATATCAAAGACTTATCAGATGTTAAATCCATGGATGACTTATCCTTTTGGATGCTTACAATCCTTAATAACTTTACTGAACATGTTATCAATGTCAATGATGCAGGCCATCCATTGGTCATAAGAAATGCCTTAAAGTATATACACGGACATTATCTTAAGTCCATCACACTACAAGATACTGCTGATAAGGTAGAACTCAGTCCAAAATACTTTTCTGCAATCTTTAAAAAAGAAATGAAAATCGCATTTTCTGAATACATCAATGTCTTACGGATCAACGATGCCAAACGCATGCTTAAAAACACCAATCAAACAGTTCTTGAGATTGCCATATCCCTTGGCTTTGAAGACCAGTCTTATTTTACTAAAGTCTTTAAAAAACATACATCTTTAACGCCACTAAAATATAGAAAGGTAAACGGCTGATGACTCAACTAGATCGATTACTTAAAATCATGAACCCAGGTCATACTGAAAATATAAGAAACGAAGTCATAAAGGCTTACAATGAAATTTATCCAAGGCTGCAAGACCTTTTAGATTTGAAATGTTATCACATAAAATCTACAGAGGCAGTTTATGTAGGTATCACTTTAGGTAATAGGATTGATGCCCTCCTAGATAAACTATGGAATGGTGATGATCCCTTTCTTGCCATGTTATGCGACCAGCTCTTGGTCATCATACTCTTTGAAGCAAGCGAAAACTATTATCTTAAATTAAAAGAAGATGCAATTAGTCATGGTCATGGCCTTAGCAGACGCTTCACGCCAGGGGACGAACTGTCTTTAGAAGATAATAGTCTTATTACGAATAAGTTAAAATCACCTATTACAACTAATGATTATCATGTCTTGATCCCACAGAGATCACTTGTCTATAAATACCTTATTCAAGAGCATTTTGATGCGTGTGAGGATATCAACTGTAATCAATGCGACAATCAGACCTGTCATATGAGGAAATAATCATGAAAATAAATATAAAACCCAAGACAACCCCCACAAACCTTTTAAATCAACTCCGAAGCCTTGGATATGAAATTCCAGCTCCCTGTGCTGGCAATGGAACATGTGGCAAATGTCATCTTAAGATCTTAAATCCTAAAGTCATTACAGAAGCAGATAAAAGACACTTATCAGAAAAACAGCTTGAAGAAGGTTATAGACTATCCTGTACATATCCTGTTATGGAAGAAACAAACCTATTCTTAGAGACAAGCAAACTTGAAATCATATCAGATGTCCATTTACCTGATAACACAGCCTCTTTAACAGGCCATGCTTGTGCAATCGACATCGGAACAACAAGCGTAGTTATGTCTTTCATGGATTGTGATAAAAACAAACTGCTTAAAACAATTACTTTTTCAAATCCACAATCTTCATATGGTGCTGATGTGATATCTAGAATTACCTATGCTGAAAACAACTTAGATATATTGGTTAAGGTGATTCGACGTCCCATCAGTGAAGCCATTCAATCCTTTGTACTTGAATATGGCACTCTCAATCATATATATGTTTCAGGTAACACAACAATGAATCAACTCTTTATGGGTTTAAGCATTTCAAGTCTTGGTCTTTATCCATTTGACTTTCAATTAAAAGACCTTGAACACATAGACATCGACGATTTCACTTATACAGTTATCCCTGGACTCTCTGCTTTTGTTGGTGGTGATATTCTATCAGGCATTGTCGAATGTGACTTCATTAACACAAGCGATACATCTCTTTTAATAGATCTGGGAACAAATGGCGAAATGGCACTGAGTCATAAAAGTAAAATCTATACAACATCTACTGCTGCTGGCCCAGTATTTGAAGGTATTTCCTTATCATGTGGTATGCAGGCCAAAGCTGGTGCAATTTATGATTATGATGGTAATAGCCATACCATTGACAAGGAAGAACCAAAAGGCATATGTGGCACAGGTACAATCAGTACGGTTGCTTATTTAAGTAAAAATGGTCTGATTGATGCTACAGGTAGGTTTATAGACAAGTTTCAAGATGAAGATAAATATTATCTCACAGATAATATCTACATCAGCCAAGGAGATATTAGAGCTATCCAGACAGCTAAATCTGCCATTAGAACCGGTATAGAGATTCTATTAGACACTGCAGATATTCAGGCTGAAGATGTTAAAAATATCTATATTTCTGGTGGTTTTGGCAAGTACGTTTCTTTAAAGGCCTTATGTGACATAGATATCCTACCAAGTACATTTTTAGATAAAACCAGAACCATAGGCAACAGTTCTTTAAATGGTGCAATCAAACTTATGTACACTAACAACAAGAAGGTCATTGAAGAAATTATCAGTAGAAATCAGACTGTATCTTTAAGTGATCATCCAAAATTCCAAGACTACTTTATGGATTATATGTACTTTTAAAACATCTAATCCTTGACCTTGTTTTCAATATCTTATAATCTAATAAAGTAATAGGAAATGAGAGGATTTTATGAAGAAAGTTACTCAGCAAGACATAGCATCAGCCTTAGGCTTTTCTAGACGTACTGTGGCAAGAGCCCTTAATGGCGATCAAGATATTGCAGAAGATAAGAAAAAGTTAATACTGGACTATTGTGAGAAAGTAGGTTATAAAAAAAACATACTTTCAAGTATGCTAGCGCCTAGTGGTGTGAAAAAAATACATGTCTTTCTTATTCATTCTGTTAATAATCAGTACTTTGAGGAAACCAAAGAAGGCATTATTGATGCAGTAAACAGGCTAAAGCATTTTAAAGTTGAGTTGGAAATCCACTCTTGTAAGATTGATCAGGAAAATACCCAATTGAGCCAACTCGAGGCATCATTAAAACTAGGTGACTTAACAGGTATCATAATTATTCCAATCAATAAAGACAAAGTTGATACGCTTATAAAGGCATATCAGTTTACGAACGTCGTAACCATAGACAATCAAATCAGCGAGGACTATTCTCATATAGGAAAGAATTACTATCAATCTGGTCACATTTCCGCTGACATGTTACTTAGAGAACATCCAAGTGGTCAAGATCTCTTAGTTATTCAAACACCTAATGATAAAATAGCCTCTCACTTATACTATGACGGCTTTATCGACCATTTAAAAAGCAAGGCTATCAATGAGTTTCATAAGATTTCACTTGATGATCTTCAAAATGTTTTAGACAAAATGAAAGACATGAACTTAGATCAAATAAAGTATATCTTCATACCAAGATATGCTGACATACTTATCACTCATCTAAAAGAAGATTATCCTCATATACGTTATGTGGTCACAGGAATCAATAAAGACATTATCACCTATTTAGAAGAAGACATCATCGTCAGTGCCATTAACCAGAGCTACTTCCTACATGGTTATTTAGCTACAAAGGCACTCATTAATACCATTATAGATTCGAAGAACATAACTACCTTCTTTTCAAAGAATGAAATCATTACAAAAGAAAATCTATCGAATCTAGACAACGATGTTATTTTAGCTTCATTATTTAATATGACTTAAAAAGATAATAGAAATCTATTATCTTTTTTAGTACTGGCCATACTTGTTAACCAGTTCCATAATATACTCATAATTTTCTAAACTTACTTCATCAGGTATACTGTGGTCAGAATGATAAATGTAACCGCCGCCAGCTTTTGCACCTGGTATCTTATAAGAGATTTCTTCTAAAATATCTTCTTTGGAACCTGCGAGCTTGGTCTCTCCAATGTTGCCCCAGAAAGTCAATTGATTGCCATACTTCTTTTTAAGTTCTACAACATCCATCCCTGTATTGGCCTGTATGGCCTGTAAAACGTCCAATCCAGCATCAATGAACTCTTCAATAAACGATTCTATTTTACCACAGGAATGCATACAAAACTTCATTTCGTTATCATGACAAAAATCAGCCAGCTTCTTATGATGTGGTTTGATCATCTCAATGTATTGATCTCTTGAAATCAGAGTTGTATGGGTACCACCTAAGTCTTCCATAATCCAAAGTGCATCCGGCTTTGCCCCTATCTCAATGGCATGTTTTAATGTATCAATGGTTAAATTGGTATGATAATCCATCATTTCATTGATCATATCCTTGTTTAATATAGAATCCATCATAAGCTCTTCGAAGCCGTGATGCCTCCATGTACCTTCCCAAGCACCATAACAGGCATAGATCATAAACTTTTCTCTTTTTCTATAAGCATCATATAAAGTCTTAAAACCTTGCCAAGATGGATAGGCTTCATGATGCATAAAATAGGATTTATTATCAATCCTTGCCTCATCTTTAGGATCAAAGATCATTCTATGTTTAAGTTTTTCCCAGCCTTCAGCTTCTTTAGTGACATGTTCCAAAAAATGCATAGAACCAGATTTGTCTTTAAACTTCTGAACTGTAAAACCATACCTGTCTTTCAGTTTAACAAACTCCTCTTCTTCTTCAAGAATTTCAAAAGGCATTCTTAAAGATGTGTCTATATACAAGACATCCATATCAAAATCAAAATAATCTTCTAAAGGATTACCGATTCTTCTTTTCAAGCCTTCAATAACAATTTCCTCATTCTGAGGCAGTTTATCTTTTAAACCATCCTCCTCATACATTTTTACGGTCTGCTCCCAAAACCCATCATACTTCGGAATTCGATCTGCTTCCTCATGATTAATTGCCTTTAACACTCTTTCTCTACTATTCATTTTCTCCTCCTGCCCTCGAGGGCGAATCTTTGAAACAAGTATACAATTAAGAAGAGATAATTGCAAGTAAAAAATAGGTAGTTACAAAAAAGTGCATACTTACTATTGATTAAATAATGAGCTATAATACAGCTAGAAATCGTAATTACCACGAAGGAGGTTAGATATGAAAAATAATATGAAAGTCAATCAAATGTTAAAAGAGTGGTTTTTATACGAAAAAGTTAATGAAAAATATTACCGTATAGAAAATATACCAAAAGAGGAGTTTGAATTTGTAAGGAGTCTTTCTAATAAAAATAGAAAAGTTCTTACTATTAGTACAGTCTATAATGTTATTAAGGAAAAATACGAAATCTGGAAATCTAACTGCTACTTCTGTAATAACAGTAGACACTGTTGCCCAATTAGATAAGCAACAGGATTATCTTTTAAGCTAGGCATCCAAAGCTTAAATATATCATAATTTCAAATCAAAAACCAAAAGCTCCATGATAAAGATATCATGGAGCTTTTGGTTTAACGTTTAACGAACTAAAGATGGAGATTCATTCACCACAAAACAGTATCAAATTAAAACTTTGATTCTATGGAATAAATAATATCATGCCTATTCTTACGATCTTTGACTAGCAAGTTTGTAACAGGTGCGCGAGAGTATTTAGAAAATACAATATCATGTCCTATACAAAGCCCCATCGTAATGTTTAAATTGGTCTCCTGACTATTTAAATAATCTGCTTGCCCAATAGGATTACATGAGATTCCATAACTACCCTCTACGATATCTTCTGAATTTATACGACCATTTTTACAATGAATTGATATAATCTCAAAATACTCACTTAAGTAAGCTTCCACTGCTTTTGCATAACCATTGACGGATATACAATTAGCAATGCCAATTTTTTTATGTCCCATACTCTTACTATAAATGATAATATCATCAATTCTGTCTTGAATTGAAGTTATTGTATCAAATGCAGCGCCCATAATCATCTTGTCTTCAGAATTATATTTAATCATTTACGTCCTCCATTCACTGCTTTTATTATTTTAATAGTTACAAAAAAGTGCATACTTCTCACATGATAAAAAATCTACTATACTCTAATAGATTAAAAAATCAAAACTAGAGAAAGGATAAATTATGAATAATATTGAACTAGACAAAGACAAGAAACACGTTATCATTAAAGGCAGTGGTATGTATAATGAAGATGAACTAAGTACATTTATAAATGAGTATAAAAGTAAAATGGCATCTATCGATACATCTCAATATTCTCTAATTCTTGATACAAAATCACTTAAAACCTCGCACCAAGATAAATTGCCAATGATGAAAAAAATAATGAAAATGTACTTTGAGACACCTTTTTTAAAAAGGTACTATATCAAACCTGATTCACGAATTGCCAGTAATCAAATGAAACGTATTACAGAGGATGAGCTTTGTCAATCCTTACAATTTATTGCTTCTTATGATGCACTCTAAAATTATCACAAAAGGAAACCTACAAATTAATGTAGGTTTCTTTTAATATTTTGGAGTTGGTAAGTTACTTACCTTTCTTGTCATCTTTTTTAGTTTTTTCTTCTACGATTGTCACACCGCAACCACAACCGCCACTTGGCTTAAATAAGCTACTAAATAATCCTTTTTTCTTTTCTTTCATGATGATCTCCTCTCTATAAAATTATATTAAATGCAATGCCTGTGATAGTTGCTACTGAAAATACAGCTATAACAAAGGCAATAACCATTTTCTTTCTAAAAATCGTATTTAATAAAGTGACCTCTGGAATACTTGCGCCAGCACCACCTATAACTAAAGCCATAATCGCTCCTATGCTCATACCTGATGCATTTAAAGCCTTTGCAATAGGGATCATAGTTTCAGTTCTCACATACATTGGAACACCAATAACTGCAGCTGTTGGTACTGCCAAGAAATTATCTGGACCAGCATATTTAACAATAAACTCTTGAGGTACGAATCCATAAATAAATGCACCTACACCAGCTCCAAATACTAAGAATGGAATAACTTTCACAAATAGACCTAGCGTATCTTTTAGAGCATATCTTGCAACTTCTTTATGTTTTTCAAATCTTGTGCCTGTTAATTTATCATAAGTGATATCCTCATGTCCACTTCCCTGAATGGTTACATTCTTGATTTCCTTTTCCATACCTAGTTTCTCAAGTAAAGCACCTATTAGAGTTGCAAAGATAAATGTGAAAACAAAGTAAATGGCTGTTGCCTTTAATCCAAAGAACTTTAAGAATAATATAATAATCATTGGATTTAATACTGGTGATGAAATTAAAAATGATATGGTACCACCAAATGGTGCACCACTCTTAAAAAGACCAACTAAAATTGGAATTGTTGAGCACGAGCAAAATGGTGTTACTGCACCAAGCGCTGCTCCAATGACATTTTGCATCCTTTTGTGCGGTTTAGTTAAAACCTTTTTAATTGTGTCTTTTGAGATATATCTTTGTAGAAGAGCTACTATGAAACTGATAATTAGAAATAATGCTATTAATTCAAAGAATATCAGTTTAAAAAAATCCCATGCCACGTTTAGATTGTTTACATTAAACATTTTTTTACCTCTTTCTTTTTTGTATTTTATACTGTCCGTTTCCCATTATCTATTAATCACATTTCGACAATGTTGATTGTAAAATATTATAAGTGAGAATAAGTCCACATGGGACAGTATGCATTTGATGTCAACTTAATGTATACCATCTAAGTCGACAACTTAGGTTATGATTAGATTCTAATGTACTATGTGTTAAAAAAACAGTACGCACTTTTTAGTAACTAGTAACTTTAAGGAATTCTCAAATGCTCTCAAAACAAGTAATTAGAATACTTATAAAAAAGAAAGATTTTCGAAAGTTTTTTTGATTATCTTACTAATCATGGACAATAACGTTAATAAAAATAATTCACATATCATAAGATAAATTTTTCAACAAAAAAAATACCATAACTATGCAGTGAATGAACAATGTATACTAACAAATAAAATTAAGCATAGTT
Organism: Acidaminobacter sp. JC074; assembly: GCF_022496765.1. Taxonomy (GTDB): domain Bacteria; phylum Bacillota; class Clostridia; order Peptostreptococcales; family Acidaminobacteraceae; genus JABXKX01. Next base: position 193,937 of record NZ_VANV01000006.1, on the reverse strand, counting down.
ACGATATAATTAACATTTAAACTTTTCTTTTTAGGGTTATATATAGGTTGCCATTTTTTAAGAGCAGTTCTGCTTCATCAACCATACTACCAATAACCTGGAGTTCCGAATCAGTATCACACTCACCAACAAGATGCCAATAACATTCCTCAACCTCATGTTGTCTCTGTACATTGAGACACATCTTGATCTCATTGATTTCATTTTTTGTATAAGAAGTGTTATAGTCTGTAATGTATATTATTGTTTCCTCTGAAGTACGTTTGATTTTAAGATCTACTTCATCTGTATCATCTCTTAATAAGAGTGTTGTAATTTCATCTACAATTTTACATACTTTCTTTATCTCATGTTTCATATCAATCTCCTCTTTTAAAAGCATCTATTATAGGTACCAAGAATCCCGCAACCAATCCTCCAGCGAAACCATTATTATATAGATTGATACCGCCATGTACGATGCCAATGTTGGTTACAAGAGCTAGGTGTAAAATACCTGCTATTACCCCTGCCACAGGACCGTGAACACCGGCAATTGGTGCAATTGTCGTAGAAAACAGAATGGATATCACTATAGCAGTAGATGACAAATCATAACCCAAACAAAGCGCTGCTAGTAATACACCTAAAACAACTGGCAAACTGTTTTGTAGATGTTTTCCGAAAGCAGAGAATCCCACGATGGTGAAAATTGCTGCAAGAACAGGACCATTAACAATCCCTCCTAATAATGTTACCAATAGGAGTGAACTCAAACCCATAATTCCCATATTAATAAAGGTTACACCGTAGCCTAGCAAATATGTAAAGTCTGTTACTGTTCTTCCTGAGTAACGAAATATTTTTCTTAAATCCTTCACACCGCTTGAATTTACAAATAAACCAATTGCCACTAAAAAAATAAACAAACATGTAAGCAATAGTTTTATGTGCAGATCGTATGACTCATATAAAATACGAACTGGTTCAACTTCTTTATCTAATAATCTAAGTATGCTTGTAAAAACAGTTCCAATTATACCAGCAGTAAACCCAATATTATATAAGTTATAGCCTTCATGAAATTTCAGCATTTGAGATGATAATGGAATTATAAGGAAACCTGTAGCAATTCCTATTATAAAACCTATTAATAAATTATAAGGTGTTGGTATGATACTCGAAAACATCAATTCACTAATCATCGGTGACAGGCCTGTACTAAACATGATAATAACAATGACATCTCTCATGTGTTTTCTCTGATACTTTGTGTAAACATATCCTCCTAAATAAAATGGAATAATATTAATTAGATTTTTTCCAAAGAAAGAGAACCCTAACAGAGTCATAAAAGCGGCTATCAATAGGCCATTAATTTTCATTTTGTAATGCTTTAATAAATATATGTTAACAAAGCCAATCACAGCTGCATTAACGAACGAAGCACCAATGCCACCTAAGGCTAAAAAGTCTGTCACCAAAATTGTTGGAGATTTAGTTATTTTTACATAACAACTAAAAAAACATGGTTCAGATGATCCAATGATTATCCCAAATAGTAATAGAATTATTGGAAATACCAACAAAACCCCCAGTACAAACTCCTTATGTATTTCTTTCTCTTTAATGGATTGTCTTATCAGCATATTTCCTCCTTGTACTAAAATAATAAACCAGTTAGAAGAGTGTTTCCCAAATCCCTAATCAGCAAAAGATAAATAACAATTCCGATTATTACAATTGACATAAATATAGTTTTAAGCGTTCTGCCATTATAACGACATGCAAACAACATAAAAAAAGCTACGGTCGATATATAAAATCCAATTGACTTAATCAAAATGATATAGGTAAATATCATTATTAGAGCTTTTAGAGGTGAATCAAAAGACTCCTTATTCATCTTAATTTTCTCTTCATAGATCTTAATCTCCAATAAACATGTTTAATTCTGTGATAACCCCTAGTTACAACCATATTCAACTTATTAAATCTGTATTCATCCACCATATCATTTTTGTAAAAATGCACTTTATTTTATCCCATCACCATTTTAGTTCAAGTTCATTGTATATGACTTATATTATAAAAATGCTTATGAATGAACCGAAGAATAGAATTGAGGTGTAAAGTGCACATTTTTACTACTGGAATATTATAAGTACAAATCTCCCTCCAACAATTATTTCCACCCTGAACATAGATATTATCAAACCTGCTGATACATTGTTTCTACTAAAAACATCCAATACATATTTGAGTGTGTATATAAAAACACCAAAGCGATGATTCTATCTTCACTAATTTCAGAAATAAGTAATTCAAGAGTGCCAACTTGTATATTGATGATTTATTGGGCTTACCTATTACAGATTGATCTTTTTCTAAATGCTTGAACATTAATACTGCTAATGAAGCCATTAATCATATAATTATAAGCAACTTCTTTCCATATTTCCTTCTATATATATCAACATGCACATAAACACTTTTCATTCTAATCAAATAGCAGAAATGATAGAATCTTATCAGTTGGATATTGGCTTTGTTTATGAAAAAGTAAGAAATGATAAGCTCATCATTAATAAAGCCTTTTCAGAGCAAATGTATCTAATCTGCAACAAGGATAGTCAATACTATGAGAACATATCTATCGAGCATTTAGATGGTAAGAACGAAATATTTATCTACTGGGGAACTGATTACTTGGTCTGGCATGATAGATATTGGAGTCCCAAAACAAGACCCTATGTAACTGTTAATACAGGCTCTATGATGATTAATTATTTAATGCAAAGTAAAACACTTTGGGCACTCGCACCAATATCTGTTATCAAATCTATGAGGTTTACCAGTGATCTTGTATGTTATCCAATTACACCATCACCAGATTTAACATGTTATCAAATTCAGCACAGATACCCAAAGCCTAGTCATATCCATGGTATCGAACTATTTAACAAGTATTTAAATGAATTTCTAGATTCATGTGAATGGATTACAAACCTCGCTAACCTCTAAATCAGAAGTTATAAATCTAAATTCGTATTGTGAAGCTCCTTGCATCTCAAAAAGACCCTCAAAAGGGTCTCTTATTTAGAATACACAATTATCTACTATGCATATTGCAAATCAGACAATCTGCATTTACTTCCTCTCTTTGGAATCAACAACGAGTAAGCACTTGCCAATAAAAGTAGTATATTCAAGCTTATTATTGTATTATATAATCCTACTTGCTCTGCGAAAACACCAAAAATTATGAGCAAAGCACCGCTTAAACCTGCAGCAAGCCCCATCATTAAACCATTTGTTAAAATCAGATTTTCTGGAAAGATTTCTGAGGCAATCACTAACACACTACTATTAGACATTGAAAGCGATAAAGCCGCAAGAACAAACATGATTCCTTGTATCAATCCCGTTGTCATTAGAAAAAACATAACTGCTAACATAGTTGAAAATTGCTCGCAACAAATAAGAGTTTAGAAGGTATTCTATCACTCACATAGCCACCGATTAAGGTGCCTAATGTGCTGACAAGAAGAAAAATGAATACTAAGTGACTTTTACTTATAACTTCATATGTTAAAACCTGTACACCAAAACTTAACATAACTTTGTAAACAACACTTCTTATCGTTGTTAAAAGTATCAACACACCTATCCATTTATAGGTGCAAAACTCTACATGATTTGCTCTTGAACTCGATTTATTTATAAAATCGAAATCCAATTCATCTGTCTTTAAGGCATACATAATAAATGCTACAATCAGTCCTATCGGAACAATAAATAGTAACTTTCGGAAATCACCGGATTTAGTCATCATTGCAAAAAACAAAGGTGAAAACGAAGCTGCAACTCCACCTACGGTCATGAACAAACCTAAAGAGAACCCTTTTGATTTATTACTTAAGTTTAAAGTTAGTGCTGATCCTACTGGATGGTAGATAGATGATGCTATCCCAGCTAAACCAACCAATATAAACAACTCAAGAAAAGAACTTGTAAACGAGATTGCCGAGGTAAATACTGCAATCCATATAACACTAAAGATTAAGACTTTTTTACCTAAAAACAAAACAAACTTACTAATCACTGGTTGCAGCATTGAGCTCGTAAATGACAAGAATGCTAAGATTAAGGTTTGCTGAACAATGGTTAATTTATGTGATATTGCAAGCATGAACATCATACTCGGTACAAAAGAAACCAATAAGTCGTTAAAAAAATGTCCTATAGAGATGCCAAATATCATTTGTTTATTCTTACCCATCTATAATCACTCTCCTATCCTTTAAGTACAGCAGCATATTTAGAAGATATAGGAATCTTATCATCCTCATCTAATAGAGTTGCTTCATATGTTCTTCCATACGATGTTTCTATATATTCAACATAATCCAGATTAACCGTATACGATCTATGGCACTTGAAAAACAGTTTACCATCAAGCATTTTTTCAAAATTTGAAAGTGCTTTTTTTAACTTAAAGACGCCTTTTGTAGTATGGATACTTGTCCCTTTTTTCTCTGCCTTGATGTACTTGATTTCATCAGCTCTAACAGGTACCAATCTACCATTTTTATGAAAACTGAATAAATCTTTCTTTACATCTTGCTTTAAGTATTCAATTGTCATATTATTCTTATTCGCGTTCATATATATCTTATCTAAACTTTTTTCAATACGCTTTTTGTCAAATGGATAGGGTATAAAGTCTGATACATTTAACTCAAATGCCTTGACCGCAAATCTATAATCAGAGGATATTATAATGACTTTTTTGTTTGCATAGATTATACTCTGAATAATTTTTATCACAGAAGCTTCTATCATATTGAATGCAAGAAACAAAACATCAAAATTCATGTATATCAGACTATCTGTTAAACCATTTGTAGTAACAGAAATGTTTAGATTTGCATGTTTCATAAGTACTGATTCTACTTCATTTTTTGCCAATTCATCGTTATAAGCCAATACGCAATTAATCATTACTATATCCTTTCAAATATTGGAGTAATACTGAACCAAAAGTATTGGTTCAGTATTGGCTAATGGCCAGTGATGAGTCGATTAGCCTGTGGATTTTATGTCAACAACTAGTTAATATGAGGGCTTATAAAACTAACTAGTTGATGATGATTGTTTAAATACTTAACTTGCCTTTTTCTCCACCTTAAATTTCATATTAAGGGTTTCTAATATTTGATTATATGGAATTGTACTATGGTAATAGACTTTCCCATCAATAGCAACGATTGGCAATTGCAAGCCTCTTTCATATGCTTCCTTTGCATAGTCATGCTCCTCTAACAACTCTGAATATTCAACAAATGTTAAATCTATAAACTCATATAATTCATTCAACATGAGTTTATCCATAAAATCGTCAAACATCTCTCCCATAGTTACAGAAGGACCATACTCACATGAAGCTGGTACATCTTCTCTATGACCAAATACTTCTATCGTTATTTCCATTTTGAACCTCCTTTGCCTTCCTCTGAGAATATAACAAAGGAAAATAATACTTACAAGTACGTACTTTATTGTAACCAGTTACCAATTAAACTACTGTCTTACTAAAAATCAACTTGTCCATTATTTTACTTCAAGTTAATTATAGAATAGAATAGTATATGTATAGAAGTATGCACTTTTTAGTAACTGGTTACTTCTACGAAACTTAAAATTGCGTAAAATGCAGTAAAGGAGGGCCTGATGAGTACATATAATTTAGAAGTATTAAGCAGTGAAGAATGCGGTATTCCTTATACACTGTCAAAGATGGGGGGCAAATGGAAACCTTTAATTTTATGGTTCCTTGCTAAAAATGGTACTAAAAGGTATGGTCAAATACGACGATTTATACCAGGTGTTACCAATAAAATGTTGAGTCAACAATTAAAAGAACTCATAGCAGATAAACTTATTAGAAGAAAAGACTACGAAACAGTTCCTCCTAAAGTAGAATATTCCTTAACTAAAGAAGGTGAAACATTAGTACCTATTTTGGATTTAATGTGTGACTGGGGATTTAAAAGGCAATAACCTATACCAAAATTTAACCTAATGCAATCAGTGTTTTTTGATAGATTTCATATTTATCAGACAGCACTTTTTTTGTGTATAAATTTTGACTAAGAACACGCTCAAAAGCTCTATATTAGTTACATTCGAGTAAGTAGTTACAAAAAAGTACATACTAGTAATTCAACCAATAATTGATATAATGTGTGCAATGATAATTTACTTTTGAGTCAATCAGCAATTGATGAACCAAGTAGTTGAAAGGAAAATTTAATGTTATATTTTAATCGCTCAATTAAAAGAGATCAAACACCTTCTATTAAATATCAAACCGAAAAACAGCTGGAGTTCTTTAACAAAGATAAATTACTCCCCTTATGGCTAAATGATATGGATTTTATGACTTCACCTGAAATCGTAGCTAATCTAAAAAAAAGAGTCTCCAAAGGTCACTTTGGCTATGAACATAGAACTAAAAAGATGCTTCATGCTTTTAAAAAATGGCACTTAGATAAACATAACTTTCATATACCAGAAGAATATATTCATTTTTCACCAAGTATTTCTACAGCACTGCCTGTACTTATAGAAATATTAACTGATAAAGATGATTATATAATCATTCAACCGCCTGTTTACCAAATGTTTGCTAAATCTATCAAAAATCTAAACAGACAAGTTACAGAAAACCCTTTAAGATATGAGTCAGGTAGATACGAAATGGATCTTAATCATCTAGAAAGCTTACTTACAAATCCCAAATCAAAAGTGTTAATCCTCTCTAATCCTCACAACCCAGTAGGTCGTGTATGGACTGATATAGAACTCAGAAAAGTAGCAGATTTATGTATCAAACATAATGTCAAGATTATTTCTGATGAAGTCCATCGTGATATCCTATACAAAGACATATCCATGACTAACATAATGGACTTGTCGGATAAGATTTCTAGAAACACCATCACTCTTTTAGCTCCTGGTAAAACATTTAATATATCAGGTCAATCAATGGCCGTTGTATTAATAAACAACTCATTAATTAGTAAGAAATATAAAAGCTTTGTTGATAAATATCATATTAATAACAACAACATTCTAAATAATATTGCTTTCGAAACTGCCTATACCCATGGTTACAACTGGTTGAGTCACTTTTCAAAGGTTCTGGAAACTAATTATATGATTCTTGAAAACTTTATTAACAAAGAACTTCCTGAAATTAATATAATCAAACCTGAGGGCACTTTTATGGTATGGCTCGACTTAAGAGAAATCTCCACAGATTCAAACTACCTTATTGAGGCGATCGCTAAATACGGTGACCTAGCAGTAGATGCAGGTTCTTGGTTCGGCCATCAAGGTGCTGGTTTTATTCGAATCAATATCGCTTGTCCCAAAATTGTCTTAATGACTGCATTGTCTAAACTTAAGATTGCCATAACTATTATTCAGGCAATTCACCAATAAAGATCCGCTAACAAGCTTAATCTATTATGATCTAATGAATGGAGAGTATGAAAGATGAAATTTTATAGTATAAGAACCAAACTCTTAGCCATGTTTCTTATTGTAATAATCTTGATTGTTACAATACCAGGCACTATCACATTAGTGCAATTCAAAAAAGCTACCGAAAACGCAATTTATGAAAGAATGAGAGAGCTTGCAAACAATAAAGCTGAGGCACTAGAAGCTGAGCTTTTAGGTGCACAAATGCTCTTAAACTCTATCAGTAGCAGTAGAGAAGTAAGGAATACCATTCATTCTAAAGGCAATTCACTCAACAGAATAAGAAACGACCTTGCTGAGCAAGTTAGAATTTCAAATGGCACCATTGAAAGATTATTAATTGCCGATGCAAAAGGTCGCGTAATTGTAACTGATGAAAAGACAAACTCTACTACGTCTATCAGTGACCGGCAATACTTTAAGGCAACTATTGCAAGTGGTCAAATGAGCCAAAGTAATGTCTTGAAATCAAGAACATCAAATGGAAATATTGTAGCCATTTGCCAACCTGTTAGTGAAAACGGTGAAACAATTGGAGTTGTTGTAGCTGCAATGAGTATGACTAACGTGGCTAAACACATCAAAGACATTCATATATTTGATAATGGTTTTGGTTATCTAGTTGATCAAACTGGGCTCGTCACTGTCCATCCAAGCGATAATCTATCACTTAATATGAATATATTAGAACAAGAAATACCTGAAACCATTCAAGTCATTGAAGGGATTGAGAACAATACTAGCGGTAGCTTCCACTATAGTCGATTTGCAGACAAATACTATGCAGCCTATAAACCTATCGGTAACTGGGCTTTAATCGTCACAGCTAGTTATAACGATTATATGAAAACCAATCTAGATACACAGAAAATGCTTATTCTTGTTTTATTTATTGGTGTAATAATTGCTATAATTATTGTCGAAGCATTTACAAGAATTGTTATTAGTAAGCCCTTGAAAAGACTTTCAGAAGAAATGGCGTATGCAGGAAATGGTGATTTCTCTAGAAAACTTAAATTTTCTAAGAATGACGAAATAGGACTCATTGGTCATTCATTTAAAGAAATGTCACATCAGTTAAGATCACACTTATCCGTCGTTAATAATAACAGTTCTCTTGTTTCTGAAACTTCGAAGGAACTCCATTCAGCAATTGAGGAATTTAATGTACAGCTTCATAACATTAATGCTGCAACTCAAGAAATTACGGCTGGCATTGAGGAAACTTCTGCTGCTTCAGATCAAGTTAACTCTAAATCTAATCTGATTGTAAATCGAACCCAAGAATTGAAGACAACAGCAAAAGAAGGCTTATGCAATGCAAAGGCTATCGCTGAAAAAGCTATTGAAATTCGACAAAAAGGGATCAAATCGTTAGATGAAGTTCATACTATATATCAGGAAAATCATGACAATGTCCATGCTTCACTGGAAAAAGCTGAAGTTGTAAAAGAAATATCCTTGATGGCAGACACCATTAATCAAATAGCAACTCAAACAAACTTACTTGCCTTGAATGCAGCAATAGAAGCAGCAAGAGCTGGAGAACATGGCAATGGCTTTGCTGTTGTAGCGGAAGAAGTCCGAAAACTTGCAGAAGCATCTACGCAGACAGTTGCCCAAATAAGTGAGTTAATTAAAGAAGTTAATGAAGCTTTTGAAGAGGTTTCCATTCAATCTACTAACATGTTGACATTTATAGATAAAAAGGTAATTCCAGATTATCAAATGCTGGTTTCTACTAGTGAACAATATCTTAGCGATTCAGAGCTCGTAGAAAACATTATGAAGAACTTTAATATCCATGCAAGTGAAATTGACAAAGAAATTAACGAAGTAGGTAGTTCTATTGAATCAATAGCAAGTGCAATTCAACAGGCTACTGCAAATAGTCTAAATATTAGCGATAATATCAACATCGTCTCAGAAGCTGTTGATAGAGTAACAGCTATTGCTGACGAGCAAGAGAACGCTACTGATAAACTACTAAAAAATATTAGTGAATTTAAGGTCACTTAAACCATAATCCAACATACTACCTAAAAAAACTACTCCTGTATTATCATCGGAGTAGTTTTTTCTATATACTATTAACTTATCAAATCAGAAACAGATCTATTCACTTTTATTATTTTACAGCAATCATTTCAATTTCTACCTTTGCCCCTAATGGTAACTTAGCAACTTCAAATGCAGCACGAGCAGGAAATTTTGAAGTAAAATACTGAGCATACACCTCATTCATACTTACAAACTCTTTGATATCATCTAAGTATACTGTTGTTTTAACAACATTCTCCATAGTGAATCCGCCCTCAATTAAGATTGCCTTAGCATTTTCAAGAGACTGCTTTGTTTGCCCTTTAATCTCTTCACTTGAAAACTCACCAGTAACTGGATCAATTGGTAACTGTCCTGAAATATAAATCGTATTGCCTACTTGATTAGCTTGTGAATATGGACCTATTGCTAACGGCGCATTAACCGTTGATATAACCTTTTTCATTTTTTCCTCCAAAACATGTTTGATTTCTAGTAGATATTTAATCTACATTGTCTTTTCTCATTAAACCTATAAATCATTGTCTTCTATTCAATCAAATTAAGTCCCAATAAAACTAAAATTACCTTACTGCTCAAGGTGTTATGAAAGTATGAATATATTTTAATAAGCAACTATTACACTTATTAAACAATAAGGCATTCTATAAAATCTACTCTAACCTGATACTAAAAAATAGTTATCTTTCTATGTTGAAGTGTAAATTATAATTCATTTACTAAAAAACTACTTTATTTGCCTTGAAATGAGTCTTACAATTTGATTGAATGGTACTGAGTTATGAAATCTGATACGACCATCGATTGCTGTAAGCGGCAAATTAAAGCCACTTAGAATGGCACTTTTTACATGATCATAACCTTCTATGTCATCCTTATAATCAATAAACGAAATATCTAAATGCTCATATAATTCATTTGACTTCATACGATACATAAACTCATCATACATTTCAATCATAGTTTGGGAAGGACCACACCCACAACCGCCAGCTGCAGGAAATCTATCTCTTATTCCAAAAATTTCAATTTTAATTTTTTCCATTGTAACCTCCAAAAGTCTTAGTTATTTTCTTCAATGCAAATATACCAAATCCCAGTGTTTGTAACAAGTACGCACTTTTTTGATACCAGTTACCTACTGTGCCTACGAACAAAATTTTAATGAAGAACAACCTAAATTCATCAAGTAGTTACAAAAAAGTACATACTTAACTTCCCTGTTTTAATTGTATATACTACTTATATTAAACATCAAAATTCTAGTTTAATATTCAATGCGAAGGGAGATCAGATGAGAAAAACAATACTGTTAATGATTATGGCAATTTCAACAATAAGCATCTTATTTAGAAGATTATTTCGATAATAAAATGTCCATCAAAACTCGAGCGACTACGTCTTGAGTTTTTCTCTATTTAGATTTAATTAACCAAAAATAATATGAATAGAAAAAAGTCAAACCTAATAAAGGTTTGACTTTAGTTTGAGGGGGGAAGTCATTCATTAATATCATTCTAACAATAACTTGTCATACAGATTGAATGTACGCTAATAAAGGGGCAGTTTTTTATTAGCACTTCCTTGTTATTTATAACAACTATCGGCTAGAATCCAGCCGAAGCAGCTACCGGTACTTTAGTGTTCTCTTCAATTGCATCAATCAACTCATAATCTTCAGGGACTCTTCCCATAGAAATAATAATATCATCAACTGTAATAATTGGTGCATAGGCACTTTTGATGTATTCTACAGTGCCATTATCAACAACTGTTTCAAACCCCATTTTATCAAAGGTCTTCTTTAAGCCTTCATAGTATCTTTCAGGTTGTTCATCGTGATTGATTACTTCAATCTCATAACCATCCATATCACTAAATATTTCTTCTAAATCTTCAATCGTCATTAACGAACTGGCACCGCCGCTACAACCACATCCGCCGCCACTTCCGCCGCAACCACCACCTGCTAAACCAGATAGATCATTGTGTAGTACTTCAAGGGCATACTTAGCACAAGTGATTACTGTTGCAGTATATATTTTAATATTAATCATATTACCTCTCCTTAAACTGGACAAACTTCAACGCATTTATTACATGCACACTTACTCATATCCCCATCTGCATAAGCCTCTTCTCTAATTGGACATACTCTTAAACATAAGTTACAACCAATACAATGTGATTTAGGCTTTGGCATCTCAGATGCTACTAACGGCGCTTCAGTAATAATAGCCTGAATAACAGGTGTTAAACCATAGTTTTTGACCACTAATGAATTTACAGGGCTTAATTCTCCGACACCTGCTTGAACTGCCATATCAACAAGTGAAACATCTAGTTCAGATTTATGTACAACATGTGACTTATAGCCCAAAGAGTTAAGATAAGCAACCACTTCTAATGGCTTAACTAAAATATCCATATGATCTTCAAAAGTTTCTGGCACAACATTTAACTCATCTTTCTTATGTTTACCTTCTCCAAAAACAATTACCGACTGAAAATCTTTAACTAGATTACTAGGATCTTTACCTTCTAATGTTTTTACATCTCTATTTTCAAATCTGTCACGCGATGCGATCCCAAGTAGCTGAAAACCAGACATCGTCTCTAATATTTTTTTTGTTGCCTCTTCATGATTAAACATACGACCTCCTATTTCATTTGTTGCTTAACAAGTCTTATAACTTGATTGAATGGAATTGAACTATGAAAACGTACACGTCCATTAATTGCAGTAAGTGGTAAGGAATAACCTCTACCGTGTGCTTCTTTTACATAGTCAAAACCTTCAAGGTCGTTTGAATACTCAACAAATGTAATTTCCATATTTTCATACAGTTCATTCGAAGAAATTCTCTCCATAAACTCACTATACATTTCGCCCATAGACTGTGCTGGGCCACATCCACATCCCCCTGTAGCTGGATATTGGTCCTTCATACCAAATACTTCTACTTTAATTTTTTCCATTTTTACCTCCATTTTTTCGTCATTTGAAAATATATCAAAGAGCATATACATATACAAGTACGCACTTTTTAGTAACTACACATCACTCATATGGTCAATGCCCCATATACACATGTTCTCGATTATGTCATCGAGAGTCTTTCCTTTTTCTGAAATTCTATACTCTACCTTTGGTGGAATTTCATGATAGTCCTTTCGAGTGACCAAGCCATCACTGATGAGCTCCTTAAGCTGCTGACTCAACATTTTATTGGTCACTTCAGGTATGAAACGTTTAATCTGACCATATCTTCTGTTCTCATGTTGTAATAACAACCATAAAATCAAAGGTTTCCATTTACCACCAATAATTGATATTGTTACACCAACACCACAAAGATGGTTAGTACTTTCATTGTTTATTTTTACAGTTTTAGGCATTATGATACCTCCTCTAACTTATACTTCTCAAAATTCATAAATAATTCAAAAAGAAGCTTTGTTTCTTTCTCTTTTGGCATCATTTCAGGATGATACTGAACACCGATTATTTTTAGTTTTGGATTGTATAGCATCTCAATCAATAAATCATCTGTTAAGGCAAATTCACTATCTTCAAGAACAGGCGCAATTTCATCAATGCTCTGATGATGAAATGAGTTAACCCAATAACTCTTACCAAATAACATCTCAAGAGTTTTGCCTGATATACTGACTCGATGTCCCGTTTGATGAGGTCTATCAAGATTATGCCAGTGTTTGTTAAAGGACTTATCTAAATCTTGTCGCAAGGTTCCTCCTAGTGCTACATTAAGTATTTGAAAGCCTCTGCAAATACCCATTATTGGCTTAGATAGTTTCATAAAAGAATGAATCAAAGCAAGTTCCCACGTATCTCTATCAACATCAAAATCACCACAATCTTTCTCAATATTTTCGCCATATAAATATGGTGTAATATCCGATCCGCCTGTAAGTAATAACATATCTAGATTTTCAGCATAATCAATCGCTAAATCCGATATATTCTCTCCTTCATGAATTGGTATTAAAACAGGTAAACCGCCAGATTCTGATATTCTTTCATGATATTGTTTATTCACACCATTGCTATCAAATCCTAAGTTTGACTTATAGTGATGTAGGGTTATTCCAACTTTTTTCATACTTCCTCCTTTCTTTACTGTAAGCAAAGTATAACCAATATGGTACATCAAAAGAAGTATGCACTTTTATGTAACTGGTTACTTTCTCTAAACTACAAAGGCTTTGAAAATGGCTATTTTTCATCATTTCATAAAATTATCTTTCTGAAAAAAAGTTGGTGTGTTGTATATGATACTAAAAAGAGTATGCAGTTACTTAGCATACTCTGTCTAAACATCTATATATTATAATCCAATATTGCCTTTTAATTTTAAGCATTGATTCTTTACGAATTGTTTTGTAGGTAGAACATTTTGATATCTCAAATCACCATCTATTACTGTAAGTGGTAAGTGAAATCCTCGATCTAAGGCATTTAGAATCAAGGGGTCATATATTTTTTCCTCATTGACATCTAAAAAGTCAAACTGTATAGCATCACTTAACTTACACTCGTTAACTGCCCCAGCAAACTCACTGTACATCTCATACATGGTTCTTTTCGGCCAACATCCACATCCAACTACTGGATACTCATTTCTTTTACCATAAATTTTTACTTCCATTACATGCCTCCTTATGTTAAAAATCTTTTCCCTTTGTAGCAGCTAGGAAAAATAAATCAAATAATGTTTTTATTTGCACTATATCTTCTATCATTTCAGGACAAAACTGAACACCTAAAATCTTGTTTCTTTCGTTATATAATAGCTTTATTCTATGATCTTCAGAAAAACCTATTTCACTATCTACACTTAACTCATATGCAAGCACATCAATATCCTGATTGTCATCCAAATTCACAAGTATATCTCTTCCAAATGCTTCTTTTAATGTATGACCTTCCAAAGTAATTTTCTCAGTCTTTAAATGCAAATGACCAAAACCAATTTGATTCTGTCCTGACACTATCTCTTTTGTCGATGTACCTCCTAATGCCAGATTAATCTTTAAAAAACCTAAACCAACACCCATAATAGGTTTGGATGCTTCCATAAATACTTTAATAAGTTCTAGCTCCCATTCATCTTTATCAAGACTATAGATATATGTATTATAATCGCTTACAGTATTATAGCGAGAATATGATACATCTTCTTCTCCTGTCAGCAGGAGCATATCTAATTTTTTTACGTATTGTCTTGCAAGTCTTTTAATGTCCTCTTTATGCGGAATTGGAAGTAAAACAGGTAATCCTTCTGCTTCAATAATTTGATTGTAATATTGATTGTTCACACCATTACTTAAAAATCCCTGTTTAAGATTATAATGAGCTGTTGTTATGCCTATTGTTTTCATTGATACTCCCTTCTTAAATAACAAGCTCATTATAGTACTCGAAATAAAAATGTTAAAGTATGTACTTTATAGTAACTAGTAACCAGTTAGTAACCATACGATCTAGTCTCCTTATTCAATTTTACTTCAATGAACACATAGCGCCACTGCAATCAAATTCAAGATTACTTATCTGTGGGAGGATAAGCAATATCACTAGAAACGCCTATTTCTAAGGCTTTTACTAAGTACCTAAAGGTTACTAGGTACTTAAAAGTGTGTATTGACTTCCATGCAATATGGACTTATGATTGACCTAAACTAGAGCATATGCAAAGAAACATACAAACATATTTACTTGATAACATGATAGGAAACAAATAATTTAGGAGTCATAAATGAACAAAATATCTAATAGTCTAAACATACAACTTCTGCTTATTGTTATTTTATTCATCGTCAGTAGTGTTGATATTTTTGGTGACATGAAGTACTTTCTTGTATCAATAATAGTGGTAGGACAATTACTAAATATTTATATGATAAATAGACACCTTGCCAAGATATTCCCTTTACTATGGGACTTAACTTATCGTTTAAGAGACTTACACAATATATTTTTTAATAAAACATATATAACGGATTCAAATACTATCGGGAACGCTAAAGACCTTATCAATGCTTTCGATAGAAAGTCCATTAGTGAGATAAAGAAAAACTACAAAGGGAGGTAAGCCAGTGTTATACTTCGATAAAATGCTTAACAGAGCTAATTTTAACGCTGAAAAGTGGTCAAATACCAGACAAAAGAAATTATTTAAAAAGGATCATTTGCATCCTATGTGGATAGCAGATATGGAGTTCATGACTGTACCACAAACTATAATAGACATAAAAAAAAGAGCTCTCGAAGGTCACTTCGGCTATGAGTACAAATCGGAAGATTTTTTTGACAGCTTCATTGAATGGCAGAAAAAAATCCACAATTGGCATATTGATAAATCGTGGATACATACAGCTCCAAGTGTTTCTTCGGCTCTACCAATCCTCATTGAAATATTGACTGAAAAAGAAGACGGTATCATTATTCAGCCACCTGTTTATCACAACTTTGCCAGTACCGTCAAATCAATGGGGCGTAAGCTTTATAAGAGTCCTTTAAAACTTACATTTGAATTCGAAATGGACTTTGATTCATTAGAGGAACTCATGGAAAAAGATCATACAAAAGTGATCATCATTTCAAATCCACACAACCCAGTCGGAAGAGTATGGAGAGAAGATGAACTTAGAAAACTGAGTATACTTGCACTAAAACATGGTGTCAGAGTCATATCAGATGAAATCCATCGTGATATCATCTTAACTGGACATAAAATGGTAAACATGATGACATTAGGTGATGATATTTCAAACAATACAATTACACTCTTGTCACCTGGAAAAACATTTAACTTATCAGGTCAGAGTATTGCGACTGCTATTATTACAAACCCAATAATTAGTAAGAACTTTAATGATTTTATTCATATGTTTCATTTAAATCATAACAATATACTGAGTAATACCGCCTTTGAATCTGCTTATAAGCATGGAGAAGATTGGTACAATCAAATGATTAAGCAAGTAGAAGGTAACCTAAAAACACTTAAGGAATATATATCGTTTAAATTACCAGAAATTCAACTAATAGAACCTGAAGGCACTTATCTAGTATGGCTAGATATGAGAAAACTTCAGCCAGACCCACACCTTCTTTTAGATGCATTATCAGAAGCTGGCTTAGCTGTTGATGCGGGACATTGGTATGGACGTGAAGGAGCAGGATTTATAAGATTAAACCTTGCCTGTCCAGAATCCCACTTGCACAAAGCTATTTCACTTCTAAAATCAGCGGTTGAATCCCTGAGAGTGCCATCTAATTAACATAAACCTATCTTGAATAACCACATAAACCACCCTCAACAATCGTTGAGGGTGGTTTATTTTACTGATGATTAAAGTGATAAACGGCACCTAATAAATTGGCGTCATTACCTAGTGTCATCATTTTTATGTCTAAGTCTTTCATAAATGAAGGCATGACTTTTCCTTTAAGGGATTCTTTGATTTTATCAGCTAAATAGTCGCCTTGAGCTGAAACACCGCCACCTATCAATATTAAATTCGGATTAAAGGTATGAACAAGTGACTTAAGACCCTCAGATACATAATCTACCCACTGATCTAAAACCCTTAAATATGCTTCATTGCCCTGTCTACACGCTTCAAAGAAAAGCTTTGTATCCATATCACCTAACTTATCACTGATTTGCTCATTTAAGGCCTTTGCTGAAGCATATCTTTCATAACAACCCCTGTGGCCACAGGTACATTCAAGACCTTTGTAAACAAGGGCTAAATGACCAAACTCTGCGGTAGAATAACCACTGCCGTGATAGATCTTACCATCTTCAACAATAGCCCCTCCAATACCAGTTCCAAGCGTTAAAGCTAAGAAGCTTTCCGATGACAAATGTCCCTTCCAGAGTTCACCGAGTGCAGCACAATTCACATCATTTTCTACAGTGACTTTGACTTTGAACTTCTCTTCTAGACGTTTCTTGATTTCAAAACCAGTATATCCAGGAATGCTGTCTGTGGCGAAGATAACTCGGCCTTTATCGGAGTCGATTTGACCTGCTGAGCTGATGGCGATACCTGTAACTTTTGACATATCTGCTAGTCCAATCAGGTTTTCAATTCTCTTATACATATTGTCTGCACCTAAATATGCATCCGTCGGCATTGATTCTACAGCACCTAAAATACCATCAGGACTTGCATAAGAAAACTTGATATTCGTTCCACCAATGTCAATTGCAATTATCACGACTTGCCCTCCACTTTCAGTTTTACAATAATCTTCTTTACAGGTTCAATCTTATCTAACTTGCCACCTGGCATATGAGCATCATCCATAAAGAAAACTGCAAATGCATCTGCCTCTAAGTTTATATACCCCTTTGATGGACCTTTATAGAGTATATAATCATCTGCTTCATTATAACTAGTTGCCGCTTCTAGTGAGCCTCTATCAGAAACAAAAATACACTCTTTACCTGACATCATAATTTGAATATCTAGATACTGATTATGGGCTTCATAAGTGTCCAGGTCTTCCTTGGTTTCATAGCTTGTCACAACAGCATAGTCACCCCCACCCAGCTCATAGCGTCCATTTTCTAGCTGTTCTGTCTCCAAGAATTCCTTTACTTTATCAAATCTACTATGAACACCCTTATATATATTTAAATTCTCTAACCTATCGAATATCATATTTCCTCCTAAAAAAGAGCATCAAAGATGCTCTTATAAACATGCCTTTACAAAAGCATCTATGTTTTCTTTTGGTGTGTCTCTTGTTACAAGACATCCAGTAGAAAGTATGAGTCCTTTGTTATTTGGGAAAAGTGCTATCTTTTCTTTAGCAACCTCTATAATCTTGTCAGGTGACCACTCTTGTAGATCAACTGGATCGAAGTTACCTTTTACACACATCTTGTCTTTGGCAATATCTCTAACCGTAGCCAAATCATTCATATGGTCTAAATCAATACCGTCTGTTCCACAAGTTACAACCGATTCTATGGCCTTGTTGATATCACCACAAATATGAACGACACTTCTCATACCTCTTTTTCTGATATGTTCAGCCATCTTTTGTTGATAAGGTAAGACAAACTCTCTGTACATATCTGGACTGATTAAAGAACCTGAAGCAGAACCTTCTCCAATCCAAAGGTATTTACAACCAGCATCAGCCAACTTATCTATGTTTTCTAAAGCGAACCTTAGTCGAGCATCGATGACTTCTTTTAATTTTTCAGGCTCTAAAACCATGGCCATCATGGTATTTTCTAAACCATATAGGAAGACAACATGTGAAAATGCACCTGTCACACCAACGACAATCGCCTTTTCATCACGCCATTTTTGATCAATACCTTTATAAACATCTACTGCTGCAAAAATTGCCGGTGACATGTTAAAGAGCCTTTCATCATCAAGTGATGTGATATCCCGTTCAGTAGCAGATCCGATATCATCTTCATTTACGGTCCAAGTAGCGCCACATACGTCCTTTACATAATAAGCCCCATCTCTAAACTCTTGAGAAACAATATCTGCACTTGATAAACATAGGTTTACATATACACCATCAACATCATGTACTTCAAAGACATTGTTAAGTGCGTCAGCATGAATTTTTTCATCGATAAAAGCCTTACCTACAGGTACGCCCATCAGCTTAGCTGCATAAGCCACATCTATTTGTGGCTGTGGTGATACATGATCATATTCTTTTAAATCGAGTGCTGCATTCGTTCTCTCTATACTGTTCATACTACTCTCCTGTATTCATTATACTAATAAATCTCTCTGTAATCTCTTTTGGTCTTGTAATCGCACCACCTACAACAACTGCAAAAGCACCTAGTTCCAGCATCTTTTTTGCCTGGTCTGGATAATGAATGCGACCTTCAGCTATGACAGGGATATCAATTTCATTAGACAGTGATTCAATCAAATCATAATCAGGTCCCATCTTTTCAGCTGTATATGGCGTATAACCACTTAAGGTAGATCCAACCATATGAACACCTGCTTTATAGGCATTGATACCCTCTTCGTAAGTTGAAACATCAGCCATTAAAAGTTGATTTGGATATTTACTTTTTATTTCTCCTATAAACTCGTTAACAGTAAGACCATCTGGTCTTGGACGCATGGTTGCATCAAAGGCAATGATATCCGCACCAGCTTCAACCAATAAATCGATTTCATTCATGGTAACAGTTATGTGCTGCTCAAAACCTTCATATTGCTTCTTCAAAATGCCTACAACTGGCAAGTCAACAGCTTCTTTGATCTCTTTTATATCTCGAACACCATTGGCACGTATACCAACAGCATTGGCTAACTCTGCTGCCTTTGCCATCAAAGGCATAATGCCGCCTTCATTTGTATAAAGGGGTTCTTCTTCTAAAGCTTGGCAGGACACAATTAAACCATGCCTAAGCTTTTCTAAATTTACACACATTTTGACTCCTTCACACCCGATTAGTGAATGTATCATCTCTAATACAATATCAGGTGAAAATTTTCTCCAATATTAGTTGAAAATAAAATTGCTCTAAGGCAATTCTATTTGACAATTTTATCTAATATCGAGCGACCAGTCTTCTCTCTCATTTTTTGGGTCTGATCTTTATCTAATAGGGTTATACCAGTTACCAATAAGTCCACAATAAATAATTGAGAAATACTATTCACCAGAGAGCCACCTTCCATAAGATTAGCTTTTCCTGAAGTCTGTAAGATGACATCTGACAGTTTCGTGATTGGTGACTTAATGTAACTTGTCGCTGCGATAATATTAACGCCATTCTCTTTGGCAATGGCCAAAGATTCAAGTACATCTGTCGTTGCGCCAGATAAACTGAAGGCAACAATTGTATCATTTTCAGATAAAACAGATGAAACCATATTCATTCTATGGGCATCTGTCGCCACATCACTTGGAAAACCTATTCTCATGAATCGCTCTTTAGCAGTCGTTGCTGTAATGCCAGAAGAACCAACACCGAAGAAAAATACTCGATTGGAATTGTATATACTCTCAATGGCACGGTTAAGATGATCATCACTTAATGTTTCATAACATTCATTGATCTCAGCAATGATATTATCTTTGATCATGCTCTTATAAGAAGTTGACTCCGATTCCTCAGCTTTTTCTAAATTAACGATGTCTTGGGCAATCATAAGTTTGAATTCAGGATAACCTTTAAAACCTAGTTTCTTACAGAATCTAAATATAGTTGTTTCACCTACATCCGCATGTTCTGCTAGTTCTGTAACAGAGAGATACATGATATCTTTGAAATTAGCAAATATATAATCCGCTACCTTTTTTTCAGATTTCGTCAGCGACGGATAATAACTTTCTATTTTTGATCTCATTTTACTAATCTGTATCATATAATCCTCCGTGTTTACTAGTAACTGTTATCTAGTGATATGGTATCATTTATTAAATATTAAATCAAATATTTACAGGGCATCTAAGAACTTTACATCCTTGATATTGCCCGCTTTCTTTAATGCTTTGAAGCCTTCTTTCAAAGCCTCTTCTTCTTGACCCTGAATATTGATAAATGGTCTTCTTACATACCCAGCATCTACACCCATCCATTTAAGTGCTACTTTCATCACTGAATAATAGTCTTTTTGTACAGAATACATAATTAAGTCAATAGCATCTTTTTGAACAGCCATGGCTTCTGTTACATTATCCTTCTTAACAAGTTCATTGATTTTAATAAACATTTCAGGCATCAAGTTATAGAATGAACCAATAATACCGTCTGCACCATTGATAAGACCTGATACAGCCATTTCATCTGCTCCAGAATAAATCATAAAGTCCTGTCCGACTTCTTTTTTGATCATTGAGATTTCATGATGAGAAGTTGCAGTAAACTTTATACCTTCTACCTTTTCTATTGATGCCAGTCTCTTAATCAAGTCAAAGCCCATAATGCCTGCTAAAGGCACATTGTAAACAATCATTGGAATATCAACTGATTCAGAAATATCTTTGTAGTAATTATAGATATGGTCTGGTGAGAATCTCCAGTAGAATGGTGGAACTGATGAAATAGCATCTGCCCCCATCTTCTCTGCATGCTCTGCTAACTCTATAGAAATCTTAGTAGAAATTGCACCTACATGAACGATAACAGGCACTCTGCCTTTTACTTCATCAATGACAATTTCAACAACTTGCTTTCTTTCAGCTTCATTCATTAAGAAGCCTTCACCTGTAGATCCTGTTAAATAAAAACCTTCTACACCTTCATTCATCAGGTGGTCAACAAGTTCTCTAATACCCTTTTCATATACTTCTTCATGCTCATCAAATGCTGTCATCAAGGCTGGTATAACGCCCTTGATATCTTTAATTGTAAATTTAGCCATCTTTCCTCCTAGTTTTTATACTGCATATCAACCTTGTGACATGCTGCATAGTGTTCCTTATCATTGACTATATATTTCTTTAATTTAGGGACTTCTTTCTTGCAGATTTCCATGCATTCCTTACATCTTGGATGGAAGGTACAGCCACTTGGTGGATCTACAGGACTCGGTACATCGCCCTCTAAAATAATTCTATCTTTTTTATGATCTAAATCTGCTACAGGTATCGCAGACAGTAAAGCTTTTGTATACGGATGTAGCGTGTGACTGTATAAGTCTTCTGCATTAGACAGTTCAACAACACGTCCTAAATACATCACTGCAATTCTATCACTGATATATTCCACAACCGATAAATCATGTGTGATGAATATATATGTTAGATTTCTTTCTTCCTTTAGCTTTTTCATCAACTGCAGCACTTGGGCTTGTATAGATACATCCAGTGCAGAAACTGCTTCATCACAAACAATCAATTCTGGATTGACACTTAAGGCTCTTGCAATACCAATACGTTGTCTTTGTCCACCTGAAAACTCATGTGGATATCTGTCCATATACTCTCTTCTAAGATTTACAGCCTCTAGTAAGTCACCAATAATCTGACGTCTTTCCTCTTTAGATTTAACACCGAACTTTTTAAGAGGATCCTGTAGCGAATCGAATATTGAAAAAGCAGGATTTAAAGATGAATGTGGATCTTGAAAAACAATCTGTAACTTCTGTCTTGCCTGATCAATTTCTTGTCTAGATAAGGTTCTTAGATCTTTTTCTTCATCTTCAAATGAGTAAATCATTTGACCGTCTGTAGCATGCACCAGCTGTAAAATCGATTTTCCTAAAGTTGTTTTACCACAACCAGACTCACCAACAAGACCAAGAGTTTCTCCTCTGTAAACATCTAGATCAATACCATCAACGGCCTTTACATGACCGGCTACTTGCTTAAAAACACCTTTTTTAATAGGAAAGTGAGTTTTAACATTTCTCAGTTTTAAAAGAACTTCTTTATTACTCATGATTCATCACCTTCCTATAATGCCAACATCTTGTATAATGAATGCCATCAATATGAATATCACCAGGCATTTTCAAACACTCCTTCGTAAAATAATCACACCTTGGTCCAAACTGGCAGCCTTCCGGTCTGTTAAAAGGATCTGGTGTAGAGCCTTTGATTGGTTCAATGATCTGAGATTTTCCTTTACCCAGTACTGGAATGGAAGAAAGAAGAGCTTTTGTGTAAGGATGAGCAGGTGATCTTAAAATTTCATCTGCTGTACCAGATTCTACAACACTGCCCATGTACATAACTTGGACTTCATCGGCCAGTTCTGTCACAACACCCATGTCATGGGTAATCATCATAATGGCTGTGTCGTATTCCTTTTTCAATTTGTCCATCAGTTCAAATATTTGAGCTTGAATGGTTACATCCAAAGCTGTCGTCGGCTCATCTGCTATAAGAACCTTTGGATTACACGACATAGCCATAGCAATCATGGCACGCTGTCTCATACCACCAGAATACTGGTGTGGAAATTGATTAAATCTTTTTTCAGGCATAGGAATACCCATATCTTTTAGAAGCTCAATGGCTCTTTCCTTGGCTTCTTTCTTGGTCATATTCATATGCGTTCTAAGGTTTTCAACAATTTGAAAACCAACTGTATAAACAGGATTTAGAGCTGTCATTGGATCTTGGAAAATCATAGCGATTTCAGACCCTCTAATAGCACGCATTTCTTTGCCATTTTTGTCAAGCTGGTCAATTCTTATAGGTCCTCTTTCACTGTAATAAGTGATTTCACCTTCTTCTATTCTTGAAAGTTTTGGCAGTAACTGCATAATAGAAGTTGCAGTTACACTTTTACCACATCCACTTTCACCAACAATGCAAATCGTTTTACCTCTTTTTATGTTAAACGACACACCATTAACAGCTTTATTGCATCTTTGATTGGTATAGAAGTATGTTTTTAAATTATTAACTGATACAATTGTTTCTTGCATCCTGTCCTCCTATCCTTGCTGTGTTGGGTCTGTCGAATCTCGTAAACCATCCCCAATGAAGTTAACACTTAATACAAAGAGTGAAATGATCAAACCAACAGGCAACCATATCCACCAGTTTTCTCTTAATACTGTAATATCTTGTGCAACATTTAAGATATTTCCCCAAGTTGAGATATTAAGTGGTACACCTAAACCTAAGAAACTTAAAGCGGTTTCCTGTAATATAAACATTGCCGTAGACAAGGTTACATTTACAAGTAGTGGTCCAAGTGCATTTGGCAACATGTGTTTGTAACAAATGATCATATCATTCAGTCCAAAGGCACGAAGTGCTTGAACATATTCTTCTTCTCTAATAGATAACATTTGAGCTCTTGTCATCCTGTAAACGGAACCCCAACCTGTTATGATAAAAATAACAATCAAGTTCCATAAACTTTGACCTGTTATAGATACCAGTAAAAGGACCAATATAATTTGCGGGAAAGCCATAAAGATTTCAGATATTCTCATAAAAATCTTATCCAGCCAACCACCCTTGTAACCACTATAGGTACCAATTAAAATACCAATGATTGCAGCACCGACAGCAGAACCTAAACCTACCAGGATAGACACTCTACCACCATATAGGATTCTGGTAAAAATATCTCTACCTAACTTATCAGTACCAAATATATGGCTTGTTGAAGGGCTTTGTAATTTGTTGATTACATCAATCTTACCAGGCTCATAAGATGTAAATAAGGGTGCGAATATAGTCGCTACCATGATAAGAGCAAAAACTATCAAACCGAATACAGCAAGTTTATTGTTTAAGAACTTTCTCAGTTTACGATTAACTTTTTTCTTACCTAATAAACCAGCTTCTTCTTGAGCCTTTATTTTGTCAAATTTTTTATACAATCTTTTATTCTTCAAACTATCCCCCTAATCCAATTTAACTCTAGGATCCAATAGTGCTGTTAACAAGTCTACAACAAAACTGGCAATCAGTACTGCTGCAACTGAGAATAGCGCTATCATCATTACTAGTGGAATATTTTGACCCTGAACCGCTGTTATAAATTCCTTACCAATACCTGGCCACTGGAAAATGGACTCTATGATTACAGAACCACCTATAAGCATAGGCAATCTAAAACCAATTAAAACCACAACAGGTGTTAAGGCGACTCTAAAGCCATGTACCAAATTGACCTTCCACTCAGGTAGACCTTTACTTCTAGCTGTTTTGATATACTCTTTGTTCATAACATCTAGCATACTGGCTCTAGCATATCTCATAACACCAGCTGTCATAGTAATGGCCAATACCAATGAAGGTAATATCAAATGAGGTAAACGGTCCATAAAAGTTTCATATCCTGGTAGTATTCTACCACCTGATGGCAACCATTTTAATTTCAGTGCGAATATTAAAATTGCAACTAGACCAAAGAAAAACTGCGGAATCGACACCCCGATCATACCAAATACAGTTAATGTATTATCTGCTATTGTACCTTTTTTAAGTGCACTGATTAAGCCTAAAATAGAACCGAATATACTTGATAAAACCAAAGCTATAATCGACAATTCAAGTGTTGCCGGTAGTCTATCAAAAACAATGTTTTTAATAGGCACACCACTTGATAAACTATAACCAAAATCACCCTGTAACACACCACCCAGCCAGTTAAAGTATCTTGTTAAAAATGAAGCATTTAAACCAAGACTCTCTCTTAATGCATCAATGGCTTCAGGTGACATATTTGCTATTGCTTCTGGACTAACCATATAAGATACTGCATCACCCGGTGTTAATTCTATACCTAAGAATATTAAAAAACTTATCACTAACAGCATGGGTATAAGTATCAACAGTCTTCTTATAGTATATGAAACCATATTTTACTTCCCTTCTATTTCTCTAAAAAGGGGCTATTAAGCCCCATTAATTATTCTCTTTCAAACTTGTTTACATAGAATAGTCTAGTGTATCTGATATCAACTGGATGAACAGTCATAAAGTCAATACTTTCTACAGCCTTTGCATCTGCAACAGACTTGTTGAAACCATAGTCTAATCTACCTGATTCAGCATTGATAACGATGTTTGCATCAGAATCACCTGATGGATATAATTGAATCTTTTCGATATCACCAGTGCCCTCTTCCCAGTAACCTTCATATGGAACAAATGTTGCATAGTCATTCATGTTGACTTCATCTACCATGAATGGACCAGTACCAACAGGTGACTGCCAGAATGATGATTGCTGAGTCTGTACAGGATCAGTATCCTTTAATAAATGCTTTGGTAGTGGAGGCCACTGTGAGAATGTCATTAAAGCATTTGGATCTAGTTTTGCAAACTTAAATGTAACCTTGTTTCCATCAATAGTAATACCCGAAATAGAGTCTGCCGAACCATCGATGTAAGCTTCAAAGCCTTCTAAGCTTGAATAAGTTGTATGTGCCATTGTGTTAAGTTGAGGTACTTTAGATGAATATTCTACTGTAAACTGAACATCTTCTGCTGTAAATGGTGTTCCATCATGCCATGTAACGCCGTCTCTTAATACAAACTCAACTGTTAAACCATCTTCTGATACTGTATACGATTCTGCTAACTGACCCTTTGAAGGTGTTAGGTTACCATCTGCTACAATTAAACGGTCAAATAAGAACTTGTTAGGCATTGAGTAAGATGGATTTACAAATGGTGCTTCAAAGAATTCGATAGGACCAGAATTTGAGTACATTGTCTTGTCGCCATTTGCATCTGGTTCAATGTTCCAGTCAATAATTCTCCAGTCATAAGCAAACTGTTCATTACCATAAGGCACACCTTTTCTATCAATTCTGCTGTTCTCATAAACAAACACTTGTTGATAATATAGTGGAATACTAAATAAGTTAGCATTTTCATACTTTTGTAAAGCTTTGAAAGCTTCCATTTGAGCTTGAATATTAGCTGTAGCATTGGTTGCTTCAATTAAGGCATCTAATTCTTCATCACCAGGTGTATGTGAGTTACTTGCAACACCTGTTTGATATCTGTTGTAGTATTCATGCATAGCAAGCGCTGCATTACCAGCATATGCTAAATCCCAATCAACTGCTGATGGACCATTAATAGGATCTTCTGGTGTTGTCCATAAAAGAGTTGCCAAGTCACCTTCTAATTTTCTAAAGCTCATCTTCATACCTACTTCAGATAAGTATGCTTGAATTGCAGTCATTAGGTCAACTGTTAACTGGTCCCCATAGTAGTAAACTACATCAATTTCATAGTTTGAATCCCAGTTTGCTTCTTTAAGTAATTCTTTTGCTTTTTCTGGATTATAAGTATAGTTATTTAAACCATTTGCCTTCCAGTCTCCATTTGGTGTTAAACTGTTTGCTGGAATCGCTTTCCCTTCAAGCAAACTTGCAGCTAATGCATCCATGTCAATTGCATAGGCGATAGCTTGTCTAACTCTTACATCACTAAGTGGATTGTTGTTAGTTGGTGCAGCGTCCACAGGATCTGTGCTTGATGTATCTTCTTTTTGAGTTGTTGTAGTAGCTTCTTCTGTACTTGTATTTGCAGTATTGTCTGCACTATTACATCCTACAAAAGAAACTAGAAGTACCATTATCAATAACAAACTGATAATTTTTTTCATTTTTGTCCCCCTTTTAAATTACACTCGCTCATAGGTCGATAGAAACTGTTCGAACATTTTTTCCATAAATTCTGAAAATTTTGGTGATTTCCATCCAACTTGCAAATCAAGTGTAACATACCATACCAAGTAAATCAATAGATTTTGGAGAAAATTTTCTTTTTATTACACATATATGGTGTAATTATTCTAGTTATATATGTCATATGACCAATTTCCAACCCATTGAGCTATTCGTTTTGGATATTTTTTTCAAAACAATCAAGTTTCATGCACAAATCAATCCACTTTCATACCCGATGTAATGATATAATCATAGTCCTTTGACTTTGAAGGATAATCCAATCTAAAGTGAGATCCGCGCGATTCTTTTCTTTCAATCATACTCAACAAGATGACTTTTGAAAGTGTAACAGCATGAGAAATGATGCTGGCTCTTTTTATATCACTGGCTCTTTCTTTCTTCATTTCTTTTTCCATCAAAAGGATTTCATCATAAGCATATCTTAGACCTTCTTCAGTTCTGATGACGCTGGCGTGGTCATACATAAGTTCTTGAATTCTTGATAAGATATCATAAGGTAAATGACGATCATCATAAAATGAATATGATAAATTATCAATTTCAAAAGATTGACTTGGAACAGTTTTCGCATAGATACCGGCATTTTTTCCTGCGATTTTTCCAAATACCAAGGCATTGGCTGTTGATAGACCACCAATACGATCTGCTCCATGCATACCACCAGTTACTTCACCAGCTGCATAAATACCTTTTAATGATGTTTTAGCATCCTCATCAATCTTTATACCCCCATTGGCTGCATGCATAAAAGGTAAAATAAAAATTTGCTCATCAGGGCTGATATTCTTATTTTCTTTGAGCCATTTAAAGTAATCACGAATCATCACTCCCTCGGCATCCATATCATTGGTCTTATAGACCATTCGGACACACTGGTCTTTATTAGAAGAAAGATAGGCTTTAAACAGTTCAATATCAAAAGACTTTGATTCCAGTCTTGTTGTGAAAGGGCCATGTCCTGAACGTTCTTCTATAATGTCTTTTTTTACTTCTATCTCTTGGTTGTTTTCATCAATAAAAGTAGCCAACTTAAAAGCTCTTTCGTTGACAATGGTCTTATAAGCAGGAGAAACAAAACCAGGGATAAACTGCATAAACTCCATGTTAATAAGTTTACAACCCAGTTTATAAGCCAGAGCCTGGCCTGCGCCTGTAATGTCTGAAGTATTGAGTCTATGTTTGTAAAGGCCACCAAAACCACCTGTGGCAAATACAAGCGCTTTTGTTGTAATGGCAATCAGATGATTATTTTGAATGGCATACACAATATAAGAATCAGCATTTTTTTCTACATGAATGACTTCTGTATCCTCTTCTTTTCTAATCTCTTGTCTTTTTATTTCTCTAAGAAAAGCAGGCTTAGCAGTTTCAAACAAATAGCCATACCAATTTCTATGTTTATTATCAAAACAAGGGATCAATGTCTGATCCTTGGTGTTTTCAGGTCTCTTAAATGTAACACCTATATCTTCAAGACCTTTAATATCACTACTGATATTTTCTATCAGTTTTTCACTTAATCTTCTATCATTCATCTTACAGGCGACTTTAGTGATGGTATCAACAAAGTGTTTTTCATCATCCTTGTCTGCTGGTGCTACCATTCCAAGTCCCCAAGTTCCAGGATAAAAACTGGATCCAGAACAGATTTTTTTAGATGAAACCAGCATAACATCTACATCTGCTTTACTGGCTTCTATAGCTGCATTGATACCTGCTAGGCCGGCGCCAACTACAAGAACATCAGTTGTTAAGTTAGTTTTGATTTTCATCTTTTTCTCCTATGATTTTACTAAGATTTTGTGCGATTTCAATCATGCCCATATTACCTGGGTGTAGTAAATCAGAACTGAGTCCTGAAGTGGACAACAGATCCGTTCCATCTATATAATGAACATTGTCATATTGATGGGCAAGTGTTTTTAGCGTTCTTCTATAAGCTTCAACACTCGTTACAGGCCAAGCATTGTCTTTGATAATGCCATGATCATAATAAGACTTAATGATACTGATGCAATAGATATCTACATGCGGCTTTTGAATTCTAACCTGGTCCAGTAAATACTTGCTTCTTCTAAAAAATTCATCTTCATCATAACCCAAGTTAAACATATTGACAGATAAACACAAGACAAGACTATCATAGTCTAACCTTGCAATTGTTTCTGCCATTTCAGGTTCAATAAGCGCTGTACCTGCAAGCCCCAAATTGATGACATCTTGTTTTAAAAAACGTCCTGTCAATTTAGGATAGGTCAAACTTGGATCTAAAGCATACTTACCATGTGTAATAGAAGTTCCATAAAAGAGGAGGGTCTTGTCTGGTTGTTCACCATGTTTAGGTTTTCTGACAGAACCACTAATACCTTCTATATTAAATATGCCGCCAAAGAGCATGATTCTTACAAGTCTAGGATGAAAAGAAGAGTCATAGTCTTGTAAATCATCCAAGTATTTAGGCATGTTTATTTGAATCTTATAAGTTCCTTCTACCCTATGTATGGATTCTTGAAAATCACCTAAATAAACAACCGCCATAGCCTGACTACTCGATAGGGTAATTTCAACAGTATCTTTTTCCATATAAAACCTTATTTCATTACCTGCTGGCATCAATAACATGTCCTGTGTCTCTTTAGTCATTTTTAGCCTATCTTCTTCATTTAATCTCTGAAGTCTGCCATCCTTATAAACCAATCCTTTTAAAGAAACGTTATCCATTAAATAAGTCATCATCCAAATCCCATCCTATTACACTGAGTTTATTATCCTTAACATCTGATTCATATATATCAAACTCGCCTGATACATATTGAATTTCATAACCTGATAAATAGCCCTTGATCCTAATAACTTGATCATTTAATCTTATAGATAATAACCTTTCCTTTATGTCTTCTAATGTATAGTCACCATTTAACTCATAGGTTTTAGTAGAAGCATCAGGGTGTACATGATGGTTCATTTCAAAGAAAGGTTTTCTTCTACTAGCTGTCAAGAGATCATAAGAGAGTTCATCTTGAACAAATACTGCATCAGGATTTAATAAGCCAATATGCTTTGATACCTCTTCTACTGATTCATCGATTCTATTGAGTACAATGGTATCTGCATAGGCAATTTGGTTTTCAACAAACAACTTAAACTTATCTATAAACTTAAAGTACATGCCTACATTGACAAGTGTTATGACAGACTCTAATACATATGTAGACTTCAACTCATTAAAGACTGACTTAATTTCTGACATTGTAAATATGCCTGATGGTTCTACCAGTATGCGGTCATAAGATGCTTTTGACAATTGATTTAGGGTCTCTATAAAATCCATCTTGTTACTGCAGCAAATGCAACCATAGTTCAAGCCTTTAACGGTCAGACCCTTTTTTGAAAGTTTTTCTGTATCGATTGCCACATCGCCATAATCATTTTCTACGATGGCCACTTTTTCCTTTTCAAGAAGTTCATCTAATAACTTGTTGATCAGTGTAGTTTTACCAGCTCCCAAAAACCCAGTAATTACATTTATCTTAATCATCTAGAGCCTCCATAAAGAATTGAAGCCTTAAATCTAAAAGATCTTTTAATTTCTCATGACCGTAATCAGGATACACTTCTAGCTTCTTATCAGTCTTTATCTTGTTAAAAGCTGCAAACTGTGTGGATGGTGGACAAACATCATCTATTAGTCCTGTGAATAACTGAGCCTTACCTTTTATGTTACCCACAAAGTTTTGCACATCTATACAAGATAGAGTTTCAAAGAAGTCATCTTCATTTTCATGTCTTGGATCAAAACGTCTAAAATGTTCACCTAAACCTTTATAGGCAAAAGTGTCTAACTTTAAAGACCAAACTCTTTTATAATCACATAAAAATGGATAAGCAACAGATACTCTTTTTATAGGAAACAAGGATGCACAAACAAGTGCTAAAGCGCCACCTTGACTGTCTCCAAATGCAGAGATATTACTTTCATCAACATCCTCCAAATTAGAAACGACTTGTGCTAGGACTAAGGTATCTAAAAATACCTTTACGTAATAAAGATGGTCTCTTCCCTCATGAGCACCTCTTATAACATGACCATATAGGGTTCTTTCACAATCAACTTGATCACTTGACTCTCCCCCCTGACCTCTACAGTCCATGGCCGCAATTGTAAATCCACATGCAGCGTAGTGAATAAGTTCTGACCATTCTCCAGAATAACCAGCATAACCATGAAATTTCAGTAATGCTGGGCTTTGACCTAGTTTATTTGGAATTACCAGCTTTGAATGTATTTTCACATCATCATGTGAATTAAAATACAAGTCATAACATGTCGCAAAAGGAACTTTAAATTCAGACTCAACCAAGTCAGCATTGTCATATGTAAGTGAACTTACCTTCTCTTTCCAGAATGCGTCAAAATCCTCAGCTTTTGGACTCATACCTGTATAAGCCAATAGTTCATCATATTCTAAATCTATAAATGCCATATACCCTCCTAGAAAATTATTTTCATTTTTATATAATTATACAGAAAACATTCTCCCTTTACTAGACTTTCTTCTTAATAAAAAAGAAACTACGCAATTGTAGTTTCTTTCTAGTATGATTAACCTTTGACTGCCCCCATAGTGATGCCTTGGGTAAAGTTCTTTTGGAAAACGATAAATATAATGATAATAGGGATACAGGCTAGTGTAGCACCTGCCATTAGGACACCATAATTTGTTGAGAACTCCTGTTGCATCAAGGCAACACCAAGTGGCATGGTCAGTTTTTCCTTTTCTACCAACATAACAAGCTGCAAGAAATAATCATTCCAAGATGAAATGAAAGTAAATATGGCAAGAGCACCTATACCTGGCTTAATCAGTGGTAAAACAATCTTTATAAAAATACCAATTTCATTGCAACCATCTATTTTGGCTGCTTCTAAGAGTTCCTTTGGCAACGTTTCTGAAAACTGCTTCATTAAGAATATACCAAAGGGGAAACCAACAGCAGGTAATATACATGCCAACAGGGTATTATGCAAGCCCCATGAGTTGACAATTTGTACAAGTGGTACAAGTATTACCTGCTTTGGTAGTGCCATAGCCGCTATTAAAAGACCAAAGATAAGTTCTTTACCCTTGAAATCTTTTTTTGCAAGAGCATAGCCTGCTAAGGAAGCGGTCACGCAAACAAGAATCATGGTTGACAAGGAAATAATAAATGAATTTCTAAGCCAAACAAAAGCTGGATTCTTAAATAAGCTTATCCAGTTATCAAAGGTTGGATCTAGAGGAAACCACTGTGGTGTTTCTAGTATGGTTACTTCTTGTATTTTAAACGCTCCCGTAATGATCCAGTAAAACGGAAACACAAATATAATTGCCACAAATCCCAATACAATTAGAGATAAGGGCTTTGATAATTTCTTTCTCATGCGTCCTCCTAGTAACTGACTTCTTTTCCGAAGAATTTAAACTGTAATATCGAGAATAAACCTATAAAGAAGGCAAGTACAACACCCATTGCTGCTGCATAACCAAACTGACCTAACTTAAAGGCTTTCTCATAAACCAAGTACATAACAGTTGAGGTCGAGTAATTTGGACCACCTGATGTTAAAAGTTGAATCAATGAAAAGATTTGAAATGAGTTGATTGTAGATATTACTACGATATAAAGAGTTGTTGGCATTAAAAGTGGCCATTTTATATTTCTAAATACTTGCCATGAATTAGCACCATCAACCTTTGCTGCTTCTATGTAACTCTTATCGATATTGCCAAGTGATGCAATATAAAGTATGATGGGCTGACCTACTGATGTTGTTAGTAAAACAGCTATGATACAGAATATAGCAAACTTAGAATCTCCCAGCCAGATGATGTTATCATCAATGATGCCTAAAGTCTTTAATATATAATTAAGAACACCACTGTAAGGGTCATATATCCAGCGCCAAACAACTGTAACTGCTACTGAACCTGTAACAACAGGTAGATAAAAGACCGCTCTGAAAAAAGATCGTGTGCCAGATCTTAATCGATAAATCAATAGGGATACCGATAGAGAAAATACGATGATAAAGGGTACAGCGACCGCTACTATCAACAGGGTATTTTTTAGTGATTTAAGAAATATTTCATCTTGAATCAATGCCTTATAGTTATCCAATCCTATAAAAGTAAACTCTCTCCAAGTATAATTAAAGAAACTGTTGTAGAGTCCCTTGAGGATTGGAAAAAAGACAAAAGTGCCAAAAAAGAGGATAGCAGGCAGTAAAAATGCATATGCCACTAAGTCTTCCTTGTTAAGAATTCGTTTTTTTAATGATTTTTCCATATAAACCTCATTTATGTGCAAAATAAAGTGGCTCGAAAGCCACCTTATCCCTATTTAATTGTTGCATTTGATTTTTCAACAAAGTCGTCTAATGCTTCCTGAGCTTCTTTATCACCATTGATAACAGCTTGTAATGTTGGGAACCAGTAAGTTCTCATTTCAACAAAACCAGGAATTGTGTTGTAGTATGTACTGTAGAAATCACTCATAGAAGAATTGTAATCCATATGAGCACCTTCATAATTTACTTTGATTCTCTTATCTACTGGGAATGAACCTGTAGATTCAATGTTTTTAGCTCCCCACTCAGGATCATTGGCAATGAAGTCAACAAACTTCTTAGATGCTTCAATTTTTGCATCATCACCATTATTTAAGACACATAAACCACCAACTAAGAATTCAAGTTTTGGATCAGCAGAGTTTGGATATGGTAAGAATACTGTTTCAAAATCGTACTTTTCAGCATAAATTTTCTGTAAGCCTGGAGACCATAGTAATGTACCTGCAACTCTACCAGCAACAAACTCATCTATTGCAGTACCCGCATCATAAGCAGAACCATTTTCTAAATAACCTGCTTCAATCATATCTTTCATCCACTGTAATGATTTTGCCCCATTGTCACTGTTTACTGTATAAGCAGTCAAATCATCATTGGTAATCGGAGAATCATAAAGATTTGCAATAAATGCTCTCGTACCTTGGTCACCACCTTGAGAAGATGCAAATACTATTGGACCTCTCTCGCCTGCATCATTTAATGCTTTTAAAAGCGCTTCAAATTCATCTACAGTCCAAGCACGATTGCCTTCAAGATTGACCATATCCATTAAACCAAGTTCTTCTAGCTTCGTCTTGTTAAAAGCCATCATAAATGGTGCATGATGAGTCGGATACATATAGTAATTGTCGCCATCTCTAGATGCTCTTAAAATAGATTCTGAAACATTTGATTTCACACCTTCATCAATCATATCGTTAAGTCTTGCTAAAGCACCATCTTTACCCCAAGATATAATTCTACCTGGTGCATCGTATAAGACGTCTGGCGCTGTACCCGCAGCAATTGCCGTATTGATCTTTTCAGGACCAGATTTAAAGTCAATCATCTGAACATTTACTTTAATACCAGGGTTCTTAGCTTCAAAAGCTGCTACGAGTTGTTCTTCGTATTTACCAGGTTGCTCATCAATAACTGTGTAGTTTGGAAAATTCCAAAAATCAATTTCTACAACACTGGATTCTCCTGAACCAGTATTTGCCTCTTCATCTTTACTTGCACACCCTACAAATAAAGAACACATTAATGTCAACACCAATATCAAACTTATAAACTTCTTCATGACTCCTCCTTCAAAATAGACCCCTATTAGATAAATTTGCAATCCGAAAATATTTTTCTAATATTACTTGTATATCGGATTATATATCCACTTTAATCCAAAATTTCGGTTACTGTCAAGAGATTCCAGAAAATTTTATCCATATATTCTCATTCTATAGAAAATTATAACCTTGATGTAATATATAGCTATACATATTATTTGTATAATACAAATTAACGCTTGACATCTTTTTATTTGTATCATACAATTATTTTGAAAGGAGCACTTATGACTAAAAAAATATTTAACGAAGAAGACTATCTTTGCTGTGTCGACGAAGTTGGTGAAACTGTAAAAAGAATTGTCCGCAACTTTCAAATGATGGAGAGAGATCAAATAAAACCCCTCGGTTTTACTACAACGCAGTGCTACTGCATGATAGAACTCTTAAAGAGTCCTCTAACCATGCATGAACTGAGTACTAAGATGAACTTAAACTCTTCTACTATGACACGTATTGTCGATAAACTGGTTAGAGATGACCTTATCATAAGGACCAGAGATGCTTCTGATAGAAGAATTGTTGTAGTAAGTTTATCAGAAAGTGGTCATGATTCAGCTGAAAAAGTACGCGCCAAAATTAATGACTACTACAAGGACATCACCAAACACCTACCTAAAAACAGAGTGGATGAAGTACTAGAGGCCGTTTCTCTTTTAATGGATGCATTTGAAAAGGCAAATCCAAATTGTTGTTAATCCTGCTATGCAGGATTTAAAAATAGATTATATTTGTATTATACAATTAATGTATAGACTAATTATGGAGGTTTAATATGAAATGGATAAGTATTTTAGTTAATTGGTTATTATTTAACCTAATAGGATTGGAAGCGACTTCAGCTTTAGGATCATTTTTAAGCTTTTTTATCACCGCATCCATTGAAATTTTTGGTATGATGACACTCATCACACTATCTATTGGTTTACTTCGAAGCCTAATTGATCCAACTAAAATTAAGAGATTATTATCAAAAACAGGTATAGTGGGCAGTCATGTATTGGCATCTCTTCTTGGTGCGGTTACTCCATTTTGCTCATGTTCATCAGTCCCAATTTTTATAGGCTTTATTGAATCTGGCATCCCCCTAGGTGCGACCTTCTCCTTCTTAATCACATCCCCTATTGTCAACGAGGCTGCCTTAGCATTACTATGGGTTGCCTTTGGTTGGAAGGTGGCTGTAATTTATACACTTACAGGTATATTAATCGGCATCATCGGTGGTTTGGTCATAGAAAAAATGGGACTCGAACACCTATTAGAAGATTATATTCAGTTATCTTCTAAAGAACTGGGTGCCATCAAATTTACAGATATGAAATCAAGGTTTACATTTGCATGGTCTGAAACCAAAGTAATTATTTCAAAGGTCTGGAAATATATCTTTATAGGACTTTTTATCGGAGCATTTATACACGGTTGGACACCAGACCAGTTCTTGGCAACATATGCAGGTCCAAACAATCCATTTGCAGTTATCTTAGGTGTTATCATTGGTGTACCGATCTACACCAGCAATATCATGTTGATACCAATTGTTGAAACACTCATTGGAAAAGGCATGGGCATCGGTACTGCTCTGGCCTTTATGATGGCTGCATCAGCACTGTCACTACCAGAAATGATTATGTTAAGAAAGGTACTAAAAGCAAAGCTTGTCAGAATATTTGTCTTAATAACCAGCTCAAGTATCATACTCGTCGGTTATCTATTCAATATTTTTCTAACAAACATAGTATAAGGAGGTTAATATGTTCATAAAAAAATTAATCAAAACACACAATACAGAATGTCCAGGTTTTGTTTTTGGCGAAAAATGTCCAGCTTATAAACCTAGTAATGGTAGGTGTTGCCTGCCTTACAAGGCCAGTGATGTATGTTGTTAAATCATTTGAACTTAAGTTCAATGAAATAAAAGAAAGGAGAAAAACATGTTTAAAGATCTTAAGGAAAAAATAAAGGAAAATCTTGAGAAAAGCATAATGTGCAATTGTAACGACCAAGAAGAAAAGAAAGATGAAAAAACTTCTGGTTGCTGCGGTTCTGAATCTGATTGCTGTTAATTCATAACATGATGGATATTTCTTTATAATTTGACAATCAACAAACCACTTTGATAAAATTAACGTTAGGATAGTTATCTAACAGGAAGGAATTAAAGTGGACAGACTCACAACAGTATTCAAATTATTATCTGACGAAACACGTCTTAGAATTATTGTATTATTAAAACAAGAACAGCTTAGCGTTTGTGAAATATGTTCTATACTCGATTTGCCCCAACCTAAGGTTTCAAAACATCTCGCTCGCTTACGTGACCTTGGTATGGTGGTTGGAGACCGTGTAGAAAACTTTGTATTCTACTCACCTCGGTTAATGGATCCTCCACTTTGCAACCTAATCGATGATATTATTGCAAATGTAAATGCATATCCAATTCTAGAAAATGATAAACTAAGACTTGAAACAAAATCAGTTCAATTTGATAAGTGTGGTCCTGAAATTGTAAGAGTCAAAAACAATCACTAAACAAAATCCAGTTTTATACTGGGTTTTTCTTTTTTGCAAAATTTCTTGACAATTCAGATAAATCTAGTTATGATATTCTCAAAGTACCAATATGCGCATATGGGTATATAGTTATGAAAGGAGTCAATAATTTGGAACATAAGAAATTAGAATTACTTAGAAAAGAGTTTCCTGCTCTATCTAAAGTCCATTATTTCAATAATGGAACTAACGGGCCACTCCCTC
Source organism: Acidaminobacter sp. JC074 (assembly GCF_022496765.1). GTDB lineage: Bacteria > Bacillota > Clostridia > Peptostreptococcales > Acidaminobacteraceae > JABXKX01. The sequence goes on along the minus strand of NZ_VANV01000006.1, from coordinate 155,717 downwards.
GTATCTCATATGAGGCAATGAAAGAGGAAGCCGATAAGGAATATTATCAAGGCCGCTATTTACCATTCATCAAAGAACTTTATGAGGACATGGATCAAACAAGAAGACTACTTGCAAACATTCTCAAGTGTTCATATGAAGAAGTAGCCCTCACACAAAGCACAACAGAAGCTATCAACATAGTACTTTGGGGGTTCAAGTGGCATCCAGGCGATGAGGTGATTACAACTACGATCGATCATACATCTGTACTTGCTCCTCTCGCTCTTTTAAAGTCAAGACAAGGTATTGCAGTTAAGTACATATCAGTAGAACACAGCGAACGGTATGTAGAGGAGAATTTCTTAAAGGAATTAGAATCTCAGATAACAAATAAAACAAAGCTTATCGTTTTACCTCATGTTTCTTTTGCAACAGGAATGACCTTTCCAATCAAGGAAATCTCTAAAATATGCAGGAAATACGATATACAGCTTTTAGTAGACGGCGCTCAAGGACTCGGTGCTCTTGATACTGATATTTATGATCTTGATGTCGACTACTATGCAATTGCAGGTAGAAAGTGGTTACTAGGGCCAGAAGGCGTTGGCGCTTTATATATCAAAAAAAACAGAATTTCGAATCTAGATCCTACATTTGTTTCTCCTGCTTCTGTTAAGAACAGACACGAAATCGATCTGAATTCACCATTTTACTTACCAGCACCTTTTGCAGCTAGATATCATACTGCAACAGCCATGTATTCACCTATTCTGAAGGGTTTTAAAGCCTCATTGGAATTTATGATTGATGAAGTAGGCATCAACTGGGCTACAGAACGCATTAAGCACTTGTCAGGCTATGTCAGAAGTTTAATTGAAGTTTTCCCAGGCGTTCAGATAGTCACTCCAAAAGGCACAGAAGCAGGATTTATCCACTTTTTGGTTAAGGGTTGGAATCCAGTACAACTAAGTCAAAAGCTAAACGAAAAGAATTTTATGGTCAGACCGGTTCCTAAGCAACATGCACCAGCACCAGTTAGAATCTCACTTGGCTTTTATTTGACTGAAGATGAGTTAAATCAGTTTTCAAAAGCGTTAGAAGAAATTATTGTCAATAAGGTTATGGAAAGGTAATTCGATGGTTATATTTGCAGGTATTATTACTTTTATCTTTACTACACTTCTGACGATTGCTGGCGAAGGTGCAGCTATCATTTTAATTCCAACATACCAAGCGCTAGGGTTTGATATACATGTCGCCATGTCAACTGCACTTCTACTAAACGCACTTGCAATGATAATTGCCAGCATCAGGTATTATAAGCGTAAACTAATTATGTTTAAGATAGCTGTACCAATCATTGTTGTGGCCACTGTGTTTTCACAATTAGGAGCTATGGTTAGTAAAAACCTGTCTTCAACGGTTTTAAACAGTCTGTTTGTATTGTTTTTACTCTATGCATCGTCAAAAATCTTCTTAACAAAGAAAGAAAAATCAGTTCATAAAGAAGCATCTTATAGATTTGGCATTCTAATGGGTGCAATTGCAGGATTCTTGGCTGGACTTTTAGGTATAGGTGGTGGAAATCTTATCTTGCCAGTACTCATCAGCTTAGGATACGATTCAAAAAAAGCATCTGCAACGACAGCATTTATCGTCATCTTTTCATCACTTTCTGGTTTTTTAGGCCATCTAGGTGGTGGCAGTGTAGATACTGGGCTTGTATCTATCACAGCACTCGCAGCACTAGCTGGAGGATTTCTAGGTTCATGGCTTATGACTGAAAAACTAAAATCAAAACAGGTTAAATACCTTGTAGGTTTTGTACTACTTGCTGTAGCAACTAAAAAAGCTATGGGGCTAATAGCTATTTTTATTTAGTATTTGTTTATTATAAGTACATATTTTAAGGGGGAAAAATGAATAAGAATCAAAAGACCATTCAATTCTATGGTACAAAATGGATATCCACACTACCATTTATCGTCTTTGTTGTCACACTTCTAGCTCTAGCTGTTAATAGAGCCAGTTCACAGGATTTATTAATGGGGGTTACCCTTCTTGCAATCTGTGTAACAGCTGTTTTTGCAAAAGACAAACATGAGTTTTGGAACACTTTATATCTAGGTATGACAAAAAAATCTGTAGCTATATTTACACTGATTTTTACTCTGGTAGGTATATTTGCTACACTCCTAAGTGCTGGTAAAGTCGCAGGTGGCATCATCTGGTTGGCATCAATTCTACATATCAAAGGTTCCTTATTTGTCGGCTTTACATTCTTGGCTGCTGCTGTGCTTTCAACAGGTTCAGGTTCATCAATGGCAACTGTATTGACATTAGGACCTGCATTATATCCTGCTGGTATCATATTAGGTGCCAACCCATTTATATTGGCAGGAGCACTCGTAAGTGGTGCAAACTTCGGTGATACCCTAGCACCTGTATCAGATGCTACGATTGCGGCTACAGGTGGTCAATTTTATAAAAAATCTGGCAATCCTGTCGAAATTGGCCAAACCGTTAAAAAGAGGTTTAAATATGCTGTAGTTGCAGGAATCTTAACTTTAGGTATATTTATGCTCATTGGTGGCGGTGGTAGTTATTTAAGTCCGGAACAGGCAAATGCCCTCATTGCAGAACATTCCTACGCAAAGGGTCTATTAATGCTTATTCCTGTACTTATTATTATTTATTTATCGGTAAACGGCAAACCTATCGCTCAGTGTTTATCATATGGTATTTTCGTAGGTGCTGGTATTGCATTAGCATTTGGCTTATTAGTGCCTTCAGACATTGTAGGTTTTGAGCTTGTCAACTCTAAAGTCGTAATTTCTGGTATCATTCCAAAAGGCGTTGTAAAGATGATTAAAATCATCATTATAATGAATTTACTCATGGGATCTGGACAACTCCTCTTAAACTCAGGTGTTATGCATTCAATTATGGAGAAACTCGGCAAATTAACAAAAACACCAAGAAGCGCTGAAATAGTTATGGTGTTATTGTCTTCAACTATGGGTTTATTGGGCGGTTTTTCTGTCATGGGAATTGCAGTAGCGGGACCATTCGTAGATGCCATAGGCAAAGAAAAAAATATTCATCCTTATAGGAGAGCCAATTTCTTAAGTACATGTACAGCCTCAATATGCCACTTTGTACCATGGAGTAGCCAATTGTTTGTTCTCACAGGATTTATTACTTCCATGCAGGGAACATTCCCGTTTATCCCTAACATCGCAACAACAGACTACTTCTTATACTGTATTCATCCATGGTTACTACCTCTTGTAATGCTTGTAGTTGCAATCACAGGTTGGGGACGAATCTTTGAGAAAGAAGATGGTTCGGTTATCAAAGCATATTATTCAAACGACGTACCATTAGACATCGCTCAATAAATAATATATTTGCGAAGTCTAATTGGGATAACCCCATTCAAAGAATCACATTTTGTGGTTCTTTTTTCTATTGAAATCTTTTCATTCTCCTTTGTTAAAAGCTAACAATCACCTTTATAATTTCTAATATCAGGGTTAAACGCAACAAAAAAAGAAACAACCTTTTATCAGTTAGTTTCTTTTCTTGATTTTCTTATAATAATCATATCAAAAGTTTTTCATTGTAAAACATAGGGTTTGTTGTTGTTTGGTTGATTTGAGTATGATAAAGGGATTGATATGATCTAAGTACATGGTACAAGATAAATGTGTCAAAATTATGTCCTAATTATGTTATTTTATGGCGATGTCGTTTTTTGTCGTATATTCAACAAATCGGTATTGCCAATTATTACAATTTAACATATACTGTAATTAGATTTATATTTTGAAAGGAGTTACTAATGATTGAAGCAACCTATACACCAGAATTTAAACTACTAAAAGACGCCTATCTGGGGTCTAGAACCTCTTTGCAATCTAAACTAGACTATCTTGCTAACATGGCCCAAGAAGAGACTTGGGACTATAAAGGCACTTATGAAAAGCAAATACTTTATAATTATCTTTGCTATTCATACGACAGACTCGTTCAAGAGGACAAAATTGAAATCTCAGAGGATGGTCAACACATGTGTTTTAACACCGGACTACTGACCCATAACGGATCAGATATCTACGCCTTATTTGACCTAAATAAAAATGACTTTGCTCATGAAGACCAGAAATGGTACCTTTACGGCTTTAAAAAGAAAACTGACAGAGAAATGCAAGAATTTAGACACTTCCCAGATATAGCAGATTATTTCACACAGCCGGAAGATTTTATTTATAACAGAAATATGCCACTTGCAATAGATTACGACCACATCATAGATGATAACTATGAAAGATTTCAAGAAATCGGCCTCGACGACAAATATATGATTCAAGGTCTTTTAGAAAATGCGGTCAAACGTATCTTAGAAAAAGTAAAGAGAAACTACAAGCTTGCTATTCCACAGTTCTATACGGACAAGCAAACTGGCGAATCTAAAATACAGCTTCTAATGCCTTTATATATGCAGAAAAGAAACAAGGCTGACCTAGCACTTGTAGTTGATAAGGATAATTACAAATACATAGGAAAAACCATTCTTCCTATCCAGTGGGCTTATGCTAACTCAAGAAGAATAGTCAAGCCAGATGTAGATTGGCTAAAGTAAAACGGACCCGAAGGTCCGTTATTTTACTTGATATAGTCAAGAGCTTTTAATAAGTTGTAAATCATTGCTGCCGCTTCAGCACGAGTTGCATTATCTGCAGGTGCAAACTTGTTGCTACCCTTACCAGAAATAATACCATATTTATGTGCATTCGCTACAGACTTACTTGCCCATGAGCTAATGTCTTTGCTGTCATCAAATGTAGCACTTACTGCTGCTAGGTTCTTTTCATCAACAAGCTTGTATGCATTCATCACCATGACAGCCATTTGCTCTCTAGTGATTAAATCATTTGGCTTAGCTTGATTGTTATAACCTGACATAATGTTATTTGATGCTGCAATAAGAATCATCTCTTCATACCACTTACCTTGAATATCTGTAAATGTTTTATTAGAATCTTCCATAAACAAGTTCAGTGATTTAACAACCATCGTTGCAAATTCTGCTCTTGTTATTTCGTTAGCTGGTCTAAACTCTACATTGCCTGCATAGCCAGAAATAACACCACGTGATGCCAGTGTATCAACGGCATTCTTAGCCCAACCATAACCACTCAAATCATCAAAGGTTCTTGATCTTTCCATAACTGCATACTTAGAGAAGTGGTTGGTCTTAAAGATAACCATATGGTTAACTGTATCCACTCTACCACCGAGTACAACCCACTTGCCTTTTTCCTCATCATAATATGAAGCTACAAGCTTGTTAGGTTTTTCTACTTGCTCTGGATCATATGGAATACTAATTTCGATCTTACCCTTGAATGTTTCACTTGCTGTAAACTCATATACTTTTGAAACAACAGCAACTTGAAGTCTCTTATCATCAGGTTCAGGCGTTGTTTCGGTTTCAATCTCCTCTACTGAGAACTCAGTACCTTCTGGTACTTCTACCTTATTCATATCGAAAACAATACCTGTATCTTCAAATGCAAGTTCTTTGACTTCAACAGTAAATTTCATTACTTCAGCCTTTTCAGTTGGCTTAGTAGTTTTAGTGTTACTTGGAGGAACATATCCACCAGAACCAGAACTCGAATCATCGTCATCTTTTGGTTCATCACCAGTATTTGGATTCTGTACAACGTTAACTGTAAAGTCAATTGATTCAACAGTTTCGTTACCAGCTGCGTCTGTTGCTGTTACAACTAGTGTATAGTCTCCATTTGTCGTAACCTTATAACCTGACGCTATTGGATTACCATCAAGTGTTGCAGTTACAGGATCAGATGAAGAGAATGTGATTGTCGGATGAGCTGAATAAGTTTTATCATCCTCTACACCACTTACATTAATTGTTGGTGCATCTTTATCAATTGTAAATGTTAAAGTCTTATTGGATGCACTTGCGCCATTGATTGCATTAACTTCTACTCTGTATGTACCAGAGTCTTCAGCATCAAAGTTATAAACTCTGATTGTGTTGTCATCAGCATCTAACTGATCTGTAGGTGTAATAGATGTAACTCTTACATCATTCTTATAAATCTTAATTTCTGTATCAGCATCTTCAGGTGTTACTTTTATTTCAACAGACTGAGTACGATTAGAGTTATTTTCCACATCACCAAATGTAATTGATGGTGCAGATTGATCAACTGTGAAGTCTATACTAACTCTTGTTACATTATCATGCTCATCATAACCGTCTACTGTAAGCGTGTAGTCATCCTTAGAGCCATTCGGAACATCATAGTCTACATCAACATCCGTAAATGTTTTATCAACAGATGTAGATGTTAAAGTCGCCACATAATGATCTAAGCCTGTACCATTGATTTCAGTAAAGATCTTACCTCCTAGTACATCACCATCTCCAATACTTGAAATAACGACCTCTGGGCCTGTTGTGTCTAGTACAACTGTAAAGTCTTTTGTTATCTCATTGCCGACTTGATCTTCAGCAATAATCTTAATATTGTTTGAACCTTCAACCAATGTAATTGAAGTATCTACATTTTCACTGTCAAAGACTACATCATTAATGGTCGCTTGCTTGAAGTATGTTTCTGTTACTTCTACGCTGATATCTAAGTTAGCATCAGTCACTGTCAATGCATCAGTATCACCTTTTGTCTTACTTACTGAACCTGATTTGTATGTGCCTGTAATAGTAGCTGTTGCAAAGACAGGTGCAGAAGAGTCTCTCTTAATACTGAAAGTTTGAACTGGCGACTCTTTACTTGCCAAGTCTACTGCCTTAAACTTAAAGGTATTCTCAGCTTCATCATCTGTTAACGGTAGATCAAAAGTAACGCTACCCGCTGAATTTTTAACTTTAGACTCGATTTCAGTCCTGCCATCCGCCTTATAAAGAGTTATTGTCGCTGCTTCTGAAACTGTAGCAGTCACTGTATAAGTAGCTGCTGTTGTATACTCAACTTCATTTTCAACTGAAATTGTTAACTCTGGTGGTGTTGTATCTTCAATTGCTGCATAACCAGAGAAGTGTTTTAAAATACCAACAATATGTCCTGCTTCAACCAGTGTTCTAGTTTGACCGACATCATCAGCATCATAGACTGTAATAATCTTTTCGCCACCAGCAACGTCTGCATTGATATTAAACTCTACATACTTTTCACCGTCATTGAAGTTATAGTATGAATCACCATCTGCTGCACTGTTGTCTAGTGGTAACCATGTCCCAGTTGATTCTTGGTAATAGTTAAGCTTTGTATTTTCTGGATAACCAAGTCCTACATAGACGTCAACTACAACACCATTATTACCAACTGTAACGCCTTCATCAAGTTCGAAGTCGATTGCTTCACCAACGAAGCCCATGTCTGTACCTGCATCCACTTCAAATGTTCTAACAACCATCTGACTTGAATCAGAGAACGAACCTGAGTTCATGGTAATGCCTTCTGAAAGTTCTTGCTCTGATGTTTCAGCTGCAACAGTTACGAATGATAATCTACCTACACCTGTATTTCCAGCTTCATCTTCACCTGAAATATACAAGAAGTGTTCGCCATCATCTGTAATCGCTTCTAGAACTTCTGACATATCTTCAAGATTAATTGCTACTGGTGCATTACCATCTAACATGTATGTTGCATTATAAACTTTTTCATCACTTGTGATAACAATTTTGTCATCACTTTCTCTTAATGTTACATCAATAACTGGTGCTTCAACGTCTAATTTCAAGGTTGTTACTAGAGGTGTTACCGTTACATTACCAGCTAAATCTGTTGCCTTAAGTGTTAATACATTATCACCAGGTCTTAGACTGATGTCTATACCTGCAATATAATCACTTGTTGCCCCATTAAATAGTAATTCTTCACCACGCATTATTGTTATTTTGCCTGGTTCAGCAAAACCACTGATTGGGAATAATTCTAAGTTTGTTACATCTTTATCTTCAAAGTTCACTGTCGGTGCTGCAGGCTCAACTGGATCCCACTTAAATGTTAAGCTAGTAACATCTGATTCATTACCGGCTTTGTCTACACCCTTGAAGTAAACTGTGTGTGATTCACCATCTTTAAACTCAGCATTGTTTAGAGCTGTATCTAAGTTAGTGATTGCCTCATCTACATTAGCTTGACTGAAGCCATAGAAGATTGATGAACCATCATTTGTAATGACTGTATCTATAACATCATCTGTGATATAACCATTGTTGATTGTGTTGTTAAATCTTACATTAAATACTGGATCAACATTGTCGATGATGAGTGTTTCTTGAGAAACATCACTTACCTTGTTATTTGCAGCGTCTTTAATCACTGCATTAACAGCTACTGTACCATTAAAATCACCTGGTACTTGTAAGTTAGCCTCTAAAGTATATATATTATTTGTGTTTGACACCTTAAATGGTGTACCTACTACTAAGTTTCCTAAATCTACTGTTCCAGAGACTTCTTTAGCGTCAGCTACCTGATAAGTAACTTTCACTAAGTCGCCACCTTTAACAAAGTCTACTGCTTGGCCATTCACTGTTACACTCTTGCTATTGATAACAGGATTCGCCTTGTCAATATTGTCAACGGTTGCAGTTACAGAACTTGTATTACCAGCTAGGTCACTAAAGTTAAATGTATAATTACCATTTGTTTTGAAAGTATGGTATCTTGGACCATCATTTGCAATCTCGTATGCTTCACCATTCTTAACGATTAAGGTTGCAATAACATCACTACTTGTAGCGGCTTTAGTTGAATAAACAACTTCACCTACAGGAGGTAGCGTATCTATGTTACTAACAACAAGTTCAGCAAGATCAGATCTATTACCAGCTTCATCAACTGCTATCGCATAAATAGTCGTATTTTGATCCACTGTAATCTGTGATGAGTAAACAGACAGTTTAGTCAGTTCTACTGCATCTTTATCAAATGTTTGACCTATTTGATAATAAATCGTACCTTCACCTTGAACTGTGATACCAAGCGTTTGATTCGTTGGTTCAGTCGTTGTAGGTGTTAGAACTGGTGTGTTTGGCGCAGTAGCATCATAGTTATCTACGACCAACGAAACCAATTCTGAAGGTAAACTATCATTATCCATTTGAGAATATGCATAAATCACCTTGTTTGCAGTAAGTTCAATAGCATCTGAATAATCACTCCATGTGATTGCATTAATATCAGTAAGACCAGCTACATCTAAAACTGCATACTTCTTGATACTAGCACCATCAGGATATGTCACTTCTACCGTGATTGTTTTATTTGTCGGAACAGTAATATTTTGAGTCATATATGGATTGTCTGTATCAGGTTGTTCAAATGTCACTACATAAGTTTCTGTAGATACATTGTTCGAAGCATCTGAACCTGTAAGTACAAGTGTATTTTCACCTACATTTAATGTAACTGAGTAAACATCATTTGTACCCGTTAGAGTTTGTCCATCATGAGTCACTGTCCAACTTGTAACAGCATCATTGTCTTCAGCACTTGCGGCAAATTCAAATGCTGATTTATTGACTGTTTTATCTTCTAAATCTGTCGTAATCATAGGTTTTACTGTATCAACAACAGATACATTTCTTATAAGTTCTGTTGCTACATTGCCAGCAGCATCACTTACATTGTACTTGATTGTATAATCACCAACAGCACCTAAGTTAACGCCATCAGTAACACTTACACTTAAGTTTGTATCTAAATCATCATATGCAACTACGCCAGGATCTTTATAAACACCCTTAAGCATAACTGTCGCATGTCCGCCATTCATGATCATAACTGGTGCATGCACATCAATCTTTAAATTAAATGACTGTACATATTCATTCAGTCCAAAATCAACTCTATTGCCAGCTTGATCATATGCCCAAACTTTCACTTTATTAGTATCGGATGATACATTAGGTAAAGTGATTGTATGGATAAATGGTGTGTCTTTTAATGCATCTGCAACAACAACATCTTCATCATTAAATCTGGTATAAACTTTTAAATTTTCATTGTTATCAGTAAGTGTTAATTCTAAAGTAACAACATTACCAGAAACGATATAGTCATTGTCGTCGTATTCTTTACCATCAACTTTAATAACTGGGTCATCTGACGCAGTAGGCGCTTCCTTGTCAATCCAATCAACTGTAATCGGATCGCCAGAAGTTTCATTACCTGCATCATCTACTGCTTTAATATTTACAGTAGCATTGGCATCTAAGTAAATCGAACCAGGATAATCAGTCCAGCTACCTGCATTAACTTGATACATAAGATTTTCTGTACCAGTCATTTGTAAGAATGTACCTTCATTTGTTAAATCCATCGAATCAGCTGCTATAGAAGGTTTCTCAGGTGCAATCTTATCAATATTGTCTACTGAATAAGTGTAAACCTTTGAATTAGTAGTCAAACCATCTATCTTAGCAACAAAGGTTACATCACCATTTTCATCAGCAGTTGAAACATTTGACGTTTGTCCGGCATTATTGGTATATACTTCACCATCAACACCAACGACTGTTGCTGTGACATCTACACTTTGATTCGTTAAGTCATCAGTTGAAGGCGTTAGTACCATTTCATGGTTAACAACTTTTATAACTGACTGTGCTGTATTGCCTGATTCGTCTGTAATCTTAGCAAGGATGAAGTTGTCTCCAGAAAGCATTGGAACAACATATTTACCATCTGCAAGATTCACAACAGAACCATTTGCAACAACTTCTATAGTTGGATCCTGATCGTATTCATCAGATCCAGTTACTTTGAATTCAACATTTGTACCAATCACATTTTCTGTTTCAGAAAGCGCGTTGCCGCTTGTATCAGTAATAGAAATTATAGGATCTACATCATCAATAACTTTAACTATACGTGTTTGAGTTGATACATTACCTGCAGCATCTGTAGCCGTGTACTTGTAAATATAGTCTCCTAGCTTAGAGGTATCTACTGTGTTTTCGACACTTGGTACAATCCCCTCTTCTACAACTTTACCAGCGTCAGTATATACAGTGTTATACCTAATCTCTACTTGACGATCGCCAACAAGTGTTAGTAAAGGTTTTTCTTTATCAATATTATTTATTTCTTTTTCAACTACCTCAGATACAAACTGCATAGAGCCATTGTCATAAGCTGTCATAATCTTTACAGTTTGATTCTTTTTAATAGTAAGTGTGTTTGTGAACTCAACCCAATTTTCACCATCATCATAAAGTGTCTTGTAATTAGAATCACTTGTCGTAAAGTGCTTGTCCACAGTTACGATAACATCTTCATTTGTCAAACTATCTGTAGAGACAGATACTGTTGGATCAGTTAACTTAAGTCCATTCATGCCATCTCTTAAATCATAAAGTACATTTAACTTGTCAAGATTAGATGTTTCATCGTTTATAGCATTTGCTGCATCACGTGCATCTTCGAATGTAGTCTTGCTATCGACTGTAAAGCCATCAGTACCTATATTATTTGCCTCAGTCTTTAAATGTTCAAGTGTTCCTTGAGCATTTGTCATTTCCAAATCAGGACCTGTTACATTCTCAGAACCTACTATTACTTCATAATAATCTATTGATGCAATTTCCATTTGAACATCATAAGCGATTAATGAATATGTGCCTTGAGGTAAGTTAAAGCTGTAGTTACCATCTTGTTCTGCTTTTGACATATATGAAATGCCTTGGCCATCTGTAGATGTCGCTTCAACAAAGTACGTTCTTGTATTTACAGGTGTATTGTCTGAATGGAATATAGTACCTGTAACATTTGGCGTCTTTAGGTTCTTCGTTATATACTTATCAGTTAATGAAGATTCACCGTTTGCATCTATTGTAAATGCTATTGCCTCTGGCATTGCATAAGTTGCATTTGACCACGGAATTAATCTCATAATATAGTCACCTGGTTCTAGCATAAAGTATGCATCATGACCATTGATGGATTCACCATGGAAGAAATCAACACTCTTACCTGTGTCTGTTCTTAATAATGATGCAACCTGCAAATCACCAACGTCAGAGCCATCAGGCATTAATACTTTTGCAGCAATTTGTAATGGTCTTTCCTTAACTACAAGTGTTATCTCTGTTTGAACTTGACCATCTACTTTTACCAGACCATTCTCAGCTTCTATAGTAATTTTCTTAGTTGAAATAAAAGCTGTTTCTAAATCATCATTATTCATAATGAGCATGTCATAAGAACCATTATCAAAGTGGCTGAATATCACATCACTATTAACGATCGAGTACTCAAAGTGAAGTGGATTCCATCTTGCGTGAGCAAATAGGTGTCCTTCATAAGGTGTTTGTCCATCTTCCTGTACCAGCTTGATTGTAAGAACCTTAACATCATCAATGTTTCTGAATTTCAAATCTTTTTCAACTTTGCTATCACTGATTGTAACTGTCGTTGGAACAGAGCCAGTATATCTCAACTCATGATAAGCACCATCAGCCCTTAAAGTCACTTCATAATCACCAGCTTGTAAACCACCAGCTCTATAGTAGTGCTTTCCGTCTACTTCATAAGAATCAGCTTCAAACTCGTCACCATCTGAATTCTTTAGAATAACTCTATAATCACCGTGTTCTACAGAAGAACCATCTGGTGCAAGTACTTCACCACCAATTTGTGTCTTATTCATAGTAATATTAGTGGTATCACCGACTAATTGTCCACCTGAGATTTCATACTCAGCATTTGTTACTACAACGTCATGTCTACCATAGTAAGGTTTCAAACTTACTCTATATTTACCATCGACTGTTGGCAGTTTAATATTGTTGTTTTCGTCAAAGAATATTGATCCATCCCACTTATCATCTTCATTTTCTATGATACGATCAACAGAACCGAATGCTTGACTGATCGAAGAACCATCAGCATTATGAGCTGTACCTACAACAAGAGCTTCTCGAGTGTTCATGGTTATAGGACCTTGAATAGGATTACCTTCTAGGTTAACAACTACGCCACTTTCAACTTTATACTCAAATCTTTCTGAGTAAACTTCATCACCTGTTCTTGGCGCCATAACACTGGTATACGTTCCATCTTTAGAATCTTCATAAATTGTTACGATATCTTCCATGCGAGTCAACTTAAGTTCTGCATCATCAGATTCATATGATGTCATAGCATAATAATTGCTAATTGGATTATTGTTCGAATCCTTGACATTAATTTTAAATATTGGCGCTGAATAAGCTAAATAGTAATCACCTCTATCAGTTTGATATTGATGTACATCATTGTTATCTAATGCTTGTTCTATATTGAAATAGAAGCCATAGTATCCACTTTCTTTTGCATCATCGAAAGGAACAATAATTTCAATACCACCACATAAGTCGGTATGTGTTTTGATTTCATAGTTAGAATCACCTATTAGCTCATCTTGTCCCTTATCATTTTTGATTTTGAAAGATTTGAGCTGATCTACTTTTAGCATACTGTTATAAAGTTTTATGTGATTTCCATCATCTAGCGTTTCTACTTTTATAAGCACATCATGGATTTGATCACTTGTATAAACTCTATTTCTACCATCTGACTGTAATCTAGCACCGTCTATAACCATGTAATCTACATTGTCATAGGTGTAAGACATATAATAATCTCTGAACCTAGATTCTAGAACAGTCGCAGTCACAGTACCTAACTCTTGATTATCTTTATCAAACAGCTTTACCTGAATGTCATTACCATCGGCATTGGCTAAATGAATATGAGTATAATGTTTACCACCTGCATAACCAAGGTATTCAGAACCATCTAAAATCAGTTCATCTGTTAACTCAAATGGCACATTGATAGTTTCATTATTGTAAGTAACAAGTAACTCATAGTTGCCATTACCTAACTTTGTATCAATCATCATCTTACCTTTTAAACGAATTGGACCATTGTAATTAAATGCATCTACAAATTCGAAATCACTAGGTTCGATAATATCATTACCATTTTTGATTTTTACTGTATAATCGTCAGTATTTGTACTTGCTGTACCTTCTAAAACAACATCATAGTAGATTCTGTCATCTTGACTAGAAAGTACTTTAGCATAGTTTGTAACCAATCCAAATGGTACATCACTTATGTTTCTAAACTGAAGATCTTCTTCAATTAAATTCTGTCCCAATGATACAGATTTTGTCAGTGATGATCCATATCCCTTCTCAGTAAAATAGCTTCGAGGTATAAGAGTCACTGTATAAGTATCTGCATCTAACCCACCTGCAAAATAGTGGACAATGTCGTAACCTAATGATTCATCATACATATGATGTGTATCTACATGATAAGATATACCTTTACTATCTCTTAATGTTATGTACAAATCGTCTTGCTTAAGCGGTTCGCCATTAGGGTCTCTTAAAATACCTGCTAAATTTAGCGTTTGTAATTGTAAATTTCTCGCTTGATCCAAACCGTTTTCATCTACCGTATAATAATCAATATCTCTAAAGCTTGAATACTTGTCATTCGACTCAAGTTTAAGCTCATACTCACCATGTTCATTTGGTAAGTAAAACTTACCATCTTCTCTAACTTCGAAGTTGGCAACCCAGTCATATTGTCCATCTAATGGCTTATAGTGAATATTCACATAAGCATTCTTAGCAATGTTACCGTCAATACCAAGCATTTGACCCGCTTCAACACCTGGTCTTGATTTAACTACTATATTTTCTGCAAGTGGCGTATTTGATTCATCTCGCTCACATGCTTTCCCACCAATAATTCTAAACTTGAGAGTTTCACTAAACGCTTCATCACCTGTTCTAGGTGCAATTGTAAATGCGTAATCTCCATCACTAGTGTCAGCATTAATTATAATCTCATCATCTGTTACAGAATAAGAGATATCCGCTCCTTCAGATTGATTAGAAAATGCGACATCATAGTCCTTTAGCATTGTATCTGAGGCATCAGTTACTTTGAACACATAATACGGCGCAGTAAAGTTAAGAGGATAATCTCCTGATGACCATGAGTCATTGTTTACTACCCATTTTATTCTATACTTGCCGTTTTCAAATTCATTGCCAAATGGTAATACAAACTGAATATAATCTACAAAACTATCTGTTTCATTAGTAGCTGTTACCTTATCTAATATCTGTACATATTCAGCATTGCCTTCATTGCTCTTAATCTTTAGCTCGTCTATATCATTGACACTCAAGTTGTCATTATACAAACGAATTACATTGCCATGAGCTGTATTTTGTACTGTAAGAATTGGATCAATACCTTCACCAACATGAATTTTATTGGCTTCTTCATCCATTAGCAAACAGTCATTTAACTCAACATATTCTGCATCGCCGTTAAACTTTATTTTCATTAAGTACTCATGGTTGTGACCTTCTCTGAACTCAAATGTACTTCCATCACCAATGTCGTTGCCTTCTGAATCAAAGACATCAACATTCATCTCTTTATAGTTGGAAATATATACTTTGAAGTAATAATATGTGACAGGTTGACCATCCTCTTCAACAGTCTCACTACCAACATAATTATTCCCTTCTATAACCGAAAGATCAGTAACCACTACATCAACACTATCACTACCATCATTATTGGTTATTTCAAGTGTATAATTGCCTGGTTCAACTAATGTACCATTTAGTCTAATTTCACCCTTAGCTCTAATACCCGTCTCATAATCATGAATATCGAACCAATGGAAATCATGATCGATTGTGTCAGCAGTAAAGATTATCGCCCCACTATCGTTCTTAATTTTTATTGTATAGTTTGCAGGATCTTTATCGTCAGTTGCTGCAAGAACCATATCAAATCTAAAGTGATCATTGTTTGAAGCAACAATTTCAACTTTGTTTTCTATAATAGTTGTCTCTACATCTCCTGCATTTCTAAAGCGTAAGTTTTGATTGACTCTTGATGTTAACACCTCTACCTGATATTCTTCAGATAATGCATAACCTTCATCAATCGTTCCATTTTTGGGATAAAGTCGAATTGTCAAAATCTTGTTTTCAACATGAGCAAGCTTATAGTAAGCATTACCATTACTGTTATAATGACCTACATCATAATGTTTCCCATTTTCATCTTTCACTACAATCTCATAGTCATTGTAATTTAAAACATCTCCATTCGGTCTTTCAATGAAACCAAAGATCATACATTTTTCCATAATAAGATCTGCTTGTGTAAAAGCATTGTTTACAACTTCATAAATATGATAGCCATTAACAGCAGTCATTGAATACTCATCCAATTCTACTTCGTAAGTGCCATTAATTGGATTTCCATTTATATCCGCTGGCAAATAGAAAGAACCATCAGCTCTTACTGCTGCATTACCAATCCAACTATGGTCATCGCCATTTATCAGATGATACCTTACTTCTGCATCTTCATTCAGCACTCTACCAGTATAATCTTTTGCTGTACCAGCAAGAACACCTTTCTGAATTACAAGATCTTGTGCGGACGTAATATCATTACCATCAATGTACTTAACCTTTTTATCATCTCCATCCATGTAAATTTCAAACTTGAATAATTCACTCAATGAATTAGTACCTTCTTTGGCTGATGCCATCAAAGCATAGGTTCCTAGGCCAGACGTCTTACTTACAAAAATCTGGTTGCCACTATCATATGTTTCCAAATTATCACCAGTCATGTGACTTCTAGAATACCTGTAACGATCTACTGATTCACCATCAGTATCAACAACATTTAGTACTAGTAGTGGCGACTCAAAGTTAAGGTAAAAATATCCATGTTCCCAACTGTCATTACCTATTTCCCATCTAAATTTGTAATCTGCATTTGCAAATGAATCATCATAAGGAATATCAAACTGGATATAATCAACGAAGCTATCAGTCATTTTAGACTCAGTTGCAGCATCTATAACACTAACAAACTGTGCGTTTTCTTCGTTTGTTCTGATAAGTAAATCAGTAATATCTCCTTCATTTAAATTATCACTATAAAACTTGACTCTAATACCAGTAGCAATATTTTCTACTGTCATTAAAGCTTCTTTATATGTACTTAGCTTTACATCTTTAACAAATGGAGCTTTATACTCATAATTATCTATTAAAACATAATCCGGTTCTTCGGTAAACTTGATTTTCATAAGTCTTTCACGACTCATTCCTTCTACAAGCTCAAAGGTTTCACCAGAACCTACATCTGCATTGCCAATTTGGTGTGCAGTAACATTAGCATCTTGATAACCATCTGTATGAATTACGAAATAATGATATGTTATATCATTTCCATCTTCATTCTCTGTGCCACTACCAAGATAAAAATTGCCATTTAAGACCACTTGGTCAGTTACCTTGACATCTGTTTTAGTGACTTTACCATCATGTGTAATTTCTAGTTCGTAATCTTTTGGTGCAATAGCATTCTTATTGAGATTTATTTCACCTTTAAGCCTTAAGTTACCTTCTTTGATATAGGCTTCTCTCCAGTGATAATCACTCACATCTAAAACAACTGATGAATCATCCGTATCAAGAATTCTTAATGAGTAATTGCTCTCATCCTCATCAACTGTACCCTCAAGAGTTACATCAAAATAGAAATGATCATCATTTGTACGTAAGACCTGACACTCATTTATTAATATATTTAATGGAATATCACTTTTTAGTCTAAACTGTAAATCTTTTTGTACAGTATCGGCATCAATTGTTACCGATACAGGTAAAGAAGATGCATAAGTATTAGCAGTCTCACCTTGTGGCACTACATATATTGTGTAATCACCTTTTGGTAGATGACCAACTTTAAAGTAGTCTTGACTGTTACTGTTATAATGACCAACATCATAACCATTACCATTACTATCACGAATATCTACATAATAATCAACATTATTTAATGGGTCGCCATTTTCATCTTTGATATAACCATAGACATTACAATCTGGCATTATAAGATTCTTTGGTGTAAGATTACCACCTGAGATAATATAATCATCTTGCCAATTAATCACATCAAATGAGAAAACATCGGCTTCAACGTGGTAGTTTCCATCTATTCCACCGTCATTGTTTGCTGGTAAATAGAAAGTACCATCTGCACGAGGTTCAGCGTTTGCCAACCATGTTCTACCCTCATTTTCTTCTAAAAAGAATCGCAACTCTAAATTTGGGAGAACACTATTTGATGTATCTAAGACTTTCCCTGCTTCGATACCCTTTTGAATATGTATTGGATATGGGGTAGCCGGATCTAAAACAGTTTCACCTATTTTTGCAATAACATTTTCTCCGTTTTGTACCACACTAAATGCTTGCGTTGGACTAAAAGAGTCAGTTCCTGTCTTAGCTGCTGCCATTATTAAATACTCACCAACCACAGACGATCCTTTAATATAATAGATACCTTCTGAAAACTCATCATCATACGGTCCACCACTTAATGTGTGTCTAGAAATCCTATATGAAGAATATTCAGTACCAGTAGAGTCAAAAATTTCAAATGCAGCAATCGCACCTTCAGGTATCACTTCCTGTGTAACTATAGCTGTCGTTTGTACAATTTCTTCTTCAGTTTCTGCTTCTCCACTTACTGATTCTTCAGCTTCTGCTTCTCCACCTACTGATTCTTCAGCTTCTGCTTCTCCACCTACTGATTCTTCAGCTTCTGCTTCTCCACCTACTGATTCTTCAGCTTCTGCTTCTCCAMCTACTGATTCTTCAGCTTCTGCTTCTCCACCTACTGATTCTTCAGMTTCTGCTTCTCCACCTACTGATTCTTCAGCTTCTGCTTCTCCACCTACTGATTCTTCAGCTTCTGCTTCTCCAACTACTGATTCTTCAGATTCTGGTTCTCCACCTAATGGATCTTCAACTACTGGTTCTTCAGCTACTGGTTCTTCAACTACTGGTTCTTCAACTACTGGTTCTTCAACTACTGGTTCTTCAACTACTGGTTCTTCAACTACTGGTTCTTCTACAGCTTTTAATGTTAAATCAGCTGTAAAACCAGTTTGACCTGAACCTAACTCAACTACTACTTTTTCAGATGCATCATAGCCACTTGCATTAAGCGCAATGCTATAGGTTCCATCTGGAATCGTAGTTGTATTTGAAGTATCTAGAGTAATGGAAGATAGTCCTGTGACATCCACTCTATAGATACTTTCTGGATTAACAGTATCAGTTAATTCCAGTTCCAAATTTTCTAGACTACTAGCACTTTCTTTACTCGGTAACAAGAAGTTAAGTGTAACAGTACCGTTGTCTAGTGTTGCTGCAAAAGTAAAGTTAGGTAATATCATTACAAAAATCAATACCCACGCAACAACTCTTCTCAGCGCACTTTTCAAAATTTACCTCCTTATACAACTCTAACTATGTTAGAATATTCAATTTATTCCGCACATAGTTTCCACTGTGGATATAAAGACATTTCAACAAAAACATAAAAAATACACCTGGCTGAATCAAGCAAACGATATTTTTCGGTATGCCAAAAACAACCCTGTGTATACACATAGGTCTATGTATTAATATGCCCCCTTATCTATCAAATCTACCTCAACACCTATATTGTAGCACTTTACATCACTTTTATCCATAGTTTTTTATGGATAATTGCATATATTTTTACGTTCACAAACCGTTAAAAAAATAACCCACTTGTGATGGGTTATTCGTTAATAAGTTATATTTTCAATAATAGCTAAAATATCGTTGATGTTTTTATTATCTGTAGCTTCAAAATTCTCTAAGACAATCTCCTGGATCTTATAAAATGTGTCTTTAGGATCAGAACTAATTTGCTTTAAGAACCGGTTATAATAGAGTTCAAAACTCGATGTGATTTCAGGTAAATCCACCACTGATGCATACTTAATGGCATCACCACTTAATCTAACGGTTC
Source organism: Acidaminobacter sp. JC074 (assembly GCF_022496765.1). Classification (GTDB taxonomy): domain Bacteria; phylum Bacillota; class Clostridia; order Peptostreptococcales; family Acidaminobacteraceae; genus JABXKX01. The sequence goes on along the minus strand of NZ_VANV01000006.1, from coordinate 135,765 downwards.
GATCAGGCGGTATATTGGCTTCTTCAACACTTAAATTTCTTGCAATCATCACTTCATTACAATCAAAGTAAATTTCAAATGCCCTTGTAAACTGGTCTAAAGCATACTTATCAGAGTTTTCTTGACTTATTAGTCTAAGCTTATAACCTCTTTTTATATTCTTTAAGGCCTCTAAGGCAATTCTTGCACGGTCATGTTCTGAGAAGATACCACCAATTTCAAGATAGTCACTTAAAACACCCGTTTCTAAAAAATCCTTGATGCCTGTTTCAAGAATAAACTGAGTAACCAAGCCATCGGTCTTTATCTTTTCTTCTTCTTTATCTAATCTTTCCTTATAATCTTTAATAAGTCTTAGGTCTCTTGTGCTAAAGTTCTTTACAGCCAATTTCTTAAAAGTATAAGCCATTCTATCTGAAAACATCTTAGTCGTGATATTCATTGTAGAAAAACTGTATCTTAAAGTATAATTGTGACTCTGTAAATACTTTGGACTCCTTACAAGACCCATAATATAATCATTAAGTTCTCTAGCATCATACTTTAATAGTAAATTCTTTTTATTTTCTAGTGCTTCATAAGCATCCAAGAATATTTTAGAAGCATCTTTTACATCATTAAGAACCAGTGCGTGACTTAAATTTTTATCAAACTGTATAACCTCTTCATCCAAAATAATGTAATATGGATAAATCGACATTTTTTCAAACTGGTTGGCCCCTTGAATAGATATATACTTGAGTCTGACGAAATCGGACAAACCAATCAACTTAATAAAAGATGCAAACTTTTTTAGTGTCTGTTCTTTGGAATCAAATTTGTTAGAGCTGTCGAATAAAAATAAGAATTCTACATCTAACTTATCTGGACCAATTGTTCTTGAAAGATTGTTTAATGCATGGAAAATATCATTGATTAAGGTTTCGTCAGCTAAAATAAAGAATCTAGCTTTAACCAAAGATTTTTTTGTATTTACAAGCTTTGTGATATTGTAAGTGATGTATCTCTTGATTCTATCATAAGAATGAAGCACCTGATTCGTCGGTTCCTCAGAAGAATAAACAGAAATCTCATAAGATGTATCTTGACTCAGTTCCTCAAGTTTATTTAACATCTTCATCACATAATCGATACTCAGTCTTTCGCTTTTATCAATATTAAACTTGCTATTCATCTCATCTAATATATCTAATTGCGCATCAGAAAAAACGCCGCTATCTATTATCTTCTTGTAATCTTTTTCAGTGATATTTTGATCACCCGATAACATACGGTGTAATGAAACATAAGATATTGATGTCAATTTACTGAACTCATTTATCGATAAATTATTGTGTTCAATCATCTGTCGTAAAACGTCGAAAAACCACTTATGTTTTGTCATTATTTGTCACTCCTTCACCTATAAGTATATAGCATATACCACTTATAATAAAGTATCATTCTACACACAATAGGCTATAAACTGGCTTCTAGGCCAAATGTCTTTAATAAACTAGATAAATTCTTGCATGATAAAACGGGACCCGTGTCCCGTCATTTTACATTTTAACAGTTATTTACTACTTATATTATAAGCTATTGCTTCATCTAGGGCAATAGTCAAATAGCACTTATAAGCACATTGTAATGATAGGTCTATAACTTATCACCACAAGCTGGACAACGCTTATATTTCTTTTTAAGCTGCTCGCCACATTCAGGACAAAAGTTATAACTTTTAGTCTCAACAGGTGATTTCACATCACGTTCTAATAAAGCTTCTACTTGTCTGTTATCATCATCTAAAGACTCCGAAACCTTATGTCTTTTCTTAGTTAAATGCTTTATTTGAGTCACAAACTGATAGATTGACATACCGATGAAGAAAACACCAAACAATACAAAAAACTTTGGTGCGCCCATTCTTACTGCTGTTCCTGTCCAAAAGAATGCGAACACAATACCAAAAGCCGCACTCAGCATTTTAACAACTGGTGATCTATTATCTTGTCTCATATTTCTCATTATAAAATCCCCCTTTAAAATAGTATAACCATCTTTCGATGGTTATACAAAGTATTATCTATTTTATACTTAAAATTTTAATTTCTTTTTCGTAAATCTGCTCGAGTTCTTCAATCAACCTATCTGCATCTGCAATTGTAAGGGCATCTGCAAACAAGATGGTTTTTTCCATATAATCAAAGCAAATCTTGCCCTTTTGATAAGTTAAATAATCGATTAAATGTGACGACTTCTTATCTCCAGCTTCTGCTAGACGTAAGTTCTTAACCTCCAAAAGTTTGTATTCCTTTGACATCTTCATGCCAAAAGCAACCTTTTCCAATGTCCATGTTCTTTTAGTGGCAGTAATTTTTTCAACGCCCTTATAACTCCATAAGGTATTTGCTGTGAAAATGATCAGAGTAGCTCCACATGGAATCAACCAACATAGGTAGTGGTTAACCATTAAAGACTCACATAAAAAATAAAAAGCTCCTAAAAAGACAGTCATGTAAAATAAGAGAAGAAATACTTTATAGGCAATCTGACTCAAAGAGCTACCATGTTTGATGGTGATTTCTAGTTTTTCGTCACTTCTGTCAATCTTATATGTCCCTTTCATCACTACCTCCGAGTGGTAATATTCCTTACATATTCTATTATACCAATTTTTCTCAATTAATAGCAATAGAATTTACAAAATATTCCCAATTACCTTACAGTATCCTCTCATTAGACGGAAGGAGTATAAAAAAGTTCCCTTATACCGAAAAAAAGTGGCCAGATAGACCACTTGATAAACTACTCTTTTATAATTTTAATAATTTGAGTACAGCATTTACTTCTACTTGAACACCAATTTTCATACACGCCTCATTCACAACAAAGTGTTTGCTGTGTAGTGGGAAGTTTTCACCATCATGACCACACCCTAAATGGAAAAAGGCAGATGGTACTTGATCTGAGAAATAAGAGAAATCTTCTCCACCCATAGAAGGAAATTCCTTATAAACAATATTTTCTTCGCCAACAACCTCTATAGCAGATGATTTAACTATATCCGTTACAAAATCATCGTTAATAAGGGCTATATACCCATCCTTAAAGGTTACATTGGCTTTACCACCAAAACCCTCAGCTACAGATTCAGCCATGGTCTTGATACGATTTTTGGCAAACTCTCTTGATTCTGTATCAAGAGCTCTTAAAGTACCTTCTAACATAACCCTGTCAGTAATGATATTGGATTTTTCACCACCATAGATTTTACCGAATGTTAAGACGGTAGAATTTAGGGGTGATACATTTCTAGATACAATGGTCTGAAGGTTGGTTACAATAGCACTTGCCATTACAATGGCATCAATGGATTTATCTGGATAAGCAGCATGGCCAGATTCTCCGACTACTTCTACCTTAACGCTGCCAGAATTACCATTTAATTTACCGTATTTAAGCTCAACTTGTCCTGTCTTAATGTTAGGCATAACATGCAGGCCGATAACGTGGTCTACATCAGGATTCTTTAAACAACCATCTTTGATCATTCTGTCTGCTCCACCAATGGCTTCTTCAGCTGGTTGAAAGAAAAACTTCACATTACCCACTAATTCACTTTCCATCGACTTTAAAACCTTAGCAGCACCCAACATAATGGTTGTATGTACATCATGTCCACATGCATGCATGACACCATCATTGATAGAATGAAAATCCAGTTCATCAGGCTCTTGTATTGGAAGGGCATCGATATCTGCTCTGATACCAATGGTCTTGCCACCTGACTGGCCTCTTATAATAGCAACAATACCTGTTTCTGCAATACCTGTTTCAAATTCTATATTCCAAGCATCCAGGTACTCACAAATCTTCCTACCTGTTCTTAACTCCTTACCACTGAGTTCGGGATGTTTATGAAGGTCTCTTCTGATCTCGACCAATTCATCGAATATCGATTCAATCTTTTCTTTTAACGCCATATTATACTCCTTCAAGCAGGTAGTCTAACTCCTTATAAACTTTACCTTCTTTAATATATATTCTTGGTGTTCTTCTAGTGATTCTTGAAATCAGTTCATTTTTATTGGTTTGGCCCAGTAAAGCTGCTTCTGCAATTGACAAAGAACTATCTGAACCATCACCATAAATGACAACTTCATCACCTTCTTTGATATCAGGATAGTCTGTAATATCAACCATGCACTGATCCATACAGATAACGCCTACAACTGGTACCCTGTGTCCTTTAATGGTTACCATGCCTTTTTCAAACATATTCCTTGGATAACCATCAGAATAACCTAGTGGCAAGGTCGCTATACGGCTCTTTCTTTTAGCCTGCCACTTATAATTGTAGCTTATACCTTCGCCTTCTTCTATATCTTTGACATAATATACTTTACTTTTAAACTGCATGACTTGCTTAAGTGGTATGGTCTTAGTTCTGAAAGAACTCAAACCATATATAAGTGCTCCTACCCTTACCATATCCATATGGAACTCAGGATACTCTACTGCAGCAATAGAATCACAGATGTGTTTGTATTTAAAATTGTAATCTATCTTTTCTATGGCTTCATTCAGTCTTTTAACTTGTAAAACATTTTCTTCATGTCCTGCCAAGGCAAAGTGAGAAAAAATGCCCTCTACATCTAAATCAAGCTCAAGGATTTTCTTAATGGTCTCTATACTTTCATCACAGTCTCTAAAGCCCAGTCTGTTAAAACCAGTATCATATTTGATATGAACCTTAGGTCTTACTTGATAAACTTTACCGAGTTCAGCTAACTTGACTGCTTGTTCATAAGAAAAGATACACTGAGTAATCCCTTCTTTAACCACCTGGTCTAGGTACTCACTTGGCGTATAACCCATAATGAATATATCTACATCAAAGTGCCTTCTAAGTTCTAATGCCTCCGTAAGGGTCGCAACAGCGATAACCTCTACTTGGTTTTCTATGGCTGTTCTGACTATTTCTACAGCACCATGCCCATAGGCATTAGCCTTAACAACTGCTGCTACACATACATCTTTTCCCACATAATCCTTGATAGATTTTAAATTAAAAGCCAAATTGTCTAAATTAATCTCAACATAGGTATCTCTATACATATCCTCTCCTATAAACCTATGGCTACGCCGTCTCTTCTAGAGTCAGCACCACCAATGATTTGTCCATCCTTGTAGCAGACACCATTAACGCCACCCATTCTCTTATCAAAAGCATCACGAACCAGCATCTCATGTCCCATTTCAGAAAGTGCTTGAACAGTCTCTTCAGGAATTCTGTCCTCATAACAAAGTGAGTTTGAGAAGTTCTGTGTGATTCTAGGTGAATCAATAGCTTCTTGTACATCCATATCATGGTCTATTATTTTAGATATAACTTGAACAACTGCATTGATGATCCTGTTGCCTCCTGGTGAGCCTAGTACCGCAACCGGCTTACCATCTTTAAGAATAATGGTTGGTGCCATTGTACTTAAAGGCTTTTTTCTTGTATCCACAGAATTGATATCATATTTCTTAGTAGAAAAATCTGCCATGGTATCATTGAGTAATATACCTGTGCCTTCTGCAACCATGCAAGAACCAAAGAAATGGTTGATGGTCTTGGTTACTGAAACCACATTGCCCTCTTTGTCTGCTATAGAATAATGAGTCGTATCATCGTGTTCATAAGTCCAAGGATCGTAATAGGCTGTATTGGTTGCCTTATTAAGATCTATTTTTTCTGCTAATATTTTTGCGTAAGCCTTTGATCTTAAGCCGTTCAAAGGCACATCTACAAAATCTGTGTCCCCCATAAACTTAGCCCTGTCTTCATAGGCAAGCTTAAAGGCTTCTGCAAATAAGTGAATATATTCAGGAGAATTCACTTGTAAATCTTTCACTTCAAAATTCTCTAAAATATTTAAAGTCTGAATGATATGGGTACCACCTGATGATGGTGGTGGTGATGAAATGATATCATAGCCTCTATAATGGCCAATCACAGGCTTTTTTATATCCACCTTATAATCTAGCAAGTCTTTTTTTGTTAAAATACCACCCTTTTCTTTTACAGTCTTAACAATGGCATCACCAATCTGGCCCTTATAAAAAACATCTGGCCCCTTACTGGCGATCAGCCTTAAAGACTTACCAAGACTTGGATTTATAAACATTTCACCGACTTGATAAGGTCGATCACCTCTTAAGTAAACTTGGCTTGCAGATCTGCAATCCTTTAAATACTTGCTGTAAGTTTCTAGCATCTTCTTCATCATTTCAGTGACTTCAATGCCTTTTTCTGCAAGGTCTACCGACGGCATAATGACTTCTTCTAAAGAGAGGCTACCATAGTTTTCTAAGGCGTATACCATACCAGCCACTTCACCTGGCACACTAACAGACTTAGCACCAATGGCATTTTCTTTATTAATAACTTTACCGTCTTGACCCAGTTGCCACATGCATGTAGATGCGGCTTCAGGTGCAAATTCTCTAAAATCTAAGAATACAGGCTCTGTCATATCAGCCGTCTTAATGGTCATAAAACCACCACCACCAAGGCCTGATGTGGCTGGTTCACAGACACCCATGGCAAAGCCAACTGCAACAGCTGCATCTATGGCATTACCACCTTCTTTTAGAATTTTTGCACCTATCTCAGATGCCTTCTCCTTACCTGAGGAGACCATGGCTTCTTTACTTGTACTTCTTCTATTTGAAATCATATATTCACCCTTAATAACCTCTTGCTACGCCATCCCTTCTTGGATCAGCTGCACCCTCAAGTTCGTTATCTTTATACCTAACACCCTGTACGCCACCTAGTTTTCGGTCGTAGTCTAAAAGTCTCTCAACCTTGTGGCCACGTTTTTTGAGTGCCTCCTGGATATCGTTTGAAATTCTTCCTTCTAAGTAAACTGTTTCTGTCATATCATCCGATATACGTGGAGAATCAATGGCCTCCTTGATATTCATTTGATAATCAATCAGCTTAACTATCAGCTGAGAAACAATTGGTATGATCCTGTTGCCACCAGGCGAACCTAAAATGGCAAAAGGCTTCTTGTCTTTAAGTATGATGGTTGGGCTCATAGAAGATAGGGGTTTCTTATGAGGTCCAACAGAGTTGGCTTTTCCTTCACCTAAGATAAAACCTCTCATCTGACAATTAAGTACAATACCTGTATTCTCAGGTACTACACCTGAACCAAAGAAAGCACTGATGGTTTTTGTCACAGAAACCATATTGCCATCTGAATCACCAATGGAATAATGTGTGGTGTCCTTTGGTTCATAATCATAAACATTACCTGGGCTGTAGGACCCTGATAACGGTGTAATCTTATCAGCAAGCGACTTACCATATGCCTTTGATGTCAAACCCTCAAGAGGCACCTTGCAAAAGTTAGGGTCCCCCATATAGGTCTGTCTATCTGCAAAGGCAAGCTTAAAAGCTTCTGAGAGTATATGAATATAGTCTTCAGAGTTGACATCCATGGTCTTAAAATCATAATTCTCAAGTATGTTTAAAATCTCAATAATATGAGTCCCACCTGATGATGGCGGTGGTGACGATAAAATGTCATAACCCCTATAAGTGCCTTTAATGGGTTTAACTTCATTTACCTTAAAGTTTTTAATATCCTCTACAGTCATATGACCTGAATGTTTGTTAACAGACTCTGATATCTTCTTTCCTATGATATTGTTAAAGCCTTCTAGACCTTGGTCTCTAATGATTTCAAGAGTCTGAGCTAAAGGTTCATTGTAAAAGATATCGCCAACTTGATACGCTTTTAAGTAAGGATTACCCTCTTCTTTAAACTTCTCAAGTTTACCTGAACAAAGGGTCATATCCTTTTTAAGGATTTTACTGACCACAAAGCCATTTCTGCATAAATCAATGGCTGGTTGAATGACTTCCTTTATGGACATTGAACCATGTTTTTCAAGTGCATAAAGCAAACCAGGTACCTCACCAGGGACACATATAGACCTGCCACCTTCACTTTTGGCATCATCGATGATATTGCCCTTTTCATCTAAAGACCACATAGACGGTCTTGCGCTTTTAGGTGCAATTTCTCTAAAATCAATAAATGATACCTGACCTTTATGGTACAAGGTCATAAAGCCACCGCCTCCTAAACCAGAGGCATTGGGTTCACATACACCGAGTGCAAAGCCTACTGCAACAGCAGCATCAATGGCGTTGCCGCCTTTTTTTATGATTTCAACGCCTATATCCGTTGCTTCTTTTCTTGCCGTTGAAACCATACCACCTGAGGCTCTTATCATAATCTATCCCCTCTTCAGAATTATTTCTGAAATAAAATCCGAAATTTTTTCTACGACTAAAGCATTCATCTTTTCACCAAACTCTAGGCTGGCTCTTGTCGCATCACCTAATGCACCATTTTCACTGACCTCTTTATAGTCCCAGAAAACACCCCCGTCATAAGCATATTTTTTGTCTAAATATAGGGTATGGTCTGTAAACTTGGCAGCTTCAAGTGCATGGTATCTTACATGGTCAGGTGCTAAAAACATGGTCTGAGAAGTTTCTACTTCACAAGCATGGCCCTTAAAGTCTGTAAAATCTTCTTTTGCAGCAAGTTCCTTTACCAAAGAACCGCCCATGGAAGAAATATAAACATCCATATCTAATTCCTTTTTAGCCTCTGTTGCAAACTCATGAACAGGTCTTTTATTACCACCATGACCTGTAATAAAGAGCACCTTGTTAAAACCATGTTGTTTTAAAGACCAACAAATGTCTCTGGTCATTTTAATGTAGGTTTCTAAAGAAAATGTAAGTGTGCCTGGAAACTTCATATGATGATAAGAAAGACCAATTGGCAGTGTTGGACCGATTAAGACCTTTGATCCGAACTTCTCTCCTATTAACCTGCCCATAGCCCTAGCACGAACGGTGTCAGTTGCTAAAGTTGTATTTGGACCATGCTGTTCTGTGGAGCCCAGTGGTATAATCACCAACTCAATGTCATCTTTAACAGCATCTAGTTCTACCCATGTCATCTCTTCAAGTATCAAGGCATTCATCATTACTTTCCTCCGTATAAGTGACAAGCCACCATATGGCCACCACCCATGTCTACTTCTATTGGTTCATCCTTCTTACATACATCCATGGCTTTTGGACACCTTGTATGGAATCTACATCCACACGGTAAATCCACTGGATTTGGCGCTTCACCCTTGATCTTTGATAAAGAAAACTTTAACTCCGGATCAGGATTTGGTGCCGCTTCCATTAAAGCATCTGTATAAGGATGGTATCTTTTTTCTATTAACGACTCTGTAGGTCCTTGTTCTACAACTTTACCCAGATACATAACGGCAGTTCTATCACTGATGTACCTTACCAAGGAAATATCATGTGAAATAACAATACCTGCTAGATCTCTTGTTGTTATCATCTTTCTAAGGAGTTTTAAAACACCTGCTCTGATTGAAACGTCCAGCATAGAAACTGGCTCATCAGCAATTAGAAAATCCGGTTGTAAAACCAAAGCCCTGGCTATAGCAACACGTTGACGCTGTCCACCTGACATTTCATGAGGAAATCTCTCCATAAACTGTTCAGCAGGTTTAAGCCCAGATTCTTCTAATATCTGCTTGGCCATTTCATAGCGCTCAGCCTTGTCTTTACCAATCTTATGAATTTCAAGGGGTTCCATGATGGTATCTTTGATTCTAAATCTTGGGTTTAAAGATTCATATGGATCTTGAAAAACCATTTGAGCTTGTCTTCTAAAGGCTTTCATATCCTTTCGATTCATATGTGTCAGCTTGGTATCTCCAATCACAATAGATCCATCTGTCGGTTCATGAAGACCAAGAAGCAACTTGGCTGTTGTCGTTTTACCACAACCAGATTCACCAACAATACCTAGTGTTTCACCCTTGTTGACAAATATGTTGATGCCATCAACGGCTTTTAATGTTTTTCTTTCCTTTACTTTGCCATCTGTTCTGACTTTGACGTTAAACTCTTTTCGTAGATTGATGGCTTCTATTACTCTTTTGTTTTCAGTCATCACATTCTCTCCCATGTATCTGCAATATCCGCCAATTTACGAAGTTCATCTCGTTCATTACTTCTAGCACAATAAAAATAACCATTTTCCACATTTGTTATTTCTAGTTCTTCTTTACATTTATCTTGTCTAAATGGACATCTTTCATAGAATCTACAGCCCGAGATTTCCTTAGATAAATCAGGCGGTGTTCCTTGAATAGAAACCAGTTCTTTTTTCTCTCCAACAAGTGATGGGAAGGCATTTTTAAGCCCCATTGTATATGGATGATTCGGTCTTTTTAAGACTTGAACCACATCACCATACTCAATGATTTTTCCACCATACATAACCGCAACCTTGGTACATGTTTGAGCAACAACAGATATATCATGAGTAACAAGAATCATTGATCCGTCGTATTGGTCTAATAAGGCGTTGATTCTCTCAAGTATCTGCGATTGTACAATTACATCTAGCGCTGTTGTTGGTTCATCCGCTATAATCAGCTTAGGATCTAAGGCTAAACTCATGGCTATAATGGCACGCTGCTTCATACCGCCAGAATAAGAATGTGGATAATCGTCTAAACGACCTCTTTCAAGACCAACTAAATCAAAGAGTTCCTTTGCTTTTTCCATAGCCTCAGCTTTTGTACCACCATTGTGCTCAAGGATGGGTTCTATAATCTGAGTACCCACTTTATAAACAGGATTTAGAGAGTTCATAGCACTTTGTGTTATGAGTGATATCTCTTTCCATCTTTTCTTTCTCATTTCTTCAACAGATATCTGAGTTAAATCCGATCCATTAAAGAGAATGTTGCCATCTAAAACCTTACCGTTTGAAGGCAGCAAATTGATAATACCTTTGATCAGTGTACTTTTACCACATCCTGATTCACCTACAAGTCCAAGTACATCACCATTTTCAAGTTTCATAGATACATTATCAACGGCTCTTAATTTACCTTCAGACAACTTATATTCAACTGAGACGTTTTTTAATTCTAATAATGCCATACCTATCTCTCCTTCAATCTTGGATTTGCAATTTCTTCAAATGCTCTACCCATCATATAACCTGATAATACAAGCATTGTGATTGCAATACCCGGTGGTAATATCCACCATGGCGCTTTAAACATTGCCTGAGAGGAATAACAAGTAAATAAAATTCTTCCCCAACTTACTTGCATAGGATCACCTAAGCCAAGAAAAGAGATAGATGATTCTGACATGATTGCTGACGCCATTGATGTTGATACATAAATTAAAGATACCGGCACAACATTTGGCGCTATGTGTTTATACAGCACTCTGCCATCACTTGCACCACTTAATTTTGCAGCTTCTATAAAGGTTCTGTTCTTAAGTGATAATACTTGTGATCTGATAACCCTTGAAGAGTTTCTCCAGGTAATCAAAACAATGGCTAGTATAACGTTTTGGACACCAGGCCCTAAAACCGATACCAAAATAAGTGCGAATGGCAGAAATGGTAAACCATACATCACATCAACAATACCCATAAGGATTCTGTCAACTTTACCGCCGAAATAACCTGCAATTAGGCCAACATTTGTACCTATAAAGGCAACACAGACTGCTGAAATACATCCAACTAGAACGGCTACTCTTGAACCGATCACCATTTGCGAGAAGACATCTCTACCCATGTAAGTTGTACCCAACCAGTGTTCTACAGATGGCGGTTGTAATCTCTTTACGCCGCCTTCAGCAAAGAACTGAATTTCCATTGGATCATAAGGTGCAATAGCATCTGCAAAGATTGCAACAAGTACAAAGAATACAAAGATGACAAGGCCAATGACACCTAATTTATTTTTTCTAAACATTTTCAATACGTTTTTCACTCTAGGCCTCCTAATCCAACGAAACTCTTGGGTCTAGATATGCATACAAGATATCCGCAAGTAAGTTAAATGTAATGGTTGTAAATCCTATAAATAAGAAAGCACCTTGAGCCAGCGGGTAGTCTCTAGAACTTACAGCCAATACTATCTCACGCCCCATACCAGGCCATCTAAATACCGTTTCAACTAAAACAGATCCACCAATTGCCAAACCAGCCTGTACAGCAAAGATGGTTACAACAGGTAAAAGAGCTGTTCTCATAGCATGTTTCATTCTTACTTTTCTTTCAGGAATACCCTTAGCAAAAGCAAGTTCAATGTAGTCTTCTTTTATAACTTCAAGCATAGATGTTCTCATTAACAAAGTAGGGGTTGCCATTGAGTAAAGTGCTGAAGTTATAGCAGGTAAGATCAAGTGTCTTAGAAAATCCAAACTTAGAACCTTATCCAAGAAACTTGTATAATCATTACCAACAGTTGTCATACCACCAAGTGGCAGCCATCTGAGTTTAAAGGCAAATATGGATAGTAAAATCATACCTGTCCAGAAAACAGGTGCACATCTAATGATGAGTGCGGCAACCGTACCGATTAAATCCAACTTAGTATTTCTATGCCAAGCTAGGATTGAACCCCCGATAATACCGATTGTAAAGGCAATAATCAATGATGTTGTAGTTAAAACCAAAGTGTTTAAAAATCTTTCACCAATAACTTCCGTTACTGATTTACCATAGGTAAATGAGTTTCCAAGGTCACCTTGAAATAGACCCTTGATGTAAATGAAATACTGTTCAGGTATAGACTTATCAAGTCCATACATCTTCATCATTAACTCTTGAGACTCTTGATCAAGTCCCGAATCTATATACATACTTACTGGATCGCCTGGCACGACTCTAAACATAAAGAACACTATGGATATCAATATCATCAAAGTAAAAAAGGCGATGATGACTCTTTTTAATATGTATTTTGATAACCTCATAAAATCTCCATTTCATAATTCGAAGTTTCCTTCGACAAACATAAGTTGTGTAGACTCAAAGAGTCTACACATATCAAATTCTACTAATTACTTGGTAAATATGGTGTTACAGTATAGTTCTCAGGATAATAAATGTTGCCTTCAACGTCCCATCTGTAACCAGCATCTTCTAACTCTTGTCTCGCTTTAGCCATATCAAAGTCTAACATTTCAATATCTGGGTTGTACCAGAAAGTGTTGTCATCAGATACAAGTGAGAATGATTTTAAAGCGCCACCATCAAAGACAACATCTAAGATTGTTTGTCTTGGAATAGCCATTGTTAATGCACGTCTTGCATAAACATCATCAAATGGTGCTTTTCTCATATTGTAGTGAATCACGTAAGAACCCATATCAGGTAATTCTACGATTTCAATGTTAGGATTGTTCTTTACTTCTTCTAAGTCCATAGGCATCATGTTGTAAGATGTTAATTCAATTTCACCTGCTACCAAACCTTGGATAAGACCCATTGATTGTGTATATGGTGTTCTTACAATGGCATCAATCTTTGGTACCATAAAGTGATCTTTGTTAGCCTTTAATGCAAACTCTTCGTTTGGTCTCCAGTAATCAAAGATAAATGGACCAGAACCGATTGCCGGCAAGTTTTCCCATGTTAAAACGCCTTCAGCGCCTTTTTCTTCTAATGCTTTAGACCAGATATGCTCAGGTAATATCAAACATTGAGATAATGTGTTTGATAAAAACGGTGCATATGGTGCTGTTAACTTAAATGTTACTGTGTTGTCACCTGTAATCTCTACAGATTCAATGGCTCTTACATGAGCATTGTATGTTGGTGATGACACTTCTTTGGCAAAGTCAAATGTAAACTTAACATCATCTACAGTTAAATCTTCACCATCATGGAACTTAACGCCGTCTCTAATTGTTACTTCAATAGTTGTATCATCAATCTTATTGATATCTGTTGCCAACCAGTTAACAACATCACCATTGACATCTAATCTTACCAGTGGGTCGTAGATATTCTTTAACATGTAGATATCTTGACCCGTCTTAGTTGCTAATGGGTTTAAAAGATTGATATCATTAACCTGACCTAAGTTTAAAGTCGTGTCATCAGTAAGTGGTGTGATGTTCATAAAGTTCCAGAATGAATAAACACCTAAACCAATACCTGGTGTTACATTTGTGAATTTAGATTTATCATAAGCATTTTTAAGCTTTAATTTAAACATTGGTGGTTGAGGTACGTCTCTAGCAAGTAAAGCCTGCATACCTTTTGCAGCTTCTTGTCTAGCAGCCATATCTAAGTTTGTAGCAAACTCATCTGCTAATGCATCGTATTCAGGATTGACATAACCTGTAATGTTGTAGCCACCCTCTACATCTTCTGCTGAATGGTGCATCGAATACAACCAGTGGTATGGATCTACACGCTCTGGCTTACCGCCCCACTTAACCATAAATGCCTGGTGTTCATGAGCCTTCATACCCTCAGCTGACATAGTAGCCCATTCTCTTGTTTGAGCATCAACTTCAAAGCCAAGTTCTCTCCATTTGTCTGCAATCATCAAACCTGCTTCATAACGAATCGGGTCTTTTGTTTGTGTTTGAATCCAAAATTCAATTGCAGGAACTCTATCGTTTGGATCTAATTCTTCTGTTGGTGTTACTTGTACTTCTTCCCCAGCTGCTGCAGCAGTTTCTGTAGGTTCATTCTTTGCACATCCTACAAACATGCTTAAAAGTAAACACATAACTGTTAAAAGAGCAATTATCTTATAACTTTTTTTCATTACTTTTCCCCTCCAATTTATATTTTACGTTTTCCACTTTCCTTATAACGCAAATAGTATGCCAAGTCTAAATTGGCTGATTTCATAGAATTTTTAGACAATTCAAGTGTTTAAATTGTATTAATTGTACATACAGTATACAGTTAATACAATTTAGAAGTCATTAGGTGATCAATACCTTCTTTAGTAATTCTTGTACCACCACGCCCTTTGCCAATAGAAACGTAGCCCTTGGACTGGAGATCCAGTAGGATCTGTCTGACCTCTTGCTCACCCATATAGATATTAAGATAAGCCAGTTGATCTGATATGGACTTTCTACCCACTCGCTTGTTTTCAGCATTGTTTGTATAAACGATATTAAGTATGGCCATTGGCGTTGATTGTGTTATAGGCTTAATGTCTTCAGTATGTTTCATACGCTCCGGCAGGTCTGATAACTCAATTTTATTCTTACCAAGGTTTAACAAGTATTCAAAGCAGTTAGAAAGTTCTCTTACGTTACCATCCCAGTAGTAAGTCGTCATAAAATTTTCTGCTTGATCATCAAAGTAAAGTTGTGATCCTTGGTCCTTGTTCATCTTATTAAAGATCTCTAAGACATCTCTACCACGCTTTCTAAGTGGTGGAATATGTAGAGGTAAGACGCTCAGTCTGTAATACAGGTCCTTTCTAAAACGACCGAGTTCCACCTGCTTTTTCATATCTATGTTAGTCGCAGCTATGATTCTCACATCAATAGATACAATCTCATTAGACCCTACACGCATAATCTCTTTTTCCTGCAACACACGCAAGAGCCTTGATTGTAAGTGAAGAGGAATCTCACCTATCTCATCTAGAAATAAGGTACCCCCATTGGCAATTTCAAACAGGCCAGTTTTACCACCCTTTTTAGCGCCGGTAAAAGCACCTTCTTCATAACCAAAGAGTTCACTTTCTAATAAATTTTCTGGAATTGCTGAACAGTTAACAGCTACAAACTGTTCGTGACTTCTCTTAGAATTGTTGTGAATGACATGAGCAAACAACTCCTTACCGGTACCGGATTCTCCAATAATCAAGACTGTAGAATCAGAACCAGACATCCTTAGAGCAATGTCTTTGATCTTAGTCATTTCTTCACTGGAACCCACAATATCATGAATACTGTACTTGGTTGTATGACCTCTTTCTATAAGTGCTTTTCTGAAGCGATGCATTTTTACTTCTTCATCGTTGTACTTCTTTAAGATGACCAAACCATAGTCCACACTACCTAGGGTTAATTCTGGCATGATGTTACATATTAGAGGGACATTGTTGATTCTAATGACCATTTCAGTTAAAGTATCCCCGAAAACGACGCGGTCTTTAACAGGAATAAGGTCTGTAATTTTCTTGCCTAATATATTATAAGAAGACTTGTGTAAAAAAGACTCTGTCGATCTTGAGTTTGAAGTGACAAGGCCAGTAGAATCATAAATCAAAACACCTTCATTTAGATTCTCAAACATCACGTTAATGATTTCTTCAAACATAAATCTTTCATTAATAACCAAACTCATACCATCATTGGTAGAATCTCTCATACGACCACGAGCCATGAGCTTACCTAAAAACTTTTTCTTATCCAACTTAAAATAAGAAATGATTTCAAGTAGTGTTTTACTGTCAAGCATGGTGTTCTTAATATCAACTATGGTGCCAGTCGTTTCAGGTAGGATACTTAACTCACCTTGAGTAATAACATAGTCTAAATCCTTATACTTCTCGATACCTGGATAGTAAGGATGAAGCTCCAGATCACTTCTGCCTAGAGCATAAATTAAATAAATACTCTCAGATACTGTCTTAGGACCAACATTGACCACTAGGGCTTCAGAACCATAAGGAATAGAGTCAATTTTTCTAATTCCTTCAGGGTCAAGGGTCTTAATCACCTTTAATATACGAGAATCCTTTCTTACATACTGCATAATATGTTCTACAATGGTATGAGTTGTAATTAAGATTAAGTCATAGTCTTCTACCACATTGACATTCTCATAATTCATGGCTATGTAATCAATGACAATGGCGTCGTCAAAAAACTTTCTCAGTTCATCACAATAATATTTCCCAATACCTTCTGCTTTAGAAACAACTAATAATTTGTTCATATTCCATCCCTTTCTGTATCAATTGTACCCACTTTACAGTTGATACAATTAAATTATACTAAAAATAATGCAATTTCGGTGCCATGAATGACATGAAACTGCATTATGATGATATTAGTGTTATTTTGCTTCATATTGTTATCTCAGCTAAAAGCAAGACTCATACTTTATTAGAAAGTGAAATTAATTATTTTTTAAAAAACAAAACGTTTTTCGATTATTGATTTTTATTTTGATAAAACAAAATATTTTCCAATTATCAAATTTTATTTTGATTGAACAAAATATTTTTCAGACTGTCAGTCGAATTATTTACAAAAACTATGATTTTTTATATTGCCAGTAGAAAAATATCGTGTTCAAAATTCAAAAGGATAAATAAAATGACTAGCCTATTTAACTCTTGTTAAATAAGGCTAGTCAGACTTTTTAATCACTATTTAAAGTGATGTTTTTATTGATTGTTTTTTACTGCAATTGATAAACAGTATGCGAAACCGCCCCATGTAATACCTAGAGCAATAACAGCTGTAATAATAGCACTTAAACTCATTACATCTCAACTCCTTCCATTACATCTTCTTCATGTTCTTTAGAACCTTTAATACCTGTAAGGATGTAAGATACAACAGCAATTAATAGAAGTGTACCGCCTCCGAATGCAACTAGTGCAGATACAGGATAGCCTTCATAACCTTTTGTAAAGTCAGTGTAAGCATTGAAGATGAAAATTACTGTTAAGATAGCTGGCGTCATGAACTTTAAAGTGAAGTTCCACCATTTGCCTACAGCAAAATCAGACATACCGTTTGCATATTTTCTTACACCTTCAAGGTTGAAGAACCATGCAATAAATATAATCTCTACAAGACCCGATGCAGTGATTGCATATTGGTTAACAAAGTGATCAACGATATCAAGAATGTATAAACCAGCACCAGTAACAAATAGTAATGATACTAAGAAACCACTTACTGTAACAATGATAAGTACCTTTGTACGAGAAGCATTGAACTTATCAACAAAACTTGAAACAATTACTTCTAGAATTGACATAGAAGATGATAAACCTGCAAATAATAAACAGATAAAGAATAAGGCGCCCATGATGCCATTCATACCTGGTAAAGCATTAATTGCCTGTGGGAATACGATAAATGCAAGACCAACACCTGCACTTGAAACTTCTTCAACTGGAACACCTTGCTGTGCAGCCATATAACCTAATACTGAGAATACAGCAACACCCGAAAGAATTGAGAATGAACAGTTACCAAGACCTGTTAAGAAGGCATTGTTAACGATGTCTGTCTTCTCAGGTAAATATGATGCATAAGTGATCATAATACCGAATGCAATACTTAACGAGAAGAAGATTTGTCCATAAGCAGCCAACCATACCTTAGGATTGCCTAAAACAGAAAAATCTGGCTTGAAGAAGTAATCAAGACCTGCAGATGCACCTTCTAGTGTTAAACCTCTTACTGTAATAACCAATAGACAGACGATTAATAATGGCATGAAAATCTTATTCGCCTTCTCGATACCTGCCTTGATACCACCATTTAAAACTACAAAATTGATTACCCATACCAAAGCAAGTCCTATTAGCATGGTTGTATTTAAACCACCAATAGCAAAGGGACCATCAGTAATATGTAAGAAATCATTAAAGAAGAATGATTTTGTATCAGCACCCCATGCACCTGATAATGAGAATGATAAATAATTGATTGTCCAACCGATAATAGCCATGTAGTAAACAACAATACTAAACGAAATCAAAGTTTGAGCCCAACCTAAGACTTCCATCTTCTTGCTGATCTTACCAAAGCAACCTGGCGCTGCTTTCTTTATACGGTGTGCTACCGAGAATTCTAAAATAAGAATTGGAATACCTGCTGTTAAAAGTGCGAATAAATATGGAATTAGAAACGCACCGCCTCCGTTACTTGCCGCTACATATGGAAAACGCCATATGTTACCAAGGCCAATGGCTGAACCAATAGCCGCTACAACGAAGCCCATTCTTGAGCCCCACTGTCCTCTTTCTGTACTCATTTTTTTTGCCTCCTTAATACTAACCATGACTGCAATACAAATAAATATCATTTACAGTCATATTCTCAATAAGTGTGATGTATAATAACAACATTGACCATTTTAAAGCAATGTTACAAAAATGTAAATAATTAATGAGCAAACATGAATAAACATACAAAAAAATTCAAGAATTTTCAAACTTTTTTGATAATATCCATAATATCGATTAACTTCTGTCTTAAACGGGTCACAAAACTTATAATTATGCAGAAGAGAAATTGCAAAAATATGGATAATTCACTTCAGTTTAAAACTCATACTCTCCTTTGAACCCATCTATTCCTTAAGTCAAAAAAAAGGAATGAAATCCTTTTTATTTCTAAAATAATAGGATCTATTTCCTTTTTTTCGAGTTAAGCTATGAGGGATAGGTAATCGATCCCTGTATGACATGTTTTCTTGCGCCTGTTGCACTCGGTACATTGGATGTTCTTTTATGAAGGGTTTCATAACCTAATAAAGCAAAGGCCATGGCTTCTTTTGCATCTGGATATTCGCCAATTTCTACTTGTCCATCAAATGACTCGCTTATATACTTCATCAGAGTCTTGTTATAAACGCCACCGCCATTTGCTATGATCTTTGAAACACCAAAAGCTTTTATGTTACACACAATCGCTAAAGCCGTAAACTTGGTAAGAGTGGCAATTAAGTCTTCCTTCGGTAGTTTTGACTTCTTTATTAAATCCTCTACAAAGAATCCGCCGTATTTTTCTCTACCTGTAGATTTTGGTGGGCTTCTGTGTATATATTCATCACTTAAAAGTTCTTCTAAAAGCTCTAGATTTACCTGTCCTAAGGCAGCTATCTGACCATCTTTATCATATGGAAGGTCATAAAAAGCTTCCATTAGGCCATTGATAATCATATTGCCCGGTCCCGTATCAAAGGCAACCAAATCATCTATTGAAGCATTTTTTGGAATGATGGTTACATTTGATATACCGCCGATATTTAATAAACAAATGGTCTCATCACTTAGGTAGTTCACATAGTCAAAATAAGGTACCAATGGCGCACCTTGTCCTCCTGCGGCCATATCCATACTTCTGAAGTTTGACACAACAGGCACACCTGTTTCATAGGCTATCACCGCTGGTTCACCAAGTTGCATGGTTGACTTAAACTTACCATCTGGAATATGAAAAATGGTTTGACCATGTGAGGCTATAAAATCTAATTGACTCAGCTTTGTATGACTTTTTTCACAAACAAGCTTAACCGCTTGAGAAAATAAGTATCCCAGTTCAAAGTTCAAACTACATAAGAGTTCGTTACTGGACGCACCTATATCCATAGCATCTTTAAGCTTAGCTTTCATTTCATGATCTATAGGAAGTGTTTCAAAGTCTATTAAAGTCATCTTCTTATCTTCATCAATAGAAACCAAAGCGGCGTCTATACCATCAAGTGATGTACCAGACATAAGCCCTACTGCAAGTTTACTCAAAATAAGATCCTCCTAAAGTATGATCTTCTGTATTTATGACATAATCATAGTGCCCAATAGATGCTTTTAAAGCTTCTAAATAAAGTGGGTGTTTGATCATACCACCTGTTAAACCTATTTTATTTACTTTCAAATCATATTTTTTTATCATATTTAAAACAGTTTGACCCAGTTTCTTACTTTCTTCAATAAATAGATCATCAATCGTATGAAAATCATAAGCAGCTAGTACCGAGGCCAGTTCAGCTATCCTGGCTTTAGGTTCTTTATATAAAAACTTAACTTCCTCTAAGTCAGAAAGCTTATAATGATCTAAAATGATATCCTTAAGTATTGTTGAGATGCCAAGACTATCACAAAGTATGACCTTCTTTATAGCCTCTACAGACAGGCTGTAACCAGAACCTTCATCTCCAAACAAATGCCCCCAACCACCGGCTTGTATAAAACCATGTGGCCCCTTGTATAATACAACGGATCCTGTGCCTGCTATCACAAGCAAACCACCTTGAGGCAAAAGGTCATAATAGGCCAGTTCAGCATCTGTAATAACAATAAGCTCTAAATCAAACCTAGATTCAATTAGGGTTTTGATCTCATTTGTATCCCTGGTCTTTGCACCGGCCATACCGATGACGATTTTGTCTACCTTAGGCTCATATAGCATCTCTATAAGCTCTAAGATGTTATTCAGGGCCTTTTCTTTATGGACCAAGATATTACCAAAACCACTTGTGGCAGTTTTTATCTTCACGCCCTTTTCTATTAGAGCGCCCACACATTTACTACCACCAGCATCTATAGATATCATCATTTTACTAATCCTCTATGGCCTTTGAAACAAAGCCACTCTCCAGTCTCTTTATTGCCTCCTCAAGACTACAATTTCTGATAATCATAACGATGGCTACCTTAGGTTTTCCACCAGATGCTTCATAGAATTTCTCAGCGATTTCATAAGAGACACCTGTAGCTTCCACTATGATTCTTTTGGCCCTATCCACCAATTTTTCATTAGTCGCCATCACATCTACCATAAGGTTGCCATAAGTCTTACCAATAGCAATCATTGATGCTGTAGAAATCATGTTTAATATCATCTTCTGAGCAGATCCAGCCTTTAATCTAGTTGAACCGGTTAATACCTCTGGTCCCAAATTCACTTCAACAAAAGTATCTGCGTGTTTTGAAATAAGACTCTTTTGATTACAAGAAATAGCACCTGTTCTCGCCCCTACTTGATTGGCATAGTCCAGTCCACCAATCACATAAGGTGTTCTGCCTGAAGCTGCTATACCAATCACCATGTCATAAGCTGATAAGTTGATTTCTTCCAAATCCTGTTCTGCAAGCTCTTTGGAGTCCTCTGCACCTTCTACTGCTCTAACAAAGGCCCTTTCACCGCCGGCTATCAAACCTTGCACCATTTCAGGTGGTGTAGAAAAGGTCGGTACACATTCTACTGCATCTAAAACGCCCAGTCGCCCACTTGTACCAGCACCAATGTATATAAGGCGGCCACCCTGTTTAAAAGTTTCAACCAGGCTAGATACCATTTCTTCAATATCCTCTAAGACTTCAGAAATTCTTACAGGTACCAACTGATCTTCTTCGTTCATAACTTTTAAAAACTCAAGTGTAGACATATGGTCTAAGTCCATGGTTCTTATATTTCTTCCTTCTGTACTCATATAACCTCACTTACTGGCAGCTTGCCAAGCGCAGCATCCCCCTCTAAAACAGCTTGTAATC
This sequence comes from Acidaminobacter sp. JC074, assembly GCF_022496765.1. GTDB lineage: Bacteria > Bacillota > Clostridia > Peptostreptococcales > Acidaminobacteraceae > JABXKX01. Next base: position 113,625 of record NZ_VANV01000006.1, on the reverse strand, counting down.
CTGTTAATGACAATCTCGAAAGCTCATAGGTAAATAAGGTTGTAAAGCCACCGAAAACTTCATAAGGTGATTTTAGATTTACTAAAACAACCTTACCTGGATCAAGCTTGTCTATATAACTTTCCAAATCGGCCTTGTTTCTATAAAAAACAAGGGCTTTGTCTTTATTTATCATGTCATAAGACTTTGCGTCTTCGAAAGTTTCTTTAAGCAAATCACTATCAGGAATGTAGTAGTTTTGACACTCTGATAAATCAAATGGCAGTCTGCCTTTTTGTGTGATAGATGATAGGGCTATTTTTACAGTAGCACCCATAGCTTCTTCTGTCATAATGAGTTTTCTAGCTTCATCCCATGACATGTCTACCTGACTCATATAAGATTTGTGTCTGATAATCCTTTTAACAGCTTTATCAATTATTTCTTCTGAAATAAGACCTGACTTTACGGCTTCATAAACCGCTTCCATGCAGGCTACTTGAACATCAAGATCACTGGAATACATAACCATGTCTACACCAGATAAAATCGCTTCAACAGCTGCCATTTTAGGATCAACAAACTTAGAAACTGCATGCATTTCCATACAATCGGTCATAATCAAACCTTGATAATCCAGTTCATCTCTTAGAAGGTCAGTGATGACTCTTTTAGAAAGTGTTGCCGGTCTCTTGTCGTCTATGGCCTTAAACATAACATGAGAGATCATGATACCGTCAATGTTTTCATCAATCATTCTCTTAAATGGTTTCAATTCTACTTGATGAAGTCTTTCAAGGTCATGGTCTACCCTAGGTAGATTAAAGTGCGAATCTGTAGATGTATCGCCATGGCCAGGAAAATGCTTGGCAACGGCTAGCATATTGTTTTCTTTATATCCCTTGAGAGCAGCACTAGAAAAATCTGCTACCCTATCTGGATTTTCACCAAATGATCTGACACCTATCACAGGATTCTTTGCGTTGTTGTTGACATCTACAACGGGTGCTAGGTTCATATTTGCACCAATAGCAGTCAGTTCTTTTGATAAAATATGAGAAGCTATCTCAGCATTTTTAGTATCCCCAGTTGCTGCAATGGCCATGTTGCCACTGATAGGGGTAATGCCTTCTTTTATTCTTGTAACAATGCCACCCTCTTGGTCTATGGTTCTTATCAAGGGATGTTTTGATAGGGCTCTTGCTCTTGAAAAAAAATCAAAGGCCTCTTTTGCAGTCTGTCCATTACGAGAAAAATGGATGATACCACCTACATGATAGTCTAAAAGTACTTTCTGCAAATGTTTATCATCCATGACTCCTACAATGAACATCTGACCAATCTTTTCTCTTAAAGATAATTCAGATAGGTTCATATTCATTCTCCATATATGATCTTCTCTATTCGTTTTCTAAATTTTATTATTTTTGTATTTTCTCTGCTAGGATGCACACGGTTAGATAACATGATAAAAGCCTTTTGCCTTTTTATATCCACAATCATATGCGTACCTGTATAACCCGTATGATAAAGGACGTCACCACCATCAATGTCTTTTACAATCCAGCCTAGTGATCTGTAATCTTCATCAAAAGGCATTTCCTTTACCATAAGTCTATTGACAGTATCTTCTTTAAGAATCTCCTGTCCGCCATTTAAAAGCATGCCAGCAAATTTCGCAAGGTCTTCAGCTGTTGAATAAATACCAGCATGACCTGCAACACCGTCTAGTAAAAAGGCTTTTTCATCATGAACAAAGCCACGAATCATGCCTCTAAAGCCAAACTCTTCTGTGGGTGCAATCCTAAGGATCTCCTTATGGTTGTATCTGGTATCATCCATGCCTAATGGTTTGAAAACACGGGTTTTCAGATAGTCAGGCAATGAGCCTGTCAGTTTCTCAACTAAAAAGCCAAGATACATGAAGCCCACATCAGAATAAACGACTTTTGAGCCTGTCTCATACGCCAAGTCGCATGTCATCAAGTCATCCATTAAAGGTTCTAGAGTCGTCATTTCTGTTGTTCCCTCAGTCAAGGCAGGATAACCTGAAGAATGAACCAGTAAGTCTTTGATGGTTACATGGTCATACTTGATATATGGCAGATAAGTTTTTATCTTATCTTCTAAAGACAGTTTACCTTCTTCACATAAAATCAAAATAGCCATAGTTGTAGCCACAACCTTAGACAAAGATGCCACATCATAAACTGTATCAAGCTTATTTTCTTCTTTTTCTGGATAAAGCGCCTTATAGCCAACATAACCAAAGTGACGCTTACCATCTTCTATCAAACAGTAGGTCGCACCTGGATAAACCCCCTCAAGAACGCCTTTTTGCATAAGATCATTTAAATCATTTAATTTATCCATGGTCACCTACTCTACAAACTTTAAAATACGTTCTGGGAAGTGACAGGCAACAGAATGATTTTCTGCTATTTCTTTCAGTTCTGGTTCCTGGGTCATACATAACTCTTTAGCTACAGGACACCTAGGATGGAATCGACAGCCGCTTGGTAAATTTGTCGGTGACGGTGTCTCACCCTTTAAAACGATTTTTTCTCTTTTATGGTCAACATCCACATTGGCCAGTACACTGACAAGGGCCTGAGTATAAGGATGTCTACAATCACCTGAAATAATCTCAGAAGGGCCTATCTCGACGACCTTTCCTAGATACATAATGGCAATCCTATCTGATATCAACCAAGCTAAAGATAAGTCATGTGTGATAAAAAGATAAGAGGTGCCTTTTTCTTCTTTCATATTGTACATCAAACGAACGATATCCGCTCTGATAGATGCATCTAACATAGAAACAGGTTCATCTGCAACAATAAACTCTGGTGATACAATAAAGACTGCAGCAATTGCCACACGCTGACGCTGACCACCACTTAACTCATGAGGATAACGATACAAGTAATCTTCACCAGGTTTTAAACCTGCAAACTCTAAAGCTTGAACAGTTTTTTCTTTTATTTCAGATTCTTTTAAGTTCTTTTCAATAAGTCTTAAAGGCTCAGATACAATATCAACAATCATATACTTTGGATTGAGTGATTGATAAGGATCTTGGAAAATCATTTGAGCACGTTCTCTAAATGATCTCATCCACTTTTTATCTTCACCCTGATAGTCTTCACCATCAAACTTAATCTGACCTTCATGGTGAACAAGATTCAAAAGAGCTCTTCCAGTTGTTGTTTTACCAGAACCAGACTCACCAACTAAAGATAGGATTTCGCCCTTGTTGATTTTAAAGTCGACACCATCTACAGCTCTTACATAGTTGAGGTCTTTACCGATTAGGTCTTTAAAGAACTTCTGACGTATTTTAAAGTGAACTTTTAAATCGTTGACTTCAAACAAAGCATTATTCATGATGGCCTCCTAACAAATGACAAGCAGCAAAGTGACCATTTCCAAAATCAATTGGGACTGGTACTTCTCTTTTACACACATCCATAGCCTTATCACATCTTAAATGGAATCTGCAACCAGATGGTGGTTCCAATAGATTAGGAGGCGAACCAGGGATAGACTCTATCAAAGTCTTCTTACCATATATATTTGGAAATGCCGCAATTAACTTTTGCGTGTATGGATGTTTCGATTCCTTTATAACGCTTCTTACTGAACCGATTTCAACAATGTTACCAGCATACATAACAGCAATCCTATCACATGTTTCTGATATGATGGATAAATCATGTGTGATGATCATCATAGACATATGCATCTTACCTCTCAGTTCATTGATTAAATCAATAATCTGAGCTTGGACCATAACATCCAGGGCAGTGGTTGGTTCATCTGCAATTAAAACTTTTGGATCACAGGCTAGTGCCATAGCAATCATAACACGCTGTCTCATACCACCTGAGAATTCATGCGGGTAATCGTCTACGCGTTTCTCATCTAAGCCAACTACTTTAAAAAGTTCTACAATTCTTGCTCTAACGTCATCATCCTTCATACCTGGATTATGGAGCAAGATAGCCTCGGCTATTTGAAAACTGATTTTCTTTACTGGATTAAGGGCATTCATAGCTCCTTGAAATACCATAGATATATCGTTCCATCTGTAAAGCTGCCAATCAGTCTCTGAATTTTTTGCGATATCTTTGTCTTCATAAAGGATAGAGCCATTATCTAAATAACCGTTATCTGGCAACATGCCCATAGTCGATAAGGCAGTGGTCGTTTTACCACAACCAGATTCTCCTACTAGGCCAAGTGATTCACCTTCATATAAGTTAAAGCTAACATTTTCAACGGCTTTTACAGTTCCAAGGCTGATATCAAAGAAGATATTTAAATCTGTTATTTCTAATACTTTTTTTCTTTCCATACTATCTACCTCTTAACTTTGGATTCAGAATTTCATCAAATGAATAGCCCACAAATGTAAAGCTCAGAACAAGTATAATAATTGCAAGTCCTGGTGGAACAAAGTACCACCACGCGCCTATACTAACAGCACCATTAACAAATGCCCCATTTAATACTTGACCCCAAGATACTGATAAGGGATCACCAAGGCCTAAGAAGCTTAAAGATGCTTCAGCTAGTATACCACTAGACGTTGCAAGTATGGTTCTAGCAAATATAACTGGAAACACATTTGGAAGCACATGTTTATACATGATATAAACATTGCCTGCGCCAATAGATCTTGCTCTTTCAATATAAGGTCTTTCTCTTATAGACAAGGCCTGAGATCTAACCAGTCTCGCTGTACCTGTCCAACCTGTAAAACCGATGACTAAAATGATGTTTCTTAAGTTGGTACCTAAAAGTGCTGAAAGCACCATAATCAATGGTAGCTTTGGTAAAACCATCATACCGTCTGTAAATCTCATAAGAATATGGTCTAGTCTACCGCCTACAAAACCTGATGTTAAACCAATGGCTGTGCCTAAAAATATGGAAATAAAGGCTGCTGAAAAACCAACAATCAAAGAGGTTTTGGTACCGTTTATAATGGCACCGAACAAGTCTCTACCTAGATGGTCTGTACCAAACCAAAAGTCTTTACTAGGCCCTTCTAACATGGGGCCTTTGGCTACATCTATAGCTGAATATGGGAATACCTTTGGTCCTACAAATGCGATGATAAAAAATACAACCAGCATAATAAAACCAAGTGTACCTATTTTATTGGAAAAGAAGGTTTTCGTGACTCTTTTTAAGTTACGAATTCTAACTTCTCTTTTGTCTTTTCTTAAACTTTTCTTATCTACCATGTGACCTCCTATTCATACTTGATTCTTGGATCGATGTACATGTAGACAATATCAGCTAAGAAGTTAGCAGTAACAACTGCAAAACTTGTAATGATAAATGACCCTTGTAACAGTGGATAGTCTCTAGCTGTTAAAGCCTTTAGTAATAAAGTACCTACGCCAGGCCACGTAAATACTGTTTCCGTTTGAATAGCACCAGAAACAATAAATCCTAAAGACGTTGCAATAACAGTTACCATTGGAAGCATAGCGTTTGGAAGCGCATGTTTTCTAATGATATACTTTCTATCAAAACCTTTAGCCCTTGCTGTATTGATATAGTCTTCTGTAAACACATCCAGTAAAGAAGATCTCATGATCATAACGTATGAACCGAATATAGCCAGCCCAAGTGTTATGGTCGGTACAATTAAATGGTGAAGAACATCTAAGATGTGCTGCCACATAGTGATGCCTCTTAAACCTGGTGTTTCCATACCGAATAATGGTACCCAGCCGAGATTGACACCGAATATAACCAGTAAAACCATACCAAACCAAAAGGCTGGAATTGCGTAAATAAACAGTGATAAACCCAGTAAGCCAACATCAATTTTTTTACCACGATGCGAAGCTGCGATGGTTCCGAATAAGATACCAAAGCCAATCGCAAGTGTCTGAGCACATAAGGCTAATAAAATGGTGTTAGGAAGTCTTGTACCGATAACTTCCATGACTGGCTTTCTAAATGAAAAGGATTGTCCGAAATCGCCTACAACAATATTTTTTAAGTAAACAAAATACTGTTGATAAAGCGGCAGATTTAAACCATAGTTTTCTTTTATCTGTTCTGCAACCTCTGGGTCTATACCACTTTTTACGTACATAGACGTCGGGTCACCAGGCATAACTCTAAATAAAATAAAAGAAATCGTTAAAACAATCCAAATGGTAATTAAGCTTTGAAATATTTTTTTTGAAAAATACCTAAAATTCATGTGACGCCCCCAAATAGATTCTAGTCAAACGCTAAAGTGATCTTTAGCACTTCTGATTTTCACAATCAGTACTAAGAAAGGGATGTCTACCGAAGTAGAACATCCTTTCAGTTTAGAAAGATTAACTTTCTTATTATTGAATTGGCTTTAAGTTAAGGTAAGTTGCATCATTAAAGATGGTACCATCACCAGCAAACTGTACAAAACCTTCATATTTATCGTCTCTGTATGCATCATAGTATCCTTGATAGTAAAGTGGGATGTATGGTGCATCATTGTAGATGATTTGTTGAGCTTCATAAACTGTCTTCATACGCTCTTCATCTTTAACTTGTGTAATTTGTAAATCAACCAATGCATCGTATTCTGGATTCGAATACATAACCTCTTGACGACCACCAATTTGATCTGTATGAAGTACTGTTAAGATAAATCCAGGATCATAACCAGGTGTCCAACCCCAAATGTACATGTCGAAATCAGAGAATGTTTCTGAATCTAACTTCATAGTAGCACCTAAAGTAGCAGAATCCATAGGTTCGATTGTAAGACCAACACCAACATCTTCTAACCATTTAACGATAAAAGGCATTGAATCTCTGTAGTGCCATGCATAACCGTTTGTTAATAAGGCAAATCTGAATAATAATTTTTCACCCTTGTCATTTACTCTAACTTGAACTTCACGACCTGAAATGTCAACTGTTTCAAACTTAGTAAAACCTTCAGCTTCTAATAGTTCGATCGCTTTTTCTGGGTTGTAGTCATGTGGAATATCTAAATGCCACTTACCAGCTGACTTAGGTACTAATGTAGAACCTGCATAGCCAACACCCTTAAGTACGTTATCAACTAAAACTTGCTTATCAAGTGCAAAGTCTACCGCTCTTCTGATATTTGGATTTAAAAGAAGTGGATTACCTTTAGAAGCTGGATCGTCCCAAGAGTTGATACCTAACTCAGTAAGCTTAGGCTGCATATTCTTAAGAACCACAACATTGGCTTCTGTTTCTAAAGCTGTTGCTTGTGTACCTGATGGACTGAACATGTCAAGTGTACCAGCTCTGAAAGCTTGGAACATTGTATCTGAGTTTTCAAATAAGATGTAAAGTAAACCATTTACATGTGGTACTTGACCCCAGTAATTGTCGTTTCTTTCATATTCTAAATCAGTGTTTTGTGGGTTAAACTCACCAATTAATTTCCAAGGACCAGTACCAACCGGTGTTGGGTTAGTAAAGTCTAACATCTCTTGAACTGACATCTGACCCCAGATATGCTCTGGTAAAATTCTTAAAGAAGAAAGTGGTGTATCAACAAAGTTAGCAACAGATGACTTAGTTGTAATGGTTACTTCATAGTCACCAGTCTTTTCAATCTTGTCAATCATCTTAACGTCTGCTTTTCTTGCAAATGTTGCATTTTCATCTTCCATATTATCTAAAATAGCGCCATATGTGAAAACAACATCATCAGCATCAAATGTTTCACCATCTGTCCAAGTAACGCCTTCTCTAAGCTTGATAACCCAAACTGTACCATCGTCTGATACTGTCCATGACTCAGCTAATTTACCAACATACTCCAAAGAATGAGCATCTTGAGTTAAAAGCGTTTCATACATACGAAGTGCATTGTGGTCTACTTGTTGAGTTTGTGTAAATGGGTTTGTATTTGTTGGATAACCAGTAATACCTAAGTTAACAACATATACTTCTTCCGGCTCGTTTGTTTCTGTACTTGTAGAAGTACTTGTTTCTGTGCCTGTGTTACTAGATCCTGTATTTGCAGGTTCAGTTGCTGTAGAATTACATCCTACAAAACTAAATACTAATACAAGAACAAGTAATAAACTCATAAATTTTTTCATTTAATTACCCCCTGTAATATTCAATGACATCCAATTTTATATAATTCATTTATATCAAAGAACCATTTCTTGATATAAAATGATTAAATAACATATTTGTTAGCTTAGAACCATATACATATGATTCATGTTCGGGATGATAAAAGTGATCTTTAAAGTCTCTTGTAAATAAGATCAGCACATAATCACCAATATCCGTCCTTACTATGCCACCATCATTTCTAACATGGTCAAAAGAACCACTCTTTGACATAATCACCACTGCTTTTTCATCACTGAGATAATCCTCATCTAAAAGTGAAGGCGGCATTGATTTTGTAAACATAGACTGATACTTCTGCTTAGAAAGTATGTCTAAAACCCAAGTGTTCATATCATGATTTAAAAAACGTTCATTTAAAAGACCTTCAAATAACCTGCCGTATTCTAAGGCAGTAGTTTGGCCCAACGTGTCATATTGATCAAAGTCCAGTATATTTAGAAGTTTGGTACTTTTAAATCCAAACTTTGAAATCGATTCATTAATAGCATCCATACCCAATAAATCAATCAGACAGTTGGTCGCTGTATTATCACTAACAATGATCATAAGTGTTGACAGGTCTTCTAATGTCAGTGATACATTTAAAGACAAGTCTTTTAAAATACCAGAACCACCAATATAATGCTCTTCCCTTATCGATATGATTTCTTTCTTGTCTAAGTGACCATCTTGAACCTTCTTTGCGATGACCAGTAAGATGAAAGCTTTAATGCAAGATGCGGTTTCATAAAGTAGGTCTTCATCTTTTGCAATGACTTGATTACCATGTGACCAGTAAAGAGCGTATTCTCCTGAAAAACCTGCCATGATATGTTCAATGCGATTTAAAGTCTTATTAGATTGGTCCATGCCTTCTTGTCTCCCTCATAAGATACCGCTCTAAAAGATACACCTTCTTTTGGTAGCTTGATCTTATTTGATTTGTAAAGTCTTGCTTGTCTTAGCTTATTGTAAACAGTTATTTCAATTCTTCCTGGACTGATGATTTCTATAAAATCATTAACAATGATTTCATCAATCCTTGCACCAGTAGAAGCATAATAAGCTCCTGATTTTATGGCTTCTAAAGGTTCTAAGTCATCTTCTATAACAATATAACCTCTAAAGTACATGATTTTACCATCCACTTCATAAGCATGGGAATCATCTACCGAAAGACACAATAGGTCTCTATCTTCTAAAAGTCTCTCATAATAATCAGAAGCATCCGAGTCCGCTTTTGAATTATAAACTTCTATACCATCATAGTTTTTTAGCTTAAGCATCATATCCAGAGGAATCATGATGTTTTTAGGATGGGCTATAAAAACCATGTTGCCCTTTGACTTCAGTAAATCAATGAAATCTTGAACCTGGTCTAATGATGTATAAAAAAGACTTTTGTATGTATTGTCATTATGGTCGATTGTTGACTGTCCATTATCTAAAGTCAGTAAATGAAAATGATACCTCTTATCTAAATCTAAATAGCAGTTGTACTCACAGCCATTAAGATTAGCATCATCTGTCTTGTAATAAAGTCTGTGGTCTGTAATGGCTACAAAATCATAACCATGACGCTTGTAAAGCTCTGCTAAAGTATCCACTTCAAACTCACCATCAGTTCGTTTGGTATGGACATGGACATTACCTTTTCTATGTTTTATAAACTTAATAACATCTCACCAGCACTTTCTCTTACTTGTCCATTTTCAAGGGCAAGTTTACCGCCGACAATGACATAAGAGATGCCAAGTGGGGCTTGTATGGAATCATCATATCTTGCTTGATCTGTAATCTTATCTTTATCAAAAATAGTTATATCTGCATGGTAACCGACTTTAATCGAACCTCTCTTTTTTAGTCCCATCAAGTCTGCTGGTAGACCAGTCATCTTGTAAAGTGCTTGATCTAATCTCATCCAACCATGTTTTCTATTTAAGCTTAAGTATCTAGGAAATGTACCAAAAGACCTAGGATGCGGCATGCCTTTTACCAAGCTTTTATCTAAACTATAGGCCGAACCATCGCTGATGACAGCACAATCTGGTCTAGAAGCTATCTTAAAGACATCTTCTTCAGTCATGGTAAAACGAATAGTCGGCACATCACAATTGAGGTTTTCTAGTAAATAGATCACTGTTTCTGCCTCAGACTTGTTTAAAAGCCCACTGATCTCACGAATCGATTTACCATCTCCCTGATCAAAGAATCCCCTAGTCGTTACCACTACCACTCTGTCTAGGCCCATCTTATAGGAGTTGTCTGACTCTATGCCTTTTATGACCCTCTCTCTTTCATATTTGAAACGATACATCATCTTTTCTGTACCACCATCATGTACCCAGTTCGGAAGTACGGCTGAAAGCCCTGTGGCTGATGCTATATAGGGATACTGCTCAAAAGTAATATGAACGCCTTCTTTGCTTGCATCATCTATAAGTTTTAAAAGTTCATCCGCTCTATGCCAAGATCCATATCCCAGTTTTAAATGAGATATATGAACATGAGCTGAAGACTTTCTTCCAATCTCTATTAGCTCCTCTACAGATTCAAAAACATCAACATTTTCATTTCTGATATGAGAAGATACAATCTTATCATATTTTTTTACGACCTTGGCAAGTTCGATAAACTCTTTTGTGTTTGCAAACATACCAGGCGCATAAGCAACACCCAGAGACAAACCAAAGGCGCCCGCTTTTAGTTCCTCATGAAGTAAGGCTTTCATTTGATCAATTTGATCATCAGTCGCTTCAAGGTCTAGATCACCTACTACCGATAGTCTTAAAGGACCATGACCGACAAGGCCTGCCCAGTTAAGAGACATATCTCTAGAAAACTTCTTAGCAAAATCATCTATAGACCTAGAATCGTACTCAGTTAAATCATTGTTTTTTTCCTGAAGGGCCATGCCCTTTTGTGTATAAGGAAAATATGAAAAGCCACAACAACCTGTCACTTCTGTTGTCACCCCTTGATAGAGCTTACTGTCATTAGTAGGATGCATAATAAACGACACATCCGAATGAGTATGCATATCTATAAAGCCAGGTGATACCACTAAACCTCCAGCATCGATAACCTTTTCTCCATCTAAGTCAGGTTTCATTGCTCGAATCATCCCGTCTTTAATCCCGATATCTAGATAATGAACTTGATTGTCTGTGATGACTTCTCCATTTTTTATTACTAAATCAAACATTGCCTCACCTTATATTTATGCAAGATGCATACCAATTTCCTACTCAGGTAATTTTTCCTTTAAAAGTCTATAAAAATTACCGCCAAATACTTTATCTATTACTTCTTTATCATAACCTCTTGTTAAAAGGTTGTTCTCAATTTTATCTAGGTCCCCATAAGTCACAACATCATGTTTTTTTCCATCGTTGTAATACAAATCACACAGGTCAAAACCGAAGCCAACACAGTCCTCTCCGCCAACTTTTATAAAGTGATCAATATGGTCACAAAGTCTTTCTAAGGTATGGTTTTTTTCATCCACGATGAAGGTATAACCATTTACACCAATCACACCTTTTCTGTCTGCAATGAACTTAATCTGTTCATCTGTCAGATTTCTAGGAATGGGATTTAAGACTCTTGAATTAGAATGTGAAGCGATAAGTGAGCCACTTGTATACTTGATCACATCATCAAAACCTTGATCGTTTAGATGACTGACATCCACCAGCATACCAAGTTTCTCAGCATGTTCAACAACCTCTATACCAAAAGGTGTTAAACCACCTTTGATACCTTGTCTAGGATTTCTAAAGTAAGAACCATCTGCCACAAAATTTCTTCTTGACCATGTCAGGCCAACTGCCCTTACACCTAAATCGTAAAACACATCTAAAAATTCAATATGGTTCATAATAGGCTCAAGTCCTTCTAAAGACAGGAGTATACCAATCTCATCAGTTGCCATGACCTGGTCTAGATCAGCCCTTGAATATACCATTCGAAAAGATGAACTGATGTCGTTTTTAATGGCTTGTATTTGCTGCAAGGCTTCTGATAAAGCCATTTCAACTCTATCAGATTCTATAAATATAGCTGCAATAACCAGCTTTAACTTTGCTTTTCTGAAATCATCTAAAAAGTAGGTATCCAGTATCTGACGTTGTCCTTTTTTTCTTAGATTATGGACGATGCCACCTAAATCCAAATGGGCATCAATTGAAAAATTATATAACGTCTTTTCCTTTGGTTCTAACAACATAGATTACGTGTCTCCATATCTTCAAAAAGTCTTCTAATTTGTAATACCTTTTAACGTCTCTTTCTGTTTTGGAAGCCGAGTCGTTGACGATAATATAAGCTTCATCATCTTCCTGTAAAAACCCTCTTATCACCATCAAATGTCCTTCAGGATAAGCTTGTGGTGCACCAGATATGACTTCAGGTGTTTTAACGGATGCAACTATTGGTATCCCACTTTGGATGTAGGTCATCAAGCTTGAAATATCATAGCAGTAATCTACGTAAGCTTCAAAATTACAAGAACCAGCAAAAGCAACATTATAAGCCCAGTTACCATACATATCAGAACCACTGTCATAAGAGTTTCTTGCCACGTCTAATGCTTTCATCTCAAAGCCATAATAATTTAATACCATGGTTAAAGCCGTCGGCGAACAGGCAATTGTTCCAATATCATGAATCAGCATCTGTGATACCATGGGAACCTCCAAGTCGATGTTTAAAACCTCAGGCGTCTTTATATCCTTAACATCTTCAACGGCAAGAAAAAGATCTCTCATATGAGGCTTATATGAATCGCAGGTAATCTCAAAGGCAAGTTGACACATGTTTATGGGCTCTTTAGAAACCACTTCATCGATGTCTAGTCTTACATGACCATAAACCTGATCTGTAATGGACCCTCTTGAGTAAGACTTACACCATTTGCCATAGGTCATCCAAGGTGACCAGGCCCCACTTGTCTGAACCCTTATAAATACTTCTACGTAGCCACCAAACTCAACTAAGGCATTCCATGAAACCACCATTCTATGAGTCTCTGGCACTTCTAAGGCTTGTGATTCAAATCTTCCAAGAGATTTTTCATCTATCAAACGATAACCATCTTCATACTCTAGGTTTTCAAGATGGGCATTTTCTATCATATCTTTTAAACTATAAACTAACATATTTATCCCCTCATCGTTATTATTTGCAAAATGCGTGCCACAATTTAAAAGTTCCTTATTGCAACAGAATTTTCTGACTTTTTCAAATATTACTCCGCATTCGCGGAAAAAAATCAAACTCAAACCTACAAAAGCCTTGAAACAGCCTATTCCGCATATGCGGAACTACACAAAAAAATAAAAAGCATTTGAATACGAATGATTCAAATGCTCATGATAACTACTTTATAAGAATTCCGCAACTACGGAATTTTCCGTTCTTTTATGATTTTTAGTCTCTGATAAAGCTTGGTTTTTTTGATATCAAGAATTTCCATTGCTGCTTCTTTATCACCACCGGTATATAAAAGTACCTGTTCAATAATATCTAACTCCGTGTCCCATAAAACTTGATTGAGAGGTTTTAAAAAGAAATCCTTGTTCATATAGTTACGTTTAACCACTTTGATGTGAATATGATCACTTAAAATCAAATGGTCTTCACACAGGTTAACTGCCCTTTCCAGAACGTTTTCAAGCTCTCTAACATTACCAGGCCAAGTATAAAGCCTTAGTTTTTCATAAGCATCTTGAGACAATTTCTTTTCTTTAACACCTACATTTTTACAGACCTTTGGTAATAGGTATGAAACCAGTTCGTAGATGTCTTCAATCCTTTCTCTTAAAGGCGGTTGTTTAATAGGAAAAACATTGATTCTGTAATATAAGTCTTCTCTAAACGCCCCATCCTTTACGTCTTTTTCTAGATTTCTATTGGTGGCTACAATGATTCTTACGTTAACCTGAATCTCTCTATCACCGCCGACTCTAAAGAAGGACTTGTTCTGTATAGCCTGTAAAAGCTTGACTTGCATGCTCTTCGAAAGGTCACCTATCTCATCTAAAAAGAGAGTGCCGCCATCTGCTAGTTCAAAGTATCCCTTCTTGCCCTTGTTACTAGCACCTGTAAAGGCCCCCTTGTCGTAACCAAACATTTCACTTTCTATAAGTGTTTCTGGAATAGAGTTTAAGTTAACCTGAATAAAGGGCTGATCACAGAGCTCTGAAGCCTCATGGATGGCCTTTGCAAGAATGGACTTGCCCGTCCCACTTTCACCAAGAATCAAAACATTGGATTTAAAGCAAGAAGCCTTATATGCAAGTTCTTTAACCTTCATCATCCGTTTACTAGAACCAATGATGGTGGTAAAGAGGTAATCGTATTTTTTCATATCATCCAACCTAGCATTGGCCATTTTTAGCTTCTTAAAGGCCATGTTACGTTGGTTTTCTGCAATTTGTATCCTTGACATATCGTTCATCAAAAGATAAGCGCCAACGGTCTTATTGTTTCTGACAATTGGATTAAGTGTAGACAAGATGCCTATGCCATTGATAGTCCCATTTTTTCTTTGATAAGAAATCTCTTCACCCCTAGCACAAACCAAAAGATCATGAACAATTTCTTCCTCTTCATGATAATATCTGATATGGTTTTTCTCTATGGTCATTTCCTGACTGCCTTTGACCTTTTCATAATAAGTCTTGCCAGTCATCAAATCTTTTAAATCTTCCTTCCAAATGGTATAACCACCCATTTGATAAAACTTAAAAGCTTTACTTTTACTATCTAATATAACAATATGGTTAAAAAAATTGTTAAAGTAATACCTGTAGTTTTCTCCATAAACAGAAATTTCAACAAAGCGTTCTAGGTAATCAATTTTAGAGACAAAGTCCACACCTAAAAAAGAATCTTCCATTACAAAAGTATCCAAAGTTCTATCGGGATGCTTGAGCTTTGATTTTCCCCTAACTCCTGTTTTATACTGGCCTACAGCTAAAAGAGAAGTACCTTTTTCTATAGAAAGAAGATCAATGCCAAAAGCTTTTAAATCCTCTCTGTCGATACCGCCTTTATCAGCTCCAAAGGCTGTATAAGCCATAATAACAATATCACCTTCATTCAATCTTCCTGCTGGATGATCCCACAAGCAGTTTCTTTTAGCACCAAGCATCTGTCTGGCCTTGGCATTGTATTTCATAATGATACCGTCTTCATCGATGGCAATTAATCCTTCACTCATTTCATCTACAAAGTCTTCAATTTCTAGTCTGTTCATTTTGCCACCCCCTAGATAAAATATAGCACTAAATAATCAGATTCGCCAGCCCAATGATTGGCACGGTACTTGCATTAATATTAAAAAAAATATTAAGGAGAATGACAATGAACTTATTATGGGATAAATGTGACACATTAGAACTGGCTAAAAAATACGGCACACCACTTTATGTCTTATCAGAAACGAAGATAAGAGAAAGGTGTAGAATCATCCAAGATGATTTTCTAAAAAAATACGACAATACCAAGGCCGTTTATGCTTCAAAGGCTTTCTTAACAACTGCCATGTGCAAAATTATTGAAAAAGAAGGTTTAGGACTTGATGTGGTTTCTGGTGGTGAACTTTATACAGCCATTCAAGCAGGCTTTCCGATGGCTATGGTTGAATTTAATGGCAACAACAAAACCATTGACGAACTTGAACTTGCTGTAAACCATGAAATTGGAAGAATCATTGTGGACAATGCCTACGAGCTGGACCTTTTAGAAAAGATCTGTAAAGAAAAGAACAAGGTCATGGATATCTTGTTTAGAATTGTCCCTGAAGCCGATACAGATACACACGAATATATTTCTACTGGACATAAATCCTCTAAATTCGGCATCAACTTACTACCTGAAACGATTTTCTCAATTATAAAGAGAGCTGTAGATTCTGACTATGTCAACTTCAAGGGCATACATTTCCATGTAGGTTCCCAGCTTCATGACAATAAGAGTCATTTAAATGCAATTTCTAAGACACTTCACTTAATAAAGGATCTAAAGGATCAAAATATTACAGTTGAAGATATGAATATAGGTGGCGGCTTCGGTATTCACTACACAGATGATGACCAAGTAAAACCACTTGCTTATTTCTTAGAGCCTTCCATGAAGATTATAGAAGACTACTGTCAAGAAAATGATCTAGAAAGGCCTATGATCATCATTGAACCAGGTCGTTGGATCATTGGTGAAGCCGGCATTACCTTATACACAGTAGGTGCCATAAAAACCAATGGTGATAAAAAATACATCAGCATTGACGGAGGCATGAGTGACAATATCAGACCGTCTCTTTATCAAGCTAAGTACCATGCAGATATATGTAACAGATTGGATGAGGACAAAACAGACCTTGTGACTGTTTCAGGCAAGTTCTGCGAATCATCTGATCTGCTCATTAGAGACATTTATTTGCCAAAGGCTCAGTCTGGTGATATCTTGGCCGTTTATTCAACGGGCGCTTATACTTACTCTATGGCTTGCAACTACAACAAGCAACCTATTCCAGGTGTTGTCCTAGCCTGTGAGGGTAAGGATTATGTCCTGGTCAAGAAGCAAACTTTCTCAGATTTAATCAGAAACGAATGTATACCAAGTCATTTGGAGGAATAATGAAACCTAATAAACTTAAAGTGGGTGACAAACTGGCCGTCATTGCACCAGCTTCACCTTATGCACATGATGATTATGACCGTATCAAGGCTAATATACAAGCACTTGGCTTTGAAGCAGAGCTTCTTCCCACATGCTTTTTAAGCCACGGTCACTTTGCCGGAAGCGATGACGAGAGATTAAGAGATCTTCATGAAGCATTTGAAAATCAAGCATACAAAGGCATCATCTGTTTAAAAGGTGGTTACGGCACACCAAGACTTCTAGAAAAACTGGATATGGATTTGATAAAAAGCAACTTCAAACCCTTTATCGGTTATTCAGATATTACTGCCCTTCATGTGGCATTTAACAATATAGGACTTGTAACCTTTCACGGTCCAATGGCATCATCTAAACTTGAAGATGACTATACACTAGACCATATGAAAAAGGTTCTTTTAGATGATAAGCCTTTATGTATAGAAAATCCCCAAGACGAACAAATTAAGGTCCTGGTAGAAGGCAAGTGTCAAGGAAAAATCGTTGGCGGTAATCTTTCGCTCTTGGCTTCTACCCTAGGCTCTCCCTACGAAATAGATACAAGGGGAAAGATCCTCTTTATTGAGGAAATCAATGAACCCATTTACGTCATAGACAGGATGTTAACAAGTCTGAATCTTGCAGGTAAGTTCAGAGACTGTGTTGGTGTCATACTCGGCACCTTTACAGGCTGTGTATCAGATAAGGATAAAGAAGACTTAAGGTTTGATCAAGTCATTGAGGAAATTATCATTCCCTACAAGAAACCAACCATTATCAATCTAAGAGCTGGCCATAACTTCCCTCAACCAACGATACCTTTTAATGTTATGGCCACTCTAGATACCAAGATGACAAAACTAACATTTGAAGAAGGGGCAACTGTATGAAGCTAATTGAGAAAATCGAAAGAGAGCTGGACCAGGACTATGCCATAGTCATTGATGGACCTGACTACATAGCCATCAATGAACACGAGTCATTCAATCCTGCATCGACCATCAAACTCTATATCCTCTATGCAGGTCTTGTCGCTATGGAGACTAAAAAGATTCATAAAGACGACACCATAGAGATAAAAGCTAAAGAAATTGTTCCTGGTGCTGGGGTTATTCAGTATTTATCTGCTAGAAAGTATACTCTTGATGACCTTTTAACACTGATGATTGCCTATAGTGACAACACAGCAACCAATGTCATGTTGGATGTCTTGTCTATCGACTATATACAAAGTATCGTTGAGTCTTTAGGTTTAAAAGAAACCTTTGTAAGAAGAAAACTCTATCACATGATTCCTGGAGTCTTTAACGC
Organism: Acidaminobacter sp. JC074; assembly: GCF_022496765.1. Classification (GTDB taxonomy): domain Bacteria; phylum Bacillota; class Clostridia; order Peptostreptococcales; family Acidaminobacteraceae; genus JABXKX01. Next base: position 95,550 of record NZ_VANV01000006.1, on the reverse strand, counting down.
CTCTTCAGCAAGTGATTTAAACATCATTTTGCATCACATTTACGAAGGTATAGGCATCAGTAAAGACTTATCTGACTATGGCAAAGAAATCATGAAAAAACAGCAATACAAAAACATTGGTGCAAAGCTGTTGACCTGTGCCAGATGTAAAAAGATCATCTCAGACAATACCTGCACCTGCGGTCTTTACATAGGTGATGTCGATCCTATTATGGTTCCAGTTTATTCAAAGTCTGGTGAAATCACAGGTCATGTACATGATGCCTGTATCATAGACATACAAGGTCAGCCGATCTACGTGACCATCCTAACTAGTAGACAAAAGAACAATCTTGAAACCAAAGAAAAATTAGGTAAGATTGGCCTTATGATATACAATCATTACAAGGAGGTCTTATGTTAAGAGATACACACATAAAGATAAACATAGACCACTTAGAAAATAACATCACGTCTATCAGGGATTACTGTAAAGGAACAAGAGTGGGTGCTGTTCTTAAATCAAATGCCTATGGTCATGGTTCTAAGTATATGGCCAAGGCCTTATACGATATGGGCATCACCACTTTTTTAGTGGCCACCCTCCTTGAGGCGATGGAACTAAAAAATGAAAACGATGATTACAATGTGATCATCATGGGCCATACACCTGATAAGTATTTAAATCAAGTCATTGATAAAAAGATTACTCAAACCGTCTTTACCTATGACCAGGCAAAACTTTTAAACGATCTAGCAGAACAACCTGTAAAGGTTCATGTAAAAATAGAAACAGGCTTTAACAGGCTTGGCATGCAGATCACTGAAGATACTGCTTCTACAATCAAGAAAATAGCTGATTTAGACAAGATTATAATAGAAGGTGCCTTTACACATTTATCTCTTGAAAACAGGGCCTCTGATTTAAAACAGTTTAACAAATTTATGGACTTAATGAATGAAGTCGAAAAGATGGGGGTAAAGATTCCAATCAAACATGTTTGTGACAGCATCAGTATGGTCCTTCATCCAGATTTTCATTTAGATATGGTCAGGGTTGGCGCCTTACTTTATGGCCTTGAATCAGAAGAAAAAGGTGTTTTAGATATCAAACCTATTTTGAGTTTTCATACCAAGCCCTCTCATATAAAGACCATCAAAAAAGGAGAGACCATTTCTTATGGCAACAGGTGGATCGCGGGAGAAGACAGCATCATCGCTACCCTACCTTTTGGCTATTCTGATGGCTATCCTAGAAATATGTACGGCAAAGGACAAGTTCAAATCAAAGGCAAGTTCTACCCTATCATTGGCGTCATATGTATGGACCAATGTATGGCTCATGTAGATAAAGATGTGACCCTTGATGATGAAGTTGATATCATCAATGAAAACATGACAGTCTCTGATATCGCAGCTATGGCTGAAACAAACAAGAACGAAGTTGTATCACGATTCACACCACGTGTACCCAGAGTATACATAAAAAATAAACAGATAATCTATGTAGAGAACGGATTAATAAAATGAATGTAAAAGAGAGAATCAACCAGATATTTGACCAAATGGTAACTGTAAGAAGACACCTGCATATGCATCCAGAACTTAGTAATGAAGAGTTTAAGACTCAGGCCTATATCATGAGCTTTCTCAATGACTTAAACATCGATTGCAAGCCTTGTGCTAAAACCGGCGTCATAGCATCTATAGGTTCTAAAAAACCATGCATCGGCATTCGAGCTGATATTGATGCACTGCCTATTCAAGAAATAAACCAAGTCGATTATAAATCAAAACATCAAGGGGTTATGCATGCATGTGGACATGATGTCCATACTACTATCTTACTGGGAACAGCTAAAATACTTAAAGAAATGGAAGATGAACTAGAAAATAGCGTCAAACTCTTTTTCCAACCTGCAGAAGAAACCACTGGCGGCGCTTTACCAATGATTGAAGATGGTGCACTAGAGGGTGTTGATTATGTCTTTGGTCTTCATGTAATGCCATATTTAGAAGTTGGGCAAATTGAAGTCAAACATGGTCAACTGAATGCTTCTAGTAATGGTGTGGAGATTAAACTAATTGGTAAGACAGGACATGGTGCTTACCCTGAAAAGGGTGTGGATAGTATCATGGTTTCTGCAAACTTACTCACAAGTTTACAAACAATTGTGAGTAGAAACACATCACCACTGGATTCGACAGTCCTATCCTTTGGTACCATTCATGGTGGTTCTAAGTCAAATATCATTTGTGATGAAGTCACTTTATCAGGTACTTTAAGAACGCTTTCCAAGGAATCTAGGGCTTTTTCCATTAAACGTATTCAAGAGATTACTGAACACATCGCTAAAGCACATGGTGCTGATTGCAGGGTGACTATCCTCGATGGCTACGAGCCACTTGTTAATAACAATGACCTTGTGGATTATATAGAAGACACCTTAGAAAAGGACTTTGATATTGTCTATAAAGACAAACCAAGTTTAGGTGTGGAAGATTTTTCTTACTTCTCCAATAGAGTGCCTGGTGCCTTTTATCATTTAGGCTGTAGCAATCATCGTTCTGATTCCTTACATCAAAATGATTTTGATGTAGATGAAAACTGCATCAAATCAGGTATTTTAAGTCAAGTCATGTTGGTATTAAACATGAAATAAGCAAAATAATTAACTCCTTTTAGAAGCTTCTAAAAGGAGTTAAATTTTATGACAAGTCTTAGACGATTTATTCATTTGTTAAATAATATATATAGCCAGTCCAAGCATTCTTCAGTTGGCTTAAAGGATACATCCTTCTTACTTCCTCTCCTACTGGAGATGCAGGATCGTTTACTATGACAAAATTATCTTTTGTAAAACCCCTAACCACCAACAAGTGGCCTGCCGGATAAGCCATAGGTGAATTTTCAATCTGAAAATCTGATTCGATGGATATGGCCACTGGTATTTTAGATTCAACAATATCCATAACTTCTTTAAAGTTGTTGCATCTTTGAACATGAGCACTTAAACCTTGTTCAGATGCAAAGGCCATATTGTAAGACCAATTGCCATAAATGTCTGCTCCATTGTCATAAACTGCATTGGCAGTTATCTCAGGCGTTAACTCAATACCATAGTAATTTAAAAGCATGGTCAAAGATGTAGGACTACATATTCTAGATCCGATTTTTTCAACGCCCATTTGACTGAGTTCGGGTACATCTATTTCAAAATCCTTAGGTTCAATTTGAGCTTTGATTTTTTCTAAGGTTTGAGTGGTGAAGGTCAATTGATTTAATTTAGGGGAATCAACTGATGCATCTTTTCTAGACATAACAACCTTTAGCTGAAATTGCTTTCCAGGAAACCATTGTGACAGTTTAACCGTATCAATTACCATTTGAGAATAATCATCTGATTGTCCACTCACTCGGCCTTTGTTTCTCCCGTCTGTAGACCACTTGCCGTAAGACATCCAATCAGAAAAGCCATGTTCAGTTCCAACTTTAATAAACACTTCAACATAGTTATCAAGATTTGTATTTACATTCCAAGATACAACACCTTCTATAAAATCATGTGCTTTAAACACAGGTGATACAAAAGTACCTTCAATCTGACTGTCTTCTAACATAACAGAATCATTTTCCTTAATCAGATGTTCAAAATCTCCTGTAAGATCTTCACCATCAATTATATAAGTACCAAAGAAGTCTGATTCTAGCTCAAGAGGATTATCAGAGAGCATTTCAACATCCTTTGTTTCCTCTTCTAAGTCAACGTCTTCAGATGGTGTTTCTTCAACTGCTTCTACCACTTCTTCAGCAGGAAGAACTTCATTTTGAACAGCCTGGTTATTTACTTGACTTTCTTCACAAGAAAAGAGTAGTACAAACATTAATATCATCAATACCTTTTTCATTTCATGCTCCCATAATTACAGTACTTTACTTAAATAGTTATATGCATTCTTGCCAAAAACCTTATTAATGGTCTCTTGAGAGAAATCCCTTTTTTTTAGTTCAAGCTCAATTTTATGTAAATCATGATGACCATCTATAACATCAAGCATTTTACCATTGTCATAATAAGGTGTACATAAGTCAAAACCAATACAAGGTACATGATCACCAGCAACATTAATAATATGCTCTATATGATCACATAAAGTTTGAACAGACTGCTTTTCTTGATTCAGTTGTACAACTGAAGTATAGGCGTTGATGCCGATGATGCCGCCTCTAAGTCCAATTGCCTTTATTTGATCATCACTTAAATTTCTAGGCATCTCATTAACCATTCTTGTATTTGAGTGGCTTGCAATAAAGGCATTGTCTGTGTACTTTAAAACATCTTCAAAACCAGTATCATTCAAATGACTCACATCAATAAAATAGCCAATTCTTTCTGCTTCTCTTACAACTTCTATACCAAATGGTGTTAAACCACCCAGAATACCTTCTTCAGGCGATCTAAAATAGGAACCATCAGCAACAAAATTTCTTCGACTCCAAACAAGCCCCAGCCCTCTTACATCTAAATCATAAAATATCTTAAGTAAAGATTTTTCTCTCAGTATAGGCTCTGCACCTTCTAAAGAAAGTAATATACCGATTTTATCATCCTTCAAATCTTCACTCTTAGAAACCAATTTGAAATGATCAGATTCTTTTATATCATCTTTCAAAGCTTGAATCTGTAAAAGCGCTTCTCTTAAAGAAACATCCGCCATTATTGTTTCAATAAATATGGCAGCAACAATCAACTTGAACTCACCTTTTTTAAAGGAATCATAAAAGGACTCTAATACTCTTGTTTGGCCATCTCGCCTTCTGTTTAAAACAATGCCACCCAAGTCAAAATGCATATCAATATTATATCTCATAAGGCCACCTTTTGAGGTTTCACCACATATATCACATTATTCCATGATTTTAAAAACTCATTTAACTTATACTTTCTAAAAACACTTTCTTCTGTTTTAGAAGCAGGATCATTTACCAATATGTAGTTGTCATCTGCTTTTTCAAACCCCCGTATAACAACTAGATGTCCTGCTGGATAAGCTTGTGGTGCTCCTGCTAATTCTTCTTTCTCTCTTGTTTTTATGGATGCCACTATAGGCATACCTTGTTGAATGTACTTTACCAATGTTTGAGTATCATAACAGTATTCCACAAATGCATCGAATCCTCTTTCACCAGCATAAGCCACATTGTAGGCCCAGTTGCCATAAATGCTTGCCCCATTGTCAAAACTTCCTTGAGATGTATCAATAACATCTACTTCTGCTCCATAATAGTTCATTACCATGGCAAGAGAAGCTGGAGAACATATGATGTTACCAATTTCAGGTATGGTCATTTGGGAAATCTTAGGCACTTCAATATCCATACTGACAACTGGCTGTAAGGAAACTTGAGGTTGATTTGTCGTTGATACAGACAACTTATTTAAAGTCGATGGACCATCACTAAACCAAATCCTGTATTGAAATGCCTCACACATGTCACTGGAAATAACTTCATCAATTGAAATCCTAAAGTCACCATCATTTTGATTGGATACACTGCCTTCATTTCTGCCTTGATCCGACCATTTGCCATAAGTCAACCAATTAGACCACGTATGACTTAAAACTCTTATTTCCACTTCAACAAATCCCTCTGTAAAAGTGTTCCATGACGCTAGCAATCTGTTAAAAGCTTGAGCCTCAATAATCTTAGAAGTCATCACCCCATTTGAAGAAGTAATGCCATCATCACACAAAGTCACATCGTCTAGCTGGTTGTCTGCAAAGTCGTCTTTTGTAAAATGATACATCATATTAACCTTCTTTCAATTGTGTCTTATATAAGGCGATTTCTTGGTTATTTCCTAAAATAAAATGATCTTTCTTAATTTCAAACCACTTAGGCTTGTCTGTTTCATAATGATGACATGATGGATCATATACTTCTAATACCTTGTTTCTTTCTGCTATAGGATCAGGAAGTGGAATCGCCGATAATAAAGCTCTGGTATATGGATGCAGAGGATTACTGAATAACTCTTCTGATTCTGCCATTTCCACAATTTTGCCCTTATGAATGACAGCAATCCTATCAGTTATAAACCTCACGACTGATAAGTCATGAGCCACAAACATATAAGTCAGTTCTTTTTCTCTTTTCAGTTGAGAAAGTATATTCAAAACCTGAGCACGTATAGAAACATCGAGTGCAGAGATGGGTTCATCTGCAATAATTAACTCCGGTTCCATCACAAGTGTTCTCGCGATGCCGATTCTCTGTCTTTGACCACCTGAAAACTCATGAGGAAAGCGTGAGGCAAACTCTGGTAGTAAACCAACATCAAGAAGTGCTGTTTCTACTTTCTTTTTTCTTTCCTCTTCAGTTTTAAACTTCTTCAGATTATAAAGTCCTTCCGAAACAATATAATCTACTTTGGCACGTTCATTTAAGGATGCCATGGGATCTTGAAAGATCATTTGAACTCTAGATGTCACATCACGGTCTTGATCCTTGCTTAATTTACCATTGATCTTGTTGCCATCAAAAATAATCTCACCTTCGCTGGCTTCATTGATTCTTACAATGGCTCTTCCTATGGTCGTTTTTCCTGACCCGGATTCGCCAACTAAACCAAATGTCTCACCCTTATATATATTAAAGCTTACATTATCAACCGCTCTAAAAGTTTTTTTACCTTTACCAAAGTCTACAGATAGATTCTTTACTTCAAGTAAAACTTCTCTACTCATAACGATAGCCCTCCATATTTTTTCTAAGATTTTGAAGTGCCTCAGGTCTTTCTACTTTAGGTGCTTTTGGATGTAACAGCCAAGTTCTTGCTTTATGTGTTTCTGAAAGCTCAAAGTAAGGTGGTCGTTCTTCAAAGTCAATTTTAAGTGCTTTTGGATTTCTAGGTGCAAAAGCATCTCCTACTATTTCTTTAAACAAGCTTGGTGGTGTCCCTTTAATGGCAAATAAGTCTTCTCCTTTTACACCTAACTGAGGCAAAGAAGATAAGAGTGCCCAGGTATATGGATGTTGAGAATTATAAAACACCTCATGTGATTTTCCAATTTCAACAATGTCCCCTGCATACATAACTGCAATCCTATCAGCTACATTGGCAACAACACCTAAATCATGGGTAATATAAATAATGGTCAGCTTGTACTTAACCTGCATATTTTTTAAAAGTTGTAAAATTTGTGCTTGAATGGTCACATCTAATGCCGTTGTTGGCTCATCACAAATCAAAACATTTGGATTGCATGCAACTGCAATGGCAATAACCACACGCTGTCTCATACCACCTGAGAACTCATGCGGATATTGTTTGTATCTCTTCTCAGGCATTGGAATACCTACATCTTCTAAGTACTCTAATGTTTTCTTCTTGGCTTCTTCACCTTTTAAACCTTGATGAAGTTCTATGGCTTCTTGAACCTGTTTACCTATGGTTTTTAATGGATTTAAAGAAGTCATTGGATCTTGAAATACCATGGCAATTTTAGAGCCTCTGATCCCGAGCCAATCCTTTTCTTTTTTGTATTTAGAGATATCCTCACCATCAAAAAAGATTTGACCATTGTCAATCCAACCATTGGCGTCAAGAAGCCCCATAAACGACTTGGTAAAAACAGATTTTCCTGATCCAGATTCTCCAACGATGGCTAAACTCTCACCCTTGTATAAATCCAGAGAGATTTTACGAATAGCCGTTAAGACTTTACCTCTTAGTTCAAACTTTATAACCACATCCTTAGCTGAAAGGACGATATTATCTTGAGTATAATTTATTTGATTCATTGTCCCTCCTAAATATGGTTCTTCGGATCTGCTGCATCAGCAAATGCGTTGCCGATAACATAGAATGATATTGTAATCACTGATAAAACAGCTGCTGGGAATAAAAGTTGATATCTTAAAGCTGGCACCATAATGAATACTCTACCTTCATTGATCAAGTTACCCAAAGAAGGAATGTCTACAGGTAAACCTATACCGATATAAGTTAAGAAAACTTCTGAGCCAATAGCAAGCGGAATGGCTAAAGCCAATCTCAACATGATGACTGATACCAAGTAAGGTAACAAGTTTTTCTTTATGATTCTAGAAGTTGGTGTTCCCAAACATCTAGATGCCAGATTATATTCTCTATCTCGAATGATAATGATTAAGTTTCTTACGAATCTTGCCATCTGGGTCCATCTTGTAATAGCCATGGCAAATATGATTGTAAATAAACCAGGCTTCATAATATAGGCAAATAATAGCAAGATAATGGTTCTAGGAATGTTGTTGATTACATTATAGACTTCAGTAATCAAACCATCTAATTTTCTAACATACCCCCAAAGCGAACCTATCAGTATACCTATGACAAGTTCAGACAAACCAACTATAAGACCGATGAAAAGCGATGTTCTTGTACCAGACCATATTCTTGACCATAAATCTTGTCCAATGGCATTGGTTCCGAACCAGAAATACTTGTCCTCAACTTGATTCAACTTATAGGGATTGAAACCTGTTTTATCAAGATCAATGGCACCAATACTCTCTAAAAAAGCAACTCTTGGCGGCATATTTCTTAACTGTCTACCAGTTGTTTCACTTGTATTGACAACTGTTGGGTCATACTGGTTTGGTAAGTATGGCTGAATTAGGGTAAATGTTAAAAGGCCTACAACCAATATCATTAGAACTACTGCTGTTTTATTTTTAAGAAAAGACTTCCAAGTTGAATGCCAATAAGAATAGTTTGAGTATCCTGTTTTTTCAGCTTCTTCTTCATTGTACTCAGCAAACTCAAACTTCGAATCCTCTATTTCTGCTGTCGCTTCTATTTCAATGACTTTTTCAATACTGCTTAAACCCATTAGCGTCCACCTCCTGCTTTTTGCAGCTTAATTCTTGGATCAAATATTGCCATAAGCACATCGCCTAGGAACAATCCAATAATACCTATTGATGAAAATATTAATACAAGAGCCTGTACAAGGGTATTATCTTGTAACTGAATAGCAGAAACCAGTAGACCGCCCATACCAGGAATAGAGAAGAGTGATTCTACGTAAATAGAACCTGCTATTGTAAAGAGTATTGATGACGGCAAATACTGAACCATTGGTACCAGTGCATTTCTCATTACATGTAAGTACATGATTCGTTTTTTGGATAAACCTTTAGCAGTTGCTAATTTAATATAATCTTTATTGAGTTCATCTACCATGTAACGTCTCATCCACATGGCATAACCAGAAATAGATCCCAAAGACATGGCAACACCAGGTATAATCCAACTTTTCGGATCTTCTACTTCAAATAGAAGTGGTAGTTTAAGCACCCCTGTAACATATATTTGGATAAATAAATAATAGATTATGGCTGGTACAGCAGATATAAAGACAACATAGGATGTTCCCAATTTATCAAAGAACTTTCCTTTATGTCTTGCCATACCAATGCCCATGCTTATACCAACCACTAAAGACAAACCTAAAGCAAATAATCCAAACCATAATGAGTAAGGAATTTTTTGTTTTATGATTTCAGCAATTGGTACATTGGGTCTAAAAATAAGTGATTCGCCAAAGTCTCCTCTTAGTAAATCTGCATAAAAGTTCTTTAGCTGAATGTGCATAGGATCTCTCAGTCCCATACTTTTTAATATTGCCTCTTGTTGTGCTTCGTCCAATTTATCTGTGCCCATTTCTCCGAAGTAACCTTCTTCCGGCATCAATCTCATTAAGAGAAATACCACGGTTATAACAATGAATAATGTCAACACAGACCTAAGGAATCTTTTTACGAAATACTTAAGCATACAGATATGCCCCCCTCGATGTTTCAAAATAATGTGTTAATGTCATCCCTTATAATGTCTAGAATTAAGCCAGGAATAAACCTGGCTTATAGATTATTTAAGTGCTTCTTCTCTTGCCGCTTCCCATGCAGCCTTTTCAGCTTTAAACTGCTCTGTGCTCATTGGCTGTGATAAAATGTGCATACCTTTCCATCTTTCACTTGCAACACCAAATGGTGAGAACGGTGCTTCATATGGATTTAAAAGTGATGCAACATAGCCACCGCCACCCTTTCTGTATGGGATTACCCATGCATTGTCAAGAAGATAAGCTTCAGCATCAGCATACATTTCATAACGCTTTTCAAGATCAACTTTTTCTTGCGAAGCCATTTCAACCATATTCTCATAAACTTGATATTTATTGTTACCGTCTGCATCAACTTCTACTGTCATTTCTGGGAAGTTGTAGTTACTGTCAATAAACATATCTGTATAAGTATGTGGATCTGCATAGTCAGGTCCCCAGTTTACTTCCATAAACGAGTATTTACCAGCACGTCTTGTATTTGATAAGTAGCCTGATGGTGGATATGGTACGATAAATACATCAATTACATCACTACCAAATAAGTTTTCTAGTTGTTGCTCAATAACTTGTGCCTTCATAGCATTATTTGAACCACCTGTATTGTAAGGCATAACGACCTTTACAGGCCATTCTACTGTATCACCTAATTCTGCAACAGCTTTACTCATATAATCCTTTGCCATGCCGTCATCAAACTTTTGATCTAAGGCATGGTCATGTAAGTGTCCTAAATCAACAAAATCTTGACCCTTGATGTTTACAAAGCCAGCAGGTGTAATTGTATTGCCTACCTTGTTTTGCGGATTAAAAGGTTCATCAACTGTAAGCGCTGCCATTCTATCAAAACCATAATAGAAAGCTTTTCTAAAGTTTAAGTTGTTTACTGCTACTTTCCAGTTTTCAGGTTCATATGCCTCATCATATTGAGGATCAAAGTTTAATGCATAGAAATAAGTATAGTAACTTGCTGTTGCAGGTCTAATCATCTTACTTAAGTTAGGATCCATCATCCAAGCATCTATTGAATCTGAACCAACTTCAACATGAGACACTTCGTTTCTCAAGAACAACTCTTGAGCTACAGTAGCAGCTTCTTTGTTGTACTTATAATTGATTTCTTCTATATAGACATTTGCCTTGTCCCAATAGTTTTGATTTGCAGATAAAACTCTTCTATTTTGTGGCTCAAAAGAAGTCATGATATAAGCACCATTGTAAAGCAATGATTCTCTTGAAGTACCAAACATTTCTCCTTGTTCCTTAAGGAAGTCACCATTTACAGGGAAAAATGATACATATGTCAACATAGATTCAAAGTAAGGTAGTGGTTCTGCCAAAGTATACTCAAGTGTATACTTATCTACCGCTTTTACACCTACTTGACTGAAATCTGTAATTTCACCATTGTAGTAAGCTTCACCGTTCATAAGTGCCTTGTAGGCAATATTTGCAGTTTTTGATGCATTATCAGGATTAAATGTATACTCTATGGCATCTACAAAATCCTGTGCGACTGTTTCAGCATAAACTTGCCCATCATATGTATACCAGTTCACACCTTCTCTGATATGGAAGGTCCAAACTAAACCGTCATCCGATACTTCCCAATCGGTTGCCAAACTTGGGATCAACTTACCGTACTTATCATAATCAACCAATGTATCTATAAAGTTGGCTGCAAAACCAAATTCATTAGTTGAAGAAGTCACAAGATAGTTTAATGTTTTAACTTCACCTGAATAAACGGTTTTATAAACTTGGTCATCTGAGTATTGAATACCACCTGATCCTTCATCAGTTGAACTGCTTTCTGTTTCTGTACTTGCAGCTTCAGTAGCACTTGAATTATTTTCACTTGCTGTAGCCTCAACTTGCCCATTGTTATTAGCTGTAGCATTATTACCACTTGTACATGAAGTGAGAGCCATAACCACTACTAACAACAAAATTAAAATTCGTTTCATACTTCCTCCTTATTATTTTACGCGACTTGTCATGACTCCATATAGCAAAGACAATGCCAACACAAAGGATTATTAGAATCACTACCCTTTCACTAATTACTGGAACTTAGGTTTTTGACACTTTCCGTTTTTTCGGACATTTTTATTCGCTAAGATTACATAAAGCTTGAAAATACTATATTCCGTAATTTCGGAAGATTTTCAGAATAATCATGGAATTAATTCAAACATTCTGAAAATTTTATAAAAAACTAAGTCAAACCAAGCATTTAAACATAAAAAAAAGATTCCGTTATTTCGGAATCTCGCGTTTTTCGATTTCTTTTATACTGTCATATAGCTTGGTCTTCTTAATAGCTAATATGTCCATTGTCTTTCTTTTGTTGCCATCCGTATGAATCAAAACCTTATTGATAACATCCAGTTCCACATCTTTCATAGTCTCCTTTAAAGGCCTTAAAAGTACTTCTTCTGAAAACATGTTTTTATTGGTGATTTTTACTTGAATGTGTTCACTTAGAATTGTCTTACCGTCACAAAGAGTAATGGCCCTTTCAAGTACATTTTCAAGTTCTCTAATATTACCAGGCCAGTGATAAAGTTTCATTTTTTCATAAGCCTCTGCAGATACAGCCTTATCATCAGTACCTATGTTGTAACAGACCTTAGGTAGTATGTAGTTGACCAGTTCATATATGTCATCGATGCGTTCTCTTAGAGGTGGTTGTTTAATAGGAAATACATTAATCCTATAATACAAATCTTCCCTAAACAAACCCTGTTTCACATCTTTTTCAAGCTTTCTATTGGTTGCTACAATGATGCGAACATCTACTTTTACCTCTTTGTCACCTCCGACTTTGTAGAAAGTCCTGTTTTGAATAACATGTAAGAGTTTGACCTGCATTTCCTTTTTCAGATCACCAATCTCATCTAGAAAGATGGTACCGCCATGTGCCAGTTCGAAATAGCCTTTTTTACCTCTAGCACTTGCTCCTGTAAATGCCCCTTTTTCATAGCCAAAGAGTTCACTTTCTATCAAGGTACTCGGTATAGAGTTAAGATTGACTTCAATAAAAGGCATGGCCTTTCTGCTAGATGCTTGATGGATGGCTTTGGCAAGGACTGATTTACCTGTACCACTTTCACCAAGAATCAAAACTGTAGACTTGAACTGACTGGCCTTATAAGCCAATTTCTTGATGTCCATAATTTTTTGACTAGAACCAATTATATTTTGAAAAGACACCTGATATTTCTTTACATCTTCTAAGGCATTGGTTGCCTCTTTTAGTTTCCTATAAGCAATATTTCTCTGATTTTCTGCCATTTGTAATCTTCTGATATCATGCATCAAAAGTATGGCACCAACAACTTGATTTTCTCGAAGAATTGGCTTTAATGTACTGATGATATTGATGCCATTTATAGTGCCAGACTTACCATTATAACCATCTTGTTCCCCTCTTGCACAAGCAAGAAAGTCAGTGATAATCTCATCTTCTTGATGAAATTTACTTAAGTGTGCATTTACAAGGTCCATTTCATTTAGACCCAAATGTTTTTCTTTAAAAGCACCACCCTTAAGCAAATCCTTAAGATCTTCTTTCCAAAGAGTATAACCGCCCATCTGATAAAACTTAACACGTCTTTTTTTAGGATTAACGATAACCATATGATTGAAATAATTGTTGTAGTAGTACCTGTAGTTTTCATCATATATAGATATTTCTACATAGCGATTGATATAGTCTATTTTAGTCTTAAAATTCTCTCCAAGAAACACATCCTCCATGGCAATAGAGTCCATCGAATGGTCTGGACCTTTTAGCTTAATTTTCCCAGATTTACCGGTCTTATATTGGCCAACAGCTAGAAGTGTCGTGCCCTTTTCTAAAGCCATGATATCAATGCCAAGCACCTTCAAGTCCTTGTGGTCAATACCACCTGTGTCCTGACCAAAAGAAGTAAAGGCAAGGATGACCATATCACCTTTTTCTAACTTACCAGCTTCATGTGTTAAATGGCAGTGTCTAGAGGCACCAAGTATATCCTTTGCCTTGGTGTTGTATACCTGAATGAGTCCCTCTTTATTGATTGAAATAATACCTTCATTTAAGTCGTCTAAGAAATCATTGAGTCCAATTTTGTAGTTCATTTGTGCCCCCCTATTATATTTATAATGCATCAAAATTATAAAAAAGCAAAGTATTTTTGGCATCAATATTGCATATTGTTTTCATGGAGGTATTAATTATGAATATGATATTTGATGGTTGTGATACAACCCTATTAGCAAAAAAATACGGTACACCACTTTACATTATTAGCCAAAGTACAATCAATGAAAGGATTGAAAGCATTCAACAAAATTTCCTGAAGAAATACCCAAACACCAAAGCCGTTTATGCCAGCAAAGCCTTCTTACCCATGGCTATGTGTAAGATCATTCAAAGAGGAGGTTTGGGTTTAGATGTTGTTTCTGGAGGCGAGCTTTATATTGCCTTGAAGTCAGGTTTTGACCCTAAGATGATAGAATTCAACGGCAACAATAAAAACTATAAGGAGTTAGAACTTGCCATAAAAAATGATGTTGGCCGCATCATCGTTGATAATCTTCTTGAAATCAAATGGATAGAAGAACTCAGTAACAAGTACAATAAAAAGACCTATATTTTATTTAGGATTGTACCTGACATTGAAACAGATACACATGATTATATATCTACAGGCCATAAATCATCTAAATTTGGCATTACTCTTGAAAACAACTTTTTCTTTAACACATTTGAACAAGTCATGAAATCAAATAACATAAATATAAAAGGGATCCACTTTCATATAGGTTCTCAACTACACGATAATAAAAGTCATCTTAACGCTACCAGAAAAACACTTCATCTTATCAAGGATATCAAGATGAAATATGGGTATGATATTGAAGAACTCAATATTGGTGGCGGCTTTGGAATCAAATATACCGATGAAGATCCAGTTAAGCCTATTGAATATTTTATCGATCCTATTATGAACTTAATAGACAGCTTTTGTCTTGATCATAGGCTAGAAAGACCTATGATTATCACAGAGCCTGGCAGGTGGATTATTGGCGAAGCTGGTATGACCCTCTATACCATAGGTTCCATTAAAGAAAATGGACAGACTAAATACGCAGCCATTGACGGGGGTATGACAGACAATATCAGACCTTCTCTTTACCAAGCGAAATATGCAGCATGTCTTGCCAATAAAATAGACCAAAGCCCAGATGAAATCATCACCCTGTCTGGCAAGTTTTGTGAGTCTTCAGATATTCTTATAAAAGATATCAAGTTACCTAAAATAGCTACAGGTGACCTCTTAGCAGTTTATGCAACAGGCGCTTATACTTATTCGATGGCCAGCAATTACAATGGGCAACCCATTCCACCTGTTGTTCTAGTAAATAAGGGACAAGACCACCTTATTGTTAAGGGACAAACTTACGATGATCTGATTATAAACAATCTAATTCCAAAATATCTGGAGGTATAATGATTAAAGCAAGAAAACTCAAGCAAGGAGATAAAGTTGCAGTTATTGCGCCTTCTTCTCCTGCAAGCCAGTCACAATTAGATAATGTAAAAGCCTACATGGAAAAATTGAATTTAGAATATGACATGTTACCAAGCTGCTTTAAAAGCCACGGACATTTTGCTGGCCGTGACGATATAAGGCTGAATGATCTTCATGAGGCATTTAAAAACGATTCTTACAAGGGGATTATCTGTTTAAAGGGTGGCTACGGCACACCTCGACTGCTAAAAAACATTGATTATGACCTTATAAAAAATAATCCAAAAGTTTTTGTGGGATTTTCGGATATCACAGGCCTACATACTGCCATTCAAAAAATGACTGGACTGGTAACCTTCCATGGTCCTATGGCTATAAGTAATATGGACGATTTTTCTCTATTAAGTCTCAAGAATCAAATTTTTGATGGTATGTTAGGTCCTATTGAAAATCCCCCAAAAGAAAGCATTGAATCTTTTGTTAAAGGCCGAGCACAAGGTATTCTAGTAGGTGGCAATCTCAGTCTCCTTGTCAGCACCCTTGGTTCGCCCTACGAAATAGACACAAAAGGTAAAATTCTCTTTATTGAAGAAGTTGGTGAAGCCAGCTACAGAGTCGACAGAATGTTAACAAGCCTTATGCTTGCTGGAAAATTTGATGATGCAAACGGTATTGTCCTAGGTACCTTCAGTCAATGTGAGCCAGAAGTTGTTATAGGTAAGAAAACCGATCTTGACTTGATAACGATATTCCAAGAAATCATAGGACCTTTTAACAAGGCAACCATTATGAATGTCAGAGCAGGTCATAACTATCCACAAGTGACCCTACCTTTTGGACTTCATGTAGAAATAGATGAAGATCAACTGATTATACTGGAAGAAGGTGTAAAGTGAATAAAGAAACCATATTAGAAATTATGGGAAAACATGTCTCTTTTTCTGTCGATGGCTTCATTAATTGTCATCATCAAGAAAACATTGGTATAAACCCTGCAAGCGTTATAAAACTATCGGTTCTATATGCTGGACTTATAAAAATAGATAAAGGTTTAATCTCTTTAGATGATATGATTCCGTACTCAGATGGTGACTTAGTCATGGGAGCAGGTAGCCTAAAAGATTTAAGCTATAGACTGATGTCTTTAAAAGATCTTTTGATGCTTATGATCACATTAAGTGACAACTCAGCTACCAATATTCTGATGGATTACATTGGACTAGAGGATATTCAGCGTATCATAGAACATTTAGGGACCAGAGGAACCTATCCAAGAAGGAAACTTTATCATATGATACCAGGTGTTTTTAATGAAGCGACAACCAAAGATACCAACTTGCTCCTAAAAGCATTCGATTTAGGTATTGGCCTTACACAAGATTCACAGATACTTGCTATGGATATCTTAAAGCGCCAACAGTTTAAAAACTTTGCTATGGGCCTAAACGTATGCAAAACTTGTGGTAGAGTCTTCAAAGAAAATATGTGTATGGACCATCCAGGTGCTCAAGTAGATGAAGTTGAAATTTTCTCTAAATCGGGTGAAATCAATGGTCATGTACATGATGCTGCAATATTTAAATACAGTGGAAAAACTGTATATTTTACTATGTTTACTTACAAACAAGAAGATAACGAAATAACCAAACAAAATTTTAGAGATATCGGTTGCGAAATATTTAATCTTATGAGGGATAATACATGTTAAGAGATACACATTTAAAAATTAACATTGGTTATTTGGAAGACAACATCAAATCCATACAAAACCACTGTAAAGATACAAAAGTAGGTGCGGTACTAAAATCAAATGCTTATGGCCATGGCGCTAAGTACATGGCTAAGTCACTCTATAATATTGGGATAAACACTTTTTTAGTTGCAACCTTATTAGAAGCCCTTGAATTAAAGAATGAAAATGATAACTACCATGTGATCATCATGGGCCATACACCAGATAAGTATTTAAAAGAAGTCATTGATAAAAATATCACTCAAACCATCTTTACCTATGACCAGGCAAAACTATTAAATGATCTAGCTTATGAACCTGTGAAGGTTCATATAAAAATTGAGACAGGCTTTAACAGGCTTGGCATGCAGATTAACGAAGATACTGTAAAAGAGATCAAGCAGATATCAAACTTAGAAAATATCATGATAGAAGGCGCCTTTACCCATCTATCGCTTGAAAGTAAAGACAGCGACTTAAGACAGTTTAACAAGTTTATGGAACTTATGAATCA
Organism: Acidaminobacter sp. JC074; assembly: GCF_022496765.1. Taxonomy (GTDB): domain Bacteria; phylum Bacillota; class Clostridia; order Peptostreptococcales; family Acidaminobacteraceae; genus JABXKX01. Next base: position 77,909 of record NZ_VANV01000006.1, on the reverse strand, counting down.
GCTAGAAACTGTAGGCATTCAAATACCCGTCAAACATGTCTGCGACAGCATCGGTATGGTTCTATACCCTGATTTTCATCTAGATATGGTCAGAGTTGGTGCCTTACTTTATGGTCTTGAATCAGAAGAAAAAGGGGTTTTAGATATCAAACCTATTTTGAGTTTTCATACCAAGCCCTCTCATATAAAAACCATAAAAAAAGGGGAAACCGTTTCATATGGTAACAGGTGGGTTGCGGGAGACGACAGTTTTATTGCAACCTTACCTTTTGGATATTCAGATGGTTATCCAAGAAACATGTACGGCAAAGGACAAGTTGAAATCAAAGGAAAATCCTATCCTATCATCGGTGTCATCTGCATGGACCAATGTATGGTTCATGTTGATGAAAGTGTTACTTTAGAAGATGAGGTTCATATTATCAATCAAAAAATAAGCGTTGCAGATTTAGCTTCTTTAGCAGGTACAAACAAGAACGAAATCGTATCACGTTTTACATCACGCGTCCCACGTGTATATATTAAAAACAATCAAGTCATTCATACTGAAAACGAGCTAATCAAATAATCTTTCCATTAAATAAACCGTGTAAAAACACGGTTTATTATTTCATAAGTAACTCTGACTTTTCTTGAATAATCTTTTCCAATAGCATGATTATATCTAGGTCATATTGGTCAGACAGACTTTTTAACTCTTCTATTGCCACAGAAAATGTTTTGCCTTTTTTATAGACTCTATCAGTGGTCATGGCATCAAAGGTATCAGCTATTGCTAGAATTCTTCCTAACAATGATATGTCTTTTATGCCATTTGGATAACCACTGCCATCTAATCTTTCATGATGTTCAAGCACGATTTCATGAACAAGACCTGGATACTTACTTCCTAATATTTCACTAGAAAAAGTGACATGTTTTTTCATCAACAAATATTCATCAGGCGTGTATTTTCCTACCTTATTTAGAATTTGGTCCTCTACCATGATCTTTCCTACATCATGAAAAAAGGCTGCCTTTAATAAGTTCATTTTATCTTTAGGATGAAGCTTCAACTCATCAGCAATTAACTTGGAGATACTTTTAACTCTTTTGCAGTGATTTAGAGTATAATGGTCTTTTTCTTGTATGGCTTCCATAATCTCAGCAAGCTCTTTAAAGCGATTGGTGTCATAAGCTTTTTTACCACTTGGTATAGAGCTAAGAAGAATCGTGTCTTCTAGTATATCGATAATAACTTCTTCTTGCGACTTATCGACTATATAATAATCGTACTTATCATAAATCTGATCACCAACACCTAACTTTCCTTCTACGATATAAAGAAATTCATAGAATTCTGGGTCCTTTACGGGATGAATAAAAAGGAAATTCCCTTTTGTAAGCTCAATTTGATGCATTTGAAGCTTACTTGAATGACTAAGTTTAGTTATATTAGGGATAATATCAGGATACCTAGAGATATGCTTACTATTTTTGTGAAATTGTACTTGTGTCATGCATGACTCCTATTCTATTAATAATACTAAGAATTCTCTTTATCTAAGAGTTCATAATCTCTTGTTTGCTTTCTATATCTTTTAAAAGTATACATGGAATTGTCTGCTGCTTCTACCAAATCATCTAGATGTTTATGCTCCTTGTATTCAGAAACACCATAACTCAAACTGATTATATACGGTCTTGAAATTGTCTTGTTAAACATATTTATGTTTCCAAACAACTCATCTATCAAGTCTTTTGCGCTTTCTTCATCTGAGTTTCTAAGAACCAATAGAAATTCATCGCCACCCAACCTAATAATATAGGAATTTTCATCTGTCATATTTCTTATCAAATGAACAGCATCGGTAATCAGTTTATCACCCATTGAATGACCGAAGCTATCATTAATTCTCTTTAAACCATCCACGTCAAAGTAGACAACCGTTAAATCAAGTTTATCAGACTTAGCATCTTCAAAGTCTCTTTCAAGTAAGTCAAATCCTTTCTTACGACTTAAAGCGCCAGTCATTGAATCATAATCTGCATACTTGACAACTTGTCTGTGCATATCATCAATTTCATCTAACATTTCATTTATACTGTAGGCAAGCTCTGCAATTTCATCTCCACCATTTACAGAAACACGACTATCTAGTTTATCTAAAGATTCTATTTCATTGATTTGATCATTTAAACGAATTACCCTATTGATCACCAAATGTTTAAGAGCTAAATCCAAAAGCACCCCAAAGATCACCATAACCATCACTAGACTGATGATATTTCTTCTTATGTTTTCGTTGCCAAGTATCTGAACACGATTTTTAAGTTTAAAGGTCATTGAATAATAAGTCTTACCATCTAAAAGGGGTAACCACAGAATGGCTTCACTATAATCACCTTCAAAATGTTTTAATTCGCTCATGATACCATATGGATTGTCTGATTCAAGTGGCTTTTCTATAATGTCTGCTTGAATGGTAAAATCATGATTTAAATGATATCTCAACTTCTCTAACTGTTCTTCATCCATTATCCTAGCAAAAATTAAGACACCCTTGTCTTCAGACATGCCATCACTAGTCTTTATCGGTGTAGAAACATATAAGACCGTGTCATCACCTAATCTGATTAAACCAGAGTTTCCCTGATAGCCTTTAAGGACACCTATCAAAGTCTGATCTATAGATATCAAGTTCTTTCCATCATAGTATCCATCATATGCTATATCTAAATTCTCATCCAAAATCATAGCATAATCAAAGTTTAATAGATTATAAGAATCTGCAACAAAGTTTTCTTCTATAAAAGTTTCATCTCTTGATTCTACATAATTATAAGTCTGATCCCATTCAGCCCAGTCTATTAAAATGGTACGAAAATTCTGTATTTCCGACATCAACCCTCGCTTAATAAGCTCTATCTCATCTTCAAACAAAGCTGTTTCCACTCTCATATAGTTGTCTTTCGTTACCCATCGTACATAGCCACCAATTATCACCAGTGATAGGATGATAAAAGATAGGACCATAATCCTTAATTTATTATTTAATTTCACAGGCTTCTCCTTATGCTTATATTATACCTCTTTTAAGAGACTATAACCGCATTCTTCACATAAAGCGAAAAGACAGTCAAAGACTGTCTTAAAGAAAGTAAATACTATATACTCCATAACCAGCAAAGCCTAGTCCAAGAAGAAAATAAAAAATTCCTGCCCCTCTACGACCAATGGCTTTTACTAAATAGCCTATTTTTCTATTTTCAAACCACCAGTCCCAGTCCAATATACTTGCCATCATACAAAGGAAACCGACACCTAAAAAGAAGAGTTGTTCAAGTTGAAACTCTAAAAATAATCGACCTATTAATTTATTCATGTTACCTCCCATACAAAACTATACCAAAAATTTACTATTTATTAAACTTTTTATTAAGAAAAAGACATCTTGTAAAGTAACACATCTAAGGTGACGATAATTCTTACGTGCAATTATAAGGAGTGAAATTATGAAAAAATCCATTCTCATTCTAGATATTGATACGTCAATGTCTGAAAGTTTAATAAGGGACGGATTCCTTATTTATGAGACCAATAATTGCAAGGATGCACTAAAGGTACTAGATGATCATAAGATCGATTTGGTACTGATGGATACCAAGCTACAAGGTGATGATTGGCGCTTATTAAAAAGTATCCTTACATATTCTATTCCAGTACTGATACACACGGCGAATACATGCAACAATCATAAGCTTCAGTGTTTTTGGTTTGGTGTAGATGACTATATTTTAAAACCTGCAGATGAACTAGAATTGTCTGCAAGAATTCGTGTTGCCTTAAGAAGACATAGACCCAAAGTTAACTCCTTAATCAGAGTTGGACATTTATCTCTAAACAAGAATTCCAGAGAAGTCTATATTGGCAAGGAAAGATTGATGTTTTCAAGGCGTGAATACGATTTATTAGAACACCTCATGCTCAACCAAAACATTGTGTTTACTAGAGAATCTCTTTTAGATACAGTTTGGGGTTATGATTATGAAGGTGAAACCAGGACGGTTGATTCCCATATTAAAAAAATAAGAGACAAAATTGATCCATCATCACAATTGATCAAAACTGTATGGGGTAAGGGTTATAAATTTGAGTCAGGGTAAAGGGAAGTTCATTCAGAACTTCTTTTTTAATAAAAAAAGTGGGATAGATAAACTATCCCGAAGAAATATTATAAAAATTAACTTAATGGTTATCTTAGTAAAGAAAGTACTTGAGACGGCTGTTGGTTTGCTTGAGCAAGCATAGCATTTGCTGATTGCTGAAGTGTTGTCCACTTTGTCATCTCCATCATTTCCTTTGCCATATCAACATCTCTAATTCTAGATTCTGCGGCAGTCAGATTCTCAGACGATGTGTTTAGATTGTTGATGGTATGTTCCAAACGATTTTGCATAGCACCCAGTTTAGATCTTTCTGACGATACTGAGTTAATAGCATCATCTAATGAATCAATTGCAGATGTCGCACCTTCAGAAGTTGTTAGATCCAACTCGTCGATACCAAGTGCTGAAGATGACATTTCTGATACAGTCATGTCAGTAGTTTGGCCTGCATTCGCACCAATTTGGAAAGTTACAGCATTGTTATCCACTGCTATGTTGGTTGTATTATCAGCAAGTGTATCATCGATTTCAAACGATAAACCACCCAACTCAACTTCATTAGAAATTGAGCCTGTAATGGTTGTAGAATCTACTGTTTTACCATCTTTAGTCAACTCATATGTCGCGGTAGCTTTAACAGTGATCTCTGTTTTTCCTTCAGCAACATCACTAGCACCTGTTGTATCATCAAACTGAATTTGAAGGCCTCCGATATCAATGGTATCATTTTGTCCACCATTATCGATTTCTTCTGATTTTAACTCAGCAACAACATTACCTTCTGAATCCTTTAGATATACATCAAACTCATTAGCTGTTTCAGTTTCAACAAGTTCTAATGTATATTCACCCGGTTCAGTTGCTCCTGTACCAGCATTAGAAACACTGTCTACATTGGTTTCATTTACACCACTTGTCCCATCATAGGCCATTGAAGAACTTGATACTGTTAAAACATAGTCTCCTTCAGCCATCGAATCGTCTTCAACTTCTACATTAGAGACATTGGTATTGTTATTTGTTACTTGAGCATTGTTCTCAAGGTTACCATTTAAAAGGGTCTTGTTATTAAACTCAGTATCATTTGAAATTCTATCAATTTCACTTGTTAACTGGTTGATTTCGTCTTGAATGGCAGTTCTATCTTCATCTGTATAAGTATCGTTCGAAGATTGTACAGATAACTCACGCATTCTTTGTAGAATGGCTTCTGTTTCATCTAATGCACCTTCTGCTGTTTGAATCATTGAAATACCGTCCTGAGCATTCCTTGACGCTTGATCAAGACCTCTGATCTGAGATCTCATTTTCTCTGAAATCGCAAGACCTGCAGCATCATCTGCAGCTGAGTTAATTCTTAAACCACTAGATAGTTTTTCAATTGATTTTGAAGCATTGGCATTATTGGTTGTCATCTGGTTATAGGTGTTTAACGCCATTAAATTGTTATTGATTCTCATAATTCCTCCTTGAATAGTCGATCAAATCCTTTTGAATAAGTTTCATTTCCATGGATAAAGCTTTTGAAACTTCTACTAACTTAAGATTAGTCCTGAAAAAAGTAAAAACTTCTGTATTTTCAAGTTAGATTATGAAAAACTCTATGAAAATATGTGAATTGTGGGACAATGTGAAATATGCAACTCAGCTTCAACAAATTGCTCGTCATCTATAAAAAAAATACTACCAACAGCATTGATAGTATTTATCCCAAATGATTGTAATGACTTTTTCTTATGGCATTCTTTGAAAAATAACCTGTCATTACTTGATGCATTTGTTTCTTTAACTTATTTTGATCTAGCTTCATTTGGTTCTTTGTAAGAATCAAACGCTCTAGAATCTTTTTATATTTAATGTGGAAATCCTTCTTTAAATCCATCTCTTCATCAGATAAACTTACACCCTTTAAATGGTGTTCTATCCTGCTGATGATGTTTTCCATCTTATCATAATCTTTTAAATTAACGACTTCATCCAATTGGTCTATCAGTTCTAAAAGTCTGATTAATCTTTCCTTTTCGTTCATTACACCACCTACACAAACCAAGACTGTATCATCTGAAGTTGACTGTTCATACTCGATATATAAGTTTCCATGGCAGAGAACTCCATATAATAGTTGGTTTCCTTTTCTTCTAGGTCTTCTTCCATCCGAAGTAGATTGTCTTCCATACCCTGAAGTTGCTGATACATGGTACTGTTTAGTTCGGAGTAATCATCTTTATAGCCGCACTTTTCTATAAGTATACCCTTATTACCCATTGAATCAGATGTGGAAGAAATATATTTTTCAGTCACATCATAAAGCCTATACATCAGGCCTTCTTCACTTTGTCTTACTGCTTTTTCATCACTCGTCAGACTCCTGGCAGATGTTGTTCCAGGGTAAGATTCAGAAGGTTTTGTAAAAAGTTCTACAATTTCATCTGAAGAGGTTTCGATGGCTGATTTTAACTTGTCTTCATCAATTACAAGTTTGCTGCCACTTTCATATCCATCTGTTGTAATACCAATTTCGGCAAGGGTCAAAGAACAGCCTTCCACAGGCATATATAATGCTCGCCTCATCTCTTCCAGCATATCCTCTAACAGGTCATCGCTATCTAATAGTCCAACTTTTGCCTGCGATTCCCATAATTCGATTTCTTCATCCGACATAGATTCCTTTTGAGCATAAGTCAAGGGTTTGTAATCATAGTCCCTTTCCTCTTTGAGTGTATCCTGAAAATCCGTGACCATGGTATTGTAGTCATCTACAAACTTAACAATTGTATCAAAGAGTTGATCTGAATCAAAGGAAATGTCCACATCCACAGAACCAACTTCAGTCACAGAAAAAACAACGCCATCCGTTTCAAAAGTATTTTCACTCCTTACAAGTTTTTCGCCATCTACATAACAAGTAAGGTCCTGCCCAGCTTGAACTGTTGTCATTGAAAATGCATCCAACAGGTTGCTGCCTGTTTCAGAAAAACTCAGCGTCTTACCAGAACCCGTCTGGTTTGTTTCTATCATAATTTCATCACTGAGTGCATTGTAAGTCATTTTTACATCCGCTTTTTCCGAAATGGTTTTCATGACATAGTCCAATGAAGCGTCTTCTGAAAACTCTAAGTCCACACCGTTGATCTTCATATTGACCATACCATCCTCATCAAAAGTCATTGGTGTTTTAAGGTTCAAATCCTTCAGACTATCTGTAACATCCAATCGGTTGGACACCTTGTCTGTCACAAAACCCAAGGCGGTCAAATCCCCCTCTAAAATGAGTTCATGACATCCGCTGTCCGTTGCAGTATCAAATCCAAGCTTTCCACCATTTTCTTCCACTAATATTTTTCCACTACCAAACGCCTCATCCATTACCAATTGAATATCATTAAGGCTTATATCAGTTGAACCGTCCATGTCCATGATGGTCACCTCTTTTTCATAGCCATCCAATGTCACCGTTATCATTTGATTGTCAAGGCCACCGTAATCCACTGTATTTGCAGCATTTATGCTGGCTGAAACACTTTGATCACTTGATGCAACCGCAGATGTCGCAAGCTGGTCAACCTCAAGACTGTAATGACTATTAGAAATATTCGAATTAGTGACGACAGCACTTACACCATCTGATGAATAGACATAATTATAAGACTCATATGTACTAGAGCTTAACATGTTGGTACTCGGATTTAAAAAATCAAAGTAGGTCGTCTGAAAATCCGAAATTGTGCCAGCAGATTCCTGATAAGCTTCTAGTTGCCATTCATAATACTGCTTTTCAATCTCATAGTTGTCGTATGGGATTCTCTCTGCATCCATGAGTTCTTTGACCATTGTATCCACATCCATCCCGGATGCCATGCCTGTTATATAATTCCCGCTTGAACCGCCACTGATATACATCTATGCCTCCTTAAACACATGCACGATAACCAAAGCCGTAAATCGTTTCTATTCTTAACTGATCCATTTTCTTTCTGAGTCGTCTTACCAAATCATCAACCACACGGTCGTTGCAATATTCACTCATGCCCCATATGTTGTTGAGTATTTGTTCTCTAGAAAGGGCTTGTCCAGAATTTCTTGCGAAAAGTGTTAGAAGATCAAATTCTTTAGAAGTTAAGTGGACTGGATCTATAGATCCTTTAACTCTTCTGGTTCCTTCATTGATAACATAGTCTTGTAGTCTAAGAACTTCATACCTTTCAGGTTGAAAAAGTGGTGTATAAGATCTATCCATTAACCTCAAAGACTTAATGATTAACTCCTTAGGCGAAAATGGTTTTTCTAATATATCGTCCACACCAAGCTCTAAGGTCATCAATCTGTCAGAAGAATCTACATTAGACGAAACCAAAATAACTGGTGTTTTTGGATTATGTAATTTAATCATATGAATCACTTCAAACTTCATCAAATCAATGCGTTCTAAATCAAAGATCCATAAAGAAGGTGATTCATGTACACACAACTTAGCTCTATCCATATTTGGTAGTAACTTAAGATTCCATCCTTCCTTTTGAACATATAAAGCCACAATTCGGCTCATGGTCTCATCCTTTGAAACCAAATAAACAGTATAATTCATTATTCCCCCCATAACTACAGGTTAACTAGCTCCTTCTATACCTGCATGAGTCTGAAATCCATTTCAATTATTATAGATAGCATATCAAACAAATTTTATGAAAATGTGTATGAAATGTGTGAAATTATGTTTATCCAATAAAATCTACTAGGGAAGGCATGATTATTTTAGAGCCTGCCGATAAAGAAGCACTATAAACAGTCTCTGCATTTGCAAGATACATAGACACCTGAGCTATATCTGCATCTTCATTGGAAGAAAGCAATGCTGTATAGGTATAATGATCTTGATTGAGTCTATTGAGTGACATATTGACGTATCCAGATTTTGCTCCCACCTCTGCTTTTGTAGAACGTACAGCCTCCAAAGAATCATCAATCTCACCTATTAAATCCGAAAGATCTAATGTTTTTTCAACAACCACACCATTTTCTACGACTTTATAGGTCTCTTTTCCTTCTAGGGCCATCGCTATCTTATCCACGACTGAAAAAACAGAAGATTCTCCCACACCAAAGAGCTCATGGCCTTCTACATTGACATCAACCTCCGAATTCTCACCAATATGGTAAATCATATTTTCTGAGGAGCTGTCATCTAAAATGGCCTCACCGGCATGTAAAGTATATAATGCTTCTATATCAGCATCTGACATAGACGCATCATAAGGACCTTCCAAATTTATATAGCCATCGTTATACATCAAAAGATTGTCAGAATCATGAGTAAACGGCTGCGATCCGATGTTGTAGCCACCAAATAAAGATTCTCCTGCATAGGTGGCATTACCCACTTCTAATAGCTGTTCCTGAATTTCACCAATTTCTGATAAAATAGCCAAACGATCTTCATCTGATAAGGTTTCATTTGCAGCTTGTACTGTTAACTCCCTTGTTTTTTCTAATAACTCTTCGACACTGTTGATGGACGATTCAGTCACACTCAACCTTGAAACTGCATCATTTGCATTGGCTTGATACTGCTCTATCTCCATAAGGTATGATGTATACTTAATTGACTTAGCAGCACCCACTGGATTTTGTGATGCCTCATTAAATGATTTGCCAGTAGACATCTGATTATACATGTCATTCATATTGGTCAAATTCTTCTGTAAATTATAATTCATGGTCTTTATCATCATTGAACTGGTTACTCGCACATTAACCTCCTAGCTGAGATATGGTTGTCGCAATGATTTCGCTCCATATATTCATCATTTTAGCTGTAGCATCATAGATCTGTTGTTGATATACAAGGGTGGTCATTTCCTCATCTATGGATACACCAGAGATTGACATCCTGTTCAAATCAATTTGCATGCACAAACTTCCCGTGCCTTCCACCTGATTGTTTGCATAGGACGTTTCTGAACGAAGTTCCGTTGACAGCTTACTGATGTAATCTTTATAAGAAGCTTCAGAAAATGCATCCGGATCATTTAAGGCATCAATCATAGAAAATAGGTTCTCAACATTTCCTGCCTCACCAGGACTAGAAGACATGGCAAGTTTTTCAGGATGCTCTAGTAAATCATCTGATAATGAAATGGTCATTGCATCTGTTTTATTTGGATCAAACATCGGGATGCCTGTAGAACCATCTAGACCATAACCCGATTCATGAACAGCATTCATATTTGAAACAAGTGTTTCTGTAAACTCATCCAGAGATTTCATGTAATAAGGAATCCCTTTATACTCAGAATCATTCATTAAGTCCATATGCCCCTTTAGACTCCCACTAGCGGGTTCGTAGACTTGTCCTCCAGACCAAGCTAATTCAACATTTCTGATGCCATCGACAGTTACTTCCTTGGCATGAATCGTTTGATAATCTCCTTCATTAACCAAAAGGTTATTGTCGCAAATAATGTTATAACTTGTGATGTTTTCACCATCCACACTTCCCACAACAACTTCAGAAACTGTGATATCCATCATGGAAGAGAGTTCATCCACCAATAAGTTTCTTTGATCTATCAAAACACTTGCATTGCCACCACTTAAAGAGAGATTTAAGATTTCGTCATTTAGCCCAGCTATTTCAGCAGAGATTTGATTGATTTGATTGACTTCGTAAAAGATTTCCTCTTCAACACTGGTTTGCATATCATAAAGTTGTTTTGCAGTGTTGTTTAAGGTGTCACACAATGCTATGACATCTTGAATAACAGCTGTAGATGGTGCCGAACTTTGAGGTTCTGTTGATAAAGCTTCCATTGAAGTCAAAAGGCTATCTAACTGACTGACAATGCCGGTTTCATCTAGTTCCCCTAAGATTGTTTCCATCTGGTTTAATCCGTCTGATTTTACCTGCCACTCACCATAAGAGGGCATGGACTCCCAATATCTTAAATCCAAATACTTAGATCGTTCCTGCTCTATGCTCATTGCATCAGGATTGATAACTACTACCATACCACCATCAGATAATGTGGTCGTATAACCTGGATTCTGATTAACCGCCTGTTTGGTGTAACCTACAGTGTCTGCATTACTGATATTATTGTTTGTTGTATATAAGTTGGTCTGAGATGTATAAAGACCTGTAGAGCAAAGTGAAATACCTCCAAAAGTTGATGCCATCATATCACCCCAATTCTCTAATTAAGTTTTCTAAAAGTTCATCTACTGTGTTCATCACATTGATGTTGGCATTGTAGGCTTGCTGAAACATCATCATGTTTGCCATTTCTTCATCAACAGATACCGACGAAACAGCACTCAACTGAGTTTCAAGTTGCAAACTGAGTGTTTGCTGGTTTTCATATTCAAACTGTGCATCCGATGAAATGATTCCAAGCCACTGAGTATAAGCAGCAATATATTGATCTATGGTGACTTCTTCATCCCCCGATGTGATAAAGGATTCATTTTGAACAAGAGATATCTCATCTGCTAAAGTGCCATCACCAAGCTCTCCAGTCACAGAAGCTCCTATCTTATTGAAGTCAGACAAGTCTGGATTGACTTGTAGATTGCCAATTTCAAAGGCTTCATTCGGATTAATCGCTACAAAGAAGTCTAGACCAGTAGAACCATCTAATCCAGTTCCAGAAGCATGTAATTCATTGACTTTGTCAATTACTTGCATCATGCCATCGTTGATAACACCCTTCACTTCTGGTAATGTATTGTACAAAAGATCGTTTAATGCACCAAGCGAACCTCCTTGATTATCAAAGGCTTGTCCATTAGCCCATTCTGCTTCAGGAAGACCATTAGGTGGTTTACTCACACATGCAATTTCATATGCTGAATTTCCCCCAACTAATATGCCATTTTTGGTCGTCACATCGACCGTTCCGTCATGCTGATACGTAAATGTACATGTAACAAGCTTAGATAGGTCATCTAAAAGCATATCCTGATAATCTAAAAGCTCATTTGGTGGGTCCACTGAAGATGCGATTTTTGCATTCACATTTGCAAGCTCATTCGACAAGCTGTTGATGCTTGATACGGTGTTCTGAATTTCCATAATCACAGAATCTTCAATGGCGTCGAGTTGATGATCATATTGGTTTAAAGTGTCTACAAAAGAAACACCACTCTCATAAACCAAAGCACGCGCAGCCTGGTCAGATGGACTCTTAGCCAGTTCCTCCCATGCATTAAAAAATTCGTCTGTGGAAGTCTGCATATTGTAACCGTACAAATCTCCAAAGGCTGTTTCCACTTCATAAAGATAATTCTTTGTGGTTTCAAAGTAAGAGAGTTCATTGTATCCAGCCCTGCAGTTTTCCCTTAAAAATTGATCATTGACACGTCTTACTTGGCCGATTTTCACACCGTAACCCGCACTAGAAAGTGTATATGATTGAGGCGGATTTATAGATGTATGAATGGCCTGTTGTCTTGTATAACCTTTTGTAGATGCATTGGTCATATTATTGGTTGTTACAGTTAAGGATGCCTGACTTGCAGAAACACCGCTATAAGAAGTATATAAACTGGAATTTAGACTCATAACTACCTCTTAAGATTGATCAGTTCTTGTAAAAGTTCATCCACAGTAGAGATAATCGATGACGAAGCCTGGTAGCCACGCTGGGCAACAATCAATTCACTGTATTCACGAGATAAGTCCACATTGGACATCTCAAGTGTGCCGACACTTAACTGACCAGTACCACCCGTTCCTGCTGGATTTCCAGTTGTAAAGTCACCTGAGTTCGGTGTTGCAGCATATAGGTTGGAACCTGTCTTTTGAAGACCTGCAGGATTATCGAAATTAGCTAAAGACAGTATGCCAAGTGGATGCTGCTCGCCATTTGAATAAGTTCCCATAACCACGCCATTGGCATCAATAGAAAAGTTTAGTAAAGAACCTGCTGCATTACCATCTACATAAGTCGGTTGAACATTGGATTCAGCACCATACATGGTAAGACCTGAAAAATCCATATTAAAAGAAAACTCACTCGCCCCTGTTGTAGCACCAGGGTCCAAAGTAACAGAGTTTTCAACAGGAAAATCAGTGTCATCTGTGACCAATTGCCCCTCAGAATCAAATTTAAGGTAGCCTGAGCTTAACTCATTACCATCTTCGTCGACAGTCTTATAATAGTAAGACGTTTCTATATCACCATCACCATTCACTTCAGAGTAGCACTCATAAAACTCTGTATTGACTTGATAAGCAGCACCTAAAGAATCGTAAACTGTCATTGGCATGATATAATCAGCTTCTAAATCGCCAGTTCCAATATCAAGCATACCAACACCTTGAGCTTCATTGGCAGCATTTAAGTTACCTGCTAATGTCGCTTTGGTTGTAACAGATGGTGATACTGTGGAAGAAGATTCACCACCGATATTGTAGATGTTAATCGGTTCAGGCTCTGTAGATGTTGTAAAAACATAAGAACCGTCTGGTTGAATTTCTGTCTCTTGCCAACCACATACCTGATAACCATCAGCTGTCACTAAGTTGCCGTAAGAATCAATGCCGAAGTTGCCTGCACGTGTGAAGTTATACTCACCATTTGGATTTTTCACTACGAAGTAACCATCTCCACTGATGGCCATATCTGTTGGATTACCTGTATACTGTAAAGAACCCATGGTGTTTATGGTCGTCATAGATGCCACTGTCACACCTAAACCTACCTGCTTAGGGTCCATTCCCCCCACTGATTCAGTTGGAGCGGTTGCAGCATTAACCGTCTGATACATGGTATCTTGGAAAGTGACTGTTTGATACTTATAACCTATTGTAGAAGCATTTGCTATATTATTTGATATCACATCTATCTTGGTTTGATTAGAAGACAGTGACGAAACTCCTGTATAAAGTGAAGACATCATGACGAAACCTCCTCTGAAGGTTCACCAGCACTAATAACTAACAGAGAGTTGTACTGAACACCATCTACTTCTAAATAGTTAACGCCATTTTTCATAGATACAGAATCAACAATACCTGTTACGGTCGTCCCATCCGCATTATTAATGGTCACTTCTTTTCCCATTAAGCCAAATGCATACATGGTATTAATGGAATTGTTCATGCTCTGCATTTCTTCTAATGCAGAAAACTCTGCCATCTGGGCTATATAGTCATTGTTATCCATGGGTTCCATAGGATTTTGGTTCTGCAGCTGTGTGATCATCAGATCCATAAAGTCTTGTGAATTCAGTGTTGATGGGTCATTGACCGGTTTTGTATTGGTCGGTTGAATTATATAATCGTTTGAAATATTAGTTACATTACTCATAATCGCCTCCTTGTTTTAATACAAGTTTACGAATCAATTATGAAAATTCTGCCTTAAAATCTATGAAATCTGTGATAAAGTATGTGAAATCATGAAGAAAAAATGAGAATAATATGCATAAAAAAAGAAAACCCAAAGGATTTTCTTAAAACTTAAACTGTATAACGGCCATGCCAAGATTCTGGAAATGACAGCTTATTACCATAAACAAACCTAATAAGCTGACCATGATGTTGTATTTCATGTTCTAGAAGGTCCAGAAGATACTCTAGTTGATTGTCTTTTAAATCTAAGGCCATCATTTCTAAGGCAGACTTATTGGTCCTTTCTAAAGAAGCCAGTACCTGATTTTTATTTTTTGTATCTTTTAAGGAGCATGAAAAACCAGACCACTGACCTAACTCAACTGCTTTTAAATAAGATTCTCTCGCACCAATTATGCACCAAGCCTGTTCTCCAATGCTATTAGAAGGTAAACTTCCTAAACGAAGTCCCAGTGCTTCTTGATCCAAATGATCAATTAAGTCATAAGTCAACTGAAATGCTCTTTCTACTCTTTTTTTTAACATATCCATAACAAGTCCCTTTCTCCATGTGGACAAGGTTTAAAATATCTTATTTATCCACATAACTATTCACTTTACACCATACATTCAAGTCCATTAATGCTTTCATTTAACTAAATGGTTATTTATATTCAATACTCTATAGCTTCAGCTATAATTGATCCAATCATGATAAACATCAAACACAAAATTGAACATAATACTTATACAAAATACTTATACCTGCAAAAGCCAAGGTAAAACTTTTATACATATATTATAGCGCATAATCGTCTTTAACTACTTTATAAAAGAGTTACACACCAAACAAGCCATTTTTATATCAATTATAGCTTATTTAATTTTACAAACAGCTGTTTTGGATATACAATTGAGCTAAGGAGGTGTTTTATGAGAGTACCGTCAACAAAATTTAAAAACGCATTTGGCAAGTATCTAAATGTAGCATTAGAAGGCAACGAGGTCATCATTACTAAAAATGGAAAAGGTGTCGCCAAACTTAAAAGATACACTGAAGTGTATCCATCATCAATAAAGGAAGAAGCTGCAGATTATTTTGTGAATAAACGCATTTCCTATGAAGAATTTCAAAAGATATGTGAAAACTCAGATGCAAGATACGAATTAATTGATGGTGTCATCTATCTTCTTGCAGCACCAAGTCATAGTCATCAGATAGCAGTTACTGAACTACTGGTTCAGTTATATCGGTATTTTGAAGATAAATCGTGTACCGCTTTAACATCACCATATGATGTAAAACTCTACAATGATTCTGAATGCTTTAAAGATGATCCAAACGTAGTACAGCCTGATCTGTTAGTCATTTGTGATCAAGAAAACATCATCAATAATAGATACGAAGGCATCCCTACACTTGTCATTGAAGTATTATCACCTTCTACTCGAAGAAAAGATATTTACATCAAATCTCAGTTATATGCAAAATCAGGTGTAAAGGAGTATTGGATTGTTGATTTAAAAGCACAAAGTATTTTACAATATGATCTTACATTAGAAGAAACAACTTTTGCAAAGGTTCATGAGTTTGGACAATCATTTAATTCTTTTTACTTCAAGGATTTGATCATTCATACAGATAAACTATTAAACCTATCCTGATGGATAGGTTTATTAGGCTAAAAGTATTTCAATATCACACAACTTTCAATCAGATACATTTTTTCGATCTAAGAGAAATAATATATAGTCGTCTATGGTTTCTTTTCCCCTTAAAAGTATATCGTCATCACAATAAGAGACTATCCACTCATAAATAAGTCCTTTTATCAGTTGCGATAAAGAGTTTACTGCTAGGTCGACAAGCTCTTCACTAAAATGCTTGATAATAAAAGGTTCAATGAGGACCTGTATATGGTCCTTGCATGCTTCTTTCTCATAAAATAACTTTGAAACAAAAAAGGCCTTAACTAAAATCTTGTTCTGTATAATCACTTCTATAAGTTGGTGACAAACTTGGTTTAAGCCACTAAGATTCACTTGCTGACACGTTACATCAAAATTCATTTCATGTGTCATCTCTTCAAAAAGTTCTTCTATAATCTCATCTTTTGACTTGTAGTAGATGTAGAAGGTGCCAACAGAGATACCCGCTGATTCGCATATCTTTCTAATGGTGATGGACATGTAATCTTTGTTTTTTAACATCTTAAGGGTTGTATCGTAAATCAATGCTTTTTTACAACTTGTACCCATGGTCACCTCTACATTCTAATTAAGCAATCTTTCTTAACTTGCCTTCTGCCTTTAGCTTCTTTTGAAGATTTGTACCAGATGTCATAGCGATATGACCAAAGATGACAGCAATAACAAAACCTATTAAGGCAAACTGATACAACTTTGCAAAACCTAACTGGTCAATTAAAACACCAGAAGCAACAACACCTACTGCCGTACAAAGACTTGATATCACCTTACTAACGGCCTGTATTTGAGGAAATGTTTCATCACCATAGAATCTAGCATAGGCAATAGCCGTCATAATTTGTGTATAAGCCAAACCACCACCAGAGAAAATCATATAAACAAACTTCATAGTTGGATTTATCGGTAAAAGAAGTAGCGATACAATGGCTATGATACCAGAGATTCCCCAAATGATGTTGGATTTCTTTAGACCTAGTACATCTAATAAGATACCTACAAGGAATCTAGAGAAGAAAGAAATCACACCAAGCAAGGCAAAAAAGGATGCAATCTCAGTTGTAGTAAGTTGAATATTTGTCAAATAAGTCGTCAATTGAAGACCAATTGCCATACCAACCACATTTATCAATTGATGCATGATTTGGATAGAGAAAAATGACTTATGAAAAATCGCTTTTTTTAATGGCACACTGATGGAATCACTATGTTTCTTTTCATTAGAAACATTACCACCAAACTTGATGACACCATCTTTTTCAAGACCAAAGACCTTAGGCGATTCTTTTATTACAAGAAATCCTATCACGCCTATAACAACCATGAGTCCTGCATAAAATAAAAAGGCGAGTTTATAATCAAATCCTGCAATTAAATTAACAAGGATTGGCATGATTATTATTTGATTGATACCTACACCAGAAATAACAACAGCCATAGCTGTTCCTCTTTTCTTGTCAAACCAGTTGGTCACTAGAAGCTGACCAAACATTGGTAGGTTGGACCCGAAGAAGCCTGCTATAAATCCAAGCAAGTAAAGTCCTTGAAGGCTATCAGCCATTGACATACCAACAACTGCAGCTGCTTGGAATAATGTAAATAGCAAGACTGCTACTTTCAGATTCATCTTTGAAACAACTTTTTTATAGATGGCTGCTGAAGCAAGTGATCCCAATGTAAAGAAAGAAACAATCAGACTGACTTCAGCCTGTGTAAAGCCATGTGTGGCTGTTATAGCAGGGAAGAATACGCCTAAAGTAACCGTAAGTGTAGCACCAATTAAAAACAATCCCAAACATACAAGTGCTATATTCCATCCATAATATCTTTTTTTCATGATTCCCCCTAATCTACACCTTCAACGGTTTTGTAAGTTGGCTTTTCAATAAAGTATCCTCTTGTGACTACATGAACAGGATCCTTTATGTTGTTTAAGTCCTTTAAAGGGTTGCCTTTAAGGACAATAAAATCTGCATCCAAATCAACCTTAAGACAACCTGTAAGATGGTCTATGTCTAGTACTTCGGCATTGGCCTTGGTTGCCAGTTCAATGATTTCAAGATTGGTCAAATCTGAGTTGTCCTTATACAAGAGAAGTTCTTGATAGGTATTATAGGCGGTAACATTGGGAACTGAAACATCTGTACCCATACCAAGCTTAACACCGTACTTTAGGGCCTTCTGAAAACCATCAATACATCCTTGACTGATTCTTTCTGCATTGCCAAGCACTATTCTGTTGCCTTCGTTATCAATAAACTTTTCCTTGTTATTAACCAGTCCACCTGCAGCAGCTAAAGTTGGAATCAAAGATGTATAGCCTCTTAAGGCCTTCCTGTTATTTTTAAACATCTCGGCAATTTCTTCATCAAAATCTGCACCATGTTCAATGGTATCAACACCAGCTCTTAAAGCATCAATGATGCCTTCTGTACTCTCACAATGCGAGGCGACCATCATGTTTCTCTTATGAGCCTCTGTGCATGCAGCTTGAATTTCTTCAAAGGTCATATGCGGCATACCAGCTTCACCTACATATTTAGCATCAGATACCCCACCGGTATTACAAATTTTTATCCAGTCTGTTTTTAAGTGATAATGATGTCTCACTGCTTTGGCAAACTCGATAGGACCATCACAAACGACAGTACCCGGCATTTCACAACCATGTCCTCCTGTTGGTGTAATGATGCCACCAGAACATATTATTCTAGGGCCAACGACTTCACCCTTTTCAATAAGTTCTTTCATCATCAAGTCGTAATTCATAAAAGATCCCACATCTCTTACTGTGGTGACACCTGCATTGATAAATGCACTTGTGTTGTAGGCATAAAGTTTCTTCATCACTCTCTGACCTATACGGGTTTTTAAGAATTTCATAAACTTTGCTGCTTGTTTAGAATCCATATTTTTAACAGGTCCACCCTGTGTAAACATATGGATGTGGGCGTTGATTAGCCCTGGCATAACATACCTGCCCTTTAAATCAATGGTTTCAAGTTGTCCTAATGCAGCTTCATTTGTCCTACCAACAAAAGCCAGCTTACCTAAGCCATTAACAATGATACACCCATCTCTAATTACTTCATCAGATGCATCACCTGTAATAATATTTGCATTGATATATGCTCTTTTCATTCTTTCCTCCAGTCATTTATTTGAGTCGACTCAATTTTATTGTATATGGTCACTTCTGAAATTACAAGATATTTTTGAGTTGACTCAAAAATTCCTTTACAAGCTAAAAAACATGTGTATAATGAAAATATAAGTCAACTCATATTCTTTAGTGATAGGTGGAGGTCAAATGAGTCCAAAAAAAATAACATCCTTAAAAAAAGCCATTAAAGTAAACTACATACTTGTATTAATCTTTAATTTACTAATTGGAAGCCAAATGATGGGATTATCATTAGGTTCTCAGATGGCTACAGCTTTTTTAAACTTAATAGGGCCTTCACTCATTATCACTATCATCTACTTCATAAAAGTAGATAATAATAGACTTTATTTAAAAGCTTACTCAATCATCCTGATACCTCTACTTAATTTTTTTTATACACAGTATCAGGGTGATGTTCATTTAATCGTTGTCTTCATGCTGTTGATCTATTTTGTAATGGTTACTCTTTACTACAACAAAACACTAAGCATCATACACACTGTCATCTTCAATTTAGGATTGATTTCTATATACATAATCAATCCTCACGGTTTTCATCTTTTAGCACCTACCCCGCTGGTATTTACAATCTTAATTACCATCATAAACACCATCACACTTTTGATGTTTTTTCAGGTTTCTTGGGGTAGTAAACTCATTGTTGAAGCAGAAACACAAACACAACTTACAAATGATTCGCTTGCTAAGACTACTCAACTAAACCAAGCACTTTTGGAAACGGCCAATACATTAAACATAGAAAGCGCTTATATGGACGATGCTTTTACAGATCTTAATACCAGTAATGACAAATTGGTCCACATAGTAACAGAAGCAAATGTAGGTCTCAAAGACAGTGCTAGTCATATCACAGACCTATGGCATGCATCGTCTACAACCAAAAATATTGTAGAAATAAACTTAGCAGATATAAGACAGGTTTCTAAGGCTAATAGGGAGATTCATAAACACATCACAGATTGTATTCATGAGATAAATGATATGTCGAACAGTATTGTTACAACTAAAGACTCAGTAAGGACGGCAACTGAAACGGTCCATGCTTTAAACGCGTCCATTAAAGCCATCACTGGATCACTGGACAGAATCAAGGATATCGCAAGTCAAAGCAATCTACTTGCACTCAACGCTTCTATTGAAGCTGCACGGGCAGGTGTCCATGGTAAAGGTTTTTCAATCGTTGCTGAAGAAATTAGAAATCTTGCTGAAGAAAGTGATCAAATAGCATCTGATATTGGAGACATTTTAGAAAAAATCAACAGTCATGGTCTTGCTTCTAAAGAAAAGATAAGTTTAGGTGAGAGGGCTATTCAAGACAGTCAAGTAACTGCTAAGGCAATTGCCAGTAAGTTCAATCATATCCTCGAAAAAGCCTCTCATAACACAGAAATTTCAGAGAAGGGCTTTGAATCTATGCAAGAACTAGTGGGCAAGTATGACATTATTTATAAAGACATCGAAAGCATGACCAGCATCATTGAAGAACTGTCTGCTTCTACGTCAGAAATAGATAAAACTACCCTCTATAACAATGAAAGAATTAAAGATTTAAGCTTGAAATCAAATAAGATTAAATCTCTCAGTCAGACTTTACAGCAGTAGGCTAAGAATCACTTTTCGATTTTTCATTATTCATGTATAATCAAATTAAGTTCACTCAAAATTATGCAGACGGAGGAAACATGAAGCAAAAAAAATCAGAAATAACTAGAGAAAAAATATTTCAAGCATCCATAAAAATGTTCAGAGAAAAAGGTTACTTGGCAACGCGTACAATCGATATAACCAATGAAATAGGCATTTCACATGCATCCTTTTTTACATACTTTAAGACAAAAGAAAATATAATCATTGAACTCTTCTACAGAAGTGATCTCATGTATAAAGACTTTTTCGAAAAATCTCAAAGTCCAGATGCCATCACTCATCTTTTGAACTTCATCAAAATGCAGTTTGAGTTCTTTGAAGATAATTTTAATTATGAAATTGCATCCATTATGTACTCTACTGAGACATCTCTTAACAATAAAACAGATTACTTAATTAGCAAGGAAAGAAACACTTATAAGTTCTTAAAAGAAATTGTAAATGAAGGTATTAAAAACGAGCAGTTTATAGAAATGGATCTAGACAAGTTAACGGACATCATTCACAGAACGCAAAGAGGTATTGTCTTTGACTGGATTCTTCACAAAGGCGACTACAGCCTAGTAGATGTTGGGGAAGATACATTTAAAAACTTGTTGGATGGCATCAAGAGATAGGTGAAATATGAGACAAGCGTCTATTATGAAAGCAACTAAACTAGAACTTTATATGAACCTTCTTCTAGGCCTTATTGTTTTGATACTTGCAAAACGATTAGACGCTATCTTATTATATGCTCAGGCATCAAGCGCCTTCATCGGTGGTGCAATTGCTTACTCCAACCTAAGATTTATCAGAAAGAACCAAAGCCTAACAGACAAAGAAAAACGCTTGATCAATGGAAGAAAGGAATATTTCTTTAACATCTCCCTCTCTATTGTTCTAGTATATTTTGGTATTGTCTTTTTTAGAGAAGGGCTTCATCTTGGTCATGAAACTCACCTTGACCATATAAGTTTATTGATCATAAGTCTGGTTTCTTTTATTAAGTATTATGTAGGAAGCATGACTATAAAGGAAGCTAATGAACTAGAATCAACTTCTTTAAGAATCATAGGTCTCATCACTCGAAACGAAGCCTTTATGGGTATGGTAAATGTCATCAGTTTATCAGGCATTTTAACCAAGACAAATGCCTCCAAAATCTCTATTATCATCATGTCTCTTATTATGATCTTAACCGGGCTTAGAACCATTTCTTATCATAAGAAGGTTTTAATTGGACTTGGACTTGATGAACAAACTAAAAAAAGAATTTATACATTGTTTGAGCAATCACCTTATATAGACCATATAGATGATTTAGTTCTTAACGATTACGGCTACAAGAATAAGATTCTTACACTTAATACCTATGTAAATGACGACCTTAACATAAAGCTTTTCTGCCAAGCTTTAGATGAAATAAAAGCGCAGATTCAAGCAGTTTATGACATAGAAGTTATAACAAATATGATTATTCTAAAGTAACCCATCCAAAATAGGATGGGCTTATTACTATATTTCAAAGTGATATGATCACAAATCTACACTAATAAAATTATTGTTCAAGACAGATAAAGCGTAATAATAGTATTTTTTTCGTAGGAATAATATACTGTCACAGTACCTTTTTAGTACGAATAAAATACTCACATAGTATTTTTTTGATACGAAAATACTGTGTGAGCATCTAGTCTTTTAAGATTTTCTCTAATTTCCAAACTCATCATGAAAACCATGTTTAAAATCATTGATGATTTCTGAACTATTCATTGGTCTAAGTTCAATATCAAAGATCTGAGCTATATCGAAAAAGCTTGATTAAAATCTTTGTAATTTTCGTATTTCACTCCTTAAACTTGTAAGAAATATCTATTTTGAGGAATCAAACGTAAAAAATCTCTCCTCAAAGAAGAGAGATTTTATTATAAGGTTGGAAGTGTGATTTCAACTTCAAAGTATTCACCATAAACTGAATGAATGTTCATGGTTCCCTTATGTTTTTTAACTATGGTTTTAATAATGGATAGACCAAGTCCAGAACCTGCCTTATTAGGGTTACGTGATTCATCACCTCTTCTAAAGGATTCAATGAGTACATTAGGCTCTTCTAAATCTACACCCATACCATTGTCTCTAAAGGTTATCCTTGCATGTTTATCCACCGATACCAAGGTCACATCAATGTGAACAGGCTTTTTATCAGAGTACTTTAAAGAGTTGTTGATAAGATTCATAAAGACTCTATGAAAACGCTGAACATCTATCGACACTCTTTGGTCACTGTCATAACATTGATAATCAAGTTTAAGCTTATCTTCCTCGTAATCATACCTTAGCTCACCAAGAACATCCTTTATATAATCATTGATATTCAGTTCTGTAAAATCATATTGGTTGACGCCTATTTCAAGATCTGAATACAAGTTCAACTCACTGATCATATTATCCAACACATTCACTTTACTGATGATATTACCAACATACTTCTTCTTCTTGTCTTCATCTCTTATGAGATCATCTCTTAAGGCTTCTGCATGAGCTCTAATTGATGCCAGTGGCGTCTTGGTATCGTGAGATACTCTTGAAAAGAACTCTGTTCTTCTAAGTTCTAAGTCTTCTCTAAGCTTCTGGTTTTCCTGTAAAGATGAAGCCATATCATTGACAGCTGAATTGATGACATAAGTGAATCTTTTTTCTGGCACTTCAGGTAACCTTCTAGAAAAATCATCATTCTTATAGGACTGCATAACATCTCTTAACTCTTCTATAGGCTTTGACATTTTCTTTATGGCAACAAAAGTTCCCACTGCATTTAAAAGCATCATTACAAGTGCGACACCCATGATATTATTGCCTAAGACCTTTATAATCTCATAAGATACATTGGTGTACTTGATAAAGAAATAAACACTGCCTTTTTCACCATCAGGATATCTGAAATCAATTTGCCTTACAATTACATAGCCATTTTCCTCAGCAAGGTATTCATTGATTTCAGTTGAAAACTCTCCATAGGCTGGTAGCATGCCTAAATTGACATTCTTAAACTCTTCTTGTAAGACTTTCAAATCATCATTTGTAATGGTATTTAAGGCGTCCAACTTGTCACCACGTCTGATTAATATCATTGCACTATGGTTACCACGATTACCTAAAAGAGCATCCACTTCTTCAGTGATGTTTTCATGGTTCTCAAAGTCTGGCGACTCAGCTACCCATACACTAATTTCTCTTGAAATTTGTTCAAAAGTAGAGTTACCAAAGGTTCTCATTGGATCAAAGCCACCATCAAACACACTAAACACATTGGCACCATATTGAATATACAAAAATAAAAAGAACAATATAGCAGGAATTAAAAGCGATCCCAACCATATTACAAATGTCCTCCATATAAA
This sequence comes from Acidaminobacter sp. JC074, assembly GCF_022496765.1. Classification (GTDB taxonomy): domain Bacteria; phylum Bacillota; class Clostridia; order Peptostreptococcales; family Acidaminobacteraceae; genus JABXKX01. The sequence continues at coordinate 53,506 of NZ_VANV01000006.1, read as the reverse complement.
TCTACTACCAAATCTTACTTTAAAATTCTTCATCAGATCTCCCACTACAAGTAAACCACAAAAACCGCTTGATGAAGCGGTTTATAAATCATTATCTTTAATTAGTTCTTTAATCTTATCCAGTGACAGATTCAGCACTCTTGCAATTTCTTCAAGAGATAAATTAATCTCTAACATACCTTTAATAGCACGAATCTCAGTCTTTCTCACACCTTTTGCTTCTGCACCGGCTATATTAGAATTATAGTCACTCAAATACTTTGCACGACTTTCTGCTATCAAGCGAATTTCTTCATCAGAAGAAAGTTCCTCTAGTTTCTCTGATGTCTTTAAGATATCCTTATCCTTTTTTGATAACATTCTAATCACCTCATCATTAAGATTACTCATCAGACTTCACAATAAGCTCTTTAACCTCATCTACTGACAAATTAACCATCTTTGAAATATCTTTCAGAGACACGTTCATAGAAACCATTCTCTTTATGATTTCCATTTTTTCCTCAAACCTTCCTTTTGCTTCTGCACCAGCAATATTAGAATTATAGTCACTCAAATACTTTGCACGACTTTCTGCAATCAAACGAATTTCTTCATCAGAAGAGAGTTCCTCTAGTTTCTTTGAAGCTTTTAGGATATCCTTATTCTTTTTTGATAACATTCTAATCACCTCATCATCATCAGCTTTAATGAACTCCAACCACTCTTTTAACACAATATTTTCATTGGCATCAGTCTTAATTTTAGTCAGATCTAGAAAATGTATTTCCATAACTTCAAGAAAATCTGTTATGTCAAATCGTTCTTCTTTTAACCTGAACCTGTAATGACATGCTTCTATACCAAATACATTATAATCACAGATATTAATAGTCACTGCTTTATTGAGACTTTTATAGTCTTGTCCTTTTTCAAAGCCTTCTATGTACAACTTGGACAAATAATAGAAGGTCCTCTTATTTAAATTATACTCATTTTTTAACTGTATTTCAATGTTCAAGCGACTGCCATCAGCTAGATTAGCCCTAACATCTACAAAACACTGTTTATCGTTTATAAGTCTCTTTTCTAAATTAAGACCCTTAAGAATTTCTAATGAATCAATGTCTTCATCTAAAACATACTTAAGAAAGCTTATGAGTACGTCTTCAGAACCTGGTTCACCAAATAACTTCTTAAACACAAAATCATTTTTGACAGATAAAAATTGACGCATGAATACACCTCCTAAATGGAAGTATATTCCAAAATTATGCATATGTCAATATTTGTAATTCACTTGCTCATTTTATAACCAACACCCCAAACCGTCATGATGTACTCTGGTTTAGATGGATCAAACTCCAACTTTTCTCTTAAGTTTCTTATATGAACAGCAATGGTAGGTATGCCTTGATCTGAATCATAGCCCCAAACTCTTTGGAAGATTTCTTCTTTTGTAAAGATCTTATTTGGTGTTTTTGCTAAGAGAATTAAAAGCTCATACTCTATTTTCGTCAGGTCAATCAACTTGCCATTCATAAAGACTTCTCTACTGTCCATATTGATATGAAGGCCCCTTATCTCTAAAAAGGATGCCTTTGAATCCATGACACTTAAGGATTCATATCTTAAGATATGAGCTTTAGCTCTAGCTACTAACTCGGCTGGACTAAATGGTTTGGTTACGTAATCATCTATTCTTAAGCTAAAGCCCCTTACCTTATCCACTTCAGCATTCTTAGCTGTTACCATCATGATTGGTGTATTTTTTGTTTCTCGTATTTTTTTAGCAATATCAAAGCCACCTATGTCTGGTAACATGACATCTAATATATACAAATCAAAGTCTTTTTCAAGAGCAAGTTTAAGACCCAGTCTACCATTTGAAACCAGTTCTACTTCAAAACCTGCTAATTCAAAATAATCCTTTTCTACTTCGCCGATTGTTACATCATCTTCAATGATTAGAACCCGTTTCAAAGTAACCTCCTTTAAGTGGTAGTTGAATCATCACTTTAAAGTAATGACCATACTCACTAAATAACTCAACACTACCCTCATGTTTTTCTACAATGGACTTGACTATAGAAAGTCCAAGTCCTGATCCTGCATTGTTAGGATCTCTTGATACATCACCTCTTACAAATGACTCTAAGAGTTTATTAGGATCCTTTATGTCTACACCCACACCATCATCTAATAAAACAATGACTGCATGAGTCCTCGTATACTCTAAGCTTATTTTAACATTTAAACCATCACGCTTACCATACTTATAGGCATTTGATATCAAATTGACCATGACTCTGTGAAATCTGTTGACATCTAGATAGATATCATGTGATTCTTTACATGATTCATAAGTCAAGCGATCACTAAAGTCATATTTCATTTCATCAATCAAGTCACCTAAGAATGAATTTAAGTTAACACGTGTGAAGAGATATTGATTGATACCCGCTTCTAGGTTTGAATAAACACTGAGCTCATTAATCATATTATCTAGAGACTCAACCTTACTCAAAATATTACTGGCATACTTGGTTTGTTTTTCATCTTTAACAAGACCATCTCTAATGGCTTCTGCATGTGCCTTAATAGAAGCTAGAGGCGTTTTTGTATCATGAGATATCCTTGCTAAAAACTCTCTTCTTACATTTTCGGTGGCCTCTTTTTTCTTTTGATTAGACTCTAGCTCTCTAGCCATATCATTAACAGACGTGTTGATTGCAGAAATGATATGATGGTTATGATTTTCTTCCAGTCTAACAGAAAAGTCATCCTTCTTGTAAGAAGCCATGGCTTCTTTTAAATCGTTGATCGGTTTTGTCGATTTCTTTATAATAATCATGGCAATCAAGCCATTAAGAATTAACATGATACCTATGACAAACATTATGTTATCACCAATGACTTTTATCACATGATATGGGATGTTAGAATACTTGATGAACATGTATACGGTACCTTCAGAACCATCTGCATAATAAAAATCTATTTGACGAAGCAATACATAGCCTGTTAACTCCAGTATTTGTCTATTGGTTTCTATACTGTTTTCACCAAACTCAGGTAAAATATTACGCTCGAGTTCAGAGAAGTCCTCCGTCACTCTCTCAACTTCTTCATCACTCAGTGGGATTAGAGACCTTATTTGATCTCCTTTTCTTTCAAACAAAAGCCCTTTGTGATTTTTGACCAGGTAAGAATTGTTCTCTAAAAACTCATCAAGCTCTGGATGGACCCCATAAACAGGGTCACCCAGAGTCCAAAGATTGATTTCTCGACTGATACGCTCAGAAGCCGTATAGCCATTTATTTGCCATATCTCAAGGTCATTGGAAAATATCTGAACAATAGAGTCGCCGTACTGAACAAATAAGAATAGAAAGAATATAAGAAATGGTACAATCAGTGATGAAAACCACATTATAAAACCTCTTAATAGTAATGAATTTCTAAATAGTCCTTTGACCTTTAACATAAACTTTTCCTTATCTTATATTGATTTTCGAGCCATCCATGACATACTCTTTACCATAGGTAATAAGCACTTGATCAGAACTTAAGTCACTGACGATAGCCACTTGGTCACCACGCTTTGAAAGCACTTCTACAAGTACCTTCTGAGCAAGGTCCCCCTCTGCTGTGTAAACAAAGCTTTCACCGTTTTCTTGTAAAAGGGCATTACTAGGAATCCATAGACCTTCAGAAACATCACTGATTTGAATCCATAATTCTGAGTACATACCTGTTCTTAGATCATCTGTCATCTCATCTAATACAATCTCTACCGGATATGCACCAGTCTTACCATTAATCGATACAGTCTCTACATGTCCCTTAAAGGTTTGCTCTAGTGTAGGAATATAAATTTCTACTGCTTGGTTCGCCTTTACATTGTTGATGTGTTTAGAAGGTACGTTTGCATTTATTTTATAAGCATCTACAACTTCAATGGTCATAGAGTTTTGTGTTGTTACAAACATATCTTCAATAATATTACTCGCTGTAATAATCCCGGAAACAGGCGCTTTAATCTCATAGTTGTCACTCATAGAATCGTAAGTATGTTTAGTAGAATTATATGAGGTAACAGCATTTTGATATGAAATCTTAGCATTGTCATATTGAGTCTGAGCACCATCTAATTGAGCTTTTGATGAAATGCCTGATTCATACAAGGCTTTTGTGTCATTTAAGCTAGATAAGGCATTATCAAGTGATAGCTTAGCCTGACTCATGCCATTAAGAGCCTGAGTTAATTTAGAGTTCTTATCTACCTCAAAGTCCTCGGTCTCAATGGTAAATAAAATGTCTCCTTCATTTACGTAGTCACCCACCTCAAAGTTAACAGCCGTGATATCCCCTTGACTCATCGCATTAACTTGGTATGAATCCGAAGCCTGAACTTCTCCGATTGTGTAAACAGATTCATATACATCATCTGATACAACTTGTGATGTAGAAACTGGTACCGCTTCTACAAGGGTAGCTACAGTTTCTACTTGTCCTCTATTTGCTGAACAGCCTGTCATGACAAGAAGTGACATGACTAGAGCTAAACTTAATTTCAATTTATTCTTAAACAATGGTTTTTACCTCACTTTCCAATTGCATCTTCTTTAATTCTCTTCTTGCCTGCTTTTTTTCAGCTCTTGACTCCATCATGAAATACATCACTGGAATGATCAAAAGTGTTAAAACCGTTGACGCAATCAAACCAAATATTATTGCATAGCCAAGTTGTGAAAACTGATCATTATATAAAGCCAGTGGCAATACACCACCCATTGTTGTTAGAGATGTTGCAAATACCGGTAAGAATCTTACCTTAACTGCTTCTGATACAGCGTCTCTTAACTTCATGCCTACAGACCTTTGATAGTTGGCAAAATCCACGAGTACAATAGCATCATTAACGGCTATACCAACTAGGGCTACAATACCCATCATGGCATAAACACCTAAGTTGTTGCCAGTAATAATGAGACCTGTGATAACACCAATTAGGGCTAGCGGTACACTCATTAAAATGACAAGTGGTTGCTGGAATGAGTTAAACTGAATAACCAGTACGGTGTAAACAATCATAATAGCAATCATAAAGCTTGTAAGCATGGTATCAAATTGCTCTTGTGTATCTCTAAACTGACCACCAGAAGAAAGCTCTACACCTTCAGGCAGTTCAATGCCAGAGATGGCTGAGTTAAATTCTTGACCAATAACAGTTGGATTGTAGCCATTTTGAACATTTGCAGCTACTGTGATTACCTTCTGACCTTCACTGTGTTCAATTTTAGCCATACCTTCTGAGTAGCTTAAAGATGCCACTTCTGAAAAAGCAATCTTTTGGCCCATGGTATTGGTAAAGAAAATCTTTTCAAAGTCAGATACTGAGTTGATTGGCTGCTCATCAAAGTAAACTGTGATGTCATAGTTTTCTCCAGCTTCTTTATAAGAACCCACTGTTAAACCTGATACTCTTTGTCTTAAATCATTAGCGATCATCGCTGAGTTAAGACCATAATAAGCAGCTCTATTAGAATCGATTTCTACAGTGATTTCTTTGACACCATTTTCTGATGACAAAGTAGGGTTATCAACACCTTCTATGTTTTTAAGAACAGATAAGTATTGATTGGCTACAGCATTTAGCTGGTTAAAATCATCCCCCTGTACACTGACTGAAACATCTGAACCATTCGTCATCATAGACATAGAAGATTGTCCCTTAACGTCTATGGATGCACCTGGAATCTGTTTGGTCATATCTCTAATAGAATCTACCATATCATATCCTGATACTACTCTATCGTCAGCATCTACAAAGTTGACTGTGATGCTTGCTGTATTTTTCTTGTTGCCACCAATATTCATATCAAAAGACTCAATGTCTTCATATTGATAAAGCTCTTTTTCTATTTCATGTGCAATCTTATAGGTATCTGATAATAGATAACCTTCTGGTGCTGTGATGGATATACTCGCTGAAGATGGTTCTTCTGCTGGCATCAACTCCATTTCAAGAATGCCTAGTGGAATGGTCATTACAGCTGCAACAAGTATAATAAATGCAACAACGAAGATCATCCATCTTTTGATTCTTGAATCAAAGAACTGCTGTAACCAACCTACATACTTAGAGATAAAGGCATTTTCTTCTATGCCATCTTTTTTACGTCTTCTTATAACAATCTTTACAACCATTAGAAGTGTAAATAAAAGTGCAAATACGATTGTATAACCTGTAACTGAGAAGTCATCTGTAAATGCAACAAGGGTTAGTACAAATACAAGCAGTACTGAAAGTATGTCTCTAAAATTCGAATGCTTCTGATCTTTTTTCTTATACTTAGATAAAAGCTTAGCACTTAAGTTTGGTGTAATGGCAATCGATACAAAGAAAGAAGCCAAAATAGTAATGATTAGAGTCAGTGGTAAAATGGAGATAAACTGACCCATCATCCCCCCTTGCATAGCAAGTGGTATAAATGCACCAACTGTTGTAATAGTAGCCGCAAGTACTGCTGGTGCGACTTGATTGGTACCGATCTTAGAGGCCGTAACTCTATCAAGCCCCTTGTCTCTAAATCTATCGATGTTCTCCATGATAACAATGGCGTTATCTACTAAAAGTCCCAAGGCTACAATGAAAGCAACCAATGAAATTGTATTGATGGTAATACCTGATAAATGCATCACGATGGCTGAAATCAATAGTGACATTGGAATAACCATTGCAACTATAATGGACTCGTTTAATCCAATAAATACAAAGAGTACTGCAATTACGACTAGTAATCCACCTAAAGCACTCGTAAGTACTGTATCAATGTTTTCAGATACTTCATCAGATTCATCTGATGTAATAATAACGTTTAAGTCACTCGGATACATAGAACCAGCTTCATCAGCTATAATCTTTTTTACATCTTCTGAAATAGAGATAATATCTGCACCAGTCTCTCTAAATAGAGACATGTTGATTACTGGTGTTGCTTTCTTTTCTTCACTATGAAGTTTTGAGTAAGTATAGGATTCTGAATCCGGTGTTTTATATGAATCAGTTATTGTTGCCACATCAGATAAATAGACATAGCCATTTTGTCCTGAAGAAACAATGATGTTTTCTAGTTCAGTAAGTGTTTCTGCCGATTCATCCACACGAAGTGTATAGTCAGTTTGATCAAGTGCAGTAGATCCTAGCGGCATTTGAATAGTCGTATTCGACAATGCTGAAGAAATCGAGTTTAAAGATAAACCGTATTCGTACAGTAGATTTTGATCAACTGATACATGAATTTCTCTTTCTTTAGAACCTGACACATCCACATTTTTTACACCGTCAATCTTCTCAAAGGATGCCTGTAATGCTTCTGCATAATCATTGATTTGAACCAAGTCATAATCACCTGTTAAAGTCAGGTTCATGATCGGCATTTCACCGGTTTCCATTTGAATAACATATGGGTCTGAAACCCCTTCTTCAAATCGAATATCATTAACAGATGTTTGTACATCAAGTTTTGCCTGTTTCATATCGGTATCTTCATCAAACTCTAACACAACTTGTGAATAATTAGCATTAGATGTTGAAGTGACCTTATTCAGGCCTTCTATACCTTCTACGGCTTCTTCCACGGGATCGGTGACCAGTCCTTCTACGTCCTGAACAGATGCACCCGGATATGCCGTGGTAACAAAAATATAATTGATTTCAATATCAGGTATAGATTCTTTTGGCATTTCCATATAAGAGTATAAGCCAACTCCAACAATCATAATAATCATCAGATAAACTACTCTATATCGATCTATTAGCCAAGAAGAAATTTTACCTAAAAAATTCTTTTCTTCATGTAATTCTGGTATGTCTTTCATCGTCGTCCTCCTCTTTATACAAAGAGTATAAAACAGACTTCTTTTTTCCACGGAAAGAAATTCTAAAGAATTTTTAAAGAAAATAAAAAAAATGATAAAGCTAAGCCTTACCATTTACATGTGGATAGATTCTACTACTTGAGTTACTATCCACAACTATTTGCACATATTCTTAACTTATCAACATAGTAGCAAATCGATCTAATGATTCTTATAAGAATCATCTTGTTGATTAGTCTTAATTCCTACCCTTAGGCACTTCTATATCATAACCTTCTTCTTGCATTTTACTGATGATTTCTTTAGCAGTTAACCCTTCAGCCTTTAACTCCTCATATCTAACCTGTCCAACTTCATCAAGGCCTAAAGCTTCAGCGACTTTCTTAGGATCTACATCAGATGCTTTTTCCTTTATTAATGCACCACGTTCTTCGGATGCTACAACCTCTTCTGTTACTTCCTCGTCCAAAGGTCTTTCAACATCTGTAAGATCCGCAGATATTTCCTTAATCACAACACTCGATTTAACATCTTCTTCAGCACTAGTATCACAAGACATCAATCCCAAGCACACTATTCCTAATAAACATAATAACAATAATTTCTTCATAACTTACCTCCTGAAATGATTCTATCAAGGAAGTATGGTTAGAGAGTGGTATACTTTTGTGAAATTATGGTCATCCTAAGCTTTTTCTATTAGAGGCAAAACTATAAAATAAGGAAAACAATTTTGTATAAAACGTGATATTACCACGAAAAAAATAAAAAAAACGTGGAAATATCACGTTTTTTAATAAGATGACTTTTGAAATACTTAATAGCATAATCCTCAATACCTTTATTAGCTTAATAAATCTAAGAAATCAATAAGGAAATATACTAAGGAAAAAGCAGTTACACCTGTTTTTAGCAACCATCTTAAACTCTTACGAATGGCTTCTGCATGTGAATAACCTCTTCTATAGTTAAGAAGTCCACCAATTATAACAAAGATTATAGATATCCATGCAAATGTGAAAGCATTTTGATCAGCCATAAACACACTACTTAGTGCCAGTAATATAATAAGAGATATTAAGAACTTCTTAGATATAAAATAACTCATTATGCTTGGCTTACTATAAAGTTCTTGCCACTTAACTTTCTCTAGATAAGGTTTAGCAGATAAGAATAGACTTGAATACTTTCTCAAGGTATACGAAAACCTATCCTGACAAATGTCTTCTAAATCGTTACAAAAGTCATCGAAGTCAGGGAAATACATCTTCCTAAAACGATAAAACTTCTTATTACCTTTAATGATTAACATGGCTGTTTTCTTACTGTGTAAACATAAGACAACATGGTCTATATCCCTAATATCTACTTCGTTTGTAGAAAGCAAAGTCCTTATAGTAAATGAATCATCATGGATTTCTACACTTGTTGGTTCTGAAACCAGACGTCCAATAAAAGACACCAAAATTGGTAAAACTATAGCTGCCATCACCATCATGACTGCTTCTAAAGTGTCTGGTTCATCTAAAAACATGTGATATATCATAGAGACATTAAACAGTGTTAAAATCATCCTAATGAAATACTTCCTAAACTTTCTCTTCAAAAGACACCCCACTTTCACTTACATGAACTTTAACATATTCAGATATCTGACCATAAGTGTAATGCTTGTCAAAATTCTCAGATAATAAGTTTTCTGAAACGCAAATGGTCTCAACATCATCAAGTGTACCTGCTCTTAAGATCATCTCATCAACAAGCCCAGAAGAAAATGATTCGCTATACTCACAAGACTTCATCTCATGGTCAATACAGACCATATATTCAATACAATCACCAAAGTCAGTTACGATCAGACTTGGATGCTTTTTAGCAGATACAGCCACTAACATAGAGCCATAGATCATTTGGTGGTATTTCATACTTATACAGAGAAAACTTATGTCTTGAAGTCTCTTCTTAGAAAACTTATACGGCACCAATATAATGGCATCTATAACCTTAGACTTTCTACCTGTAACAATACCTGACGCCATTAACTTTTCATACATAAAACTATCTTGATACATAGTCTTTGGAGAACAAAGTGCGTTCATTTCTCTTATAAAATCTACATACTCATACTTTCTATCATTTGAATAATCATAGAAGAAATTATCTGAGTATATAAAAACCTCTTTAATATCGACTTTCATTAAAACCCCTTTCATACCTTTTAATGATACAAGACAGAAAGCAAAATTCAAATATAATCAGCAAATGTAAATATAATTATAATATAAGGGATTTAGACAAAACAAAGAATCTGTCTATTGTATCAGAGAATGGATTCTCATATAGTCTTATTAAGGAGGAGATATGACAACTTTAAAAGAGATATTTATAGGCATCATTGCACTGGAACATTTCTTCATAATGTTTATGGAGATGTTTCTATGGGAGAAAAGAGGCCCTAGCATATTTAAAAACTTTGATAAGGACCTGTTCTCAAATACCATCCCTATGGCTAAGAACATGGGCATTTATAACAGCTTCTTAGGCGCTGGACTGACATGGTCAATATTTATCACAGATCCAATATGGTCTGTAAACATTGCCACATTCTTTTTAGTATGTGCAATAGTCGCAGGCATATATGCAACCTTAACAGCTGAAAAATCTGTATTTGTTAAACAGAGTTTACCAGCACTTATAGCACTTATCATATTGCATGCAATATAAAAGACCAAGCTCAGCTTGGTCTAATTTTTATTCAGCGGCTTCTTCAACACCGAAGTCTTTGATATAGTAATTGTAGTTTTCTACTAACTTATAAAGTGATAACTCTTTAACTTGAATATCTAATTTAGCAGCTTCTACATCATTTTCTGCTTTAACAACATCTAAATAGATTACCATACCTAAGTTATTCTTAACTTCTTGTGTATTTAATGTTCTTTCAGCAATTTCTAACTTAAGCTTAGCAATTTCCAAATCCAATTGAGCATTTAAGATGTTGTTATAGTCCGTACGAATCTTAACTTCTTCAGTAACCTTAGCATCTTCTACAGCCTTCTCTAAGTCAGCAATTGATTTATCATAGTCTTCAGATCCCTCAGGCATCTTATATCTTGTATACCTGTTTACAACTTTTTCTTCTAAAATCTTCATTTCAAGATCTTTTTCAGCCTTCTCGATCGAAGAACCTTGCGTTTGGGCTTGTAGTGCAAGTGTTTCAACATCATACTCAGTATCTACACTTAAGTCCAACTTTTGCACAAGTAAAAATCTTGTATTTAAATCTACACCCAATGTTTTTGCTAAGTCCATATGCGCCATTTGAATTGACCATTCAGATTTCTGAAGATTTAGCTCTGCTTGGGCAATTGAGTTTTCTAAATCAGATATTGTGTTTTGAGTCACAAGACCTAATTCAAACTCCTTTTGCTTAGAGGCTAACTCCTCTTTTTGAACAGCGATAGAATCTTTCGCAGTTCCTAATGACAAAATCTCATTGTATAGCGAATAGTAAGCTGAAGTAACAGCGATTTCTATCGATTTAATTTCATCTTCTTTAGCTGTTTTTAAATCTTCTACTATTCTTTCCTTCTGTGCAGGAACTAACTCCTTAGCCTTCCCATCAGCTAGGTATTGGCTATCGCTTATGATACTCTTAATTTCTAAATCATCTGCCTTGTTCTCAGCAGAACTTAAGTTTCTCTCAGCAATTAAGATATTTGCATCATAGTTCTTCAAGGTAATGCTATTTTCTTTAGCAAGTTCAATGGCTTTCTCCAATGTGATGCCCATAACCTCTTCAGCAAATGCAGGAACAACTGCACTTAAAAGTACGACACCTACTAAAAGTAATGATAATATTCTCTTCATGTCTATTTCCCTCCGTATGCAGGTCCGTTACCTGATGCACTTTCCATCTTATCAACAGCATTTTGATAGTTTCTAATATTTGATTTAACTGTATTTTCTGCTGTTAGAACTGAAAATGCTGTTAAATCTACTGTTGTTTGGGTCACTTGACCCAATTCTAATCTTTTCTCAATATCTGAAAGATTTTTCTTAGCAATCTCTAATGATTGTAAAGATAACTGATAATCATTCCAGTATGTCATCATTGAAATGTAGCCATCTGAAATATCGTCTATAACATCTGCTTCAGCTTGCTCTAAAGCATGTCTAGCTGTAATAACAGCAATATCAGCATTTACTCTATCTGTTATTAAATCATTCTTCAAGTATTGACTAATAATACTGTCTTCACGTTCTTTAATTTCTAAATCTATTCGAGCATTCTTCATTTCTGTACGATTAATAATCGCAGCATCTAGATACTCATCAAGAGTTTTATGATTTGCTTCAATTTCTAGCGACTCCACGGTATCAACTAAAGTGTACTTAGCTGTAACAGGAACATCCATCAGCTGGTTTAAACTCATCTCCAAATTGGCAACTTGTATACCAAGTTGTTGAGTTTGTTTTTCTAGAATTAATAAATTTTGCTCACTATTCTTAAGATCAGCATCCGACACTTGACCTAATCCATGCTGTATAACAAGTTGATCATGTTGTGTCTGACTAATACTCAAATAAGTCTCTTGTTGAGCTAAAGTAGTTTGTAAAGCTACTATGTTGATATATAACTCTTTTACACCCTTTTCTATAGAAGGCATAATTGTCGTTCTCGTATTTTTGGTCTTTTGAATATCACCATATAATGATTTCCAAGTTAAATCACGTGTCCTTATAAAGTTATCTAACATTTGTTGGCCAGTATAATGAGGTGGCTCATCACCAAATGCCATTTGATAACCTTCTAATTCCGCTGTTTCAAAAGCATCTAATGTATCTTTATCAACATATTTCTTATTATAAAGGTCCTCAAATCGATCTAAAGTAGATAACGTAGATTCTACTTGTTTTTTCCCATCTTTAGCAGCATTGTAACCGTCCCATAATTTTTCAATACCATCATTGATGTCTTCAATGGCTGATTGGTCTTCTGTTGCCAGCTCTACGGCTTTTTCCACTGTTAATATTTCTTCTTCAGCAAAGACAAAGCTACTGAAAAGTAAAGTAAACACAATTAACAGTGAGACACTTCTTTTTATCATAAAGTCTCCTCTCACGTATTCTATGGTAATAATATAGCATAGATTTGTATCCATTTTGTATCTCTAACGTCTCTTTAATAATTTCTTAATTCTAAGATTATAATTTCTTTAAAAATAGAAATATTCTTAATAACTTAACCCTTTTTTTAAGCCATTCTATTTTTACCCCATAAAACATGTATTACTCATATGAAACATACGAAAAAACCAAGCAACTGCTTGGTTAAATATATGATAGTAGTCTGTTGACTAAATCTTCATTGTTCTTTTTCCATTTCCCAAAGTCTTCACTTTCTTCCCAAAGCTCTTTTAGTTCAGATTCATTGATGATCTTCTCAACTGCATAAGCAGCTTTTTTTATATCTGCTGGTGAGAATTTCACACTCCTCTTAAATAGACCAAGTCCACTCTTGTACCAATCTATTACAGATGATGGTAAGGCTTCGACTTCTCCTTCAGTGATCAGACAAACAAGCTCTGCTGCAGCAAGTGCTTCCGAACACAGTGGTGCTTCTAGATAATCTGGTTCATGTGTCGTTTTATCAAATACTTTTATAATGGATTTAGTATTTCGTGTTTCACTAAGATCATCTAAAAAGTCTACAGCATCATCATTTTCAAAGCTCTTATATCCCCAGGCGCCCATATAATCCTCCTAGTCTGTATATGAAGACAAATCCCTAAACACATTATCTCTTAGATATCTACCTTCAGCCTCATCTATACTTATACCCATTCTTATGGTTTTCATACCATAATCAAAATGTAATACCCCACCTAAAAGACCATAGGCCTCCATACCTCGTCTTCTATAGATAGAAGTAGATTCAACATGAACCTTAAAGTTCTTAATAGATCTTATGTCATATTCCTTCGAACGACCTAAACCTAAAATCTCTTTAGATATACGCAAGGTTTGACCATTAGATACAATCACCTCTTTACCAAACAAAAGCCATAAAACAATATAAATGGCGAAACCGCCAGCAAAGGTCCAGCCTATTAGCCATATGAGTAGAAATGGTACAAACTCACCTGACAACATAGTCATTAAAACCATGGTTTCTCCCATAAACCAGCCCGCTAACCAGAAACACATAAAAACAATTATGAAGATATTCTTCTTACTTGGTATTTCAACTCTATAACCCTCTTCAGTATAGTCTACTTTAGACTTTCCATTATTCACACTCTCTATCATAATTCCCCCTTAAAATCGTATACATATTCTACCACAAAAATAAAAAAGTTACACCTTATAAAAGAATGTAACTTTTATTAAGAAATTAATATCTACTCTTCATCATACCTGAAATAGTCACTGTAATCTTCTGGCTTCTTCTGCTCTCTTTTAATCAGATAAGAAAAATCAGCTAAACGATAACATATTTGCTCAACTAAATTGTCAACCTTATCATCCGAATCTAGTCCAACATCAATGGCATGCAAAATAGATCTTTTCACACCATTTCTAAAGGACTCTCCAGCATGTTTACTGTCCACAATCTCTTTAGCATGAAGAAATGATTCAATCCACTCTGGTACATTGTCCAAATCAACTTCTAGTACCTTTGCAATTTTTTTATGATCCCAGTTTTCTTCTAAAGCTCTTTCTATAGCTTCCACTGTCTCTGGCATATATTTTGTAAACCTTGTATTACCAGAAGAAAGCTTTCTCTGGTATTCATCATAAGAATATCCATACATCTCTGCAGCAATGTATCTATACCTATTCATAAGCGCCTCCTAACTAAATAAACATGTAATAAACTCGTCTCTATAACATTTAACAATACTCGAGGCATAAAATGTTTTGATATCTATTATATACACACTTTTTGTGTTTTCTATCATTTATTTTTGTCAGCTTGTTAATATTTACAGATATGCAGTCAAAAACCTACTAATCTTTAACCACCTCATAAGGCCAATTAATAATCCCACCAAAGTCTTTTACATTGGTATAACCTAGCTCAACGAGTGCCTTGGATGCTTGTGCAGATCTATTACCAGACCTACAATAAACCAATATTACCTGGTTCTTGTCTTCAAGTATATCTACCTCACCAGCATTAATTTGATCTAGTGGTAAAAGCGTTGCGTTTTCTATATGTCCTTCATCGTATTCCATCTGCGTTCTGACATCTAGTATAATATTGCCTTCAACCATCAATTCTTTGGCAGCTTCTGCTGTAATCGTTTCATATTCTATAGCATCACTTGAACAAGAAACAAGAACTAAAGACATCAAAAGTGTTATAACAAGTAATCTTACTGTAAATTTCATAAAAGGTCCTTTTTAACATAGGTTACTGTTTACTTTAGGCGTAACAGTAATCCTCTTCATAATATGTCCTGTTAAGTCAATGGTAAAAGATTTATGCATTTCTAACTGCAACTTATCAACAAGAATCTCTATACCTTCAACCTCTAAAGTAATATCTTCATCCTCCCGCTCTGCCTGAGCAATACCAAAAACTGGACCTGCTCATCCATAACCAAAAATCTCTATTTTTAGATGTTTGTCGTGATTTCTAGCATCTTTCATCTTGTTAAACAAAACATCTCTAACTTCACCAACTAACTCTATCATAGTCATACCTCTCTTTATAGCGAATATCGTACGTCTATATCATACCCTCTATTAGAGAACTTAACACAAACATATGCTTTTAAGAAATTCAGAATCATAAACATATTCTAATATGATATACAATTAGATTACAGATATCTTATAACTAGTCTAACTCGTTCTGAAAATCTTGAAGTACTTTTGCTCTTTCTTCTAGATTTTCTTTTAAAGCATTTAACTTATCAACAAGACTATCTACCATATCAGTTTGTTCTTTAAAAACTTTATCTGACTTATCATCCATCGAGTTTATAAATATATCTAGTTCTTTTGCTAAAACTTCATTTCTGGTCGTGACTTCTTCTAGAAATGTATCAGATGATAGAAGCTCCATCAGTACTTTTCTGTCTTCAATCTGACTAATGAAGAATTCCCTTTTTTCTTCAAGAAATACATTGTCACTTTTTAAATCACTGAGTTCACTACTCAACTCATTGTATTCTTCTGTTAAATCATCTATTTTCTTTTCTTCAACTGCAAAAGAAATTAGAGAAGTCTCTATTTCAACTTCAGACGCTTCATTACTATTGATCTCTTGGTTTTCATACTTTTCAATGGTTTGATTTATAAGGTCTAACTCTGATTGAACTAAATCTACATTTAGTCTTAGTTCTGCTATTATGCCTTTATGTCCATCTATATGATTATCAATGGAAGTTTTTAATTGATCTTTCCAATTATCAGTTGCCTTAAGTAGGTATGTGTATTCTTTAAAAGCCTCTTCTTCCTCGTCATATATCTGTGAGTTAATTCCCTTATCCATTGAATCTATCTCTAATTTCATATCTTCAATTTCAACTAGAACTAAATCATAGTTTTCTTGTACAGAAGCAAGCTCCTCTTGTAATAACTCAATTTTCTTTTCGTAATCAGATATGGTCGTACTCAGCTCATCTAGTCTCATTTTGTCTTCTTCACTCATTAAATTCTCTGTATCATCGGCTAATTCCTGTGTCTTTAAATCCTCATTTAAGGACTCACCATCCGAACTACAAGAAATCATCATAACCATCAAAGTAACTACTAGTATCATAATAATTATTTTTTTCATCATTTTCTCCCTCATGATATCTATTATAGCCGAATTGTTTTATAAGTAATATAACAATATGTACTTATTTAATTGTATGTTGCATTTCAGATTACATATGATTTTAACATTCTCACTTCAACTCATTCATCTATTAGACGATTCTTTGATTTTTCATGATAATATATAATTTGATAATAAAACTAAAATAAGGAGTTCGTATGAAATTTTCACCACTTAAGTTTCAAGGTTCACTTGCAGCAGCCGGTGTATCTTTGATGCCATTTAACTACATGAAATCAACAGTGTTTAAAGGAATACCCTTTCACCTGAATCATTTTAAAACATTGGACTTAACAAGTTTTGAATACTTCTCTAGCATCTTGCTGATAGCTATTATGCTTGTTTTCATCATCTTACACTTGACTATGACCACAATGTTTCTAAAAGAATTAATTGTATGGCTTATAAAAGGCAAGGAGTTTTATCAGATACTTGATAATCCTAAGGCCAATACAAGTCTCTTTTCACCACTAATATCTCTTCCAATGTCCCTGATTGTTATCATGGGACCATTAAGTTTCTTTATTCCAAATATCAGTCAAAATATTAGCACATTGATACCAGTAGCTATGGCAATATTTACACTACTATGGTTCACAGTTATCATGCTTGAAGTGACAGTTGTAAGAAAGCTTCAATCATCCAAAATACCTCTGAGTGATTTTAACTTCGCTTGGCTACTCGATGTACTAGCATTTGGAGCAGTTTCTCTTTTAGGATCCTCTCTAACAGGATCTACAAGTGGTAACTTGGCTTCAATAGTAGCATTGATGACCAGCATCACTCTGGTGATTGGTATCATCCTTTCATTTACTAAAGTGACCATACTTTTTTATCACTACTTAAAAGTAAAAAGAGAGGTACCTGTTAACTTAAAGCCAGCTTTTTACTTAATCATTCCACCATTATGTTTGTTATGGTTTTCTGCTTACAAAATACTAGGTTTTATATCTAAAATGTTTTCAGTAGATACCTCAGTGCTCTCATTTCTAATAATAATAGGCTCATATGCCTCTGCTGTTATATGCTTTGTCTTCTTAGCATTTATGTTATTTGACTACTTTAAATCTCAGTTTCTAAGAAGTGAATTTTCTCCAGCTCAATGGGGGATTATCTGAGGTTTTGTGGGTTCTCAAGTTTTGGGAACAGTTCTTTATAGCAATTACATAGAACATCTTAGTTTAAGGTTGATTAACTTTTTTAGTATATTCATTGTTACTATCATTTTCATGGTTATTATGACTAAGTTTATATCTGTACAACTGCAAAAAAGTACATAATAAAATAGGTTGTCAGCTTTGACTGACAACCTATTTATTAATCTCTTAAATTCTTAATTACATCAACATGCTCATTTTGAAACTTATTCTTTATTCTCATGATTCTCTAATAAAAAAATTTGCTCAAAATAAGATTTTATACTCTTATTATTGGCCAAATGATTGATGCGATTTTTCTATTAGTACAAACCCCATCTCTCTAGTAGCCATATCTAGCGGATTAAAGTTCTTTCCATCACCATTTAAAATATCTTTTGAATTGACAAACTTTACGCTGCTAAGCGCCCATGATGCAATACTCTCTGAATCACCAAAGTCATCCTTAAAATCATAAACTATATCATCTGCCCCATTGATTACTTTATAAGTATTGTATAACATCACTGACATTTCTTGTCTAGTTACTAAACCATTTGGATTAAACACGGTATCAGATAATCCACTTATTATCCCTAAAACGTTGGCTTTTTTTATTGCCTCTTGCTCTTCTAACTTTAAATCGCTAATATCACCGAATGGCTTAGCTAAACTTAAATCTACTGTCTCATCAGAAAAATCTTCATATAAACCAACTAACATTCTGCAAAACTCTACCCTTGTTAAAGATTGTTGAGGTTCATTTAATAACTGCGAAGAAAACTCTGGTTGCAATAATTTCTTTTTCACAACTGAATCTGTAAAACCTTTAGCCCAAGAACTTACCTTCGTTTCAATAACTTCACCAATGCTGAACTTTACAACATATGAAGCCTGTGAGGAATAATTATAAGCAGTCACCATTAGAACATAGTTGTGACCATTCGTTAAGTCGTCCTTTAGAATTGTATAATTAGATTCTTGAACGACATATTCATTCAAAATCATTTCCTTAGTTATTTTATCTTGCAGTGTTAACTTGTAGCCATCTGCCCCCTCTACATCATCCCAATTCAACTGGATATCATCATGTAAATATACCTCATCTGCAATTAAAATAGGTTCAAGAAGTTCAACTTCATTTACATCAAAATTTACAACTCTATTTCTCGATTTATCAGCTCTATTAACCGTAACAGTTAACTCGTATGAATGACCTGATTTTAAAGCTTCTTTAGATAATGTATACATAGCCTTATCTAGTTCCTCCTCTATTAACAAATCATTACTGGTTAAATCTCTTAAAGCTACTTCATAATTATCAGGTTCTATACTTTTATCCCACTTGAGCTCTAAATCATCTAATGGAATCACATCACCTTTTTTTACGCCATCAATATTAGGATATTCAAGTACAGGATATCCCCAAGTAAATATTGATTCATCCCACGACTCTTCACCATTTTCAACAGCAGCTACAAACACTTTGTATTTATGACCATACTTCATAAGGTTATTGTCTATTTCAATGCTATCAAACATTGAAGGACGTTCTTTTCTTTCAATAACATACTCGTTATTCGTTAAGTCTTTGAGAGAAACAAGATAATGATCTGCATGAGGTGTTCCAGACCAAATTACCGTCATTTGGAATTTAGATGGCACATCAGCATTATATGAAGGCCTAAGAATGTTTACATTACCTACATTTCCTTCTAGAATAACGAAATCCATTTTATCTTGACTGCTTGCACTGCCTTTAACAGCCTTTACAGTGTACTCGTATGTATGACCAGCAACTAAATCACTTTCAGGAATCTCATAGTAAGTATTATATGTTTTTTTCTCTGAGAACACTATTTTACCATTGGTCTTATCTTTCAGAGTGAATAAGAAATAATCGACGTCTGACGTCATTTTCCAACTTAGATTAATATTTCCCAGTTTATACTCATTTGAACCCACCTTTGATAAGACTGGATTGTCAACTTCAGCTTCTACATTCTTAGTAAAAAACGATACAGTTGACGTCTTCTTTTCCCCATCTTTTACTGCTGTTAAATAAGCTGTATATTCATGTCCAGCTTGCATTAAACCCTCAGGACAAACATAATGGTCATCTACAAGTTCAAGTGTATCTAAGATATAAATACCATCGGTTTTATCCTTTACTGATAACTCATAATAATCGACAGCTTTGTTTACTTCCCATCCTATTACAGCATATGTATGTTTTATTTCATCATAAGCATCTGGCGTATTAAAAGTAGGCTCTTCAAATGTTACTTTAACCTTTACAGTGAAATAGCTAATAGAAGTACTTTCATTTTCACCAACAGAATGCAGTTCAATCTTATACCGATGACCTGGTTTCAACAAGGTTTTGTAAACAAGGAAACTACTTTCTGATAAAGTATGATCAAACAGTAAATCTCCTGTATCTGCATCCTTAAGAACTAAGCGATGCTCTTCATTACTATCCCATATGATTTGTATATCCTCATGCGCTATTTGATCGCCATCACTCGGTACAACTATCTCAGTTGCAAATGCTGGTAATACTAAAATAAACATTAAACTTATGATAGAAATTATTTTTTTCATCATATCCTCCATTACTATTTAAAGAGCTATAACCACTAGTATTTTCTTACTGCCTAATTTAATCCAGCACAATCTTGCTGTATAACTTTGATAAGATGACTAGACCCATTTCATGAGTCGCCTTAGCTTTCGGATTAAATTTAAGGCCATCGCCACTAATAATGCCTAAACGACTAACATTTCCAGTAGCCTCTTTAGCCCAATTTGAAATATCTGAAGTATCATCAAATACAATTTCATTTACTTCGCTAGTTTGATATGATATTACCTCTAAAAGATTGTTAATCATAACAGCCATTTCTTCTCGACTAATTAAATCATTTGGGAAAAATTGATTCTCAGATTTCCCGGACATGATTCCTAATGCGTTTGCCTTTATAATGATGTTTTGTTCTATATCAGATAGATCAGTAATATCATTGAAACTATGACTCTTAGTAGGAATATCCTTATTGAGTGAATGTACATCATACAGAGCCACCATCATATAGCAAAACTCAAGACGTGTCAGAGATGCTTTTGGTGTATTTAATAATTCTGCCATCAATGTCTCATCTAATAAGTCATTATCAAGTACATCTTCTGCATAACTTACAGCCCAATCACTTAACAATGCAGTATTCATTTCACTTCTATCTACAACTTTGAAATCATGCACTAATTTACTTGACTTCCCTTTACTCTTAGCAGTTACCAATAATCTATAATCATGTCCTAGTTCTAATATCGATTCATCAATTGCATACTTACTATCTCTAATTAACTTATTATCAAGAACCAGCTTCTTTGTTGTTGTGTCTTGCAGGGATACCTGATAATAATTAGACCCATGTGAATTGTTCCACGTAAAACATACATCACCAATATTATATGTTTCTTTAGGTGTTGAAAGTTCTATAGCCTCAGAATCAATCGTCTCCATCGAAAAAGCTACAGAATCTGACTTGTAATCGCTTCCGCGTCTTGCAGTTACAGTTACCTCATAGTCATGCCCTGAGCTTAAAATATCACAGTCAATCACAAGTTCATCATCACGAGAATTTTCATATAATACTACCGTTTTATCTGTAACATCCTTTAAAACAATTTCATATAGATCTGGGCGTACTGATTTTTCCCATTCTAGTTCTAAATCAGATAAGGGAATCATAGTACCAGCGGTTACTCCTGTTATAATCGGCTTTTCTAGTTTAGGTAACTCTACTCTGAATAAAGACTCGCTTCCATATACTTTTTCTCCTGATAAATATAGCTTTAATAGATAATACAAATGACCTGGTATTAAATCCTTATCGTCTATATAAACAAGACCATTACACTGACCCTCTTTTACTACATATTCTCCAGTCGTCAAGTTTTGTAGCGTAATCAAGGCTGGATTCCCTCCACCCCATCTTAGTTCTAACTGTTCATCTTCAACGGTTTCAATACCACTTGTTCTTATGAGAAGTTCAATTGAATCACTTTTCTTTGTATCTCCACTAACAGCAATAACCTTAAATATATACATTTGATTCGCTTCTATTTTCTCATCAGAATTATATTTTTTCTCAAAAGTGTACTCCGTTTCATTTGTTTCAATGTCTTGAAAAATATATTCATCTGAATTCTTGTTTCTAAGAGAAACTAGGTAGTATTCTGCATTAGGAGTACCAGTCCATCCAATATTTATCTCGGAATTAAAATCGTATATATCCTTGTTATCATCAATAATTGGGTATTCATTTAATTCATCAGATAACATTGTTTTAAATACCTGTGAACTTTTAAACACTTCATTATTTTTTACAGATTCAACAATAACTTGGTATTGGCTCACTGGTTTTAAAAGTTTTTTTTCAATAGTGAAATGATCATCACCTAAGTGCATCTCATCAATGACTACTACACCACTCGTTATATCTATCAATGATAACTTATAGTGATCTGCTTTTTTATCATTTTCCCACTCTACAGTTAAATCATCGTACTCTATCTCAACTCCTGCTAGCGGGTAAGTTATCGCTGGACCAAACTCATCCATAGGTACCTCTTCTTTAACTGTAAACATACAGATTTGATGTCCAGGACCATCATGTTCTCTTAAGGTAAAATGATACTCATGTCCCGGCCTTAAATCCGTCTTAGAAACATTATATGAACCATCTTTAATTTTTTTGACTTCAAAAACTTTTTCACTTGTAGTAAAATCCATTAAAGTTAAGTTATACTTGCCTTCATTTTTCCAACTTATGATAAAATCATCATAAGCAATTTCAAAGTCAAAATCTAAATATTTCTTTTTATCATCTTTTTCATCAATTTCTAGTTTAACGCCACCTTCTGGTAAAATGAAACCACTTTTATAACCAGCAAATGATGCAGTACTAAACAAAAATAAAACTAACAACACCAATATTATTTTCTTTCTCATAAAACTTCCTCCCCAAAATTCATCACAGTTACCATTTTATCACAAATGCCGTTTTATGGAAACAATAGCTTTAAATGATAGAAAAAAAGAAACACCCTAAACTAGGGTGCTTCATAAGGTAATTTTATTCTTTTGTAACTTCTCCAGTGATTAACTGAGTCGTAAACTGTTCTGACGGGTCAATCATATTATATAGTACTAATTGATACGATTCATTCGGTAAGTTTGAGAAACTTGCAATAACTGTCTTAGGATCTACATAGCTAACAGAATCCGCTGTAATACTAACATCATGGCCTACTTCATTTTTATATTGAAGCTTGTATTGAGATGCATTATTAGCAACAGAAACTTCAGTTTCAAACTCAATTCTAACCTTATTCGATGAAATAAATCTTGAATCTTCTATTTTAATGTCAGCTTCTTTTTCATCTGTTCCTTTAAATGAGAACTTCATAATTCCAGACTGAATGTTACCGCTTGAATCTACAATACCAGAAGTAACCTGTAATAAGTAAGTAGTATCATCATTGATTGGCTCATCTTTGTCTAGATAAACTGTTAATTTATAGTTCTCATTTGGATTGTAAACAATTAACTCATCATCTACACCAATGATTTTTGCAGCAACAGAAGCTGGACTTAAAGGCTCATCAAAATATAAATGAAGTTTTGTATTTGAAATAGGAATTACATACTCTAAATCTACATCTGAAGATGTTGAAGTTTCTACAACAAACTTCTCTTTAATATTAGAAACACTAGACATTTTAAGTACATCTCTTGCGTTAAGTACAGTTAACTCATAAGTACTATTAGTACTCATACTTAACACTTTTAAGTCTACAACGGAACTAGAGTTGTCTCCTTGGTTATAAATAGTAGCACTTAAAACAGCTGAGTTTGAGTTCTTCGATACATTTCGTAATGAATAATTGGCAATATTTAAAGCAGTGGCTAAATCTACATTTTGATTAAATCTAACTCTAACTGTATCATTAGAAACTGCAGAGACACTTTTTACACGAATTTCCTCATTTGATGAGTCGTTCCCCAAGAAGTCCATAGTCATTGCCTCACCTTCGTTAAGGTTAGCATCGTATGCACTTGTTAAACTTCCTTGAACCTTTAAGGTATAAAGCACATCATCTTGGAAGTTAATATTTTTTATATACAGAGCAACACCATTGTCAACGCCACCTAATACTGCAGCTTCCATATCATTATAAGTTCCAGTTGATACTGTCTGTCCATTCTGTAGTATTTCATAGTGAAGAACTAAACCAGCATTAATGTTAACTGGTTGTGTGAAATAAGCATGTACAATGTTTTCACTTTCACACTCAACACTTTTAATCTTAAAGTAATCTGAGTTAACCTCTGGTGCTTCAAAAGGATCTACTTCTTCAGAAATTGATTTAACAACAAAACCTTCATCATCTACAAGGTTCACCAGTGTTATTTCATAGTTATCACCAATGATATTAGCATCAACATCAACTGTTATCACTTTACCATCTAAGTTTACCTTGCTAATGTTATAGCTAGTTGAACCATTATTAAGGGCAACTTGGTTAACGGTAATATCTTTAATCGTTTCATTCAATGTAACTTCAACTTGGTTGACTGCTATTGCCTTAGCGCTTGAAATTTTAGTCTGTTTGGAGTCTTTTTTTACAAGACCTAAGTCTTCAGCTTTATCCATTATATCAGGATCTTTTAATGCTAAATTATCTAACAAGGTCATAGAACCATCTTTATAATACAGATTCAAGGCGTTATACATGATTTCAAGAGTAGCGCCTCTGTCTAAGTTAGATTGCTCTTCTTTAACAGCAAAACTTAAATCTGTAACAATACCCTTTTCATAAGCTGTTAGAAATACATTATCCCAGTTGAAATCATCATCTGTATATCTAAGTGCTTTTAAAACCATTACTAAGAAAGCCTTGTCAGTCAGTTTTTCATCTGCTCTAAAAGTATTATCTGGATAACCAGAAATTACTTTATTCATATAAGAGTAACCAACAAATGGCGCATACCACTCATCACCTTTTACATCAGAAAATGGTGTCATACCATAAAATGATGGACTCTTTAAGACAGTATCTTCACGTCCCATCAACTTAACAATAAACGTAGCAGCTTCAGCTCTAGTTAACTCTCCATTTAGATTTAAACCTGTACCATCACCTGAAACAAGTCCTATGTCATATAACTTTGACGCTATCTCTTCTTCACTAAAATCTTCAGCAAAACCAATCATACTGAACATCATTGCAAAGATAAGCATCGTACTAATGATTCTTAATTTCTTCATTTAAGCCTCCTATTAATATTCCTATGCTCAGAATATCATATATCTTTGAAATGGTCATATATACGTATCTCTTGTAATACATTTTTAAGAAATCATAACCATCTTCAACATCAGAAAAAAAGAGTTGGATATACCAACTCTAATTCAAACGATCAAACACCTTATAAATCATAATTATTGCCTGTTCCTTTGTAGCATTACCTTTAGGTGAGAACATATTTCCACCTACACCTGCAATAATATCATGATCATTTGCCATCTTATCAACAGCATCTTTTGCCCAAGATGAAATTAATGATGCATCTTCAAAATTTCTGTATGTCTTCTTTAACGCTAAAGTTCGATCCATAACTTTTAGAGATTTGTCGATAATAACACACATCTCTTCACGGGTTACTTTGTCATTTGGAGCAAATATACCTGGACCACGACCACTAATAATTCCAAGTTCATATGCTTTTAATACTTGTTGATTATTAGTATCTGTAAACACATCACTCGTTACATCTACATCTGGAAAATCAAGTACAACATTATAATAGTTCATAACCAGTTCCATGAACTCCTCACGAGTAATATTAGCCTGATAATTATCAATTACTTCATCAACTAGCAAGCCTTTACTATTTGATAATGTTATGAAATCAACAGCCCAAGATGATGGATTGTTTTGGAACAAGATATCGTCTGTATAATGGTTTAAAATATGTTCTACTGATGCAGTTATAATTTCACCATTTTCATCAAAAATTACAATACTAGACATGTTATCTTCTACTGTAACTTCGATTTCAGTCTTAATATCAGGATCTTCTGAAACTAGCTCTAAGAGAATCTCACTAACTATTTTAGCCGTTAAGGTATTTTTACTTATTTTTGCTATTTCAAGGTCTTTGTAACTTCTGTCCATCAAGTCTCTACCTAAGAAGGTTACATCACAGAAATCACCACTTTTCTTTTTATATACAGACTCATAGTCAAATTTTCTCTGGTGCGCTTTTTGAAGTTCCTGAAGATGAGCATTTAAGTCCCCTGATTTATCATCAATTAACTTATTAAGTTCTTCAATTCTCTTCTCAGTATACTCAATTTCTTTTTCAACAAACTCGCTAGAAATTCTAACTTCTTTCATTGTCATTTCATAGTCAGTAGCTAGAACCTCATCTAAGTCATACAAAGGTTCATCAATTGCAACAAAATGCACATTTGGTGTGTATGCCATATCAACACCAATTCTTGCTGATTTTTCAGCAACAATTTCTTTTATGTTTGAGATGACATTAACAGTTACAGTATCCTCTAAGTTATTATCCGCAGTAACACCCTTTAGTGTTACCGTACCAAGTGACACACCTTCAATCCAATTATCGTCTACAATTTTAGCTCTTTTTGTATCTGATGATGTATATTTTATATCATCTAATAATGGATAACTACCATCAACTACATCAAAATCAGGTTCGATTTCTACCTTTTGACCAATATAAATGGCATTACCACCACGGTATTCTTCAAAGCTGTCCTCATCTATATCATAGTCACTCAACATTGATTTTCCAAAGAATATATGTTCATCATACTTATTACCATCAGCCTTAGCTTCAATTACACATGCACCACCTTTTAGTGCATAGAAGTAGTATAAACCGTCTTCTTTAACAATCTTTCCAAATCCAGATGACGCTACGTTGAAAGAAACTTTGCTCGCGTCAGCATTTTCCGGAGACACTTTCACTTCAAGCAAGATTTTCTGACCGACTTTAACGTTTTGATCCATTGGTAAAAATTCTACATCTTTGATATCTACTGTTCTATCTACTTCTATCGGAAGACTGACTTTGACTGTCGCATAAGCCTTTTTCTCGCCATCTTTTGTTGTTACTGTAATTGTAGCTGTGCCTGTTTTCTTTGCAGTCAACTTACCACTCGAACTTACACTACATACACTTGTATTTGATGAAGACCAACTCACACCATCTTCAAAAACCTCATCTAAGCCATCTACAGGCACAATAACTGCTGTAAGTTGATGAGTTTTGTAGTCTTCCTTTAGTTCAATAGTTTTATCAGTTAAATATACTTTTTCAACACCTGTAATTATTTTTACAGATACTGAAGAAGTTCTTTCATTATCCTTAGAGATAGCACGTAAAGAAGCCTTACCAGCTTTAACACCTTTAATCTTACCTTCTTTATCAACCGTTAGATAATCTTTAGCGAGTGATTCCCAAGTTGATTCTTTTAAAAAGATGGTCTTACCTTCTAAAGGTGTGTAAGCAACACTCATTTGTGTTTCTTCACCTACATATATTGTTTCAGCTTTTTCATTAATTGAAATCTTGCCTACAGTTGGATCCACATTGACTTTAACATAAGCCTTCTTCCCGGCTTCTGTACTCTCAACTTGCACATAAGCATCTCCAATACCTACAATGGTAACATTACCAGAGGAAGTAACAGTCAAAACATCTGTATCAGTTGACTTAAACTTGACTCCTTTGTTCATAGGAACAGGTAATAAGTCTACCGGAATAAGATTATATGCTACTGTAAAAGACTCGCCAACACGTAAATCTTGATCGGGAGTAGCAACTTCTACAGATTTTACAGTATTTTTTACAAGTACTTCAAACTGTACTTCTAATATTGTACCACCCTTGTTTAAATTACCAGTCACTGTTACTAAGCCAGCTTTCTTACCTGTAACAATATCACTACTGCTAATAGAACATATACCATCTTTGCTATATGTCCAGACTATATCACTTTCATCCTTAATAATTTCACCACTAACTACTTTAGTATCTAAAGGTATACTTTCCCCTACATACAGCTCTATTACTTCATCTTCAGCAAATACCAACCCGCTAAATAGCATAACAGTAACTAGCATTAATGATAATAACACTTTCTTCATACTAACCTCCAAAAATCTTTTTCAACACATAATAATTATAGCACTAAAATGGTAATTTTCGTTAATATATTGCAATTTTAATATAGAAGTAACTTAATACAAAAAAAGCACCTAGAAATTAATCTAGATGCTCGATTTACATACTAATATTCAATTTTTTGTGTTGCTTTAGTAGTTTTATGATCATTTGTAATATCATAAAGGTTAGATATCTCAACATAATATAATGTGTTTTCTTCAATATCATTTGCCTTAATCACAGCTGTCTTATTGTCTACAAAAGAAATAGAATTAACATTAATTGATTCATCATCTCCATCAGTATCCAAGTATGTCAACTTAACTTGGCTTGTTGAAGTAGTTTGGCTTACGTCGTAAGTGAATTTAACCAATACTTGATTATCACTAATCATCTTTGCATCTTCAATGTAAATATCGCCTACTTCTACATTACTTGGATCAAGCTCATATGAAATGTTATCAAAGCTTAAGCCATAATTCGTTTTTAATCCAAAGATTGTTAAAGTCTCTTTGCTATTTACAGCATCACCTGAAGACATAAACAAGTTGATTCTAGAAGGATCTTTTGAATCATACTCAATTTTATCAGGTGTTATACCACCAACTCTAATAGTAGCACTATCTAATGAACTAGCCAAGATTGGTTCTGATAAATATACTACAATATAAGTTTCATTAAATGCTGATGCAAAATCGATAGTAGGCGCATCTATATCACCTATACCTGAAATTGGATACTCATATTCATCTAACTTGCTCACTTTAAAGATATCTTTTACTTCATCTACAGTTAACGTATAATCATCACTATCATTGATTAAAAACTTAACTGTGATTTCTCTATTTGACCATACACCTGTACCAGTTAAATAAGTGCCTAAAGCTGAAGATTTACCACCAGTTTTATCGTTAACTAATTGGTAATTAGTTGTTTTTAAAGCTGAACTAGAATCCAGTTCTTCAGTAAATCTGATTCTAATATAATCATCTCTTATCACATCAATATCTGCAATATTAATGACATTATTGTCTTCAGTACTACCAGCAAAGTCAAACTCCTCTTCTTTGCCATCGTTAATCTCAACACCATAAATACTTTGAACGTCACCATCAACTTTTAAAGTATAAACGCCATTTTCATCTAAGTCGTAATCCTTGAACCAAAATGCAATAGTATACTCATCATTTGCTAATACTTTACCGACTAAATTATTAAAATCACCATCCACGACTTCCTTGCCGTCTAATAATAATTCATAATTTAAAGATAAAGCAGAAGTATTATTTACTGGATGTGTAAAAGTCACATGAATAACATTCTGACTTACAGCCTTTATAGTAGAAACATGAAAATAGTTTGAAACAACAACTTCTGAAGCACCTTTAAACTCTTCACTAAGATTCTCTTTAGAAATACCTTGCTCATCTATTACTTTAGATAGTAAAACTGTATACTTCTGTTCAGACATTTTTGTAGTCTCAACAGTTATAGTCTTCTTAGAAACGTATACTTTCTCTACCTCTACTTCAGTACCATCTTCACCAATGATTACTACATCAGATTCATCGATTGCCACTTTTTCATTCATGTTAATCTTAATTTTAGTATTAGAAATAACATCAATAGACTTTATTTCACTTACTAATTCATCTTTAATCATCAAGCCTTCACTTACAGCTTTATCTTCTGATACTACACCTTTTTTTACTAAACGCGTAATTACAGTATCATCTGTATCAACAACTTTTACAGTAAGTGAATTAGTCATAATATCAACTACATCACCACGTAAAAAAGATACAGGCTCTTTAGCATCAGTTGATAAACCCAAATCATAAGAAGTCTTAAATATTTGACTCCATAAGGTATCTTTAACATTAACCGAACCTAATACCATTGATAAAAACTCTTGCTCTGACACTACTTTATTAGGCTTAAATGTACCATCTGGATAGCCACTTACAATACCATTTTCATAGCAATAAGCAAGATATGGAACAAACCATTCACTCCCTGAAACATCACTAAAAGCGTTCACAGACTTAGGCGAACCCAAAACTGTACTCTGCTCACCTAATAACTTAACAATAAATGTAGCAGCTTGTGCTCTTGTCAAAGGCTGCTCCAACTCATAACCCTTGTTTGTACCTTCTAATAAATTTAACTCATTAAGCAAATCTGCATTTTCAGCAGTATCTGCATATACACTAGCACCAAAACACAGTACCATTGCAATCAATAGTGCAACTAATCTTTTACTCATATATTCACCTCATTAAACATTATTTTCCTACTAGTATAATTATAACAAGTAAAAAGTTAATGAGACTTTGTTTATTATCAATGTAACAAAAACGTAAAAAAGAGTTGATCATAATTGATCAACTCTTAATTATTACTATATTATGGTGTAGTAATATCAGCGTTAGCAATTGTACCAGCAGTTTGGGCATTTGCATTAGCATCAACTACTTTACCACCAGCTTTAGTTGTGATAACGAATGTACCTGCAGCAAGTTCTGCATCAGTTAATAAGTCTGATAAATCAGCAGTCTTAACTGTATAAGTTACAGTAGCACCTACAGCATTGTCAGTCATTACAGTACCAGCAGCTAATGTACCACCAGGTAATGTGTACTCAGCATCAAATTCAGCTTTTGTACCATCAGCAGCAGTAAAGTTAATAGTGATAGCCTCAGAATAAGTAACAGCTAAAGTATCTGTTGCCTCACCCCATGTTGTATCAGTAGCAACTTCTGCGAATGTAGCAGATAAAGCAACTGGAGCAGCTAAGTCTTCAAAAGCTTCGCCTGCAGCAGTGTTCATAGTATTACCAGCTAAGTCGTTAATTGTATCAACTGTAATAGTTTGAGTTGTAGAAGTAGTATCTGCAGTTTGCTCAGCTTCATCTAAAGTAATAGTAACCATGTTACCAGAAACTGCTACAGTAGCGTTTGTTAAATCAACATTACCAGCGCCACTTAAAGTGAAATCGCCAATAACTACATCTTTAACTTCTTCAGTAAACTCAACAGTAATTTTGTCAAATTTAGCATCTTTATCTTCATCATATAACTTAACTGGAGCAGTAGCTACTAAAGCAGGCTTAGTTTCATCATATGCAGCTGAAGCAGGAACACCAAATGATACTTGTGCAGCATCGTCTGAGTTATCAGCTTTAGTGAATGTCTTATCAAACATGAATAAGTCTGGAGAAGCAGTAGTAGCTTCAGTAGAAACATATCCACCTGAACTTGGCTTAAGAGCCTTCTTGAATTGAACTGATAAGTAACCATCTTCATCAATTGCGATAGTACCATCAATATCAGCAGCTTCAACAGCAGTAGCTTCAGTTTCACCAACGAATTGAGCTTCGATCATGAATACTTTTAAGAAGTTAGCAGCAGTCATTGTACCTGCGTCATCACCACCGTTAACGAATTCGAAGTTAGCTAATGTACCTGAATCGTCATCTAATGCTAAGTTAGTACCAGCAGTTACATCATATGCTACATCTTTAGTTAACTTGATAGTCATACCCATCATATCTTCGTCTAATGTAACAGATTTAACAGCAGCTTCTGCAACTGAAGAAGTTGAGTTAGCGAATTCAAATACTAAGTCATCTGGAGTATCTTCGCCATCGTTAACTTTTCTTGTACCAGCAGCATTTGTTAATAAGTTCTTAGTAATACCTAAGTAGAAATCACCAGAAGTACTAGCAATATCTTTATTTAAGTAGATAGTAGCAATGTTAGTAGTAGTACTAAAGTCAACATCTACCATATCTGATGCGTGAATTTCCGTTGTACCTTCATCACTGTATAACTTAAAAGTAGAAGTTGCTAACATAGCAGCATTCTTAGCCATATCAGTTGGGAAGTGTACTTTAATAGTTCTTTCGTCTTCCATAGTTGCATATACAGAAGTAATAGCACCTGGATCTGTAGTAGTACCAGCAAACTCAACAGGATCATGTTGGAAACCTGAAGCAGTTTCTTGGTCTTCTAATGTAACAATACCAGCTAAATCAGTTAAGTTAGCCTTTAAAGTTGTTGCGTTTTGAACAAATAATAATTCGTAAACTTCTGTAGAAGTCATGTTTGAACCAGTTTTTAATGCGATGTCCCAAATCTTACCTTCATCATCAGATTTTACTGCAGAAGCTAACTCAATAACACCTGTAGTATCTGTAAATGCTTTATCGTCAGCTTTCTTAGCGATTTTAGCAATTGTAGCAGCAGAATCGTTAGGGAAGTCAACTGGCATGTTGAAGTAAACTCTTAATGTTGAATCATCTAATGAAGAAACACCTTCGATAACGATTTCAGCAGGTTCACTATCACTATAAGCAAATTCGAACGTCATTGCATCGCCATCAGATTCAGCTTTTAATACGTCAGTATCTTTAGCTTTTAAGATGAATGTATCATTTGAAGCTTCAGAATCAGCTTTGTTAAATGGATCAGCAGTAGTTCTTAATACTAAAACATTATCATTTTCAGCTGATTGGTAAACTTTATAACCAGCTAATGACTCTAAAGCAATCCAGTTGTCACCGTTGTCTTTTGAGTACTCTAATACGCCAGCTACTAATGCACTTGTACCATTCCAAACCTTACCATCGATAGTAGTATCATCAATATCTCTATCAAAGAAGATTTCAATTGTACTTTCGTCAGTTGCCATAACAGCTTCAATTTCTGGTAAACCAGCAGCAGAACCTTTACCTACAAATGTGTTCTTAATGTCATCTGTAGAAGCAACATCGTCAGAGTTTAAGATTCCTTCGTATACTGTAAGCTTGTAGATCTTAGCATCAGTAGTCTTAGGAATAGTTAATTTAATTTGATCAGCTTTACCAGTTACAGTTTCAGCCTTTTCAGGGTAACCTACACCACCATCGATGAAGTAGAATGAAACGTCTGTAGCGTTAGAACCAACGTTAGAGTTGAAGTCTACGATGATTGTAGTATCAGTATCTCTTGAAACAGAGAAACTAGAAATCTTAGCGCCAACTTTCTTACCTACGAATGTAGCAGTTAAGTCTTTTTCAGTTTCGTTACCATCAGTATCTAAGATACCTTCTTTAACAGTGATTTCATAAAGAACTTGAGATTGCTCTTCAGTAGTTAACGTTACTTCTGTCTTATCAACATCAATATCAGTAATAGCTAACTCATCACCTGAGTTCTTTTCTTCTAATTCGAATAAGTCTAATGCAGTATCAGCATCAACCTTGTCATCAAAAGTGATTGTAACTTCTGTGTTAGAAGTAGATTCAACTTTTGAAATCTTTAAAGCAGTTTCATCAGCCTTTAAACCAACAAATGTATCAGATTGGTTAGAAGCTAATTCATTACCATATACGTCTTCAACGTTTTCTACAGTTAATTTGTATAACTTTTGCTCAGTATCTTCAGCTAAAGTTAAAACAACTTGCATTTTGCTTTCGTCATCATCTGTAGTAGAAACATCTGAATCCATTTCAGCAGCAATTACTTCGATTTCGTCACCTGAGTTAACGTTCTCAACAGTGTAATTCTCGATATCTAATGCAGTAGCTTCGTCAACGTTTCTTGCAAATACAGCAACGATTTGAGTTGACTCTTCAGTTAATACATCTGATAATTTTAAGTCTGATGTAGGCTTATCCTTACCTACGAAAGTCTTAGTTAAATCTTCAGCTTCGTTACCAGCTAAGTCAGAAACTGATGTTACAGTCAATTTGTATAACTCTGCAGATTGCTCTTCAGTAGTTACAGTAATCATGTTCTTAGCAGTGTATTCCATGTTAGTTACAGCTAATTCGTCACCTGAGATTTTTTCTTCAACTTCTAGAGCTAAAGTATCTAAAGCAACTGCTTCACTGAACTCAACTTTGAAAGTATAAGTTTCAACTGGAGTAATAGCAGAGATTGATGGCTTAGTTTCGTCTTCAGTTCTACCACCGAAGTTAGCTGAGTCATCACCTGAAGTAACTGTGTATAATGTACCAGCAGTAGTAGCGTCAGCTAATGTAACTAATACAGTGTAGTTATCTTCGTCCCAACCAGCAAATACAGCTGATTCAACTTCTAATACTGCATCTTCATCGTCAGTAACAACAAATTGATCTACAGTTAAAGCTGTAGGAGCGTCTTCGTCATCATCTAATGATACTTCAACAACAGTTGAGTTGATAGCAACAGCTTCTGTAATCATTACAGCAGTTGGAGCTGGAGGAGTTGGAGGCTCATAACCAGTGATACCTAAAGCAGTACCTAATGTATCAGTCTCGTCCATCTTAGGAGTATCTAATACTTCTAAAATTGTAGCGAAAGCTTCGCCTCTTAATACTAAAGTAGGATCTGCAGCAGTTACTGCGATTTCCATTTCTTCAGCTTCTGTGTTAACGTCAGCCCACTCAACTTCGTAACCTAAAACTTTTAGGAACATAGCGTTGATTTCTTGAGCAGTCATAACATCGTTAGGTCTGAAAGTTGTACCAGGACCGTCACCGATCATCCAACCTTTTTGCTCAGCATATGCAACAAATGGCACATACCATTGACCTTCTTCTAAATCTGTGAATGATGCATCAAAAGCGTACTCTTCAGCAGTCGCTTTTTCACCATACATTGCAGCTAATAATACTGTCATTGCAGCTCTTGTAAGCTGACCTTCAGCATCATCGCCATTACCAGTACCAGCAATAATACCGTAATCTACTAACTTCTGACCATCTTCTGAAAAAGTAGCTTCTTCAGCAAATGCAGGTAAGATAGATGAGAATACTAACATAAATGCTAATACAAGAGATAAAACTCTTTTCATGTCTTAATTCCTCCCTTTAAAATATGTAGTTCGTCTGGAGAAGGGATTTGATCAATACAACATGTCCCCCTTCTACTAAGACCGTTGTGGAATTGGCGGAATAACCAATCCTAATGTAGATTATATCACCAGATATGTTTTATGGACAATTATTACAAGCCTTTGTAACATAACTGTAAATTATAATACAAACGCTTGTTCTAGCCATAATTATCTGATGAACTTATAGGAGTATTATACACTAAAAAACACGCCTGTAGGTTACAGACGTGTTACGATAACGTTAATCCTATAATACGCATTTTCTTTGCAAAACGAGAATTATTTCCCTGATAAAATCTCTATAGCCTTATCCAATTGTGGATCTTCACTTAGATAAGATTTAATGACTTCATTTAGTTTATTCTTTGTCTCTGGATATAATGCATATTTACTTATTAAGTTATGACTCATTTGAAATGAATAAATAGCTTGAGATGTCTTTTGATCATAGGTACCAGTTAAGTCTATATCATAACCAAGAAATTTTAATCTTTGTTGAGCACCAAATACATCTAAACTTGTTATATTATAATATGAAAGCTCTTTATCAATCATTGGAGCAAATCCAGCAATCGTATTCAGTTCATCTTCTGTTTTTAAAGGAAGATAAATATCTGGTTCTACACCAATACCATTTACTTTTGTTTCATTTGCTGCAAAGTACTCCGCTGTTGTTAGTTTCATTGCTGTGTCATTCAATAAAGTATAAAGCGATTGGACTGTTCCTTTTCCATATGTAGTCTCTCCAATTAACGTACCTCGCTCATTATACTTAATTGCTCCGGCTAGTATCTCAGACGCACTTGCAGAACCATTGTTAATGAGTACACATAAAGGAATATCTAAAGCAGGTTTTTTTGCATAATATGATTCATCTTCAAAAGCTTTATAATCAACATGTACTATATCATCTTCGATATCTACAAACCATTCAGAAATTTCTATTACTTCACTTAAATAACCACCCGGATTATTACGAAGATCAATAATTAAAAAATCCATCCCCTGCTCCGTTAAAGCAACTATTGCATTTTCTACTTCAACTGAAACACCATCACCAAATTGAATGATCTTTAAGTAACCTATGTTATTGTCTAAAATTTCATAAGTTACATCTGGAATGCTAATAACCGCTCTAGTGATATCGAAGTTTAATGTAGTTCCATTTCTATCAATCGTAATTTTTACAGATGTATCAGGCTCACCTTTAATCATATCAATTGCTGTTTGATAAGATATTTCTGTTACTTTTAATCCATCTACATGAGTAATGACATCACCAGACATAATGCCTGCTGCATTCGCGGGTGAACCTTCAATAGGAGATATGACCTTTATACCAGAATCAATTTCTTCAATGTATACACCAATTCCGATTAGTGTACCATCTAAGCTTTTAACAAAGGCTTGAAATTCATCTTCAGTATAATACTTACTGTGTTTATCTAACTGTTCAACAATCCCTCTATATGCACCTTCAACAAGTTCACTCTTAGAAATATCATCTTTATAATACTTGTCTATCGTCTGTATTAGCTCTGTTATTTTATTTAGGTCTACTCGATCTTCATCTTCTTCAGCAAAAACAGCAAACGAAAATAAGGATAAGCAAGCTATTAGCAATAAAGCTATTAGTTTCTTTTTCATGTCATTTTCTCCCTTTATGTTATGTGATGGTTTAAATTTAAACCATCTGATCAAGTTTCTTCTATTATAATAGCACAATAATATGTCTATGTTATGTCATGGACATACTTTGTAATATTCTTTTTACTTAAGAACATCGTTTGATCCTTGCACTTTTCAAAATACTATTTTTATCAATATCCTCATTCTAATCTAGTTCAACTTATCAATTCAGATTATTCATATCAAGTTGATTTATGTGTTTTTTTTAGAAAATCCTTAAAGAGCACGGTTAAATGTACCTCATCTTCTCTTAGGTCGTTTTATGTTTAGAATTTCAGGTTTTGTAATTTTACTACATCTTCTAAAGAAACGTTCTTTGTTTCGTTGTTTATAAAACTTAAATTATCTTCTTCGAAGTTACAAGTAATAATTTCAATGTCTCTTGTTGAATCCCACGTCTGATAATCTATCTCAGCATTAACATCATTAACAATTAGATCATCTAGATTCTCTTTTAAAAGAAGGTAAGAATGATCCATAAACTCTTTGATATCTTTTTCACTGTAATCAACAATATAATCACTTTTGATTATGAATCCCTGATATTGAAAGGACATAAACACAGTGTAGCCTATTTTAAGTAAAGCAATCGTTGGCACTTGACCTTCATCAAATATAGCCATAGATAAGACAGGACCAACAGAACTTAAAACAATCTTTTGATGACCCCCTTTGTCTAAACACTCTATTATATTCATCTTTTCATTTACATAATCTGTATACGGTGCAATCAAAATTAATGTAGCTTGATTACTTAGGATTCTATCAATCAGTTTGTATTTCCGCTTCAAACGTTTAGACAAAACTGTATCTATTAACTTCTTATCACTATAATCTTCATTATCTCTTGAATACTCTATTGTCTCAATTATGTTTTCTTGATTCTTTTGTATGATGTGTTTGGGTGTTAGAATCACCAACTCCATGTCTTTCAACGCATACTCCACTGTTCTTAAATCTTCTTTTTTTAGTAGTATTTAGTTTACTACTTTCTATGTCGTGAATCAACCTTTAAAGAAACTCTTCAAAGTGAACTTGCTTTTACTTTTTTCTTTTGAAAGTTCATACTCTTCACCTTCATCGCCATAACACTTTGCTCCTAGATCTATCCCAACCTGTATAATGAAATTCTTTGCACTTTCATTATAGGGTATTGTTATTCTTCCACCTGAAAGTGAGAAGCATAGTGATTCATTACCTATCTGCGTCAGTCCAAAATGACCAGACATTGAAATTTCTGAATCATTCATGCTATTTACAATCACTAAGGTTTCTTTATAACTAAAATCCTCTCTATTGATTAAGTAAGTTTTCCATTCTTCAACGGATATTTCAGTAAAGGCATTTACAAGATAATCCTTATAGGATTGGCACCTAATCAAGTTTAAATTATAACTCATATTCCCATCCTCTTACCAGATTATATCTTTAATTCCGAATGAATAAGGATTTCCATCCATTGGAGAATAATTATAACTGGTCTAGTTTATTATTACAATAGAGTCTGCTTATTCATCCATATTATCAAACATATACATTTCAGAATAGTTGCCATACATGTATGTTAAGCCGTCTTTATCTTCACCTGTTATAGGCATGCTGTCGAACATAAGGCATATAAATGGCTTATCTTCACTTTCTTTATAAAAGTAAAACTCTTCTACGCTACCGTGTGTCACATAATAAGAATTGTATATCATTCTTCCAGTATCATCGCAAAAGATTTCTCCCATACTGTCATAACTACCATAGATTAATGCTGGTAATGAATACTTGATATAATCTATATAGCCACTTGAGCTGTAATTTAAGTCTATCTTAGCCATAGAATCATAAGTTTCTTTTTCATTTTTATCTTTATAGAAGTCCTTGTTAACTAGACTACCTCTGATGCTTTCTAATTGATTCTGTTGGTTATAATAAAATGTCAATTGATCCTTGTTGGCCTCAAACGCTTCATTTTGATTAATGTAAAATACATCACCAACATAATCAATCGGTCGACCATCTTCACTTTGATGCATTCTTTCTTTGTAAAACCAAAACTTTTCATTTCTATTCAATATTTCAGATACATGATTATAATCATTGTTATAGCTCTTAAATGTCTTTATTATGGAAAAAGGAAATTGACGACTCCTCATATACTCAATATCTGCAAGTGCATCACCATCTTCGCTATATAAGATCTCTTTGATTAATTGATTGTTCTTATTATAATCGTACTGGATAAAACTTTTCTCTTTTACCTGGTCCAAATCAAAAGTAATACAAGCAATATAAACTTCCTCGGGTTCCAACTCAAGATTCCAAACTCTTAGAATAATGATTATTTTATTCCCCAGTCCATCAAGGTAGTACTGACCTAATGTTAAATCTCCTCTATTGATTTCACCCTCCGGCTTACTAGGCTGAACGCCTCTTTCTATTAAATAAGTATTGATCACTCTATTATTGTAGTCAGTATCCTTTGACTCGAATATCATAGTATCATAAATGCTTGAGTCTATATTATCAAGAAAAGATATCGCTTCAATGTTCTCAAACTCTTCAAACCAGCTAGTTTTATCATTCAATGCTTTTGGAACTTCCAAATTTTCGATGTTTTCACTTATTGATGTATCAACTTCCACAAGATTATTTCCAGTACTCAAATCTAAGTTAGAATCACAAGAGCTAAGAATAAGAACAATTGTAAGTAACTGAATTAATCTATTTGTCTTCATATAACTCTCCTTAACCATGCTTGCTTTAGTAGGCATCTACTTCACTTGATCCAACTACAAAATAACTCTTAGAGGTTGGTATCTATTTACAGCCGCAGCAGAAGTACTTGCCATCCAACAGATTCAATCTTTGTCACATGTTTCTTAGGTGCATGTGCCATCTTTGTGATAGAAAAGATTATTCAGAATAGGCCTAGTAGTTGTGATGAAATCATTAATACTGCTTTTTCTTTTAGGTCGTATAGACTTTCCATTGCATAATTCCTTCTTGCTGCTAAAACAAGGTTTTCGTTACTTGATTCAGATGTATCTATTATGATTCTTGAAGGTTTATCAGTGATTATACTAAATTCCTCACGTGCTTCATACTTATGTTCAATAGACACTTCATAAGATCCTATAAGGTTAAGCTTCCTTAGTCTTCTGCTTCTAGTTTTTCCTTTATCTTTTTAATATTAGGGACAGCATTTCTTCCAAACCTGTTGGTTGGAAACTTGTCTTTTAATTCTTCGTATGCCGTTAAGGCATGCTCATAATCTTTTTCCTGTAAGTAAGACCAGGCAATCCAGTTGTAAGCATTGTTAACTGCATTGGTCTCTGGATATTTTTTTATGACTTGTCTAAATATCTCTCTAGCCTTATCATAGTCTTTTTCAGTCAACAAATAATGAACTCCAATTTCTGCTAGAGCATCATCAGCAAAAACAGTTTTGTCTAGATGGTCAAATATATACTCATAGGATTCTAACATTTCATCATAAACCCTGTTTTTCTTAGAAGAAGATGCTCTTAACATATATGCCTTACTAAGCTCTTCATCAGATAGCTTTAACTTTATTAACTTATTATAGATGTATACGGAAGCATAGTACTCTTCATGGTCTCTTAGTATTTCTGCTTTTTCAAACAGTGCTTCCTTGTCTTCTTTACCAAGAAGTGGCTTAAGTTCTGATAAGACAATCAACCTGTACAAATCAAACTCATCATAGTCATACTTTTCAATTTTACTAAAATACATGTCTGCTAATTCTAACTCACCCTTGTAAAAGGCATTGTTAGCAAGGCCACTCCATATAAAGTATTTGTTATAAGAATAAACATCTTCATCCTCTAAAAAGGCTTTTGCCTTGTTAGATACTTCGATTAGATGATTACTGCCTATATATTCATATTTAAGTGAGTAGAGTATGGATTCAGTGATAGAATATCTGCTATAATAGCGCTTATCATAATCCATTTCCTTGATGGCTTCTAAAAAGTCATAGTAATGGTCATCTTCTCCGTAATGCCAGCACATGGTCCTACATAAAGACTTGATGTCTGATACAGCTCTATAAGCGTACTTTGAATCTGGATAGGTCCTTAAATAGTCTTGATAGTAGTCTTTAGCAAGTGCTAGATCAACTCTATCTAGTGTTTCTTTATCATTGTAGATGGCCCTTCTTACAGCATTAGATAACTTATCAGCACGGGCATATATTGCCTTTTCAAGTAAGACTGATTCAGGATAGTCATCAATGATCTTTTGGTAGTCTCCTAAAAAGTAATAAGCGTAATCTATATGACGATCATCAGGATAATTATCTACTAAATAACGCCATAAGATATTTCTATCACCATCTTGATTTGGTGGATAAACAATCCCTGTATTATTTAAAACTTCATATTGTCTCGGTGATATTGCAAACCATACATAGGAAACATTCCCTTTAGGAAACTCTTCCTTAAGCTTGTCTACTAGAGCTATGGCATAATCTAGGTCATTGTTGACATACATGTATCTCATCAGGTAGATGATATCGAATAAAAACCTGTCTTCTTTGGTCTCTATTTGTTCTTTCTTGTAAACAATCCTCAGTGCATCTAGATAATTATTTTCATGCATGAGTATTGGCACGATATAATTAATTTTTACTTCTCTCATCAAGTTGTTGTAATCAGGTATGGTTAGGATTTTATCTCTTAACTGAGCGAAGTCTTGGTCCTCTATGAGCTGACTCAAAGCTTCAATATCTCTAATCATATCTTTATTGCTATAGTTTGATTTTGAGATTCTCTTGTAATCTGTATAATGACCTGAATCAGACACAAACTCAAAATCAATGTTGTTCATGGCATATTGAACGAGTGGATCAATGTTTACTACTCTTTCATCAAGTATTTCATCATCTACTTTTTTCGATTCAGTATTTTCTTTAACTTCAGGACTTGAACAAGATACAAGTACGCTTAACAATATTAAGACTATGATGACTCTTTTCATTTTTGCTCCATTCATCTTGACATCTTCTTTATAATTTCCTACTAACAGTACGCAAGTAGTTTAAGTTTTGATACTAAAATACAAACATAGGGTCTGTTATCATAAAATAGGGTCTGATGATCTCTTACTTAGTAATGTCTCCATCAAACCTCAACAGGTCTTCAACAGTTTCAATCTTATCACCATCTACCGTTTCTATGATTTCATTCATGAATATGATAAGTTTGTTTACATTTTCATCAAATGCAGGATGTTTATTAAATTCATCTTCGTATAAGTCATAGTTCATCACTAAATCTGACCAGAGTTCTGCTAAATGTTCTTGCTTATTAAGCCCAGAATAATAAGACGTCATACCGTAGTCCAATCTAGAAAGGACACTCTTAGAAGAAAAATTCTCAGTCTTAAAAGTTTTTACATAGTCTTCTTTAGACAGGTCACGCTTATCAAGGTACTTGAAATCTGGGTGACTCAGATATAAACGGATGTTATGTCTGTTATTATAATAGCGATCAATTTGGTGCATGATTTCGTGGTGAATGGTAGATTTAGCACTCTTGTTCATACTCAGACTATCTTGAATAATAAGAATACCTGATGGCATGGCTAGACCCGCAATTTCCATTTGATCACTGCTTACCTTCTCAACAGCATAAAAAGTGATATCTGACATCATATCGCTCGTATCAACAAGTGGATCAAACATTAATTTTGTTTTGGTATAATAACGACCATCTTCAACATGAAAATAATGAGTCACCTTATTAGAAATCATAATAGGCATTATGATTTCACCATAGTTTCCAAGTACCCCGTTGACAACACTACGATATTCGTCTAGCTGAATATCTGACAGATTGTCTAAATAAGTTATATCGTATTTTTCTAGATAATTTGAGCCGTATCCGAGTTCTTTGATTCTTTTATTAAGAACCTCTTCACTATCATTACCATAAAAAAACTGGCCATAATCTCCATCAAAAGTATAGACGATTTCAATTTGATCAATATGCAAATAGTCATTGGCTGATACGATGTAGTATACCTTGTTGCTTTCAAGTGTTTGGCTAATGACCCTATTATCTTTATCAAGATAATCATAGAATTCATTGGCCATCTTTTCACGATCAAGACCTTTGTCTCTTATTAGTTTTACATCTTCAAGAGGAATGATAAATGTATTAGAATCTGACTTGAAATCAAGGTCATTAATAGTATAGCTTGGTGTCAAAGGTGCATCCATCAGATTAGAAATTGACTTAATGGCATTATAAAAGTCTTTTTCATTCACGTCATGACTTAAAGCCTTCATCTTTTCTCTAGCTGACTCATACTCCTTATAAGTGGTATATTGACTGAGTAAGTCAGGCATAGATTCTGTAAACATCTGAGAAGGAGAAGTTTCTAATACCCCTGTAAATGCTTCTAACTTACTATGGAAGTCAATCACTTCTTCATGACTTAATTGACTATTTAGAAAAAGACTCATATTTAAATGGTAGCAGTCCCTAAGAAGTTCATCAGCACTTTTAAAACCAACATTTTGGGTAATTTCTTCTAGATTATATAGGCTTGACTTTACCACGTCTCCACCTACTACTTCCTCTAAAAAATAGTCTATCAGATAGTCATCAAGTGTAACTTCTATACTACCACTTTCTATGATTGGCAGTTGACCATAAAGATGCCTGTACTCTACAGCCTTATCTAGCATTTTAACCAAGGACCAAGTACCATCATTAAACTTCTTATCATAAACGCTTTGAAGGTTGTCAGAACTAAAGTATGAATGCCTTAAAAGCTCTCTTTTATGTTCTTCTACAAAATTAAGATTCGGTTTATTTATATGGGCTATTAATTCACTTCTAAGAGTGTTTGCGTGAATGACACTATAAGTTAAATAACTTGCTAAACACAGCACTATTAGCGCTATTCTGATTATATTCTTTTGCATTTTCACCTCTTTTGTCAAGTGAGTATCATACCTATGTATCTCATTCAATGACACTAGTTAATCTCGTATTTTTCGTATATCATTTTAACAACCAACATCTTATTTTAACACAATTACAAATTATAGGATAAAAAAACTATATAAGGATAGCGTAATTTAACTCATTCCAAGTATGAAATTCTAAATCTAAAAAGGAAAAATTAAATCCTGTTTTTTTTCATAAGACTGAAGTTAGTTTTGCGCAGCAATTTAATTATTTTCAAGTGCCTATTAGTATGCTTAAATAATCCATTTATAGCAAAGTAAAATCGGTAGTATAAACACTACCGATTTTTATCAACCTTTTAATGTATATTTAGTATTTCTTCCACTTCCAATCATAAGAATGACATCCTTTTCTTTCATAGATTTTAGCAATTCGCCAGATTGACTACGTTTCAACTGTAATACTTGTTCAATTTCTGCCCTTGTTACCGATTCTTTTTCTTGCAATAGAAGATAAACACGTTGCTCTCTTTCCGTCATGTTAGCCACAACCTTTGTCGTCTTTTGTGATACTCTAGACACTTCTGTATTTCTAGGTAGAACAACTGTCACACTATTATCATAT
Organism: Acidaminobacter sp. JC074; assembly: GCF_022496765.1. Classification (GTDB taxonomy): domain Bacteria; phylum Bacillota; class Clostridia; order Peptostreptococcales; family Acidaminobacteraceae; genus JABXKX01. The sequence continues at coordinate 9,292 of NZ_VANV01000006.1, read as the reverse complement.
ACCATAAATTTAGGTTGTTCAGATAAATCACGATAGTATTCTTTAATACGCTGTATACCAGTTCCAAATTTTTCTACAATGCCTAATCTCCTGAATACATCGGCAATAATTCGATTTCTCACAATAGATATATTACCGATTTCATATTCATCTACCGATAATCCAATCGGTAGAGAACCGGGAGAAACAATTTCTATACGATTGGAAAATACCTGAATCCTAATTGCCGCTCCTCTTAAATAATCTCTATGGATAATTGCGTTAGTTATTGCCTCTCTATATGCAACTAATGGTACTTCTTCAACAGTCTCTCTATACGGCCCTTGTATCTTCTCGGATGTATTAATGTGTTTTCTATAAAACCTTAGACACGCTTCATACTGCTCAACTAAAGATATTGTCTCTAAGACTTCTCTATCAATAATTTCTCTTACAGTATCATCTTTATAAGCAATCATATTAATAACAGATGATTTTATTGGATTAAAATCAGACAATAAAGCTGCTGCATTAACGAAATTACTGATTTTTTTTAACTCAAGTGTCCTAAGTAAATCATCGGTAAGATTATCTATACCCATGAACTGCTTTAACCTACTTCGTAAGAATGCAAAAGAAAGATTATCATCTCTATATTCCAACTCATCAAATCCCATGTTTTGGCCATTTAAAATTAACTCTCTATGACTAATCCTATCCACTTGTACAGAAGAAGTATCCTTACGTTGGTACGGCTTTCCAGAATAATTATATGGTGTATGTTCACCTTTATATACATTTAATAACACTAATGTCTTACCATCTTCTTCTGCTACATTTATATCATAGTAAGGAACTGGATCTATTGCATCATGAATTGCATGTTCTATGGAAAGTTTCAAACTATCAACCTTATCAACTCCAATTACTTCTCCATCATCATTGATACCAAATACGATCGTACCACTATGATAATTCGCATAAGCACTCACTGTTTTTAAAAATGTCTTCGAATATGTTACTTTGTATTCTACATATTTACTTTCTCCACTCATCATACTTTTCATCATAAAGGCCTCCAGAAGTGCATCGGTTGATTTTCTTTCTACCGATATTCTACCACATTTCTACCATATCTACAAAGAAACTTCGATAAATAGCACCAGCAAGTTACTAATCATTACCAATTTTAGGCGGTATGATAATCCACCAGCGTCGTAACATATGGAACTTTTGAAAATGACTATTTATTTCTAACTCTTATTCAACCACTTTTATACTGTCTAAAGATGCCACTCTTATTGTCCAATTATTTTCCTTATGCTATATTTAAAGAGCGGATTGGAGGCAAAATGTATACTGTTTATTTGATAGACGACAATATTGTTAACATAAATGAAGTTTCATCTTTAATTGAGACCTACTCAGCTACATCTAACGTCTTTAAAATTGATAAGTTTTATAAGATTGATGGAGGCTTTAAGGATTTTAAAGACAATCATCCATTTAATAATAGTAAAACCAACATTTACTTTGTAGACATTGATTTAAAAACAAACTTTACTGGACTAGATCTGGCCAAAGAGATTAGAAAGTATGACCACGATGGACATATCATCATCTTAACCTCTCATAAAGAGATGGCTCAAATCTCATATGGTTATTACCTAAGAGCCATGAACTTTATAGATAAGGCTGCGCCTGATTATAAAGACCATATCAGAGGAACTTTAAAACAGATCACTCAAAACCAACTCTCAAGATGTGATGAAGTTTTGTATACCTATAAGACCATGGGTGTTCTCAAAACCATACCTATAAATGACATTGTCTGTTTTGAAACATCTCATAAGAAACGACAACTTATATTACATACCTTAGAAGATGCCATTTTAATATCAGGCACTATTAAGGAGTTAGAAGAAAACTTACCTGATAACTTTATAAGATGTCATAAGTCATTTGTACTAAACAAAGATAAAATCAAAGAAATTAAAATTTCTAAGAAGCCCTACCAGGCCGTCTTTTCTGAACACAAGTCATGTGACTTGTCTTCTAAGTTTGTACCAAAGCCAATGAGCCTACTAAGTAAGGAATAAGATGAGTAAGACATACACTTTAAAAACATTTTTATATTCTACCCTACCTATTATCTTGCTCTTGTTTCTTAACTTGATAGGAAGAACATTGGTAGGTTCTCATACAACTACAGGATTTCTAGAAGACTTTCCTGCCCTCTGGCTTACAGGGGTAGGGATTATTTTTAATGTAAAAATTTTAACGTCTTATCTAAGTGTTTTAAAAGAAAATGACTTGAATATTTTTAAAAATAAGTTCTTACAACTGGGGGCTTTCATACTCGTTTTTCTTTTATCCCTATTAATCAATCACCAGTGGGTTGTTTCTCAACTGAATAACAACGAACTTACTTGGACAACTATTGGTGGCTCAATCGCTTATGTATTTTCTGATACCAGTGAACTCTTTAACTTCACAGGTCTCGTCTATTATATTTCCTGTGTATATTTCTGGGGACTCTTATTATCATTAACATTTTTATTTATTACATCATTTTTTAAGATTGTTTATATGTCAGTAACTAAGCATTCTGAAAGCCATGTATCATCTAACTATATCTTCTTTTCAGGACTGGTTATCACCTCATATTTGTTCTACTATATTTCACTTCAAATCAACGATATTGTTATAGAAGGCTTTCATACCTTTTCACTGCATGCCAATAGACAGATTATGCTCTTTTTGGCACTTGTGTTTTTAATCATTTACATGATTCTAATTGCCTTTAAGCAAAATAAAATAGACCAGCTACCTGATCTAAAAGAAAATAAGATGATCTTTCTAGAAATCATCATTTTAATGTCACCTTTTACAATTGTCACATTCGTGACAATGCGACTCAAAGATATATTGAGTTATGATTCTTACATCATGTATTCTGTCTATTCATTTGTCTTTCTACTAGCTGTCATCATCATTATTGGTCTTAATTTTCATAGCAAACACAAAAGAATTTTAATGACCAATAAACTCATAAGAAGACAAGACGAACTCAACAGATATGTAAAGTCAGTAGAAGAACTGTATAATGAAATGAGGCTTTTTAGACATGACCATCACAACCTTAAAATTGCTCTTAATGGTTGTCTCGCTGAAGGAGATTACGAAAGAGCAAAGAAGCTTCTTGATACAGATTCTTTAGATACCTCTATGCTTCATCAGTACCATATGATTAATAAACTTGCCATCATCAAAAACACCTCATTAAAAAGTATCCTCTTTAACAAACTCCTGGTTTGTGAAGAAAAAGCTATAACAGTATCACTGGATCTCTTTTCATACAGTTTTTCTTTTGAAGACCAAGATATTGTTAGGATCATCGGCAACCTCATGGACAATGCCATTGAGGCATGTGAGTCTACTGAGGATAAGAGGATTCATATTACCATTGATAAAGATCTGATAGAAATATCTAACACATACTTGCATGGTATGGAACTAGGTCAAATAAAAAAAATCGGTTACTCTTCTAAAGGAGATAACCGAGGTTATGGTTTAAGTTCATTAACAAGCATTTTTAAGAAGTATGATGACTATGATATTGATACATCCATTAATGCAGACTTCTTTGTACAAAGAATTACAGCTCATTAAAGCTCTGGCTAGGCCAGAGCTTTTCTATTAATCATTCCAAACATCATTCTCATCAGGTAAAATAATACCTGATATATAAAATAAAACACCATACAATATGATTAGAAACACACCAAGTAGATCTGAGATTGTAGCATTATATACAACTACAGGTCCTAAAACCACTATTGCCAAAATCACTCTAAGCAGTGTTTTTACAAAACCTATCGACTGATCTTTAGGATTAGCAGTTGAACTTTCTTTTTCAGATTCTTTATTTCTGTATAAGTAACCATTGTTGTAGTCTGACATAATGTCTCCTTTCACATCACATGATTAAGATTAATACATGATCCTATGAAAGCATAGACTTATGTCCTAAGATAAGTCTTTTTGTCCTGAAATATTAAATCGTCACATCTCATCTGATAATTTATACACTACATTCTTACCTGAACCAACTTTTTCAATAACTTCTTTATCTAATAAACCTCTTATGACTTTAACTGCCATAGGCTGCGATATTTCTAGTACCCTTTGAACTTCTGATCTTTTAACATATTCTGATGAACTTAACATATCAAGAACTTTTTGTTCACTCAAACTTAGAGACTTCTTAGCCTCTTTGTCTAACAACTTAATAGCCGGTAATGTAACTTTAAATGCATTGTCCGTAATGGTAATATCAGGTTTAGACTTGTAATCATCATATGCTTCTTTGATTTTCAAAATACCTGTACCGTAAGCTTCTATCCATTTTATACGGTAGAACACATTAGCCAATTTTCTATTTCTCAAAAGTGATGTGCCTATCATAATATCATTTTTAGTTAAGCCTTTAACAAGCCCTCCAATCGTTAAAATCTCAATTCTATCATCAAAAACACTAACTAAAGTAGAAGCTCCAAATCCGTAATCTTTATGAACAATTGAATTTAATAAGGCTTCTCTTAAGGCTTCTTCAGGGTATTCTCGCAGATCTATTCTATCTATACCTTCAAATCTCGACTGAGTCCTATTATATCGATCAACAAAAGCATAGACTTCTCTCATTTGCTTCATTACAGAACCTTCGAACTCATATCTATCAAGAAAATGGTTTTTACTTGTTCCTTCAAAAACTGCTGCTTTAATAGAATGGTTACACTGATCAGATAATAGCAAAGCTAAATTTGTGTATAAACCATCATCGCCGATTATGCCAAGTGTTTTCTTTTGTGGCTCTTCAAAATATAAATCATTTTTTTCAAACTCAGATTTCAGATAGTTAAAAGTAAGTTCCTGATTTAATGATCTAAGCTCTTCATAACTATCACCATCTGTTTCTTTTATCATTTTTAAAATAGTTGACTGAGAAGCAGGTACGGACGACGCCCCTTGCCTTACATAAACTCCCTCAGGTCGTAAGCCTTTAGAAGTCAGATAATAAGGACATGCCGATCCCTTTTGCACACTGCAGACAATGACTTTTTTATCATCATAGTTTTCAAACTTACTTGATATAAAAGGTGTTACATCAGGAGAGATTGAATCTCTAATAGTATTTGTTAGCTTAAGTAATTCATCATCTGGTTTATCTAAGCCTACTATATCACCTGAATCGTCTATTCCTAAAAAAATCTTACCGCCATTGGTATTTGCAAATGCAACTACAGTTTTTGCAAGTTCCTTTACATACTTCCTCTTGAATTCATTATTTAAGTCTTCAGCAAACAAGATAATCACTCCTTATACTATTGATAGTATTCTAATACTTTCTAATACCATTCTAATACTTTCTAATACCATTCTAATACTTTCTAATACTATTAGCAAGTATTAGAACGACATTACAGCCACTTAACAGTATAAGACAAAATTATATTTTGGATATGCATAGTTTTATATACTACAAAAAATGTGTGGGATATCACCCTAAACTGACACCTTTTAAAAAGTTATTCGATATTCTCAACACAACTAGTGATGCTATTGTATTTAAACAGCAAATAAGTATCTCACACCTTACGTCATATTGACCAGATGATTATCTTTTCTTGCTTAACACAATCTTCCAAAGATTTTCTATTCCCTTCGATTTGTAGAAAACTCCCGTTGTAAATCACTCAAACCCTTATTTTGAGGGTTAGCTGCAGTTGCAAAAAACATAGTAAAATATGTTAAAATGCAGAAAAACAGGTTGATTGCAGAACTCATTGTCACTAATCGGCATTCTAACAAAGCTGCAAGAGTTATTATCCTATTTTGCACTTACTTTTTCAGTTAACTGAAGTATAATAGTCTTAATTAAAGCCAATTTGTTGAATTTTAGGCATGGCAAAAAGGCAACTGGCCGGGTTCGTGCAAGACTTATGGTCCACTCACCAAATTAAAGCTATTGGATAGCCGACTGCCTGCACTTTTATACTATTATTTCAATAAACTTGGTTTTAAATGAACATCATCATGAGGGACATGATTTAAGTTCATTTTGGTTAGCGTATCACTACCAAGTAGCAATGTAGCCAGTTCAAATGGTGTTTTGTCATTTAGACTGGCTCTTACTACGCTATTGATATGATTTGCCATTAATGTAACTTTATCTTGTGTTAGTTCATCAAAAGCTTTACCCTTTGGAAGTATGTAACGTATGAATTCATGATTCTTCTCAAGCTTACCTTTCTGATATGATTTATGAGGATCACAATAAAATATCCTTGTCCTTAAATCACCATACTCATCTGATTCAAGTGAATCTGGGTCTTTAAAGCACCCTCCATTATCAGTGAGAATTACTGGGAATAACTTCTTCATTCCTTCTACACCAAATACACCTGTCAAGTCATTAAACACCTTTAAGACATCAGCCTGAGTAGATTTATCCATCAAAAATATAAGCATTAAATTACAATTTCTAAAAAGCATTGTCAGAAAAACTTTGCCACCTTTTTTTCCTTCGACGACATCCATTTCAACTACATTTAAGTTTGGATGCATACTCATGAACAACTCAAAGTCAGTATAACTTCTGCCTTCTCTATAGGTCTGATCGAATTTGAATACTTGTTGTTTTCTCCTAGGTTTATAACGCACCTTTCTTGGTAAATCAATGTTTCTAACTCTAAAAACACCTTGATCTATATAATTATATAAAGAACGTTTTGAGCATTTGATTTTATCACCGTGAGTTGCGTAAATATGTGTTATAGACTGACCTTTTAGAAGCAAAGGGGTAATCAGTTCATCTAGTAAATAAACCTCTTCAGGAGACAAATCGATACCTATACGAGACTGAGACATCCTTTCATGGTACATATCATCCGCGTGATTAGCACGATACCATCTTTTGTCATAACCACATGTCGTATATTTTTTACATGGGTTACACACATAAGGTGGTTTAAGTAAGTGGCTACATTGACCTGGCATATATTGGTCACAGTATTGTGAGCATATGTTCATCTTACATTTGCTACATGGAATATCTTTTTTACAATATGTGCTAGAGCACAAATTGGTTATTTGACAATCATCTTTATAAGCACAAATCCCTTTACGAAGTTTATGATTCTTCTCTCTGGTAAAACTACCTCGTTTGATTTCACGTGATATTGTTTTTGGATTTCGACAAAGATCTTCACCTATAGCCTTAAATGTATAATTATTATTCAGTCTTTCCTCAATGCCTTTTCTGTCTTGATAAGTTAAATTTTTATGGTTACCTTTAGTAAGTACTTTCTTCATTTCAGTTTCCTCTCTATTGCAGGCAGGCAACCATACCTAACATTATACAGGATTATGAAAGACTTACTGTCTAGTCAAAGAAAAGATACCTTACTATTAATTTTTCATTTAAGGATGCAGAAAAACATAGAAAATGATTTCGAACATACGTGTGCGTATATTAACATTTTTTTATTAATTTTGACATGATTTTTATAATTTTCAAACGCTCCGAACTTGTGTTCTGGTGTCTTTTCTGGTATAATAAAGTATATTTATTTTATTATTATCTAATTTGCACTTTCTCTCTATATATGTTTACTTATATTAATAATTCCTAGATTTATTTGTTATTTTTCAAAGGAGTTATTTTTTTATGTCTGTTATTAATGTCACTTACCAGGAGAAAATTAGAATAGAATCATATTATTCTGTACTGAATGAAATAGCCGATTTCTGGTCGCGTTTATCTCGTAAACTTTTTGTTGATTTAGCATGTAAAAAAATGAAAAGAAATCAACTTAAAAAGAAATACATATCAGAATATGGTATACTTGCCAGACAGTTTAATAGTTTGTATTGTTATATAAGTGGACTTATTGATTCAAGAATAGAATTGATGAATGATGAGATTTCTGATAAGAAAATGCGTCTTGAGTTTTTAAGTAAAGACATACAAAGACTTACATCAGAAAGTAAAGAAATTGGTTTGACTTTAAAGGACCTTAAACAATCGGATACACATTTTAAAGATCTTGTGAAAGAAAAGAAGCAATTAGATCGTAATATACATTATAAAAAACGTAAATTGGACAATCTTCAACACAAACTAATAAAACTTGAAAATGATTTGGATAATGGCATTATTAGAGTCTGCTTTGGCACGAAAAAGCTCTTCAAGAAGCAATTTAAGCCTTCTGGTTTATCCCATAGCGAATGGAAACAAGAATGGGTAAATGCTCGGAATCATATGTTTTTCTGTATAGGCTCGAAAGATGAAGTAAATGGTAACCAAAACTGTAGATATTCTGGAGATGAACTAAAGCTTAGAATACCAAGATGTTTAGAAAAAAAATATGGACAGTATTTGACTATTAAGGACGTTGATTTCAATTATGGAAACGAAATGATGGAAAAAGTGACACAGCATTATGGCTATCGTGTGAATAAAGGCTTTAAAATTGAAAAGATCTACCAAGCAGTATCCTATCGATTCATAAGAAAAAGAGATATATGGTATGTTCATGCATCATTAGAATATGAAGCACCAAAAGAAGTTACGAGCCCATATGTAGGGGCATTAGGTGTTGATTTCAATGTCAATCATCTTAATTGCTATCATGTAGACCGATTTGGAAATCCAATAAACCATTTTACATTAAAGTATGAGATGTACTCAAAATCATCGAGTCAAATAAAAGACATGTTAAATAAAGTAGCTGTAGACATTACGAATTACGCTGAAATCAATGGTTTAATGGTCGTCATTGAAAATCTTGACTTTAAGCATAAAAAACTTTATCTCAGAAGACAGACGAAGAAGTATAAACGAATGTTATCGGGATTTCCATTTGTTAAATATATGAAAGCTATAGAAAGTAGATGTTTAAGACGAGGTGTAGCATTTAAGTATGTCAATCCAAGATACACTTCAAAAGAAGGTAAAAAAGTGATGAAAAGATTAGGTTGCTCTTCACATGATGCGGCAGCTTATAAAATAGCAAGAAAAGGACTCAGATACAAGTAAAAACAACTGATTCTACGGCACCCACTGACCGCTTGTAAAGATGGGCTCTGTATATGTAGAGAGCGATGTGGCATGTGTACAATCAGAAAGAAATGACATAATACATATAATGACATAAGATCGGCTTTAACAAGGCGTTTGGGGCATTCTTACTGAGATACGATCCCATTCTGTAGGCGAGATTCCTACACGATACAAAGGAGAGCCGTGGCC